>NZ_LQQO01000063.1 GCF_001619955.1 Sphingomonas hankookensis | reverse complement strand
GTGTGGGGTTTGTTGGGGGGTCTGGGGGGAAGAAAGGGGAGAGGGAGCGGGGGAGGAAACGTCCGCGCTGTCACGTGACGTCACGTTAGCAGGCGTGTGATAGCGTGACGCGGCATCAGCCCGGTCGCGCGCCCGCTTCGCCGCCTGCCGATCGGCGTCGCGATCGCGCCGGCGCTGGATCGCCGCCGCGTCGCTCTTCGCCTCGGCAAGCGCCATCGCGACCTCGGCGACGAGGTCGGCGGGCGTGCCAGCCGTAATGAGGCGAGCGAGCAGGTCGGTGCTCACGATTCGATCACCTCGATGTCGGGATAGCAGGCGCGGAACAGCGCCTTGCGCAGCGGCCAGTCGCGCACGCGCATGCCCTTGGTGTCCTCGACGACCTGCCGGTTGTCGCGGACGCGCCGGTAACGCCAGTCGGGGGTATAGACCGCCCGCCGGCCGTTATCGTGAATGAGCGGCTGGCCGTTCACCTCGAAGAAGAAGCGCGGCCCGACCACCAGCGCGTCGATCTCGCCTGCGCGCTGCAGGATATGCAGGTCGGCGCACCGACGGGCCTCGCGGCGCGACGGGTGCGGCTTCGGGCAGAACCCGCAGGGGGTCGCCTTGGCGCTGTATTTATGGGCGGCCGGCCGCTTCACGCCGCGGCCCTCACAGCAGCAGCCCCTGCGCTGGCGGATCGATTGTCAGCAAATCGGACAGCATCGCCCGCTGCTGCGTCAGCCAGCAGTCCATGCAGCCGCACCCATGCGAGGGCTGCGGTGAGTGGTACGACGCCATTGCCGCAGTGTCGAAGCCGCTCAATCCTTCCGGCCACCCCATGAGCCACTCGACAAACAGCGGGTTCAAGCGACGGCGCGTCTCTGACGATTTCGGCCCAGACGGGGTCGGACGGTGCGGGAGCGAAAGGTCGATTGCGGCGAGCGGTCGAAAGTATTCCGCCGCATCCTTCAGGTTGACCTGATGTCCGCCCGCCTTCCGGACTGCTGGATCCTGACCCGCGCCGCGCATACTGTTCTCTGAACCCACGTTCGGGGTCGGCCAGTGCGCCGCTTGTGTCGGAAGCGGTACCCGGCCCGCTCCGAACGACATGTTCGGCCCACCCTTCTCCCCATCCGATGCGGGGGGCGTCGACCACGTCTGCGCTTGGTGTTCCAAGCCAAGCTGAACCTTCGTGCCGTCCTCTCGTGTCAAGGTCCGACCCTTGACGATCGCATGGGACGCAGTGCGCCCGCCGTTCGGCACGTTCGGTGTCATCCAGACACGCGCCGCCTCGCCCAGCGATTGCCCGAAGCCGTTCCCGTTGATTCCGCGCGCCTTCTGCTCCGATCGTCTCGCTTCGATCCGTGCCAGGTCCGTCGTATCGCCGGTGTCCATCACTGCGGCGGTGGGCCAAGAGGAAGAACCGCTCCCTGCGGTGGCTTGCACCGGCCTCAGCCGCGCTGAAAATTCCGCACGCAACGCGGCAGCCCAGCCGCTCCAATGCCGGGATGGCAGCGGCAACCTGTCCTGCGAGGTTCCCGACGACGTTCTCGCGGAAGAAGGCGCGAGCCCCGCTTTTATCGAACACGTCGATTGCCCGGTCGAGCAGCCACCGGTCGTCATCGGCGCCGAGCCGTTTTCCGGCGACGCTGTTCCCTTGGCAGGGATCGCCCGACAGGACGCAATCCACTGCGCCGCGCCATGCTGTAGCGTCGAAGGTTCGCAGGTCAGACCAGACAGCAGCCGGATGAAGCCGCCCCGCCGCCATGCTCGCGACCAGGCTTGCGGCTGCAGAGGCTTCCCTCTCCACGAAAGCGACGCAGCGCGCGTCGGGTCGGGCAATTCGGACGCCCAGGTCGAGGCCTCCGACGCCGGCGCACACACTGAGGGTACGAAGAGCCATGTCACTGCGCCGCCTCGCGCATCTGGGTGGCCAGCGCGGTCAGTTCACCCGCCCGCTGGTCGATCGCCGCTGCGGCCAGCCGCAGGTCGTCGCCGAAGATAGGCCGCGTGCCGTTGATCTTGCTCTGCAGCCCGCGTTTGACGATCCCCATCGCGTCCGCCAGCGGCTGCTGCTTCAGGTGGCCAGCCGCCCGTTCGAGCAGGACCATGCGCGCGGCGGTCGTGCCGATCGAGGCGTTGTTCGCCTTTTCACGAACGGCGCTCATGCTGCCTCTCCCAGCCCGAGCATGTCGAACAGCGTCGGGATCGAGGCCTCGCGCTCCGCGTCCGTCAGATACGCCGTGGCGAACCGGAAATAGTCCGGGTTGAGCTCGCTTCCCCCGCCGCGTCGCCCGAGCGCCATGGCGCGCAGCGGTACGGTGCCGAGCCCTGCGAACGGGTCGAACACTAACTCATCCTTCATGCTGAACCGTTGGATCAGCCGGTCGACGATATCGAACTGCAGCGGGCAAACGTGCTTCTCCGCACCCTTGCGCGCCTGTTCACCGTTCAGCGTCCGCATCCGGACGACGTCGTCCCAGGTGTTCGGATCGTGCGCGCCAGGCGCCAGCGACATGAACGTGCGGGGCAGGTGCCCACGGCCGTCGTTCGCGTCTCGCGCCTCGATCGCCTCTCCGATCGCGACATGCGCCTCGTGGTCGTGGATGATATCGCGCGTCTGTTCGGTGAACGCCTTCACCAGCCGACCGACCGGTAGGGAAGCGAACCTATCAGCGTTCGTTACAAGTTCGCCGATCGTCGGCATGCGGTCGCCGGACGAGCGCCAGAACGCATGCGCGTCCACCTGCCACCGCGCCAGGCTATAGCTTTCCGGATCCCTATGAACTGGAACATCGGCATAGCCGCGGCTGCGATCCGACTGCGGCTTGCGCATGAGCAGGACATACTCGGGTGAGCCAACACCCATCTTGGTGCCGTCCTTGCACATCTCCGAATACGACAGGCGGTAGGTCTGATTGTTCTCGCGGACGACGTCGGTGTTGACGTGGATCATCCCCATGAACTGGAACCCGTGACGCAGGTAATGCGCGATGCACTTGGCGTGGAACGGGTTCACCGTCGGCACGCCTTGACCAGTGACCGCGCCGAACAGGATCCGGTCTTTCACATGGATGCACGCCAGCCGACCGGGCGCGAGCGCGCGGAGCAGGTTCGGCGTCAGGTGATCCATCTGCGCGAAAAAATGAGCGTCGTCGTCGGTATGGCCGAAGTCGTTATAGCTCGGCGTGTACTCATAGTGGTTCGAGAACGGGACCGACGTGACGATCAGGTCGACCGACCCTTCGTCCAGCCGGGCGGCCTCATCGACGCAGTCGTTGTGCGCCAGCCACCATCGTTCGCCGTTCGCCTTTTCACGAACGACCCCGATGGACCGTTTCAGCCCGGAGATAGCGGCGTCATGCCCGAGGCCGTGGCGCTGAATGATCGCCGACATGCGCTGCACCAGTTCATCGTGCCGTGCCCACTTCGCCTGCAGGTCGCGCACGACCTCGGTTTCCGTCTCGGCATGAATGATGTCGATCTCGACGGGGTGCGGCTGCTGGAACCGCTGAATGCGGTGGATTGCCTGGATGAAGTCGTTGAACTTGAACCCGACGCCGACGAAGATCGCGCGGTGGCAATGGCGCTGCAGATTCGTGCCGCTGCCCAGCATCACCGGCTTTGCGGCCAGCAGGGGGATTTCTCCTTCCGCGAACTGGCCGATGATGTCTTCCCGGCATCCCAGGTCCTGCGAACCGAACACGGCCGCCGCGTCGGGCATGGCGGCGCAAATCTCGCGACGTTCGTCCTCGAGGTCATGCCACAGGATGAAATGGTCACCATCACCGGCCGCGACGATCTCCGCCGCCTTGGCGACGCGCGCGGACAGCGTATCCCGCTTCTCCCGCGCCGCTTCCACAATCCCCATCGCCGCGTCGCGGATCAGCCGGTGCTGTCCGTTGCTCTCGCTGCCAGCCGCTGCGAGGTCCGCCTGCACGCTATGCCAGCGCACGGTGATTGGCGGCAGGTCGTAGCCCTCGTCGCTGAACCCTAGGTCGCTCGGACGTTGCAGGAACACCGCCCAGGTGTTGAGCCACGCGAAGAACTCCTCTTCCTTGTGCGGATAGAGAGTGAGGTCACCGGCCTTCTCGCTGTTGCGCTGGAAGAACCGGGTCAGGGCCTGCCCAGTGTCCATCACGCCGAGGTACCCGGCATAGTGGATCAGCTCCTTGTACCGGTTCGGCGACGGGGTGGCGGTCGCGACGAAGCGATAGGGCACGGAATTGAACATCGGCAGGAACGTCTGGTAGGTCTTCGACCCGTAGCTGCGCAGTACGCTCGCCTCGTCGAGGCTGACCGCGTTGAAGCGGCTGACGTCGATCTTACCGTCCCGAACGCTCTCGTAATTCGTTAGGAACAGGCCGCAGACGTCCGGCGATGCTTCGATCTCAGCGTTGGACTTCACGAAGTGCAACTCGATGCCGAGCAGGGCGGCGTCGCGCATGAACTCACGCCGGACACCGAGTGGCGCGACGATCAGCCCCATGTTCGGCTTGCCGAAGAAATGGCCGTCCGTGTACGGGTCCAGCCGCTGCTCGATCTTGTCGAGAATGATGTCGAGGATGAGCAGCTGCTGGATCGACTTGCCCAGGCCGAACGCCTCGAACAGCGCGCGGCGTCCGCCCTCGACTGCCCAGCGCACGCAATGGCGTTGATGATCGCGGAGCGGACGGCCGTCGGCGAGATGCGTCGGTACATCGTCCAGCGAGCAAGGAAGGCCAGCCGCCGGCGCAACCGGAATCTTGGCTTCGAGAAATGCGCGGTAGGCGTCCGCACTGGTCGTTGCCGATGCTTCGGCGACCGCTGGCTGGTACGGGCGATCGAACCCCAGAAGATCAAGCGCGGCAGGGGCGGGCGGCGTGCGGGCATCATCACCATCGATGATCTTTGCCTCTCCCTCACCGATGCCGGCGATGGCGGCGGCGAGTGAAAGCGGACGCAGGTTATCGCTCGCGGAAGCGGCCCCAGCCGCGCCCGCGCCATTCGTGGCGGTCATGGTCGTATCCTTCGGCCAGCGGCGGCTGGCGGTTAGAGCCTCGTGATTTGCAGCGGTCGGCTGGCGTTCGCCCGCCGGATGCGAAGTCGATCGATGTGCGCGGCGACGGCTTCGATCTCGGGCCACATGGCGTCGAGCTCGTCGTCGTCGATGGTGCCGTCCTCCAGCGCCTCCGCCTTCTTGGCGATCAGGGCGCCCAGCGCGCGCAACGCGTTCGGCCCGATGTCGGCGGGGGCCTCGATCGGGGCCAGCCGCATGCCGACCAGCGCCAGCGCGTCGTTGGCGAAGCGGCCATCCCACTCACGGCAGCCGAACAGGAAGCTGACGACGCCCATGTCGCCGTTGCCGGCGCGGTACGCCGCGGCGCGATCCTCGCTCTTGCCCAGCACGCGGCCGAGGTCAGCGTCGGTCGCCGCATCCTCGGACTTGATGCGGGTTAAGCTCGTGCCCAGCGTGTCGAGCAGCGAACTCGCGGAAACGGTGCGATAGCGCCCGTGGATGTGCGGAGCGGTCATCGTGCATTGCTCCTGGCATGCAGAGGGACGGAATCATTGGCGGGAGCGGGAGCGGGAACGGGCGCGGCGGCCGGCGGCAAGGGGGAAGCGCCAGCCGTCGCGTCCGTCTTCGGGGCCGGCTGCCCGCGAAGCTCGCAATTCGTGGAGGTGCACGCGCGCACCTCGGGGTGCCAGGCGCTCGCGCCACAGCGGTTGCAGGCGGTCATCGCGGCGCGCTCCGGTTCGTGGAAGTGGTCAACGCCATGATCGCAGCCATGGAAGCGTTGAGGATACGCTCGTTCACCCCGCGCAGCGTCTGGCCGAGCATCTCGGCGACGATCGCGCGGACCTCGGCAACCTGTTCGGGCGTGAGCGAACTCATGCTGCCGCTCGCTCGGCGCGCCGGCGCGCTGGCGTCGTATGCATCAGCCAATCAGCGGACACGGCGTCGCCAACGCTGGCAGCATACGTGATCACCGACGGCCAGTACTCGGGGGGTATGCGGTTGCGAGCAACCCAAGCGCGAACGTTGACCGCGTGGGTGGAGATGCCAGCCGCTAAGCCGGCGGCACCACCCAGATGCAAAATCAGCGAAGCGTGATCATGGAAGCTGCTCATAATGAAGCGCTATCATTCGTAGCGCCGCTTGGCAACATGATTTGTAGCGTTGCTTTATGTCACGCGGAAGGAATGGAAGAATCACCCGACACGCCGCACGAGCGTTTAGCGCAGGCCCGCCAGCAAGCCGGATTTGCTGACAAGGCGGACTTCGCGCGTGCCGTGGGCATTCATGCGACGACGTACCGAGCATACGAGAATGGGCAGAACGGGTTCGCCAAGCTTGCGTCGCTATTTGCGAGTAAGCTCGGCGTTTCGACGGACTGGCTACTTCACGGCGACAGTGCTCCGAAGTCACCCCCTCGAAAGCAGATTGTCGCTGCAGAGGTTCCCGATCAGCCCGCACTGACGGGGGCGTCGGACGGCGACGGCGCAATCGCGATCAGGCGTGTGGATCTCAGTTATGCGATGGGGGCGGGCACCAGCATCGATGATTATCCCGACGTCGAACTGGTTCTGTACGATCCCGACTTTCTGCGTCGCATATCTCGTGCTGAGCCGGCTTGTCTGTTCGTTGCGTCAGGCGACGGGGACAGCATGTTTCCGACGCTGATCAATGACGACGAGGTAGTGATCGACACCTCGCAGCGGGTTCTCAATATGCAGGACCGCATATGGGCGTGCTCTTACCAGGGTGCCGGAATGATCAAGCGACTGCGAGCTGTCGGCAATGGGATGGTTGAAATTCGGTCGGACAATAAGACCGTAGGCGATCAGGTCGTGCCTGCTGACGACCTGTTTATCGTAGGTCGAGTCGTCTACGTCGGTCGGCGGGTATGACGCCAGTTGGGTGGGCAGCGCTGCTGGTTGTCGTCGCCCAAGCGCCCGACGAGTTCGTTGCCATTCGGTGCGTGGGGACGGAAAAGTACATGCCTACTGGGACGCGCACTGAAACCGTGCGGGCCGCCACCCTGACCCTAATCCTGAATGAGCACGACAGGTCGGTATCGCGCTGGAACGAAAGTCTTGGTCGGGAGGAGCCACTCTGCGGGTCTGAGATTAAGGGCTGTGTCGTTGATTTTGGACCTGTGCTGATCACAGTTGATTCGGACCTCAAGGCTTCTGCGTCTCTCACGGCGACGATCGATCGCAGGGCGGGGACGTACCATTCGTTCGTCACCCTTCCGAAGGCGCACACAAGCACGACGGCGCAATGCACAAAGATTGCCCTTCCAAAGTTCGATCCCGCGACACGGAAGTTCTAACGCTACAAAACATGTTGACGCGCTACGTTATGTAGCGATATGACGCATCCAACGGCCCTCCCGGCCGGTGGAGCGCACATGTTGCACGATCCCATTATTCCAGCCGCCGAGGTCGACCCCGACGTCGCGCAGGCCATTATCGATTTCCGCCCCGTCGTCGGCCGCATCCGCGACCTGAGCGCGCGGGCGGTGAAGCTGCCCGAGGGCCACCGCCAGCGCGTCGGCTATGAGAAGCAGATCCGCGACGACATGGACCTGCTGCGCATCCGCGCCGAGCGGATCGGCGGCGACTGGACCGACGCCTCGCTGCTGATCGCGGTGCAGAACGACATCGACAGCCGTGCCCGCCGCGTCGCCCAGCCGCGCTATGCGACGAAGCGGGTGCACGACGACCGCGTGATGCAGGCGGTGGCGCGCGAGCAGCGGGCGAAGACCGCGCTCGACGCCGCCACGATGGAGATGGAGAGCGCCACCAGCGCGCGCCAGGCGGCCGAGCACGCGGCGAAGCACTTCGAAGCGCGGAGGACCGGTCGATGAAGCCTGATCCCTTCGACCGCCGGTGGGCCTTGCATCAGGAGCGGCTGCGCGAAACGCATCGTGCCCGCGAGGCGCAGGTCGACCGCTGGCTGGGTTGGATTTCCACCGCGGCGTTTGTCGTGATGCTCGTCATCGTCGCGCTCGGCGCGGCGGCGGCCCGCTGGCTCTGGATGCACGCGTCGTGACCGCGCGCACCGTCCGCGCCACCGGCGCCATGGCTCGCGCCGCTTCGATCGTCGTCGACACCAGCCGCGAGCCAGCCGCCCGCGGTGATGGCGGACGGGGTGACGATCTCGTCGCGCTGGGCCGCTGGATCGATGCGCGCCTTGAGGCCGCGCTCGTCCCGGTCGGCACATTCGCCGTCGTCTATTTCGCCGGCCACGTCGCGCTGGCGTGGGGCAGGGGGTTGTTCTGATGGCGCTAGAAGTAATCGACCTTGGCACGTTCCGCGCCCGATGCAACGCGCAGAAGGTGCCGCGTGAGGATGTCGCGCTTGTTTGCCCGGTCTGTGGCACGGTGCAGTCGATGCGCAGTCTCGCCGCAGCCGGCGTTCCGGCGGACAAGGTGGAAACGCAGATCGGTTTCAGCTGCGAGGGCCGTTGGACTGGCGCCGGGCCGGCCGACAAGGGCGGTCGCTCGCGCGCGGCAAATGGGCGTGGGTGCGATTGGACCCTGGGAGGCCTTTTCAGGATCCACGAACTCGAAGTGATCGGCGGGGACAGTAAGGTCCACCCGATGTTTCGGGTCGCGACACCGGAGGAAGCGCAGTCGCTTGCTGCTGAGATGAGGGCTGGGGCATGATTCCCTACGCCGACCCGACCGCCATGCTGGCTTGGGCAAACGCCCTGATGCTGCGCGCGCCAGACTTCGTCATCGGCGAACCCGCCCAGCCGTATCTGCGCCGCTGGTGGGTCATCCCCCGCAATGCTGGCTGCAACGTGTACCTGCACGAAATCCTGCGCAGCGACGACGACCGCGCGCTGCACGACCACCCGTGGCCGAACACGTCGATGCTGCTTGACGGCCGCTATATCGAGCACACGCCGGAAGGCGCGACCCTCCGCGAGCCGGGCTGGATCGGCAGTCGGCCAGCCGAGGCGGCGCACCGGCTCGAAATCCTGCCGGGTGAGCGTGCGGTGTCGCTGTTTATCACCGGCCCGAAGGTGCGCGAGTGGGGTTTCCACTGCCCGAAGGGCTGGGTCCACTGGCAGGACTTCACCGGCGGCGTGAACGGCGAACTGGTCGGGCGGGGATGCGAATGATGCGATCCGCAGACGTTCGCGCCGCGCTGGCGCGCAAATTCGCCGCGCCGGAATACGCGCTGTTCTATGAGGTCGGCGACGCCACCGGCGGACGCTCGCGCCGCTGGGCCGATGCAATCGCGATGGGTCTATGGCCATCGCGCGGCCTTGCGCTTCAGGGGTTCGAGATCAAGGTATCCCGGTCCGACTGGCTTTCAGAGATGCGCAACCCTGCGAAGGCGGAGGCCATCGCACGGTTCTGCACCTATTGGTGGATCGTAACCCCGCCCGGCATCGTGAAGGACGGCGAACTGCCGGAGGGGTGGGGGCTGTACGAGGTGCAGGCGAATGGCCTGCGGTGCGTGAAGCAGGCGCCAAAGCTCCAGCCTCAGCCCATCGACATGCCGTTCCTTGCCGCGCTGCTGCGGCGCGCCGATGAGCACGCAAAGGCGACCGTGCACGAGGCGGTGCAGAAGCAAACCGAGGCGTTGCGGGCGTCGGTCGCCACGCAGATCAAGGCTGGCGTCGAGGAAGAGCGGCGCCACGTCCGATCGCAGGACGAGGCGGCTCGCTCAACGCTGGAGGCGATAAAGAAGGCCGCAGGCATTGGTCCGGGCGAAGATACGGACGGCATGCTGGGTCGTTGGTTCGACGAAAAGTCGTTCGGCCGCGCTGTTGGCATGGTGCATCGTCTGGGCGTTGCCAAAACCTACGGCGGGCTGGCTCACCTATCAAAGCAACTTCAGCCGTTGCTGACGATGGCCGGCGCGATCGAGCCTTTGCTGGCGGCAATGAGGTCCGATGAGGATGAAGCAGCATGAGGCCCCGCGCGCCCGACGGCGAGGTCTGCCACTTCTGCCTCGGCCACCAGCCGTCCGACTGCTTCTGCCAGGGCGCGGTCGACTATCCGGGCACGGAGGGGCTGGCCGCCTATGCGACCCGCACGCACGGCCGGTCGCTGATCGCGCTATGCTCACTGGCGATCGACGACCCCGACGCGGACCATGCGGTTGCCGAGGGCGCGTACAACACGCGCGAGCGGCTGGCGGCGAAGCACGGCATGCCGGACGCCGACTGGCTGGCGCGCGAGCGGCAATGGCTCCAGCCGCGCTACGACCGCACCAAGCAGGCCCGCGCCCGCTTCCGCCATCTGGATGCCGCATGGGCCGCCGACCCGCACCGGACCGGGACGATCCCGCCGAGCTACACGGCGGCCGTGTTCGACGCGTTGGGCAGGGCGGCCGGGGTTTCGATCGACATTAGCTATGACAGTGAGGTGTCGGGCTGATGGCCGCGCTCGCCCTTCGTGACCTGCCGGACTGGCCAGCCGCGATGCCGCGAGACATGGCGCTCGCCTATACGCAGGTGGCCGAAGCGCAGCTGCGCGCGTGGGAGCGCGCGGGCCGCGTCCACTTCCGCGCGCGCGGCCCGCGCGGCGGCGCGCTGGCGCTCCGGTCGGAGCTCGACAGCGCACTGGCCGATATGTTCTCCGAGAACGCAGAGGATATGGATTTTGGCGACTGAACGCCTGCCTCGCTATGTGAACCCGCGCAAAATGGCGGACGGCAAGCGCGGCTATTATTGGGCGCGTCCGGCATGGGCCAAGCCGCCAGCTGAGCGGCATGGCAAGACGTGCCCGGTCGTGTCGAGCACGCTGGGCACTGACCTGGCGACGGCGATCACGCGTGCCAACGCGATCAACGAGGCGTTCGACCAGTGGCGCAAAGGTGAGGGGGCGAAGCTCACGCCCGGTACGGTCCGCTGGCTGTTCGACTGGTATCGCAAGCTCGAGCGCTTCACCGCGCTCCGCCACAACACCCGCGCCGGCTACAAGCTGGCGATGGAGCAGGTCTGCGCGATCGAGATGCGGTCCGGCACCTTGGGGCAGCGCCGCGCGCCCGCGATCGACGCGACGGCCGCCGACAGCCTGTACAAGAAGGCGAAGGCCAAGCACGGAGATCGACAGAGCGCCTACATGATGCAGGTCTGCCGGCTGGTCTGGAACCAGGCGGCGCGACATCACAAGCAGACGGGGGTGAAGGAGAACCCCTTCGCCGGCATGGGCATCCAGTCGAGCAGCGGGGCAGGGCGGGGCAATCGCGCCGCCACTCGCGCCGAATACGACCTCTATCGGGCCACCGCGCGCGCGATGGGCAAGCAGAGCATGGCCACCGCCGCGGCGATCTGTTTTGAGGCCTGCCAGCGGGTTTACGACGCATTCGGGTTCGAGGACCCGGACAAGCGTGTGTCGCGCGGGGTGACGTGGGGCGGGTACGTGCCGGCCGAGCGAATCGGGCTGATCCAGTCGAAGACCGGCAACGTCGTCGACATTCCGCTGGTCGACGGGGTCGGCGAGGATCGGGTCGAGCTATATCCGGAGCTGGAGGCCGAACTGGCCCGCATGGAGCGCGGCGCTGACGATGCGCTGATCGTGCGCGATGAGCGCACCGGCAAGCCTTACACGCCGACCTACCAGGTCCAGCTGCACCGGCGCATCCGCAAGGCAGCCGGACTGCCGGACGACCTCAAGTTCACCAGCTTCCGCCACGGCGGGATTACCGAGATCGGCGATAGCGGCACCGACGACGTGCGCGCGGTCAGCGGGCACAGCACGCTCGAGGTCACGCGGATCTACAACAAGGCCAATCAGGAAAAGGCGCGGCGGATCGCCAGCCGGCGGCGCGAGCACATCGAGCTCGTCGCTGCGGGCGCGGTGGCCAACCAGGGAGATGATGATGCCGAAGGATGACACCAGCCGCATGACCCCCACGAACGACGCGCCGGTGACGGTGGAGCAATGCGACCGGGACGAGGCCGCGGCAATTCACAGACACTTTTGCGCGTATATTGAGGCTACCGACGTGGCAAACGGACGGGCAGAGGGCGACTACGTTCTCGGCATTGTCGCCCGCCACCGCCTTGCCGCCATCGCCTCCGCGCCGGTCTTTCCATCACTCGAATTGTGCGTGCAATTCAGCGACGACGGCCAGCATATCCGCAAGTGGTCGCGGTTGCCCTTTGACGGCGGAACCTGCCTCTATTCGCATCCAGCCTCCGCGCCTGCCGGGGATGGGGTAAGCTTGCGGGAAGCGCTCTCGCAAGCACGCCAGTATGTCGAGCGCAAGTCGTGCGACGCCTTCGACGATCGCGAGGACAAGCTGCTCGCTGCCATAGACGCAGCCCTCGACCGCCCGCGCGCAGCGGTGGGAATTGATGCCGGAATGCAACAGGCGGTAGCGGAAGTGCTGAACGCGGCATGGGGCCTATGCGACGATACCGCAGAAGGCAGCAGCGACATACCACGGGTGCCGCGAGAAGCATGGATGAGACAGTCTGCCGCTCTTGATGCGCTAGAGGCGCTGATACCGGTAAGCGAGCATCCGTGCCTGCCGGGTGTAGCCGCTCGCTTGATCGCAGCCGGTCCCGAAGAAGCGAGCGATCCTGCCGTGAGTGGATTGCAGCCGGTTCATGGCCACGCGGAAGGGCGCGGCGCGCATGACGGGTACAACTGCGACTGCCCGCGCGCAGCGTTGGGGGAGCGGGAGGCGATCGCGCGGCTGATCTACAGCTGGCACCCGCACATCCACAGCGGTCGCACTGACGCAGCGTTGGAAGCTGGCGACCCGCACGGCACTCATAGCCTCGCGGATTGGCACGAGCTGTCGGCAGAGGTGCAAGACCATTTCCTCAAGCGCGCCGACGCCATCCTCGCCCTGCAATCCCCGCCCGCGAAGGTGGAGGGGTGAGCTGGGCGGACGAACTGCCCCGCATCCGAGCAGAGGATGCGGCGTGGCGCGCGAAGCATGGCCCAGCCCTGAAAGCCCGAGATGAGCAGCAAGCAAAAGACCGAGAGCGATTTGCGGAGATTGTGGTAACCGGGTGCAAGGCGCAATCCATTGATGAAAGAGACGCCGCGCTCGTGTTTGCCAAGACGGGGATTGTGGTAGAGGTTGACCCATGACCACCGACCGCCACCTCGCCGACACGATCGCCGTAAAGACCGCCATCGCGCGGTTAGAGGATTTCGTCGCGGCACATACGGACGGCGACCTGCCGAGCGTGGACGACTTGCGCCTGGTGATCGAGGCGGCGAAGCGCGGTGCCGATGTGGTCGAGCTGCGCGGGCTGGAATGAAGCCGGTCCTCGCCAGCTGGCAGTATTGGGCCGGGGTGGCGTTCGGGCTGGTCGGTCTGGCTGTGGCCGTTGCCGCTAGCGGTTGGCTTTTGGGTAGCGGCGTACCGCTCGACGCGTCCGATTCGCAGCGCGCCGATACCAGCCGCCTGAGCGCCGGAACAGACCGCGAATGTCAAAACGTCTGTCAAAAGACTTGTCAAAACGCCGAAACTATCCGTTCGGCCCCGCCGGAGAAAGTCTAGGTTTTCCGGGGGGTTCGCTGGCTCCCTGAGTAGGATTCGAACCTACGGCCGCTCGATTAACAGTCGAGAGCTCTACCGCTGAGCTATCAGGGAACAACTGCGAGGCCGCGTCTTTAGCAGCGGATTCGGGCTTTGCAACGCCTAATTTCACTTTTTGCGCGTCAGCCGGCGAACTGCTCCATCGTGATGCGGTCGTCGAGCGCATGTTCGGGATCGAACAGCAGCGTCAGGTCGCGCACCCGGTCGACCGCGACATCGACCTGCGCCACGTCGCGCACCTCGCGCTGGTCGGCAACCGCCGATACCGGGCGCTTGTCGGGCTCCAATACGCGCAGCGTGATGCGCGCCTTGTCGGGCAGGATCGCGCCCCGCCAGCGCCGCGGGCGGAACGGGCTGATCGGCGTCAGCGCCAGCATGCCGGACCCCATCGGCAGGATCGGGCCGTTCGCGGACAGGTTGTAGGCGGTCGACCCGGCGGGCGTGGCCGCCAGGATGCCGTCGCACACCAGCTCGGGCATCACCACCCGGTCGTTGAGCGACACTTCCAGCTTGGCGGTCTGCCGCGTCTCGCGCAGCAGCGAGACTTCGTTGATCGCCGGCAGGACGCGCACCTCGCCGTCCATCGTGGTCGCGGTCATGGTCAGCGGGGATACGCGGAACGGCTTGGCCCGGCCCAGCCGCCGGTCCAGCTCGTCCATGCGCCATTCGTTCATCAGGAACCCGACCGTGCCGAGGTTCATGCCGAACACCGGCACGGTATTGCGGCGCTCCAGCAGCATGTGCAGCACCTGCAGCAGGAACCCGTCGCCACCCAGCGCCACGATCAAATCGGCATCCTCGACCCCCGCCCAATCATAGCGGGCGCGCAGCGTCTCCTCGGCCGCGCGCGCCTGCGGCGTGGGGGAGGCCAGCAAGGCAAGGCGCGTCGTCATCCGCCGGTCACACTCATATGGCGGGCAACGGCCGGCGCCGCCCCGGTTTCGATGCGGAAGTCGTGCGCGGCCGGCTTGCGCGGCAGCGCGGCGTCGAGCGCGGCATCGACCGCCGCGATCCCGCCCTCGCGCAGCGCATCCTTCAGGTCGACATGGTCGTCATGGCCCAGGCAAAGGTACAGCTTGCCCTCGGTCGTCAGCCGCACCCGGTTGCATCCCGCGCAGAAATTGGCGGTCAGCGGCGAGATCAGCCCCAGCCGGTTGCCATGCTCGGCCACCCGCCAATAGCGTGCCGGCCCACCGGTCTGGTGGCTGTCGCGCGTCAGGGTGAAACGGTCCGACAGCGTGTCGAACACGCGGGTCAGCGGCACGAACCGGTCGGTGCGGTCCTCGTCGATCGCGCCCAGCGGCATCGTCTCGATCAGCGACAGGTCGTGCCCCTCACGCCCGCACCAGTCGAGCATGTCGCCGACATGGTCCTCGTTCAGCCCTTTCAGGACCACCATGTTGATCTTGATCGCCATGCCCGCGTCGCGTGCGGCGGCGATGCCGTCCAGCACCTGCGCGACATCGCCGTGGCGAGTGACATAGCGGAAGATTTCAGGGTCGAGGCTATCGAGGCTGACGTTGATCCGCCGGATGCCGGCATCGGCCAGCGCCGGCGCATGTTCGCGCAACCGCGTGGCGTTGGTCGTCATGGTCAGTTCGGACAGGCCGCCCCCGATCATCCGGCCGAGCCGCTGGCACAGTTCGGTCACACCGCGCCGGACCAGCGGCTCGCCACCCGACAGGCGGATCTTGTCGATCCCGCGCGCCACGAACCGCTCGGCGATCAGTGCGATCTCCTCCAGGCTCAGCACCTTCGAACGGGGCAGGAAGGTCATCGCCTCCGCCATGCAGTATCGGCAGCGCAGGTCGCACCGGTCGGTCACCGATATGCGCAGATAGCGGATGGTGCGGCCATGCGCGTCGATCAGGGAGGGGGCGCAGGACATTGCCGACCAAGCTAAGGTGCCCGAACGGACCATACAAGGTGTCCATTGCCGCCGCCCCAATGTCTCCATATTGTCCGCGCCCATGGGTGGGATTTGACCGCATGGACCGGCCACGATGCGGCGCAGCAGCGCGCGCTGTTCGTGCTGTCGTTTCGACAGCGTGACGAACTCGCCGCGATCCTCTCGCGCGCCGGCTGGCGGGTCGTCGCCGCACGCCGGTCGGACGGGCTACGTCAGCGCGTTGCCGCCAGCGGGACTGCCATCGCCATCGTCGATGCGCGCGGCGCGATCGACGAAGGAATCGCCGCCACCGCCGAACTCGCCCGCATCGCCGGCCATGGCGACGCGCTGCTGGTGCTGGTGTCGCGCGGCGATGTCGACCGGCTGGGCGCGCTGCACGACGCCGGCGCGACGCATCTGCTGGTCAGCCCGATCGGCAGCGAGGTGTTGTTGCAGGCGGTGCGCTCCGCCGAACGCCATGTCGTCCGCATGGGCGGCGGCTGGCATGATCCGACCGCCGGGGCGGGCGCGCCGCTTGGCTGGCGGCACGATGCCGAACGCGGCTCGCTGCAACTGACGCCCGCGCTGGCGGAGGCGACCGGCTTTGCCGAATCGAGCGACCCGCGCGCGCTGCTCCGTGCGCTGGGGCCGGACGGGCGGCGGATCGCGCTGGCGGCGATCCGGCGATTGACCGACAACCTGCCCGCCACCGCCTTCGCCCATGACCTGCCGGGGCTGGGGCGGGTGGTGCAGCATGTCGCGCGGGATGCGCATAGCGGGCGGTTGCACGCGCTGATCGAACCATTGGCGCGCGTCGGCGATATCGGCGCGGTGGTGCGCGAGGCGCTGGGGTCGGTGCGCGACCATGCCGGGGCGCAGCGCTGGCTCGACCGCCGGATCGAGGGGGGTGAGCGCCCCGGCATCCGCGTGCTCGCCATCGCCGGGATCGATCCGATCAACCGGCAACAGGGGCGGGTGGTCGGCGACACGCTGTTGCGTGCCGTCGAACGCCGCATCGAACAGGCGGTGCGCGATGCCGGCGTCGCCCGCGCGGCGCTGGCCCGGCTGGGCGGGACCGAATTCGGCGTGCTGCTGCCGCACGGCAATGACGAAGGGCTGGAGGAGGCGCTGCGGCAGGCGCTGGCGCGTCCGTTCGTCGCGGGCAGCGGCATGGTGACGCTGGGACTGCGCCAGGCATGCGGCGTGGCCGCGCCGGGCGAGAGCGGCGACCAGCTGATCCGCCGGGTCGAGGGCGAGCTGCCCGGTGCGCGGGCCGATGATGCGCAGGGGCCGCTGGCCGCGGACGGCGCCGACGTCCTTGCCGGCGAGGTGCATCGCGCGATCGACCGGGGGGAGATCGCGATCCGCTTCCAGCCGCAGGTCGACCTGCTCGCCGGCCGCATCGTCGGGGTCGAGGCGCTGGCACGCTGGGACCATCCCGAACGCGGCGAACTGGGTGCCGAACTGCTGTTCGCCGCCGCGACCCATGCCCGGCTGGCGGGGGTGTTGTCGGCGCATGTCCAGCATCTTGCGATGCGCATCGCCGCCGGCTGGGACGCGCCGCTCTCGCGCCTGCGCCTGTCGATCAACGTCACGGCGGAGGATGTCGCGCAGCCCGACTTTGCCGAAACCTTGCTCGCCGCCGCCGACGACAGCGGCTTTCCGCGCGACCGGCTGACCGTGGAGATTACCGAGAGCGGGCTGATCGCCGAACTGGGCGAGGCGGCGGGGCTGCTCGCGACGCTGCGCGCGGCCGGCTGCCGCGTCGCGATCGACGATTTCGGCACCGGCTATTCCAGCCTCGCCTATCTCAAGGCGCTGCCGCTCGACTATCTCAAGCTCGACCGGCGGCTGACGCAGGATATCGTCGGCTCGCACCGCGACCGGGTGGTGGTGCGCGGCGTCATCGACATGGCCCGCTCGCTCGACCTGACGGTGATCGCCGAAGGGGTCGAAACGGTCGACCAACGCGACGCGCTGGCGACCGAGGGGTGTCAGCTGTACCAGGGATTCCTGTGCGCCGAACCGCTGACGGTGCCGGCGCTCACGGCGTTGCTGGGGTAGGGGGCGCAAGTATCGTCATCCCCGCGAAGGCGGGGATCCATATACGCAGCGGTTGCGAATCGTTCCCTAACGTCAGCGTCTATGGATTCCCGCCTTCGCGGGAATGACGAGCCTTTGGCTCAATACCGAGCGATCGACAAATCCTCCGTCTCGATCGCCGCGCGCCTGCCGGACATCAGGTCGGCGATCACCGCCGCCGATCCGCATGCCATGGTCCACCCCAGCGTGCCGTGTCCGGTGTTCAGGAACAGGTTGCCGAACTTCGTCGGCCCCACCACCGGCGTACTGTCCGGCGTCATCGGCCTGAGCCCGCTCCAGAAACTCGCTCGCGACGTATCACCCGCGCCGGGGAACAGGCTGCCCAGCGAATATTCCAGCGTCGCCCGCCGCGCTTCGGGCAGGTCGTTGTTGAACCCCGAAATCTCCGCCATGCCACCCACGCGGATGCGGTCGCCCAGCCGGGTGATCGCGACCTTGTAGCTTTCGTCGAGCAGCGTCGACACCGGCGCGCGCCCCTCGTCGACGATCGGCACCGTGATCGAATAACCCTTCACCGGATAGACCGGCAGTTTCAGCCCCAGCGGCCGGACCAGCTTCGGCGAAAAGCTGCCGAGCGCCACCAGATAGGCGTCCCCCGTCACCATGCCCGCATCGGTCTCGACCCCCGCAATCCGGCCGCCCTGCCGGACCAGCCGGCGGATCGTCGTGCCCATGCGGAACTCGACCCCCGCTGCCGCCGCCATCTTGGCCAGCCGGTTGGTGAACTTGAAGCAGTCGCCCGTCTCGTCGCCCGGCAACCGCAAGCCGCCCGCCAGCGGAATATTGCTCCCCGCCAGCCCAGGTTCGGCAGCGATACAGCCCGCGCGGTCGAGCACTTCGTACGCGACGCCATCGGCCTTCAGCACCGCGATATCCTTGTCGATCCCGGCCAGCTGCTTCTCCTCGCGGAACAGCTGCAACGTGCCCTGCGACCGCTCGTCATAGGCAATGCCGGTGGCGCCGCGCAGTTCGATCAGCTTGTCGCGGCTATATTCGGCCAGCCGCACCATGCGCCCCTTGTTCACCGCATAGTCGCGCGCATTGCAGTTGCCGAGCATCGCGACCAGCCAGCGCAGCATCGCCAGGTCCATCTGCGGCCGCAGGATAAGCGGGGCGTGTTGCATGAACAGCCACTTCATCGCCTTGGCCGGAATGCCCGGCGCCGCCCAGGGCGAGGCATAGCCCGGCGAGATCTCGCCCGCATTGGCGAAGCTCGTCTCCAGCGCCGGGCCGGCCTGCCGGTCGATCACCACGACCTCATGCCCCGCTTGGGCCAGATACCATGCCGAGGTGACGCCGATCACCCCCGCGCCCAGGATCACGATCCGCATGTTGCGTCCTCTTGTTGGGTGAGGGCCACGATCCGCCGGGCATGGCGGTGGCGCAGGCTGGTCAGGATTTCATAGGCGATGGTTCCGGCATCCGCCGCGACCGCATCGATGCTCTGGTGCGGGCCGATCAGCTCCGCATTGGGTGTCGCGACCAGCAGGTCTACGGCCACATCGGTCACGTCGATGCAGATGCTGTCCATCGACACCCGCCCGGCGATCGGCGCGCGTACCCCGGCGACATAGGCCGCGCCCCGGTTGCTCAGCATCCGCGGCCAGCCATCGGCATAGCCATAGGACAGGGTCGCGATCCGCCGGTCGTGGCTTGCGACCGAGGTCAGGCCATAGCCCACGCCGGTCCCCGCCGGCACGTCGCGCCACTGCACGATCCGCGCCTCCAACGCGACGACCGGCCGCATCGGATTGGGCCGCCCGTCCTGCGGTGCCCCGCCATAGAGCGCGATTCCCGGCCGGACGAGGTCGCCATGAAACCCGCCGCCCAGGAACGATCCCCCCGAATTGGCCAGCGACCGCTCCGCCGGGGGCAGCATCGCCGCCAGTTCGTCGAACCGCGCCCGCTGCGCCGCGTTCGCGCCCGATCCCGGTTCGTCGCCGCAGGCGAGGTGGCTCATCACCAGCACCAGCTCGATCCCGCCCAGCATCGTCGGGTCGGCGGCGATCGCCGCGACCTCGTCCGGGGCCAGCCCCAGCCGCGACATGCCGCTGTCGACCTGCACCGCCGCCGGCAGCCGCCGCCCGGCGATCCGCCCCGCCGCCGCCCAGCGCTCGATATCCGCCGGGCAGTTGAGCACCGGCACCGCATCGGCGGCGATCAGCGCCGCTTCCTCGCCCGGCGCGATTCCGTTGAGCACGAACAGCCGAGCATCGGCGGGCAGGGTCGGGCGCAGCGCGGTGGCTTCCCCGGTCAGCGCGACGAAGAAATCGCGGCACCCCGCGCGGTACAGCGCATCGGCGACGATCCCTGCGCCCAGGCCATAGCCATCGGCCTTCACCACGCCCGCCGCCCGCGCCGGGGCGACGGTCGCCGCGATCGTCCGGTAATTGGCGACCAGCGCGTTCAGGTCGATCGTCAGCAATGCCATCGTTCCATGCTCTCCGTAAGCCCAGCGTAGCGCAGATAGTATCGCAGGTTTTGCGATTGTGCCGCATCTTCTGCCGTAATAGCGTAGGTACGCAATAATTGGCGGGTTGGACGCAACGAAGATGAACCTCGACGCCATCGACCGCAAATTGCTGAACCTGCTGCGGCTCGACGCCCGCCGCCCCAACAACGCGCTGGCGGCGGAGGTCGGGCTATCACCCTCCGCCTGTCTCCGCCGGGTGCGGTTGCTGGAGGATGCCGGCGTCATCCGCGGCTATACCGTCGTCACCCGCGCCGACCCGGCCGACCATGGCGCGACGGTGATCGTGCAGGTGACGCTGGAGCGCCAGACCGAGGAATATCTTTCCCGCTTCGAAGCGGCGGTGCGCCGCCATGCGGAGATTCAGGAATGCTGGCTGATGACCGGCCAGTCCGATTACTGGCTGCGCGTCGCGGTCGAATCGGCAGCGGCGTACGAGGCGCTGCACACCGACATATTGTCGCGCCTGCCCGGCGTGACGCGGATCAATTCGAGCTTCGCGATGCGCAATGCGTTGATGCCCAGGCGCCGGGGGTGAGGGCGGTTCCCACCATACCCTACCGTTCGGTTCGAGCAGCTTCGAGCTTGTCGAGAAGCGCCCGTCGAGAACCCCCGGTTTGGGGCGCCCCCTTCTCGACTACGGTTCTCGACAGGCTCGAACCTCCGCTCGAAGCAAACGGGGGGAGGGTAGAGAGCGGCCGGGAAAGAGAGAAGTCGGCCGGAACCCTACCCCAACCCCACCAGCCTCTCCGCCGTCCGCACATCATGCGCGACCACCGCACCGCTCAACCGGTCGATCAGCCGCAGCAACCCGCCACCGCGCGCCGCGCTGTCGCCGGGCATCACCTCGCTGCCCCATTCGCGTGCCAGCGTCTCGATCCGCCCGGTGCTGTCGAGCGTCATCGACCGGAACGGCAGCAGGGTCGCGGGCGATGCGAAGCGGCTGTCGCCATCCGCGACCATCGGATCGACCAGGATCGCGCCCGCCACCCGCTGCACATAATGCGACGGCGACAGCCGCGCCCACCACGCCGCCGCGCGGCACCCGGCACCATGCGCCAGCAGGATCACCTGCCGGTCCGCCTCGCTGACGAACCGGTCGATCCGCGCGCCCAGCATGTTGCGCTCATTCTCCCGCCCCAGCGGCAGCAACGTCGCGCGCAGCCGCTCGATCACGTCGTTCAGCGCGGGCGGGGGCGTGCCATCGGACAGGGCAAGCACCGAATATCGGGTGTCGGCAACGGCAACCATCGTGTCGTCTCCCCTCCTGCGGGTGATGTACGGCAGGCTATCATGCCTGCATCCCCGCGCAATGGCGCAAACGCGCCGTGACGGTGAAGCGATCCCGAAATGCCACGGATCGCGCCGCTACAGACGTATACTCCATGTTAAAGCGCATGCCGTTATCGCAGGCCGGGTGAGAGGTCCGGAAGGCATGACAGATACAATCGATATTCCTTCGGCAGCCGATCCCCGTTGGGACGCGGTGCTGTCGGGCGCGGTCCGCCCGGCGTATAAATGCCTCGCGCTGCGCATCCTGATGATCCGCCTGACCCATGCCTATGCCCGCGACGATGCCGACCGGCCGGCGCTGGTCGAGGAACTGCGCCGCTTCTTCCGCGACAATCTGCGCTTCGCCCGCGAAGACTATGCCACGATCTTTCAGGGGAAGCCCCAATGACCGCGTCGAACCCGTTCCATGCCGACCGGTCGCTGTACAGCGTCGACGAGGTCGCCGCGATGCTGGCCGCCGGCGAAACCCTGATTTTGGCGGGGGAGGAGCGCCTGCTCGCCGCGCTGCCCCGGGGCGAATGGGTCGGCGGCACCAGCCCCTATTTCATGACCGCCGAAGCCGGCGGGGCGCATGCGCCCGACCGCATCTTCGTCCAGCGGATGCCCGCCTTCGCCTCGGTCGCATGGGTCGGGATGCTCGATCGCGCCGCCCTGCCGGACATGGCGGCGCTCGGTCCCGACAATGGCTATACCATCCTGCTGATCCCGGGGCAGAGCGAGGTCCATCGCGACTTCGCGCTCCACGGCATCGAATGGCCCGACATGTTCCGCCGCCCGGTGGTGGGCTGGGTCACCGGCGTCGCGGGGCAAGCCGCCGCGACCGACCGTCCGAAAGTGTTCGACGGGCGCAGCGGTCGTTCGGCCGACGATCGGGCGGTGGTGCTGCATGTCGCGCTGCCCGACCATGCCTTTGCCCGTGCCGATATCGTCAACCTGTTCGCGCCCGACATGGACGGGCCGGTGCTGACCTTCGACACCGATACCGGCTTTACCGTCGAACACGTGTCGGTCGATGGCGTGCCGACCCGGCTGGTCGATCATATCGCCGCGAACGGCATCGACACCCGGCTGCCGCTGGTCGCCGATTACAACGGCACGATGGTCAATGTCGCGACCGCGGGGATCGACGAGGCGACCGGGCGTGTAACCTTCTTCGCCCCGGTCTATGGCCATGTCGCCTATCGCTTCGCCCGCCCGGTCGAGGATTATCCGCGGCAATTCGCCGAACAACTGGGCAGCCCGGGTGGCGAGGTCGTGTTCAGCTGCAACTGCATCCTGAACTATATGTACGCGGGACTTGAGGGTGAGCGGCCGGGCGACATGACCGGTCCCGTCACCTTCGGCGAAATCGCCTATGTCCTGCTCACCCAGTCGATGGTCTATCTGGTAGTCGAACAGGATTGAGCGCGGCTTAGAGCGGCAGCGCGGTCGTCGCCTTCACTTCCTCCAGCACGGCATAGGTCCGCGTCTCGCGTACCCCGGGCACGGTCGTCAGCGTCCGGCCCAGGAACGCCCGATACGCATCCATATCGGCCATGCGAACCTTTAAAAGATAGTCGAAACCGCCCGCAACCATATGACATTCCAACACTTCCGGCAGGTCGCGGACATGGTTGGCAAAGGCGGTGAAGACGTCGTCGGTGGTGCGGTCCAATAGTACCTCGATGAATACCAGCAGCGACCGGTCGAGCTTTCCCGGATCGAGCAGCGCGGCGTACCCCCGGATAACGCCACTCTCGCGCAACCGCCGCACCCGTTCGAAACAGGCGGCGGGCGACAGGCCGCACTGCGTCGCCAGCGCCTGATTGGTGATCCGCCCATCGCCCTGCAACACCCGCAGCAACTTCCGGTCCGTCTGGTCCATCGCAACCACCTCTCCCACACTCTACGTCACCCCGGGCTTGACCCGGGGTCCCGCTTCTTCTTCTACCACGTCCGAAGATCAGGCGATACTAACGCCCTTATCCAGGAAAACTATCGTCTGATCGCCCCAACATACGAAGCACCTTTGTCTTCAACCGCGATATACCGACGAACCGACATACGGAGAGACGAATGCCCGCGATCGATTGGGATGCCCTGGACGCCGACAAGTTCATCGACGAGAGCGTCCTGCTCCCGCAGTTGCTTGCCCAGGTGCCGCTGACCCAATCCGACCGCGCGGAGATCGTCGCCAAGGCCGCGAAGCTGGTCGAACGCACCCGCGCCGCCGCCGCCAAGCCCGGCGTGGTCGAGGGCTTTCTCCAGCAATTCTCGCTGGGCACGCAGGAGGGGCTGGCGCTGATGTGTCTGGCCGAGGCGCTGCTGCGCACCCCCGACGCCGCGACCCGCGACCGGCTGATCGCCGAAAAGGTCGGCACCGCCGACTGGGCAGCGCATCTGGGCCAGTCGTCCAGCCTGTTCGTCAACGCCTCGACCATCGGCCTGACGCTGACCGGCAAGCTGGTCGGCGACGAAGGGCCGGCCGGCATCGGCGAGACGATCCGCCGCCTTGCCGGGCGGCTGGGCGAACCGGTCATCCGCCGTGCGCTGGCCGCCGCGGTCGGTATCATGGGCGACCAGTTCGTGCTCGGTTCGACCATCGAGGCCGCGCTGAAGCGTGCCGCGAAGGAAGGCTATCTCTGCTCGTTCGACATGCTGGGGGAGGGTGCGCGCACCCCCGCCGATGCCGAACGCTATGAACATATCTACGCCGCCGCGATCGAGGCGGTCGGCCGCGCCCGCGCGCCCGGCAGCACGCCGGAGGAAGGGCATGGCGTCTCGGTCAAGCTTTCGGCGCTGTGCCCGCGCTATGAAGCGGTGCGGACCGACGACGTGTTCGCCGACCTCTATCCGCGCATGAAGCGCCTCGCGCTGATCGGCGCGCGCCACAATCTCAACCTCGCCATCGACGCGGAGGAAGCCGACCGCCTCGCCCTGTCGCTCAAGCTGGTCGACCGGCTGGCGCGCGAGAGCGAGCTGGGCGACTGGACCGGTCTCGGCGTCGTGGTGCAGGCCTATGGCAAGCGTGCGCGCGGGGTGATCGACGGGCTGGAACGGCTGTCGCGCGACACCGGGCGGCGGATCATGGTCCGGCTGGTCAAGGGCGCCTATTGGGACAGCGAGGTCAAGCGCGCGCAGATCGCTGGCCATCCTGGCTATCCGGTGTTCACGTCGAAGGCCGCGACCGATCTGTCCTATCTGGTGTGCGCGCATAAGTTGATCGCGGCGGCGCCGGCGCTCTACCCGCAGTTCGCGACCCATAACGCGCACAGCCTGATGGCGGTGCGCCACATGGCCGACCGCGCCGGCGTGCGGATCGAGCACCAGCGGCTGCACGGCATGGGCGAGGGGCTGTACCGACAGGCGGCGGCAACTATCGGCGATAACGCCTTGATCCTGCGTGCTTATGCGCCGGTCGGCGGGCATGAGGAACTGCTGCCCTATCTCGTCCGTCGCCTGCTCGAAAACGGCGCCAACAGCAGCTTCGTCAATGCCCTGCTGGACGAGGAAGTGCCGGCGACGACGCTGGTCGCCGATCCGGTCGCGGCGGTTGCGGCGACCCCGCGTCAACATCCGCGCCTCCCGTCCCCATCCGGCATCTATCCCGGCCGCGGCAACCCCCTTGGCCGCGACTATTCCATCGCCTCGGTCCGCGCCCGGGCAATGTCGGTTCGCGACACCTTCGCCACCATCCACGCCGGCCCGATCGTCGGTGGCCAGACCCTTGCCGGCACCGGCGCCGTGCCCATGGCCAGCCCGGTCGACCATGGCCGGACCATCGGCTCCGTCACCGCCGCCACCCCCGCCGAAATCGACCGCGCCGCCGCGCTCGCCCGTGCCGCCCAGCCCCGCTGGAACGCCATGGGCGGAGTTTCCCGGGGGAAAATCCTCCGCGCCATGGCCGACGCCCTCGATGCGCAGATGGACCGCTTCATCGCGATTCTCTCCGCCGAAGCCGGCAAGACGTTGAACGACGCGGTAGCCGAAGTGCGCGAGGCGATCGATTTCTGCCGCTATTATGCCCTGTTGGCCGAAACCCGCTTCGCCGGTCCGACCGTGCTGCCGGGGCCGGTCGGCGAAGTGAACCAGATCGAACTCCACGGCCGCGGCGTGTTCGTCTGCATCAGCCCATGGAATTTCCCGCTCGCGATCTTCACCGGACAGGTCGCCGCCGCGCTCGCCGCCGGCAACGCCGTCCTCGCCAAGCCCGCCGAACAGACGCCGCTGGTCGCCGCCGAAGCCGTCCGCCTGTTCCATTCGGCCGGGCTCGATCCCGATCTGCTGGCGCTGCTGCCGGGCGACGGGGCGGAGGTCGGCGCGGCGCTGGTCGCGCATCCGGCCATTGCCGGCGTCGCCTTCACCGGCGGCACCGACACCGCCTGGGCGATCAACCGCAGCCTCGCCAACCGCAACGGTCCGATCCTGCCGTTCATCGCCGAAACCGGCGGCTTGAACGGCCTGTTCGTCGATACCAGTGCGCTGCGCGAACAGGTGGTCGACGACGTGCTCCTCTCCGCCTTCGGCTCGGCGGGGCAGCGTTGCTCGGCGCTCCGCCTGCTGTACCTGCCCCAGGATACCGCCGACGCGACGATCGAGACGCTGGTTGGTGCGGCCGGCTGCATGGTGATCGGCGATCCGTCCGATCCGGCGACCGATATCGGCCCGGTGATCGACGCGGAGGCACGCGATGCCCTCAATGCCCATGTCGAACGCCTCGAGCGCGAGGCGAAGATCCTGTTCCGCGCCGACGCCCGCGGCCACGACTCGCGCGGCACGTACTTCGCGCCGGTCATCGCCGAAGTGCCCAGCCCCGACTTCCTCGAACGCGAGGTGTTCGGCCCGGTGCTGCACGTCTATCGCTACGACCCCGCCGACCTCGCATCGGTCGCGGGAAGGCTGGCGGCACGCGGCTATGGCCTGACGCTCGGCATCCACAGCCGCATCGACCGTTTTGCCGAGGAAGTCGCCGCGCTGGTTCCGGCGGGCAATGTCTATGTCAACCGCTCGATCATCGGCGCGGTCGTCGGCGTCCAGCCCTTCGGCGGCGAAGGGCTGTCGGGCACCGGTCCGAAGGCCGGCGGACCCGATGCGCTGCTGCGCTACGCCGCCGAACGCTCCACCTCGATCAACATCATGGCGAAGGGCGGCGACCCGGCGCTGCTTAACCTGTAGGGGCGCCAGAACCGGCGATCGTCACCCGGTCGCCGGTGAAATCGAGCTGGAAGAACGGGGCGGCGGTCCCACCGAACCGGGCGCGGCGCAGCGCCACGTCGGCGGCGGCATCCGCTCCGTTCAGCCCGGCATAGTCGACGAACGCGGCGACCTGTCCCTCGCCGGTGACCCACCAGCAATAGGCCTGCGTCGGCTCGGCCGCCGGGTTGCCGGCGACGAGGCCGCTGCCGTTCACCGGCCGCCATGGCCCGTCCATGCTGTCGCCGACCATCGCGTACAACCCGGTGGGGGCGGGCAGGCCGCGGGCAAAGCGCTTCGCCTGGGTCGACCAGAACAGGTAATAGAGCCCGTCGCGCAGGATGATGTGCGGGCGTTCCAGCTCGCTGTTCACGCCGATCGCGTCGACCAGCGGCGTCGCCAGCTGCCATGGCGCATCGGCCCGCTCGCGGCTGGCGATGCCGATCACCCCGTCCAGCTGGGCATCGGTCCATGCCGCCGATCCGACGAACAGCAGATGGTCACGACCGGTCGCCGGATCGTGGAAGAAGCCGGGATCGCGAAACCCCTTGATGCCGGTTGCCGGCGCCTCGACCTCGTCCGCGATGCGGTAGCATGCGCCGTCTGCCACGACGCTCTCCACCGGCGTCGACCAGTGCTCCGTCCGCGCGTCGTCGCCCTCGACGGTAAAACGACCGACCGTCTCGAACAGCCTTTGTTCGAAGCTGTGCGGCCCGTCCCGCCGGCCGGCGGCGGTGAAATACATCGTCAGCGTCGCACCATCGTCGGCCAGCACCGCCGACCCCGACCATTCGCGGCTACCGGGGGTAAAGCCGTCCGGGAACGCCGCACCATGCAGCCGCCAGCCATCCGCGCCATGGCTGGTCAGGTAGATGCGCGCCGCATCATGCCGTGCCTCCGGATCGTCGAAGCGCGGCGTGCCAAGGAAGAACCAGTAGCTCCGCCCGTCGACGAACACCGTCGACCCGTCTGCGCGGGCGATCTGCCACATGTCCCAGAAGTCGTATGCGGGATCGATCGGCACGATGTCGGCGGGGCTCAGAATCGGCAGCCGGTCCGGGCCGTCCGGCGCGATCCGCGCTACCTGCTCGGCCGACCAGCGCGTCGGTGCGGTAGGGGCTGCGCTCAACGGATCGCTCCGACCGGCAGGCCATCGGCGTTGCGCTCACGCACGCTCCACACCGCCACCGCTGCGCAGAACATCAGCACGCCGCACAGCGTCAGCACGTTGCGCGGGTCGCCGCCCAGCAGGGGTTGGTAGAACAGCCACATCGTTGCCGAAAAGATCAGCATCGGGATGACGATCATCATGTTGAAAATGCCCATATAGACGCCGGTCCGCTCCGGCGGGATCGATCCGGCAAGGATGATGTACGGATTGCCCATGATGCTGGCCCAGCCGAGGCCGATGCCGACCGCCGGCAGGAACAGCAGCGCCTTGGACGTGACATGCGGCAGGCAGACCATGCCGATGCCGGCGGCGATCAGGCTGAGTGCGTGGAGCGGCGCGGCTCCGATCCGCCGTGCGATCGGGACCATGGCAAAGGCGGCCAGGAACGCGACGCCGTTATAGAAGGCCGCCATCTCGCCATTGGTCAGCACCGCCGAATGGAACCCGGACGAGGTCGGATCGGCGGTGCCGTAGACCGAGCGGCCGATCGTGTAGATGACGTAATTCCAATAGGCCATCATCGCGTACCATTGGAACAGGCTCATCAGCGCGAGCTTGCGCATGGCCAGCGGCATGTCGCGGATCGCGCTGCCGATTTCGGCGAGCGTCGCCCCGAACGACTTGGGCTTGGCGGCGATCGCGGTCTTTTCCGCCGGGGTCAGCGGCAGTTCGGGCACGCGCAGGATCGACCACAGGATCGTCGAGATCGACAGCACCGCCCCGACCATGAACGCGACCCGCGCCGTGTAGGGAATATTGTGGGTATCGACCCAGTCTTGGTTCATCCCCGCCCACACCAGCAGCGAGGGCGTGAGGAAGGCCAGCATCTGCGCCAGGCCGGTAAAGGCGCTCTGCGTGAGGAAGCCGATCTGGTGCTGATCCTCGTTCAGCCGGTCGCTGACATAGGCGCGATACGGCTCCATCGTGATGTTGTTGCCGGCATCGAGGATCCATAGCAGCGACACCGCCATCAGGATCGAACTCGACAAGGGCATGAAGAACAGGCCGAAGCAGCACAGCACCGCGCCCATCACGAAATAGGGCGTCCGCCGGCCCCAGCGGCTATCGGTACGGTCGCTCAGCGCACCGATCAGCGGCTGTACCAGCAGTCCGGTCAGCGGCCCGGCCAACTGCAGCAGGGGCAGCTGCGACTCATCCGCGCCCAGATAGCTGTAGATCGGCGCCATGTTGCCCTGTTGCAGCCCGAAGCTGAACTGCAGGCCGAGGAACCCGAGGTTCATCTCAAGGATGCGGGGTAGGGACAGGTGCGGTTTCATCGGGGGCGCCATGGTCGATCCTGCTCCTTGCACATCGGTCTGACGCCGACGCGACGCTTGTCGCGCGTCACGGAGTAAATTGCAACAATCGATTGCATTGCATCATGCTCTGGTTGGCGCATGGGCACGCAACCCGCTCGACCTCAGCTAAGCGGAGCGCATTTTGCCGATAGCCATGCCGCGGTTTCGTTATCGAGCAGCGGCGTCAGCAACGCCTCGACCCGCGCGTGATAGGCGTCGACCCAGGCCCGTTCGGCATGGGTCAGCAGGGCCGGGACGATCAGAGACCGTTCGATCGGTACGAAGGTCAGCGTTTCGAACGCCAGCATGGGCAGGTCGCCGCCGGGAATGTCGCACTCGACCACCAGCAGCAGGTTCTCGATCCGAATGCCGTATTTACCCGCCTTGTAATAGCCGGGTTCGTTGGACAGCATCATGCCGGCGCGCAGCGGCTCCAATGGTCCGCCACCCGGATAATTGGGGGCGCCGATCCGCTGCGGACCTTCATGTACCGACAGGAAGGCGCCGATGCCGTGGCCGGTGCCATGGGCATAATCCAGCCCGGCCTCCCACAACGGCCGCCGTGCGAAGCCGTCGATATGCCCGCCGAGGGTGCCGTCCGGGAAGATGGCGGTGTCGATCGCGATATGGCCCTTCAGCACGCGGGTGAAGCGGTCGCGCATTTCGTCGGACACCTCGCCGACCGGCATGACGCGGGTGATGTCGGTCGTGCCGTCGGCATATTGGCCACCGGAGTCGATCAGGTAGAGCTGGCCGGGCAGGATCGGCGCGTTGCTCTCGACCGTCGCCTTGTAATGCGGGCTGGCGGCGTGGGCGCCGGTCGCGCTGATCGTGTCGAACGACAGGTCGCGAAGCAGCCCGGTTTCGCCGCGGATCGCTTCGAGGCGGTCGGATGCCGACAGTTCGCTCAGCGTGCCGGAGGGGGCGGTTTCCTCGAACCATTTCAGGAAGCGGGCCATCGCCGCGCCGTCGCGTGCCTGGGCGCTGCGATGGCCGGCGATCTCGACCGGGTTCTTGATTGCCTTGGCCAGCACGGTCGGGTCGCGCTCGGCGACCACCGTCGCGCCGCCGCGGCGTAGCGCTTCGTGGATCGCGGCGACGGCGCGGTCGGGATCGGCGGCGACGCGCTTGCCAGCGAAACGCCCTAGCGTTGCAGCGAAGTCGGTCATCGGGCGGACGGTGACGGCGTTGCCCAAGTGGCGGGCGACGTCTTCGCCGACCTTGCCGGGTGCAGCGAACAGTTCGGCGGTGCCATCGGCATGGACGATCGCATAGCTAAGCGCGACCGGGGTACGCGCAACATCGCTGCCGCGCACGTTGAAGGTCCATGCGATCGAGTCGAGTGCGGTCAGCACGACGGCATCGGCGCGGCGCTCGGCCAGCCATTCGCCGACCGCGGCGCGCTTGTCGGCGGAGGTGCGGCCGGTCAGGCTATCGTCCTGCGCCGTCATCGGCGCGGGCGAGGGGGCGGGACGGTCGGTCCACAGCGCGTCGATCGGGTTCGCGTCGACCGGCATCAGCGCCGCGCCGACATCGGCCAGCGCGCGTTCGGTGGCCGCAACCCAGTCGACCGTCGCCAGCCATGGATCGAAGCCAATCCGGTCGCCTTCGCGCGCGTTGGTCCGCAGCCAATCGGCCATCGACGTCGCGGGAACCTGCACGAACTGCCAGTCGGCGGCGTCGACCTGCTCGCGGACCTGCAAGGTATAGCGGCCATCGGTGAACATCGCGGCGGTGTCGGCGAGCACGACGGCGCTGCCGGCCGACCCCTTGAACCCCGTCAGCCACGCGAGGCGCTGCGCATAGTCGCCGACATATTCGCTCATATACTCGTCGGTCAGCGGTACGACGAAGCCGGTCAGGTCGAGCGTGGCGAGATGGGCGCGCAGAGCCGCGAGGCGTTCGGTGTGGATGGTCATGTGCCGCTCGTATCAGTCGAAACGGCTGCGCAAAAGCCACAAGCTCGCTCGACTTCCGCACGCGTCCGTCCCACATGGGCGGCTATGACGAAGCCCATTCCGCCGATCGCCGAACAGCGCCCCCACAGCTACGAACGCCACGGGATTACCGTGTCCGATCCGTGGGCGTGGCTGCGCGACCCCAATTACCCGAAGGTCGAGGACGAGGCGGTCCTCGACTATCTCAAGGCCGAGAACGCGTACTTTGAGGCGGTGATGGCGCCGCACCAGCCGTTGATCGACACGCTGTTCACCGAGATGCGCGGCCGGATCAAGGAAGACGACGCCACCGTGCCGCAGCGTGATGGCGACTGGTGGTATTGGTCCGATTTCGAGACCGGTGGGGAATATCGTCGTTGGTGGCGGCGGCCGGTGGCGGGTGGGGAGGATGAACTGATCCTCGACGAACCGGCGCTGGCCAAGGGCAAGGAATATTTCCGGCTGGGCGCGCTGTCGGTCAGCCCGGACGGGCGGCTGCTGGCCTATGCGATCGACGATGACGGCGGCGAGCGGTTCGAGGCGCGGGTCAAGGACCTGACGACCGGCGAACTGCTGGATGATGTGATCCCGGGCACGCTGTCCGAACTGGTGTGGACGGCGGATTCGGGCGGGTTCCTCTACGGCCTCGCCAACGAGCAGTGGCGGACGGACAATGCCCGGTTGCACCGGATCGGGACGCCGGTCGAGCAGGATGTCGAGCTGTACCACGAGGCCGACGAAGGCTGGCGGGTGTCGGTCGGGGAAACCCAGTCGCGGCGGTTCCTGGTCATCTCGGCGGGGGATCACGTCACCAGCGAGGTGCGGCTGGTTCCAGCGGACGATCCGACCGCCGAGCCGCTGCTGGTCAAGGCGCGCGAGGAAGGCGTCGAATATGATGTGGAGGAGCATGACGGCACCCTCTTCATCCACACCAACGATACCCATCCGAACTTCCGGCTGGCGACCGCTCCGCTGGAAGCCCCGAGCGACTGGCAGGAGGCGATCGCGGCCGACCCGCATTTCTACATGACCGGGGTCACGACCTTCGCAAAGCTGTTCGTGGTGGAGGGACGGCTCGATGGGCTCGATCAGATCCGGCTGCATGATTATGCCGGCGGGCCGGCGCGGCCGATCGAGTTTCCGGAAGCGAGCTATGTCGTCGGGCTGGGCGACAATCCGGAATATGACGTCGACACGCTGCGGCTCGGCTATGAATCGATGGTCACGCCGGGCACCGTCTATGACTATGACGTGGCGAGTGGCGAACTGACCGTCCGCAAGGTGCAGACGATTCCGTCGGGTTACGACCCGGACAAATACGCGACCGAGCGGCTGGAGATCACCGCGCGCGACGGCACCGCGATCCCGTGTTCGGTCGTGTATCCCAAGGACTTCCCGCGCGACGGGACGGGCAAGCTCTATCTCTACAGCTACGGCGCCTATGGCTATGCGATCCCGCCGGGTTTCTCGACCAGCCGCATGTCGTTCCTCGACCGGGGCATGGCGTTCGCCATTGCCCATATCCGGGGCGGCGATGACCTCGGCCAGCAATGGTATCTGGACGGGAAGCTGGAGAAGCGGACCAATACCTTCAACGACTTCGTCGATGTGGCGAAGGGGCTGATCGAGCTGGGCTTTACCGACCAGGGCAAGATTGCGATCGCCGGTGGGTCGGCCGGTGGCGAGCTGATGGGTGCGGTGATGAACTCCGACCCCGAGCTATGGGGTGCGGTGGTGGCCAGCGTGCCGTTCGTGGACGTGCTGAACACCATGCTCGACGACAGCCTGCCGCTGACGCCGGGCGAATGGCCCGAATGGGGCAATCCGATCGAGGACAAGGCGGCGTTCGAGCTGATCGCGTCCTACAGCCCTTACGACAACGTGACGGCGCAGCCCTATCCGCCGGTATTCATTTCGGGCGGGCTGAACGATCCGCGCGTGACCTATTGGGAGCCGGCGAAGTGGGCGGCGCGGCTGCGGGCGACCAAGACGGACGACAATGTGCTGCTGCTCAAGACCAATATGGGCGCGGGCCATGGCGGCAAGTCGGGGCGGTGGGAGAGCCTGAAGGAAGCTGCCGAGGAGATGGCGTTCGTGCTGTGGCAGTTGGGGGTGGAGGGGTAAGACCCTCGCCCTTCCATTCACGGGCGTCACCCCAGCGAAGGCTGGGGTCTCTGGCGGCTCTTGTCCGTGACATAACCGGGAGACCCCAGCCTGCGCTGGGGTGACGCTTGGGGTTTAGCGTGTCACCCGCGTCACATGGCCCATCTTGCGGCCGGGGCGGGCTTCGTGCTTGCCGTAGAGGTGGAGGTGCGCGCCGGGTTCGGCGAGCAGGGCGGGCCAGGCCGCCACGTCGTCGCCGATCAGGTTGGTCATCTTGACCCGCTTGGCGGTCATCGCGACGCTGCCGAGCGGGAGGCCGAGGACGGCGCGGACGTGGTTTTCGAACTGCGAGGTCTCGCTGCCCTCGATCGTCCAGTGGCCTGAGTTATGGACGCGAGGGGCCATTTCGTTGAACACCGCGCCGTCGCGGCCGCAGAAGAATTCGAGGGTCAGGACGCCGACATGGTCGAGCGCCTCGGCGACCTTCGCCGCCAGTGCCTCCGCCTCGGCGCACCAAGGGGCGATCGCGGGGGCGGGGACGGTGGAGGTGTCGAGGATGCCGGCCTTGTGGACGTTCTTGGGCGTCGGGTAGGTGACGACCGCGCCGTCGAGGCCGCGGGCAAGGACGACCGAGAACTCGTCCTCGAAACCGACGAACGCTTCGAGGATCGCCGGTCCGCCGCCGATCGATTCCCATGCGGCGTCGGCGTCGGTGGGTGCCATCAGGCGGGCCTGGCCCTTGCCGTCATAGCCGAAGCGGGTGGTCTTGAGCACCGCCGGGCAACCGACCTGCGCGATCGCGGCGTCGAGCGCGGCGCGGTCGGCGACTTCGGCCCAGCGGGCCGGGCGGCCGCCCAGTTGCTCGACGAAGCTCTTTTCGCGGACGCGGTCCTGCGCGACGGCCAGCGAGCGGGCCGAGGGGCGGACCTTGTCGCCCAGTGCCTCGATCGGGGCGGCGGCGATATTCTCGAACTCGTAGGTGACCACGTCGACCTGGGCGGCGAAGGCCTTCAGCGCGTCGACATCGTCATAGGCGCCGCGGCTATGCGCGAAGGCGATGTCGTTGGCCGGACCGCTGTCGGGGGCATAGACATGGATGCGATAGCCGAGCTGCGCGGCGGCGACGCCGATCATCCGGCCGAGCTGGCCCGAGCCGATGATGCCGATGGTCGAACCGGGGGGCAAAGCCGTCATTGCGGGTCGATCGCCACGCTGTCGGTCTGCGCCTTGCGCCACGCGTCGAGCCGTTCGGCCAGAGCCTCGTCGTGGGTCGCGAGGATCGAGGCGGCGAGGAGGCCGGCGTTGATCGCGCCTGCCTTGCCGATGGCAAGCGTGCCGACCGGCACGCCGCCGGGCATCTGCACGATCGAGAGCAGGCTATCCATGCCCTTCAGCGCCTTGGATTCGACCGGTACGCCGAGCACGGGCAGGCGGGTCATCGAGGCGACCATGCCGGGCAGGTGGGCGGCGCCGCCGGCCCCGGCGATCACGACCTTCAGCCCACGGTCGACCGCGCTGGTGGCATAATCGACCAGCCGCTGCGGCGTGCGGTGGGCAGAGACGACCTTTGTTTCATGGGGGACGCCCAATTTGGTCAGCACGTCGGCGGCATGCGCCATCGTGTCCCAGTCCGAAGTGCTGCCCATGATGATGCCGACCAGGGTCACGTCGTTCATTGTCTGCCCGAAACGCTTTGGGGAAGCGCGCTGCTTAGGGAAGGGGGTTGAACAGGGCAAGCGGAAGGATGCCGTACGGGCATATTCAAAGTCCAAAGTTCACTAAGTTCACACTAGTGGCGTGTTCGGGCGCGGGTGCCGGCGTGGCCAAAGTTCACTAAGTTCACGCTAACGACGGTTTCGCGGCGTCGCGCGTTTGCGGGCAAAGTTCACTAAGTTCACACTCGTGCGATGTTTGCGCGGTGGGTCGGGCGGCGGTGTCAAAGAGCGGTGGCCGGGGTGAGGGGCCGGTGGGGAGTTTGGCGGGGGTGGGGCGTGTAGGAAAGGGGTTTGTACTCTTTCCTGCCAACGCCCCTCCGTTTGCTTCGAGCGCAGGTTCGAGCTTGTCGAGAACCGTAGTCGAGAAGGGGTTGCCCCAAACGACCGGGTTCTCGACGGGCGCTTCTCGACAGGCTCGAAGCTGCTCGAACCGAACGGGGTGGGTGGGGGTAGGAATGGCTTCTTGTCCCCTCCCGTTCGTCCTGAGTAGCCGCTGAGCTTGTCGAAGCGGTGTATCGAAGGACTGCCTGGGCGCGCTTCGATACGGGCTTTCGACAAGCTCAATCCCTACTCAGCACGAACGGATGGGGGCGTTTGAGTATGCGGACGGGGGTGTTTGAGCAGGATGCTCCGTGCTGTACCCGCCCGCCCAACGCAGGGGATAGGGAGTGCCTGTCCCTTACCGCTTGCTCAGATAGTACCGATCCGTCGGTGTCAGGTCGTCGGCCAGCTCGTACACGATCGGCTGCCCGGTCGGGATTTCGAGACCCGTAATCTCGTCATCCGGGATGCCCGACAGATGCTTCACCAACGCGCGCAGCGAGTTGCCGTGGGCGGAGATCAGGACACGCTTGCCGGCCTTGAGTTCGGGCGCGATGCGGCTTTCCCAATAGGGGAGGACGCGATCGATCGTGTCCTTCAGGCTTTCGGTCTGCGGAATGTCGATGCCGGCATAGCGACGGTCGGCCGACAGGTCCCACGGGCTGTCCGCTTCGGGGAGCGGCGGCGGCACGTCGAAGCTGCGGCGCCAGATCTTGACCTGTTCGTCGCCATGCTTGGCGGCGGTCTCCGCCTTGTCGAGGCCGGTCAGGCCGCCATAATGCCGCTCGTTCAGGCGCCAGTCCTTTTCGACCGGCAGCCAAAGGCGGCCCATCGCTTCCAGCGCGATGTTCAGCGTCTTGATCGCGCGCGTCTGGAAGCTGGTGAAGCAGAGGTCGAAGTCATGCCCCTTTTCGATCAGCAGCTCGCCCGCCGCCTTGGCCTCTGCCTCGCCCTTTTCGGTCAGGTTCACGTCCCACCAGCCGGTGAAGCGGTTTTCGAGGTTCCAGGCCGATTGGCCGTGGCGGATCAGGACGAGCGTGGGCATGGAACCTCCGTTGCTGTTGTTGCGGTGCACCTAGCTCAAAGCGTGCGCGAGAGGAACCGGTTGAAGTCGGTCGCGACGTAGGTGCCGAACGGCGGGCAGGGCGCGAAGCCGCCCCGGGCATAGAGCCGGTGCGCGGCGTCGAACATCGCTCCGGTGCCGGTTTCCAGCAGCAGTCGGGTCAGGCCGCCCATGCGGGCGTCGGCGATGATGCGGTCGAGCACCGCCTGTCCGACGCTGCGACCGCGGGCGGTGGCGTCGGTCCGCATCGATTTGATCTCGCCCGTGCCGTCGCCCAGCGTGCGCAGCGCGCCGCAGCCGAGCAGCGTGTCGCCGTCCCATGCGGTATAGAAGGCGATATCGGGGGTCGCCAGTGCCGACAGGTCGAGCGCGTAGACGCTGCCCGGCGGCGAGCTGGCGTGCATGTCGGCCAGATGCGCCGCCAGCAGCCGGGCGGTGGCGGGATGGTCGAGACCGCCCGGACGGACGATCACCGGGTGACGTCCGCCAGCACCTCCAGCCAGCTATGCGCCAGCGCCTTCGATCGTTCCGGCGACCAGCCATATTCGGGATCGGGATTGTCGTCGTGATCCTTGAACGGCATTTCCAGCGTCATGCTGAGCGCGCCGAAACGGTTCGCGAGCTGGTTGGTCGACATGGACAGGTTCGCCTGTCCGGGCGCGGACACCGGATAGCCGAGCTTGGTCTGGAATTCGGGCGTCGCCGCCGCCCATGCCGCGCCGAAGGCGGTGAAGCGGGCGCCGTGGTCGTCGGTCCAGTTGGGGATGCCTTCATAGCCGGCGATGAAGTTGGCGGGAATCGCTTCGTCGCCATGGACGTCGATGGCGATGTCGACACCGGTTTCGTCCATGCGATTCCGGACGCACAGGACTTCCGGGCTGCGCTCGGGCGAGGGAGCGTGCCATTCGCGGTTGAGGTTTACGCCGGCGGCGTTGGTGCGCAGATGGCCGCGGAACGAGCCGTCGGGGTTCATGTTCGGCACGCAGTGAAAGGTCATGCGCCGGCGCAGATCGGCGGCGAGCGCGTCGTTCGGATCGGTGAGACGTTCGAGCAGCCCCTCCATGAACCATTCGCACATCGATTCGCCCGGATGCTGGCGGGCATAGGCCCAGATTTGTAGTGGGCCGTCGCCCAGCGTCAGATAGTCGATCGCGCGGCCGTCGAGCGTCTGGCCGAGCTCGCGATGGGTGACGCCGGGCCGCGCGGCGATGCGGGCGATCAGGTCGTCGTGGCGCTCCATCGTATAGGGCGCGAAATAGGCGAACCAGGCGAGTTCGCTGTCGATGGTGGCGGTGAAGGTCAGTACGCCATCGGCATAGTCGGTAGCGACCTGCCGCCACGCCTGCCGATCGGTGCTCATCCGGGTGCGATAGCCCGGCCAGCCGAAGGCGTAGGCCGATCCGGCGGCGTTGACGATGCGGAAGGTCAGCGTCCGCCCCCGCGCCCCGGCGACGCGGAAGTGGAACCACTGATAGAAGTCGGACTGGTGATCGGCGACGATATCGAGGTCGATCACATCGCCCTGAATGGCGACGACGCGGATATTGCCGCTGTCGAACGCGGCGTTGATGGTGATGCTCATTTCACCGTCGTAGTGATTCCCGACTCGCCTGGGAAGTTCCGGAACAGCGCGTTGGCCAACCGGTCGGCCTGAAATACCGGCTGGGCGCCGGGGGTGTTTTCGAGCGAATCGGTGACCGCGCGGCCTTCCCAGATGGTCGTGCCGTCGGCCCGACGGCGAATCTGGACGGCGAGTTCGGTGCCGATCACCTCGCGCTGGCCACCGCCGCCCAGGCCGAAGCCGACTCCGCCGCCCAAGCCCACGCCACCGCCGCGCCAGCCGCCGCTGCCACCGCCGGCACCGATGCCGATCGAGACGGGCGAGCGCCGTTCGACGAAGCCCTTGGTCCCGCGGGTGAAGGCGACGCCGACGATCAGTTCCGACGGCTGGGTGCCGGCGCGGGTGAAGCCGAGCTTTTCCATCTCCCGGGCCACGGCATTGCCATAGGTCTGAAATTCCGGGGTGGCGGCGCGGATGGTCTGGACCGGCTCGATCGAGAAGCTGCCCTTCGCGATCGGCTGGTTCAGGTGGAAGCGGGTGACGTCGACCGGCGCGATCCGCGATCCGGCGGTGGTGCATCCGCTCCCCAGCAGGGCTGCCATTGCCGCCACGCCAAACCCCAACGCCTTGTTCATGGTACTCACCCCGAATATGCCACGGTTCATCAACCCATCCAACGCGCGACACCCGGCGATGGGTTCATTGCGCAAGTGTTTCGATGCGAGGCGGCGGTTGTATCTTGACGGGACGGTCGCGCGGCGATAGCTGGACGCCTCTTTTCCGGCCGTGCGAGCGGCCCTTTTGCCGTTTGAGAGCCGTTCCCATGAAGATCGTCAATTCGCTGAAGTCGCTCAAGGATCGTCACCGGGACAACCGCGTGATCCGTCGTCGTGGGCGCATCTACGTCATCAACAAGACCAACCGCCGCTTCAAGGCCCGCCAGGGCTGATTCGGCGTCGGGCGGGGCTTTGGTCCGCCCGATCACGGGTTTCGAACAGGCATCCGGTCCCATGTGGACCGGGTGCCTGTTCGTGTTGGTAGTTGCCGGTTTTCCAACCCGGTCCGTCACTCGGGCGCAGGCGGGAGTCCATAGACGCTGACGTTCCGAGGTGATCTCAAAAGCTGGCGGCAATGGATTCCCGCCTGCGCGGGAATGACGAATGGCGCGGGTTGGGCTTCATCCTGGCGCAGACTGGGATTCTCGGTGACGGCGTAGGGCAGGAGCGGCAGGATGCCCGGCGTTTGCCGGTGCGACGTATCGGTCAGATCGTGCCGCGCCGGTCGGCCGGAACGGTGGGCACGGTGCACGCGATCAAGACGCGGCGGACGCCGGCCGATCCGAACACGCGGGTCGCATGGCCGGTTGGGACCTTGTCCAGTTCGCGGCGCAACTCGATCGGGATCGCGGCGAAGGCGGTGTTGCGGCGTTCGGTGATCGAGCCGGAGAAACGCTTCTCCGCCTTGTACCGCGCCCCGATGGTGCCCGCATCGGCGCAACGCCGGATGGTGCGGGTGTCGGCGGCGAACACTTCGGTCGCGGCAGCCTCTTCGGCCGGGGACAGGCCAGCAGCCAGCTTGATCTCGAACTGGACGATCGTCGCGCGGCGTTGCTCCAGCCCGGCCGAGGGTTGCGCCGCCAGCGCGAGGGCGAGCAGCGCGGCGGTCATGCCGGGACGGTCGCGGCTGAGGGCGTATCGTCGAGCAGCGCCCAGCCGGTCGGCCCCAGCACCTCCAGCGGGCGATAGCGGGTCTTGTACGCCATGCGCGGCGATCCCTGTACCCAATAGCCGAGATAGACGTGCGGCAGGCCGCTGGCGCGGGCGCGGCGGATATGGTCGAGGATGATGAAGTTGCCCAAGCCCGGGCGGGCATCGTCGTCGGTCTCGAAGAAGCTGTAGACCATCGACAGCCCGTCGGCCTGTTCGTCGGTGATGCACGCGCCGACCAGCTTGCCCGGGACGCCATCGACGGCGGGTTCGCGATATTCGATGACCCAGGAGGTGACCGGCGAATGCTCGACCATGTCGGCAAAGTCCGATTCGTCCATCGCGGTCATGCCGCCGCCGGGATGGCGCGCGGTCAGGTAACGGCGCAGCAGGCGGAATTGTTCGTCGGTCGCCCATGGCTTGCACGCGCGGATATCGAGGTCCGAATGGCGGCGCATCAGCTTGCGCTGGGTGGCGTTCATCGAAAAATCGCCGGCGACGACGCGGACGGAGACGCAGGCGCTGCACCCGACGCAGCTGGGGCGATAGGCGACCGACTGGCTGCGGCGGAACCCGATGCGGCCGAGCGCTTCGTTCAGTTCGTCGGCATTCTCACCGCTCAGTTCGGTGAACACCTTCCGCTCCTGCCGCCCCGGCAGATAGGGGCAGGGCGCAGGCGAGGTGACGAAGAACCGGGGGAATCGAAACGGCGCGGTCACCCATTGCTCCTTCGGATCGGGCAGCTCCCGATAGAATGATGCAGCGAATATGGCGATGACAAGACGTGGCGAAAAGCGCGTTAACCGCGAATTTCGTAGGGCCGGTGCGTCAGGCGGGCGGCCCTTCCGCAAACTGCGGCAGGCCGTCGTCCAGCTTCAGCCATGGCTGCTTCGCCGATACCCAGATGTGATCGGTGGGCGCGAAGCGTTCGGGGTGGTCGAGCGTGCCCATCGTCAGCCCGATCGTGCCGGCCGTGGCGCGTTCCGAAAACAGCGTCGAGCCGCAGGCCGGGCAGAAGCCGCGCCGGACGCCGGTATCGCCGTCATACCATGCGACCGGCCCGTCGATCGTGACCGAGGCCAGCGGCACCATTACCCGCGCATAGAAGGGGCTGCCGGTCGCGCGCTGGCACCGGCGGCAGTGGCAGGCGCGGACGTTCATCACCGGCGCGTCGCTGCGGTAGCGACAGGCTCCGCACAGACAGGCGCCGGTGATGGTGCCGGTCATGCCAGTTCGACCGTGCTGACTTCGTAACCGCCGGTGCGCAGCCCTTCGACCAGGCGGTCGAGATGCTCGCGGTCGCGGGTTTCGCATTCGATGTCGGTGATGAGGCCCTTGGCCGGCAGCGTCGTGAAGACGCGCTGGTGATAGACTTCGATGATGTTGACGGTGTGTTCGTGGAAGATCTTCGCGACGTGGAACAGCGCGCCGGGGCGATCCTGCAACCGGATGCGCAGCCGGGCGAGGCGGCCCGAGCGGGCGAGGTCGCGCAGCAGGACGTTGGCGAGCAGGCGCGTGTCGATATTGCCGCCGCACAGGACGATGCCGACGGTCTTGCCCTTGAACCGCGGTCCATGCCCCAGCAGCGCGGCGAGGCCGGCGGCACCGGCGCCCTCGACCACGGTCTTTTCGATCTGGACCAGCAGGCTCACGGCCTCTTCGAGCTGGCGCTCGCTGACCAGCACGATGTCGTCGACCAGCGCTGCCACGACCTCGGCGGTCAGGCCGCCGGGCTGCTTGACCGCAATCCCCTCCGCCAGCGTATCGCCGGCGCAGTCCATGGCGGTGCCGTGCACCCGGTTGTACATCGACGGGAACAGCTCGGCCTGCACGCCGACGACTTCGATCGGGCGATCGGCTGCCTTGGCGACGGTGGCGATGCCGCTGATGAGGCCGCCGCCGCCGATCGGCACGACCAGCGTGTCGAGATCGGGCACGTCCTCCAGCATTTCCAGGGCGACGGTGCCTTGGCCCGCCATGATGCGCGGGTCGTCGAACGGATGGACGAAGGTCAGGCCCTGTTCGGCCTCCAGCTTGCGGGCATGGGCATAGGCGGCGTCGAACGTCTCGCCCTCCAGCACCACGGTCGCGCCGTGGCTCTGCGTCTGCATGACCTTCACGGTCGGAGTCGGGCGCGGCATGACGATGGTGACCGGCACGCCCAAACGGTTGCCGTGATAGGCGAGACCCTGCGCGTGATTGCCCGCCGAGGCGGCGATCACGCCCTTGGCGCGGGTGGCTTCGTCTAGTTGCAGCAGGGTGTTGAGTGCGCCGCGTTCCTTGTAAGCGGCGGTGAACTGGAGATTTTCGAATTTCAGATAGACGGTCGCGCCGGTCAGTTCCGACAGCGTGCGGCTGATCAGGGTCGGCGTGCGGACGATCGAGCCGCCAATACGCATCGCTGCCATGCGCACGTCATCGACGGTGAGAGGCAGGGCGGGCGGAGCGATCGGGTTGGTAGCCATCGCGGGCGCGTAGCCGATTTGTACCAAGAGGGGAACCCATGGGGCCGGGCAGGCTTCTGTTCAAACACCCCCAAGCCGGAAAGCCGAACCCCATGACCGATACCGATCGCCGCACTTTCGTGACGGGAGCCGCCCTTGCCGGGGTCGCCGCCGCCGTGCCCGCCGCCGCGCAGAATGGCGGGGCCGCTGCCCCCACCAGCCCGGCCGCCGCCGCGCATCCCAAGCCGCCCTTTCCGGTACAGCGCCAGCCCTGGCCGGGCCTTGCGTCCAAGATGACGCCCCGGCCCGACCATGGCGAACAGAGCTACAAGGGTTCGGGGCGATTGGCGGGCAAGCGCGCGCTGATCACCGGGGGCGACAGCGGCATCGGCCGTGCCGCCGCCATCGCCTATGCCCGCGAAGGCGCCGACGTCGCGATCAACTATCTGCCCGCCGAGGAGCCGGACGCGCGCGAGGTCGTTGCGCTGATCCGCGAGGCAGGGCGCAAGGCGGTGGCGATCCCCGGCGACCTGCGCGACGAAGGCTTCTGCCGCAAACTGGTGCAGCAGGCGGCGACGCAGCTGGGCGGGCTGGATATCCTGGTCAACAATGCCGCGCGGCAGCAGACCCGGCCGGATATCGCGTCGATCAGTTCGCAGGACTTCGACGATACGATGAAGACCAACGTCTATGCGCCGTTCTGGCTGACCAAGGCGGCGGCGGCGATCATGCGGCCGGGCGCGGTGATCGTGAATACCTCGTCCGAGCAGGCGGGCGATCCGTCGCCGGACATCGTGGATTATGCGCTGACCCGCGCGGCGGTGCTGAACTTCACTAAAGCGATGGCCAAGCAGCTGGCGTCCAAAGGTATTCGCGTCAACGCGGTTGCACCGGGACCGTTCTGGACGCCGTTGCAGGTCAGTGGCGGGGCGACGCCCGAGAAATTGCAGAGCTTCGGCGGTAGCTCGCCGCTGGGGCGGCCGGGACAGCCGGCAGAGATCGCCGGACTGTATGTCGCGGCGGCCGATCCGGCGATCAGCTTTTCGACCGGGCAGATTTTCGGGGCGACGGGGGGCGGTGGACAGCCGGCGTAAGGAGGACCGTATCTTGTTCGTCACCCCGGACTTGATCCGGGGTCCCGCTTCCTACCCAGTCAGAAGAAGAAGCGGGACCCCGGGTCAAGCCCGGGGTGGCGAGTGAGGGTAGGAAATGGACACTTCCCCGCGCCTTCGTAACGCCATAGACCGCTGCCCCATGGCAAAACTCGCATTCATCGGCACCGGCGTCATGGGCGCACCCATGGCCGGCCACCTCGTTTCCGCCGGCCATCAGGTCACCGTCTATAACCGCACGCGCGCGAAGGCGGAGGCGTGGGCCGGCAAGCATGGCGGGACGGTCGGCGATACGCCGGCGGCCGCGGCGGACGGGGCGGATGCGGTGTTCGCCTGTGTCGGCAATGATAACGACCTGCGGCAGGTGACGTTGGGCAGCGACGGGGTGTTCGGGACGTTGCGCGAAGGCGCTTTGTTCGCCGACCATACCACCGTGTCGGCGGCGATCGCGCGCGAACTGGCCGAGGCCGGCAAGGCCAAGGGGCTGCTGGTGCTCGACGCGCCGGTGTCGGGCGGGCAGGCGGGTGCCGAGAATGGCAAGCTGTCGATCATGTGCGGCGGTAGCGCCGAGGCGTTCGCGGCGGCCGAGCCGTTGATGACCGCCTATGCCCAGCGGATTGTCCATGTCGGCGAGGCGGGCGCGGGGCAGACGACCAAGATGGTCAACCAGATTTGCATCGCCGGCGTGCTGGGCGGGCTGTCGGAGGCATTGCGGTTCGCGCAAGGCGCGGGCCTCGACCTCGACAAGGTGTTGGAGGCGGTGTCGGGCGGCGCGGCGCAGAGCTGGCAGATGGTCAATCGCTGGCCGACCATGGCTAGGCAAGAGTTCGATTTCGGCTTTGCGATCGACTGGATGCGCAAGGACCTGGGCCTCGCGCTCGACGAATCGCGGCGCAATGGCGCGACGCTGCCGGTGACCGCGCTGATCGATCAATTCTATGCCGAGGTACAGGCGATGGGTGGCGGACGACAGGATACGAGCGCGCTGGTGCGGAGGATCGCCAAGTGATCCGGTCGGTACTCACCGTCGCCGCGCTGCTGCTGGCGGGAACCGCGCAGGCCGATGGGCTGGTGGACAACGTCAACGGCGTGGCGCTGGATTCGCGGGGCCAGGTGGTGCGCTTCGGCGGCATCCTGGTCGACAAGGACGGCAAGGTCGTGCGGCTGGTGCCCAAGGGCGAGAAGGCGCCGAAAAAGCTCGACTGGCGCAGCGACATGGGTGGGCGGATCGTGATGCCGGGCATGATCGATGCGCATGGCCATGTCATGTCGCTGGGCTATCGGGCGCTGGAACTCGACCTGTCGAACACGCGGTCGCTGGCGGATGCGCAGGCGGCGATCCAGTCCTATGCGCGCAGCAACGGCAATCGCCAGTGGATCCTGGGCGGCGGCTGGAACCAGGAGGCGTGGGGGCTGGGGCGCTTTCCGACTGCGGCCGAACTGGACGCGGCGGCGGGGGACAAGCCGGTGCTGCTCGAACGTGCCGACGGCCATGCGGTGTGGGCGAACAGCGCGGCGATGAAGGCGGCGGGGATCACCGCCAGGACGGTCGCGCCGGCGGGTGGGCGGATCGAATTGCTGCCGAACGGACAGCCTTCGGGGGTGTTCGTCGACAGCGCCGCCAGCCTGTTCGACGCGGCCAGGCCCAAGCCGTCCCCGCGCGAACGCAACGCCGCGTTCCTGAAGGCGCAGGAGCTGTTGCTGTCGACCGGCATCACCGCGACGGCGGACATGGGCACGTCGGTCGACGACTGGCTGGTGTTCCGGCGGATGGGCGATATCGGCCAGCTGCGGGTGCGGATCATGAGCTATGGCGCGGGCCTCGACACCGCGCTGACCATCGCCGGGGCCGGGCCGACGCCGTGGTTGTACGGCGACCGGCTGCGCATGGGCGGGATCAAGCTGTACGCCGATGGCGCGCTGGGGTCGCGCGGCGCGTGGCTGAAGGCACCCTATAGCGATGCGCCGAAGCAGACCGGGCTTTCGTTCATCAACGATACGACGCTGCTCAACCTGTTGAGCCGGGGCACGATGGACGGGTTCCAGTTCGCGATCCATGCGATCGGCGACCGGGCGAACCGGCAGGTGCTGGACGCGATCGACGAGCTGGCATCGTCGTACAAGGACGACCGGCGCTGGCGGATCGAACATGCGCAGGTGCTCGACCCCGCCGACCTGCCGCGTCTGGGGAAGAATGGCATCATCGCGTCGATGCAGCCGGTGCACGCCACCGGCGACCGGATGATGGCCGAGGCGCGGCTGGGGCCGGCGCGGCTGACCGGGGCCTATGCGTGGGCGACCGTCCTGCGCGACGGCGGGCGGCTGGCGTTCGGGTCGGACTATCCGGTCGAAAGCCCGAACCCGTTCGTCGGCTGGGCGGCGGCGTTCACCCGCGAGGACCCCAACGGGCAGCCGCCGGGCGGCTGGCGCCCGGAAGAAAAGGTCACGCGCGAACAGGCGTGGAAGGCGTTCACGCAGGACGCGGCGTTTGCCGGTTTCGCCGAACAGAAGTTCGGGTCGCTGCTGCCGGGGCAGAAGGCGGACTTCATCGTGGTCGATCGCGATCCGGTGGCGGCGACGCCGGCCGAACTGCGCGCGACGCGGGTTATCGAAACGTGGGTCGGCGGGTACAAGGCCTGGCCGCTGAAGGAGGAGCCGAAGGCGACCGGGCGGTAAATTCTCCCCGTGCTGGGGAGGATTAATGTGCCATCCTGATACGGCGGGTTTCGCCGGGGTGTACGCTTGTGCCGTTTGCCCTACATACGGGCGACAGGAGGGACGATGCGCGCTTCGTTGCGAACCGGATTGGGGCTGGCGTTGCTGGTCGGTGTGGTCGGTGCCACGGCGGGCGGGGCGGCGATGCTGTTGGGTGTCGAGCGGCCGGTGCCCGCCGTCGCGCCGGTCAAGCCGGTAGCCAAGGCCGCTTCGGTGCCGGTGGCCGCGCCCGCTCCGGTCGCCACACCCATCGCCGTGTCGACGCCAGCGCCCGAGGCGATGGTCGTCCGCCGCGTGCTGGATATCGAGGGGCCGTTCACCCATGGCCGCTGGGTGTGGGACGAGGATGGTGCGCCATCGAAGGGCCCGCTGGTCATCACGATCGACCTCGATGCGCAGACGCTGTCGGTGTTTCGCAACGGCTATGAAATCGGTGCGGCGGTGGTGCTGTACGGCGCGGACTGGAAACCGACGCCGCTGGGCGCGCTCAAGATTACCGAGAAGGATGCCGACCATGTCAGCAACCTCTATGGCGCGCCGATGCCCTATATGCTGCGGCTGACCAATGACGGCATTTCGATCCATGGCAGCGATGTGCAGGAGGGGGCGGCGACTCATGGCTGCATCGGCGTGCCGACCGCGTTCGCGCGGAAGCTGTTCGGGGCAGCGAAGCTGGGGGATCGGGTGATCATCACCAACGGCAAGAGGTTGGGGATGGGTGGGGCGATTACCGCCTGATTTTCTTGGTAGTCGTATCGGGAATCCAGCGCCGAAAAGGGTATCGCCTGATGACCCTGGATCCCCGCCTGCGCGGGGATACTGTAGAGGTTGGATTACCGTCTCGTGCAGGTCCGTTTGGTTCGAGCTTGTCGAGAACCGAGGTCGAGAAGACGGTGCCCTAAACTGGGCGTTCTCGACGGACGCTTCTCGACAAGCTCGAAGCTGCTCGAACCGAACGGAGTGGGAGACCGGGGGTGCGTGGCCGCGTTACGCGACCGCCGCTTCGGCCATTTCGTCCGGTTCGCGCAGCACATAGCCGCGGCCCCAGACCGTCTCGATATAATTGTCGCCTTCGCAGGCCATGCTGAGCTTCTTGCGCAGCTTGCAGATGAAGACGTCGATGATCTTGAGTTCCGGTTCGTCCATCCCGCCATAGAGATGGTTGAGGAACATTTCCTTGGTCAGCGTGGTGCCCTTGCGCAGCGACAGCAGCTCGAGCATCGCATATTCCTTGCCCGTCAGGTGGACGCGCGCGCCGTCGACGTCGACCGTCTTGGCATCGAGGTTCACCGAGAGCTTGCCGGTGCGGATCACCGACTGCGAATGGCCCTTCGAGCGGCGGACGACCGCGTGGATGCGCGCGATCAGTTCCTCGCGGTGGAACGGCTTGGTCACATAATCGTCGGCACCGAAGCCGAACGAGCGGACCTTCGAATCCATCTCGTCGATGCCCGACAGGATCAGGACCGGCGTCTGCACCCGCGCCACCCGCAACTTCTTTAGCACGTCATAGCCGTGCATGTCGGGCAGGTTCAGGTCGAGCAGGATGATGTCGTAATCGTACAGCTTGCCCAGATCGAGGCCTTCTTCGCCCAGATCGGTCGTGTAGATATTGAAACCCTCGGTCGTCAGCATGAGCTCGATCGCCTTGGCGGTCGTCGGCTCGTCCTCGATCAACAGCACGCGCATCGGCTTGGTTCCCCCGTTTCGCGGCGCGCTATCGTCCCTGACCGGCGCGCAGCAAAAACATTAACGTAAAGACCTATGACGGCAAAAGGTTAATTTCTTCCTAATCGAAAACACTTCGTAAATTCCGTTGGTTAAGCGGAATGAAGGGTTCTGGAAGGCTAAACGGCCGTTGCCGGACAAGGTTTAGGAAAATTAACGCGGATTGCAGGACCGGCGAAAGCGATCGGACAGATACTCGATCAGCGACTCGACGCGTGCCGGACGCAGCGTGCCGGGCGGGGTGAGGAGGTGCAGCGCCACACCGTCGCCGGCCCAGTCGGCCAGCACCGCTTCCAGCTTGCCCGCGGCGATATCGGCATCGACCAGGAAGTCCGGCAGTCGCGCAACGCCGAGGCCGGCGCACAATGCGGGGAGCATCGCCTCGCCATTGTTGGTGGCGAGCGGGCCGGCCGGGCGGACCGACACTTCCTCCGTGCCCCGCCGGAAATGCCAGATCGCGTTCGGCAGGTTGGTATAGCCGAAACAGTCATGGTCGCCGAGATCGGCCGGGTGCGCCGGACGGCCGCGCGCGTCCCAATAGGAGGGGGCCGCGACGATCCTGATCGCGACGGGGGCGAGGCGGCGGGCGCGCAGCGTGCTGTCGTGCAGGTCGGCGATGCGCAGCGCGACGTCGATCCCTTCGGCGACGATGTCGACCTTCGCATCGGACAGGGTCAGGTCGATCTCGACACCGGGATGGAGTTTGAGGAAGTCGGCGATCGCGGGCGCGATATGGGCGAGGCCGAACGACATGGGCGCGGCGACCTTGACCAGGCCGGTGGGCGCAGCGGCGGCGTCGCGCGCCTGTTCCTCCGCCGCCTGCGCCTCGGCGAGGATGCGGGCGGCCCGTTCGGCGAGCGACTGGCCGGCATCGGTCAGTGTCAGGCGGCGCGAGGTGCGGTGGAACAGGGTGGTGCCTAGCGACAGCTCAAGCCGCGCGACCGCCTTCGACACCGTCGCCTTCGATACGCCGATCGACTGGGCGGCGGCGCTGAACGAGCGGTGCTCGACAACGCAGGCGAACATCGCCCAGGCTTCGCAATCGGGGAGCCGCATATATCCTCCGCTGCGAAACGATCGGTTTCCGACGTTTCCATTTACGGTATGATCGCCGCGCTTATCTTGGGGGTCAAGCAAGGAGATCGACCATGATCGACAAACGTGACTTCACCAGCCTGGGCCATGCCGACCACGGATGGCTGAACGCCCGCCACCATTTCAGCTTCGCCAATTATTACGACCCCGCCCGCATGGGCTGGGGCGCGATCCGGGTGTGGAACGACGACGAGATCGCCGCGAACAGCGGCTTCCCGCCGCACCCGCACAAGGACATGGAAATCATCACCTATGTCCGCTCCGGCGCGATCACCCATCAGGATTCGATGGGGAACAAGGGCCGCACGGCCGCAGGCGATGTGCAGGTGATGAGCGCCGGCACCGGCGTACGCCACGCCGAATATAATCTGGAGCCGGAAACGACCCGCATCTTCCAGATCTGGATCGAGCCGCGCCAGAAGGGCGGCGCGCCGTCATGGGGGGCCAAGCCGTTTCCCAAGGGCGAGCGGTCGGGCAAGTTTGTTACTCTGGCAAGCGGGTTCGATGAAGACGGCGATGCGTTGCGTATCCGGGCGGAGGCACGGGTGCTGGGCGCGACGTTGAAGGCTGGCGAAAGCGTGGAACATAGCGTGGGGGACGGGCGTCACGCCTATCTCGTCGCCGCGACCGGCGCGATCACCATCGACGGCGTCGCCTTTCAGGCGCGCGACGGGGCCGCACTTTCCGGCGGGCAGACCGTCACCATCACCGCGACCGAGGACGCCGAAATCGTCCTGGTCGATTCCGAATAAGCCGAAGGGAGCATCTGAACATGTCGAAGGTCCTGGTCCTGTATTATTCGTCCTATGGCCATATCGCCAAGATGGCCGATGCGGTCGCCGAGGGTGCGCGGTCGGCGGGTGCGGACGTCGACGTCCGCCGCGTCAAGGAAACCGCGCCGGAGGAGGTCGCCAAGTCGGCGGGCTTCGTCGTCGCGGACCATCATGCCGAGCTGACCGATCCCAACGAGCTGACGAACTACGACGCGATCATCGTCGGCACCGGCACCCGCTATGGCCGGATGTCGAGCCAGATGGCGGCGTTCTGGGACACGACCGGCGGCGTGTGGGCCAAGGGCGGGCTGGTCAACAAGATCGGCGGCGCCTTCACCTCGACCGCGACGCAGCATGGCGGGCAGGAAACGACGCTGTTCTCGATCATTACCAACCTGATGCATCACGGGATGACGATCGTCGGCCTCGATTACGCCTATGAAGGCCATACCGGGCTGGACGAAGTGAACGGCAGCACGCCGTACGGCGCGTCGACCATCGCCGGCGGCGACGGCAGCCGTCAGCCGACCGAGATCGAGCTGGGCGGTGCGCGGCATCAGGGCAAGCGGATCGCCGAACTGGCGACCAAGGTCTTCGGATAAGCGATGGCGGGGCGGCCGGGAGGTCGCCCCGTCACGCCGCCGCCCGGGCGTCGAGGTGCAGGTAGCGCGGGTCGAATTCGGCGGCGGCCTTCAGCGCGTCGACGTCGTGGATCGTCATCCGCCGGTCGCGGGTGGTCACCAGCCCTTCGGCGCGCAGGCGTTGCAACACGCGGTTGACGTGCACCGGCGTGATGCCGAGCGTGTCGCCCAACTGCTCCTGGGTCAGCGGCAGGTCGAACGTGCCGCCGGTGGTGAGCTTCACCTGGCACATGCGCAGCCAGATTTCGCAGAACAGATGCGCCATGCGCGTGTAGGAATCGCGCTGGGCGACATTGACCAGCCATTCGCGCGAGACCGCTTCGTCCACGAGTGCCGACCACCAGAGGCCCCGGGCGAGCGCCGGATAGCGTTCGGTCAGGTCGAGGATCACCTGTTTCGGGATGGCCGCGACGCGGGCTTCGCCGATGGCGCGGATCGAATGGTCCATCTGTTCGAAGATGAAGATGTGCGGGTCGCACAGGTCGCCGGGGATCAGATAGGCGAGGATCTGCCGCTTGCCATCGGGCAGGTCCTTGTAGCGGCAGGCCCAGCCGTTAAGCACGAGGAACACCTGTTCGGGGCGGTCGCCCACGCGGATCAGGTCGCGTCCCTTGACGGTGAAAGTGTCGTTGCAGACTGCATCCAGCGCTGCGGCTTCTTCGGCCGACAGGTCGGAAAAACTCGTCAATTTGGTCGTTAGCGTGTTCGACATGGGTTCCTCCTGCCGAGATCGGCCGGCGGCTGGTTTGTCCATGGCGTACCAACCTAACCAAGATTGCGGATGTCGCTTGGTTCCGCCGGTGCCGTGAAGCGGTCCGGTAACGGGACCGGTGGTGCATGGCTTGGATTGTTAGCGCTATCGGTTATCATCGTGGCAAAGAACGATGATGGGAGAGAGCGATGCGCGGCATGGCGTTATGGGGTGCGTTGACGATCGCGGCGGCGACGATGGCGGGGGCACAGGAGCGGCCAGCGCCGGTGCCGGGCAGCAACCCGATCATCCGCGACAAGTTCACCGCCGATCCCGCTCCGCTGGTCGTCGGCGACCGGCTGTACCTGTATGTCGGGCATGACCAGGCCGAGCGGGACCAGATGTTCAACATGCGCGAATGGCTGGTCTATTCGACCACCGACATGCGCCATTGGACCGATCACGGACCGATCATGAAGGTGGCCGATTTCAAATGGGCGAAGGCCGATGCCTGGGCGAGCCAGGCGGTCTTCAAGAACGGCAAGTATTGGTTCTACGCTGCGGTCGAGCATGACGACACGCATCCGGGCAAGGCGATCGCGGTCGCCGTTGCCGACAAGCCGACCGGGCCGTTCGTCGATGCCAAGGGGGCGGCGCTGATCACCAACCAGATGACGCCGAAGGGAACGCATAGCTGGGAAGACATCGACCCGACCGTGTTCACCGACAAGGATGGGACGACGTGGATCGCATGGGGCAACCGGCAATGCTATATCGCGAAGCTGAAGCCGAACATGATCGAGATCGACGGACCGATCACCGAGATCACCCCGCCGCATTTCGAGGAGGGGCCGTGGCTGCATGAGCGCAAGGGCACCTATTACCTGACCTATGCCTCGCTCGACCGGTCGAAGCATCGCGACGAGCGTGTGTCCTATGCCACCGCGCCGTCGATCAAGGGGCCGTGGACCTATCGCGGCGAGCTGACCGGATCGGGCAAATACAGCTTCACCATCCATCCGGGGATCGTGGAGTATAAGGGCGACTGGTATCTGTTCCTGCACAATGCGACGCTGGCGATCGGCGACCTGAACGGCGCGATCGGGCGGCGGGCGGTGACGGTCGAGCGGCTGCATTATAACGCAGACGGCACGATGCAGCCGGTGGTCCAGACCGAGGCCGGAGTGACGGCCCCGCGCAGCGCGGCGGGCGCGAGGGGAAAATGACGATGCGGCTTTCGGTCGGGATCGGTGTGTTGGCGGTTGTCGCGACTCCGGCGCTGGCGCAGAGCGGCGGGCCGGCTGCCGGGCGAGCGGGCGGGGCGCCCGATGGTTGGAGCATCACGGTCGGTGCGGCACCGGTGCTGAGCCCGGCATGGCAGGGATCGCGCGACATGGCGCTGTCGCTGTTTCCCGACCTGCGGGTCCATTATCGAGACGTCTTCTTCGCGTCTGTGCCGGACGGGGTGGGGTTGAACCTGCTGCGTCGTGACGGATGGCGGGCCGGGCCGCTGGTGAAAATTCGCTTCGGGCGCGACGAGGATGGGCGCGGATCGCCGTTCCAGCTGACCGGGGGCAGCGACGTGCTGCGCGGGCTGGGCGATGTCGGTGTCGCCGGCGAGGCGGGCGGCTTTATCGAGAAGCGGCTGGGCGCATGGCGGGTTCGGGGTGAGGGGCGGCAGGGCTTTGGCGGGCATGACGCGGCGGTCGCCGACGTTTCGGTCGCGCGGACGTGGCGGGCGGGGCGGATCGCCGGGTCGCTGGGACCGCGCGCGACGTTCGCCACGGGCGATTATCTGCGGACCTATTTCGGGATCGACGCGGGACAGTCGCTGCGCACCGGGCTGGCGCGGTATCGGCCCGGTGGCGGGCTGGCGTCGGTCGGGATCGGTGGCAGCGCGATCCGGCCGATCGATCGCAACAGCGCCGTCACCGTCTTCGGTGGGGTCGATTATCTGGGCATTAAGGCAGGACAGTCGCCGCTGATCGAGCAACGCGGGCGGCGGGTCCAGGCGACGATCGGCATCGGCTATGGCTATCGGTTGACCCTGTAGGGTGGATCCGCCCTAATCGACCTTCGGGTCGGCGGGGAAGCGGGTGCGGGCCTGAAGGAAGATCGAGCGGGCGGGCGGCGCGCCGGCTGCGCTCGCCGTCGTGCCGACCCAGCGCCAGTGCCACGGTTCCCACTTCACCTGCTGCCTGTTGCCCGCCGGGAACGACATTTCAAAGCCGAAGCGGGCGGCGTTGGCGCGCAGCCAGCGTCCGGCGGGCGTGGCGGCGAAACAGGCTTCGGCGTTGCAGGCGGGGGCGGTGCTGGTGCCGAAGTCGATGACATAGCCGGTCGAATGCTCGCTATGCCCCGGGGGTGCCGAGGCCCAGGCACGCTCGGCAAAGCTGCCCGATCCGTTCGCGCCGATGCCGCCGCAAAAGGTCTGGCGCTGCAACGCTTCGGACCGATGGCAGGAGACGGCGCGCAGCGTGCCGGCGATGGCGGGATCGGCATCGGCGGCGGCGAGCAGGCGGGCGAGATCGTCGGCCATCGCGGGATGGACCTTGCACGAACCGCCCAGCGTCGTCGGCGCGTCGATCAGCGCGGTTGCCGGCATGTCGGGATAGGGGAAATGGTTGAACAACCGGCCATCGGCGGTCCGCTGCACCGTGCCGCGCTCGCAAAGTTCGACGGGACCGGTCGGCCCGGCGGGGGGCAGGGTGACGATCCGGGGAGGCGCGACCGGCGAGGGGGCGGGCGTCGGGACGGGAACCGGCGGCGCCGGCGCGGTGGTCGGCGCGCAGGAGGCGAGGATGCAGAGCGGCGGCAGAAGGCGGGCGAGGGCGGTTCGGCGCACAAAAGTCTCCGGCTGGGTCGGCGGTGCAGCCCATGCGCACTGGCATGGCGTCGACAACGATGGCAAGGGAGCGGAATGCTTGACGACCTGGTCCTGTTCATCGACGGCGAAGCGATCGTCCTCGACAAACCCGCCGGCCTGCCGGTCGATCCCCCGCGCGACGGTTCGCCCAGCATCGTCGCGCGGGCCGACGAGCTGCGCTTCACCTTTCAACGCGAACCGACGCCGGTGCACCGGCTGGACCGCGATACCAGCGGGTGCCTGCTGCTTGCACGCAATCCCAAGGCGCATGCCCGGTTCCAGCAGGCGTTCGAACAGGGACGGGTGACGAAGCGCTATCTGGCGATCCTTGACGGCATTCCCGCCGGGGAATCGGGCGAGATCGACCTGGCGCTGGCCAAGGTCAGCACGGCCGAGACCGGATGGCGCATGGTCGGCGATGCGAAGGGCAAGCCGGCGCGGACGAACTGGCGGGTGCTGCGCACGGTCGGTGACCGCGCGTTGGTCGCGCTGTTCCCCGAAACCGGCCGGACGCACCAGATCCGCGTGCACATGGCCGAAGGGCTGGGCTGTCCGGTGGCGGGCGATCCGGTCTATGGCCGGGGCGGGCGGCACGGCATGCTGCTGCACGCCATCGGGCTGATGGTCCCGCGCGACAACAAGCCGGCGATCGATGTGACCGCGCCATGGCCGCGCAGCTTCGTCGCGGCGGGGTTCGACGAGGCGTAGGTGCCGCGCATCCCGATCACCCGGTCGATTTCGATCGACAGCGGCGAACTGGTCGAAAGCTTCACCCGCGCGTCGGGGCCGGGCGGGCAGCATGTCAACACGACCGACAGCGCGGTGCTGCTGCGCTTCGACGTGGTCGCTTCGCCGGGGCTGCCGGACGCGGTCAAGCATCGGTTGGCGGTGCTGGCGGGGTCGCGGCTGACCAAGGAGGGCGTGCTGACGCTGCGCGCCGATGCGTCGCGGTCGCAGGAGATGAACCGGCGCGAGGTGCGCGAGCGGCTGTTCGAACTGATCCGCGAGGCGACGATCGTGCCCAAGAAGCGCCGCGCGACCAAGCCGACCATGGCATCGCAGGTGCGGCGGGTGGACGCGAAGAAGGGGCGGTCGCAGGTGAAGGCGGGGCGGGGTAAGGTACGGATGGACTGAATCCTCCCCGTACCGGGGAGGATTGTGTGGGGCCACGCCGGCGCTACATAGCCCCCATGTACCAGTTCGATATCTCCACCGGCGCCAAGGGCGACCTGTACCGCGATCTTCTGTCCGCGCTCGATGCGCTGACGGCGGACGAGCGCGACGCCGTCGCGAACATGGCCAATGCCTCGGCGTTGCTGATGCAATATCTGCCCGATCTGAACTGGGCAGGCTTCTACCGCCTAGTCGGTGACGAGCTGGTGCTGGGGCCATTTCAGGGCAAGGCGGCGTGCATCCGCATCGCGGTGGGGCGCGGGGTGTGCGGTACGGCGGCGGCAACGCGGACGACGCAGCTGGTCGCCGATGTCCATGCCTTTCCAGGGCACATCGCCTGCGATGCCGACAGCCGCAGCGAGCTGGTCGTGCCGATCGTCGACGGCGGGCGGCTGATCGGGGTGCTCGATCTCGACAGCCCGCTGCCCGGCCGGTTCGATGCCGGCGACCAGGCGGGATGCGAGGCGCTGGTGCGCGTGCTGGCGCCGCGGATCGGCTGATCTGCCCCGGTGCGGGACGGTCGGTCCGGCAAGCGCCGGATTGGCCGGGAACCGCCGCGCGTGGTAAGCTTTCGGCAACCATATCCGCGCGGTACGTCCGCGCATGAGGGAGCCGACCGGACGATGCGAACGCCGACCCTTGCCGCCCTTGCGGCGATCCTTGCCTCGACCGGGGTTGCGCAGGCGCAGCCGCGCCTCGGCCAGGCACCCGAAGCGCGGCCGGGGCGGCCGGCGCTCTATCCGGGACAGCCGCGGGTGAACCTGCCCGGGCCGCGCTGGGGCGGCAATGTGCGCGGGCGCTGGTATGGCGGCCATTATGCGCCGGGCGGCTGGGCGGCGTATCGCACACCGGTGCGTGGGTGGATCCTGCCGCGCTACTGGGTGGCGCCTAGCTTCTTCATTCAGGACTGGCCGACCTATGGGCTGAGCCGCCCGCAGCCGGGCTATGGCTGGTATCGCTATTATGACGATGCGGTGCTGGCCGATCGCGACGGGCGGGTGTTCGATTATCGCAGCGGCATCGATTGGGATGCGCGCGATACTGGGCGCTATGTCCGCGACGATCGCGCCTATGACCGCTATGTTGGCGAGGGCGATCTGCCGCCGCCGCCGCCGGTTGCACGGCGGGATAACGGCGTGGGCGGTGCGGTGATCGGCGGCGCGGTCGGCGCGGTGGCGGGCAATGTCATCGCCGGCCGCGGCAACCGGCTGGGCGGGACGGTGCTGGGCGCCGGGGTCGGCGCGCTGGCCGGGACCGCGATCGACCGGGCGGAGGATCGGCGTGGGCCGCCGCCGCCGCCGCCGGTTCAGCCTGGCTATGGCGCCGACTATCCGCTGCCGGGGGACGATGTGCCGATCGCGCCGGACGACGGCTATTATGACGATGCCCCGCCGCCGGTCGTGTTCGGGCCGATGCGCGAGGAAGTGCAGCCGATCGGCCCGCGTTCGCGCGGTGGCTATGTCGAGCGACATGTCGGCGCACCGCCGGTCGCGCGCAGCTATACCACGACAACCACCACCGAGGGGCCGGGCGGTTACATCGCCAACGGTTATTATTATCCGCCGCGCACCGTGACGACGGTTACGGTCCAGAACGCGCCGGTGACGACGACCACGACCGAGGAAGTCGTCACCTACGAGACGGTGCGTCGTGCTCCCCGGCGGGTGGTCCGGTCGAAGACGTTGCGGCGGTAGGGCCAGGTTCTCGACAGACGCTTCGAACCGAATGGGGCCGGATGAGGGTTAATGCGGGGCGCGGCCGGCGAAGGTCGGGATGCTCTCCGCGCCCGATGGCGACAGGGCCGAGACGGCGACGAAATGGTCGTCGACGATGACGCCGTTCAGCACCGCTTCCGTGCCGGTGACGTCGCGACGGTCGGTCCAGTCCTGCGCGTCGTTTCGCCGCCAGCGGATGCGATAGCCGGCTGCAGTCGCCACCGGCGCCCAGCGGACCGTCGTATCCGTCGCCAGCGCCCCTTCGATCGACACGCTGGCGGGGGCAGCCGGAGCGGCCGCGAGACGGGCGATGGTCGCGGCATTGATCGCCGTCACCTTGGCCAGATAGGGGAAATCCATCCGGTCGATCGTGTCGCCATAGACGCGCTTGCCGTCGCGGCGCAGATCCTGATGCTGGGCGTCGTAATTCTCGACCCCGACCGAGAAGCGGATCGCAGGATAGCCGAGCTTCAGGAACGGTTCGTGGTCGCCCCCGCGCCCGAACCGATCGGGGCGACGATCGAGAAACACGTCGAGGCCGCCGGGGATCGTGGTCGCGACCGCATCGATCGTCTTGGCCAGCGCGCGCGACGGGCCGTCATCCTCACCGCCGGCGGCGCGGCGGGCGATCTGCTGCTCGATCGATTCAGACGCGCGGATGCCTTCGGAAAAGACGCGGACGCGGTCGGCGACCTTGCGCCCGTCCTGGCCGATCGTGTTGCCGACGATATCGTTGTTGAGCACGGCGGACACCGTCCAGCCGCGCTCCTTCGCGGTATCGGCGAGCAGCTGGGCGCCCCACAATCCCTGTTCCTCACCCGACAGCGCGGCATAGACGATCGTCGCGTCGAACTTTTCCTTCGACAGGATGCGCGCGGTTTCCAGCACCAGCGCGACGCCCGACGCGTCGTCATTGGCGCCGGGCGCGTCGCTGGTCGCATCCATCACGTCGCTGACGCGGCTGTCGATATGGCCCATCACGATGACGACGCGTTTGGGATCGCGCCCCTGCTGAAAGCCGAGAACGTCGACGACATTGACGCCCTGTGGCGCGCGCGGGCCGGTGAAGCCGCGCGCGATGTTGGCGACAGTGATGCAGTTGCCGCAGCCGGCACCGATTCGGGTCAGTTCGTTGGCGAACCAGCGTCGCGCCGCGCCGATGCCGCGCGTCGGATGGTCGGGATCGGACGCGGTATGGCGCGTGCCGAACCCGACCAGGGTCGCGACGTCGGCACGTAGCCGGTCGGGGCGGGGGGTATCGCGCGCACCGGCAGCGGTGGCGAGGAACAGGGCGGGCAGAAGCAACATCGAGCGCATGGGCGGGAGGATGCCGCGTTCCGACACCCTGCTCAACCGGTTTCGCGTGATACCCATATCCGGCTAAAACCTAGTTACCCGGTGGGTTTGATGCAGAAACTAAATGTTTGGTTTCGTTTTTTGCAATTGCTAACGGAACGGTTGCGGTGCACAACGACTGTGCCTTTCAGGCATCCTCTCCTAAAACTTTTCAAGGGTCGGTTCGCCGGCCCTTTTTTTTGTGCCCGAGCCGCGCTAACGGACGTCCACCAGCGCTGCGCTGAATTATAAGAGAGGATGTGCCGGACACCCGGCGAACAGCAGCAGCCCGCGGGGGATCGAGCGCGAATCGCTGCTCTCCCCCGCCCGGTACTTCCCAACGTCGCTTTATCGCAGCGGCCTGAACCATGGCTGACCGTGATGGCGAATCAGCTCAGCCGGTCGATCCCGGCGCGGTCGAGGCTGCCGGGAATGACCATCAGCGGCACGGGGAGCGCACCGGCATCGGTGCCGGCGAAATGGGTAACGAGCGGGCCGGGCGATCCGGTCGCGGCGGCGCCCAGCACCAGTGCGGCGATCTGCGGATTGGCGGCGATCATCTCGCGCACGATTCGCGGGCCGTCGCCGATCTTCACCGTCAGATGCGGTTGCAGGCCGGATTCGGCGATCAGCGTGCCCGCCGCCGCCTGGACCAGCGCTTCGGCGCGTTCCTTCGCTTCCTCCTCGATCGTCGCCTGTACCCCGCCCCAGGGGGCGAATTCCTGCGGCTCGACCAGCGCCAGCACCTCGACCCCGCCATTGGTCTTGACCGCACGGCGCGCGGCGAAGCGCAACGCGACCGCGCTTTCGGGACTTTCGTCGACCACCACCAGATATGTCCGCATGCATCTTCCCCTGACGCTACGGTTCATGCGCCGGTTCGTGGCGGCGACGCAAGGTCGTGCCGGGGCTTGACCGGGACGGCTCCGGCGGCGAAGAGGCGCGACGAGCCTGAGAGGACCATTCTGCCCCATGCCGATCGAGATCAAGATGCCCGCCCTGTCCCCCACGATGGAAGAGGGGACGCTGGCCAAATGGCTGGTGAAGGAAGGTGATACCGTCAAGTCCGGCGACATCATGGCGGAAATCGAAACCGACAAGGCGACGATGGAATTCGAAGCCGTCGATGAAGGCACGATCGGCAAGGTGCTGGTCGCCGAAGGGACCGACAATGTGAAGGTCGGTGCGGTCATCGCTATCCTGCTGGAAGAGGGCGAGGATGCGTCGGCGATCGATGCCGCGCCGAAGAAGGCGGAAACGCCCGAGCCTGCCGACGACCAGTTCAAGGGCAAGCCCGATGCGACCGACCCGAACAAGACCGGCAGCGAAGCCGCGCCGGCCCCGGCCGGTACGTCGGATCACGGCCGCCCGGCCGGTGCCGGCGCTGCCCAAGGCGATGGCGGCCGCGTGAAGGCCAGCCCGCTGGCGCGTCGCATCGCCGCCGACAAGGGGCTGGAACTGTCGGGTATCGCCGGCAGCGGCCCGAACGGCCGGATCGTCAAGGCCGATGTCGAGAACGCGAAGCCAAGTGCCGCAAGCGCGCCGAAGGCCGAAGCGGCCGCTCCGGCACCAAGCGCGGCGGCTGCCCCTGCTCCGGCAGCGGAAGTGCCCAAGCCGGCGGCGGTGTGGTTCGACGATTCGATCCCGCACACGGTCGAGAAGCTGTCGAACATCCGCAAGACGATCGCGCGTCGCCTGACCGAATCGAAGCAGCAGGTGCCGCACATCTATCTGACGGTCGATGTCCGTCTGGATGCGCTGCTCAAGCTGCGCGGCGACCTGAACAAGTCGCTCGACGCGCGTGGCGTGAAGCTGTCGGTCAACGACCTGCTCATCAAGGCGCTGGGCGTCGCGCTGGAAAACAGCCCGAAGTGCAACGTCACCTTCCTCGGCAACGAAATGGTGCAGTATGCCCGCGCCGACGTGTCGGTGGCGGTGTCGACGCCGACCGGCCTCATCACCCCGATCATCCGCGATGCCGCCAACAAGGGCGTGGCGAAGATCAGCACCGAGATGAAGGACCTGGCCGGCCGCGCCAAGGAGAACAAGCTGAAGCCCGAGGAATATCAGGGCGGCACCGCGTCGCTCAGCAATATGGGCATGTTCGGCATCAAGCAGTTCGAAGCGGTTATCAATCCGCCGCAGGGCATGATCCTGGCGGTCGGTGCCGGTGAGAAGCGCCCGTACATCGTCGACGACGCGCTGGGTGTCGCGACCGTGATGACCGCGACCGGCAGCTTCGACCACCGCGCGATCGACGGGGCGGACGGTGCCGAGATGCTCAAGCTGTTCAAGGCGCTGGTGGAGTCGCCGCTCGGCCTGATCGCGTAAATGCGAGCCCGGCTGCTGACCGAAATCGTGCATGTCGTCGCCGGGGTGGCGGCGGCATGGGCGATCGGTTCGCTATCGGCATGGTCGTATCCGCTGGGCCGGCGCGACATCTGGACGGTGACATGGGTGGCGATGGCGATCGTCATCGTGCTGGGCATCCGGCAGGTGCGGCGCGCTATGGCCGAGGAACGCGCAAAGGGTTTGTCGGATGATCGTTGAGAATTCCACGGTTCCCCCGACCGATCAGCCCGCGCTGCGCGTGACGGCGATGCCGGCGGACACCAATCCCTATGGCGACATTTTCGGCGGGTGGATCATGTCGCAGATGGACATGGCCGCCGGCCTGCTCGCCGCGCGCCATGCCAAGGGGCGCGCGGTGACGATCGCCGTCGACGCGATGCAGTTCCATGCGCCCGTAGCGGTCGGCGACGAATTGTCGGTCTATGCCGACCTGATAAAGGTCGGGCGGACGTCGATGACGATCAAGGTCGAAACGTGGCGCCGCGACCGCTTCGGCGAGGCGACGTGCCGGGTGACCGAGGCGCAGTTCGTGTTCGTGGCGATCGACGAGGATCGCAAGCCGCGGGCGATCGAGGCGTAATCCCGGGATCGTCCCAACATCATTACGGCTGCTCGACCGGGCAGCATCGAGCGAAAAGGTAAAGTGATGGCTGAATCTTACGACCTCATCGTGCTCGGTTCCGGCCCCGGCGGCTATGTCGCGGCGATCCGGGCGAGCCAGCTGGGCCTAAAGGTCGCGATCGTCGAGCGCGAGCGGCTGGGCGGCATCTGCCTCAACTGGGGCTGCATCCCGACCAAGGCGCTGCTGCGTTCGGCCGAAATCTATCACTACATGATGCATGCCGCACAGTACGGCCTGTCGGCGGAGAAGCCGTCGTTCGACCTTGCGAAGGTCGTCGATCGCAGCCGCAAGGTGGCGGGCCAGCTGAACGCGGGCGTCAAGGGGCTGATGAAGAAGAACAAGGTCGCAGTGCACGAGGGCGTCGGCACGATCACGGCCAAGGGCAAGCTGAGCGTCAAGCAGGGCGACAAGACGACCGAGCTGGAAGCCAGGCACATCATCATCGCGACGGGCGCCCGCGCCCGCGACCTGCCGTTCGCCAAGGCCGATGGCGCCAAGATCTGGACGTACCGCCACGCGATGGTGCCGCCGGAAATGCCGACCAAGCTGCTGGTCATCGGATCGGGCGCGATCGGCGTCGAGTTCGCCAGCTTCTACAACGACATGGGCGCCGACGTGACGATCGTCGAGATGCTCGACCGGATCATGCCGGTCGAGGATGCCGAAGTCAGCGAGTTCATGCACAAGGCGCTGACCAAGCAGGGCATGACGATCAAGACCAAGTCGGGTCTGGAAAAGCTAGAAGCGACTCCGGCGGGCGTCAAGGCCGCGATCAAGGGGCCGGACGGCAAGGTCGAACAGGTCGAGTTCAGCCATGCGATCGTCGCGATCGGCATCGTGCCCAATACCGAGAATATCGGCATGGAAGCGCTGAAGATTGAAGCCGAGCGCGGCCACATCAAGACCGACGGCTATGGCAAGACCAATGTCGAGGGCATCTGGGCAATCGGCGACGTGACCGGCGCGCCGTGGCTGGCGCACAAGGCGAGCCATGAGGGCGTGATCGCCGCCGAGGCCATCGCCAAGGCGCTGGGCAACAAGGACGTCCATCCGCACGCGATGGACAAGAACAACATTCCGGGCTGCACCTATGCGCGTCCGCAGGTCGCCAGCGTCGGCTTCACCGAGGCGAAGGCCAAGGAAGCGGGCTACAGCGTCAAGGTCGGCAAGTTCCCGTTCATCGGCAACGGCAAGGCGATCGCGCTGGGCGAGGCCGAAGGCTTCGTAAAGACGGTGTTCGACGCCAAGACCGGTGAGCTGCTGGGCGCGCACATGGTCGGCGCGGAAGTGACCGAGATGATCCAGGGCTATGTCGTCGCCCGCCAGCTGGAGACGACCGAGCAGGAGCTGACCGAAACGGTGTTCGCGCACCCGACCATCTCCGAATCGATGCATGAGTCGGTGCTGGCGGCGTACGGTCGCGCGCTGCACATCTGACGGACGTCACCGAACCGTCATAGTTCTTGACCCGCGCCGTGCCCGAGCGGCATGGCGCGGGTCCATGAAGCAGCTCTTTCCGGCGATCCTCGCCACGTCGTTTCTGGTTGCACCGCCGGCCGCCGGGCAAACCGTGCAGGAATTGCAGCGGCAGATCGACGAGCTGAAAGCGGTCATTGCCGAGATGAAGGCGGCGCAGGCCGCAAATGCTGCCGCGACCACGCCGAGTGCGCCCGCGGCGCCCGTGCCGCAAGTCGCCGTCGCGCCGAAGCCCGCCCCGCCATCGACCCAGCTCGCCGCCGCATCGCCGCCGGCCAAGCGCGAGAAGTGGTATGATCGTATCAGGCTGCGCGGCTATACCCAGTTGCGGCTGAACGAGATCATCTCGGGCGATCGTACCGCGCCCGCTGGCATCGCCCGGCTGCGGTCGGTGCATGACAGCGGGATCGGCGACGACACCGGCTTCACCTTTCGACGGATCCGGCTGATCCTGCAGGGTGATCTGGGTGAGCGGGTGTCCTTCTACCTCCAGCCCGATTTCGCTACGGCGGTGACCAGCCAGTCGGTCGGCGAGCGGCGCGAGGGGTTCCTGCAACTGCGCGACGCCTATTTCGATGCGTTCCTCGATCCCGACAAACGGTTCCGGCTGCGCTTCGGCCAGTCGAAGGTGCCGTTCGGGTGGGAGAATATGCAGTCGTCGTCGAACCGTATCCCGCTCGACCGCAGCGACGCGATCAATAGCGGGGTGCCCAGCGAGCGCGATATCGGGGTCGTCGCCTATTACACCCCGACCCATGTCGACGACATCTGGGAACGACTGACCGAAGACGGGCAGAAGCTGTTCGGCAATTACGGCGCGTTCGGCGTCGGCGTCTATAACGGGCAGGGGATCAACCGCGAGGAAGCGAACGACGCGGTGATGGCGGTGGCGCTGGCGACATGGCCGTTCGAGATCGGCGGCGGGCGCGTGTTGGAGGTCGGGGGCAGCGCCTATACCAACCGCGTCCAGCCCGAGGTGCGGACCGGCGGGGTCGGTGCCGAACCCTTCACCGACGAGCGCATCGGGCTGCACGCGATCCTGTATCCGGCGCCGCTGGGGTTCCAGGCGGAATGGAATTGGGGGCGGGGGCCGGAATATGACCGGACGCTGCGCGCGATCACGACCAAGCCGCTGCATGGCGGCTATGTGCAGGCGATGGCGCGGGTGAAGGCGTCGCCGGTCGGGCCGTTCATGCCCTATGCCCGGTGGCAGACCTATCGCGGCGGATGGAAGGCGGCGGTCAACGCGCCGCGGCTGGAGACCGACGAGATCGAGCTGGGCATCGAGTTCCAGCCGGTGCCCGCGCTGGAATGGACCATCGCTTATGCCCGAATGGACCGCGCCGAGGCGGACGAGCGGCGGATGGGACGCGCCGAGGGCGATGTGTTCCGGACGCAGTTGCAGTTGAATTATTAGGGTTTTTTTCCGCCGGCGGCGTCCAAAGTTCACTAAGTTCACACTCGTGCGGATTTTGCGCGCTGCGCGCATCACCGTTGAGTGGGAAGGTCAAAGAGCGTGGGTGACAACGACCCGGGCGCAGAATGGCAGTGGCGGATGTTGTAGGAAAGCGATGTCGTGCGCTGGCCCGATCCCGGGCGGGACCGCTAAGACCGCCGGTAGAACCGAAACTTACCCGCTACCCTGATCCATATCACGTCGCCGTTGTCGGTAAAGCCAGCCTGACCGCCTGAAGCACTCATCGGGAACATCTGCACCGTCGCGCCATTTCTGAGATCGATCAAAGCTGCCTGCACGACAAGGCTGCGCCTATTCGGCCATGAGATCAGGGCGTAACGCCCATTCGGGCTGATTTCGAGAATGTCGGCTTTCCAGAAATTCGTCACACTTTGGGTGATCGACCAGGCGGACTTACCGGTCGAAAGGGATATCGACTCGACCACGATACCGGCTCTCGGTTTCGGCGGTTCGGGCCTCGGGGCATGGGGATCCATTGGCCCGTCGAATATCTGGACTCCGTCCGGCTGGAGTTCGATCAAGCGGAGAAGTTGCTTGCCGGAGGGAAGAAGGGAAACCCGCTCATCCGTGCGGTTTCGAACGGGCAGTTCCACTGCGGGCAGACCTTGTGTCCAGTGGACCCGCGTTGCGCCGGCTCTTGTTCGAATCGTGACAACCGCGTGAACCCGGCCCGATGCGATCACTGCCGTCACCGCCGCGAGCGAAAATCGCGGATCGCTTCCCGCCGGTCGTCCCTTGAGCGAATGGAGGGACGCCAATGACAGTCGATCAAGGATACTGCCCGTCGCCGTGTCGACCATTGCCAATTCAGGCGCGGGGTCCGGATGGGTCGGTTGATAGGTACCGCCGTGCGTCCCGAACTGAACGATAGCGATTGACGTGCCGGGGACCCACTGCACGGCGTCGAGCGGACCGGATGGAGAGAAAAAATCGGGGACCGGAAGGCGCGATCCGTCAAGTGACAGGCGTATGACCTTTCCACCCGAGGTGGGAAATCCGCTCGCAGCCTTTTCACGGGTCGTAGCCCAGAGCGACGTCGAATCCGGCGTCCACGCAATGGGCGCGGCAACGGTCGTTACCCGGAAATTGAGGCTTTGGGTCGACGCAGGGATAAAGCGATTTTGGCCGGAGCGAAGATCAACAATGGTGACACCAGCATGATCTGCCCATGCTGCATGGGTGCCGTCCGGCGATACGGAGGGCGGGGCGCTGTCATACACTTTCCCCGGATCGAAACAGCGGGCGGATAGCAACCTGTAGGGTCCCGCATCCGGCCGTTCGTCCTCGGTAGCCGGTGCGCGATAAGGCGAGCAGTTCGTCGTGGGTGCGACCGGTCGCCCGGCGTTAACGCCGGCCGCGGCAACGATCAAAAGGGGAAGCAGGAAGCCGTTCTGGCGCATGATGACTCCTGTCCGGTAGGATGCAGGCCCATTTGACTTCGGTCCAGCTTACGATCGGGTAAACCCGATCGTCGCAATCCATCTACTTCGTGGGAAGTCCCATTACCCCGCCGCCTTCGCCAGCCCGCGCGAGATCTGCAGCGCGGCGTTCAGGCGGGCCTGCGGGTCGCCGAAGCTGCGGCTGATCACCAGTTTCATGTCGGGACGCAGCTTGGCAGTGCCGTTGAGCTTGTCGACATAGGCGAGCAGCCCTTCGACGCTGGGGACCTCGTGGAAGCTGACGATCGCGCCCTTGGCGCCGACGTCGATCTTGGCGATGCAGGCTTTCTTGGCGTTCAGCTTCGCCTCGATCAGTTGCAGCAGGTTGCTGGTGGCGACCGGCAGCTTGCCGAAGCGGTCGATCAGTTCGGTGGCGAAGGCGTCGATGCCGGCGCGATCCTCGACATCGTTCAGGCGGCGATAGAGGCCCATGCGCAGGTCGAGGTCGGGGACATAATCCTCCGGAATCAGGATCGGCGCGTCGACGGTGATTGTGGGGGAGAAGTCCTTGGGCTTGTCGTCGCGAAGACCCCCGGCCTTGGCGTCGAGGATCGCTTCCTCGAGCATCGACTGGTAGAGTTCGAAGCCGACTTCCTTGATATGGCCCGATTGTTCGTCGCCCAGCATGTTGCCCGCGCCACGCTGGTCGAGGTCGTGGCTGGCAAGCTGGAAACCGGCGCCCAGCGATTCGAGGTCGGAGAGGACCTTGAGGCGCTTTTCCGCCGCTTCGCTGACCAGCCGTTCGGGGGGCGTGGTCATATAGGCATAGGCGCGGGTCTTCGAACGGCCGACGCGGCCGCGCAGCTGGTAGAGTTGTGCCAGGCCGAACTTGTCGGCGCGGTTGATGATGAGCGTGTTGGCCGAGGGAATGTCGAGGCCGCTCTCGACGATGGTGGTCGATACGAGCAAATCGTAGCGCTTGTCGTAGAAGGCCGACATGCGTTCCTCGACCTCGGTCGGCGCCATCTGGCCATGGGCGACGACGTAGCGGATTTCGGGAACTTCCTCCGACAGGAACTTCTCGATCTCGGGCAGGTCGGCGATGCGCGGGGTGACGAAATAGGCCTGTCCGCCGCGATAATGTTCGCGTAGCAGCGCCTCGCGCAGGACCACCGGGTCCCATGGCATGATGTAGGTGCGCACCGCGAGGCGATCGACCGGCGGGGTCTGGATCACCGATAGCTCGCGCAGGCCCGACATCGCCATTTGCAGCGTGCGCGGGATCGGGGTGGCGGTCAGCGTCAGGACGTGGACGTCGGCCTTCATCGCCTTCAGCCGTTCCTTGTGCGTCACGCCGAAACGCTGTTCCTCGTCGACGATGACCAGCCCCAAGCGTTTGAAATCGACCTGTTTCGACAGCACGGCATGGGTGCCGACGACGACGTCGATCGTGCCGTCGGCAAGGCCGTCGCGGACCTTCTTCGCCTCGGTCGCGGTGACGAGGCGGCTGAGGCGGCCGACTTCGATCGGGAATCCTTCGAAGCGGGCCTTGAAATTGTTGTAATGCTGGCGGGCGAGAAGGGTCGTCGGGCAGACGATCGCGACCTGCATCCCAGCCATGGCGGCGACGAACGCGGCGCGGAGCGCGACCTCGGTCTTGCCGAAGCCCACGTCGCCAACGACGAGGCGGTCCATCGGGCGGCCTGCGCCCAAGTCTTCGAGCACGTCGGCGATGGCGCGTTCCTGATCGTCGGTTTCCTGATACGGGAAACGGTCGACAAAGGCGGGGTAGCCGCCGCTATCGGGTTCGGCGACCTCGGCCGGGCGCATCGCGCGTTTCGCGGCAGTGGCGATCAGGTCGCCCGCGATTTCGCGGATGCGGTCCTTCATCCGCGCCTTGCGCCGTTGCCATGCCTCGCCGCCCAAACGGTCGAGCGAGGCGCCTTCCTCGCCCGCGCCGTAGCGGCTGAGGACTTCGAGATTTTCGACCGGCACGTACAGCTTGTCGCCGCCGGCATATTCGAGCTGGACGCAGTCGTGGGGGGCCTTCGCCACCGGGACCTGGGTCAGCCCGACATAGCGGCCGATACCGTGATCGGCATGAACGACGAGGTCGCCGGGGGAGAGGGTGGCGAGTTCCTGCAGAAAGGCGTCGGTGTTCTTGCGCCGCTTGGCACGGCGGACGAGACGATCGCCGAGCATGTCCTGTTCGGTGAGGACCGCCACGTCGGCGCTGGTGAAGCCGTGGTCGAGGGGGAGGACGACGAAGGAGACGGTCGACTTGGCACCGCCCAGCGCCCGTTGCCATGTCTCGACGGTCGAGACGCCGGTCAGGTCGTGATCGGCGAGCAGGCCCATCAGCCGTTCGCGTGCACCCTCCGAATAGCTGGCGAGGATCGGCTTGCGGCCCTGTTTGCGCAAGGACGCGATGTGGTCGACGACGGCTTCGTAGATATTCGCCTGTTGCGTGCGTTCCGGCGTGAAGTCGCGGGGGCCGTCGACTTCGAAATCGACCGAGGTGGCGCTGTCGGGGGCGTGGAAGGGCGTGACCTGATGCGCGGCGGTGTCCGACAGGCGGTCGGCCCATTCGTCGGCCGACAGGTAGAGTGCGGCGGGGAGAAGCGGGCGGTAGCTGCCCGGGTCGTTGGTCTGCGCGCGGACACGGTTGGTGTGATAGTCGGCGATCGATTCGAAGCGCTGTTCGGCGGCGGCGGGAACGCCGGCGTCGCGGACGATGACCGCTTCGGGCGAGAGGTGGTCGAAGAAGGTTTCGAGGCGTTCTTCGAAAAAGGGCAGCCAGTGCTCCATGCCCGACAGGCGGCGGCCGTCGCTGATCGCCTGATAGATCGGATCGCCGGTCGCGGTCGCGCCGAACTTTTCGCGGTAGCGGGTGCGGAAGCGCTTGATTGAATCCTCATCGAGCAGGGCTTCGGAGGCGGGGAGCAGGGTGAAGCCGTCGACGCGGCCGGTGGTGCGCTGGTCTTCGGGCGAGAAGGTGCGGACGGTTTCGATCTCGTCGCCGAAGAAATCGAGGCGCAGGCCGGAGTCGGAGCCGGACGGCCACAGATCGACGAGGCCGCCGCGGACGGCGAACTCACCGGCGTCGTGGACGGTATCGACGCGGTTATAGCCGTTCGCCTGCAGCAGCGCGGAGAGGCGGGGGAGCGAGATGCGCTCGCCCGGCGCGAGGCGGGCGACGAGCTGGCGGATGCGGAACGGGGTCAGCGTCCGCTGGGTCGCGGCGTTGACGGTGGTGACGATCAGGCGCGGGCCTTTGGCCTTCGACTGGAGCGAGTGGAGCGCGGAGAGGCGCTCGGCCATCGAGCGCAGCGTCGGGCTGGCGCGGTCGTAGGGGAGGCAGTCCCAGGCCGGGAACTGGAGCACCGACAGGTCGGGGGCGAAGAAGGGTGCGGTGGTCGCAATGGCGCGCATCGCCGCTTCGTCGGGGGCGATGTAGACGAGGTCCCCCTTTGCGCCGCGGGCGAGGTCGGCGAGGAGGACCGGGAGGAAGCCTGTGGGCACGCCCGCGAGGGTCAGCGAGCGGGGGGCGGACAGGATTTTGGAGAGGTCGGGCATTTGTTACCTTTGGCCCTCTCCCCTTCAGGGGAGAGGGTTGGGAGAGGGGAATGCGGGCGCTTCGTTACTGCCCCTCTCCCCGACCCTCTCCCCTGAAGGGGAGAGGGAGATTGTTCAGTTCAGCGGCTGACCGGCACGAAATCCATCTTCCGCATGGCATGCAGCACCGGATGGTCGAACTGCGCCGGAGCCGGCTGGACGCCCATCGCCCACGCCATGATGTCGACATCCTGTTCCTCGAGGAACGTTTCGAACCAGTCCATGTCGGTATCGCTCCACGTCGCCGAATGCGCGTCGAAATAGCCGCCGATCATCAGGTCGGCTTCGCGGGTGCCGCGATGCCAGCTACGGAATTTCAGGCGCTTCAGCCGGGTTTCGCGGTCCATGACGTTCCAATGCAATTGCGCCGCCGGACGCTGGCAGCGACCGTCGGTTGGGATATAGGACCAAGTAGTCATGCGTCCCGAACTCCTCAACCCGCTGTTTGCCGAAGTCACCTCGCTGAAAGGGGTCGGCCCGGCGCTGGCCAAGCCGCTGGAGCGGTTGAAGTTGTCGCGGGTGGCCGATGTGGCGTTCCACCTGCCGACCGGCTGGGTCGACCGGTTGAAGCGGAACGAGCTGATGGAACAGGATGCGGGGCGGGTGATCGCGATCCCGCTGACCGCCGTCGATTACCGGGTGAGCGCGGGGCGCGGGCCGACGCGGGTGCGTGCCGCCGACAAACACGGCAATATCGTCAACCTGACCTATTTCGGCGGATCGTCGGGCTGGGTGAAGAAGCTGTTCCCGCTGGGCGAGACGCGGCTGGTGTCCGGCAAGCTGGAGACGTACGGGCAGGAGTTGCAGATAGTCCATCCCGACCATGTGCTGCCTGAGGCGGAGGCGGACAGCCTGCCCGAGCGGGAAGCGATCTATCCGCTGTCCGAAGGGCTGACATCGCGCCGGGTCGGGCAATTGGCGGCGCAGGCGATCGAGCGCGCGCCCGACCTGCCCGAATGGATCGAGCCTAGTTTGCTCAGCAAACATCAGTGGCCGGCGTGGAAGGAAGCGTTGGCGCGCATCCATGCCGATCCGGCGGATGCGAAGGCGCGGGAGCGGCTGGCCTATGACGAGGTGTTCGCCAATCAGTTGGCGCTGCTGTTGGTGCGGGGCGAGGCGCGGGCGCGTAAGGGGCGGGCGCTGACCGGGGACGGGCGGCTGCGCGCGAAACTCGACCTGCCATACAAGCCGACCGGCGCGCAGTCGCGGACGATCGGCGAGATCGAGGGCGACATGGCGCAGACCCAGCCGATGCTGCGGCTGCTGCAAGGCGATGTCGGGTCGGGCAAGACGCTGGTCGCGTTGATGGCGCTGCTGATCGCGGTCGAGGGCGGGGCGCAGGGGGCGTTGCTGGCGCCGACCGAAATCCTGGCGCGGCAGCATTATGCGACGTTGCAGCGGCAGTTGGCGGGGACCGGCGTCACCGTCGCCGCGCTGACCGGACGCGACAAGGGGCGCGTGCGCGAGGGCGTGTTGATGGGGTTGGCCGACGGGTCGATCGACATTCTGGTCGGCACGCACGCGATCTTTCAGGAGGCGGTAGCCTATCGCGACCTGGGGCTGGTGGTAGTCGACGAACAGCATCGCTTCGGCGTCGCGCAGCGGATGATGTTGCAGGCGAAGGCGGCGCGGCCACCGCATCTGCTGGTGATGACCGCGACGCCGATCCCGCGGACGCTGACGCTCGCCCAATATGGCGAGATGGACGTCAGCCGGCTGGACGAGATGCCGCCGGGGCGCGAGCCGATCGAGACGGTCGTGATGTCCGAGGACAAGCTGGACGCGGTGGTCGATGGGCTGGCGCGGCATTTGTCGGCGGGCAAGCAGGCGTACTGGGTATGCCCGCTGGTCGAGGAGAGCGAGAAGTCCGACCTGGCGGCTGCCGAGGCGCGGGCGGAGGCGCTGCGGCAACGCTTCGGCGACAAGGTCGCGCTGGTCCATGGGCGGATGAAGCCGCTGGAGAAGGACGCGGTGATGGCCGAGTTCGCCGCGGCGCGCGCGGGCGTGCTGGTGGCCACGACGGTGATCGAGGTCGGGGTCGACGTGCCCAATGCGACGCTGATCGTGATCGAGGCGGCGGACCGCTTCGGGCTTGCCCAGTTGCACCAGTTGCGCGGGCGGGTGGGCCGGGGCGGGGGCAAGTCGGTGTGCCTGTTGCTGCGGGGGAACAGCCTGTCGGAAACGTCGCGGGCGCGGCTGGCGCTGATGCGCGAGAGCAACGACGGGTTCCGGATTGCCGAGGAGGATCTGCGGCTGCGCGGGGGTGGCGAGTTGCTCGGCACGCGGCAATCGGGGGAGGCGGTGTTCCGGCTGGCGACGCCGGAGATGCTGGGCGAGTTGCTGCCGGTGGCGAATGCCGATGCGCGGTTGCTGGTGGATCGGGATGGCGGGTTGGAAGGGCCGAGGGGGCAGGCGGCGCGGGTGGCGCTGTATCTGTTCGAGCGGGATGCGGGGGTTGGGCGGTTGCGGTCGGGGTGATCGGCCATAGGCCGTATCCCCGCGCAGGCGGGGATCCAGAGCCGCGGTCGTTGCGCCTTGTTACCCTGGACCCCCGCCTTCGCGAGGGTACCGGAAGGACAGCGTGGCTTGCCACTAAGCCACCGTCATTCCGGCGGAGGCCGGAATCCATTGTGTCGGGCGTTCTCGATGGAGCCGCTACGTCTCCGCATCCGTGGATTCCGGCTTTCGCCGGAATGACGATAGTTGCTCGTGCGGGATCAAGCGGATAGCTCCCGCGCCATGAACGCCCTTGCTCCGCTCCTCGTCGCCCTGCTGGGTGGTATCGGCCTTGCCGTGCAGCCGCCGACCAATGCCGCGCTGGGGCGGAGTATCGGGTCGGTGTTGCTCGCGGCGCTGGTGTCGTTTGCGGTGGGGACGCTGATCCTGATCGGGGTGTGGTTGATCGCCGATCGGACGCCGCTGGCGAACCTGCGCGAGGCGCGGTCGTGGATGTTTCTGGGCGGGGCGTATGGGGCGTTCTTCGTGTTGGCGGCGGCCTTTGCCGCGCCGCGGCTGGGGCTGGCGTCGATGCTGACGATCATGATCGCGACGCAGCTGGTCGCGGCGCTGGTGATCGATCGGTTCGGGTTGATCGGGTTGCCCAAGGCGCCGATCAGTGGGGTGCGGCTAATTGGGGTGGCGTTGGTGTTGGTTGGGGCGGTGTTGGTTCGGCGGGGGTAGGGTGCGCTCGCCTCAATCCTTATCTCCACCCGTTCGCTTCGAGCGTAGGTTCGAGCTTGTCGGGAACCGTAGTCGAGAAGGGGTTGCCCAAATGACCGGGTTCTCGACGGGCGCTTCTCGACAGGCTCGAAGCTGCTCGAACCGAACGGGGTGGGCGGGGCTAAGCTGCCTTACCCCGCCGGCGTCAGCAGCCCGTGATGCTTCTTGCCCGCCGATACCCGCACCGGCGCTTCCACCGCGATCAGCTGCGCTTCGTCGACGACCTTTTCGCCATCGACCCGTGCGCCACCGCCCTTGATCAGGCGGCGCGCTTCACCCTTCGACGCGGCGAGGCCCAGCGCGACCAGCGCGTCGACCACGGTGATCCCGCCCGCCACCGCGAAGGTCGGCAGCGTGTCGCCTGCCGATCCCTCCTCGAAGGTCCGGCGTGCCGTCTCGGCCGCACCGGCGGCGGCGTCGGCGCCGCGGCACATGGCGGTGGCTTCGTTGGCGAGGATCTTCTTGGCCTCGTTGATCTCGGCGCCCTGCAACGCTTCGAGCCGGGCGATTTCATCGAGTGGCAGGTCTGTGAACAGGCGGAGGAAACGGCCGACGTCGCGGTCGTCGGTGTTGCGCCAGAATTGCCAGTAATCGAAATGGGGCAGCTGATCCTCGTGCAGCCACACCGCGCCCGACATTGTCTTGCCCATCTTGCCACCGTCCGCCGTGGTGATGAGCGGGGTGGTGACGCCATAGACGTCGGTCCCGTCCATGCGGCGCGACAGTTCGATGCCGTTGACGATATTGCCCCACTGGTCGCTGCCGCCCATCTGCATGCGGCATCCATGGCGGCTGGACAATTCGCGGAAGTCGTAGGCCTGCAGGATCATGTAGTTGAATTCGAGGAAGGACAGCGACTGTTCGCGGTCGAGGCGCAGCTTTACCGAATCGAACGACAGCATCCGGTTGACGCTGAAATGCTGCCCGACCTCGCGCAGGAACGGGATGTATTCCAGCTTGTCGAGCCAGTCGGCATTGTCGACCATCACCGCGTCCGAAGGTCCGTCGCCGAAGGTCAGGAAGCGTTCGAAGATGCGCTTGATCGACGCGACGTTGCTGGCGATGCCGTCCTCGGCCAGCAGCTTGCGCGCTTCGTCCTTGAAGCTCGGATCGCCGATCTTGCCGGTGCCGCCGCCCATCAGCACGATCGGCTTGTGGCCGGTCTGCTGCATCCGGCGCAGCAGCATGATCTGCACCAGGCTGCCGACGTGCAGCGACGGGGCGGTCGGATCGAAGCCGATATAGCCGGGCACGACCTGCTCGCTCGCCAGCGCGTCGAGGCCGGCGGCGTCGGTCAGCTGATGGATATAGCCCCGTTCGGACAGGGTGTTGAGCAGGTCGGACGAATAGGTCATGCGCGTTCCCTTAGCGTCGCGGGCGCACCCAAGTCCACGTATCTCGACTTCGGCACGGTTCAGGCGATATTGAGAATGTCCATTTGCGCGGAGATGCCCCCTTGCTTGCGATCGGCCTGATGTCTGGAACCTCGCTCGACGGGATCGACGCGGCACTGATCGAGACCGATGGCGAGGGGGAGGTGCGGCCGGTCGCGTTCGTCGGCACGCCCTATAGCGACGAGGATCGTGCGACCCTGGCGTCCGCGACCGAACTGGCGCTGCTGTTCGACGATCCGGGCGAGCATCCGCTGATCGAGCGGGCGGAGGAACTGCTGACCCGCACCCACGCCGCCGCCGTCACCGCGCTGCTGGAGAAGGCCGGCGTCGAGGCGCGGAGCGTCGACGTGATCGGCTATCACGGACAGACGGTGGCGCATCGCCCGGACAAGGGCTGGACGTGGCAGCTGGGCGATGGTGCGGCGCTGGCGGCCGCGACCGGGATCGACGTCGTCGCCGATCTGCGCGTGGCGGACGTGAAGGCCGGCGGGCAGGGCGCGCCGTTGCTGCCCATCTATCACGCGGCGCGGGCGGCGGGCATGGACAAGCCGGTGGCGGTGCTGAACCTTGGCGGGGTCGGCAACGTCACCTATGTCGGCGAGGGCGACGAGCTGATCGCGTTCGATACCGGGCCGGCCAACGGACTGGTCGACAGCTGGGTCGAGGCGGAGAGCGGCGCGCGCTACGACGAAGGCGGGGCGCTGGCGGCGGGTGGCAAGGTGGACGAGGCGGTGCTGACCGCGATGCTCGACCATCCGTTCTTCGAACTGCCGCACCCCAAGTCCTTGGACCGGCACGACTTCACCATCCAGCCGGCGCGCGGGCTGTCGGCGGCGGACGGGGCGGCGACGCTGACCGCCTTTACCGCCGCCTGTGTTGCCGAGGCGCTCGACCAGTTGCCGGCGCGGCCGAAGCGGCTGTTGGTCGGCGGCGGCGGGCGGCATAATCCGGTGATGCTGCGCATGATCGGCGAGCGGTGCGGCGTGACGGCCGAGCCGAGCGACGTGCTGGGCTGGGACGGCGATGCGCTGGAGGCGGAGGGGTTCGCCTATCTGGCGGTGCGGTCGCTCAAAGGGCTGCCGATCACCTTTCCGGGGACGACCGGCGTGGCGGCGCCGCTGACCGGCGGCGTGCTGTATCCGGCACCGCGCGCGGGGCTGGCGCTGCGGCTCGTCAGCGCTTAACGGCCCTTCATGCTGACCGGCCTGATTTTCGCGACCGAAGAAGCCGAACACCAGCCCGGCGTGCTGGCGGCGACATTGCCCTTTGGCGGCATGACCCTGATCGAATATCAGGCGCGGCTGCTGGTCGCGGCCGGTGCCGGGCAGTTGCTGGTCGCGGTCGGGCGGGTGACGCCCGCGCTGGCGGCGGCGGTCAACCGGATCGGGCGGCGCGGGGCGACGGTCGATATCGTGCGGTCGGCCGAGGAAGCGAAGGCGAAGGTCCACCCGCTCGCCACCATCGTCGCGCTGGCCGACGGGCTGGTCACGACCGACGCGGTGGTCGAGGGGATGGCGCTGGAGCCGGTCGACACGCTGCTGGTCACGCCGACCGGCGATGCGACCTCGGTCGAGCGGGTCGATGCCGAGCATTGCTGGGCCGGGGTCGCGACGCTGTCGGTCGACCGGCTGGACGATGCCGCCCGGCTGCCGCGCGAATATGATTTTCAGTCGACGCTGCTGCGCGTCGCGACCCAGGCACGCGCGGCGCATGTCCTGCTGCCGGCCAAGGCGGTGCGCTCGGGACATGGCGTGGAGCGCGATGCGGGCACGCTGGAGGTGCGGAGCAAGGACGTGCTGGCGTCGCTGGCCGAACAGCGGACGGGGTGGATCGACCGGTACGTCTTCACGCCCGTGTCGCGGTTGCTGCTGCCGCTGCTGGTGCGGCGCAAGGTGCCCGATGTCGCGATCGGTGCGGCGGGCGGGGTGCTGGGCGTCGCGGGGCTGGCGGCGATCCCGTTCTGGAGTGCGGGGGCGGCGACGGTGCTGCTGTTCCTGGCGATGGTCGTGCTGTCGGCCGGGTCGCTGCTCGGATGGTTGCGCGGCGAGGACGGGCATGCCGCGTGGCAGGAACGCGGGGTCGATGTGTTCGGCGTGGCCGGGGTGCTGGGCATCGGGCTGGTCCAGTCGCTGATCGTGCAGGCCGGGACGGCGGGGGTGCTGGCGCTGGTCGGCGTGGCGGCGACGATCCTCGCGCGGCGCTCGCCCGCCGTCCGCCCGCCCTGGGCCGCGACGCCGGCGACGGCGTTGGTACTGCTCGCACCGTTCGCACTGGCGGGAACATCGACGATCGGGCTGGCGTTGGTCGCGCTGCACGCGGGCATTACCCTTGCCCACGCCATCGAAAATCTGCGGCGCGAGGCTTAGCTTAGCCTTAACCGGGTAAGGTTAAAGCCGGAACCATGTCCATCGACCCGATCGATTCCCGCGAGGCCAGCGCTGCCGCCATTCTGCTGCTGGACCATGTCGCTGCAGCGGAGCGGGCGGGGCATCGGCGGCTGCGCGCGGCGGCCGAGCATTTCCATCTGCCCGACGATGCGCGGATCGACGACCGGACCGCCGCCGCGCTGGACGCGGTGATGCGGGCGATGGTCGGCGGCATCGATGCGACGGTGCGGGATCACGCCATCCGGCTGTTGACCGCGCGGGGGCAGGCGGCGCTGGCGCAGGGGCTGCGCGGGGCGGGATCGCCGTTCGACCGGGTGGTGCGGGCCGGGCTGTTCCGCGACCCGGCGCTGTTCGGCGAGTTGTTCGCGCGGGTGCGGCTGGATGCGATCGCGCAGGGGTTGCCGGTGATGGTCACGGGCGCTGGCGACGGGCCGACGATGGTCGCGCGGCTGGCGCAGTCGAGCGACCGGCTGGTCGCCGCGGCGGCCGTGTCGATGCTGGCGGCGCAGGCGCGGCGCGGGGGCATGGTCGTGGGAGTTCCGGCGGCGGTCGAACTGGTCCGGCCGCTGTACGCGCGACTGGCATGGTGGGTCGCGGCGGCGCTGCGCGAGATGGCGGGTGCGGGCGAGCAGATCGCGATGGTCGATGCGGCGCTGGCCGAGTCGGTGCGACGGGCGATCGACGCGCAGAGCGAGCTGGTCCCGCTGGAGGTCGCCGCGATGCGGTTGGCGCAGGCGATCGAGCCGCAGGGCGAGGAAGTCGGGGCCTTGCTGGCCGAGGCGATCGGCGACGGGCGGCTGATCCTGTTCACGGCACTGGTCGCGCGGGCGAGCGGGCTGGCGTTCGAACGGGTGCGCGATCTGGTGATCGACCCGGACGGTGCGCGGCTCTGGGTCGTGCTGCGCGCGCTCGCGGTCGACCGGGCGACGATCGCGCGGATCGGCTTTGCACTGGCCGAGTCCGAACCGGTACGCGATGTCGAGGGGTTCGCCGATCGGATCGACGTCATCATGGAAGTGACGCCCGACGCCGCGCGCATCGCGCTGGCGCCGATGGCGCTGGATGCCGATTATCACGCGGCGATGCTGGCGCTGGGGGCGGGGGCGTGAACGATCATCGCCCCGGTGCGGCGCCCGCGATCGGACGATTGTCGGCCGACGGGCTGCTGCTCGATGCCGAGCCGCGTCTGGCCGAACTGAACCGCCGCGCCGGCGGTGCCCCGGGACAGCCGGTCGCGGTGCCGCAGATCGCCGCGCTGGTGCGGCTGGTGCAGCGGCTGGGCATCGCGCTCACCCGCCCGATCGTCGCCGCCGATGGCGAGGACGATATCGCGCTGACGGTGCGGGCCGAGCCGGACGAGCTGGGCATCAGGCTGGAGGTGAGCGGCTGGCAGGCGGGCGCACCGTGGGAGGCCGAGCCGGCGCATCGGCGCGAGGCGGATTTCCTGCGTTCGGATGCCGACTGGCTATGGACCACCGATGCCGCGCTGCACCTGACCCATGTGTCGGATCATGCCGCCGCCCGGCTGGGCTTCGATCCGCAGGCGGTGCTGGGCCAGCCGATCACGCGGCTGTTCGCGCTGAACGACGATGGCGATGGGGGCTTTCCGATCCTGAGCGCGCTGGCGGCACAAGCGTGGTTCGACGGACAGGAAGCGGCGATCCGCGGGACGGCGCATCGCGTCCGGCTGTCGGCGGTGCCGCGCGCCGATGCCAATGGCCAGTTCGCCGGGTTCGACGGCGCGGCACGCGACCTGTCGCCAGGGGACGTGCCGGCGCAGCCGGACGAGGTTGCATCCGACCTGCCCGACGGGTTCAGCCGCCGGATCGGCCGGGCGCTGCGCGATCCGCTGGGCCGGATCATCGCCAATGCCGACAGCATGTCCGCGCAGGCCGACGGGCCGCTGCGCGACGATTACGTCGCCTATGCTGCAGATATCGCCAGCGCGGGGCGGCATCTGCTGGGGCTGGTCGATGATCTGGAGGATCTGTCGGCGATCGAGCGGGCGGACTTCGCGGTCGCGGTCGAGGACCTCGACCTGGCCGATGTCGCGCGGCGCGCGGCGGGGTTGCTGGCGGTGCGCGCGGCGCAGGGCGATGTGCGGATCGAGCGCCCGTCGTTCGACGAAGCCATGCCGGCGAGCGGCGAGTTTCGCCGCGTGCTGCAAATCCTGGTCAACCTGATCGGCAATGCGGTCCGCTATTCGCCGCCCGGCGGGACGGTATGGATATTGCTGGAACGCGACGGCGACGATGCCTGCGTGATCGTCGGCGATCAGGGCAAGGGCATTGCCCCCGCCGATCAGGAGCGCATCTTCGCGAAGTTCGGGCGGGTCGACCCGACCGAGGCGGGGGGCAGCGGGCTGGGGCTATACATCGCGCGGCGGCTGGCGCGGGCGATGCGGGGCGACATCCTGGTCGACAGCGCGCCGGGGCAGGGGGCGCGGTTCGTCCTGATGCTGCCGGGCCGGTTCGCCCCGGACTGAACGCACCGAAGGATCGACCCGGCTGGTCCGATATGGCATCGGACCGTCGATGGGACGCAGATCGGATCACAGCCGGCAGGAAATCGAACAGATGCTCCTGACCGAAGGGCATCGTCATCTGGCCGAAGTTGGGTTCGCCCGGTTTTCCGCGCGCGAGGTGGCCAAGCGGATCGGTTATTCGATCGGCACGCTCTACAATGTGTTCGGCAGCTATGACCGGTTTCTGGTCGCGCTCAACACCCGCACATTCCAGCTATGGGCGCGCGACCTGACCGCGGCGCTGGCCGCCGGGCCGGAGGATCGCATCCGCTGCCTGGTGGAAAGCTATTTCACCTTCGCGAGGACCAACCGCAATTTGTGGCGGGCGATCTACGAACATCACCTGCCGGACGATTTCGTGATGGAGGAGGCGCAGGGCCGGCAGCGCGGCGAGCTGACCCGGATCGTCGTCGACGAGGTCGCGGCCGCGCTGGGCCCCGATCATGCCGATCGGGCGGCGACGCTGGCCCGATCGCTGGTCGCCACGGTGCATGGTCATTGCCTGTTCGACATTACCGGCAGCTTCGCGCTGATGGGCGAGCACGAGCCGGTGGAGATGGCGCTGACGCGGGTGCGGGAGTCGCTGGCGGCCGCTGCCGATTGACGCCTCAGGCGAAGGCGGCGTCGACCAGCGTGCGGAACCGGGTAAAGGCATCGCGGGCGGCGGCGATCATGCGGTCTTCGTCCTCGGCAGTCATCGTCGCGTCGTCGATCCGCGCGGTGAAGCGCCGCCAATGCGCCGCACGCCCTTCGGGATGACCGGCGAGATGGCGTGCGCCATGATCGGTCGACAGGCCGATCCGCTGCGCTGCCTTCAGCAGGAAGGCCGCGCCCAGCGACGATCCTTCGGCGACGTAGAGCCAGCCGAGCGACGTCGACATGTCGACAGGCTCTACCGGTCGAGCGTCGGGCACAGCCGGTAGCGGCAGGGTGAGGTCGGCAATGTCCGCCGCGATCGCCGCCGATCGGTCGCGTTCCGCCAGATCCGGGATCAGCGCCTGCATCGTGGGTGCGGCATAGAGCGGCGCGAGGGCATCGTGAAACGCCTGCTGCGCGCGCAGGAAGCAGACATAGCGTGCAGGCGACGAGAAGGGATCGAGGGCCATGATCCGCTGGTCCAGCGTATCGTGGATCGTCGCGGTCGCGGCTTTCAATCGTTGCGAACGGGTAAGGTCGGTCGTCACCCGCTACCGCTTATCCGCCTTTGGCCGGAGGTGCAAAGGCTTGCGCCCCCGGCCGATCGATCAGAACAGGCCGTCGTCGTCGTCGTCGGTTTCGACGACGGCGGTCGTGACGGCGAAGGCATGGGGCACGTTGGCGGTGTGGACGTCGCGTTCCTGCGCCATGGTGTAGAGCGCGAAAATCTGCGGCAGCAGGCCGGCAAGTGCGGCATGGGCTTCGTCCGACAGCTGGTCGATGTGCGGCGCCGCCGACAGCAGGATCGCCGCCTGACGCATGTTCGCGCCCAGTTGCAGCTCGGCGCCGATCTCGTCGCCGGCGATCGTCAGCAGTTCGATCAACTGGCGGGCATCGTCGCCGCCCTCGCGAACGGCCAGATCGGTGCGCTGGCATCCTTCGCGGATGACGACCAGCGCCTGCGACAGCTTGGTCCCCATGTCGCTGTCCCCCTCGACCCCGCGCTTCTGGGCGAGGAGCGCGTTGACGTCGGACAGTTCGCGGATCGGCTGGCCGATGCCGCGCATCGCATTGCCGAGCGAATGGGCATAGATATCGACTTCGCCCGCGACGACCGACACCGCCTTGCCCAGATCGCCATGGCGGCGGCACAGCAGGCGGGTGTTGGTGGCGATGTCCTGCACGTTGAACTGCACGCGTTGCAGCTGTTCGAGGCGGCCGGTCAGTTCGTCGACGGTTTCGGTGATGAGGCCCAGCATCGCGCCGGAGCGATGGTCGGCTTCCTGCAACTGCACGGTGATGATCGCGACTTCGCCCACGGCCTCCTCGATCTGGACGAGGAACGGGCGGCCGTTGCGCCCGGTGCCGTCGTCGATCAGGTCGAGCAGCGCGGCGGTGTCGGGCTGCAACGCCTTCAGGCTGGCGACGAGCAGCGCGGCGTCGCGGTCGAAATCGGCAGCGCTGGTTTCGAGCAGCGCGGCGAGCAGGTGGTGGACCACCGCCGTCACCTCGGCCTGCGGCGCCGGCGCCAGTTCGCGCGTGCAGCCGTCGAGCAGTTGCAGGCCCGACACGACATGCTCCAGCCGCTGCCGCGTGCTGTCGCCGACCTGCAACGCGCCGAGCATCGTCGCGACACGACCCTGCACGGTTCGCGCGATCTCCGCCACCTGCCGCGCCATCGATGCGACGTCGCCCAGATGGCCGTTGAGCGCGTCGGCATCGCGGGTAAGGCGCTGCGGCACGGCGGGCAGGATCTTGCGCGCCTCGGCGGCGAGCAGGCGGCCGGCCTGCTGCACGCTGCCGACGCTGCCCGACAGTTCCTTCAGCTTGGCGAGGAACCCTTCGAGATGTTCTTCACCGGTGGCAAGACGTTGCCCCATGTCGTTGACGAAGCCCACGAAAGCCGCCTCGCCCGATGCCGCGATCTTGATGTTCATGCCATAGATGTGCAGCACGCGAAGCGCCTGGCGCATGTCCATGACGTGATCGCGCAGTACCCGCGATGCCGCACCGATCCGGGCCATGTCCGCCTCACGCCCCGCCTGTACGACGGGCAGGGCGTCGAGCTGTCCGGCGACCGATTTCAGGCTCGACACCGCGATGCCAGCGACGCTTTCGTCGAGTGCGCCGGTGACGCCGTCGATCGAGTGGATGATACGGTCGATCGTCTCGATCGCGGTCGACAGGGTCGATCCGGCGCGGACGAACCGCGCGTCCATCCCCGCCGCGACCATCGCCAGATTGCGCTTCAGGTCGGACAGGTTCAGGGCTTCGGCGGTGTCGGTGTCGATGCGGATATGGTGCATGGCGTCAGTCCTGAACGGAGAAGGGGGCGGGGCGGGGCGCACCGATCATCGCGCGGTCGCCTGCAACAATTCGCGGGCGATGGCGCTGAGCGGGACGACCCGGTCGGCAGCGCCACGGGCGATGGCTTCCTTGGGCATGCCGAACACGACCGACGTCGCTTCATCCTGCGCGAAGGTGCGGGCGCCGGCCTGTTTCATTTCGAGCAGCCCGCGCGCGCCGTCGTCGCCCATGCCGGTCATGATGATCCCGACCGCATTCGACCCGGCGTTGCGCGCGGCGGAGCGGAACAGGACGTCGACCGACGGGCGATGGCGCGATACCAGCGGGCCTTCCTTGATCGCCACGACATAGCGCGCGCCCTGCCGCTCCAGCATCATGTGGCGCAGGCCGCCCGGCGCGATCAGTACGTGGCCGCGCATGACGGTGTCGCCATCCTCGGCCTCCTTCACATCGACCTGGCACAGGCCGTTCAGCCGCTTCGCGAAGGCGCGTGTGAAGCTTTCGGGCATGTGCTGCACGATGACGATGCCGGGCGAGTTGGCGGGCAACGCCTCCAGCACCTCGCGCAGCGCTTCGGTCCCGCCGGTCGAGGCGCCGATGCAGACGACCATCTCGGTCGTGCGGCTCATCGCCCGGCCGGTCGGCGGCGGCAGCACGGCATCGGCGGTGAGCTTTGCGGCGGGCGAGTTGAGCCGGCTGGCGCTGCGGGTGCGGACACGGGCGCGGGCGGCGCCCTTCACCGTTTCGCGAATCCGCATCTTGGCGTCGTTCAGATGGTCGGCGACACCCATGCGCGGCTTCAGGATGACGTCGACCGCACCGGCTTCCAGCGCCTGGAGCAGGGTTTCCGACCCTTCCTCGACCAGCGAGGAGCACATGACGACCGGGATCGGCTTCTGGCTCATCAGCTTGCGCAGGAAGGTGACGCCGTCCATGCGGGGCATCTCGACGTCGAGCGTGATGACGTCGGGAATTTCCTCCTGGATGTGGCGCGCGGCGGCGAAGGGGTCGGCGGCGGCGGCAATCACCTCGATCGCGGGGTCTTCGCTCAGGATCGCCGTCATCGCCTGGCGGACGCTGGCGCTGTCGTCGATGATCAGGACGCGGATCTTGGACATGTCAGTCTTTCGTGAAGACGGTGTAGGAGACGGTCCGGACGGGCAGGTCCATGCCGGCGATCGATTCCGAATGGCCGAGGAACAGATAGCCGCCGGGCCGCAGATTGGCGCACAGCCGGCGCACGACCCGCTCCTGCGTCTCCTTGTCGAAATAGATGAGCACGTTGCGGCAGAAGATGAGGTCCATCGGTTCGCCGACCGGATAGCGTTCCTCCATCAGGTTCAGCCGCGCGAAACCGATCGCCGAGCGCAGGGCCGGCACCATCCGCACCTGGTTCGCCTTGCGATCGCGCGAGACGGCGACATAGCGCTGGCGCAGCGACGCCGGCACCGGTTCGACCATTTCGGTCGGGTATATGCCGCGCCGCGCGGTTTCGAGGACGGTGGTGTCGATGTCGGTGGCGAGGATGCCATAGTCCACTCCGCTCTTCTGCGCGAACTGGTCGAGCACCATCGCCATCGTATAGGGTTCGGCACCGGTCGAGCAGGCCGCGCTCCACGCGCGGATGCGGCGCCGGCCGCTGTCCGCCAGCGTTGGCAGCGCGGTCTTTGCCATGAAGTCGAAATGGCCGGGTTCGCGAAAGAAGTCGGTCTTGTTCGTCGTCACCGCGTTGATCAGGTTGATGATCTCGTCGGGATGTGCGCTGCCGTCGAACAGATGGTCGCAATAGGCATCCAGCGTCGCGATGCCGACTTCGCGCAGCCGCCGTTGCAGCCGCCCTTGCAGCATCGTGACCTTGGTCGCGGGCATCTTGATGCCGGTCTTGTCATAGATCAGCGCCGACAGCTTCGCGAACTTGTGCGGGCTGAGCCGGTCGAGATCGGGGGAGGGGGCGGGCAAGGCGGACATAGGGCGGGTTCCATTCGATCGACGTGGCGGCGACGGTCACGTCGTCGGAGCAGGGAGAAGGGCGGTGCGGCGGTCAGGCCGCCCGACCGAAGTCGGCGTCTTCGTCGTCGCTGCCGCCCTGCGACAGGTCGAGCGCGAAGCCGCGTACGCGGGACTGCTGGTCGGCGATGCTGCCGCGACGGGCCTTGGGCGCAGGCTTGGCCTTGATCGCCTTGGCAGGTTTCGCCTTGGCGGGACGGACGACCGGGGCGGGCGCCGTTGCCCCTTCGGCAAGCTGGAAGAAGGCGATGCTGGCCTGAAGCTCTTCGGCCTGGCCGGCCAGCTGATCGGCGGTCGACGAAATCTCGTCCGAGGCGGAGGCGTTCTGCTGCGTCACCGTGTCGAGTTGTTGCAGCGCCTGGTTGATCTGCGATGCGCCGATATCCTGTTCGCGGCACGCGGCGCTGATTTCCGACACCAGTTCGGCGGTCCGGCGAATGTCGGGCACCAGCCGGGCGAGCATCTCGCCCGCCTCACCCGCGGCCTTGACCGTGTCGGACGAAACCGCGTTGATTTCGGCGGCGGCGTTCTGGCTGCGTTCGGCGAGCTTGCGGACTTCGGCCGCGACGACCGCGAAGCCGCGACCATGTTCGCCGGCGCGCGCCGCCTCCACCGCTGCGTTCAGCGCCAGCAGATCGGTTTGACGCGCGATTTCCTGCACGATGCCGATCTTTTCGACGATGGTCCGCATCGCACCTACCGCGCGATCGACCGCGATGCCGCTCGTTTCGGCGTCCTTCGACGACTGGCGCGCGATCTTTTCGGTCTGGGCGGCATTGTCGGCATTCTGTTTGATGTTCGCCGCCATCTCCTCCATCGACGACGATGCCTGTTCGGCGGCGGCGGCCTGTTCGGTCGCGCCCTGGCTCACCTGTTCGGCCGCGGCGGAGAGCTGCTGGCTGCCCGAGGCGACCTGATCCGAAGCGAAGGCGACCTCGCCCGCGAAGTGCGACAGATTGTCGACCAGACGGTTGATCGCGTCCTTCATCCGCTGATGATCGCCGTCGCACGCAATGTCGACGCGCCCGGTCAGGTCGCCGGTGCTGACGCGGTCGAGCACGCGGTTACCCTCGGCAATCGGCAGGATGATCGCGTCGAGCATGCCGTTGATGCCGGCGATGATCGCGGCATAATCGCCCGCGAACCGGGTGGCGTCGCCCCGCTCACCAAGCTGTCCGGCGGTCGCGGCACCGATCAGGCGCTGGATCTCGCCCGAGATTTCCTTGAAGTTGCGGCGGAGCGTTTCGATGGTGTCGTTGATGAACGCCTTCTTACCGGGGAAGGGTTCGAGCGTTGCTTCGAAATCGCCCTCCCCAAATGCCTTGATACAGGCCATCGCCTTCTTCTTCACCGCGATATGGCCGGCGACCATGGTATTGATGCCGGTCGCCATCGTGGCGAAATCGCCGGGGAATTTGTCGGCCGCGACCTGTACGTCGATGTCGCCGCGATCATGTTCGGCCGACATGTGGTTCATTTCGGCGATCAGCGTGCGCAGATTGCCGCGCAGCGTCTCGATCGCGCCGTTGATGAACGCCTTCTTGCCCGGCAGCGAGGCGAAGGGCGCGTCGAAATGGCCGTTCGCCAGTTCGCGGACGCAGCCCATTGCCGCCTTCTTGGTGTCGATATGGGCGCCGACCAGTCGGTTCACCTGATCCGCGATCCGGCCGACGTCGCCGGGGAACGTATCGGGCGCAAGCATGACGTCGATGTCGCCGCGATCATGTTCGGTGAGGACATGGACCATCGCCACTTCCAGCCGCGCGACCGGACCCAGCGCCGTGTCGAGCAGTGCGTTGACCGCCGCCAGCAGCTCGCGCGCCTCGTCGGTCGCGACGTCCTCGCGCAGGCGCTGCGACAGATCGCCGGCGGCGATCGATCGGGTCAGCGCATGGATTTCCGCGATCGCCGCGGCGGGCCGGGACGTGCGGTTGAAGTGCGACAGCAGCGACATGAATGGCATCCTTATTATTATGGTTGTCCAGGCCGTGGTCGGTCGGGCGTCTGTCCGCGCCGCATCCGTCCGGCGGACGCGGCGCGGGGCAGGTCAGGCGGCGGTGGCGAGGGTCGCGATCGCGCCGTCGTCGTTGGAGAAGACCTGCGCTGCGTCGATGATGACGACGAAGCCATCGGCTTCACGGACGACGCCGGCAATATAGTCGGACCGCCAGCGCAGCCCGATGTCCGGCGCGGCTTCGAGCCGTTCGCGTTCGAAGGTCGCGACCGCGATCACCCGGTCGACCACCAGGCCCAGCGACAGCATCCGGTCGGCCAGTATCACGTCGACGATCAGCACCCGGGTCGCCAGCGTCGGTTCGACCGCGCTGAGCCCCAGCCGCATCCGCAGGTCGATCATCGGCACACCCTGTCCCCGGACATCGGTGATGCCGAGCATCCAGGCCGGGCCGTTCGGCACGCGAAAGGCGGGGCGATAGTCGAGGATTTCGCGGACCATGGTCACCGGAACCGCGAACACTTCCTCACCCAGGCCGAAGGTCACGACCTGCATCGGCGTCTTGTCGGTCATGCGGCTTCTCCAAAGGCAGCGTCGTCGCTGTCGGGCCCGCCTTGCGTCAGGTCGAGTGCGAAGCCGCGTGCGCGGGCCTGCTGGTCGGCGACCGAGTTGGGCTTGGCGCGGCTGGCGGCGGGGGCCTTCGCCCGTGGTGCCGCCGGCTTGCGGGTGGCCGCCGGACGGCGGTTGCCATGGGCATGTTCGACGCGGAAGAAGGCGATGCTCTGCTGCAGTTCGTTCGCCTGACCCGCCAGTTCCTCGGAGGTCGAGGTGATCTGTTCGGATGCCGACGCGTTCTGCTGCGTGACGGTGTCGAGCTGTTGCAGCGCCTGGTTGATCTGTGCTGCGCCGATATCCTGTTCGCGGCATGCGGCGCTGATCTCTGCGACCAGTTCGGCGGTCCGGCGGATGTCGGGGACCAGCTTGGTCAGCATCTCGCCTGCCTGTGCCGCGGCCTGCACCGTGTCGCCCGACACCGCGCTGATTTCGGCAGCGGCGGTCTGGCTGCGTTCGGCCAGCTTGCGGACTTCCGATGCGACGACCGCGAAGCCCCGGCCATGTTCGCCGGCACGTGCCGCCTCGACCGCCGCGTTCAGCGCCAGCAGGTCGGTCTGGCGGGCGATTTCCTGCACGATGCCGATCTTCTCGGCGATGACCCGCATCGCACCGACCGCACGGTCGACCGCGACGCCGCTCGCCTCGGCGTCCTTCGACGACTGGCGCGCGATCTTCTCCGTCTGGGCGGCATTGTCGGCATTCTGTTTGATGTTGGCGGCCATCTCTTCCATCGAAGCGGATGCTTCTTCGGCAGCGGCGGCCTGTTCGGTCGCGCCCTGGCTCACCTGTTCCGACGAGGCGGAGAGCTGCTGGCTGCCAGCGGCGACATTGTCGGCCGCACCCGATGCGTCACCGACGACATTGCGCAGGCGTTCGACCATCGTCACCAGCGCATGGCCCAGCTTGTCCTTGTCCGACAGCGGGGTGTGGCTGACCGTCAGGTCGCCCTGTGCGATGGTGTCGGCCAGCGTCGCCGACTTGCGCAGCGAACCGGTCATGCGGTTGACGGTATCAACCAGGTCCTTGATCTCGTCGTTCGACGTGACGGTGACTTCGTTGTCGAGGTCGCCGATGGCAACCGCGTCCAGCGCAACGGTAATGCGCTTCAGGCCGCGCGAGACGGTCAGCGAAATCCAGACGGCACCGAGCACGGCGATGACGAAGGCGATGATGCCGGTGACGACCAGGACCATGCGGCTTTCGGCGTAGAGCACGTTGGTCGCCTCGTCGGCTTCCTTCATGTTCGCGCTCTGGAAATCGGTGAGCCGATCGACGCTGGCGTTCATCTTCTTGAGCAGCGGAACCTGCACCTCGTTCGACAGTCGCGTGGCCTCCTCGTTCTGGTTCGCCTTGCCCATGTCGCGGATGCGGTCGAAAACGGGCTTGAGTTCGGTCCAGCTCTTGGCGACTTCGACCCAGTAGGGCTTGCCGCTCTCGGACGCGAGCGACTGTCCCTCGGCGATCAGTTTGTCCACGCGGCCTTCGCCGGCAACTACCGCGTCATAATAGCCCTGCATCCGGCTGGCGTCGGTGTTGAGGATCAGCGACTGCTGATCCGCCAGCGCCTGGCTCTGTTCGGTATCGATCTGCTGCGCCGTCAGCGACTGGCGCGCCGGACCGGCGATAACATCGCTGATCGCGGTGTTCAGTGTGCTCATCTTGTTGATGCCGACGCCGATGACGACGGCGAGCAGTATGATGACGGCAGCAAAGGTGGCGGCCAATTTAACCTTGATCGTTGCACGCATGGAGACCCCCCCCCAAATGGAATGTTAGTGGATCGACGTCCCCGCGACGTCGCCGCGCGTGATCGATTGGAAAATCGCATTCAGGTCGGGCAGGACGACGATATCGTCGTCGCCATGCCGGATCAGCGTGCGGACATGTTCGCGGCGCCAGCGCAGGCCGACGACCGGCGCGTCCTCGCTATGGGCGGCCGAAAAGGTCGCGACCTCGTGCACCTTGTCGGTGCGCAGGCCGAGGATGGTCGGCTCGCCGCCGAGCTCCGCCTCGATCACGACGATGCGGCTGTCCTTGGTCGTTTCCGGCACGCGCATCCCGAAGGCGAGGTGCAGGTCGGCCAGCGGAATGATCCGCCCGCGAAAGTTGATGACATGGCCGACCAGATCGGGTGCGCCGGGCACCCGCGTTTCGGGCATCATGTCGAGGATTTCGCGGACCAGCACCGCCTCGAGCGCGAAGCTTTGACCCCCCAAGTCGAAAACCAGCACCTCGAGCTGGCGGTCGCTGTTCCACGGGACCAGGCCCCCCGCCTGGCGTTGTTCATCCGGCTGCACGCAGCGTCTCCTCACGAGGCTGGCCGAGCGCGATGAGCTGGGCGATGTCGAGGATCAGCGCGACCTCGCCATCGCCGAGGATCGTTGCGCCGGCAAAGGTGGTGGCGTCGCGGTGAAGCGCCGACATCGGCTTGATCACCGTCTGGTGGTTGCCGATGATCTGGTCGACGACCAGCCCGACGCGGCCCATCGGCGTGGCGACGACCACGATCTTCTGGAACGGGTCCGGCCGGGTGTCGGTCGCGAACAGTTCGCGCAGGCGCAGGAACGGCACCAGCTTTTCGCGCAGCGTGATGAGGCTGCGGCCGCGATGGCGCATGTCGTCTTCCAGCGACAGCTCGATGCACTCCTCGACCGCGGTCAGCGGGATGACGTAGCGGCCGGTGCCGACCCGCACGAGCAGGCCGTCGATGATCGCCAGCGTCAGCGGAATGCGCAGCGCGATCAGCGATCCTTCGCCTTCGGTCGACTGGACGTCGATCGATCCGCGCAACCCTTCGATCGTGCGCTTCACCACGTCCATGCCGACGCCGCGGCCCGACAGGTTGGTGACGGTCGCGGCGGTCGAGAAACCGGGCGCGAAGATCATCTGGAGCAGTTCGTGGTCGGTGAGCGCCTGGTCGGGCTGGATCAGGCCGTTCGCTTCCGCCTTCGCACGGACGCGGGCGCGGTTGATGCCCCGGCCGTCGTCGCGGATGGTGATGACGACCTCACCTCCGGCCTGATGCGCGGCGAGGCGGACGGTGCCGGCGGCGGGCTTGCCGACGGCGGCGCGGTCCTCGGGCGTTTCGAGGCCGTGGTCGCAGCTGTTGCGGATCAGGTGGACCATCGGGTCGAACAGGCGTTCGATCACGGTCTTGTCGACCTCGGTCGCTTCGCCTTCGGTCTCGAACTCGATCGTCTTGCCGGTATCGCGCGACAGGTCGTGGATCAGGCGGCGGAAGCGCGAGAACAGCGATCCGACCGGGACCATGCGCAGCACCATCATGGTTTCGCGCAGTTCGCCGGCCAGCCGCTCGATCTCCTCGGAGACCGAGCGCAGCACGAGGTCCTGTCCATGGTCGGCAAGCTGCGAGAGGCGGCTCTGCGCGATCACCAGTTCGCCGACGCGGTCCATCAGCGCGTCGAGACGGCCGGCGGGGACGCGGACGCTTTCCTCGGCCTTGGCGGTCGAGCGGGCGGCGGGGCCGTCGGCACTGGCGGTGGCGGCCATGGCGACGACGGGTTCTTCGACGACGGCCGGTGTTTCGGCGATGGGCGCTTCCTCACCCTCGACCGCCAGCGGTTCGATGGTCAGGTCCATGTCGTCCATCACGAAGATGAACACGTCCTCGATATCGTCGCGCTTGATGTCGCCGATCAGCGTGACGTCCCAGCCGACATGGCATTCGGTGGGGACCAGCTGCGACGGCGGCGGGATGGCGTCGGTCCGCGCGACGACGGTGCAGTCGCCCAGCTCGCGCAATTCGTCGAGCAGCATCAGCGGATTGGTGCCGTTGGCCATGGCGTCGACCGGCAGCTTGAACGACACGGTCCAGCCGGTGCGGGCAGCCGTCGGGGCGGCAGCGGAAGTGACGCCCGATGCCTCGTCGATCGCCGCCTGCAAGCGGGCGAGGATCGCGTCGCCTTCCGCCTTGGGGGCGTCACCGTCGACCAGCGCACGCATATGGTCCTGCGCCGACAGGATGACCGCGACCAGCCCGGCGGTCGCCGGAACCTGCCCCTTGCGCACGCGGTCGAAGGCGGTTTCGCAGTGATGGGTGAAGCCGGCGAGTGCATCGAAGCCGAACATCGCGCCCGAGCCCTTCAGCGTGTGCAGCCCGCGGAAGACGGCGTTGACCAGATCGGCATTGCCAAGGTCGTGCCCGAGGTCGAGCAGCCCCTGTTCGACCTGATCCAGCACCTCGCCCGCCTCCACGCGGAAGGCGGCGATCGGATCGTCGCCGCTCACCGGCCAAGGACCTTGCGCGCGACCTTCACCAGCTGATCCGGAACGAACGGCTTGACCAGCCAGCCGGTCGCGCCGGCGGCCTTTGCCTGGTTCTTCATTTCCGGATCGGATTCGGTGGTCAGGAAGATGATCGGCACGCCGGCCTGCGCCGGCTGCTTGCGCAGTTCGCGGATCATCGACAGTCCGTCCATGTTCGGCATGTTCAGGTCGGTCACGATCATGTCGAACTTGGTCGACGTGGCCTTGGCCAGACCCTCCACGCCGTCTCCGGCTTCGGTCACGGTATAGCCCGCGCCGGTCAGGGCGATGCGGATCGCCATGCGCAGGCTGGCGGAATCATCAACGGCGAGAATGGAAGCAGTCATTGCAGCGGGACTCCGTGGAACCAGAAGGCGTTGTCGTCGGGGCTCATCGCGTCGGTGAAGCCGCCGCGATGGAGAAGGGCGGTCAGCGCCTCGCCGGCCGGCGCGGACAGGCGGACATCGCCGCCCTGCGACCTGGCTTCGGCACGAAGGCTGAGAAGGAGTTGGACGACGCTGAGGTCGGGCGCGGTCAGGGCCGATGCGTCGAGCACGACCTCACCGCCGAGCGGCTGCGCACGCAGTTCCTCGGCCACCGTTGCAATCGATGGCATCGCCAGACCGGCAGGAAGGAAGAAGGTAGAAGTCATACGATGTCGGCCCCCAAACAGGAGACCGTCGTCGCAGAACGTGATTAAGATCGATTTAAGCGAACGGGTCGCAACAGGCGGCCGCGACCGGGGCTCGAGTCACGAATGGCAGCGCTAACAAGAGCATAGCGCGCATTTTGCGGGATCGAACGCCGTTGCCGATACACAAATATTTTTACGTCGCGCGAACGCTACGGCTCCGCCGCCCGATTACGGTGCGACTCGATCGACGACGATGCCGCTGCGCGACTCGGGAAAGGCCCGGTCAGCGACGGGGCAGGCGCCGGGCGATCAGCACCAACAGCAGCCCGAGCGCGCCGGTGACCGATCCGGTCACGACCCAGAGATACTGATCGATCATGAACGAACTGGCGGGCCAGCGGATGACACCCATCCCCTGACCCAGCCAGAACAGCCCGACGAACGCTAGGATCGCACCCACGATCATCAGCGTGCGCCGGACGATGCGCATCTCAGCGCTGACCCACCGGCACGTAATCGCGCTGTGCGGGGCCGGTGTAGAGCTGACGCGGACGGCCGATCTTCTGTTCGGGGTCCGAAATCATCTCGTTCCACTGCGCGACCCAGCCGACGGTGCGGGCGAGCGCGAACAGCGCGGTGAACATGGTGGTCGGGAAACCGATCGCCGACAGGATGACGCCCGAATAGAAATCGACGTTCGGGAACAGCTTCTTTTCGCGGAAGTAATCGTCGTTGAGCGCGATTTCCTCCAGCTGCAGCGCGGTTTCGAACACCGGATCGTTGACGCCCAGCGAGTCGAACACTTCGCGCACCGTCTTCTGCATGACCGTCGCGCGCGGGTCGTAGTTCTTGTACACGCGGTGACCGAAGCCCATCAGGCGGAACGGATCGTCCTTGTTCTTGGCGCGGGCGATATATTCCGGGATGCGATCGGGCGTGCCGATTTCGCGCAGCATGTTGAGCGCGGCTTCGTTGGCGCCGCCATGCGCCGGACCCCATAGGCAGGCGATACCGGCCGCGATGCACGCGAACGGATTGGCGCCCGACGAACCGGCGAGACGCACGGTCGAGGTCGACGCGTTCTGTTCGTGGTCGGCGTGCAGGATGAAGATGCGGTCCAGCGCCTTTTCGACGACCGGGTTCACCTCATATTCCTCGGCCGGAACGCCGAAGGTCATCCGCAGGAAGTTGCCGGTATAGCTCAGGTCGTTCTTCGGATAGATGAACGGCTGGCCCACGCTGTACTTGTACGCCATGGCGGCGATCGTCGGCATCTTCGCGATCAGGCGATGCGACGCGACCATCCGCTGGTGCGGATCGGTGATGTCGGTCGAATCGTGATAGAAGGCCGACAGCGCGCCGACCACGCCGCACATCACCGCCATCGGATGCGCGTCGCGACGGAAGCCGCGATAGAAGCCGGCAAGCTGTTCGTGCAGCATGGTGTGGCGGGTGATGGTGCCGGTGAACTTGATCAGCTCGTCGCCCGAGGGCAGTTCGCCGTTCAGCAGCAGATAGGCGACCTCCATGAAGCTCGACTCTTCGGCCAGCTGCCCGATCGGATAGCCGCGGTGCAGCAGCACGCCTTCGTCACCGTCGATATAGGTCAGCGCCGAATCGCAGCTGGCGGTCGAGGTAAAGCCCGGATCGTAGGTGAAGGTGCCGGTCTGCGCATACAGCTTGCGGATGTCGATCACGTCGGGACCGATGGTGCCCGACCGTACCGGAAATTGGACGTCCTTGCCCGCAACTTGCAGCTTAGCGTCTTCGGCCATTCGGCGTCTCCTGTTACGTTATGCGGCCGGTTTGGCCATCTGGTCTTCGATGCGGCCGAGGCTTTCGGTGCGGCCCAGCAGGGCGAGCACGTCGAAGATCCCCGGCGATGTGCGCGAACCCGTCAGCGCGGCGCGAAGCGGTTGCGCGGCGGCACCCAGCTTCAACCCCGCTGCCTCGGCGACTTCGCGTACCGCAGCTTCGATCGTCTCCGTATCCCATGCTGCGAGTGCGTCAAGCTTGGCGTGCAACTGCGTAAGGATCGCGCGTGCGTCCGGCGTCAGCAACGCGGTGGCACTCTCGTCCATGGCCAGCGGTCGCGACCGGAAGAAGAAGGCGGCATTGGCCGCCAGTTCGTTCAGGTCGGCCGCCCGGACCTTGAGCACCGGCATGGCGCGTTGCAGCAGATCGCGGTCGATCCCGTCGGGCAGGCGCTGCGCGACCAGATCGGTCAACCGGGCATCGTCGGCCTCGCGGATATAGTGGCCGTTCAGGTTCATCAGCTTCTTGGTATCGAAGCGCGACGGCGAGCGGCCCACGCCCGACAGGTCGAACACCTCGGTCGCGCGTTCGCGGCTGATGATCTCTTCATCGCCGTGCCCCCAGCCGAGGCGCAGCAGATAGTTGTTCAGCGCTTCGGGCAGGACGCCCAGCTCGTCGCGATAGGCATCGACCCCCAGCGCGCCATGCCGCTTCGACAGCTTCGCGCCGTCCGCACCATGGATCAGCGGAACATGCGCATAGACGGGATCGGGCCAGCCGCCCTCGACCGCGTCCATCGCGCGGATCAGCGCAAGCTGACGAAAGGCGTTGTTGAGGTGATCGTCGCCACGAATGATGTGCGTCACGCCCATGTCGTGATCGTCGACGACGACCGCCAGCATATAGGTCGGCGTGCCATCGGAGCGCAGCAGCACGAAATCATCCAGTTCGGCATTGGCGACGGTCACGTCGCCCTGCACCTGGTCCGCAATCGTGACCGCGCCTTCCTTCGGCGCCTTCAGCCGGATGACGAACGGGGCACCTTCCGGCGCATCCTCGGGCGCGCGGTCGCGCCAGCGGCCGTCATAGCGGATCGGCTTGCCGGCGGCGCGCTGTTCCTCGCGCAGCGCGGTCAACTCTTCGGGCGTCGCATAGCAGCGATAGGCACGGCCGGCGTCGAGCAGCTGATGCGCGACGGCAGCATGGCGGTCGGCGCGGGCGAACTGGAACACGGCGTCGCCGTCCCAGTCGAGGCCGAGCCAGCGAATCCCGTCGAGGATCGCCTCGATCGCCGGTTCGGTCGAGCGGACACGGTCGGTATCCTCGATCCGCAGCAGGAACCGGCCGCCATGGCGACGGGCATAGAGCCAGTTGAACAGCGCGGTGCGCGCGCCGCCGATGTGCAGGAATCCCGTCGGCGACGGTGCGAAACGGGTGACGACAGGCGTCGCGGAATTGGTTGCGCCCAAGCGCGGATACCCCCAAGACTTCGGGTGAACATGATGGCCCATTCAGCCGCGACCGCCCCTAGCATGACGTCCGGCACGCTTCAAACCGTGCGCCGGCCGCATCGGTTCCTTGAGGGGCTGGAGGCGCGAGCGGAGGTGGAGCGGGGGCAGTTGCCGCTGTGGATGCCGGTCGCGTTGGGCACAGGGATCGCCGCCTGGTTCCTGTTGCCGGGGCAGGGGGCGTGGGTCGCGTTCCTGTTGCTGGCGCTGTCGGTCGCGCTGGGCGGCATGGTGCTGCCCTGGGGTATGCGGACCGCGCGGGTGGTGGCGTGGGCCGGCATGCTGGCGATGCTGGGATGTGCGCTGGTGTGGTGGCGGGCGGAGCGGGTCGCCGCGCCGGTGCTGGCGCGACCGGTGGTGGTGGCGTTCGTGGGGCGGGTCGAGCGGGTCGAACCGCTGCCCGCACGCGAAGCGGTGCGGTTGACGCTGCTGCCCGATGCCGGGGCGGGACTGCCGCCGCGCCTGCGCGTCAACCTGTCCGAAAAGGACATGGTGGCAGGCGTCGTTCCCGGTGCGCGAATCTCGCTTCGCGCCCGGTTGATGCCGCCGCCGACGGCCGCCGTGCCCGGTGCCTATGACTTCGCGCGGGCGGCGTGGTTTCGGCGGCTGGGCGCGACCGGGCGGGGCTTTGCGCCGGTGCGGGTCGTGACGCCGGGCAATCCCGGCAATGCCGCCTTACGGGACCGGCTGACCGACCATATCCTGTCGCGGATCGACGGCAGCACCGGAGGGATCGCCGCGGCGTTCGTTACGGGGGATCGCGGCGCCATCGCCGAAGAGGATGCCGAGGCGATGCGGCGCTCCGGCCTGGCGCATCTGCTGTCGATCAGCGGGCTGCATGTCACGGCGGTCGTGGTCGCCACAATGACGGTCGTGCTGAAGCTGCTGGCGCTGTTTCCGCCGCTGGCGTTGCGTATCCGGTTGCCGGTCGTCGCGGCGGCAGCCGGCGCCGGGGCGGCGCTGTTCTATACCTGGCTTTCGGGGGCGGACGTGCCGACGGTGCGGTCGTGCATCGCCGCGCTGCTGGTGCTGGCGGCGCTGTCGCTGGGGCGTGAGGCGATCACGCTCAGGATGATCGCGACGGGGGCGTTGCTGGTGCTGCTGGTGCTGCCCGAATCGCTCGCCGGTCCGAGTTTTCAGCTGAGCTTTGCGGCTGTCACCGCGATCGTCGCGCTGCACGAGCATCCGCGGGTCCGCCGCTGGTTCCTCGCGCGCGACGAAGGCTATGGGCGCAAGATGGCGCGTAGTCTCGGCTCGTTGCTGCTGACCGGTGTGGCCGTCGAGGCAGCATTGATGCCGATCGGGCTGTACCATTTCCATACCGCCGGGTTGTACGGGGCACTGGCCAATATCGTCGCGATCCCCCTGACGACTTTCGTCACCATGCCGTTGGAGGCGCTGGCGCTGCTGCTCGACGTGGCCGGGCTGGGCGCGCCGGCATGGTGGCTGGTCGAGCGGTCGCTGGCGCTGTTGCTGTGGGTGGCGCATGTCGTCGCTTCGGCGCCGGGATCGGTCGCGGCGCTGCCGGCGATGCCCGACGGGGCGTTCGCGCTGATGGTGCTGGGCGGGTTGTGGATCGCCCTGTGGCGGACGACGTGGCGACGCTGGGGCGTGGTGCCGCTGGCGGCGGGGGTGCTATGGGCGCTGGCGACGCCTGCGCCCGACCTGCTGGTGACGGGGGACGGGCGGCATCTGGCGCTGGCGACCGACGACGGCGGCATGGCGATATTGCGCGACCGGGCGGGGGAGTATGTCCGCTCGACCCTGGGCGAGGGCGGTGGCGTGCTGGGCGCACTGCCGCCGCTGTCCGACCAGCCCGGCGCGCGGTGCAGCCCCGACCTGTGCGTTGCGCGGCGTCAAGCGGGCGGACGGGTCTGGACGATCCTCGCGACCCGGAGCGGCTATGCGGTGCCTTGGGCCGAACTGATCGCGGCCTGTGCACGTGCGGACATCGTGGTCAGCGAGCGGCGACTGCCCGAGGAATGCCGCTCGCGCTGGCTGAAGCTCGACCGCGCGATGCTGGCGCGGACCGGGGGCGTCGCGGTGACGCTGTCGACCGGCCGGATAACGACGGTGCGCGGCGGCGGACAGCATCCGTGGGAGACGCCCGAGACGATCGCCCCGCCGCGTCCACCCTATCGCGAGCGGCGGAACGGGCGGAACGGCGGCGCTTCCGACGCGGCGCGGTGATCGTTGATCGCCACACGGGCGCTGACGAACGCAAACCACGCGATCAGCGTCGCCCCGATCCCGAACGCCCAGGGCAGCGGCAGCTTCGGCGCGAGCAGCGCTAGGATCGGCAGCAAGGCCGCCGATCGCACGACGGCGCTGCGCCCGGTCCAGTTGCGCCCGATCATCGTCAGAGCCGGGGCAGGGTCACGCCACGCTGCCCCATATATTTGCCCGCGCGGTCGGCATAGCTGGTGCCGCAGGGCCGGTCGCCCTTCAGGAACAGGAACTGGCACGCGCCTTCATTGGCGTAGATTTTCGCCGGGAGCGGCGTCGTGTTGGAGAATTCCAGCGTGACATGGCCTTCCCATTCCGGTTCCAGCGGGGTCACGTTCACGATGATGCCGCAGCGGGCATAGGTCGACTTGCCGAGGCAGATGACCAGCACGTCGCGCGGAACCCGGAAATATTCGACCGTGCGGGCGAGGGCGAAGCTGTTGGGCGGGATGATGCACACGTTGGTCTTGCGATCGACGAAGCTGTTCTGGGCGAAGTCCTTCGGGTCGACCACCGCCGAATCGACGTTGGTGAAGATCTTGAACTCGTCCGACACTCGCGCGTCATAGCCATAGGACGACAGGCCATAGCTGATGCAGCCCTCGCGCCGCTGCGATTCGACGAAGGGTTCGATCATCCCCGTCGCCAGCGCCTGTTCGCGAATCCAGTGGTCCGACAGGATCGTCATTGCTTGCCCCTTTGCTGCTAGCCGCTCCATCGCCGGATCGCAGGGACAGGGCAAGCGGCATCGTCGCATCGGGGCTTGCGCTTGACGTTGCGTCAAGCGGTAGAGTGCCGCCATGACCACCATGCTCGACATCGCCGACGTTGCCGCCGCCACCGGTCTCAGCAGCCGGGCCCTGCGATTCTATGAAGCGCGCGGGCTGATCCGGCCGCTGCGGACCGCCGGTGGGCGGCGCGTCTTCGGCACGGGCGAGCTGGAGCGGCTGCACGCGATCGTCGCCCTCAAGCGCGCGGGCTTCACCCTCGCGGCGATCGGGCGGATGCTCGATCGGCCAGACGCACGGCTCGGGCCGATGATCGCCGCGCAAGCGGCGGTCGTCGAGACCCAGCGGGCGGCGCTGGCCGACACCGCCCTTTTCTTACGCTCGATCCAGTCCCGCATCGATGCCGGCGAGCGCATCGACGTCGCGACGCTCTGCTCGCTGATCCGAAAGGGAAACATCATGACGACGACCCAATGGAGGGCGGTGATCGACCGCCATTTCACCGATGCGGAACAGGGCGAATGGGCCGAACGCCAAGCGGCGCTGCCCGCCGACTTCGATCAGGCAGCCTATCAAGCGCAATGGACCGATCTGGGTCAGCGGATCGAGGCTGCGCTACCGCTCGATCCGGCGTCCAGCGAAGCGCAGGCATTCCTGGCGGAATGGCAGGCGCTGCTGGCGCCCTTCGCATCGGTCGCGACACCGGAGATGTGGGCGGGTGCGAAGCGATTGCACGACTCGCGCGCCGAATGGGACGGGCAGGCCGATCCGGGTTTCTCCGGGGCGGTCTGGCAGTTCATTCAGGCGGCCGATGCGGCGAAGCGGCCCGATTGATCCGCCGGGTCAGCCGATCCCGAGATCGGCTGGCCCGAACGCATCGGGCAGCAGTTCCGACAGGCGGTAGGAGCGGATGGCGTCACCTTCCGCCGCGCCGCAATGGACGGGCAGGTCTCGGCCGCCCATCTGCGCGGCTTCGTTGATGACCTGACGACAGCGGCCGCAGGGGCTGACCGGGGTCGTGCCGGTGGGGATTCCTTCGGCATCCATCGCGCCGCCGATCACGCCGATCGCGACGATCTGTCGCAACCGTCCCGCCGCCGATGCGCTGGCGATCGCCACTGTCTCCGCACAGAGCGACAGGCCGTAGCTGGCATTTTCGAAATTCGCGCCGGTGACGATCGATCCGTCCTCCATCAGCAGCGCGGCGCCGACCGCGAAGCGCGAATAGGGGGCGTGCGCATGGGCGGCGGCGGCGCGGGCCGCCGCGATCAACTGGGCGGGGTCGGTCATGGGGCGGCTACACTCCAGGCAACGGGTTCGGCGACGCCATCGATGGTGCGCGCCGGGTTCGCCTGCCACATCCGCCACGGCCGCGCCAGATAATCGGGTTCGCGGAAACGTCCCGTCGCCCAGAGCGGCCGGACGATCGCCTCGCTCACCCGATACTCGTCCTCGAACGCGGGCGAGATGCGCAGCACCATCGGGCGGCCGTCATGATATTCGGCAGGGGCGAGAAAGCCGCGAATGGCGGTGAGCACCTGCGCGCGGGTCGGTCGGGCATCGCAGCCGTCGGTAAAATCGAGCGCGAGCGCAGCAGGCAGCGCATCGGCGGCGCGGGGCACGGTGGTGAGATAGGCCGTCACCTGATCGGCGGTCGGTTCGCATAGCGAAAAGACGTGGAGCGCACCGTGGCGCAGGCCCACGGCATGTGCGCCGTTCCAGTTGCCTTCGAACGCCGGATCGCGGGTCGTGCCGCTGGATGCGGTAATGAAGGCGAAGTCCGCGCCGCGTGCGCGCACCATGCCCCAGTCCACCGTGCCGTCGTGGGCGGCCACGGTCAGGCCCTGTACCGGAAAGCGCGCGGCGTCGGGATGCCAGCCGAGCGACCAGCGCCACGTCACCATGGCGGCAATCACCAGCATCGCCAGCGCGCCGAGGATCAACCGGTTCCGCATCATCCCTTGATATGGAGTACGCAGATCAGCGTGAACAGGCGGCGGGCGGTGTCGAAGTCGATCTCGACCTTGCCGTCCAGCCGTTCGCGCAGCGCCTCTGCCGCCTCGTTGTGGATGCCACGCCTGGCCATGTCGATCGTTTCGATCTCGTGCGGGGTCGCTTGGCGGATGGCTTTGTAATAGCTGTCGCAGATCGCGAAATAGTCGCGGATCGGCCGGCGCAGGCGCGCCATGCCCAGCACCAGCGTTTCGATCAGCGTGCCGTCCTCACGCGCAATATCGATCGCCAGCCGCCCCTCCGGCACCGACAGCGCTATGCGGTACGGGCCGGCATAATTGTCGGGCGTCTCGCGCTGCGGGGCGAAGTGATTCGCCTCCAGCAGGTCGAAGATCGCGATGCGGCGTTCCTGTTCGATATCGGCGCTGCGCCACAGGATGGTGCGCTCGTCGAGGGTGACATCGATGATCCGCGGGTCGGCCATGGCTTCCTGTCGCCCCTTCATCTGCTGGCGTCCACCGCAAAATGCGCTGTCAAGCGGTTGAGCGTAACGCCGAGGTCTGGGAGAAGGGGCGATGGCTACTGTTCACAGCATCGGCGGGGGGACTCCCCCGCAACCCCCGCGCGTGCCCCATAACGTCGATGCGGAGGCGGCGCTGTTGGGCGCGATGCTGATCGACAACGGCCTTGCCGACGACATGGTCGAGCGGCTGGACCTCGAACATTTCTACGACCCCGCGCATGCCCGCATCTTCGAACGCATCCGCGACGTGCGCCGCACCGGCATGATCGCCAGTCCGGTGACGCTCAGGCCCATGTTCGATGGCGACGAGCTGCTCGCCGCGCGGGGCGGTACGCAATATCTGGTCGAGATCACCGGCAGCAACGCCAGCCTGATCGGCGCGCGGCAGTTCGCCCAGCAGATCTACGATCTGGCCCAATTGCGCGCACTCATTACGGTCGGCCGCACGCTGGTGGAAAACGCCACCGACACCTCGACCGAGGTCGACCCGAAGAAGCAGATCGAAGCGGCGGAAGAAGCGCTGTTCAAGGTCGCGGCGGAGGGCACCACGGCCAATGCGGTCAAGTCGTTCGCGCAGGCGACGACGATGGCGGTGCGCATGGCCGAACGCGCGATGAACAGCGGCGGCGGCCTGTCGGGCGTCACCACCGGCCTCGATTCGGTCAATGGCCGGATCGGCGGCATGCACCATAGCGATCTCATCATCCTTGCCGGCCGTCCCGGCATGGGCAAGACGTCGCTTGCGACCAACATCGCCTTCAACGCGGCGCAGCGTTACATGGACGACCAGCGCGCGGGCATGGAAAAGGGCAAGTCGGTCGGTGCGAAGGTCGCGTTCTTTTCGCTGGAAATGTCCGCCGATCAGCTGGCGACGCGTATCATGGCGGAGCAGGCGGCGATCAGTTCCGAAGCGCTGCGCATGGGCAAGATCCGCAAGGAGGATTTCACTCGCCTTGCCAATGCCGCCGCCGATCTGGAGCAGCTGCCGCTCTATATCGACGATACCGCCGGCCTTTCCATTTCCGGCCTGCACACCCGCGTCCGCCGGTTGCAGCGCAAGCTGGACGGCGAGCTGGGGCTGGTGGTCGTCGATTACCTCCAGCTGCTGCAGGGATCGGGCAAGGGCAGCGACAATCGCGTGCAGGAAATCTCCGAAATCTCGCGCGGATTGAAGACGCTGGCCAAGGATATCGGTGTGCCGGTGATGGCGCTGTCGCAGCTGTCGCGTGCCGTCGAACAGCGCGAGGACAAGCGGCCGCAGCTGTCCGACCTTCGCGAATCCGGCTCGATCGAGCAGGACGCCGACATGGTGTGGTTCGTGTACCGCGAGGATTATTATGTCGCGGCGAAGGAGCCGAAGCGGCCGCGCGACGGCGACGATGCGAAGATTTTCGAGGATCACGCCAAATGGGCAATGGACATGGAACGGGTCTATGGCCTGGCTGAGCTGATCATCGCCAAGCAGCGTCACGGTGCCACCGGCAAGGTCACGCTGAAGTTCGAACCGCAGATCACCAAGTTTAGCGACTATGCCGGCGGCGGATTCAGCGGGTTGGATGAGTAGGGGGCAGCTATATCGTCATTCCCGCGAAGGCGGGAATCCATAGCCGCTGACGACAATGCCGGAGGCGCTACTTCGGCGTGTATGGACTCCCGCCTTCGCGGGAGTGACGATGGCTTATGGCGACACGGACCGTGTCCACCAAAGAAACGGGGAGGGGCCACTGGCACCTCCCCAAGTTGTTCCGCTCCAGGGGTTAGATGCGGAACAGCAAGCCGACCACGATGCGGCGATCGTTCAGGAAGCTGAACCGATCGTACAGCTGGCCGCTGGCATCGATGTAGGACCGCGCCTTGCTCTTGGTATCGAGGATGTTGGCGATCGATCCGCGTAGCTGCAGGTTGCCGATGTTGAACTTCAGCGACGCGTCGAGGAATCCGGCCGCCGAATTGTAGATCGGGTTGCCGGTCACATAGTCGCGATAGGTGGTCAGATATTCCGAGCGCCAGTTATAGGCGAGTCGGGCCTCGACCACCTTGTCCTGATAGATCGCGACCGCGTTGGCGATATGCTTCGACTGGCCGAGCAGGTCGTCGACACCCCAGCGGAACACGGTGGTCACGTCGTCCGGCACACCGTCGCCATCGCTGTCGACGCCGTTCTGCGGCGGCGTGGTCTTGGCATCGATGAAGGTGTAGTTCCCCTGGAAGCCCAGATGCTTGAGCGGTCCGGGCAGGAAGTCGAAGAACTGCTGATAGCCGATCTCGATGCCCTTCACCTTGGCTTTCGCCTGGTTCACCGCACCGTTGTAAATGATCGGCACCTGCCGTCCGTCGAGCGTCACCGACCCGACCTGCTGGTCGCCGCCGCCGCCGAGCACGCCCAGCGGCAGGCTGCCATTGTTGATGATGTTGCGCAGGTCCTTGTAGAAACCGGCGACCGAGAGATAGCCGCCCTTGAAATACCATTCGTACGACAGGTCGAAGCTGTCGGCGGTGGTAGGCTTCAGGAACGGGTTGCCGCCGCTCACCCGTATTTCGCCGGGAGTGATGTTCTGCGCACCACGATCGATGCCGAACAGCGGGTCGTTGCGGTCGGTGATCTGCGGGAAGTTCAGGCGGTTGATCGTGACGACATATTCCTGTGCGGCACGCAGGTCCTGCACGTTCGGGCGGCTCAATCCTTTGCTGAACGCACCGCGGATCAGCATTTCGCGGTTGAGGTTCCATTTGATGTTGAACGACGGCAGCCAATGCTCGTCCTTCAGCTTCAACGTCCGGGCGATCGCCTGCTGCGCGGCATAGGCAACGGTCTGCGGCGAGAAGTCGCGAATATCGTCGCGGCTTTCCGCATCGTCGGTGCGGGTGCGTACGCCGTTCGCCACCGCCGGCGTCTGGATGTCGTCGACGAACGGACGGAACGCCTGGAAGCCCGACGAATCCAGATCGGTGCGGACGTAGCGGACGCCGACATTGCCGTCGACCGACATGCCGTTGTCGAATTCATGCTTGAAGTCGACGCGGACATAGGCGTTGCGGGTCTTTTCGGTGATGTCCGAAATGTCCGACGGGCGGAAGATCGGGCTGCCGAAGCGGCTGCCGTCCGACGTGCCGCGCGGCACCCAGCCGTAATTGCCGTTCGCGAGCTGCGGTTCGGTGTTCAGATAGTTGCGGAAGTTCGCATAGCTCGACAGCAGGTCCTGGTTCACGAACACGAACGCATTGTTCGCGCCCTGCACCACGCCACCGCGGAAGAAATCGGCAAAATTCACCGCTTCGAAGCCCTGTGACGGGTTCTGGAAGGTGCCGGCGACCGCGAAGCCGCCGCGCCCGTCCCATGCCGGTGCGATCGAGCCCCAGTTGAGCGCCATTTCCTGGTTGATCTGGCTGCGCTCCGACCAGCGCGCACCGAACTTCACGCTGTCGAACCAGCTGGCCAGGCCTTCGCCGCCCGAGACGTCATAGGCGAGGTCGCCCCGGAAGGCCTTCAGCTCGCCGGTGCCGACCTGGAACTGGTCGGCGGCGAACTGCCACGATGATCCGTTGAAATCGGCGGTGCTGGTCGGCGTCGGGATGTAGACGCCCGGCGTGGTCGCCGTCGCGTCACGGTCGCCGGTGAAGCGCGTCTGGTTGGGATTGAAGCGGTGCTGCGGGTCGATCAGGAATTCGATCGACGGATTGTCGAGGTCGTGCCGGATCTTCCAGTTCAGATAGGTATTCATGCCGCCCCAGATCGACCGCTGGCGGGCGTCAGCCTTGGTGTACTGGCCGTCGAGGGTGATGAAGAGGCGGTCGGTTGCGTTCCATTTCAGGTTGAGGCTGAAATCCTCGGTGGTCGCTTCCTCGATCTTGCCGATGCCCAGCGATCCGACCGCTGAACCGCGTGCGCCGGTCCAGCTGTCGGCATTGTTGGTGACATAGCCCGATTCCATCAGGCCGCCGCGGATCGGGATCAGCCGTTCGCAGTCGCCCGGGTTGGACGGAAAGCCGCCGGGGCCGCTGCACATCGAGGTGCCGGCCGTGCTCCAATTCTTGTCGAGCACGATGTCCGACACGCCCGCAGTGGTGCCGGTGTCATGTTCGGGGAACCATTCGAAGGTGCGTTCGATGCTGTTGATCTTGTTTTCGGCGCGAATGTACTTGCCGGTCAGCTGGACATTGTCGTTGCGCCACTGCGCCGCGAGATAATAGCTGATGCGTTCGCGATCGACATCGTTGGTGCGCAGCTGGAAGCCCGGCGTGATGCCGACGATCTGCGACGGATCGACGCCGGCGAACTCGTTCACCTTGTTCGCGCCGGTGAAGGTCGTTTCCGGCACCTGTCCGGCGGCGTTCAGCACGCGCGGCATCGGCGCGTTCTGCTGCCAGCCATGGATGCGCGAATCGAGCCGCGAGCGCGAATAGGAGCCGAGGATGCCGAATTCGCCGATGCCGGTATTCCACCGCTTGCCGGCGGTGATGCTGGCTTGTGGCGACCATTTCTTGCGCAGGTCGGAATAGGTGCCGTCGACCGCGACGACGAACAGATCCTTCTTGCTGTCGAACGGTTCGAGCGTGCGCAGGTTGATCGACCCGCCGATGCCGCCTTCGATCAGGTCGGCGCTCTGGTTCTTGTAGACGTCGACGCCGCCGACCAGTTCGGGCGGGATGCTGGAAAAGTCGAGGCTGCGGCCGCCATTGGCGCTGAATGCGTCGCGTCCGTTGAATTCCGACCGGACGAAGCCCAGGCCACGGACCAGGTTGCCGCGTCCTTCGGGCGACGGAAAATCGGGGCTGGCGCCGCCCTGCGGGAAGCGCGAGATGGTGACGCCCGGAATACGGCCGATCGCTTCGGCGACCGACAGGTCGGGCAGGGTCGCGATGTCCGATGCGGTGATCGAATCGACGAAGGTCGACGACTTCCGCTTGATCTCCTTGGCCGATTCCAGTGCGGCGCGGATGCCGGTGACGACGATTTCAGTATCGCTGGTGGTGGTCTGCGGTCCCTGCGACGTGACCGTCGGTTCCCCTTCCGGATCGGTGGCGGCGTCCTGCGCCGAGGCGATCGACGGCATCAATGCCAAGGTGAGTGCCGATGTCGCCATCAGCAGGCACTTGGCCGAGCCGGATCGAATGCGGAATCGCTGTGCGTTCATTGCTCTATCCCCTCCCAAAGGTCGCCCGTTGTTACGGCCGCCCCGGTTTCCCCTGTGGCCGGTCAGATCGGGTCTCATGCCGTATGTCGATACGACTTGGCCCGCATGGTTCCGGCTACGACGAATCGCATACCGGATCGTTTTTAGTCGGACAAGATAGCGGTAACATTTTTCCTGGCCACGTTGACAATTGGGTACGAAATCGCGCTTTCCTGTTGAGAAGGAAGTAATTTCAGCCGTTACCATTGCTGCGATGCGGCGAAGCTGCGCGAAGACTGTTAAAAGTCTTGCGTATTGCTAAGACGGGCAGGGGGAGTGCCGTAAGGTGAGGAAAGAAATTGTCCGGGTAGAAGCGGCATGACCGACCGGCGGGTTACCTCGGCGTGCATCGTCGGCGGGGGTACGGCGGGATGGATGACCGCCGCTGCGCTTGCGAACAGGCTCGCCGGTTTGGGCGTGAGGGTCCGCCTGATCGAATCGGAGGAGATCGGCACGGTCGGCGTCGGTGAAGCGACGCTGCCGCATATCCGCGCGTTCAACGCGACGCTGGGGATCGCCGAGCCCGAGCTGATGCGGGCGACCGAGGCGACCTACAAGCTGGGCATCGAATTCTGCGACTGGGGCCGAATCGGCGACCGCTATATCCACCCCTTCGGCAATTACGGGCCGGAAGAGGATGGCATCCCCTTCTACCACCAATGGCTGCGGCTCAGGGCAATGGGCGATGCCGGTCGGCTGGACGACTATTCCTATCCGGTGATCGCGGCCGAACAGAACCGGTTCCGCCATCCCGCCAGCGAGCCGGGCCGGGTCGAATCGAGCTTCGGCTATGCCTATCAGTTCGACGCGTCGCTCTATGCCGCATTCCTGCGCCGCTATGCCGAGACGCGCGGCGTCGAGCGGATCGAGGGCAAGGTGGTCGACGTCGCGCTGGATGGCGAGGGGGGCTTCGTCCGCGACGTGACGCTGGCCGATGGCCGGACGATCGGCGCCGAGCTGTTCATCGACTGTTCGGGCTTTCGCGGGCTGCTGATCGAGGGGGCGTTGCAGTCGGGCTATGACGACTGGAGCCGGTGGCTGCCATGCGACCGCGCGGTCGCGGTGCCGACCGAGAGTCGCGGGCCGCTCGGCCCCTATACGCGCGCGACGGCGCGGACGGCGGGGTGGCAGTGGCGTATCCCGCTGCAGCACCGCGTCGGCAACGGCCATGTCTATTGCAGCGATTTCATCTCGGACGACGAGGCCGAGCGGCAGCTGGTCGACCATCTCGATGCGCCGATGCAGGCGAACCCGCGCCGGTTGCGCTTCACTACCGGGCGGCGGCGCGATTTCTGGAAGCGCAACGTCGTCGCGATCGGGCTGGCCAGCGGGTTCCTCGAACCGCTCGAATCGACCTCGATCCATCTGATTCAGGACGGGATCACCGAATTGCTGGCGCTGTTTCCGGACCGCGACTTCGCGGCGGAGGACATTGACGAATATAACCGCCGCATGGCGCTGCATTTCGAACGGGTGCGCGATTTCCTGCTGCTGCATTATGTCGCGACGGAACGGGACGACAGTCCGATGTGGCGGCATTTCCGCGCGCTGACGCTGCCCGACAGCCTGGCGCACAAGATCGATACGTGGCGCACGCGCGGTTATGTCGTGCCCTATCAGTTCGGGCTGTTCCTGCCGCCCAGCTGGGTTGCGGTGATGCTCGGGCAGCGGCTGATGCCGGGCGCCTACGACCCGCGCGTCGAGATGATTGCGCCGGACGCACTGGCGGCACAGGCGGCAGCGTTGCGGGCGGAGGTCGCCGGCGCGGTGCAGGCGACGCCGGACCATGCCGACTATATCCGCCGTTCGCCGGCGGCCGCCGGCCTCGCCGCATGACGGTCCATCGGATCTTACTTTGCGGTGACGGGCTTTCCGCGCGCATGGCGCTGGCCGCGTTGGCGCGGCACTTGCCGCCATCAATCGCGATCCTGTGGGCGCGGGCCGGCGACCAGCGGGGCAGCGACCTGTTCTATGGCAATGTCACCGGGCCATCGGCCTATGCGTTCAACCTGACCGCCGGGTTGGACGAACGGCGGCTGACGCTGGACAGCACGACGGCGTTCTCCTGGGGTACGCGCTATGCCGACTGGGGGGCAGGGCGGTCGTGGATGCAGTCGTTCGCCTTGCCCTTTCCGGTGATCGACGGCGTGCAGTTCCATCATTATCTGGCATCGGCCGGTGCGGACAGCATCGATCCGTTCGTGGCCGGATTGCAGGCCGCGCGCCGCGGCGTGTTCGTCCACCCGCCACGCGCGGGCGCGAACGGGGCGCCGCATCCGCTGTCGCGCGCCGAATATGGCTATCAGTTCGATGCGCAAGACTATGCGCGCCTGTTCGACGTGCCCGACCGGGTCGAGCGGATCGGTGGCGCGGTTGCTTCGGTCGAGGCGGCGGACGGGCGCATCGCCGGCGTGACGATGGACGATGGGCGTGTCGTGATCGCCGATCTCTATGTCGACGCATCGGGGCCGGAGGCGCAGCTGTTGGCGGCGTTGGCGGGCGATCGTCCATCGGGCCGGGCGATAGCGATCGCTACCAGCGACTTGCCCGCCGATGATCAGGCACCGCTCCGAACGGTCCGGGTGACGTCGTCGGGCTGGGAAAGCGATACGCCGTTGAAAGGCCGCACGCGGCGGACCGTCGTCGGTGCGGTGGGCGAGGTCGCGGGGACAAAGGCGACCCTGGGACGTCGTTCGCTGGCCTGGGCCGGCAATTGCGTGGGCGTCGGTCAGGCAGCCGGCGTGGTCGAGCCGCTGACCCCCGCGCCGATGCTGTTGCTGGAGCGGGACATCGAACGACTGCTGGCATTGATCCCGGTCACCGGCGGGATGGCGGTCGAGGCGGCCGAATATAACCGCCGTTTCGCCGAGGATTACGACCATGCCGCGCTGTTCCAGCAGGCGATGTTCCAGGCTGGTGGATTGCCGGACGGACCCTATTGGCAGGCGGCCCGTGCGGAGGCGGTGCCCGAAAGGCTCGAGCGCAAGCTGACCATGTTCGAACGGCGCGGGGTGCTGGTCGCCTATGACCTCGAACCCTTCCACCCGGAGGACTGGCTGATCCTGCACATGGGCATGGGGCGGCGGCCGGCGCGATACGATCCGCTGGCCGACCGGGCGGAGAGGGCGCAGGTCACGCCGTTCCTGTCGAAGATGGCGCGCACCATCGAACAGGGGGTGGCGACGCTGCCGCCCGCGCGCGTCTATCGCGCCCAATTGGAGCAATATCTGCGAAAGGCGGCATCGTGAACGCACCCCTGTTGCGCCGGATCGTGATCGTCGGCGGCGGATCGGCCGGCTGGATGACGGCGGCGGCGCTCTCCAGCCTGCTGGGTCCGAAGGACGTGGCGATCACGCTGGTCGAATCCGACGCGATCGGCACGGTCGGGGTGGGGGAGGCGACCATTCCCGACATCCTCGCCTTCCACCGGATGCTGGGCGTGAACGAAGCGGAGTTCATGGCCGCGACTCGGGCGACGTTCAAACTGGGGATCGAGTTCGTCGACTGGGGCGCGAAGGGTGACCGCTATATTCATCCGTTCGGTCAGCATGGCGTCGACATGCAGGGCATCGACTTCCACCAATATTGGCTACGCGCGCGCGAGGACGGTGCGACCGACCCGATCGAAGCATACAGCCTGTGCGCGGTCGCGGCGCAGGCCGGGCGGTTCGTCCTGCCCGATCCCAATCCCCGGTCGGTGCTGTCGCAGATCCGCTATGCCTATCATTTCGATGCGACGCTCTATGCCCGCTTTCTGCGCCGCTATGCCGAGACGCGGGGCGTGGTGCGGGTCGAAGGGACGGTCGGCGAGGTCGGGCAGGATGCGCGGGGCGATATCGCCCGGCTGACCCTGTCGGACGGGCGGGTGGTCGAGGGTGATTTCTTCTTCGACTGCACCGGCTTTCGCGCGCTGCTGATCGGCCAGACGCTGGATGCCGGGTTCGTCGACTGGAGCCCCTGGCTGCCCTGCGATACCGCGCTGGCGGTGCCGAGCGCCCACGCCGGAGCGCCGACGCCCTATACCCGATCGACCGCGCGCGACGCCGGCTGGCAATGGCGCATCCCGACGCAGCGCCGCGTCGGCAACGGCCATATCTTTGCAAGCGCGTTCCAGTCGGAGGATGCCGCCCGCGACGTAATGTTGGCGACCCTCGAAGCAGCTCCGCTCGCCGATCCGCGTCGGATTACGTTCCGCGCAGGGTGCCGCGAGCGTTTCTGGCAGGGCAACTGCATCGCGATCGGGTTGGCGGCGGGGTTCCTCGAGCCGCTGGAATCGACGTCGATCTATCTGATCCAAGAAGGCATCAGCCGTTTCATCTCGCTGTTTCCCCGGGGCGACATTCCCGAAATCCTGCGCACCGAATATAACCGCCACATGCGTACCGAGTTCGAACAGGTGCGCGATTTCATCATACTGCATTATGCCGCGACGACGCGCGACGACACGCCGTTCTGGAACTACTGCCGAACGATGACGCTGCCCGATACGCTGCTGCACAAGATCGAGCTGTTCCGTGAAACCGGGCGGGTATTCCGCTATAACGACGAGCTGTTCGCGCGGCCGAGCTGGGTTGCGGTGATGCTGGGGCAGGGGATCATGCCGACGACAAGCGACCCGATCGTCGCCACGCTGCCGGCGGACGATGTCGCGCGCAGCCTGGCGTCGATGCGCGAGGCGATGGCGGCGGCGGTGCAGCGGATGCCGACCCATGGCGAATTCCTGTTGCGCTACTGCCCGGCGGTTGCGGCATGAAGGACGGCAATATCCGCAGCATCACCATCGTCGGCGGCGGCACCGCCGGGTGGATGGCCGCCGCCGCCTTCTCCCATATCCTGTCAGGCAGCGGCATTGCGATCCGCGTCGTGGAGTCGGAGGAGATCGGGACGGTCGGGGTGGGCGAGGCGACGATCCCGCATATCCAGTATTTCAACCGGCTGCTCGGCATCGACGAGGACGAGTTCGTTCGCCGGACTTGCGCGACGTTCAAGCTGGGGATCGAGTTCGTCGACTGGGGCCGGATCGGCGAGCGCTACATCCATCCCTTCGGCAGTTACGGGCAGGAGATGGAGGGGCTGCACTTCCATCAGTTCTGGTATCGGCAGGCGCAGATGGGCGGCGCGCTGCCGCTCGACCGCTACAGTATCGGCGTGGGCGCGGCGCGGGCGGGCAAGTTCCAGCGGCCCGACCACAGCCGGCCGGGATCGCCGCTCGCCGGCATATCCTATGCCTTCCAGTTCGATGCGGCGCTCTACGCCCGTTACCTGCGCGAACGCGCCGAGGCGGCGGGCGTCGAGCGGATCGAGGGGCGGATCGTCGATGTCGCGTTGAACGGCGCGAACGGTCATGTCGACCATGTCCTGCTGGAAGATGGACGCAAGGTTGCGGGCGATCTGTTCATCGACTGCTCGGGCTTTCGCGGGCTGCTGATCGAAGGAGCGCTGAAGGCCGGTTACGACGATTGGAGCGAATGGCTACCCTGCGACCGGGCGGTGGCGCGGCCGTGCGCGCGGATCGGCGATCCGACGCCCTATACCCGCGCGACCGCGACCAGCGTCGGGTGGCGCTGGCGTATCCCGCTCCAGTCGCGGACCGGCAACGGCCATGTCTATTGTTCGGACTATATCGATGACGATGCCGCGCTGGCGATGCTCGACGCGAGTCTTGACGGCGAACCGCTTGCCGGACCGAACTTCTTGCGCTTCACCGCGGGCGTCCGGCGCAAGGCGTGGGACCGCAACGTCGTCGCGCTCGGGCTGGCGTCGGGGTTTCTCGAACCGCTCGAATCAACGTCGATCCATCTGATCCAGTCGGGGATCGCGCGGTTGCTGACCAATTTTCCCGACCGGTCGTTCAACCAGCCCGATATCGACTATTATAACCGCCGGACCCGCGCGGAGTATGAGCAGATCCGCGACTTCCTGATCCTGCATTACAAGGCGACGGCACGCGACGACAGTCCGTTGTGGCGCCGGTGCCGCGACATGGCGATTCCGGCATCGCTGGAAGAACGCATCGCGATCTTCCGCGAGAATGCCCGGCTCTACCGCCACGACAATGAACTATTCAGTGAAACGAGCTGGCTGGCGGTGCTGCATGGTCAGAATATCGCGCCCAAGCGCTATCATCCGATCGCCGATCTGCTGCCGGATGCCGAACTGGACGACCGGATGACGCGGATCGCCGCGGCGATGGATTCGGGCGTGCGCGTGATGCCGGATCATATGGCGTTCATCGATCGCCATTGTCGCAGCCCAAACCAGTGAACGTTATCAATCCGCAGCGAAATCACCATGCATCAAATATCGTAAAAGCTGTGAAACCGGTTACATTGGACTTTACAGCGGTGTCATATCTACCTAGCCTCGTGCGTAATTAGCAGACAAAACCGCGGAGGGGATGGCGCATGGCCATTGCGGAGGGTGTGGGACGTCGCAGCGGCGCGACGGTCGATGGCGGGATGACCGTCCGACTAAGCGCTTTGATGTTCATGCAGTTTTTCATCTGGGGCGCGTGGCAGGTCACGCTCGGCCTGGTCATGCAGACGGTCGGCATCGGCAATCTGATCGGCAATGCGTTTTCGATGGGGCCGATCGCGTCGATCGTCGGGTCGCTGCTGCTCGGCATGGTCGCGACGCGCTATGTCGCGCCCAAGATGCTGATGGTGATTTTGCATCTGGTTGGCGGGGTGTTGTTGTTCCTGTTGCCTTCGCTGATTACGCCGGAGCGCGGGGGCACCTTCGTGTGGCTGCTGCTCGGCTACATGATCCTGTACATGCCGACGGTCGGTCTTGCGAACACCATCGCGCTCAAGAGCTTCGGCGAACGGACCGACAATTTCCCGTTCGTGCGTGCGTTCGGCACGATCGGCTGGATCGCGTCGGGCCTGATCATCGGCTGGGCGGGACTGTCGGCCAGCCCGCAGATCTTTACCGTCGCGGCGGTCGTGTCGGTAGCACTGGGTCTCTACAGCGTCACGCTGCCGACCGTCGAAGCGGACAAGCCGCAGGGCGGCAGCGTCCTGGCGCAGGTGTTCTGCGTCGAGGCGTTCTCGCTGATGCGGAACAAATCGTTCCTGGTGTTTATCGCTTGCGCGACGCTGATCTCGGTCCCGCTGGCGATGTATTATGCCTATGCGTCACCCTATGTCGGTGCGGCGGGGATCGAGAATGTCGGCGGTACGCTCGCCATCGGGCAGATGTCCGAGCTGGTGTTCATGTTCTCGATGCCGTGGCTCTATCGCCGCTTCGGGGTGAAGCCGCTGCTGCTGGTCGGCATGGCTGCGTGGGCGCTGCGGTATGCATTGTTCGCGATCGGTGACGGCGGGTCGGGCATCTGGGCGGTCTATCTCGGCGTCGCGCTGCACGGCGTCTGCTACGACTTCTTCTTCGTCGCGGGCGCGATCTACACCGGCATCATCGCCGCGCCGAAGGGCGTGAACGCACAGGCGCAGGGAATGCTGACCCTGTTCACCTATGGCGTCGGTATGCTGCTCGGCTCGCAGATCGGCGCGTTGCTCTATGCGCAGCTGCCGGCCAACCCGACCATTGCCGACTGGCAGGGCATGTGGGTCTATCCCGCCGTCGCCGCCGCCGCCATCGCGCTGCTGTTTCAATTGACCTTCCGTGACGACCGCAAGGAGACGCTGGCATGACGGGCATGAAGGGACCGGGCATCTTCCTCGCCCAGTTCATGGGCAACGAGGCCCCGTTCGACACGCTGGAGAATATGGCGGAGTGGGCCGCGGGCCTTGGCTATGTCGGGGTGCAGATCCCGTGCGACAGCCGTCTGATCGACCTGAAGACCGCGTCGGAAAGCCAGGATTATTGCGACGAGCTGACCGGCAAGCTGGCGACGCTCGGCATCGAAGTGACCGAGCTGTCGACCCATTTGCAGGGGCAGCTGGTCGCGGTGCATCCGGCATACGACACGCTGTTCGACGGTTTCGCGCCGAAGGAAGTGCACGGCAAGCCGGCCGAGCGGCAGGTCTGGGCAGTCGAGCAGGTCAAGATGGCGGCGAAGGCCAGCGCGAAGCTCGGCCTGAAGGCGCATGCGACCTTCTCCGGCGCGCTGGCCTGGCCCTATTTCTATCCGTGGCCGCAGCGTCCGGCGGGGCTGGTCGAGGAAGCGTTCGCCGAACTCGCGCGGCGCTGGACCCCGATCCTCGACGTGTTCGAGGACCATGGCGTGCATTGCGCGTTCGAGGTTCATGCCGGCGAAGACCTGCACGACGGTGCCACCTGGGAGCGTTTCCTGGAGGCGGTGAAGGGCCATAATGCCGCGCGGCTGCTGTTCGACCCGTCGCATTATGTCCTGCAACAGCTCGACTATCTCGACTTCATCGACCGCTATCACGATCGCATTTCGTGCTTCCACGTGAAGGACGCCGAATTCAATCCGACCGGCCGGTCGGGCGTCTATGGCGGCTATCAGAACTGGGTCGACCGCGCCGGACGCTTCCGCTCGCTGGGCGACGGGCAGGTCGATTTCTCGGGCGTGTTCAGCCGCATGGCGCAATATGGCTATGATGGCTGGGCCGTGCTCGAATGGGAATGCGCGCTGAAGAATTCGGCGGACGGGGCGGCGGAAGGCGCGCCGTTCATCGAAGCGCACATGATCCGCCTGACCGATCATCCGTTCGACGATTTCGCCGCGAGCGGGGTCGATCGCGCCGCGATCCGCACGCTGATGGGGCTGTCGCCGGAATGAGTGCGAAGCGCCCCTTGAAGCTCGGTATGGCCGGCGGCGGCGAAGGCGCGTTCATCGGCGCGATCCACCGCCACGCCGCGGCGATGGACGGCGACTGGCAACTGGTCGCCGGCGCGTTCAGCAGCGATGCGGGACGTAACGCCCGGAGTGGCGATGCGCTCAATCTCGATCCGGCACGGGTCTATGGCGACGTCCACGCGCTGATCGCGGGCGAGCTGGCCCTGCCGGTCGGCGAGCGGATCGACGCGCTGGCGATCGTGACGCCCAACCACCTGCACGCGCCGATGGCGATCGCCGCGCTCAACGCCGGCATCCATGTCTTCTGCGAAAAGCCGATGGCGATGAACGGCGACGAAGCCCGCGCCATCGCCGCCGCCGCCAAGGCCGGCGGCGCGAAGTTCGCGCTGGCCTTTACCTATAGCGGCTATCCGCTGGTCGAGGAGGCACGCGCCCGCGTCGCGCGGGGCGAACTGGGCAAGATCCGGCTGGTGCAGGTCGAATATCTGCAAGGTTGGCTGAGCCTCCCGATCGATGGCGAGGGCAACAAGCAGGCCGAATGGCGCACCGATCCGGCCAAGGCCGGGCTGGGCGGGTGCCTGGGCGATATCGGCACCCACGCCTTTCACCTTGCCGAGCATATCGCGGGCATCCGCGTGGATACGCTGTCGGCGGACCTGACGACGCATGTCCCGGGCCGCCGGCTGGACGACGATGTCAGCGCGCTGCTGCGCTTCGAAGGCGGCGCGCGCGGCACGTTGAAGGCGACGCAGGTCGCGGCTGGCGAGGAGAACGGCCTGAAGCTGCGTGTGTCGGGCGAACTCGGCACGCTCGAATGGGCGCAGATGGAGCCGAACACGCTGACGCTGCGCTGGCTCGACCGGCCGGCCGAGGTGGTGCGTGCCGGTGGACCGGGGCTGGGGGCGTCGACGCAGGCGCTGCTGCGTACACCTTCGGGTCATCCGGAGGGCTATATCGAGGCATTTGCCAATCTGTATCGGGGCTTCGCCGCCCGGATACGCGGTGACGACGAACGGTTCGTGCCCGGCCTGACCGATGGCCTGCGCACCATGGCCTTTATCGAGGCGATGATCGCGAACGCCGCGTCGGACGACAAATGGACCCATGTATCGGGAGAGTATCGATGAAGTTTTTGATGGGGACCGCCATCGCCGGGACCAGCGCCGCCGTCGCGCTACTCGCCACCGCCACGCCGACAACGGCGCAGACGCCCGCGCCCCCCGCGTTCAATGCGTGCAAGGCATGCCACACGGTCAACAAGGGCGGTCGCAACGGCATCGGCCCGAATTTGAACGGCGTGGTCGGCCGCCCGGCGGCATCGGTCGCGGGCTTCAACTATTCGCCCGCGCTGAAGGCGTCGAAGCTGCGCTGGGATGCCAAGACGCTCGATGAATATCTCGCGGCTCCGACCAAGAAGGTTCCGGGCACGCGGATGCCGATCGCGACGCCCGATGCGACGAAGCGCGCGGCGATCATCGCCTATCTGACGTCCGCCAAATGAGCGGCGTGTCGCGACGCACGGTGATGGCCGGCGGCGCTGCGGCGACGCTGGCGGTCGGCGTCGGCGCGGCACAACGTCCGCCGTCCAACGCGGCGCGCTTCTCGCTGAAGTTCGCGCCGCACGAAGGCAGCTTCGCCAGTCGGGGCGGGCGGATCGAACAGATCGCCTATGCCGCCGATCAGGGCTTTACCGCCTGGGAGGATAACGAGGCGGGCCTGCGCAGCGTTGCCGAGCAGACGGCGATGGCCAAGGCGCTGCAACAGCGCGGCATGACGATGGGCGTGTTCGTCGCCTCCATGCCGAAATGGGCACAGTCGCGGCCGATCCTGGGCGCGACCGATGGCGCGGAGCGCGAGGCGTTCCTGAGCGATATCCGCAAGTCGATCGACGTCGCCAAGCGGCTGTCGGCGACGCGGATGACCGTGGTCACCGGCTTCATGGACCCGCGCGTCCCGCTGGATATCCAGACCGCGCGGGTGATCGACGTGATGCGTCGCGCGGGCGAGATCGTCGCGCCGCACGGCATCGCGATGGTGATGGAGCCGCTCAACACCCGCACCGACCATCCCGGCGTCTATATGCAGACCGTGGCGCAGGGCTATGCCGTCGCGCGCGGTGCGAACAGTCCGGGCGTGAAGGTTCTGGCCGACCTGTATCACGAACAGATTCAGTCGGGGAATCTGATCCCGACGCTTGCCGCGTGCTGGGACGAGATCGGCTATATCCAGTTCGGCGACAATCCGGGGCGGAACGAGCCGGGCACGGGTGAGATCAACTATGCGACGATCGTCCGCTGGCTGCGCGACAAGCGCTATGCCGGGGTGATCGGGATGGAACATGGCAATTCGCTGAAAGGCCGACCGGGGGAGGAGGCGCTGGTCGCCGCCTATCGCCGGATCGATCAGGTTTAAGGGGGAGGCGAGGATGACGCTCCGCACGATGGTCGCGCTCGGCGCGACGTTGATAACGCTCTCAGCATCCGGTGTCGCGCAGGACAAGCCGGGGTTCAAGGATACGCCGATGCTGCCGGGTGGTCAGTGGCGCGTCCACGACGCCGACCGGCCTGCGCCGGTGGCGGTGACGCCGGCGAAGCAGCCCGGCGGTGCGCCGTCCGACGCGGTGGTGTTGTTCGACGGGCGCTCGCTCGATGCATGGACGCCGCAGCGCATGGCATGGCCGATCAAGGACGGGGCGATGACCGTGCCGTCGCGCGCCAGCGCCGGGGGCGAGAATGCGCTGGTGACGAAGCAGAGCTTCGGCGATGTGCAACTCCATCTGGAGTTCCGTTCGCCCAACCCGCCGACCAAATCGTCGCAGGATCGCGGCAATAGCGGTATCTGGTTCATGCAGCGCTACGAGGTGCAGATCCTCGATGGCTATCAGAACCCGACCTATGCCGATGGCACGGTGGGCGCGGTCTATGGCTGGAAACCGCCGCTGGTGAACGCGTCGCGCGCGCCCGGCGAATGGCAGAGCTACGACATCGTGTTCGAACGGCCGCGCTTTGCCGCCGACGGATCGCTGGTGCGGCCGGCCTATGTCACGGCGTTCCTGAACGGGGTGCTGGTGCAGAATCATCAGGCGATGCTGGGCACGACCGTCTGGCGGCAGGTCGCGACATATACGGCGCATGGCGATGCCGCGCCGATCCAGTTGCAGGACCATGATTCGCCGGTGTCGTTCCGCAATATCTGGGTCCGCCCCTTGCCCGAAGCCGCCATCGCGCAGGATTTGAAGGAGACGATGAAATGATCGACCGGAGGACGGCGCTGGCCGGCGTCGCGGCGATGTTCGGCACCGCGCTCTACGCACCGCTCGCGCGGGCCGCGGGGGCGAGCGGACCGGTCACCACGCCGGTGCCCGCCATCAGCGAAGGGCCGCCGAGCGTGGCGGTGTTCACGCCCGTGCAGCGGGCGGCGATGACCGCTCTGAGCGAGCGGGTGCTGCCGACCACCGATACGCCTGGCGCGATCGCCGCCGGGGTGCCGGCCTATATCGAAAAGCTGCTCGCCGACTGGTCCTATCCGGCCGAGCGCGTGCCGATCCTCGCCGGACTGGACGCGATCGAGGCGAAGTCGATGGCCGATTACCGCGTGTCGACCGCCAAGGCGACACCGGCACAGCAGGACGCGCTGCTGACGCTGGCGATGAACGACCGGATCACCGGCGGCAAGACGTTCTTCGAAGCGTTCCGCCAGCTGGTCATCGCCGGCTATTATACGTCGGAAATCGGCATGACGCAGGAGCGCGAATATCTGCCGGTGCCCGGCGAATATGACGGCGCCTTTCCCTATTCCAAGGTCAACAAGGTCTACAGCGCATGATGATCGATCGCAGGAACCTCCTGATCGGGGCGGGCGGCGTCGCCGCGCTCGCCGCCACCCGTACCGCGTCGGCCGCACAGATCGGCAAGATCGGTATCCAGCTCTACACCGTCCGCGACCTGTTCCAGAAGGACCCGGTCGCGACGCTGACGTCGATCGCGAAGATCGGCTATCGCGAGGTCGAATATGGCGGCGGCGGGTACGACGCCATGGACCACAAGATGCTGCGGCGGACGATGGACCGGCTGGGGCTGACCTCGCCATCGGTCCATATCGGCTATGACGCGCTGCTCGGCTCGTTCGACAGGCAGGTGGCGATGGCGAAGACGCTGGGCGCCGATACGGTCATCCTGCCGTACATGACCGACGAATATCGCAACGAAGCCGGTTGGGCGAAGGCATTGCCCAATATCAACCGCTTCGCCCGCGACCTGCGCAAGGCGGGGTTGGGCTTCGCCTATCACAATCACGACTTCGAATTCACGGTGAAGCCGGGCGGGGTCAGCCTGTACGAACGGCTGCTCAAGGAAACCGACCCGTCGCTGGTGAAGGTCGAACTCGACCTCTATTGGGTCGGCCATGCCGGCGAGGATGTCGGCGGCTGGATCGACCGGCTGGGACCGCGCCTCTACGCCTATCATGTGAAGGACGCGCGCGCCGATGGCAGCATGACCGCGGTGGGTGCCGGCAAGACCGATTTCGCTGCGCTGTTCCGCCGTCCGGGAAGCCGGGGTGTCCGCCATTTCTATGTCGAGAACGACCAGGCGCCTGCGCCCTATCTGCCCGACATCACGACGAGCTACCGCACGCTGCGCGCGCTGCGTTACTGAATAGAATCAAGACCCTGGGAGGGGACATATGGCTGCCACCAACAGGTTCGACGCGATCGTCATCGGGTCCGGCGTCAGCGGCGGGTTCGCCGCGAAGGAACTGACCGAAAAGGGCCTGCGCGTCCTGATGCTCGACCGCGGGCGCATGGTCGAGCATATCGAGGGCTATCCCTATGACGGGAAGCCGGCCTACGAGGTGCCGGCGCGCAACATGATGCCCAAGCCGCTGATGGACAGCGACTATTTCATCGCCAAGCACGGCTATGTCGCGCCGAGCAGCCGGCAGTTCTACAATGACGACCGGCTGAACCCCTATGCGTTCGACGAGGGGGAAAAATTCTACTGGATCCGCCCCGGTGCGGTCGGCGGCAAGTCGCTGATCTGGGGGCGCTGGTCGTTCCGGTGGAGTGCGGACGACTTCGCGGCGAACACGCGCGAAGGGATCGATGGCGAATGGCCGATCGGCTATGACGACGTCGCGCCCTGGTACAGCTATGTCGAGAAATATATCGGCGTGTCGGGATCGCGTGAGAACCTGCCATACCTGCCCGACAGCGAATTCCAGCCGCCGATGCCGATGAACGTCGCGGAGAAGTGGCTGAAGCAGCGGCTGGAGACCCAGTTTCCGGGGCGCAAGCTGATCCACACCCGCCTGTCCAACATGACCGAGGACAAGCCCGACCAGAACCGCAGCAAGTGCCAGTTCCGCAACCAGTGCGGCAATGGCTGTTCGTTCGGCGCCTATTTCTCGACCCAGGCGGTGACGCTGCCTGCTGCGCGGGCGACCGGGCGGTTGACGCTGCAGTCCGATGCGGTGGTCACGAACCTCGAATATGATGCCGCGCGTAAGAAAGTGACCGGGGTCCGCTTCATCGATGCGAAGACCGGCCAGGCGCAGACGGTGCAGGCCGGCATGGTGTTCCTGTGCGCATCGGCGATGGCGTCGACGCAGATTTTGATGAACTCGCGCATGGGCGGTGGCGGTCGCAGCCATTTCGACAGCAGCAGGACGCTGGGCCGCTATGTGATGGACCATATCTTCCGCGTCGGCGCGGAGGGCGAGATTCCGGGCATGACCGACCTGATCGAATTCGGGCGGCGGCCGGGCGGGGTCTATGTTCCGCGCTTCCGCAACCTGAATGGCGAGGAAGGTGTCGGCTTCCGTCGTGGCTATGGCTATCAGGGCAGCGCGCGGCGCGATCCGGCGGCTCCGGTCGGCTTCGGCAAGGATATGAAGCACGGCATGCGCCAGTACGGCCCGTGGAAGTTCGGGATGGGTGCGTTCGGCGAGTGCCTGCCCTATGCCGACAACCGGGTGTCGCTGCATGCGAACAAGGTCGACCGGTTCGGCGTGCCGCTGATGAAGTTCGACGTCACCTTCCGCGACAACGAGCTCAAGATGATGGCCGACGCCCGCATCGAGGGCGAGAAGATGCTGAAGGCCGCCGGTCTGGTGAACGTCCACAGCTATGAAGGCGCCCATGTCCCGGGCGATGCGATCCATGAAATGGGCGGCGCGCGCATGGGGGCGGACCCGCGGAGGTCGGTGCTGAACCAGTGGAGTCAGGCGCACGACGCGTCGAACCTGTACGTCACCGACGGTGCGCAGATGGCGTCGGTGTCGTGCGTCAATCCGTCGCTGACCTTCATGGCGCTGACCGCGCGTGCGGCGGACCATGCGGTGCGGACCAAGGCCTGGGCTTGAGGCGAACGAGCGGCACGGGCGTGATCGTCCGCGCCGCTTCCTTTTCGTTTACCCTGCGCCGGTAGAGCGGTCCTGATGCACGGCGGAGGCGCGATATGACCGGTCGATGGATGGAGGAACTGCGCAACAAGGTTCCGACCGGCACCGTCGACGGTGACGGCGACGCCTTTGCCGAACACCTGCGACAACGTGCCGAGGCGGCGCAGAAGGTCGAGCAGGGGCTGCTGACCGAGGTGCCGATGCTGTACGGTTCGCCGGGGCCGTATGAGCCGGAAGGCGATCCGGGGATCGTGATCGCACGGCTGCACCGCGAGGAACTGCTCCGCCGTAGCGGTGCGATGCCTGTCGTGCGCGCCGGCGAACCGCCGGAACGCCTGCCCTATGAGCGGTTCCTAATCGTGCTCGGGTTCGTCCTGGAGGCGGTGTACTTTTTCGGGCGCGACTGACGACGGGGCCGCCGGCTTGGTCAGCCCGACATGGCCGGCGGTCGCAGGCCGAGCAACGCCAGAACATGGACCGCGAGGGTTTCCGTATCCTCGGTGACGAGCGTCACGATGTCGCTCTCCCGCGCTTCGAAGCCGTTATTCGGGCCGAGATTGTCGAACGGGGTTAGCGTCACCGCATCGTCGGTTCGTTCGATATCGACGCGCCGGGCGTCGCGCATGAACGTCTTGAAATTCTTTACTGCCGCCGCATCCTGAAACGGAATGAACTGGCGCTTCCACTCTTCGGACGTCGGGTCGGGTACGTCGGCACGGGATGCTGCCAGCCCTTCGCCGATCGCCTGCGCGATTACCGTCTTCTTGGCCGACTTGCCGAACCATTTCGGATCGGTGGCGATGTTGTCCCCCGACACGGTGCGCGAGACTGGCGCGATGATGATCCGACCGTTGGTGAAATAGGCGACTGCCGATTGCTGCATCGCGCCGCTTTGCCCCCGAACGCTGGCGGGGGCAAGCGCGCCTCAGAAGCTCGGCAGGTTCGGATCGCCGTCGGGCAGCGGCTTGTGAATCCCGCATTCGACCTTGTCCCAGCCGGCCCAGCGGCCGGATCGCGGGTCTTCGCCCGGCTTTACCCGGTTGGTGCAGGGCTGGCAGCCGATCGACGGGAAACCCTGTTCGACCAGCGGGTGGCGCGGCAGGTCGTGCTGCGCGAAATAGGCGTCGATGTCGGCCGGGGTCCAGGTGATGAGCGGATTGACCTTCAACCGGCCGACCGCGTCCGAGGTATCAAGTTCGAAGCGGGGCAGGGCGGTGCGGGTTGCCGACTGGAACGCCTTGCGCCCGGTGAAGCTGGCATCGAAGCCCAGCAAGCCGCGCGCAAGCGGTTCGACCTTGCGCAGGTCGCAGCAGCCGTCCGGATCGTAGGACCAGCGCAGACCTGTTGCGTCCTTTGCTGCCAGCAGATCGGCATCGGGCGTCAGGTTGCGGAAATCGGTCAGGCCCAGCCGTTCGACCAGCAGGTCGCGATAGGCGAGCGTTTCGGGGAAATGCTTGCCGGTTTCGAGAAACAGGACAGGGACCGACGGATCGACAGAGGCGATCAGGTGCAACAACACCGCGGATTCTGCGCCGAACGACGATACGGCCGCGACGTTACCCAGCAGCCGTTCGCGCAGGGCAACGGTCAGCATTTCCTGCGTCGACACGCGGTCGAAACGGGCGTTCAGCGCCGCGGCATCGGCGGCGGTGTAGCGCGGCCCGACCGTCAGCCGGTCGCGCACGCGGATGTCGGGATCGGCATCAGCCATGGCGCAGTTTCCACACCGGGACATGCCCGTCGGCCGCGGCCTGATAGACATGGTCGTAGCGTTCGAGCACGCGGTCGAGCGCGGCGCGATCGATCGGGGCGGAGGGCGCGAAGCTGTCGAAGCCGCAGCGGCGCATCAGCGGAATCTGGTCGACGAGCACGTCGCCTTCGGCCCGCAGTTCGCCGGTATAGCCTGCCTCGCGCAGGATGCGCCCGGCCGAATAGCCGCGTCCGTCGCGGAATTTGGGGAAGCTGACCTCGATCAGGGACAGTCGGTCGAGGTACGGGAGAAGCAGACGGGCGTCGTCGCCCGCTTCGATCCGAACGGCGGTCGAGTTCGACTGACCGAGGAACGCGTCGAGGGTGACGGCGGGTTCGTCATGCGCGGCATCGTCGCGCAGGCGCAGCGGTTCGTTCATGCCGTCTCTCCATTGTCGGGCAGGCGCGCGACGACTTTCAGTTCGAAGCGGAACCCGGCGAGCCAGGTTACGCCGGTCGCGGTCAGCGCGGGCAGGGGCGCATCGCCCCAATAGGCCGGATGGTGCGCGAACAGCAGCGGCAGGACCGCTTCGGGATCGGTGGTGAAGATCTGCACATCGACGACGTCCGCCGGGGTGCAGCCGGCCCCAGCCAGCACGGCGGTCAGGTTGGCGAAGGCCAGCGCAACCTCGTCGGCGAGGTCGGGTTCGGGCGTGCCGTCGCTGCGCGCGCCGACCTGCCCGGATACGAACAACAGGCCGTTGGCGCGGATTGCCGGGGAGTAGCCGTGTTCGGCATAGAGCGCATGCGGCGCGGCCGGGAAAACGGCGGATCGCTTACCCATAAATCGCCTCCTTGAACGGTTCCATGCCGATCCGGCGATAGGTGTCGACGAAGCGCTCCCCGTCGTTCCGTTCGGCGAGATAGCGGTCGGTGACGCGCTCGATCGCGTCGACCACGCCGTCCTCCGAAAAGCCCGGGCCGGTGATCTTGCCGAGCGACACGTCCTCCGCGCCCGATCCGCCGAGCAGCAGCTGGTAGTTCTCGGTCCCCTTCCGGTCGACGCCGAGGATGCCGATATGCCCGGCATGATGGTGGCCGCAGGCGTTGATGCAGCCGCTGATCTTGAGCTTCAGTTCGCCGAGGTCCCGCTGGCGGACCGGATCGGCGAAGCGATCGGCGATCTTCTGCGCGAGCGGGATCGAGCGGGCATTGGCGAGGCTGCAATAATCGAGGCCGGGGCAGGCGATGATGTCGGTAATGAGGTCGAGATTGGCCTCGGCCAGCCCGATCGCCACCAGCCGGTCATAGACCGCGCGCAGGTCGCCCGAGCGGACATGCGGCAGGACGATGTTCTGCGCATGGGTGACGCGCAGTTCGGCGAAGCTGTACGCCTCCGCCAGATCGGCCATCGCATCGATCTGATCCGCCGAAGCGTCGCCGGGGATGCCGCCGGTCGGCTTCAGGCTGATCGTCACGATGGTGTAGCCCGCGCGCTTGTGGGCGTGCGTGTTCTGGTCGAGCCACGCGGCGAAGCCGGCGTCGCTGCGATCGACCGGGGCGTCGGCCGAGGTATCGGCAAAGGCGGGATCGGCAAAGAAGGCCGCGATACGGTCGAATTCGGCTTGGGGCGGATCGATGCCGAGCGTCTTGATGTGCGCGAACTCTTCGGCGACCTCGGCACGATACTGGTCGACGCCGATCTCGTGGATCAGGATCTTGATCCGCGCCTTGTACATGTTGTCGCGGCGGCCGTAGCGATTGTAGACGCGCAGGCAGGCTTCGAGATAGCTCATCAGGTCGGACAACGGCACGAAGTCGTTGACCAGCGGCGCGATCATCGGCGTGCGGCCCATGCCGCCGCCGACATAGACCTCGGCCCCCGCCACGCCGTCCCGTTCGACGATGCGCAGGCCGATGTCGTGCAGGCGCATCGCGGCACGGTCTTCGTCAGCCGCGATGACCGCGATCTTGAACTTGCGCGGCAGGTAGCTGAATTCGGGGTGGAAGGTGCTCCACTGGCGCAGCAGCTCGGCCCAGGGGCGCGGATCGGTCAGCTCGTCGGCGGCGGCGCCGGCGAACTGGTCCGAGCTGATGTTGCGGATGCAGTTGCCGCTGGTCTGGATGGCGTGCATCTCGACCTTCGCCAGCTTTTCCAGAATGTCGGGCGTGTCGGCCAGCTTGATCCAGTTGAACTGGAGGTTCTGCCGCGTGGTGAAATGGCCATAGCCGCGGTCGTATGTGCGCGCGATGTCGCCCAGCACCCGCATCTGCGTCGACGACAGCGTGCCATAGGGGATGGCGACCCGCAGCATGTAGGCGTGGAGCTGAAGATACAGGCCGTTCATCAGCCGCAGCGGCTTGAACTGATCCTCGGTCAGATGGCCCGACAGGCGGCGTTCGACCTGATCACGGAACTCCGCGACGCGGGCGTCGACGATCGACTGGTCGTAGGTGTCGTATTGGTACACTTCGAAGTCCTCTCCGTTGGCGGGGAAGGGGTGTTGCGTCAGCGATGCTGCGCTTGGGGACACCCCCCTCCACCAGCCTGCGGCTGGTCCCCCTCCCCGCGGAGCGGGGAGGAGCTTGATTAGATCACCCACGCTCCGGCGTCGGGGTCGGCGGGCTTTAGCGTCAGGTCGGTGCGCACCGTGGGGCCGAGGGCGCGGATGCGGTCCTTGATGTGGGCGGGGCGGGGGCCTTCGGGGGTTGCCACCGCGTCGATCACGTACGGCACGTTGACCCGGCGGGCGGCTTCCTCGACCAGGGCGATGCGTTCACCGTCCTCACCGACGTCCGCCGCATCCTCGACATGGCGCGACCAGTCGCCGCCGGTCCACCAGGTCACGTCGCCGGTGGCGAGGTCGTTTCCGGTCAGCAGCTTCATGCCAGCAACTCCGCCGCTTTCGCCCAATTGCCGAGCTTGTCCTCGGCATCGGCCAGTTGCACCACTTCGCCGACGACGATCACCGCCGGGCTCTTCACATCCTCGCGCGCGACCATCGGGCCGAGATCGGCGAGCAGGGTGCGCAGCGCGCGAGCGTCGGCATAGGTGCCGCGCTCCAGCACCGCGACCGGCATGTCGGGGGCGACGCCATCGGCCATCAGCTTGTCGGCGATCGCCTCGGCAGTGGCGACGCCCATATAGATGACCAGCGTGCGACCCTGTCCGGCGAGGCCCGACCAGTCCTGTTCGCTTAAGCCCTTGCACTGGCCGGCGACGAAGCTGACCGCCGACGACCAGTCGCGATGGGTGAGCGGCAGCATCGCGCCCGCCGCACAGCCGAGCGCGGCCGAGACGCCGGGAATGACCTCTACGGTCAGGCCGGCGGCGCGGACCGCCTCGACCTCTTCACCGCCGCGACCGAAGATGAACGGGTCGCCGCCCTTCAGCCGGACGACGATCGCGCCGGTCTTCACATGGGCGACGATCAGCGCGTTGATCGATTCCTGCGGCAGGGTGTGGCGCGCGCGCTGCTTGGCGACCGAGATGCGCTGTGCGGTCGCGGGCGCGAGGTCGAGGACGCGCGGATCGATCAGCCCGTCATGGACGACGACGTCGGCGGTCTTCAGCGCCTCGACGGCGCGCACGGTCAGCAGGCCGGGATCGCCGGGACCTGCGCCGACAAGGATGACGCGCCCGCGCGCGGTCGGATCGAGTAACGTTGCCATGCTGGCGTAGATGCTGCCGGGGCGGTTCGCAGGCAACCGACGCTTGCTTGGGGGGCGGGAAGGGATTGTTTAGCAGCCTATTGGTTGCGCAGCCCGATGCCGATCGATGCGCGGACCTGCTCGGCTTCGGCCGACACGACCGGATAGGCGCAATAGTCGGCGGCATAATAGGCCGACGGGCGATGGTTGCCCGACAGGCCGATCCCGCCGAACGGTGCGCCCGACGACGCGCCGTTGGTCGGGCGGTTCCAGTTGACGATGCCGGCGCGGATGTTCGCCCAGAACCGGTCGTAGAGCTGCGGGTCGGGCGAGATGAGCGAGGCGGACAGGCCGTAGCGGGTGTTGTTCGCTTCGGCCAGGGCGTCGTCGAAACTGTCGACGCGGAACACCTGAAGCAACGGGCCGAACAGCTCGACATCGGCGCGTTCGGGCGTGTCGGACATGTCGATGATGCCCGGCGTCAGGAACGGACGCCCCTCGACCAGGCGCTGCATGAAGCGCAGCGGACGGCCCCCGCGGGCCGAAAGCGACAGGAAGCTCTCGGTCAGCTGGTCGGCGGCTTCGTTGTCGATCACCGGACCCATGAACGGCGCGGGATCGGCATGGGGTTCGCCGATGATGAGCCGTTCGCACAGCCGGTTGATCTCGGCGAGCAGCGGCTCGGCCAGACGCCGCTCGACGATCAGCCGGCGCGCGGCGGTGCATCGCTGTCCGGCGGAGGTAAAGGCCGACTGCACCACCAGCACCGCGGCAGCGTACAAATCGGGCGTGTTCCACACGATGATCGGATTGTTGCCGCCCATTTCGAGCGCGAGGATCTTGTCCGGCGTTTCGGCGAACTGGCGGTTGAGCGCGATGCCGGTCCGCGACGATCCGGTGAACAACAGGCCGTCGATATCGGGATGCGAGGCGAGTGCGCGCCCTTCATCGGGGCCGCCGATCAGCAGGCGGACGCAATCCTCCGGGACGCCGCTGGCGTGGAAGCATTCGACGAGGAACGCGCCGGTGGCCGGGGTCTTTTCCGACGGTTTGAAGACCACCGCGTTGCCGGCGATCAGCGCGGGGACGATGTGGCCGTTGGGCAGGTGTGCGGGGAAGTTGTACGGCCCGAGCACCGCCAGCACGCCATGCGGCTTGTGACGCAGCGCGGTGCGGGCGTTCATCGGCGATTCCAGCCGCCGCTGGCTGGTGCGTTCGGCATAGGCGCTGATCGAAATCTCGACCTTGGCGACGACCGTTTCGACCTCGGTGCGGGCTTCCCAGAGCGGCTTGCCGGTTTCGCGGGCGATGATGTCGGCAAAGGGTTCCGACCGGCTGCGCACCACATTGGCGAAGCGCCGCATCGCTTCGATGCGATATGCCAGCGGGCGCGATGCCCAGCCGGCCCAGCCGCCACGCGCGGCGGCGATTTCGGTGTCGACATTGCCGACCGGTCCACGCCACAGCGTCGCGCCGGTGGCGGGTTCGGTCGAGACGAGTTCGGGCATATCTAGGGTCGTCCGGTTTCAGCTTTGCCGCATCCTTGAACCAGAATGCGGGACGGCGCCAGTTTCGTGGATGATGGTTGATATCAGGTAAGCGCCGCGCCCATCCGGCGGATCGCGGCGACCTTCGCGTCGAACAGCGACCAGTCATCGGCCTCGGCGATCCGCGCCCAGATCGCCTCCACCTCGTCGATCAGCATCGAACAAGGGTTCGCGTCGGACCAGTAGGGGTGGCTGCGGTCGGTGCGCGGGTGATAGTCGGACAGGCGGGCGCGGACTTCCTCGAACGCGGCCCATTCCTCGCCTTCGGGCAGCCAGCCGCCGAATGCGTGATGATAGAAGGCGTCGATCGGCATGGCGGAGGTCGCCAGCGCGGTCGTCACCGCATCGGCGAGCGCGCGGTCTTCGTCGGCGCCGCGGGGGCGGACGCCGAGGCGCCAGAGGATGGCTTCGGCCGCCGCCCGGGCATAGCGCTCCGGGAAGGTTTCGAGGACGGCGATCAGCGGCGGGGCGTCGACGACGGTGCGCAGCGCCACCGCCAGCTGCATCGCGTTCCAGTGCATCGCATCGGGCTGCCGGCCATAGGCGTAGAGGCCGTGATGGTCGAAATAGGCGGCGGTGAAGCCGGCATCCCAGGTCGGCGCGAACCGCCACGGGCCATAGTCGAAGCTCTCGCCGGTCAGGTTGATATTGTCGGTGTTGAGGACGCCGTGGACGAAACCCGCCGCCATGAACCGCGCCGCCAGCGTCGCGATGCGGCCGACCGCTTCGTCGAACAGCTCGATCGCCGGTTCGCTGCCCGGCGTGCGGTGGTAGAGGCGGGTCAGGACATAGTCGACCAGCCGGTGCATCGCTTCCGCATCACGTTCGTATGCGAGGCGCTGAAAGGTGCCGATGCGGACATGGCTGTGGTTCAGCCGGACCAGTACCGCCGAGCGGGTGGGTGAGGGCTCGTCGCCGCGCACCAGTTCCTCGCCGGTTTCGATCAGCGAGAAGCTGCGCGAGGTGGGGACGTTCAGCGCTTCCAGCATCTCGGTAGCCAGCACTTCGCGCACGCCGCCCTTCAGTGTCAGGCGGCCGTCGCCGAACCGGCTGTACGGGGTCTGGCCCGATCCCTTGGTGCCGAGGTCGAGCAGGCGGTCATGGGTATCGGTCGCCTGCGCGAAAAGGAAGCCGCGTCCGTCGCCGATATCGGGGTTGTACGACTGGAACTGGTGGCCGTGGTAGCGGAGCGCCAGCGGTTCGGAGAGGCTGCCGGGGAGCGGTACGAAGCGGCCGAAATGGTCGATCCATTGGGCGTCGGATAGCGGAAGCGTATTCCCGCGAAGGCGGGGATCCAGGGTTTCAATCGCTGCGCTGGGCTCTGCTAGGCTCTGGACCCCCGCCTGCGCGGGGGTACGCGACGCAGGGACGATCCCGATCTGCCCCGCCGCGCGGTCGTTCCTGAAGCGCAGGGTGTGCGCCGGGAACTGGGCTGCGGCGACCGCGTCATAGAACGGGGCGCCGAGCGACAGAATATCGGTGCGGGGACGATAGCGAGCGGGTTGCGGGTTTTCGGCCATGCGGCGATATGGGGTGCGATGGCGCTTTTGGACAAGCAACGCTTCACCGATGGCTATTGGTGGTCGAACGACGGCCTCCGACTGCATTATCGCGACTATGGCGGGCAGGGCGGCGGACGCACGGACCGGCCGGCGATCCTGTGCCTGCACGGGCTGACGCGCAACGCGCGCGACTGGGAGGATGTCGCCGACCGGCTGGCCGGAGAGTGGCGGCTGATCGTGCCCGAGATGCGCGGGCGCGGCGAAAGCGGCTATGCCCGCGATCCGATGAGCTATGTGCCGCTGGTCTACCTCCAGGATGTCGAGGCGCTGCTGAACCAGCTCGAGCTGCCGCGCGTCGTCGCGTTCGGGACGTCGCTGGGCGGTATCCTGACCATGTTGCTGGCGGCGACCGATCGCGACCGGATCGCCGCGGCGCTGCTCAACGATGTCGGGCCGGAGCTGGACCCGGCGGGGCTGGGACGGATTCGCGGCTATGTCGGGAAACAGGTCAGCCATCCCACCTGGATGCACGCCGCGCGTGCGCTGGCCGAAGGGAATGGCGACGCCTATCCGACCTATCAGGTGCAGGACTGGCTGCACATGGCGAAGCGGCTGCACCGGCTGAACTCGGCCGGGCGGATCATCCTCGACTATGACATGAAGATCGCCGAGCCGTTCCGCGTGCCGGGCAACGAGGCGGGGCCGGACATGTGGCGCGCCTATGAGGCGCTGGCGGGCAAGCCGGTCGGTATCCTGCGCGGGAGACTGTCGGATATCCTGCCGGCGACCGTGGCGGAGGCGATGGTAACGCGGCTGGACGGGGCGGAGCTGACGACGGTCGCCGATGTCGGCCATGCCCCGGTCCTGACCGAGCCGGAGTCGGTCGCGGCGATCGACCGGCTGCTGGCGCGGGTCGCCGGCCAGTGAGCGTGCCGGTCCGCATCCTCCACCTGCATTCGTCCTTCGCCTATGGCGGCAAGGAAGCGCGGGCGATCCGGCTGATGCATGCCTGGGGCGACCGCGCGGTGCATACGATCGTGTCGGGCGTGCCGGAGCGTACCGAGGCGCGCTCGGCCATCGCGGACTATATCCGCTACGAAATCGCGCAGAATCCGCCGCCGCTGACCGGCAAGCCGTCGGTCGCGCGGTACGAGGCGATCGCGAAATATATGCGCCGCTTCGATCTGGTGCTGACCTATAATTGGGGGGCGATCGACGGGGTGATGGCGAAGCGGGTCTTCGCCAGGGGCACGCCGCCGGTGGTCCATCACGAGGACGGCTTCAACGAGGACGAGGCGACCCGACTGAACCCGGTGCGCAACCTGTATCGCCGGTTCGCGCTTGGCGCAGCGGAGGCGCTGGTCGTGCCGTCGCAGCGGTTGATGCAGGTCGCGGGGGGGCCGTGGAAACAGCCCGACCACCGGCTGCACCTGATCGGCAACGGCATCCCGGTCGAGCGCTATGCCGAACCGGTCGCGGCGGATGCCATTCCGGGGCTGAAGCGCAAGCCGGGCGAGGTGGTGATCGGCACCGTCGCTGGCCTGCGCGAGGTGAAGGACCTGCCGCTGCTGGTCCGCGCGGTCGGCGGGATCGCGGTCAAGGTGCGGCTGGTCATCGTCGGCGAGGGGCCGGAGCGGCAGGCGATCCTCGACGCGGCGGAGGCGATGGGGATCGACGACCGGGTCGTGCTGCCCGGCTTCCTGCCCGAACCCTATCGCTATATGGGGCTGTTCGACATCTTCGCCCTGTCGTCGCGCAGCGAGCAGCAGCCGATTTCGGTGATGGAGGCGATGGCGACCGGCCTGCCGGTGGTCGCGCCGCCGGTCGGCGATATCATGGCGATGGTGGCGGACGAGAACCATCCGTTCATGGGCATCGACCGGCACGAGGTGCATCTGCGCGACCGGTTGCAGACGCTTGCGGTCGACGCCGACGCGCGCCGACGGGTGGGGGAGGCGAACCTCGCCAAGGCACGGGCGGAGTTCGACGAGGCGAAGATGATCGCCGCGTACAAGGCGCTGTACGAGCGGGCGCTGGGGCGGCTGGGGGCGTTGGGGTAGGCGATTATCGGGACCCGCTTGCCGATGGTACCTCGCCGTTGCACCCCACCATCGAGAAGCGCTTGATCGCGGGGTCGTACCGGATGGTTAGCTGGGCACAGCCACCGTCACTTATCATCGGGAGCATGTCGGGCGTGGCATGCCAGTATCTTCTGCCCGCTCCGCCCCATTGTTCGCGAGACAAGGCATTCATCGCCTTGATGTCCTCGATCTCGCGCGCGGTGGGTGCACGCCGATTGCCTCTGGTGAATGCCGCCACGTCCTCCTGCCAGTCGGTCGGTTCGATCGGAATGACGTAAACTGCCTCCACCGCGGTCGGGCTGCGGAACGCGTAGTGGCGAGCATAGGTTCGCATGGGATAGGCGTCGTCCGGCAGGCTGATCGTTCGCTCGATCTCCTCCATCAGCACCTGCTCACGGCCCGGCGGAGCGGCGCAACTGGCGGCGGGGAAGGCAAAGGCCAGGAGCAGGAGACGGGCGCGCATATCGCACGATAACGTGCCGGCCGATCGACGCCACGCAATTTGCTCGCCATCGGGCGCTGCTGGCAGTAATGACGGCCGGATGCGGTGGCGCGATGCGTGCCGCAACGAAGTTCCCGTTGGAGGTCGCGTTGTTCAAAGGTCTGTCGCCCATCGTCTATAACGGCCGCGAAGTCTGGCCGCTGATCGAAGGGGGCAAGGGCGTTGCCGCGACCAATCACGCATCGGCTGGCGCCTGGGCGGCGGCGGGCGGCATCGGCACCGTCTCGGCGGTCAATGCCGACAGCTATGACGCCGAGGGCAAGATCGTGCCCCAGGTGTACAAGGCGCTGACCCGCCGCGAACGCCATGAGGAACTGATCGAATATGCGATCGAGGGCGCGGTGCAGCAGGTGCGGCGCGCGTGGGAGATCGCCGGCGGCAAGGGCGCGATCAACATCAACGTGCTGTGGGAAATGGGCGGTGCCCAGCGCATCCTGCATGGCGTGCTGGAGCGGACGCGTGGGCTGGTGTCGGGCGTGACCTGCGGCGCGGGCATGCCGTACAAGCTGTCGGAGATCACCGCGTCCTACGGCGTCAGCTATCTGCCGATCGTGTCGTCGGGCCGGGCGTTCCGCGCGCTGTGGAAGCGCGCCTATTCCAAGGCGTCGGAATGGCTGGCGGCGGTCGTCTATGAGGATCCGTGGCTGGCCGGCGGGCATAACGGCCTGTCGAATGCCGAGAACCCGCTGGAGCCGCAGGACCCGTACCCCCGCGTCCGCGACCTGCGCGCGACGATGCGCGAGGGCGGCATCTCGGACGACGTGCCGATCGTGATGGCCGGCGGCGTGTGGTATCTGCGCGACTGGAACGACTGGATCGACAATCCCGAGCTCGGCAAGATCGCGTTCCAGTTCGGCACCCGGCCGCTGTTGACGCAGGAAAGCCCGATCCCGCCCGAATGGAAGGCGAAGCTGATGGAGATCGAGGAGGGCGAGGTGCTGCTGCACCGGTTCAGCCCGACCGGTTTCTATTCGTCGGCGGTGCGCAACCCGTTCCTGCGCAACCTCGAGGCCCGGTCCGAGCGGCAGATCGCTTTCTCGACGCAGGAGGCGGGCGACCATGTCTTCCAGCTCGACGTCGGGGTGAAGGGCAAGAATTTCTGGGTGACGCAGGGCGACCTGCTGCGCGCGCGCGAATGGTTCGGCATGGGCTTCACCGACGCGCTGAAGACGCCGGACAATACTTTGGTGTTCGTGACGCCCGAAGAAAAGGGCATCATCCGGAAGGATCAGGCGGACTGCATGGGCTGCCTGTCGCAGTGCAGCTTTTCGAGCTGGGCCGATAGCGAGACGAACTCGACCGGGCGGCTGGCCGATCCGCGCAGCTTCTGCATCCAGAAGACGTTGCAGGACATCGCCCATGGCGGCCCGACCGACCAGAATCTGATGTTCGCGGGACACGCCGCATACAATTTCAAGCGCGATCCCTTCTATTCGAACGGGTTCGTGCCGAGCGTGAAGCAGCTGGTCGACCGTATCCTGACCGGGGATTGATCGGCGATCCCTGCCGGCATGGCGCAAAGGTAACGGGCCGGGGTAGCGAAGGCGCTACCCCGGCCTTTCCATATCAGTCGTCGGCGACGGTGCCGACCACCGCACCGCCGACGCCACCGACCGCCGCGCCCTTCTCGACATTGCCGCCGGTCGCTGCGGCGATGCCGGCGCCGCCCGCTGCGCCGATCGCGCCGCCGCGCAGGGTCGAGCAGGCGGCCAGCGAACTGCCGGCGGCGAGGGCGAGGGCGATGGTTGCGAGCTTCTTCATCGGGTTACTCCTGTTTACGCGATGCCCGGGCAATGATTTTCGGGCGGCCGGGGTTCCCAAGCGTCACCACTGCAACACAAAGAAACATTGCAGGTGCCATTCAGCTTGCGCAGGATAGATTGTGCCCATGAAGTCCGCGCTGATCGTCCGCCACGTCCCCTATGAAGGCTGCGCCGGATACCGCGCGCCGGTGGAGGCGGCGGGATATGTCATCGACCGGATCGACGTCACCGACCCGAGCTTCGCCACCGCCGACCTGACCCGGCCCGACCTGCTGATCGTGATGGGCGGGCCGATGGGGGTGTATGACGTCGCCGAGCACCCGTGGATACCGGGCGAGATCGCCGCATTGTCACGGCGGCTGGCGGCGGACCGGCCGACGCTGGGCATCTGTCTCGGCGCGCAGATGATGGCGGCGGCGCTGGGATCGCCCGTTTCCCGGGGGACCGGGTGCGAGATCGGCTTTGCGCCCATCGACCTGGCGCCGGGGGTGGAGTCGCCGCTGGCCCATGTCGCCGGGGTGCCGGTGCTGCACTGGCATGGCGATACGTTCGACCTGCCGGAAGGGACCGAATTGCTGGCGACGACGCCGCGTTATCGGCAGGGGTTCCGGCGGGGGCGCAACCTGCTGGCACTCCAATTCCATGCTGAGATGGGCGAGGATGCGCGGTTCGAAGCGTGGCTCGACTATCTCGACTGCCCGACGCATCGCGGCGTCCTGACCGAAGAATATCGCACGCTGGGACCGGCGGCGGTGCGCGCGGGGCAGGCGATGATTGCCGAATGGCTGAGTAGCTTGAAGGGCTGAATATTTTTTCCCAAGTTCACTAAGTTCACACTCGTGCGCTGTTTGCGTGGCGTATGGAGCGGTGCCGTCGAAGAGCACGTCCCGCAACCGGGCCATCGGGCAGATTGGCAGCGAAGGTCGCTGTAGGAAAGCGCTCGCTCCGTCCGGAGGATGGTCCGGTTTCCCGGCAGCGACGTGTCACCCTCTCGGAGGCTGGGGTCTGAAGCTACTCTTGCTGTGCTACCGCAAAGAAGTCCCGGCGCTCATTGGCGGGACGCCTGCTCCCAGGAGGATGAATCGGGCTTTTGGGTGGCTGCACCGACTGGATCGCGCAGGACGGCCGTCCTATCGTCGGCTTTCCCGCTGAGATGCCGGACGAGGTGCGATGGCAGAGAAGCTCGTGTTCCGAACCGGATGGCCCAAGCGCCTGCTGAGCTGGTTCATCATTCTGGCCGGATCGGCGGCACTGATCGCGCTGGTAGAGGCGATGGTGCGGCACTGGGCGACATTGCCCGCGGCTGAAATCTGGTCCGGGCTGGCGATCGGACTGGTCATTCTCGGCTTCGTAATCGGTGGGTTCGCGATCCAGGATTTCAGCTGGACGCTGGATGGCGACGTCATCCGCATGAACCGGCTGTACCGAGAGCGGACGATCGACCTGCGGAACGTCGAAGGCTTTGGCCGGACGGTGTTCGTCCTGGGCGTGTTTCCGGTGGCGCATATCGATCTGTATGACGGGCGGTTGCAGCAAGTCGCGCGCATCCCGATCGATTTTCGCGACCTTCCCGTTGCGGAAAGACGGCTGGCAATGCGCTTTCGGCAGGTCGTGGACGACGGGAGCGCCGCCTTTCCGAAGCGCCGGTTCGTGGAGGACGAGTAGCGGCCGGTCATCCGGGCGGAAGGGCAGCCTTCAAACGCCGGGCGATGGCGTCCATTTCGGCGCGGGTCGGGTTGCTTCTGGGGTCCGGGGCTGTGTTCGGGATGACGTGCAGGTGAAAGTGGCAGACATGCTGGCTGACGGCATTGTTCTGCTGCACCGCGAACCCGGTGCTGCCCAGCGCACGCTGCTGCGCGGTCGCCACGCGTTTGGCCATCCGCATGACGGCCAGCATGTCGCGGTCGCTCAGCTCGTAGAGGTTGCGGACCGGCGCCTTGGGGATCACCAGCGCATGGCCCGGACGTTTCCAGTCGATCGGGACGATCGCCATCACGCGCGCGTTTTCGGCGATGATCGAGGCGGGGATTTCGTGGCGCAGGATGCGGGCGAAGGCATTGTCGGTGCGATAGGGCGCGGATAGTGGGCAGACGATCGGCTTGTCCGCTTCGGCTTGTTGCGCGGCCGGCATGGCGACGGTTCCGCCGGTCGGCGCGACGATCGGGATCAGTCCTGAGGCAATCGATCTCCACCGCATCGCCTGTCCCCAATGATCCTACCGCAACCCGTCCAGCACCTGATCCGGCGGGCGGTGGCCGTCCGCCCAGACGCGGATGTTGGTGATCACCTTTTCCCCCATCGCCACGCGGCCCTCCAGCGTGGCCGATCCCATGTGCGGGGTCATCACGACATTGGGCAGCGCCAGCAGACGGGGGTCGATGGCGGGTTCGTGCGCCCAGACGTCGAGGCCCGCGCCGGCGAGGCGTCCGCGTTCGAGGGCATCGACCAGCGCCTCTTCGTCGACGATGCCGCCGCGCGAGGCGTTGATCAGATAGACGTGGCGGCGCAGCCGGGCGATGCGGTTCTCGTTGAGCAGGTTTTCGCTGTCTGCATTGCGCGGGGTGTGGATCGTCAGCAGGTCGATGACGCCCAGCATCTCGTCGAGGTCGGCATGCCAGGTGGCGCCGAGTTCGGCCTCGACCGTTTCGGGCAGGCGGTGGCGGTTGTGGTAATGGATCGACAGGCCGAAGGCACGGGCGCGGCGTGCGACGGCCTGGCCGATGCGGCCCATGCCGACGATGCCCAGCGCCTTGCCGCCGATGCGGTGGCCGAGCATGCCGCTGGGGCTCCAGCCCTTCCATTCGCCCGAGCGGACCAGCTTTTCCCCTTCGGCCAGCCGGCGCGGCACGGCGAGGATGAGCGCCATCACCATGTCGGCGGTATCCTCGGTCAGGACGCCGGGGGTGTTGGTGACTAGGATGCGGCGGGCGTGGGCCGCCTTCAGGTCGATATGGTTCACGCCCGCGCCGTAATTGGCGATCAGGCGCAGGCGATCGGGCGCGGCGGCGATCAGCTCGGCGTCGATGACGTCGGTGACGGCGGGGACCAGCACGTCGCAGTCCGCCATCGCGGCGGCCAGTTCGTCGCGGGAAAGGGCATGGTCGTCGGGGCTGAACACCGTGTCGAACAGCGTCGCCATCCGCCCCTCCGTCGCCGCCGGCAACCGCCGCGTCACCTGGACTCGGGGGGTGCGGGGCGGGGGGGATGCTGCGGCCATGTCATACGGATTGGCGAAGGGGGCGGGCGGCGTCAACGGCTTGCCGCGGGGGGCTGCTTGCCGATACAGGCAAGCGACAGACATTCGGGGACAATATCATGCGCTTGGGCGGGCGATCGATCGCGGTGGCGGCGGTGCTGACGGTGGTTGCGACGGGAGCGGCCGATGCGCAGCGCCGCAAGACGCCCTATTATGCGTCGATCGCCGCGGGCGAGGCGCGGATGCGCAGCGGGCCGGGCAAGAATTATCCGACCCAGTGGGTCTATCGCCGCGCCGACATGCCGATCAAGGTGCTCGACATCTATCAGGACTGGCGCCGGGTCGAGGACCCGGACGGCACGCGTGGATGGTTGCAGGTCGGGCTGCTGAGCGACCGGCGCACCGGCTTTGTCGGGCGCGAGGTGGTCGAACTGCGCGCGTCGCCGCAGGCGGGGGCGGCGGTGGTGTGGCGCGCCGCGCCGGGGGTCGTCGGGCGGTTGTCGCGATGCAATGGCGCATGGTGCTTCTTCGATGTGAAGGGGCGCGGGGGCTATGTCGAACAGTCGCGGCTGTGGGGCGTCGATCCCGGCGAGACGATGTAGGGCGTTCCGTCATTCCCGCGCAGGCGGGAATCCGGAGCCAAGCTGACCACGGCCCGCGCCTGTGACCCTGGACCCCCGCCTGCGCGGGGGTACGGCATTGGTAGGACCGGTCCGCGACCCGCCTAATTCAGCCATTTACCTCCGCCGTCCCCCAAGCGATAACAACCGATACGACCGGCGCGGACGTGCCGGGCAAGGATACGGGGCACTATGGTAAAATGGTTGATGGGCGCAGCGTTGCTGGCAATGGGAACGGCCGGGATGGCGAGTGAACCGGCCCAGCCAGCGGCCGCCGGCAATCCGGCAAGGGCCGGCGAGCTGACTCTGGAGCGGGTGTTCGCCAGCCCCGACCTGAACGGCAGCCAGCCGCAGAATTTGAAGCTGTCGCCGGACGGCAAGTACGTCACGCTGCTGCGCAATCGGGCGGACGAGCGCGAGCGGTTCGATCTGTGGGCGATGGACACGACCACCCGCGAATGGCGGATGCTGGTCGATTCCAAGAAGGTCGGCACCGGTGCGGCGCTGTCCGAAGCGGAAAAGATGCAGCGCGAGCGCGACCGCTCGCTGACCGGCAAGCGCGGCATCCTGGCCTATGACTGGGCGCCCGATGGCAAGTCGATCCTCGTGCCGCTGGACGGCGACCTCTATCTCGCGACGATCGACGGCCAGGTCCGCCGGCTGACCAACAGCGAGAGCGGCGAGCTGAACCCGGTGGTCAGCCCGGAGGGCAACTATGTCAGCTTCGTACGCGACCAGAACCTGGTGGCGCTGGACCTGAAGACCGGCAAGGAAACCGCGCTCACCACCGAAGGCAAGGATAATGTCCATTTCGGCGAGGCGGAGTTCGTCGCGCAGGAAGAAATGGGACGGCGTACCGGCTATTGGTGGTCGCCGGGCGACCGGCTGGTCGCGGTGCAGCGCTTCGACGAGGCGCCGGTCGGCATCGTCACCCGCTCGGCGATCGGTGCCGAGGGGACGAGCATCTATCAGCAGCGTTACCCGAAGGCGGGCACGCCCAACGTGCTGGTCGACCTGTATGTGATGAAGCCGGACGGGTCGGGCCGGGTGAAGGTTGACCTGGGCCCCGATCCCGACATCTATCTGGCGCGGGTCGACTGGACGCCGGATGGCAAGGCGCTGCTGGTCCAGCGGCAGGACCGGGCGCAGACCAGGCTCGACATGCTGAAGGTCGATCCGACAACCGGTCGCTCGACCGTGCTGTTCACCGAAGAATCGGGACCGAAGAGCTGGATCAACCTGTCCGATGCCTATCACATGATGAAGGACGGGAGTCTCATCTGGTGGTCGGAGCGCGACGGGTACGGCCATCTGTACCGCTGGCAGGCAGGCAAGTGGACGCAGCTGACCAGCGGCAAATGGATGGTCGCAGATCTGGCGGGCGTCGACGAGGCGAAGGGGCGCGTCTATTTCCTCGCCAACAAGGACGATGTGCTGGAGCGGCAGCTATACCGCGTCGACCTGTCCAAGCCCGGCGCGGTCACGCGGATGACCGAGGCGGGCTGGTCCTACGGCGCGTCGATGGACGGGAAGGCGGCGCGGCTGATCGTCACCCGCTCCAACCCCGACCAGCCGGCGCAGACCTATCTGGCGGATACGTCGGCCAAGCGGATCGCGTGGATCAACGAGAATGCGCTGAGCGGCGATCACCCCTACGCGCCCTATGTCGCCAGCCATCGCCCGACGCAGTTCGGGGAGATCAAGGCGGCCGACGGGTCGGTGCTGCACTGGAACATGATCACGCCCAAGCTGGAGCCGGGCAAGCGCTATCCGGTGTTCTTCTCGCATTATGGCGGGCCGGGCAGCCAGGTCGTGCGCCGCGCATGGGGCGGGGCGCTGCGCCAATATCTGGTCGATCAGGGGTGGATCTGGTTCGAGATCGATAATCGCGGATCGCCCGAACGCGGCAAGGCGTTCGAGAACCAGATTTATCGCGCGATGGGATCGGTCGAGGTCGACGACCAGATTGCCGGCGCGAATTATCTCAAGACCTTGCCCTTCGTCGCGCCGGACAAGATCGCGACCTATGGCTGGTCCTATGGCGGCTATATGACGCTCAAGATGCTGGAAAAGGCGCCGGGCGTGTTCGCGGCGGGCGTGGCGGGCGCGCCGGTGTCGCGCTGGGAACTGTACGACACCCATTATACCGAGCGCTATATGGGCGATCCCCGCACGGTGCCCGAAGCCTATGCCACGTCGGCGACGGTGGCGGACGCGGCGAAGATCAGCGATCCGATGCTGCTGATCCACGGCATGGCCGACGATAACGTCGTGCTGGAACATTCGACCGCGATGATGGCGGCGATGCAGAAATCGGCGACACCGTTCGAACTGATGCTCTATCCGGGGCAGACCCACCGCGTCGGCGGACCGGGGGTGAGCGAGCATCTGTGGAAGACGATCCTGAACTTCCTGAACCGGCAGGTGAAGGACAAGCCGTAAGCTATTGCACCGACCATCGGCCCGTCGCCCGGTCGTACCGGGCGGCGACGCCGATCTCGACCGCGCGGGGCGACCACCGCGTCGCGCCCGATCCGTCGAGGTAGAAGGGCGGACTGGTGGCGAGGATCGTGCCGTCGGCGGTCGAGGACAGGCGGGCGATGGCATAGTCGTTTGCATTGTGGCCCGTCAGCTGCTGCCAGCGATCCGGGCGATAGAGCTCGACCCGTTCTTTCTGGTCGGGTGAGGTTTCGATGTCGATCAGGGCACCCGGCGTCGCCCAATGCAGTCCGGCAGTCGCGCCGACTGCGGTGCCCGCAACGAAGGCGATCGCGACTACCGGCGCACGCCACGGCCGCCGGCTCATCGTGGCACCATGACGGTGACGGGCTGGGCCAGTCGCTGCCCGCGTATGTCCGAATAGATCATGAAGTCCCCGCCCATGTCCGTAACGCCACGATATTGCCGGAACGGGTCGTTGCTGACCGGGAAACAGGCAAACCCCTGTCGGAAAGAGGAGGGTTGCTTGCGGACCTCTACTTCGATGGCCGGTGCGAGTAGCGCGACGCGCAAAAGGCCGCCCGGACCCCAGCTGCCCAGCGGCTGGTTGCCGTTGAAATCGTAAGAGTCACGCAGGTAGGTACCGACCTGATCGATGCTCACCCGCTAGCCGCCGGATACGGGTTCGACCATGCCGCTGACTGCCAGCCGTACCAGCGCGCTGCCGAACGCGGCGTAGAAATCGTCGGCGGCGCCATACCAGGCGCTGTCGACCACCTCGCGGTTGATCGCGCAGTCCATGTCGATGACCGGGACCCGCCGTCTCAGGTCGCCGAAGCGGAACGAGCGATCACCGGCGACACGGTAGATGCGCATCCACCGCAGGACCTGCGCACGACTTCGCCCGGACTGGGACCGAGCCGCTCACCACGCGACCATGTTGCCAGCAGCCGGCGTTGGGCAGCGGCGAAGCGCGGCACCGCCATTGCCCATGCCATCGTGACGGTGGTGGTATCGACGGCACGCGGCGGCGCTGGTTGCTGGCCGCGCTTGACGGCTGTCGGCATGGCCCAGGCCTTCGCTGCGAACCAGCGATCCATCAATGCTGCGCCAATCGGCCATTGCTCGCGCCGCATGACCGCCGGAATGTCGCTGAGATAAAACGCCTTGGGTGTTGCATTCAGCCTTGTCCTCCGCTCCGGCCGGGATCATGCACGCGCCACCGATCCCCAGGCAAGAGCGGCGCAGGAGCTGACCGTGATCCGCGAACCGCTGGACTTTTCTTGCAAGGCGACTATGCGTTCGCGCAAGTTAAGAACGCGGAGTATGCAAGTGGGGTATCGGGTAGTCGTCGCGGGCGCGACCGGCAATGTCGGGCGCGAAATGCTAAACATCCTGGCGGAGCGCGAGTTTCCGATCGACGATCTGGCGGTGCTGGCATCGTCGCGCTCGGCCGGCGACATGGCCGATTTCGGCGAGACCGGTAAGCAGTACAAGATCCAGAATATCGAGCATTTCGATCCGACCGGATGGGACATGGCGCTGTTCGCGATCGGCAGCGAGGCGACCAAGGTCTATGCGCCCAAGTTCGCCGCCGCCGGCTGCACGGTGATCGACAATTCGTCGCTGTACCGCATGGACCCCGACGTTCCGCTGATCGTGCCGGAAGTGAACCCGGAGGCGATCGACGGGTACAAGACGCGCAACATCATCGCCAACCCCAATTGCTCGACCGCGCAGATGGTCGTGGCATTGAAGCCGCTGCACGATGCCGCCACGATCAAGCGCGTCGTCGTCGCGACCTACCAGTCGGTGTCGGGCGCGGGCAAGGCGGGGATGGACGAGCTGTTCGAACAGAGCCGCAACATCTTCGTCGGTGACTCGGCAGAGCCCAAGAAGTTCACCAAGCAGATCGCGTTCAACGTGATCCCGCACATCGACAGCTTCCTCGACGACGGGTCGACCAAGGAAGAGTGGAAGATGGTGGTCGAGACCAAGAAGATCCTCGATCCCAAGATCAAGGTGACCGCGACCTGCGTTCGCGTTCCCGTGTTCGTCGGCCATTCGGAAGCGATCAATATCGAGCTGGAAAACGAGCTGTCGGCCGAGGATGCGCAGAAGATCCTGCGCGAGGCGCCCGGCATCATGCTGGTCGACAAGCGTGAGGACGGCGGATACGCAACTCCGATCGAATGCGTCGGCGACTTCGCGACCTATGTCAGCCGCGTGCGCGAGGATTCGACCGTCGAGAACGGCCTGGCCCTGTGGTGCGTCAGCGACAATCTGCGCAAGGGCGCCGCGCTGAACGCGGTGCAGATCGCGGAGCTGCTGGGTCGCCGGCACCTGAAGAAGGATTGACCGGGCGCGGCTTCCGCGGCGGCCGCGGCGCGCTACGTACCTGACGTACCGTTGTTTTTCGGAAGCCGTTCCGATTTCCTAAGTCGTCCTTAACGCTATGCGCGCATGATGTGTGCATGGACACGCAGTTCATCCAGGATAGCGCGCTGTATCACGGTGCGTGGGAGGCGATCTGCCGGTCGCAGGCGGTGGTCCATTTCGGGCTGGACGGCACCGTCCTGTGGGCCAACGATCTGTTCCTCGACGTCATGGGATATGGCCTGCCGGAGATACGCGGCCGGCATCACCGGATTTTCTGTCGGACGGAAGATGGCGTTTCCGCGCATTATGCGCAATTCTGGCACAAGCTGGGCGAGGGCGCGTTCGACAGCGGATTGTACCGGCGGATCGACCGGCAGGGCCATGATGTGTGGTTGCAGGCGACCTACAACCCGATCCTCGACGGTCGCGGCCAACCGACCTCGATCGTCAAGATCGCGACCGACCTGACGCGGCAGGTGCTGCTGGAACGCGAAGTGCAGGCACGCTTCGACGAGGGGCAGCGGTTTCAGGCGCGGCTGGAGCAGCAGGCGGAGGCGCTGCGGCTGCTGATGACGCAACTGGCGGCGATCGTCACCTCGATCGGCGATATCACCGCGCAGACGCGGCTGGTCGCGTTGAACGCCGCGATCGAGGCGGCGCGCGCGGGTGAGGCGGGGAGCGGCTTTGCCGTGGTCGCGCGCGAGGTGAAGTCGCTGGCCGAGGATATCCGCCACGCCACCGAACGCGCATCGGCCATGTTGCGTGAGAACGATCAGCTGACGGCCATCGCCGCCTGACCCGTCAATAGCCGGTGTAGCGTCCCGGCCGGTGCCACGCGATCAGGATGCCGCTGATCGCCGCCGCGCTGAGCGCCGACCAGGCGACCTGTACCGGGGCGACGACCGCGAAGGACGCGGCAAGGATGGCGAGGTCGATCGCGATCTGCGTCCGCCCCGCATTCCACCCGCGCGTGCGTTGCAGCCACAGCGTCACCACGCCGGTCCCGCCGACGCCGGCATCGTGCCGCGCCAGCGCGAGGATGCCCATGCCGATCACCGTACCGCCCGCGACCGCGGCGAAGGCCGGATGCGCCTCGACGATGCGAAAGCCGTAGCGCGCCATCGTCGAAAACAGCGCGATGCCGCCATTGACCGCGATGGTGCGCCACATGAAGCGCGACCCCATCGCCGCGCGCGCGAACAGGAAGAAGGGAATGTTGATCAGCGTGAACAGCACGCCGGTCGGCAGCGGCACGAGATAGGACACCAGCAACGCCACCCCGGCGATGCCGCCGGTCACCAGTCCGGCGGCGCGCAGCATGGCGAGGCCCAGCGCGATCATCACGCAGCCGACGATGATCGCATAGACATCTTCGGATCGGCTGTGCGGTACGCCGTTATGGGGCAGGGCGGGATTGATGGCGGTGGTCTCCGGGCTGGCCGGCATCCTCTTCCGCTTGTTCTTTTGTTGCTTGGGATACTAACTTGGTTTCACGCGCTGGTGAAGCGGCAAATGCGCGACGCCCGGCTCGACAGGCGGGATCGGTCCGCGCATAGCCCTTCGCGAAATTCCGGCCAAGGACTGCATGATCGTGACCCAGCCCCCTGTCACCACCCATCGTTTCGCGAGCTTCGACGGGGTCGAGATCGCCTGGGCCGAAATAGGTGAGGGGCGGCCGGTCGTGCTGATCCACGGCTATTTCAGCGACGCGCAGACCAACTGGATCAAGTACGGCCATGCGGCGAAGGTCGCGGCGCTCGGTCGACGGGTCATCATGCCCGATCTGCGCGCGCATGGGGCGAGCGCCCGGCCGCACGACGCCGCCGCCTATCCGCCCGATGCGCTGGCGAAGGACGGCATGGCGCTGATCGCGCATCTCGGGCTGACCGACTATGACCTGGGCGGCTATTCGCTCGGCGCGCGGACGGCGGTGCGGATGGTAACGATGGGCGCGACGCCGGGCAGGCTGGTGCTGAGCGGCATGGGGCTGGAAGGGTTGCTCGACACCGGGCGGCGCGCGGCGCATTTCCGGCGCATCCTGACCAATCTCGGCAGCTTCGAGCGCGGGTCGCCGGAATGGATGGCGGAGGCGTTCCTGAAGACCACCGGAGGCGATCCGGTGGCGCTGCTCGGCATCCTCGAAACGTTCGTCGACACCTCGCGCGAGGAACTGGCCGGTATTCGGCAGCCGGTGCTGGTGCTGGCGGGCGAGGAGGACGACGATAATGGCAGCCACGCCGCGCTGGCCAACTTGTTGCCCGATGCGCGGCTGATCGAGACACCCGGCAACCACATGAGCGCGGTGGTGAAGAAGGAACTGGGCGACGCGATCGCGGGGTTTCTGGCCTGAAAATCCTCCCCGTGCCGGGGAGGAGCTTATTTCACCGGCTGTTCGTACTGTTCGAGGACCCAGTCTTCTTCCTGGGCGCTGGCGATCCAGTCCTGCATCCATGGGTGCTGCAACAGGGTGATGATATAGCCCATCGCGAAGCGCGGGCAGGGCAGCGAATAGGTGACGATCCGCGTCGCGACCGGCGCGAACATGATGTCGGCCGCGCCGAATTCGCCGAACAGATAGTCGCCACCCTGGCCGAAGCGGGCGCGGGCCTGTGCCCATAGCTCGTAGATGCGCGAAAGGTCGGCGGCGACGTCGTCGTCGGGTTGGGTCGGATCATAGACCTGGCGGACGTTCATGCTGTGCTTGCGGCGTAGCGGCGCGAAGCCCGAATGCATTTCGGCGGCCATCGACCGGGCCATGGCGCGCGCCGCCGGGTCGGCCGGCCAGAATTTGTCGCCGCCCGATTTCTCGTTGAGATATTCGACGATCGCCAGGCTGTCCCACACGACGATGTCGTCGCCGTCCCACAGGATCGGCACCTTGCCCGACGACGGCGCGAATTCGTCGCCTTCGCGGCGTTTGTCCCAGTCGGCGTCGTAGAGCGGCACGACGACCTCCTCGAACGGCAGGCCTGACAGCTTGGCCGCCAGCCAGCCGCGCAGCGACCAGGAGGAATAGGCCTTGTTCCCGATGATGAGCTTCAGCATGGGCGCGGGTGGTGCCATGCGACGGCGCCCGTGTCGAGCGATTGGAACCGGGGGCGGAACGATCCGTTGGCAAATCCATGGCGGAAAACGAAAAAGGCGGCGATCCGCATAGCGTGGGCGAGGTGCTTGACCGGTTGAAGGAACTGGGCGAGCAGGCCGGTGCCGAGAAAGCGAAGCTGGGCGACATGCTGGAGGCGCTGGGCCAGCGTGCCTATGGCCCGTTCTTCATCATCTTTCCGCTGATCGACATTTCGCCGGTCGGCGGCATTCCCGGCTTGCCGACGGCAATGGCGGTGGTGATGATCCTGCTTGCCGTTCAGTTGATCCTCGGCCGCAAGCATCTGTGGTTGCCGGGCTTCCTCGCCAATCGTGGGCTGAAGGGCGAAAAGCTGGTCAAGGTCGCCGACAAGACGCGGCCGATCGCCAAGCGGATGGACAAATGGTTTCACGGGCGGCTACCGGCGCTGACCAAGGGGCCGATGGTCAAGGTCGCCGGGGTGGCGGTAGTGCTGCTGTGCCTGACCGTGCCGCCGCTGGAACTGCTGCCCTTCGCCAGCACCGCGCCGATGGCGGCGATCATGGCGTTCGGCATCGCGCTGCTGGTGCGCGACGGGTTGCTGATGATCGTGGCGTGCGCGTTGTCGGTCGGGGCGGTGGCGCTGGGGGCGGGGTTGTTTGTGTCGAAGTCGGGGTAAATGATTTCTGCCGTCATCCCGGCGCAGGCCGGGATCCATTGTGTCGGGTGTTCGCGGTTTATCGCGACCTTACCCCATCCATGGATTCCGGCCTGCGCCGGAATGACGGTAGGTCACCCGATCGATTCGATCACCGCCGCGCGCAGTTCGGCGATGCCCATGCCTTTTTCACTCGACGTCGAGATGACGTCGGGATGCGCGGCCGGACGCTTGCGGACCTCGTCGCCCACCGCCGCGTACACGGCGTCCAACTCGGTCGCCTTGATCTTGTCGGTCTTGGTCAGGACGATGCGGTAGCTGGTCGCCGCCTTGTCCAGCATCTCGAACACTTCGCGATCGACATCCTTGATGCCGTGGCGCGAATCGATCAGGACCAGTGTGCGCTTCAATACCTGCCGCCCGCGCAGATAGTCGTTCACCAGATAGCGCCACTTGCGGACCATGTCCTTGGGCGCCTTGGCGAACCCGTATCCGGGCATGTCGACCAGCCGCAGTTTCAGCGGCTGCCCGATGTCGAAGAAGTTCAGCTCCTGCGTCCGCCCCGGCGTAACCGAGGTGCGCGCGAGCGAAGTGCGGCCGGTCAGCGCGTTGAGCAGCGACGACTTGCCGACGTTCGATCGGCCGGCGAACGCGATCTCCGGCACGTCTGGCGACGGCAGATGGTCGAGCGACGGTGCCGATTTCAGGAACTGGATCGGGCCCGCAAAGATCTTGCGCGCCGCTTCGATCTGGTCTGGATCGAAGCGGTCGTCGCCCGGCGGCGGGGGTGGCAGGTCGTTCACTTGGCCGGCGCCTGCTTGAGCGCCGGATGCCGCGAATAGAGCAGTTGCTGCTGTGCGATGGTCAGCAGGTTCGACGTGATCCAGTAGACCTGCAGGCCGACCGCGAACGGCGCCATGATGAACATCAGCACCCACGGCATCAGCCCGAAGACCTGCTTCTGCATGTCGTCCATCGGTGCCGGGTTCAGCTTGAACTGGAAGTACATCGAGATGCCGAGCAGCACCGGCACGATGCCGATCGCCAGGAAGTGCGGCGGGGTGAAGTCGAGATAGCCGAACAGGTTCAGGATCGTCGCCGGATCGGGTGCCGACAGATCCTTGATCCAGCCGACAAACGGCTGGTGCCGCATTTCGATGGTCAGCAACAGCACCTTGTACAGCGCGTAGAAGATCGGAATCTGGATCAGCGTCGGCAGGCAGCCGGCGACCGGGTTCACCTTTTCCGTCTTGTACAACGCCATCATCTCCTGCTGGAGGCGTGGCTTGTCGTCCTTGTAGCGTTCCTGCAGCACCTTCAGCTTGGGCTGGATCGCGCGCATCGCCGCCATCGACGCGAACTGGCGCTGGGCGATCGGGAACATCAGGCCGCGGATGGTGAGCGTCAGCAGGATGATCGCCACGCCGAAATTGCCGACCATGCGGAACAGCCAGTCGAGATAGACGAAGATCGGTTCCTCGACGACGCGGAACCAGCCCCAGTCGATCGACCGCGAGAAATAGGGCACGCCCTGTTCCTCATAGGCGTTGAGGACCTTGTTCTCCTTTGCCCCTGCAAAGAAGCGCGCACTCTGCGTCATCGCCTGGCCCGGGTTGAGCGTAGCGAGGGTCGGCGAGCGATAGTCGGCCTGATGGCGCTGGTCGGCGCCCTTGAGCGACAGGCCGTGCTGCGCGTTCTGATCCGGGATCAGCGCGGTCATCCAGTAATGGTCGGTGAAGCCCAGCCAGCCGCCCTTCGCGTTGAAGGTCGTGGGGGCGGCGTCGATATCCTTGTAATCGACGTCGAACTTCACGCCGTTGCCCGCTTCGTAGATCGGGCCGACCTGGATCGTCATCGTGTCCTTGTCGACCGGCGAGCCGCGACGGCTGAGCAGGCCATAGGTCGCGACCTGCACCGGCTGCGCGCCGGTGTTCACGATGCTCTGGCGCACGGTGAACATATAGTCGTTGTCGACCGAAATCTGCATCAAATAGCGCTGGCTGCCCGCCTGCGTCGTGAGCGTGACGGGGGTGGTCGGGGTGAGCTTCGCGCCCGACGCGGTCCACAGCGCGTCGGCCGGCGGCGGAGTGATGCCGGTGCCGCTCCAGCCGAACTGCGCGAAATAGGCATCGGCGGTACCCGATGGCGACAGCAGCCGGACGGGGGGCGAATCCTTGGCGATGGTTTCCTTGTGCCGCACGAGCACCAGATCGTCGATCCGCCCGCCGCGCAGGTTGATCGATCCGCGCACCGACGGGGTTTCGATCAGCACGCGCGGGGTTTCGCGAAGCACCACCGCCCGGTCACGAATCGCGTTCGCGGTATCGGCGGCAGGATCGGTCGCGGGATTGGCGACGGGCTTGCTTCTGCCGTCCTCCAGCTTCGTCACCGGCGGATTGGCGGCCGGGAAGAAATGGTTGGCGATGTACGGCCAGCCGAACAGCACCAGCGCAGCCAGTACCGCGAACAGCAGGAAATTCTTCTGGTCGTTCTTCACGTACAATCCTTACGGCGCAGACTCAGGGCACCGGATCATGGCCGTGCCCGCCCCAGGGGTGACAGCGCGCGATCCGTTTGGCGGCCAGCCACGCCCCCTTGATCGCGCCATAGCGGGCAAGGGCGGTGATTGCATAGGCCGAACAGGAGGGTTGATAGCGACACGACGGCGGCAGGATCAGCGACGGACCCAGTTGCCACGCGCGCGCGACCAGCATCAGCGCGCGGGCGGCGATGCCCGGACGGTCGGGGTCGCCTGCGTCGGTCACCGGCGAACCTTGCGCAACGCCTTGGAAAGGTCGGCTTTCAGATCGTCGAACGGGCGTTCGATCCCGCTCGCCCGGCCGATCAGCACGTGATCGGCACCGGCAATGCCGTGCTCGGGCAGCAGCTCTGCGGCAAGCGCGCGAAAACGCCGCTTCATCCGGTTACGGACGACGGCGTTTCCGACCTTCTTCGATACGGTAATGCCGATTCGCATCGCGCCAGGCGGCGTATCGGCCAGTTCGTCCGCCTTGCGGTTACGCACCAGCAGAACGAAGCCGGGCATGGGGGCCCGGCGTCCCGCATTCGCCGCCAGATAATCCCGGCGGCGAAGCATTTTGGTTAGGCCGACAGCTTCTTGCGGCCGCGGGCACGACGCGCGCGGATCACATTGCGGCCGCCCGGCGTCGCCATGCGCGAGCGGAAGCCGTGACGACGGGCCCGTACCAGGTTGCTCGGCTGAAAAGTCCGCTTCATCACTCATTCCCCGGGTATTCAAAACTGCCAGAACGTAAAAAGCCGCCAGTGACGGCGGCCGCGTGGGTGGTCCCTTAGCCATGGAGGCCGCGCAAGTCAACGCCGAGCGTTACGTACCCGCCCGCATCCGGCGCCGTTTGGCGCTGGCGCGGCGCAGCGCGCGGTCGGTGAGCGCCCGCAGCCGCGGATGCCGCCGCAACCGGCGGGCGAAACGGTGCCTTGCCCAGCGCGAATTGCGCAAGATCAACGCGGTGCCGGCGGCAAAGGTGAAGATGCCGGCCGGACCCGGCAGCACCGCGACCAGCGGCGTCACCAGGACCAGCAATACACCGAGGGTCACCAGCGCAATCTGCATCGTAGCTCGCCATGCCAGCCGTGTGTTGCGCTGGCAAGACGGTCACGACGGGCCGTTCCTTACGGCGGCAAAGCGGCTATGGACGACCCAAGGGGAAATGGGGACAGGGGCAGCATGGTCGCGATCGTATCGACGGCGGCATATCTCGGGCTGGAGGCGCGCCGGGTCGAGGTGCAGGTGCAACTGGCCAGCGGCGTTCCGGCTTTCGTCGTCGTCGGATTGGCCGACAAGGCGGTGGGCGAGAGCCGGGAACGGGTGCGCGCCGCGATCGCTGCGATCGGCCTCTCGCTGCCGCCCAAGCGGATCACGGTGAACCTGTCGCCCGCCGACCTGCCCAAAGAAGGATCGCATTACGACCTTCCCATCGCGCTCGGGCTGCTGGCGGCGATGGGCGTGGTCGATGCCGAGACGCTGTCCGACTATCTGATCGTCGGCGAACTGAGCCTCGACGGGCGAATCGCCGGGTCGCCGGGCGTGCTGCTCGCGGCGATGCTCGCGAGCGGCGAGGGGCGGGCGCTGATCTGTCCGGCGGTGCAGGGTGCGGAGGCGGCATGGGCCGGAACGTCGGTGGTCGCCGCGCCCGACCTGTTGTCGCTGCTCAACCATCTGAAGGGCGAGCAGATGCTGTCGGCTCCGCAACCGGGCGGTGCCGAGGACGGGTGGAGCGGCACCGACCTGCAACAGGTGAAGGGTCAGGAGACGGCCAAGCGCGCGCTGGAGATCGCGGCGGCGGGGAATCACAACCTGCTGATGGTCGGGCCGCCAGGAGCGGGCAAGTCGCTGCTCGCCTCCTGCCTGCCCGGCATATTGCCGCCGCTCGACGCCGCCGAGGCGCTGGAAGTGTCGATGGTCCAGTCGGTCGCCGGCACGCTGACCGGTGGGCGGATGACGCGGGTGCGCCCCTTTCGCCATCCGCATCATTCCGCATCGATGGCGGCGCTGACCGGTGGCGGGCTGCGCGTGAAGCCGGGCGAGATCAGCATGGCGCATCTGGGCGTGCTGTTCCTCGACGAGCTGCCCGAGTTCCAGCGCGCGGTGCTCGATTCGCTCAGGCAACCGCTCGAGACCGGCGAGGTCAGCGTGGCGCGGGCCAATGCGCATGTCACCTTTCCGGCGCGGGTGCAGCTGATCGCGGCGATGAACCCGTGCCGCTGCGGCCATCTGGGCGATCCGGCGCTCGCCTGTGCGCGGGCGCCGCGCTGTGCCGCCGATTATCAGGCGAAGGTGTCCGGCCCGCTGCTGGATCGCATCGACCTTGCCATCGAAATGGCGGCGGTGAGTGCCGCCGACCTCGTCCTGCCGCCACCCGCCGAAGGATCGGCCGAGGTCGCCGCGCGGGTCGCGGCGGCGCGTGGCGTGCAGCGCGAACGCTATGCCGCCGATGGCATTCGTACCAACGCCGAAGCGGACGGCGCGGTGCTGGAGCGTGCTGCCGCGCTGGACGCTCCCGCACGCGCGCTGCTGGCACAGGCAGCGGAGGCGATGCGGCTGTCGGCGCGGGGGTTCCACCGGGTGCTGCGGGTCAGCCGGACGATCGCCGATCTGGCCGGGACCGATACGATCGGTCGGGGGCAGGTCGCGGAGGCGCTGAGCTATCGCCGGCGGGCACCGACGAACTGAGCCATTGCGTTGTCCGGGCGCGCTTGCAACACATTGCGTAGCTGTAACGATGAGGGAGCGTTGCGATGGAGTGGATGATCCTGCCGCTGAAGCGGTATTTCGAAGTGCGTGGCCGTTCGCGTCGGCAGGAATATTGGATGTTCACGCTGTTCTCGATCCTGGTCGGCATCGCGACGACGATCGTCGACCGGGTGCTGGGCTTCGATTGGGACAGCACCGGTCCGATCAACGGCCTTACCAGCCTCGCGCTGCTGATCCCGAGCTTCACCGTCACCTTTCGCCGGTTGCACGATACCGACCGGTCGGCATGGTGGATGCTGCTGGTGTTCCTGCCGATCATCGGGTGGATCTGGCTGTTCGTGCTCTATGTGACCGAAGGCACGCGCGGTCCCAACCGGTTCGGGCCCGATCCCAAGGACCCCTATGGCAGCGCGGACATCGACCAAGTGTTTTCATGACGGTTGCGAGGGCGTGTCGCTTCGGCTAACGCGCCCTTCGTGCCCCTGTGGTGAAATTGGTAGACGCGTCCGACTCAAAATCGGATTCCGAAAGGAGTGCTGGTTCGAGCCCGGCCAGGGGCACCAATTTCCGCGAATGTGTCGCGATTTAACCGGATATTAGCGGCCTGCCGGATAGCATCGCTCCCATGAGCGATTCGTCGACCGGTCCGTTCCCCCCGCGCCCGCGCCGGGACAGCGTGCTGCTGACCGCGCGTGTCGAATTGCGCGATCAGGTGGTCGAATGCCGGGTGCGCAACCTGTCGGAGGCCGGCGCCTGCATCGACGATCCGGTACAGCTGCCGCCGGACGGGCGGGTGCTGGTGACGATGGGACAGCTCCATCATCTCGAAGGGCGGGTTCGCTGGACGCGGGACGGCCGCGCCGGCCTGCTGTTCGACAAGGGGCGGATCGACATCGCCGCCGCCCGGCGCCCGCGCGGTACGGTGGCACCGGTCCCGCAGCATCTGGCCGGTTGGCTGTCCCATATCTACAATCCGTATCGGCGCGCCGGCGACTGAACCGCGCCTACTCCCGGCTGAGGCAATAGCTGTCGAGAAACTGCTGATGCGTCGGCAGCCGTGCGACGGTGGCGGCGATATTCGACTGTAGCCCGCGCAGCACCGTGCCCAGCTCGCCCGGTGGCATCGCCCGGGCAAGCGGATGCCATGCGGCAGGCGTCAGGCGCTGGCCCAGCATCACCTGCGTCCACGAACCGGTGCGGAACAGGTCGTCGGACGACTGATAGGTATGCGCGCCTTCGGCGAACAGCGCGATACGCTCGGCGAGGCTATCGGGTGGGGGAATTTCTTTCCGTTCGCGCCAGAAGGGTTCGGGGCGCTCGTTGAGGTGGTAATGGAGCAGAACGAAGTCGCGTACCGCTTCGATCTCGCGCCGAGCTTGGTCGTTGAAGCGGTTGCGGGCGGCGGCACCTAGATGGCCGAAAGGCAGCAGCTGTACCAGCCGGGTGAGCGCGATCATAACCAGATGCAGGCTGGTCGATTCGAGCGGTTCGACGAACCCGCTCGACAGGCTGAGTGCGACGCAATTGCGTTCCCACATCGCCAGCCGCCGCCCGGTGCGGAAGCGGATCAGGCGCGGTTCGATCAGCGCCTGCCCCTCGACCGAGGCCATCAGCCGGTCGCGTGCGGCATCGTCGCCAAGGTGACGCGAACTGTAGACGAGGCCGTTGCCGATACGGTGCTGCAGCGGGATCTGCCAGCGCCAGCCGGCGTCATGGGCGATGGCGCGGGTATAGGGAACGGCCGGGCCGGTTGCCCTGGTCTGCACCGCCAGCGCACGGTCGGTGGGCAGCCAATGACCCCAATCCTCGAACCCCACGCCCAGCGTCTGTTCGATCAGGAGGGCGTGGAAGCCGGTGCAGTCGAGGAACATGTCTCCGGCAATATGTTGCCCGTCGTCCAGCACCAGCGCGGCGATGTCGCCGCTGTCGCTGTCGCGTTCGACGCGGGCGATCCTGCCCTCGATCCGCGTCAGGCCCTGCGCCTCGCTGCGTTCGCGCAGATAGGCGGCGTAACGGCCGGCGTCGAAATGATAGGCATAGTTGAGCGGGGTGTCGGGACCACCGAGGAAGCGCCCGGCATCGGCGGCTTCGTGTTCGAGGCAATAGGCGCCGATGTCCGCCGCCCCGCCCTGTTCGCGCGCCTCCAGCCAGAAATGCTGGAAATCGCCCATCCAGGTCGACCGACCGACCTCGCCGAACGAATGGATGTAGCGGTCGCCGGCGCGCGCCCAGCCTTCAAAGGCGATGCCCAGTTTGAAGTTCGCCCCGGTCGCCGCCATGAAATCGCGTTCGTCGAGGCCCAATAGCGCATGGAAGCTGCGGATGGTGGGGATGGTCGCCTCGCCGACGCCGACCGTGCCGATCGCTTCGGATTCGACCAGCGTGACGTCGACCAGCCCGGCCAGCTGCCGCGTCAGCAGCGCCGCCGCCAGCCAGCCGGCAGTGCCGCCGCCAGCGATCACGATCCGTTTGCGCGTCATCGGTTCAGCCTTTGCAACAGTTTCGCGCGCAGCCGTCGGGCGGCGGTCGGGTCGAGCGGGGCGAGGTCGCCCTGCATTTCAGGGGGCAGGTGGTCGCGGGCATCGTCGCCGCCGCTCCAGATGTAATGGTCGAACATCGCAGCCCACGCCGCCCGCTCGGCCGCCGGGCGTTCCCGCAAGGACAGCATCGCGTGGAGCAAGGTCGTCATCGGGCTGTCGGCGAAGGCGGGAGCGTCGTTCCACCAATAGTTTATCATGACGTTGAAGCGTCCCAGCGCCTCGACATTGTGCCACCACAAGGCGGGGTAGAAGAGGACGTCGCCCGGCTCGAGCTCGGCCACCTGCGCATTGGCGAGCGCTTTGGCGAAGCGCGGGTAGCGGTCGAGGTCGGGCGTGCGCAGGTCGACCATGCTCACCACCTGTCCGCCGGGCGTCGGCTCCAGCGGGCCGGGATAGAGGTTCGCGACCTGATCGGGCGGGAACAGGGTGAAGCGGCGTTGCCCGACGAGGCAGACGGCGAGGTTGTTCGACAGGTCGTAATGGGTCGCGGCGATGGTGCGGTTGCCGATCCAGATGCTCGCCAGCGGCGCGGCATGGCCGGGGGGCGGGGGCGGCACGGCCAGATCGTTGTCGCGGCGCAGGCCGGGGAGATAGGTGTCGAGATCGGTCGACCCGATATAGAAGGCCGGCGGTTCGGCATCGTCGAGATGGGCGGCGATCCGGTCGAGATAGTCGGACAAGCCGACCCGCGCCGCGTCGAAGTTCAGCCCCGACCCGTCGTCGCGGTAGAAAAAGCGCCCGCCGATCGCCGGATCGCCGGTATAGCCGACGATGGGGCGCCCGCCGTCGAACTGCTTGAGATAGGCGATGGTCGCCGCCGGACCCGCCCGACCCGCCGCGACCAGCGGCCAGTGCGAGGCAATGCCGCGCAGGACGACCGGCTCGTTCGCTTCCAGCAGCTCCGGCAGCGACAGGTTGCCCGGGCGCGCGGTATCGATGCTGCGGACAGCGCGCACCATGGTCAGTTGCCGTGGCGCTGGTGCCGCCGGTCGATCAGCCGGGGAATATTGTCGAGCGAGGCGCTGGCCATGAACGCCGCGCGCAGCGCGCCGCTGGCGTGGAGGGTGGCGACCTGTTCGGCGGTCAGCGCGTCGAGCGCATCGTCGGCGACGACGAGGATGTCGGTGATGGCACAGCTCTGCCCGTCGCCGAGATCGAGTTCGATGGTGGTGGGGCGCAACAGATCCGCCGCCTGCCATGCCGCGAACAACGGGGCATTGATCTGCTGCCCTTCGTGGATCACGTCGAGCACGGTTTCGACATGGGCGAGATAGGGGGCGGTGCCGCCCTGCGGCAGATAGAGCGGATTGCCGTCGCCGCCGCGCGAAACGCGCGGATCGTCGAGATCGAGCGTCACCGCGCCGCTTTCCCGGTCGCGCAGGAACGGCCCGCGCTGGCGGACGGCGGGGACGTAGCTGGCGTGCCAGCCGCCATCGCTGCCTAGGAACAGATTGTCGTCGGGATCGAGGCCGAGCAGCGCCACGGCATAGATGCCGCCGCGATCGTCGCGGCGGAACAGGATCGGATAATCGCGCTGTGCCGCTTCGAATTCATTCGGGAACAGCAGCGCCTGATTGACCGCATCGCCATGCGCCTGGCCGTGCGCGACGAGGACGGTCAAGTCGTGATGATCGACGTTGTTAAGGGGCACGGGGGGCATCGACACGCGGACCTTTCGTTAAGCGTGCGGCAGGGTAGGGCAATGCGGCATGATGAAAAGGGGCATCCTTCGCAAAGGACGCCCCTTTTCAATCATTTGGCCTTTCCAGTCATTTGGCCGGCATCAGAACCGGTAGCGCGCGCCCAGCAGGAAGCGCGGCTTCAGTTCCTGTGCGAACACCAGCGCGTTGCGATCGCGCCCATATTGCACCAGCGGCTCGCTGGTCAGGTTCACGCCCTCGATCGACAGCGCCATGCGGTCGTTCAGGTCGTAGCTGATGTTGAAGTCGAGCGTACCGAACGGCGCGACGAACAGCGGGTTGCGGCTGTCGCCCTGATTGGTCGCGGCGAGGAACTTGTCGCGCCAGTTGTACGTCACGCGCGCCGACAGGCCGCTCTTGTCGTAGATGATCGACCCGTTGGCGCTGTCGCCCAGACCGGTCAGCGCGAACACGTTGACGCTGGGGTCGGCGGCGATGTCGGCATTCACGTCGCCATACACCTTGGTATACGACGCCTGCACGCCGAAGCCGGTATTGCCGAAGAAATGCTGTCCGGCCAGCTCGAAGCCATAGATATGGCCGTCGCGGTTGTTGACCGGCTGCGACACCGCGAAATTGTAGAGCGGGTCCTGCGTGTTGCCGTAAATGTCGACCGCCTGCAGGATCGAGTCGACGAACCCCTGGTTCAGCGCACCGCCGGCGTTGCGGTTCGCCTGGAACGTCGCATCCGCCTGCGCCGTGTTGCCGCCATTTTGCTGGAGCAGCGCGGTATAGGTGAACAGGTTGACGTCGCTGAGGTCGGCGGCGAGCGCGCGCAGCCGGTCGGCGGCAATGCCCGAACGGGTGCCGGCGGCGCCCGACGACGGATCGCGCAGGTCGAACAGGGTGCGGTTGAACACGCCCGTGCCGATGAAGTTGCGCACCCGCTTGTCGAAGAAGCCGACCGAGACATAGCTCGACGGCTTGTAATACCATTCCACCGACAGGTCGAAATTGTCGGAAACCAGCGGCAGCAGCCCGGCATTGCCCGAGTTGCCGGTCGGACGGCCACCCAGTGCCGTTGGACGGGTCGGCGCACCAGCGGTGGTCGACGCGAACAGGTTGCCGTAATCCGGCCGGGCGAGCGTGCGGCTGGCCGAGGCGCGGGCGACGAAATTGTCGAACACCTCGATGTTGAAGTCGATCGCGGGCAGCAAATTCTGGTAATTGCCCCGCTGCGACACGGTCGACACCGAGTTGGAGATCACCGACGAGAAGTCGTTGTCGGCATCCCATTTGATCGCCGACGGGGTTGCCTGCAACGCGGTCGAGCGGACCTTCGTCTCTTCGTAGCGCGTGCCGAACAGCAGGTTGGCGGTGCGGCTGGCAATCTCGCCCTTCCACGTGATCTGGCCGTACACGCCCCACACGGTTTCGCCGACGCGGTCGTAATCATTGGCGGTCGTGTTGATCGGGTTGGCGGCGTAGAAGTTCGAGAAGATGTCGTTCAGCACGACGGCGTTGCCGCGGAAGGCGGTGCGCTTGACGTCGGCGGTGTTGAAGCGGTCGAACTTGCAGTCGAGGCAGAAGGTCTTGACCACGTTCGACGCGAGGCGCTGCACGATGCCCGGATCGGTGATGCCCCAGTCGCCCAGCTGCTGCTGCGTCTGCACCCGCGCGCTGGTCATGACCGAATCGGTGTACGTACCGCCGAAATCGAAGCGGCTGCCGCCGCCCAGATCCCAGCCGAGATCGGCGCGACCGCCGTTGATCCGCTGCCGCTGCGTCGCGGCGTTGGTGCGGGCGATCTGCGTGCCGAGATCGCCGATGTCGAGCACGCCGTTGCCGTTGCCGTTGATGCGGTCGTTGATCGTCTGCGTCACGCGGGGGAAGCCGCTGCTATAGTCGATCGCCTGGCTGTCGATCACCGGTGCGCCGAGCGACACCAATGTGGCCGAGGTGCCGTTGGGCGCATCGGGGGTGGAACGCGAGACGGCGTGATAGCCATCGAGGTTCAGCGACAGCGTGTCGGTCATCTGCCACTTGCCGTTCAGGCCATAGGACTGAAGCTGCGTCTTGGTGGCGCGGAACTGCTGTTCGAAGCCCTGGTCCTTCACGCCGTTGATCGATTCCGAGATGAAATCGGGCGTGGCGATCACGTCGTTGCCGTTGAAGACGATGCGGCCGAACGGGCGGTTGAACCAGTTGGTCTGCTCGCTGCGCTGCTCCTCCAGCCGGTTCTGCGCGAACAGCGCGTCGGCGGTGAAGGTCAGCCCTTCGGTCGGCGCGAACTGCAACACGGCCTGGCCGTTGATACGCTCGCGCTTGTTTTCGGAGAACTGGTAGCGGCTGTCGTTGGGGATCAGCGTGAACGGCGTGGTCGGCCGGTTCTCGATCTGGGTCTGGCCGTTGACATACGGGCCAGCGGGATTGAGCACATCGGCGGTCGGGACCACGGTGAAATAATTGGGTGCGCTCTGGGCCGAGGTGCTGTCGCGGCGCTGATAGCTGCCGAACACGGACAGGCCGAAGGTGCGGGCGTCGTTGCGCCAGCTCATCAGGCCCGACACTTCGGGAAGGACGCGGGCGCCTTCGCCCTGCATCGTGCTCACGTCGTGCAGCGCCTTTGCGCCGAACGATCCGGTCACGCCGTCCTCGCGCGATTCCAGCGGCTTGCGGGTGACGACGTTGATCGCCGCGCCGATACCACCCGAAGGGATCGACGCGCGGCCGGTCTTGTACACCTCCAGCGCCGATACGCCTTCCGAGGCCAGGTTCTGGAAGTCGAACGAGCGGCCGGTGCCGCGGGCGAAATCGCCCGCACCGCTGGTGTCGACGTTGGACGCGGGCAACTGGCGTCCGTTCAGCGTGACGAGGTTGAAGCCGCCGGAGAAGCCGCGGACCGAAACCTGCGATCCTTCGCCGTTCACGCGATTGATCGACACGCCGGTGATGCGCTGCAGCGACTCGGCGAGGTTGGTGTCGGGGAACTTGCCGATATCCTCTGCGCTGATCGCGTCGACGACGCCGGCCGAGTTGCGCTTGATATCGATGGCGCGGTTGAGCGAGGCGCGGATGCCGGTGACGACGATTTCGTCACCTTCCTGCGCCGGGTGCTGTCCGGTCTGCTGGACGGTGCTGCCGGTGGCGCCTTCGGTGGCACCCGGCTGGGCATTGGCGGCGGTATCGTCGGTCTGCGCGGCGGCGATGCCGGGCGTGATGAGCAGCGCGGCGATCGCGATGCCCGAAGCGCTGCGCGCCAGATTGCCGAGAAGATGGCCTCTCATGCGAAAACTCCCCTGAACGTGGTGCGGTTCGGCCCGCCCATCATGTCGCCGGAATGTCCGGTCGTGGTAACGCTACCAATCTGTCCAGCGTTGTCAATTCGGGAAATCGGATAACATCATGGAATAGCTGGATAATATCCAGTATCCGATATTTGGCAGGATTGTCGGGCATGATCGGATTTGCCGGCGGAAACCGCCCGAAAGCGTCGTTAACCAGAAATTATACGAGCTGCCCTACACCGGCAGGCAAGCGAACATGCCGCCCGGGGGGGACGTCGCACTGGTCGTTTGGAGCAATTGAATGACGCCCTCGTTCCGCAAGCACGCCCCGATCCGGCAAAAGTTTCTTATCATGGGCAGCGTCTACGCGCTGCTGGCGGCCGTGCCGGTCGCGACGACAGCGGCCGCACTGTCCGATATGGCGCCGACGCCCCTCCTGCTCGGACTGGCGGGTGCGGCGCTCGTTCTGACCGTCGTGATGTCGGTGGTGTTCCGTAGCGCGGTCTGCGATCCCTATGTCGATTCGGTTGTTCGGATGGAAGGGATTGCCGCGGGCGACCTGACCAGCCCGATCGAACATACCGACTATCGCGACTGCATCGGCCGGATGGCGCGTGCGATGGAAGTGTTCCGCGCCAATGGCCAGGTCGTGAAGGATGCGACGCTCGCCCAGCAACTGCTCGTCACGCAGCTGGGTGAGGGGCTGTCGCGGCTGGCGGCCAGCGATGTCAGCTATCGCATCCACGATACTTTCCCCGCCGACTACGAACGCCTGCGCATCGATTTCAACGCGGCGATGGACGCGGTGTCGGAAGTGCTGGCGGCGGTGCGCCAGGCGACCGACGGCATCAACAACGGCGCCAACGACATTCGCCAGGCATCGGACGACCTGTCGCAGCGGACCGAGCAGCAGGCCGCGAGCCTGGAGCAGACCGCCGCGGCGATGGACCAGATCACCGGTACGGTGCGCGAGACGGCCGCCGGGGCGACCCGCGCCCATACCGTCGTCAGCGAGACCCGCGACGAGGCCGAACAATCGGGCGACGTCGTGCGCCGCGCGGTCGATGCGATGAACGGCATCGAACGCGCCTCGGCCGAGATCGGCGACATCATCACCGTCATCGACGGCATCGCATTCCAGACCAACCTGCTGGCGCTGAACGCCGGTGTCGAAGCGGCCCGCGCGGGCGATGCTGGCAAGGGCTTTGCCGTCGTCGCGTCCGAAGTGCGTGCACTGGCCCAGCGTTCGGCGGATGCCGCCAAGGACGTGAAGGCGAAGATCAACGCATCGTCCGAACAGGTCGCGACCGGCGTCGAGCTGGTGAGCGAGACCGGCAAGGCATTGCAACGCATCATCGGTCGCATCGGCGAGATCAGCACGCTGGTCGGCACCATCGCGACCTCCGCCGATCAGCAGGCCACCGGCCTTCAGCAGGTGAACACGGCGGTCAATGAAATGGACGGCGTGACGCAGCAGAACGCAGCGATGGTCGAACAGGCCACCGCCGCCGCCCGCAGCCTCGCCGAAGAGGCGCAGGAACTGGCGCGTCAGGTCGACCGCTTCACGCTGGCCGCCCATGGCCGTGCGGCGTCGATGGCGGCTTCGGTCCGGTCTGCACCGACCCAGAGCGCCGTCCACCGCCTCCAGGCACGCGTGGCGCAGGTCAGCCGCGAAATGACCGCTCCGCCGCCCCGTCGCAAGGTCGCCGCGGCCGGCGGTGGCGCCGCCGTCGCGACCGTCGTCAGCGATGACGACTGGACCGAATTCTGATCCGCGCCACCGCCAGCGACCATCTTATCCCGGGAAATCCCATGACCATCGCCCTTCCAGCCGTGCTCGACACCCCCGCCGCCGCCCCGCTGCGCCAGACGCTGCGCGACGCGGTCGGCACCGGCCAGCCGATCCAGATCGACGCATCGGCCGTGGAGCGGATCGGGCAGGCCTGTCTGCAGGTCCTCGCCGCCGCCGAGGCCGCGGCCGAGGAAGCCGGCCAGGATTTCCGCATCGTCGGCGCGAGCCCGGTGTTCGCCGACATGGCGACGCTGGCGGCCCTCGACACCCTCATCGCCGCCTGAATCGGGAGCGAACCCCATGGACCTCGACGCAATCCAGCAAATCTTCTTCCAGGAGTGCGAGGAAGGCCTCGCCGCGATGGAGAGCAACTTCGCGGCGCTGCGCGACGGCGACCGCGATTCGGAGACGATCAACGGCGTCTTCCGCTGCGTCCATTCGATCAAGGGCGGGGCGGGGGCGTTCGGTCACGAGCGGTTGCAGGCCTATACCCACCAGTATGAAACGCTGCTCGACCTGATCCGGAACGGCACGCTGGAATTGACGCCCGCGCTGCTCGACGTGGTGGTCGGCGCGTTCGACATGCTGGCCGACCATGTCGCGGCGGCGCGCGACGGCGACACGCCGCCGGCCGACGCGGCGATGCTCGAACGGCTGGAAGCGGCGGCGGGCGGCGGCGCCGCCCCCAAGGCGGCCGCACCCGTTGCCGAAGCGGTCCCGGCGGTCGAGATTTCCGACGATTTCGACGACCTGATGTCGATGCTGGGCGATGTCGCCCAGTCGGAGGACGGGGCGGATGCGGCCAATGGCTGGCGCCTGCGCTACACGCCGGGGCCCAAGGGGTTCGAACATGGCGCCGAACCGCTGCTGCTGCTGCGCGAACTGACGATGCTGGGCGGAAAGGTCACCGCCTGCGACCGTTCCGCGCTGCCCCCGCTCGACACGATGGATACCGAATGCGCCTATCTGGCGTGGGACGTGGCGCTGCCCGCCAGCGTCGCCGAGGACGATATCCGCGCGGTGTTCGAATTCGGCGATCCGACCGCGATCGCGCTGACCCGCGGCGATGCCGAACCGGCGATGGCCGAGGACAGCGTCGATGCGCTGTTCGACCTGCTCGATTCGGTTGAATCGGCACCCACGCCGGCACCGGTCGCGGTGGTCGAGGAAGTGGTGGTCGCCGCACCGCCGCCGCCCGCACCTGCGCCGGCTCCCGCACCGGCCCCTGTGCCGGTGGCGGAGGAGCCGGTCGAGGCGAAGGCCGCGGCACGCGCCGCCCCGCCGTCCGCACCCGCCGCGCCGGCGGCACAGACGATCCGCGTCGATCTCGACAAGCTCGACCGGCTGGTCAACCTGGTCGGCGAGCTGGTGATTACCCAGGCGATGCTGGCGCAGCGTCTGGCGGAAAACCAGATGGGCGGCATTTCGGAGCTGAGCGACCTCGAGCACCTGACGCGCGAGTTGCAGGAGTCGACGATGGCGATCCGTGCGCAGCCGATGAAGACGGTGTTCAGCCGCGTCCCGCGTATCGTCCGCGAACTGGAGGGCGAGACCGGCAAGCGCGTCCGCCTGGAGGTCGATGGCGAGATGACCGAGGTCGACAAGACCGTGGTCGAGCGGATCGGCGAGCCGCTGACCCACCTGATCCGTAACGCGGTCGACCATGGCCTCGAAATGCCCGACGTCCGCGTCGCGGCGGGCAAGCCGGCCGAAGGGGTCGTGCGCCTGTCGGCCGCGCATCAGTCGGGCCGCATCGTCATCACCGTCGCCGATGACGGGCAGGGGATCAACCGGGCGCGGGTCAAGGGCAAGGCGATCGAGAAGGGCATCATCCTGCCCGACGCGGTGTTGAGCGACGAAGAGATCGATAACCTGATCTTCGCGCCCGGTTTCTCGACCGCGGCGGCGATCACCAACGTGTCGGGGCGCGGCGTCGGCATGGACGTGGTGCGCAAGAACATCCAGGCGCTGGGCGGCCGCATCGGCATCCAGTCGCGCGAAGGCTTCGGGTCGAGCTTCTCGCTCAGCCTGCCGCTGACGCTGGCGGTGCTCGACGGCATGATCGTGACGGTGGGGGCGCAGACTTTCGTCATTCCGCTCGGCCATATTGTCGAAAGCCTGCGGCCCGACGAAACGACTCTCAGCCGGCTGGGGCCGGACGGGACGGTGCTCGACGTGCGCGGCTCCTATGTGCCCGTACTGCGCATCGCCGACTATCTCGGCATCGAGGGCGCGGAGCGCAATCCGACCGACGCCGTGCTGATCGTGGTCGAGGGCGACCATGGCCAGGCCGCGCTGCTGGTCGACACGATCCAGGATCAGCGGCAGGTCGTCGTGAAGAGCCTGGAAGCCAATTATCAGGCGATCGACGGCGTGGCCGGGGCGACGATCCTGGGCGACGGGCGCGTCGCGCTGATCGCCGATGTCGATGCGCTTACCACGCGCGGCCGTTTCGCCAACCGTCCGTCGGCGGCGCTGGCCGCATGACCCGGGCCGCCGCCCTTGCCGACAGCCGCGCGCGGGAATTCGAATTCCAGGCGAGCGACCACCGTGCCATCGCGGCACTGGTGTATGACGAGGTCGGCATCCTGCTGCCCGACGGCAAGGCGCAGCTGGTCTATGGCCGTATCGCGCCGCGCGTCCGCGCGTGCGGGCTGACGAGCTTTGCCGACTATGTCGCGCATATCGGGCGCGATGCCGAAGAGCGCGGCCGGGCGATCGACGCACTGACGACGAACCACACCAGCTTCTTTCGCGAAAACCATCATTTCGAGGATTTCGTGGAGCGGATCTGGCCGCCGCTCGCCGACCGCCTGGCCAAGGGCGGCCGGGTCCGGCTGTGGTCGGCGGCGTGTTCGAGCGGGGAAGAGCCCTATTCGTGGCTGATGGCGATGTTCGGCAACGACCGCGCCGCCGCCCAACGACTTCTGAAGACCGATCTGCGCATGCTGGCGACCGACGTGTCGCCCAGCGTGCTCAACACCGCACGCGCGGGTCGCTATTCGAAGGATACGATGCGGACCGTACCCGCGTCGCTGCGTTCCGTGTGGACCGGGGGGGACGGCGACCAGCTGGTCGTCGATCCGGTCCTTCGCGACGCGATCGCGTTTCGCCCGCTCAACCTGCTCGGCGACTGGCCGATGAAGGGGCGGTTCGACACGATCTTCTGTCGCAATGTCATGATCTATTTCGACGAGCCGACCAAGGAACGCCTGCTGGCGCGGCTCGGCGAGCGGTTGGAGGTTGGGGGGATGCTCTATATCGGTCATTCGGAGCGGTTGATCGGCGCGGTACAGGACAAGTTCCGCTGCATCGGCCGCACCGCCTATCAGAAGATCGCCGCATGAGCGTCCGCACCCTCATCGTCGATGATTCGATGGCGATGCAGGCGATCATCCGGCGTCGGCTGCTGGCCGATCCGGCGATCGAGGTCGTCGGCACCGCCGCCAGCGCCGACGAGGCGCGCGCCCAGATCAAGGCGCTCGACCCCGATGTCGTGACGCTGGACGTCGAGATGCCGGGCATGAGCGGGCTCGACTTCCTCGAACGGCTAATGCGCCTGCGCCCGACGCCGGTGGTGATGCTGTCGACCTTGACCGCGCAAGGGGCGGAGGCCAGCCTGACCGCGCTGGAACGCGGCGCGTTCGACTGTTTCGACAAGACGCGGCTGATGGCCGGAACCGATCCGGCGTGCACGTCGGAGCTGACCGAACTGGTCCGCGCGGCGGCATCGTCGCGGCCGGCGGCGCGTCCTGCCGCGGTCCGCACCGCGCCGCCGGTGCAGGAACGCGCGAGCTACACGCCGCGACCCGGTGCGATGATCGCGATCGGTGCGTCGACCGGCGGCGTCGAGGCATTGATCGAACTGCTGTCGGGCTTTCCGGCGAACTGCCCGCCGACTGTCATCGTCCAGCACATGCCGGCGACCTTCACCCCCAGCTTCGCCGCACGGCTCAACCGCCTGTGCGCGCCGACCGTCGAGGAAGCCCGCGCCGGCGCGCCGCTGGCGGTGGGCAAGGTCTATCTGGCGCCGGGCGGTGAACGGCACATGGAGATCGGCGGGTCGGGCGACCGGCGCCATTGCCGGCTGGTCGAGGGTGACAAGGTCAACGGTCATCGCCCGTCGGTCGACCGGCTGTTCCATTCGGTCGCGCGGCTCGCCGGCCGCGATGCGACCGCCGCGATCCTGACCGGCATGGGCTGCGACGGCGCGGAGGGGATGAAGGCGATGCGTGGCTGCGGGTCGATGACCTTCGGCCAGGACAAGGCGACGAGCGTCGTCTATGGCATGCCCGCGATCGCGCACCAGATCGGTGCGGTCGCCGAGCAGCTGCCGCTGCGCCGGATCGCCGCGCGCCTGCTTGCGGAATGTGCCGCATGAGTGCGCTGGCGACCCGCGACGGGCTGCGCCGGGTGACCGTCGCGCAGGGCGAGACGAAGGTCAGCGACGAACGCGACGTCGTGCTGACCACCGTCCTCGGCAGCTGCGTCGCGGCCTGTTTCTTCGATCCGATCGCGCAGATCGGCGGGATCAACCATTACCTGCTGGCCGAGGGCAATGCGTCCGACGAAGCGTCGATGCAGCGCTATGGCGTCTATGCGATGGAAGTCCTGATCAACGCGATGCTGGCGCGTGGCGCCGCGCGGTCGCGGATGCGCGCGCGGATCTTTGGCGGAGCGACGATGCGGGCCGGCTTTCGCGATATCGGCGGCGCCAACATCGCCTTTGCCCGCAGCTTCCTGCGCGACGAACGCATCGCGCTGGTGGGTGAGGATGTGGGCGGCACGCAGGCGCGCCGGGTCGAATTCCGGGCGGCGGTCGGGTTGGCACGATGCCGCTCGGTCGTCGATTCCGCCGCCCCGCCCATTATCGTGCGGGCATCCCCGCCGCCGCCCGCCGCCGTCGGCGACGTGGAGTTTTTCTGATGACCGAATTTGCACCGAGGGAGCCTCTTACCGTGGCCAAGACGATCATGACCGTCGACGATTCGCCCAGCATGCGGATGTTGCTGCGGGTCGCGCTGACCGATCTGGGATACAGCGTCGTGGAGGCCGAGGACGGCGTCCATGCGCTGGAAAAGCTGGACGGGTTCCAGCCCGACCTGCTGATTACCGACATCAACATGCCGCGCATGGACGGGTTCGGCCTGATCGCCGAAGTCCGCGGGCAGGGGCGTCGCAGCCTGCCGATCCTGGTGCTGACGACCGAGAGTTCGGACGAAAAGAAGCAGCGCGCGCGCGATGCCGGTGCTACCGGTTGGATCGTGAAGCCGTTCCACCCCGAAAAGCTGGCCGCCGCGATCCGGCGCGTCATGCACTGACCCTATAGCGCGATCAAGGAACCACCCATGTCCCGCCAACTCATCACCTTTCAGCTGGGCGACCAGATCCTGGGCGTCGACATCATGGCGATCCGCGAGATCCGCGCATGGTCGCCGGCCACGCCGCTGCCCAACGTGCCGCCCTATGTCCGCGGCGTCGTGAACCTGCGCGGCGTCGTGCTGCCGGTGTTCGACCTGCGCCACCGGCTGAACTGGGGCGTGACCGATCCGTCGGCCCGCCACGTCATCATCGTCGTGCGGATCGGCGAACAGCTGCAGGGCATCATCGTCGATGCGGTGAACGACATCGTGTCGATCCACCCCGATGCGATGCAGCCGGTGCCCGACATGGGCGATACCGAAGCGTCGCGCTTCCTCGAAGGGCTGGCGACGATCGACAATCGCATGATCCTGGTGCTGGCGCTCGACCGACTGGTCGACCAGCCGGTCGCCGAAGCCGCCTGACGTACCGCGTAATCTTTTTGGGACAATCACATCATGGCTGCTAGCACGAAGGTCCTTGTCGTCGACGACTCCCTGACCATGCGCGCGCTCATTTCCGGGGCGCTCGAACGGATTCCGGGCGTGGAGGTCGTCGGACTGGCCGATGGCGCCGAGGAGGCGCGCTCGATGGTCGCGTCGCTCAAGCCGCACGTGATGACGCTCGACGTCGAAATGCCGGGGATGAGCGGCATCGAATATCTGGCCGAGATCATGGAATCGAAGCCCATGCCGGTCATCATGTTCTCCACCCGCACCACCGATGGCGCGGGCGAGACGATCGAGGCGCTGCGCCTGGGCGCGATCGACTGCCTGCCCAAGCCGCGCGTCGCGGCGCCGGCCGAACTGAACGCGATCATCGCGAAGCTGGGCAAGCGCATCAAGTCGGCGCGCAACGCGCCGGTCAAGGTGCCCAAGGTCGCATCGGCCGCGCGGCCGATCGACTGGAACGGTCGCCTGCTGGTGGTGGGCGGCGATGCGTCGAGCACGGCGTCGCTGTTCAACCTGTTCGGGCAATTCCCGCCCAACTGCCCGCCGACGATCGTCGTGCAGCATTTGGGGCCGGGGCTGGTCGAGGGGATGGTCGAGAAGCTCGGATCGCAGGTCGCGCCCAAGGTCGTGGTCGCGCAGGACGGCATGGCGATCGAACAGGGCACGATCTATTTCGCGCCGCAGGGCGACCATCACCTCGTCGTCGATGCCTGGCCCTCGGGCAAGCTGCGCCTGCTGGCGCGCGATCCGGTGGCGGGCGAGCGTCCGTCGATCTCGCTGCTGTTCGCCGCCGCCGCCAAGGCTGCCGGGTCGAACGCGGCCGGCGTCCTGTTCCTCGACAGCAGCGAAGATGGCGGCGGCGGGCTGAAGGCGATGCTGGGCGCGGGCGGCTATGCCTTTGCCCCGGCGGAAAGCGGCGGCGGCCATACCCTGTCGCGAGGCATGGTGACCCAGCCGGTTCCGGCCGATGGGCTGGCCGCCGGCGTGCTGAAGCTGTGTTCGAAATGAGCGGGGTCGCCTTTCCCCCGGCCTCGCCCGCGCTGGGCGAGGCGCTGGCCGGCGAGCTGGAGCGGGCCTCGCGCCTGCTCGGCGAGCTGGCGTTCGAACTGGGCAGCGACGAAGCCACGCTACGCCGGCACCTGACCGGGCTGCAGTCGATCGACCATGTGACGCAGATCATGCTGAACATCGCGACCGTCCTGCGCGCAGGCGAGGGACAGGACCAGCTGGCCGGCGTCACGCTGGAGGATGTGGCGGGAAGGCTGCGCGCGAGTCTGAACTAGGCAGCGAAGCGGCGGCTGGTGCCCCGTGCAGGAATCGAACCCGCGTCTCTTCGTTACAAAGGAAGCCGTTTACCATTAACGTAACGGGGCACGCCGCGTGCCGTCTACCAAGCGGCGGGTCGAACCACAATCTCAAACCACACCGAAGGTCCAGCCTTCGGTCCGCGCGACCTGCGCCGACAATGCCGGTGGCGACCAGAGCGCCGGATCGTGCGCCACCGCCCGCAGCCATGCGGCGCCGAGCAGCGCATCGGTGGCATGATCGTCATAGCGTGGCGAGGGTACATGCGGCGGACTGCCCAGTACCGCCAGCGCTGCATCCAGCTGTTCCGCATCGCGCAGCTTGCTCCGCCCGGCACGCACCCCGGCGGCCCGTGCGGCGATGGTCGTGTAGATTTCGACGAGGACCGGTCCGGTCTCCGGCACCGGATCGAACGGCCAGACCGGTATCCGCCCGTCCAATCGGTGCAGCACCCGCATGCCCGTCAGGCTCGATTTGCCGACCTGCGCCGCGCCGACCAGGTTGAAGCAGCTGGTCGGCGAAAAGCCGGCGGCGCGTTGCCGTTCCTCGCACAGCCGCAATCGTCCGCGGCCCTGCCCGAACAGGTCGCCGCAGGCGCGATGGCGGCGGAAATGGCGCGACAGCTCGGCATCGTTGACCGCCGACGTCGCCGCCAGATGCGGATCGTCCGCCGCGCGTCGCTCGACCATCGCCCACAAGGCGCGTGCATCGGTCGGCGATTCCGTCCAGCCGGGGAAATAGCTGTCGGCATCGACAAAGGGCAGGGCGGGCGACAGGTCCAGCCCGATCAGCATGTCCGCTTGGGTGTCGGCGAGCATGGTCAGCCAGTCGAGGATTCCTTCCCGCGACCATCCTCCGTCGCGTGCGACGAGCGCCGGGCCGCCGTCGCCCACCTCCGCCACCGCCAGCCCCGCCGGGCGCGCGACCGCCTGTCCCGACCAGTCGATCGCGGCGAACCAGGTAAAGCGCCGCGTCAGGGTCGCTCGCCCCGGTCGCGCCGCTGGCGCAGCGTCGCCCGGTCCCACCATGCCCGTTCCAGCAGCAGTGCGATACGGTCGCGCGCATCGGTGCCGTAACGCACGAGGATCGCCGGCCAGTCGCGATAATGATCGGTCTGCCAGAAGATCGCCGGATCGGTATCGAGCAGCACGTCCTTTTCCGCCAGCGCGACATGCAGCACGAAACTGCCCGGATCGGGCGCGGTGGTGCCGGCGAGCGTGCCGTTCCGGAAGCGCAGCGCCGGCTGGCCATAGCTGGTGCCCAGTTCCACGCCGGGCAGCGCCAGCCCGGCGGCGACGACCTCCGCCCAGTCCTTCACGACGTCTGCCGCCGTTCGTCCCACCATGCCATCCGCTCGGCGATCCGCTGTTCGAACCCGCGCCCGGTCGGTTCGTAGAAGCGCGCCGGCGTCATCTCCTCGGGCCAGTAATTTGCACCGGAAAAGCCGTCCTGATGGTCGTGGTCATAGGCATAGCCCTTGCCATAGCCGATATCCTTCATCAGCCGCGTCGGTGCGTTCAGGATCGAGGGCGGCGGCATCAGCGATCCCGTCTCGCGCGCCGATTTGAACGCGGCCTTCTGCGCCTTGTACGCGGCGTTCGATTTGGGCGCGGTGGCGAGGTAGAGGCACGCCTGCACGATCGCCAGTTCGCCTTCGGGGCTGCCGAGAAACTCGTACGCGTCCTTGGCGGCGAGGCATTGCACCAGCGCCTGCGGGTCGGCGAGACCAATGTCTTCGCTGGCAAAGCGGGTCAGCCGGCGCAGGACGTAGAGCGGTTCCTCGCCCGCGGTCAGCATCCGCGCCATGTAATAGAGCGCCGCCTGAGGGTCCGATCCGCGCAGCGATTTGTGGAGCGCGGAGATCAGGTTGTAATGCCCCTCGCGGTCCTTGTCGTACACCGCGACGCGGCGTTGCAGCAGCGCCGACAGCCCGGCGGGATCGAGCGGTTCGGGCAGTTCGATCGAGAACAGCGTCTCCGCCTGGTTGAGCAGGAAGCGCCCGTCGCCATCGGCGCTCGCCACCAGCGCCGCGCGGGCCGCGTCGTCGAGGGGGAGGGGGCGCCCTTCGAGTGCCTCGCCGCGCGCCAGCAATTCGTTCAGCGCATCGGCGCCCAACCGGTGCAGGATCAGCACCTGCGACCGACTGAGCAATGCCGCGTTCAGTTCGAAGGACGGATTTTCGGTCGTGGCGCCGACCAGCGTGACCGTGCCGTCCTCGACATAGGGGAGGAAACCGTCCTGCTGCGCGCGGTTGAAGCGGTGGATTTCGTCCACGAACAGCAGTGTCTTGCGGCCCAGCCGGCCATGTTCGCGCGCTTCGGCGAAGACCTTTTTCAGGTCTGCGACGCCGGAAAAGACGGCGGAAATCTGGGCATAGCGCAGGCCGACCGCGTCGGCGAGCAGGCGGGCGATGGTCGTCTTGCCGGTGCCGGGCGGTCCCCACAGGATCATCGACGACAATTTGCCCGCCGCGACCATCCGCCCGATCGCGCCTTCGGGGCCGGTCAGGTGATCCTGTCCGACGACTTCGGCCAGGGTGGTCGGGCGCAGTCGGTCGGCAAGCGGTCCGTCGACCGGGGCCTGGGGCGTAGGGGGAGCGAAGTCGGCGAACAGGTCGGACATGAGCGGAATATAGGGGTTGCGAAAGTTACGCGAAACGCCCTTGCAAAAGCTATTTCGAGATATATCTTAAAGGACAAGATATATCGGAGAATGAATATGCGATTTGGAATGGGATATGCGTCATGGACCGGCGGACCGGGGCATGGCGGTCGCGGCGGTCGCCATGGCGGCGGACCGCGCGGACGGGTGCTGGGCGGGGACGAGCTGAAGCTGGTGCTGCTGGCGCTGATCGCCGAGGCGCCGCGCCACGGCTATGACCTGATCCGTGCGGTCGAAGCGCGTACCGGCGGTGCCTATGCGCCCAGCCCCGGTGTCGTCTATCCGACGCTGACGCTGCTGACCGACATGGGGCTGATCGAGGAACAGGCGAGCGAGGGTACGCGCAAGCTGTTCGCGGTGACCGAGGCCGGCACCACGCAACTGGCGCAGGATGCCGAGCAGGTCGGTGACCTGTTCGCGCGGCTGACGGCGCTGGGCGAACATCGCGCCCGGACCGACGCCGGGCCGATCCACCGCGCCCGGGCCAATCTGCGCGCCGCGCTGCATCATCGCCTCGCCGGGCCGGAAGTTGACACCGACACGCTCCACGCCATCGCCGCGATCCTCGACGAGGCGGCCCAGAAGGTAGAACGTCTATGAATGATTGCACGACCCAGGCGGCGGTGCCGACCGCGCATGCCAGCCGCTACCTCCAGCAGCTGTGCAAGCACTGGCAACATAATCTGACGGTCGAGTTCGACGCCGATCATGGCACCGTCGTCTTTCCGAAGGATGCGCGCGGCGCCAGCCATCCCGGTGACGCGCTGGTGACGTTCGATGCCCGGGCCGACGCGCTGAACGTCCGGATCGACGCGACGTCCGCCGAACAGCTGGATGGGTTGAAGGGGGCCGTCGCCCGGCATCTCGACCGCTTCGCCTTTCGTGAAGCGCCGCTGGCGTTCGACTGGCAATGATCCGTCGACCGGCGTCGTGCGTTGATGCCGGATGACCGACACGATCGAAACCCTGCGCGCGCAGATGGAAGCCGCCGCCGCGGCGATGGACTTCGAAACCGCGTCGCGGCTGCGCGACCGGATCACCTTGTTGCGCGGCGGTGCCGAACCGGATGCGGCGCAGGCGGCGGACACCGCCGGGCTGACGCGGCAGCAGCCCGGCGCGATGGGGCTGGGCACCAGCCGGCAGCGGGTCGAGCCGCCGGCCGGCTGGACGCCGCCTGCGAAGCCGGACCTGATGGTGAAGCGCAAACGCTGAAATATCAGCGATTTCGTCCGGCGATCGAACCCGATCGTCCGAACCGCGTTATCGGTCCCATGAAACGATATGTTGTAACTTCGCGCAATCCGGGGCATAGGGTGGCGATGCGCAGCACCGCCGCCCGCTCCTGGTTGCACGAAGGCCGACTCGATCGGTTCGGCATCCTGTTGTCCGGGCTGTGCGCGGTGCATTGCGTCACGACCATCGCGGTCATGGCGCTGCTCGCCTCGGTCGGCGGCACCTTGCTGCATCCCGCGATCCATGAAGTCGGGCTGTTGCTCGCCGTGCTGCTCGGCACTGTCGCGCTGGGCGCGGGCTATTGGCGCCACGGCCACAAGCTGCCGACGTTGATCGGCGGGGCGGGGCTGGCGATCATGGCGATGGCGCTGACCCTGCCGCATGGCGTGCCGGAGGCGTTGGCGACGCTGAGCGGTGTCGGCCTGCTGGCGCTCGGCCATCACCTCAACCGCCGGGCGGGTTGCTGACCGGCTTGCCGCTGGCCCCGCGCACGCTTATCTCGCTGGCATGGCGCACGAACATCACGAACATCACGGGACCGCATGGAACAAGGCGGCGGAAGCCGCGCTGATTCGCGCCGGTGAACAATGGACGGCGATGCGTGCCAGCATCTTCGATGTGCTCGCCTCGTTCGACAAACCCGCCTCGGCCTATGACATCGCCGATGCGGTGTCGAAGGCGCAGGGTCGCCGGGTCGCGCCGAACAGCGTCTACCGCATCCTCGACCTGTTCGTGAACGCCAACCTTGCCCGCCGGGTCGAAAGCGCCAACGCCTATCTAGCGAACACCCATCCCGACTGCGTCCACGACTGCATCTTCCTGGTCTGCGACCAATGCGGACAGACGACGCATATCGATGACGACAAGATCACCGGGACCGTCCGCGCCGCCGCATCGGGTGCCGGGTTCAAGCCGGTACGTCCGGTCATCGAAGTGCGCGGAACCTGTGCAGATTGCGCGCAGAATTGAACCTGAACTGAAGGACGTGCCGAGTTTGTCGGACCTTGCGCGTACCGGCAATCGACAGTGGGTTCCGCCTGCGCTAGGCAGGCCCGATGGCCGATCCACTTAGCACCCCGCTGCTCGACACCGTTCAGACGCCCGCCGACCTTCGCAAGCTGGCTCCGGAAGATTTGCGGCAACTCGCCGACGAACTGCGACAGGAAACGATCAGCGCGGTCGGTACGACCGGCGGGCATCTCGGATCGGGCCTCGGCGTTGTCGAACTGACCGTCGCGATCCATTATGTGTTCGACACGCCCGCCGACCGGCTGGTGTGGGACGTCGGTCACCAATGCTATCCGCACAAGATCCTGACCGGCCGCCGCGATCGCATCCGCACGCTGCGCCAGGGCGGCGGGCTGTCGGGCTTCACCAAGCGGTCGGAGAGCGAATACGACCCGTTCGGTGCGGCGCACAGCTCGACCTCGATCTCGGCGGCGTTGGGCTTTGCGGTTGCCAACAAGATCGCCGGCACGCCGGGCAAGGGCATCGCCGTGATCGGCGACGGCGCGATGTCGGCGGGCATGGCCTATGAGGCGATGAACAACGCCGAACAGGCGGGCAACCGTTTGGTCGTCATTCTCAACGACAATGACATGTCGATCGCGCCGCCGGTCGGTGGCCTGTCCGCCTATCTGTCGCGCATCGTGTCGAGCCGCGAATTCCTCGGCATCCGCGATGCGTTGAAGAAACTGGCGCGCAAGCTGCCCCGCCCGCTGCACACCGCCGCGCGCAAGACCGACGAATTCGCCCGCGGCATGGCGACCGGCGGCACCCTGTTCGAGGAACTGGGCTTCTATTATGTCGGTCCGATCGACGGTCACAATCTCGACCATCTGATCCCCGTCCTCGAAAATGTCCGCGACGCGGCGGAAGGCCCGATCCTGGTCCATGTCGTGACCAAGAAGGGCAAGGGCTATGCCCCGGCCGAGGCGGCAGCCGACAAATATCATGGCGTCCAGAAGTTCGACGTCATCACCGGCACGCAGGTCAAGGCGCCGGCCGGCCCGCCGCAGTACCAGAATGTGTTCGGCCATACGCTGAGCAAGCTGGCGGACAGCGACACCCGCATCTGCGCGATTACCGCCGCGATGCCCTCGGGCACCGGGCTCGACCGGTTCAGCAAGGAACATCCCGACCGGTTCTTCGACGTCGGTATCGCCGAACAACATGCCGTCACCTTCGCCGCCGGCCTCGCCGCGCAGGGGATGCGGCCGTTCTGCGCCATCTATTCGACCTTCCTGCAGCGCGCCTACGACCAGGTCGTGCACGATGTCTGTATCCAGAACCTGCCGGTCCGCTTCGCGATCGATCGCGCCGGGCTGGTCGGGGCGGATGGTGCTACCCATGCCGGCAGCTTCGACGTGACCTATCTCGCTACCCTGCCTAACATGGTGGTGATGGCCGCGGCGGACGAGGCGGAACTGGTCCACATGACCTATACCGCCGCCGAATATGATGCCGGGCCAATCGCGGTGCGCTATCCGCGCGGCAACGGCGTCGGCGTCGCGCTGCCGGAGGTTCCGCAAAAGGTGGAGATCGGCAAGGGCCGGCTGGTCCGCGAAGGCAGCAAGATCGCGATCCTGTCGCTCGGCACCCGGTTGGAAGAGGCGCTGAAGGCCGCCGATGCGCTGGAGGCGAAGGGGCTGTCGACTACGGTCGCCGACCTGCGCTTCGCCAAGCCGCTCGACGAGGCGCTGATCCGTCGCCTGCTGACGACGCACGAGGTCGCGGTGACCGTCGAGGAAGGCGCGGTTGGTGGACTAGGCGCCCATGTCCTGACCTTCGCCAGCGATTCCGGCCTGATCGACGCCGGGTTGAAGCTGCGCACGATGCGCCTGCCCGATACGTTCCAGGATCAGGACAGCCCGCAGAAACAGTATGACGAGGCCGGCCTGAACGCGCCGCAGATCGTCGACACCGTGTTGCAGGCGCTGCGCTGGAACGAGAGCGGAGCCGCCGAAGCCCGCGCATGACCGGCGGACAGAAGGCGGCGGCGATCATCGCGCTGGCGGTGGTCGCGCTCGCCTGGTTCAACTGGCGGATGTGGCGGCAGTTTCGCGCGGCCAGGGCGTATCGCGCCGGGTGGAGCGAGGCGGATTTCGACGCGATGGTCGCCGATAACGGCGTGTCGCCGGCCATCGCCGCGCTGACCCGCGAACTGGTCGCGCCTTATTATGGGCAGGGCGTCGTGCCCCATCCCGACGACGATTTCGCCCGCTTCCTGATGATCGATGACGAAGAGGTTGCGGATCTGGTCGAGGCGAGTTGGTGGCGATTGGGGCTGGTGATGCCGACGCCAGCCAATCCGGTCGAACTGCCGCCGATGAAGGACGTTCGCGACCTTGCGGTCTATCTTCAGTCGGTTGTCAGCCGCCCCGCATCGACGTAATTTGCCCGACGAAGGAGAAGCGCGGTGAAGGTCGAAAAGATCGGTGACCAGCTCGCTATCGTCATTCCGCAGGATGTGGCCGAAACGCTGGGGCTGCATGAAGGGGATAGCGTCGAAGTGCGGCGGAGCAGCGATCCTGCGCCAATGACTCGTGACGAAGCAATTGCCGCGATGCGCGCGTTGGCACGGCCACTCCCGCCCGGATACAAATTCGATCGAGAGGAGGCGAACGCGCGTTGAGCGTCGCGTTCTTCGACACGAACATTCTCGTCTATGCGCTGGGCGTCGATGACAGGGCGATACGCGCGCAGTCGCTTCTGGCGGACGGCGGTATCATCAGCGTGCAGTCGCTCAACGAGTTTGCGACCGTTACCCGGCGCAAGCTGCGCTACGAATGGCCGGCAATCCACGACGCCCTTGCCGCGTTGCGCGTCCTGTGTCCGCACATTGTTCCCCTGACCGATGCCATCCACCGCGATGGCCTGCGCATCGCCGAACGCTATCGCCTGTCGATCTACGACAGCATGATCTCCGCCGCCGCGCTGTCCGCGGGTTGCGATCGGCTATGGAGCGAGGACCTCCATCACGGGCTGGTCATCGATGCTCGGCTGGAGGTCCGCAACCCGTTCCTCTAGCGCAGGAACTGCCCCTGCGCTGCGTCGGTGGCGTTCACCGCCAGCACAGAGCGCGCTTCGGAGGGCAACCGGACATGGCCATGGCCATCTCCCGACGCAGCGATGACCCGGTCGAGCAGTTCCTGTCCTTCCTCCCACCAGCCGATGCCGCTGGCGGCGTTGAGGTGGCCCTGCGCGCCGGCATCGACGAAATGGCTGCCCCAATCGACCGCCATCGAATGCGCCCGCTCGATCGACACCCACGGGTCGTCGGTCGATGCGACGACCAGCGACGGAAAGGGCAGGGCGAAGCGCGGCGTCGGGGCGAACCCCTGCAACTCGACCGGCGCGCCGGGGCGATCGACATCCGCCGGCGCCACGAGCAACGCGCCCGCCACAGGCCAGCCATAGGGCTGGCCCGACAGCTGCGCCCACCATGCGACCGCGAGGCAGCCGAGCGAGTGCGCGGCGAGGACCACCGGCGCCTGCGCCTGCCGGATCGCCTGGTCCAGCTTCGTCACCCATGCATTGCGCAAGGGCCGCGACCACAGGCCCAGTTCGACCCGCGCGGTATCGGGCCGCGATTGCTCCCACAATGTCTGCCAGTGCGACGGGCCGGAACCGTTGAGGCCCGGCACGGTCAACACCGTCGGCAGGCCGGTCTGGGGAGTCGAAAGCTGTGCCATCATCGCGCTCCTGCTCTTGGGTGTTCCAACAGGGTGGAAGCCGCCGGCCACGCTTAGGGACAGGGATCGGGTCCGGGCGACTTCCTGCAGCCAATGTATTCCTACTTAAACGATAGGCAATGGCCAATCGACCAGTCGATCAAGGGTTGCGACGGGCGGAAAGCCGCGCCATGCGGGGCCATGGCAAAGCAACGTGCGGACCAGATGCTCGTCGATCGCGGTCTGGCCGAAAGCCGGACGCGGGCGCAGGCGCTCATCATGGCGGGGCTGGTGTTCGTCGGCGACCGCAAGGTGGACAAGCCCGGCCAGCAACTGCCGCCCGACGCGACGCTCGACGTGCGCGGACGCGATCATCCCTGGGTGTCGCGCGGCGGGATCAAGCTGGCGCACGGCCTCGACCATTTCGGCTGGGACGTGGGTGGTGCGGTGGCGATCGATGTCGGGTCGTCGACCGGGGGCTTTACCGATGTGCTGCTGTCGCGCGGCGCGGCGCGGGTCTATGCGGTCGACAGCGGCACCAACCAGCTGGCGTGGAAGCTGCGACAGGACCCGCGAGTGATCGTCCATGAACAGCTCAGCGCACGCTTGCTGACGCCCGCCCATATCCCCGAGCCGATCGACCTGGTGGTGTGCGATGCCAGCTTCATCGCGCTGGCCAAGGTGCTGGCGGTGCCGCTCGGCTTCGTGAAGCCCGGCGGGCGGCTGCTGGCGCTGATCAAGCCGCAGTTCGAGGCGGGCCGCGACGAGGTCGGCAAGGGTGGGGTGGTGCGCGACCCCGCGATCCATGCGCGGGTCTGCGACGCGGTCGCCGACTGGCTGACCGGCCTTGGCTGGCGCGTTGCGGGCGTCGATCCCAGCCCAATTACCGGTCCCGAGGGCAATATCGAGTTCCTGATCGGTGCGTACGCCCCCGAATCGACCGCTTTGGCTTGCAATGATGCACCGCACACAGCAAGCAATGCGCCCTGAACGGCAGCGCAGCGTGCGCAGTGGGGGCTGGGGTACGGGATGAACGAGATCGCGTCGAAGTGGCAGTTGCGATCAGGATTTCTGCGGCGCGCGGTGGTGTGCGTGCCGTTAATCCTTTTGCTGGGGTTCACGTCGGGACAGCTGGTCGTCGCGGGGGATGCGAATGGCTGGTACCGGATGCTGGACCTGCCGGCGATCCGCCCGCCGCAATGGGCATTCCCGGTCGTCTGGACGATCCTGTACCTGCTGATGGGCTTCGCGCTGGCGGTCGTTCTCAACGCACGCGGGGCGCGGGGGCGCGGCATCGCGATCGCGCTGTTCACCCTGCAGCTGGCGATGAACCTCATATGGTCGCCGCTGTTCTTCGGCGCGCATCAGGTGACACTGGCGCTATACCTGATCGTCGCCCTGTTCCTGACCGCGCTTGCCACCACCTTCGCCTTCGGCCGCATTCGGCCGATCGCGGCGTGGCTGCTGGTGCCCTATCTGGTCTGGCTGGTGATCGCATCGGCGCTCAATTGGCAGATCGACCGGCGCAATCCGGATGCGGAAACCCTTGTGCCGCCGGCCCATTCCACCCAAATCAAGCTCTAGAGAAAGGGCGGGCCGTGTCGCGCCCGACCAACCGGAAGGATTTTCCATGCAGTCCGACAATCGCCTGTTCGACGATTTCGCCAAGTTCGTGAACGGCGCCGCCGGGACCCTTGCCGGCATGGCCCGCGAGGGCGAGGCTGCGGCGCGCGAACGTGCCAAGACCTTCCTGGGCGGCATGGATTTCGTCAGCCGCGACGAATTCGAAGTGGTGAAGGCGATGGCCGTCGCCGCCCGCGACGAGGCCGACGCGCTGCGCGCCCGGCTCGACGCGCTGGAGGGCAAGACCGCGCCGGCCGCGCAGCCGATCACGCCCGACGCGCCGGGGGCGGGCGAAGGCGCGCTCTGATCCGCCGTCCCGGGTCCCACGCCGTAACGCGTGACGCCGGGCACGCGAGCGGCTAAAGATTTGGGGATGATGTTGGACGAAGTGGAAGAGGACGGCGACGACGCCGTGCCGATCGATACGCTGGAGCGCTATTTCGCGGCGCACGGCTGGAAGCATGAGCGCGACGGCGACGAGATCGTCGCGCATGTGAAGGGCAGCTGGACCGAGTTCGAGCTGCGCGCCATCTGGCGGGGCGAGGACGGCGTGCTGCAGTTCCTCGCGCTGCCCGACATCCGCGTCGCCGACGAACGGCGCGGGGCGATCTATGAAACGATCGGCCTGATCAACGAACAGCTGTGGATCGGCCATTTCGAGCTGTGGTCGTCGAGCGGCATCCTGCTGTATCGCCACGCCGCGATGCTGCCGGAGGAGCCGGTGCTGACCATCGATCAGGCGGAAATGATGATCGACGCCGCGATCGACGAATGCGAGCGCTTCTACCCGGTGTTCCAGTTCGTGCTGTGGGGCGGCAAGTCGCCGAAGGAAGCGATCGCCGCGTCGATGATCGAGACGCAGGGCGAGGCATGACCGCGCTGCCCGGACCGCTGTGGCTGATCGGCTGCGGCAATATGGGCGGGGCGATGCTGGAGCGGTGGATCGCCGATGGCGTCGATCCGAGGGCGATCACCGTCGTCACCCGCTCGCCGCGCGAGGTGCCGGCGGGCGTGACCCATGGTACGGCGATCCCGCAGGACGGGCCGCCGGCGGTCGTCGTGCTGGCGATCAAGCCGCAACAACTCGATCAGGTCGCGCCCGACCTTGCGCCGCATATCGCCGGCGTGCCGCTGCTGATCTCGATCCTTGCCGGGGTCGAGGAGGCGGCGCTGGCGCGGCGGTTCGACGCCGCCACCGTCGTCCGCGCCATGCCGAACCTGCCGGTCGCGATTGGGGAGGGGGTCGTGGCGTTGCATTCGCACGGGGAGGATCGGGCTGCCCGCGATACCGCCGCCGCGCTGATGGCCCCGCTCGGGCTGGTCGAATGGATCGACGACGCCGCGCTGTTCGACGCGGTTACGGCGCTGTCGGGCTGCGGGCCGGGTTTCGTGTTCCGCTTCATCGACGCGTTGGCAGCAGCCGGTGCCGCTCTCGGCCTGCCTGCCGATCAGGCGCAACGCCTCGCCATTGCCACGGTACAGGGATCGGCGACCATGGCCGCCGGGTCGGACGTATCGCCTGCGACGCTCGCCGACCGTGTCGCCAGCCCCGGCGGATCGACGCGGCAAGGCTTGAACGTGCTCGACGAAGGCGATGCGCTTAAGCAGCTGCTCAGCGCCACGCTCGCCGCATCCGAACGTCGCAACGCGGAAATAGCCGCAGCTGCGCGGGGCTAAGCCACTTGCGATCCCGTCACCCCGGGCTTGACCCGGGGTCCCGCTTCTTCTTCTAACCGTGCCAAAGGAAGCGGGACCCCGGATCAAGTCCGGGGTGACGGTGCAGCAGTCATGGTCGCCCCAACGCCGCCACCGCAGCCTTGTCCCCTGCCGGGATCAGCCCCTCCAGCACGGCCCAGAAACCGCTGACCGCATCCTGTCCCGCCCCCGAATAGGCGCGCGACAGTTTCGCGTTCAGCATCTCGTACAGCCGGGCCTCCAGCGCCTGCCCCTCGGGCGTCAGCTTCAGCAACCGCTGCCGTGCATCGCGGTCGCCCGCCCGGCTTTCGACCAGTTCGCGTGCCGACAGGTCGTTCAGCACCCGCCCGAGCGACTGTTTGGTGATCGCCAGCAACCGCAACAATTCGCTGACCGACAGATCAGGCCGCCGTGCGATGAAATAGAGCGCGCGGTGATGCGCCCGCCCCAGATTCTGCGCGGACAGTTCCTCGTCGATGCTGCGCGTCAGGTGGCTGTAGCCGAAATAGAGTAGCTCGATCCCGCGTCGCACCTCGGCCTCGCGCAGGAACAGGGCGGATGCGGTCATCGGTTGCGCGGAAGATGGGGCAGTCATGTTGACCATTTGTGCCATCCGGCCTACCCCTCCGCAAGCATTCATCCAAGAGGACGCCATGACGCAGCCGAGCTTCGCCTTCGAACCCCATGCGACCCCGGTCGAGGCGAGCGAGCGGGCGGCGCGGATCGTCAATCCGGGCTTTGGCCGGGTATTCACCGATCACATGGCGACGATCCGCTGGTCGGAGGACAAGGGCTGGCACGACGCGAAGATCACCGCGCGCGCGCCGATCGTCATGGACCCGGCCGCCGCCGTGCTCCACTATGCGCAGGAAATCTTCGAGGGACTGAAGGCCTACACGCTGCCCGATGGCGGCGTCGCGCTGTTCCGCGCCGAACAGAATGCCGCCCGGTTCCGGCGGTCGGCCAAGCGCCTCGCCATGGCCGAGCTGCCCGAGGACCTGTTCGTCGCGTCGTGCCGCGAACTGACGCTGGCCGAGCGCGAGTGGATTCCGGCCGGCGAGGGCAGCGCGCTCTACCTCCGCCCGTTCATGATCGCGTCCGAGACGTTCCTCGGCGTGAAGCCCTCGGCCGAATATCTCTATTGCGTGATCGCCTCGGCGGTCGGCAATTACTGGCCGGGCGGTGCCAAGAGCGTGTCGCTCTGGGTGTCGAAGGAATTTACCCGCGCCGCGCCCGGCGGCACCGGCGATGCCAAGTGCGGCGGCAACTATGCCGCCAGCCTGCTCGCCCAGTCGGAAGCGATCCGGCAGGGCTGCGATCAGGTCGTGTTCCTCGACGCGACCGAGCGCCGCTGGGTCGAGGAACTGGGCGGCATGAACATCTTCTTCGTGTTCGACGACGGCACGATGCTCACCCCGCCGCTGACCGGCACGATCCTGCCCGGCATCACCCGCGATTCGATCCTGACGCTGGCCCGCGATCAGGAGATCACGGTGCGCGAGGAACGCTATTCGATCGAGGAGTGGCAGGCCGATGCCGCCAGCGGCCGCCTGGTCGAGGCGTTCGCTTGCGGCACGGCGGCCGTCGTGACGCCGATCGGCAAGGTATCGTCGGCGGATTTCAGCTTCCAGATCGGCGACGGCCAGCCCGGCGAGCGGACGCAGGCGCTGCTCAAGCAGCTGACCGACATCCAGCGGGGGCGGAGCAACGACCCGCACGGCTGGATGCAGCGGATCGGGTGACGCCTAAAAGCCCTCTCCCCGGCGGGGGGGGGGGTGGCGCTACCCGATCGCCACAACCTTATCCATCCAAACCCACCGTTTGCTTCGAGCGCAGGTTAGAGCCTGTCGAGAACCGAAGTCGAGAAGGGGGTGTCCCGAGCGACCAAGTTCTCGACTGACGCTTCTCGACAAGCTCGAAGCTGCTCGAACCGA
>NZ_LQQO01000062.1 GCF_001619955.1 Sphingomonas hankookensis | reverse complement strand
CACCGGAGTACGTCAACCGTTGGTCTGCGACGTCAACCTCGCCGCCACCCCCCGCCCCGAAACCCACGCCCCCTCGACCCGCGGCGCGACCAGCCAGTCGCCGCACGCCCCCAGCCCCTCGGCCCAATAGCACCCGACGCCCGCGCCGTCCGACCGCGCATAGCGCCAGCGATGCGCCGCCCCGACCACCGGCGCCGGCAACCCCGCCACCCGCTCGCCCAGCGCCGCAGTCAGCTGCGCCACCACCCAGTCCCGCTCCGCCTCGACATGACGCTCCGACCAGTCGGCATCGGCATGGATCGTCCACGCCTCGCCCCCGCCATGGCCGGGCTTGGCCGGGTTGCGCGCCGCCCGGTCGATGACCCCGTGCCCGTCGAGCAAATCCGGCGCATCGATCGCCGCATCGAACCCCAGCATCACCGTCCAGCACGGCGCCGAACGATGCCCGCGCGCCAGCTCCGCCAGCGCATCGTCCACGCCCTCGGCCAACGGCACGACCTGTTCGGCCGGCAGCGCCAGCACCACCGCATCGAACGGCCCGACCGCTTCGCCCTCCAGCTCGACCCGCCAACGCCCGCCGTCACGCCGCACCCCATGGACATGGCTCGACCAGCGCACGTCGAGCGCATCGGCCATCGCTTTCAGCGGCGCATCCATGACCGGCGTGCCGACCCACGCATCCTCGCCCGCCGCCGGCCAGCGCGCGGCGATCCCCGCCGCTTCCCATGCCTGCAACTGCGCGACGAAGCCCGCGTCCCGCCCGGTCATGTACAGCGCCCCGAAATCGAACGCAAAATCCTGGCCGTCGGCCGACACCGCCCGGCTCGCCATCCGCCCGCTCGGCCGCCGCCCCTTGTCGAACAGCGTGACCGTCCGTCCCGCTTCGTGGAGCGCAGTGGCACAGGACAGCCCGGCCATCCCCGCGCCGATGATCGCAATCTCGCCCACCATGCCATCTCCCGTTTTCGCTGCGACGCAACGCACGGGCCGGACACGATGTTGCCGCGCTGCGTTTCCCGGTGCAAAGGCAACCATCTGGAGCGGCCAATCGGGGCCGCCGGTCGGTTCGGTCAGCAGCCCATGTCCCCGCGCGAAATGATTACCGGAAGCGCCATCGCCGCCGTCATCAGCGACCCCAATCTGCCCGACACGCCGATCATCGCCTGCAACCAGGCGTTCATCGACCTGACCGGCTATGCCGAGGACGAGATTCTCGGCCGCAACTGCCGCTTCCTGCGCGGCGCGGATACCGAGGAGACCGCGACCGAGGAACTGCGCGCCGCCGTCCGCGAACGTCGCGCGACGCTGGTCGAGATCCTCAATTACAAGAAGGACGGCACCCCGTTCCGCAACGCCGTCATGCTCGCGCCGATCTTCGGCGACGACGGGCGCCTGCGCTACATGCTCGGCTCGCAGATCGAGGTCGGCACGCCCCCCGACCATGACGCCGCCGCCCGCTTCGCCAACCTGACCCCGCGCCAGCGCGACGTGCTGAACGGGGTGATGCGCGGGCTGCTCAACAAACAGATCGCCTATGAACTGGGCATCAGCGAACGCACGGTAAAGCTGCACCGCGCGGAAATGCTGCAGGCGCTCGGCTGCCGCACGGTCGCCGAAGCGATCCGCCTCGCCGTCGAACAGGGGCTGTAGCGCCCGCCGCCCCGTTCGGTTCTCGGCAGGCTCGAAGCAAACGGGGGGCAGGGGGGACCTCGCCCAACCCCCACGTCACCCCGGACTGGATCCGGGGTCCCGCTTCTTCGCCGAAGTTGCCCCCCCCGCGTCCCCGACCGCAACCCGTACCCCCGCGCAGGCGGGGGTCCAGGGTCACGGGCGCAACCGTTGCTCTGCTGAACGCCGCCCCCCTCCTGCGCGGGCGCACAACCGCAGCCGGCGCCTTTCCCGGTCGGTCCGCCCGCCGCCGACCCGCAAGTGTCAACTTCCGCCGCCATCGTACCGGCCTTGCCCCTTGGTACAGCTGTCACGCGCGCGCCGCTCCCCATCTTGGCCCCGACACATGAAAGGGTGGCGCTGCCGCCCGGAAAGGTTGCGTCCCATGCCTCGCCCCGCCAAGATATTGATGACCTATCTGGGCGTCGTGCTGATGATGGCGATCCTCGCGCTGGTGTTGTTCTATCAGATGACCCATGGCTGACCGGCCGTCCGCGCCGGCGCGGCTGACCGTGTGGTATGACGGCGGCTGTCCGCTGTGCCGGCGGGAAATCGCGCTGATGCAGCGGCTCGACCGGGGGCGGCGGATCGACTTCATCGATGCCGGCACCCCCGACACCTTCACCCCGATCGATCGCGGCCTGTTGCTGCAACGCTTTCACGCGCGCGAAAACGGGCGGATGGTGTCGGGCGCCGCCGCCTTCGCCGCGATGTGGCGCGCGATCCCGCTGTTGCGCCCGTTCGGCCTCGCCGCGCGCAACCGCATCGTGCTGCGCATGCTCGAACGCCTCTACCTCCGCTTCCTGCGCGTCCGCCCCGCGCTGCGACGGTGGGTGCGGTGACGCCGCGCCGCGAGTCCGTAGCGCCGGGGCAGGTCAGCGTGTGGGACTTTCCCCGCCCGGCCATCGCCGAGCCGTGCGACCGCCGCATCCGCATCGAACATCTGGGCAGGGTGATCGCCGACACGACCCGCGCCGTGCGCACGCTGGAGACCAGCCACCCGCCCGGCTATTACCTGCCCCAGGACGATATTGCGATGGAGCTGCTGCGCCCCGCGCCCGGCCGGTCGCTGTGCGAATGGAAGGGGCAGGCGCGCTATTGGGACGTGGTCGTCGGCGATACCGTGCTGCCGCGGGTTGGGTGGAGCTATGCCGACCCGACGCCCGCCTTCCGCATCCTCGCCGGCCACATCGCCTTCTATGCCGGCCCGTTCGACCGCTGCACCGTCGACGGCGTAACCGTCACCCCGCAGCCGGGCGGCTTCTATGGCGGATGGATCACCCCCGACCTTGCCGGCCCGTTCAAGGGGCCACCGGGCACGATGGGCTGGTGACGTGACACCGCCCCCGCTTCATGACGAAGCAGGGGCGGCGCAGGCGTGGGGGCGGGGAAGGATCAGCGCCCGGCGAGCGCGCGGTCCAGGTCGACGCCGCGGGCTTCCCACTCGCCGCGGGTCTTGCACACCTTGGTCAGGATGCGGCTGCCGGTGGTTTCGGTGCGGAAGCAGTAGCGGGCGTTGGGCGATGCCTTGAACGCGACCGCGGCGGGACCGGCGGCCAGCGTGACGCTGGTGGCGACCGAACCACCGGCAGCGACCGCGACCGGCGACGGGGCAGGGGCGGGGGCGGCTTCCGGCTCGGCGGCAAAGGCAGAGGTGGTCGCGGCCAGGCCGAGGACGATCGAAGCGATGGTGCGGATGACGGTCATGCTATGGCTCCCTTGAATTTCCGGTTGGTTCCGGTGATGCCGACAACATTGCACCCGCCGTGCCAGTTTTACGAAGGCAGTAATATCAATAGCTTACGCTACGACTACAATTGTAGCTGTGGGATTCGCCGCCATTGTCAGGCGCCATTTCCCAACTCTTGGGATGCGCCCGCCGCAACCCCGCCCGCCGCCCGGCGTTGAAACCGCCAATCGCGTAACCTTCGCCACCTTTTCGCCCCCGGAGGCCCATGTTCCACAGCACCAACCCCGCCACCGGGGAACGCTTCGCCACCCACCCCGAACTGACCGCCGACGAACTGGAGCAGAAGCTTGCCAAGGCCGCGACGGCGTTCGACCAATGGCGCCGGACCCCGATCGCCCACCGCGTCACGCTGCTGCGCGCCGTCGCCGATCGCTATGACGCGAACCGCGAGTCGCTAGCCCGCATGGCGACCGACGAGATGGGCAAGACGCTGAAATCGGCGCTGGCCGAGGTCGACAAATGCGCCGCCGCCTTCCGCCATTATGCCGATCACGGCCCGGCGATGCTGGAGCCCCAGCGCACCGAACTGACCGGCGGCGGCACGGCGGAGGTCACCTGGCTCCCGCAGGGTCCGGTGCTGGCGATCATGCCGTGGAACTTCCCCTATTGGCAGGCGGTCCGCTTCCTCGCCCCAACCATCCTCGCCGGCAATGTCGCGCTCCTCAAGCACGCCAGCATCGTGCAGGGCGTGGCGGCCCTGATGGAGGAAATGGCGCTGGAGGCCGGCGCACCGGAGGGGCTGTTCCAGAACCTCGCCATCAAATCCTCCGCCATCGCCGACCTGATCGCCGACGACCGTATCGTCGCGGTGACGCTGACCGGCAGCGAGGGGGCAGGGGTCGCCGTCGCGGAACAAGCCGGGCGGAACCTCAAGAAGGTCGTGCTGGAACTGGGCGGCTCGGACCCGTTCATCGTCATGCCCTCGGCCGACCTCGACGCGGCGGTCAAGGCGGCGGTGACCGGTCGCATCCAGAATAGCGGCCAGTCATGCATCTGCGCCAAGCGGATGATCGTCCACGCCGATATCTACGACGCGTTCCTCGACCGCTATGCGGCGGCGATGCGCGCGGTAAAGGCCGGCGACCCGACCGATCCGGCCAGCGACATGGGGCCGCTCAGCAGCTTCGAACAGCGTGACACCGTCCTCGAACAGCTGGCCGAGGCCAAGCGGCAGGGCGCGACACTGTTGTTCGGCGGGGAGAAGCCCGACCTGCCCGGCGCGTATCTCACCGCCGGCATCCTGACCGACGTGCCGCTCGACAGCCCGCTGATGGCGGAGGAGATTTTCGGCCCCATCGCCATGGTCTTCCGCGCGGCCGATATCGACGACGCGATCCGCATCGCCAACGCGATCCCGTTCGGCCTCGGCTCGGCGGTGTGGACGCAGGACGAAGCCGAACAGGACCGCTTCGTCCGCGACATCGCCGCGGGCATGACCGCGATCAACCAGATGCTCGCCTCCTCGCCCGAAGCCCCGTTCGGCGGCATCAAGCGCTCCGGCCATGGCCGCGAGCTGGGCCCGTTCGGCCTGCACGAGTTCATGAACCTGAAGACGGTCTTCCGGCCGTAGGAGGCGGCCTATTCTCTGGCCGTACCCCCGCGCAGGCGGGGGTCCAGGGTCACACCCACAGGCCGCAGTTTTCCTGGCTCTGGACCCCCGCCTGCGCGGGGGCACGGGTAGGGGAAGTATCGCCGAGGTCCTGCCTTCGCGGAAACAGCGACCGTTTAGCCCCCCCCAAACAGCAAACGGCGCGGGATCCCTCCCGCGCCGCTCACCTTCAACCGAAACGCCCGAAAATCAGGCCGGTTCGGCAACCCCGATCGGCTGCACGCTGTCGTGGTTCTGTTCCACGTCGAACCGGTCGGCGTTCATCACCTTGGTCCATGCCGTGACGAAATCGCGCACGAACTTTTCCTCATGCCCGTTCTCGGCATAGACCTCGGCCACCGCGCGCAGCTGGCTGTTCGACCCGAAGATCAGGTCGGTGCGCGTCGCGCGCCAGCGCTCGTGCTGCCCGGCGCGGTCATAGCCGATGAACTCCTCGTCGGCGCTGGTGTCGACCACCTTCCAGAAGGTGTCGTTGTTCAGCAGGTTGACGAAGAAGTCGTTGGTCAGCTGCCCCTTGCGGTCGGTGAACACGCCTTCCGGTGCGTCCTTGTAGTTGGCGCCGAGCACGCGCAGGCCACCGACCAGCACGGTCATTTCCGGCACCGACAGGCCCAGCAGCGACGCCCGGTCGAGCAGCAGCTCCTCGGTCTTCACGCTATGCTTGGTCTTGAGGTAATTGCGGAAGCCATCGGCGACCGGTTCCATCACCGCGAAGCTGTCGGCATCGGTCCATTCCTGCGTCGCGTCGCCGCGACCGCCGGTGAAGGGCACGTCGATCGCAAAGCCGGCATCCTTCGCCGCCTTCTCGATCGCCGCATTGCCGGCCAGCACGATCGCATCGGCCAGCGACAGGCTGCCCTTCAGCTCGCCGATCTTGGCGAGGACGGCCGACAGTTCCTCCGGCTCGTTCACCTTCCACCCGCGCTGCGGTTCCAGCGCGATGCGCGCGCCATTGGCGCCGCCGCGATGGTCCGACCGGCGATAGGTCGAGGCCGAGGCCCAGGCGGTCTTGACCAGCTGTCCGACCGAGAAGCCGGCGTCGAGGATCTTCGCCTTGAACGCCGCGACATCGGCGTCCGACGGCATGGTGCCGGCGGGCACCGGGTCCTGCCAGATCAGCGTCTCTTCCGGCACTTCCGGCCCGAGGTAGCGGACCTTCGGCCCCATGTCGCGGTGGGTCAGCTTGAACCAGGCGCGGGCAAAGGCGTCCTTGAACGCTTCATGGTCGTGGCGGAACTTCTCCGAAATGGCGCGCATCTCGGGATCGACCTTCAGCGCCATGTCGGCAGTGGTCATCATCGTCGGCACCCGCAGGTTCGGATCATGCGCCGCGGGGGCCATGTCCTCTTCCTTCTGATTGATCGGCTGCCACTGCTTGGCACCCGCCGGGCTGCGCACGAGTTCATACTCGTAATCGAGCAGCAGGCGGAAATAATTGCCCGACCATTCGGTGGGGGTGTTCACCCACGCGCCCTCGATGCCGCTGGTGGTGGTGTGCTCGCCAAAGCCGCTTTCGAAGCTGTTGGTCCAGCCCAGCCCCATCAGCGAGATATCGGCACCCTCGGGCGATTCCCCGACCAAGGTCGGATCGCCGGCACCATGCGCCTTGCCAAAGGTATGCCCGCCGGCAGTCAGCGCGACGGTTTCCTCGACGTTCATCGCCATCCGGGCAAAGGTTTCCTTGATGTCGCGCGCCGACTGCATCGCGTCGGGCACGCCACCGGGACCTTCCGGATTGACGTAGATCAGGCCCATCTGGATCGCGGCCAGCGGCTGTTCCAGCTCCAGCTCTTCCTCGGGCAGGATGCGGGTCTTGTTGTCGGGATGGCCGACGAACTGCTCTTCCGACCCCCAGTAAATGTCCTTTTCCGGCTCGAACACATCGGCACGACCGCCGCCGAAGCCGAACACCGGCCCGCCCATATTCTCGATCGCGACATTGCCGGCCAGGATGAACAGGTCGGCCCAGCTGATATGCTTGCCGTATTTCTGCTTGATCGGCCACAACAGGCGGCGCGCCTTGTCGAGATTGCCGTTGTCCGGCCAGCTGTTGAGCGGGGCGAAGCGCTGCTGCCCGCTGTTCGCGCCACCGCGTCCGTCTGCGGTGCGGTAGGTGCCGGCGGCGTGCCACGCCATGCGGATGAACAGACCGCCATAATTGCCGTAATCGGCCGGCCACCAGGGCTGGCTGTCGGTCATCAGCGCCTTCAGATCGGCCTTCAGCGCATGATAGTCGAGCTGCTTGAAGGCTTCGGCATAATCGAATTCATGCCCCATCGGGTCGGGCGAGGTGCCGCCCTGGTTGAGCACTTCCAGCGGCAGCGCATCAGGCCACCAGTCGCGGTTGGTGCGACCCACCAGCGATCGAACCGTGTTCGGTTGGTGGATCGGGCAGCCGCTCATCTCTCCGGTCTTTGCGTCCATAGCTCAGGCTCTCCATCAGAATGGCGGTGAGACTAACCGCTAACGCCGCATCAGGGTAAGCAATTGTCTCGTTCACACTTGGCGGAAAACTCGATTGGAGACGGTGGGGTCCGGCGGCGATGACGGCGATGCGCCGAAGCGCTATGGCCGGGCGATGGCCCGCAAGAAGCGCATCCTGAGAGCGACCATGGCCGATGGCTGGGTCAAGACCATCGGCCCGACCAACGCGCCCTTCACCCATTTCTGGCGGATCGTCGCCACGCTCGAAAATGGCAAGACCGAGGTCTTCTGGGGCCATGCCGCGTCGCTGAAGGAAGCGACCGGCAAGCGCGCCGCGACGCAGGACGCCGCCCGGCAACGGGGCTGGCGCGACTATGCGTTCGAGGTGGTGGAGCTCGAGGAAGGGTGAACTTACCCCAAACCGTCGCCCCAGCGAAGGCTAGGGGCCTCCAGCGGCTCCTGTGACGTGCTACCAACGAGAGATCCCAGCCTTCGCTGGGATGACGTCTGGTCAAGCTCGGACGATCCGGACCCCTTTGTCACGCCCGGCTGCACGGAAATGACGAACGAAGCCTTACCCACAGCGTCACCCCGGGCTTGACCCGGGGTCCCGCTTCTTCTTCCCTCCGACCGTCGAGAGAAAGCGGGACCCCGGATCAAGTCCGGGGTGACGAAGGGGCAAACGATCACCCAAACCCATCCCGTCTTTACATAATCATTCTTATCGGAACCGGGTAACGCTTGCCGTTCGCTGCCCGAACCGCCACAAAACCGGCGGGCCGCGCCGCTGCCCGTGTCGTCAGGAGTCCCTCATGTCCCCCCTTCTCGACCGCCGCCAGCTGCTGCGCGGTGCCACGCTCGGCGGCGCGCTGACGATGGCCTGTCCGGCATGGGCACAGAGCGGATCGCCGGGGACCGCCACGCCGTTGCCGAGCGTGTCGGGCGACGACATCACGCTGACCATCGGCCATGCGATGCGCCGGATCGACGGCCGCGCCGCCCATGCGATCGGCATCAACGGCACCAGCCCCGCCCCGCTGGTCCGCCTGCGCGAGGGGCAGAAGGCGCGCATCAACGTCGTCAACACGCTCGACGAGCCAAGCTCGATCCACTGGCACGGACTGCTGCTGCCGTTCCAGATGGACGGGGTGCCCGGCATCTCCTTCCCCGGCATCGCGCCGCGTTCGTCCTTCACCTATGAATTCCCGGTGATCCAGAGCGGCACCTATTGGTATCACAGCCATTCGGGACTGCAGGAGCAGGAGGGGCTGTACGGCCCGATCGTGATCGACCCGCGCGAGGCGGACCCGGCGGCGTTCGACCGCGAGCATGTCATCGTTCTGTCCGACCACAGCTTCCGCCACCCGCACGTCCTGTTCGACCGGCTGAAGAAGGAGCCGGGCTATTTCAACCGCCAGCGTCAGACGCTCGCCGGTCTCCTCGCCGGCCGCGACCAGTCGGAGAAGGAGCGCGCGATGTGGGGCGCGATGCGGATGGACCCGGCCGATATCGCCGACGTGACGGGGTCGACCTACACCTATCTCGTCAACGGCCATGGCCCTGAGGACAATTGGACCGCGCTGTTCACGCCGGGCGAGCGGGTGCGGCTGCGCTTCATCAATGCCTCGGCCATGACCACCTTCAACGTGCGGATACCCGGCCTGCGCATGCGGATCGTCGCCGCCGACGGGCTGAACGTGCAGCCGGTCGAGATCGACGAATTCCAGTTCGGCCCGGCCGAGACCTATGACGCGATCGTCGTGCCGGGCGACGGCAACGCCTATACGCTGGTGGGCGAGAGCATCGACCGCTCGGGAATGGCCCGCGCCACCCTCGCGCCTCGTATCGGCATGACCGCCGCCGTCCCGCCGCTGCGTCTCCGTCCGCTCGCCACGATGCAGGACATGGGGATGGACCATGGGAGCATGGCGGGCATGGATCACGGCGCGATGGACCATGCGGCGATGGGCCACGCCGCCCCCACCCCTGCTGCCGGCCACGACATGGCCGACATGAAGATGCGCGATTTTTCGGGTGCACCGCAGGTGCGCAAGGGACCGGGGGTGCAGACCATCTCCCCCATGCCGGTCGACCGCACCGGCGATCCGGGACAGGGCCTCGAAGACGTCGACCACCGCGTGCTGACCTATCGCGATCTCGTCGCGCTGGAGCGCAACCCCGACACCCGCGCGCCCGACCGCGAGGTCCGGCTGCACCTGACCGGCAATATGGAGCGCTATATGTGGGGCTTCGACGGCGAAAAGCTGTCGGAAAACCCCGATCCGATCGCGCTGCGCCATGGCGAGCGGGTGCGCGTGACGCTTATCAACGACACGATGATGGGCCATCCGATCCATCTCCACGGCCATTTCTTCGAACTGGTCACCGGCAAGGGCGACCATGCCCCGCGCAAGCATACCGTGCTGGTCCAGCCCGGCGGCACGGTCAGTTGGGACGTTACGGCTGAGGAAGGCGACTGGGCGTTCCACTGTCACATGCTCTACCACATGCATGCCGGCATGATGCGCGTGGTGCAGGTTCGTCGCGATGCGGAGGCGTCGGCATGATCCGCGCGCTGTTGCTGGCCGGCGCCGTGCTCGCCCCCGCCCCGGCGATCGCGCAGGCGATGGATCATTCGATGCACATGCCCGGCGTGGTGATGCCTGCGCGTCCCGCCGCCAAACCGGCGCGCAAGCCCGCCGCGAAGCGCAAGCCCACGCGCCCCGCCCCGGCCAGACGGAAGCCCCCCGCGACCCCGACGGCACCCGATCCCCATGCGGGCCACGACATGTCCGCGATGCAGCCGGGCACGGCGGCGGACCCGCATGCCGGTCACGCCATGCCGGGCATGACGATGCGGCCGCCCGCCACCGATCCGCACGCCGGACACGACATGTCGGGCATGACCATGCCGGACCCGCAAGCCGATGACATGGCAACGGGCGCGACCGGCACCGACCTGCCGCCGGGAAACAGGCCCGCTCCCGCACCGGCGCGCGATCATCTTGCCGACCGCTTCTGGGGCGCGCAAGCGATGGCCGCCGCCCGCGACAATGCCCTGCGCCGCGAACATGGCGGCATGACCTTCGCCATGGGCCTTGCCGACCTCGCCGAGGTGCAGTTGCGCAAGGGCCGCGACGGCTATCGCTGGGAAGGTCAGGGCTGGATCGGCGGCGACATCCACCGGCTGTGGCTCAAGTCTGAGGGCGAAGGCGAATTCGGCAGCGCGGTCGGCCACGCCGAAGTGCAGGCGCTCTACTCACGCGCGCTCGATCCCTACTGGAATCTGCAGGCCGGCATCCGCCACGACATTCGCCCGCACCCGTCGCGCACCTATGCGACCGTCGGTATCGAGGGGCTGGCCCCAGGCTGGTTCGAGGTCGGCGGCGCGCTGTTCCTGTCGACCAAGGGCGAACTGCTTGGCCGGATCGAGGGCTATTACGACCAGCGCATCACCAATTACGTCACGCTGCAACCCCGGATCGAGGCGAACCTGTCGGCCCAGGACGTCGCGGCGACCGGCACCGGCGCCGGGCTGTCGACGATGGAGGCGGCCGTGCGCCTGCGCTACGAAGGGGTACGCGAGTTCGCGCCCTACATCGGCGTCGCGTGGGAACGCCGGTTCGGCCGGACCGCGCGGTTCGGTCGCGCAAGGGGTGACGATACCGGGGGCGTTAGTTTTGTCTTCGGCGTGAGAGCGTGGTTCTAACCTTCGGCCCGTCCGCCTGAAACGTCACCCCAGCGAAGGCTGGGGTCTCCAGCGGCTCCTGCGACGTGCTGTCAACGAGAGATCCCAGCCTTCGCTGGGATGACGTCTGGTTCAGCTCGGCCGTCCGGACCCGCCCGTCGTCACTCCCGCGCAGGCGGGAGTCCATAGACGCCAGCGTCGCGGATCAAGCTGGACCGGCAGCGACAATGGATTCCCGCCTGCGCGGGAATGACGAAGGCAGCCCCACCCACAACGTCACCCCGGACTTGATCCGGGGTCCCGCTTCTTCTTCTACGGCAGGAATAAGCGGGACCCCGGGTCAAGCTCGGGGTGACGACAAGGAAAAACGGCGCGATGGTCACCCACCGCGCCGTCCTGCCGTCACTTCTTGTCCTGGCCCGATGCGCCGGACACGGCCGATCCGGCCGAACGCAGGTCCTTGCCCGCGCCGTTGACGGTATTGCACGCGCCCAGCGTTACCGACGCGGCGAGGACGAGGCCGAGGGCGATCTTCTTGGTCATGTCGTTTCTCCCATGCAGGAAAGGATGCGGCGGACCGAGATACGCCGGCCCGCCGCGCACACTCAGTGCAGCCGGCGGCGGGTCGCCGCGGTTGCACCGAAACCGGCCGCCGCCGCGCCGATCAGCAGCGCGAGGACGAGGACGAACGAGGTGCCGGCGGCGGCGCCCGCGGCCTTGTCGGTCGCCGACTTGGCGGTGGCGACGGCCTCGTTCTTGGTCTGGACGAACTGCTGCTTGGCGCGGGTCACCTGCGCCTGCGCCTCTTCGCGGCTGATCTTGCGCTGCGCGGCGACCACGTCGACGATGCGGCTCTCGGCCTGCTGGCCCTCGGCACCGCCGCGGGCGAGCGCGGGCAGCTGGCGGGCGATTTCGGCCTGCGCCTGTTCCTGGGTCATCTGCGCCGGATCGTTGGGCGCATCCGACAGGTACGCGGCGGCTTCGCTGCGCACGTCGCGCGCGGCTTCCTGCACGTCCTGCCCGTCGACGCCGGCGGCCGATGCGGCGACCGGAGCGGCCGACGCCACGGCACCCACCGCATTGCCCGCCGTGCCCGCGACCGCGCCGACCGTGCGGAACGCGCCGCCGATGATGCCGCCGACCGCCGAGGTCAGCAGGTACAGCGTCAGGATCAGCGTGACGCCCCACACGACCAGGCCATGGACCAGCGCGTCGAAGCGTTCATGCACGCCCGCTACCCGCGCCGCGGCATAGCCGCCCGCGCCCAGTGCGACGACGGTCGTGATCAGCCAGTAGATGCCGGCGCCGATGCCGAATCCGGCCGCCCCCGGCGTGGTGCCTTCGACCGGATCGACCATGCTCAGGCCGATCCCGGCGCCGAGAATGCCGAGCACCAGCTGCACCGCCACCGCGATGACGACGCCGGCGAACACCGCACCCCAGGACAGCCGCGTCGCGGTCTTGCCCAGGCGCGTCTCGTCGACCGGCGCGAAGCCGTTGGAAATATTGGTAGCCATGTTGTCTCCTGTTGAAACTCTTGCGGGCGCGTCAGCGCGCGTCCGGCAAATCCTTCCCGGCGTCCGGGTCGGCGTCGGGGTCCTGCTTGCGCTTCGCCCCGTCGCGCCGGGCGCCGTCATCGCCCATCAGCGTGCCCATCGCCTCCAGCACCGAAGCCCGGGTTCGGTCGGCCGCCTTCTTGTCGGGCGACCGGTCGTCATGGTCGGTCATGATGTCGCCTCCTGTTCGATGTTCCGGTCGAGCGCGTCGCCGTCGAAGCCGCGCGCGCGGGCCCAGGCGACGGCGGCGATGCGGCGGTTGACGCCGATCTTGGCATAGATGCGCGCGACATGGTTGCGCACGGTATTGCCCGACACATCCAGCGTCCGCGCGATCGTCTTGTCGTCGCACCCGCGACAGATCAGCGCCAGCACCTCGCGTTCGCGCGGCGTCAGGTCGTCGAGGCCGGGGCCGTCATTGGCCGCCTGCGGCGTGCGCAGCCGGGCCAGCTTCTCCATGATCGATCGGCTGAACCAGCTGGTGTCCTTCATCACCGCCTCGATCGCCTCGACCAGTTCCAGCTCGGTCGCCTTGCGCTGGGTGATGTCCTGGAACGCCCACAGCACGCACGCATCGTCGCCCAGGCGGATCGCCTCGGTCGAAATCAGGCAGTCGATGATCGCGTTGTCCTTGGCATGGATGCGCGCCTCATGCCCGCGCAGGTCGCGGCCGGCGTCGATCGCCTGCTCGATGCCCTTGCGCACCTCGCCGCTTTCCCACAATTCGACCTCGCCCAGCGGCCGGCCGATGATCTCGTCCGCGTCATAGCCGGTCATCGCGGTGAAGCTGGCATTGACCCCGCACAGCAGATGCCCGTCGCGCGCACCGATCGCCATCGGCACCGGCGCCAGCTGGAACATCCGGGTGAAGCGCTCCTCGCTATGGCGCAGCGCCGCTTCCGCCGTGCGCCGCGGTTCGAGGTCGGCGAAGGTGAACAACATGCACGGCTGATCGCCCATATCGATCGGCTGTCCCGCGACGATGACCAGCTTGGTCCCGCCGCCGGGCAGTTCCAGCTCGGCCTCCATCTGCGGGATGGTGCGCCCTTCGCTCAGCCGTTCCTTGGCAAGGTCGCGCCGCTCGGCCGCGCGCAGCACGTCGATATCGTACACCGTCTTCGCCAGCACCTGTTCGCGTTCGAACCCGGTCATGTCGAGGAACCCCTGATTGACCTTCACGAAGCGCAGGTCGCGCAGGCGACAGATGACGGCGGGGGCGGGATTGGCGTTGAACGACTGTTCGAACCGGTCCTCCGCTTCATATTGCGCCGACACGTCCTGCAGGATCAGCACCAGGCACGCCGGTTCACCGTCGTCGCTGTCGTTCAGCACGAGGCTGCGCACCTGATGGACCCAGCGCGGCTCCTCCTCGCCCGCGACGGTCACCTCGACCACCACTTCGGAGAATCGGTCGCCCGCCACCACCCGCTCGAGCGGATAATCGTCCGCTTCGAGCCGGTGGTTGTTGCGATAGCGCAGCTGGAAGCGCGAGCGATATTCCTCGACCGTCGCGCCGAGGTCGGCAATGTCGCCGACCCCGTGCATCGCCAGCGCGGCATCGTTCGCCCACAGCAGGCTCTGGTCGGGATCGATCAGGATCACCCCCTCGTCGAGGCCCGCGACGATCTGGCGCAGATGGCGCAGATCGGCGGTCTCGCGCAGGGACTTGAACGCAGCCTCGCTCATGGGTCCGCTCAGCCGCGACGCCCGTGCAGCAGCCACGCCAGGCCATAGCCGAGCAGCGCGGCACCCGCCGCCCACAACAGCGGCTGATCCTCTACGGTGCGCTGCGCGACCTTGCCGCCCTGCTGCGCACGATCGGCGACCTGACGGCCGGCGGTCTTGAGCTTCGCCTGTGCCTCTTCGGCCAGCGCCGGGGCGCTTTCGATCGCATCCTCGATGATCGCGCGGACGCGGCCATAGCTGTGCTGCGCGCCGCCCGCGACCTGGTCGACCACGCCGTCGACCTGCAATCCGCGATGGTCGACCACGTCGCCGACCGCCTTCTCGACCTTGCCGGTCGCGTAGCGCACGCCGCCTTGGAACTCGTCCTTGTTCATGATGCTTGTCCTTTGTCGGATGGTTCGCGGGAAATCAGGGCAGGACGTTGCAGCCCGCCGCCGCCTTGCCGACCGCCAGCGCGATCGCCGGGTCCTTGATCTCGCCCGCCACGCGCACGAGGTCGCCGACCGTCAGCGCGGCCGGATTGGGATCGTCCTTCTTGTACGCGGCGGCGGCGCGGCCGAGCTGTTGCAGCTGGCCGAGCGACAGGTCGCCCTGCAGCCGCGTACCGACGCAATCGGCGCGCGCCTCGTCCAGCCCGTAACGCTGGAGCCCGGTCGAGATACGGGTCGCGGGCGCGGCACAGGCGCCCAGTGCCAAGGTGCCGAGCAGGGTAATCGCAACTGCCTTCATCGCCGGTCTCCCACGACACGGTCGCAGGGGTGCGACCGGTCAGGGCGCATCAACCTATCGGCAGGAACAGTGTTCCTGGTATCTTTGCGGGGTCGGCTAGTCCGAAACTACCATGACGATCAGCGCCGCCTGCTCCGCGTATAGCCGCGCCATGCGCAAATGGATCGCGCGTATTTCTATTTCGGCGGTATTCTCAGCAAGTTGCCGATGTACTTCCGCCCTGCCGAGCAGATAGGCGCGTTCCTCCAACGGGGACAGCGGAGCGAGCGGAGGACTGTCGGGGATGGCCATGCACCGATCCTATCGGTACGCTAGCGTTCCGGCTATCCTGCAGAAATACCCGTGGGGATGGTTGTTCGATACCCCCTGCCCGCTGGTGCCGGTAGAGCGTGCCCGTACCCCCGCGCAGGCGGGGGTCCAGAGCCACGCAACGCAACCGCTGCGTTCGGAACCCTGGACCCCCGCCTGCGCGGGGGTACTCTGGATGGATCAAGCCCGGGGTGGCGGTCGGACCAGGGGGCGAACCCCTGCCCATCAATTCCGGAGCGGCTTCCCCGTCTGCAGCACATGGGTCACCCGGTCCTGCGTCCGCGTGTCGCGCATCGCGTCGAGGAACACACGGCGCTCCAGCGTCAGCAGCGCCTCTTCGGTCACGACATCGATGATGTCGGTATCGCCGCCGGTCAGCACCTCGGCGACGCGGCCCGACACGACCTCGTCATAGGGCGTCGCCAGCCCCTTCGCCCGGAACCCGCGCACGACATCGGCAATCGCGATCCGGCCGCTTTCGCCGGGCAGGCGATACACCGGCGGCTCGGGCGGCGTGTACCCATCGACCAGCGCCAGCGCCCTGGCCTTCGCATCGGCCAGCAACCGGTCGCGGTTCATCGTAATGCCGTCCGACGCCCGCAGGAAGTGCAGCTCGCGCGCCTCGGCCGCCGACTTGGACACCTTGGCGGTCGAGATCGTCTCGAACGCGACGCCCACCGCCGGCATCGGCCCGCGCGGGGTGCCCTTGGCCTTCGCGATCCGGTCGAGCAACTCGCCATGTCCGCCCCATCCGGGGACGAGGCCGGCGCCCGCCTCGACCAGGCCCATATAGGTTTCGGCATGCGCCTGGATCGCATCGGCATGCAGCGAAATCTCGCACCCGCCGCCCAGCGCCATGCCGGCCGGCGCCGCGACCACCGGGAAGGGCGCGTATTTCAGCGCCTTGAACGTGGCCTGCCCGCCGCCGATCATCTGTTCGATCTGCTCCCACGCGCCGGACTTCACCGCCCACAGCGCAAGGAACAGATTGGCCCCGACCGAGAAATTCGCCGCATCGGTGTAGAGTACCAGCGCCTTGAACCGCTCGCGCACGACCGCGATCGTCTCGTTCAGCAGCGCGACCACCTTGTCGTCGAGCGCGTTGCTCTTGCCCGTGAACTCGAAGCAGACGACCCCGTCGCCGACGTCCCACAAGGCCGCCGATTCGTTGCGCAGCACCGGCTCCGACCGCAGCTTGACGTCTTCGAGCAGCAGCACGCCCTCGCCGCGCACCACATCGGCGTAAGCGCCGTCGCGCGTCAGATATTGCCGCTGGCCGCCCTCGACCCGGTAGAATGTCCGGTCGCCCACGGTGTCGAGGATCGCCGGCACCGCACGCCCTTCGGCCCGTAGCCGCGCCGCCAGCTTGCCCGCGCCGATCCGGTCGATCAGCTCGAACGGGCCATATTTCCAGTTATAGCCGAGCTTCATCGCATCATCGATCGCGACGATATCGTCGGCCGCCTCGCCCACCAGCATCGCGGCATAGGGCAGCACGCGCCCAAGGATCGCCCAGGCATAGTCGCCCGACGGCCCCTCCAGTTCGATCAGCTTGCCCAGATCCTTCGCGGCATCGGCGGGCAGGTCGGCGGGGGTCTGCAGTTCGCGATATTCGCCGGTGGCGAGGTCGATGGCATATTTGGTCCGCGTCGCCTTGTCGAAGCGGTAGAAACCGCCCTTGCCCTTGCGGCCGGTGAACCCCTCCGCGATCATCTTGTCGACCAGCGGCATCGGCCGCACCGTGTCGAAATAGGGATCGCCCTGCGGCAAGGTCGCGGTCAGGCTCTTGGACAAGAGCGGCATCAGGTCGATGCCGACCAGATCGACCAGCCCGAAGATGCCGGTCTTGGGCACGCCCATCGGCCGGCCCCCGATCTGGTCGGCCTGTTCGACGGTCAGCCCCAGATCCATCGCCGCGTTGATCGCGACCGCCAGCCAATAGGTGCCGATGCGGTTGGCGATGAAGCCCGGCGTATCCTTCGCCCGCACGATCCGCTTGCCGAGGTTGCGGTCGACGAAATCCTCGACCCTGCCCGCGACCGCCGGGTCGGTATCCTTGCCCCGCACGATCTCGATCAGCCGCATATAGCGCGGCGGATTGAAGAAATGGGTGATGAGGAAATCGGCGCGGAACCCCTCGCTGCGTCCCGCGACCAGATGGTCGAGCGGGATGGTCGAGGTGTTGGACGACACCGCCGTGCCGGGGCGCTTCAGCGCCTCGATCCGGGCATAGAGCGACTGCTTGATATCCAGTCGCTCGACGATCGCCTCGACGATCCAGTCGCATTCGGCGATGCGGTCGAGATGGTCGTCGATATTGCCGGTTTCGACCAGCTTCGCCGCCGATTTCGACATGAACGGCGCGGGATCGGTCTTGAGCATGCGCGCGACGGCACCCTTCGCCACCGCATCCCGGTCGGGACCGTCCTTGGCGATATCGAGCAGCAGCACCGGCACCCCGGCATTGGCGACATGCGCAGCGATGCCCGCCCCCATCACCCCTGCGCCGATGACGCAGACCTTGCGGATCGCCGTGTCCATCATGCGCGCTCCAGCACGGTGGCGATGCCCTGCCCGCCGCCGATGCACTGGGTCGCCAGCGCATAGCGCTTGCCCTCGCGCGCCAGCAGCGCCGCCGCCTTGCCGACGATCCGCGCGCCGGTCGCGCCCAGCGGATGCCCGATCGCGATCGCCCCGCCGTCGAGGTTGATCGCCTCGTCCTTGATGCCGAGATCGCGGATGCAGGCGATCGCCTGCGCCGCGAACGCCTCGTTGATCTCGACCACATCGATATCGCTGACGCTCAGCCCCGCGCGCTCCAGCGCCTTTTTCGACGCGCCGATCGGGCCGAGGCCCATCGTCTCGGGCGCGCAGCCCGAAATGCCGATCGACTTGATCCGGGCGAGGATGGTCAGCCCATGCTTCGTCGCGAACTCCTCCGACGTCACCAGCACCGCACTCGCCCCATCGGTCAGCGGCGACGAGGTGCCGGCGGTGACCGACCCGTCCTGCCGGAAGGCGGGCTTCAGGCCCGACAATGCCTCGGTGGTGGTGTCGGGGCGGATGGTGCCGTCCTCGCTGACCACCCCGCCCTTGGTCTGGATCGGGATGATTTCTTGCGCGAGCCGGCCTTCGCTGCGCGCGGCGGCGGCCTTGCGCTGGCTGGCGACGGCGAAGGCGTCCTGTTCGTCACGGGTGATCTGATACTGGGTCGCGACATTCTCGGCGGTGTCGCCCATGCCCATATAGGCGCCGGCGCTCTTGGCGGCGAGCGCCGGATTGGGCAGCGGGTTGTAGCCGCCCATCGGCACCCGGCTCATCGATTCGAGGCCGGCGCAGATGAACGCCTCGCCTGCCCCCACCTCGATCTGCCCGGCGGCAATATGGATCGCGCTCATCGACGATCCGCAGAAGCGGTTCACCGTCATGCCGCCGACCGACAGCGGCAGGTCGCCCAGCAGCGCCACCATCCGCGCGACGTTGAAGCCCTGTTCCCCTTCGGGAAAGGCGCAACCCATTACCACGTCCTCGATTTCCGCCGCATCGACGCCGGTGCGCTCGATCAGCCCGCGCACGACCTGCGCCGCCAGATCCTCGGGCCGCACCCGCGCCAGCGCGCCCTTGCCCGCCAGATGAAAGGGAGAACGAACATAGCCTGCGATTACGGCCTTCATCGACGCGATCCTTCCCGAATGTCGGTCCATGTCTGCCATGGACATATGCCCCATAGGATAGCTATGTTACCTATAGGGTAGATGGACGCGATGCAATGGCCGACGGGGACGCAGCGATGGATGGTGAACTGAGCGGCATCCACGCCGTCGCCGACACGCTGGGCATCACCCCGCGCACGCTTCGCCTGTATGAAGACAAGGGGCTGATCCACCCGGTCCGCGTCGGCAACAACCGCGCCTACAGCCACCGCGACATCGTGCGGATGCGCCTGATCCTGCGCGGCAAACGGTTGGGCTTCACCCTGCGCGAAATCCAGGAGTTTCTCGATCTCTACAGCAGCGACGCGGGCAACGACGAACAGATGCACGCGCTTGCCGACCGCTGCCGCACCCGCATCGACGCGCTGAACCTGCAACGCCAGGCGCTCGAACAGACGGTGGCGGAACTGGAGGAACTCGAACAGACCGCCCGCGCCAATCTGTGCCGGTCGGCGCGGTAGGGCGGAACCCCACCACCAACCGTATCCCCGCGCAGGCGGGGATCCAGGGCAACGCACGATACCGCCGGTGGCTCTGGACCCCCGCCTGCGCGGGGGTACGGTCGGGGCAGCGGACGACATACGCCAAACCTACCGACGTCACCCCGGGCCTGACCCGGGGTCCCGCTTCTTCGACAGCGCCCCCTTCGGCCAACCCCTCAAAAATTCAACCGAACCCCCAGCGCGTAGCGCGGGCCATAGGTTTCGAACGAGATCACCCGCTCCTTGTACACCGAATACAGAAACGTCTTTTCGTTGAACAGGTTGAGCCCCTGCGCGAACAGCGTCAGCTTGTCGTTGACCGCATAGTTGATGCTCGCGTCCCAGATGCCGTACGCATCGACATTCACCGGCTGCCCGCGATTGCCCTGTTCGGTCTGCTGATACGCGTTGCGCCAGTTATACGCGATCCGCGCCTGCAGCGGCCCCTTCTCATAAAAGGCCACCGCATTGTACGTCGTCGCGTCAGGATCGACGAGGCTGATATTCGCCTGCACGCCCAGCCCGTCGAGCGGTTCGGGCAGCCCGGTAAAGGTGTACTGGCCTGAAAACTCGATGCCCTTGTAGCTGCGGCTGCCGACATTTTCCGGCCGCGTCCGCCGGAAATCGAGGCCCTGCACCTGGATCGTCGTCGTCACCGATTCGGAGATGTTGCTCAGGTCCTTGGCGAACAGCGCGACGCTCAGGAAGCTGGAGCGGTCGAGATACCAGGTCAGCGCCGCATCGTAATTCCACCCGATCATCGGTTCGAGGCCGGGATTGCCGTCGGTGATCGCCCGTTCGCGCGGCCGCGGGTTGATGTTGCGGATTAGCAGCAGGTCGCTGAGCGTCGCGCGGGTCAGCGTCTTGGCGACCGCCGCCTGGAACACGACATCCTCGAACACGTCCAGCTTGAAGTTCGCGCTCGGCAGCAGCTGGCTGTACGACCCCTGCTCGCTGATCGGCTGCGGGTTGGACAGGTTGACGATCGGATCGCCCCCGCCCGCCGGCGTGGTGAAGCCCAATATCTCCTGCCCGAACCCGCGCGACGTCACCTCGGTGCGGGTATAGCGCAGCCCGATATTGCCGCTCCACGGCCGCGAGCCGAAATCGCCGCCGAACGATGCCTCGACATAGCCGCCGATGGTCCGCTCCTGCGCCGATCCGCTGTTACCCGGCACCGGGATCACGCCGAAGCCGCCGCCATTGGCCGCCAGCGCCGCGCGCGCCGCCGCCGGGTTCGCCAGCTGGTTGATCGCCGCATCGCTCAGCAGATATTTCGCGAGGTCGGCGGCGGCATAGGTCGGGTACGCGCTCTCGAACATGCCGGTGCCGAGGAAGTTGGTCGCATCCGCCGTGCCGGTGAACACACTCGACGGGATCGACACCCCGGCCCCGCAATACAGGCATTGCAGCGCATCGGGGGTCTTGAACGAAAAGCGCGATTTCTTGCGGTCCGAAAAGTTGAAGCCCCCCGAAATCCGCCGGAGGATGCCGCTGTCGACATTCCATTTCAGGTTCGTATTGCCCTGATAAATCTCGTCCTCGACGCTGACGCCCTCATAGGTCAGGAACCCGGCGCGCGCGTTCGACGTGTCGAGAATGTTGCCGAGGCCCGTATAGACCGGCATCCCCGTCGGCCCGATCGCGAACTTGACGCCGGCGGGCGAATAGCTGGGCGTCGCCAGGTTGCTTTCGAACCACGCCTGGTTGCCGCCGGTATCGTCGGTCGCCTTCGACCACGAAAAGTCGACCGTGCCGGTCAACCGGTCGGACGGAGTCCACGCCAGGTTCGCGCCCGCCTGATACGTCGTCGCAAGGCGCGGGCGAATCTGGTTGGTGAACATCGGCCCCGACGCGATGCCGGTATAGCTGGTGACGGTATTGTTCTGGTCGACCGTCGCCGCGGTCACGTCGCCGGGGCCGCCATAGACGAAGAACACCTTGTTATCGTCGTTCACGTCCAGCTTCGAATAGAGGCCGTCCAGCGTAAACAGCAGCGCGTCGCTCGCCCGCCACTGCGCGGTGAGCAGGCCCGACATCCGCTTGCGACTGGTGCGGTTGGTGCCCCATTCGACATAGGTCGGGATCGACACCCCGCGAAATTCGGGCGTGCCGTCCCTGTTCAGGTCGAGCGACTGGTTCGCCTCCCACCCGTCGGTGAAGATGCGCTTCCCCTCGATCTTGCGGTCGATGTACGAAAAGGCGCCGAGGATGCCGAAATCGCCGTCGCCGAACGTCTTGCTGAGCAGGCCTGAAAATTGCGGCGAGAACTGCCCGCGCAATTTGTCGTAATTGGCCTGCGCCGACAGCGCGATCTTGCCCTCTTTGAAATCGAACGGGCGCGCGGTGTACATGTCGACCGTCGCGGCGATTCCGCCCTCGATCTGCGACGCGGTCGGCGTCTTCGACACATCGACCCGGTTGATCAGCTCGGCGGGCAATATGTCGAAACTGAACTCGCGCCCCTGATTCTCAGTCGCGAGGATGCGGCCATTGTACAGCGCGCTGCTGAACGCCGGACCCAGGCCCCGCACGGTGATGAACTGGCCTTCGCCGTTGTCGCGTGAAATGGTGACGCCGGGAATACGCTGGATCGCCTCGGCGATATTCTGGTCGGGCAGCTTGCCGATATCGTCGGCGACGATCGAATCGACGATATTGTCGGCGTTACGTTTGATATCCGTCGCCCGCCGCAAGCTCTCGCGCAGGCCGGTGACGACGATGTCACCCTCCTCGCTCGCCACCGACGCATCCTGCACCGCGCCATCGGGCGCGGTCGGCGGTGGCGGCGCGGTCTGGGCGGGTACCTGCGCCAGCGCGGGCGTGGTGGCGAGCAAAATGGCCGACCCGGCCAGGCTGAGCAAGCGGAACCGCTTCACGGATGACATGCCGTATCCTCTCCCTATCGCTTCCGCGTCGCAGCCGTTCGTGCGGCCATCATCCGGAAGATTGAGGAGGTTTAACGATCAACCAACCGCGCGGCAAGCGGTCTTGTGCGGTGGCGTACCGTGGGGGTCGGGGCACCGGATGGATGCCTTCGCCGGCGTCCCTGTCCCGGGTCATGTCGTGGAGACTGCGGCATCGCCGTCATCCCGGACGCGACCCGGGTCGCGCTGCATGCCGGAGCGTCGCGAACGGGCGCGTGTCGCTCGCCTTCAAACGGTCGGGCGTGGGAAGGGATGCGCGGGCGGCCCCAACGATGCGAGCCGTGCGGCGGTCGCCGGCGCGATCCGTTCCTTCAATCCCGAACCCCCGGCGCCCGTCGGACCGAATCGGGCAAAATACGGCCGGATGAGATCATAGCCGCGCGAATCGCCCGATTGAAAATGGCGGAATATCCAATAGGCGATCAGATCGGCCATCTGGATCAGGCGCGACGCCTTGGAGTCGAGGAAGAGCGGCACCTCGGCGAAGTTCCGCAACTGGCCGCTGGCATGACCGACATGCTTGAAGACATGCGACAGCGACTGGATCTTCTCTTCGTAATTGCTCTTGTCGAGGATCACGATCCCCCGTTGCGGATTTCCCTGCTGGTACAGCGATCGCAGATAGCCGTCGAAACAGGTCGCGACGTCCTCGAACGCCGTCGCCAGAATGTCCTCCGGGTTCATCAGCGCCTTTTCGATGACGCAGGCGTAAACGCGCAGCTTGAGTTGCCGGTCGGATAGCAGGTTCAGAATGTCGACGACTGCCTGCACCCGGTCCTGCGGCGGAACGCCTTTCCAGTCGCCCTGCCCGCCGCGCATCGGGCTTCCGTGAAATTCGATGCTGCGCGGATCGGTCGCACTGAAGCGCGCCGCGACCGGATCGATCTGCCCTTCCAGCCAATGGGTCTGGCGCTCGAAGACGCTGAACCCGGCGAGTACGAAAAACTGCGTGCTCGGGTCATGGGCGTGCCCGGATTCATCGAGGTAGAGCAGGTGCACGGCCACATCCCGAAAAAAAAGCGGGCCCCGAAAGACCCGCCCTGCAACTGCCGAAATCGGTAAGCCAGGTGAAACAATCGTTCAGCGCACCAACGAATCAGCACTCCCAGCTTGCGGTGCAATATAGGCACCATTGCCAGAATGGCAAGATTCGCCCCAAATCGAACGACGTCGACCGCTACAGCCTCAGATCAGCTCCCACAGCGCATAACCGGTCAGCAGCACCGCCGCCGCCACCGACATGCCGAACAGGACATAGCCGATATAGTTCATGATCGCCGGGTTCGGGCGCTGGGCGCGCTTGTTGTGCGAGGCGGCCGACAGCACGAAGCTGGCCAGCAACCCGTAAGTGAACACCGCCGTCTCGACCATCGCGCGCCAGATCCTTGTGCCTGCATCGTGCGGCTGCCCCCCGGCCCGCCGCCTGCGTGGCTAAATCATAGCCTGGCCCGACTATCAATTGGTTAAGATGGAACCGATCGTCCGACAAAGGCGTTTCAGCCTGTTTTTCCATGTGCCAGGCCTTCCGCCGCGGTTCTTGGCGGTCGATGTCTCGCCTTATCATGCCGCGCGCTTGGCCGAAGCTGCCGGGTGCGTTCACGTGCTGGCGGGTGTAACCAGCGGGTCGAATAGCGGCTTCGGTTGCAGGGTTCACGCGGAGGCGCGGAGGCGCGGAGGCGCGAAGAAGAAGCAGAAGGTTAGATTTCGCGCAGAGGCGCAGAGGCGCGGAGAGGGTGCGTCCGGGGCCACCTTACCCGCGCCAGCGGCCTCGCCCTTGCCGACAGCGGGTGCAGTCGTCTGCCGATCGTGCGCGGTGGCAACAAACGCAACCCCTCCGCGCCTCTGCGCCTCTGCCCGAAATCTAACCTTCTTCTACCCCGACGCCGACGAAGACGCGAAAGGCCGCGCCCTCCGCGCCTCCGCGTGAATCAAACCCGGCCCGACACCGCCTCAATCGACCGCGTTGCCGTCCCCATCGAACACCAGCATCCGCGCCGGATCGGCATGGAGCGTGATCGCGTCCGCTACCGCATGATGCCCGTCCAGCTTCGCGCGGAACGCATCGCCCGACGGCAGCGCGCCATAGAGATAGGTCGAATGGCCCAGTGCCTCGACCGCCTCGATCGCCATCGGCAGCGCCAGGGCGTCGCCACCGCCCGTCAGCGTCACATGTTCGGGCCGCAGCCCCAGCGTCGCCCGCGCGCCCACCGCCAGCGCCGCCCCCCGGGCCGATCCGACGCGCAAACCCCCGGCCATGTCGAACAGGGTCACGCCCCCCTCGCGCCCGACCACCACCGCGTCGAACAGGTTGATCCGCGGGCTGCCGATGAAGCCGGCGGTGAAGACATTGGCCGGCCGGTCATACACTTCCAGCGGGGTGCCGACCTGCGCGATCCGCCCTTTGTCGAGGATCACGAGGCGGTCGGCCAGCGTCATCGCCTCGACCTGATCGTGCGTCACATAGATCATCGTCGCGCCCAGACGCCGGTGGAGCGCGGCCAGTTCGTGCCGCATCCGTACCCTGAGATCGGCGTCGAGGTTCGACAGCGGCTCGTCGAACAGGAAGAGGTCGGGATTGCGCACGATCGCGCGGCCGATCGCCACCCGTTGCCGCTGCCCGCCCGACAGCTGGTTGGGCATCCGGTCGAGCAGCGCGTCCAGTTCGAGCACCTGCGCGGCATGGGCGACCTGTTCGGCGATGGTCGCCTTGGCCACCCGCATATTCTTGAGACCGAAGCTCAAATTCTCACCGACTGTCATGTGCGGGTACAGCGCATAGGACTGGAACACCATCGCCACGCCGCGGTCCGACGCCGGCACCCGCGTCACGTCGCGCCCGCCGATGCGAATCTGCCCGCCGCTGACCGTCTCAAGCCCCGCGATCATCCTGAGCACGGTCGACTTGCCGCAGCCCGACGACCCGACCAGCACGACGAACTCGCCCGCCGCGACGTCCAGGTCGATGCCACGGATCGTGTCGACCCCGTCATAGGATTTGGTCAGCCCCTGAAGCTGCAATGCGCTCATTCGGTTTCCAGCTCCCATGCGGCGGCGCTGCTGTCGCCGCCCACGAATTCGGCGGCGATGCGGATCGGCGATCCGGCCTTGCCCGGTTCGCGCAGCAGGGCTTCGGCGGCGCGGCGGCCTTTCTCGAAGGCGTTCTGCCGGACGGTGGTCAACCGCAACCCCTCGCGCGGGCGGCCGGGCGGGTCGATCCCGTCATAGCCGGTCACCGACATGCGCCGCGGCACCGACAGCCCCAGCGCATCGCACCGCGCCATGACGCCATAGGCCAATCGGTCGGAGAAGCAGACCATCGCGGTCAGGTCGTGCTGCCGCCGGAGCAGCCGGTCGACTGCCCGCGCGCCGCCCTCCTCGTCGTTCGGCGTCTCGCACACGAGGATGCCCTTGGCCGGCACGCCCGCCGCATCGAACGCGTCGCGGCAGCCGAGCACGCGTTCGTGTACCACATGATTCTCGTCCGACACGTCGCGGTCGAGCGCGAACAGCTCGCCATGGTCCTGCGACCACGGAAAGGTGACGATGGCGATGTTGCGATGGCCAAGGTCGATCAGGTGCGAAACGACGCTGCGCATCATCTCGCGGTCGTTGGTCAGCACGCTCGGCAATTGCGGCGCGTCGAAGTCCACGACCACCGTCGGCAGCCCGCGCGCCAGCGCCTTGCGGATCGTCGGATGGCTCTTGTACGGCGCGTTCAGTATGTATCCGTCGACGATCGCGGTCAGATTGTCCAACCGTTCGGGATGCTTGTCCTTGAGCGGAATCAGGACGATGTTGGCGCCCTCCTCCTCGCACACCGACGATATGCCGCGCAGGAACGCGATGTCGTGCGCGTCGGTGAAAGCATAGCTCAGCTGGTCGTTGAACAGCACCCCGATCGCGCCGCACCGCCCGGTCCTGAGCGAGCGCGCCGCCGGGTTCGGCCCCTCATAGTGAACTTCCGCCGCATGGGCGAGGATCCGGTCGCGCAGCGCCGCCGACACCTTGGCCGGGTTGTTGTACGCATTCGACACCGACGTATGGGTGACGCCCAGATCGGACGCGATCGATTTCAACGTGGCACGTTTCGCGCGGGCCATGGTTCCTCTCCGGGTGGTGGTTCCACCGTCTTTCCCGACCACTAACCCGCCACCTTGACAGCCGCAACCACCAATGTTTAACGATAAACACGCCACCCGGCAAACGGGGACGATGGAGAGGAGCGACCGGCACATGGCCGCCAAGCCGAACACCCCCCGCGCCGCGTTCCTATTGGCGCTGGCCCTGCTCGCCCCATCGCCGGCCCTCGCCCGCCCGCAAACGATTGCAGCGGCCGAACAATCGTCGTTACGCGTAACCTTCGCACACTTCGACCATCTCTACGCCGAACGCGATCTGGACGGCGAACGGGTCGGCATCCTGCATATCTACAGCGAGGCGCCCGACTATCGCTTCGCCATCGAACCGCGCGAGGGCTATACCTGCGTCGACGATGTGGCGCGCGGGATCGTCCTGCTCGCCGCCGGCGCTCCCGACGCGAAGCGCCGCCACCAGATCGAGATGCTGACCCGCTTCGTCCTGAAGATGCAGGCGGAGAACGGCTATTTCCACAATTTCCTGTGGGGCGACGGCCGGATCAACCGCGAATACCGCACCTCGCTGGCCGAGCTGAACTGGTGGTCGCTCCGCGCGCTCTGGGGGCTGGAGGCCGCCCTGCCCCACCTCTCCCCCGACACCGCGAAGCGCGCCCGCGCGGCCGCCGACCGACTGGTCGCGAACCTCGAGCGCGACCTGCCCGTTGCCGCCAACGGGACCGTCCGCGTCGCCAACCTGATCGTGCCCATCTGGCTGCCGCTGGAGTCCGGCGCCGATGCCGGATCGACCGCGCTGCTCGGCCTGCTCCCCCACTACACTCGTACCAAGGACCCGGCGACCCGCGCGCTGATCGGCCGGATCGGTGACGGTCTGGTCCAGATGCAGGCGGGCGACGCCAAGCGCTTCCCCCATGGCGTGCATCTCAGCTGGCGCAATCAGTGGCATGCCTGGGGCAATGTGCAGGCCTATGCGCTGCTGCGCGCCGGCAAGGCGCTGAACCGACCCGACTTCACCGAAAGCGCGCTTCGGGAGGTCGATCATTTCTACCCGTACCTGCTGCGTACCGGCATGCGGTCGTCCTTCACCGTGGCGCGGACGGACAAGGGATATGTAGCGCGCGACCAACAGCGTTTCCCGCAGATCGCCTATGGCCTCGCCCCGATGATCCTCGCCGCGACCGAAGCCCATCGCCAGACCGGCAAGGCGCGCTATCGCACCACCGCGACCGCGCTCGGCCGCTGGTTCACCGGCGTCAACGATGCCAACCGCCCGGTCTACGACCCCGCGACCGGGCGGACCTATGACGGCATCGTCGCCGCGGGGCAGATCAACCCCAATTCCGGCGCGGAATCGACCATCGAGGGGCTGTTTGCGCTCACCGTCCTGTCGGGCACGCCGCTGCCATGACCACCCGGCGCGATGCCCTGCTGATGACGCTCGGCGGTGCGGCGCTGCTCACCGGCTGCGGAGGACGCAAGGCGGAGAAGCGCACCGACCGCATCCTGTTATGGATCGCGCCCAATGCGGCGGAGGAGAGCTTCTGGAAGATCGCCGTCGCGCGCTGGAATGCTGAGCGCCTCGGCCTGCCGGTCGACTTCACCACCATTCCCACCGCCGGCAATTCGGAGGATACCGTGCTGTCGGCACTGGTCGCCGGCACCGAACCCGATCTGTGCACCAACGTCTTTTCGGGCTTTGCGGTGCAGCTCGCCGCGCTCGGGCAGGTCGTCGATCTCGCGACGATGCCGGGCTATGATGCGCTGGTCGAGCGGCGGCACATGGCCACGATCATGGCCGGGTGGACGCAGGGGCGACAGGTGCCCGCGCTGCCGATCTATTCCAGCCCGACGCTGTTGTGGTGGCGCGCCGACCTGCTCGACCAGCATGGGCTGGGCGAACCGCCGAAAACCTATGCCGACGTCTATCGCTTCTGCGAAGCCTATGCCGTGCGCCAGTCGCGCTACGGGATGCAGGTGATCGCCGGGCGCGCGTGGCAGGATCGCTGGTTCGATTATATCTCCTATTATTACGCCGCCAGCGGGGGGCAGCCCTATCTGGCGGGCAACCATGCGCTCTATGACAATGCGTCCGGTCTTCAGGCGGCGGGCTTCATTGACCGCATGTACCGGCAGGGCTGGACCGCGCTCGACTTCGATGCCGAGGAGCCGCTGGTGTCCGGCCTCGCCGCCGGCGCGGTGCGGGGCCCGTGGGATGTCGAGCGGTTCGCCAACATCTATCCCGAGACGCTGGAGCGGATCGCGGTCGGGCCGATGATCGCCCCGGCGGTCGGCCCCCTGCCAGCCTCGACCTTTTCCGACAGCAAGGGTGCGGTGATCTTTCGCAGCAGCCGGGTGCAGCGCGAGGCCTTCGCCTTCCTGTCCTGGGCGCTGGGCGAGGAGGCGCTGAACCTGTTGTGGTTGCAGCGCACCGGCCTGTCCCCGGCACGCGACGACCTGCTGACCAACCCCGCCTTTGCCGGTTATTATCGCGGCAACGCCATCGCCCGCGCCTATGCCGCCAATGTCGCGACCGCGCGGCCGCCGGCGCTGTCCGAACATACCATCGATATCCAGAAGATCATGAGCGCGCGCCTGGTCGAACCGCTGATGCTGGGCAGCGCCCGCCCCGCCGCTGCCCTTGCCGATGCCGTCGCGCGGACCGACCGAATGCTGGAGGTGCAGGCATGAGGACAGGCGAACCCGTGTCGCGCGCGGCGGGAGCTTTGCGGAAGTCCCGACCACAGCCGCGTACCGTACCCCCGCGCAGGCGGGGGTCCAGGGCACCGGTCGTAAGCCTTTATTTTGCTTGGCTCTGGACCCCCGCCTGCGCGGGGGTACGGCAAGTGCGCGGCGAAGCGGCCGACCTTCATCAAGGTTTCCCAACGGTCGGGACAGGAGGTGCCTCTTGTTGAGAAAGCTCCCGTCAACGAAGCAACGCGCGCCATGGTCGCGCGAGGCCGTCATCGGGCTGTCGCTGGCCGGTGCCTATCTGCTCTTCACCGCTGTCTTCTGGGCCTATCCGTTCTTCTGGCTGGCCAAGCTGTCGGTGACGCAGTGGCGCTTCTTCGACGAACCCGTGTTCACGGGGGCACGCAACCTGCTGATGACGCTGCAGGACCCGCAATTCCTGCAATCGCTGTGGAATGTGGTGCGGTTCCTCGGCTTCTATCTGCCAATCGCGTTCGGCGGCGCGCTGGTCGTCGCGTTCGGGTTGCGGCATGTCGGGCGCGGCAAGGGGTTCGTGGCGCTCTGCTTCCTGCTGTCGAACGTGTCGTCGGGCGTCGCGCTGTCTTTGGTGTTCGCCAAGGTGTTCAGCTCGACCGGACCGTTCAACACGATGCTGTTCGACAATTTCGGCGTGCGGGTGCCGTGGACCAACGATCCGACGCTGGCGATGCTGGCGATCGCGCTGGTCGTCGCGTGGAAGTTCGTCGGCTATTATGGGCTGATCCTCTATTCGGGGCTGCTGGCGATCCCGAAGGAAATCTACGACGCCGCCCGGCTCGACCATGCCGGGCCGTGGACGCGGCTGACGCGGATCACGCTGCCGATGATGAATCCGCAGCTGATGATGGTGCTGACCTTTGCGATCCTCGTATCGTTTGGCCTGTTCACCGAACCGTTCATCATCACCGGCGGCGGCCCCAGCGACAGCACGTCGACGCCGCAGATGATGATCTACGAAACCGCGTTCCGGCGGTTGCAGCCGAGCCATGCGGCGATGATGAGCATCGTCGTCGCCCTCGTTACCTATGGTCTGGTCCAGCTCGCCCGGCGGCTGTTCGAACGAAAGGTCGTGCTGGCATGAAGGCGTTCCTTGCCAAACGCAGCGTGGGCGGATGGATCGCGACCATCGCCATCTATGCGCTGGCGCTGACCTGGCTCTATCCCTTCGCCTGGATGGTCGCCGCGTCGCTCAAACCCGACGCGCAGATCTATAACACCGCCCTGTTCGAAGGGGACTTCACCCTCGACAATTTCGCCTTCCTGCTGGCGACCGCTGACAAGCTCGACCGGCCGTTCCTGGGGGCGCTCGGCATCTCGGCGCTGGTGACGCTGACCGTGACCGCATCGGTGCTGCTGACCTCGGGCTTCATCGCGTTTGCGCTCGCGCGGATGCGGTTTCCGGGGCGTAAGATGTTCGGCGATTTCCTGCTGCTGCAGATGGTCATCCCGACCAGCATGTTCATCCTGCCGCTGTTCGTGCTCGTCAAGGAAATGGGCCTGCTCAACAGCCTGTGGGCGCTGATCCTGCCGTCGATGATGTCGGGATGGGGCATCTGGATGATGGCGCAGTCGTTCAGGACGATGCCCGAGGAATATTTCGACGCCGCCCGGCTCGACCGCGCGAGCCTGTGGCAGACGGTGACGAAGATCGTCGTGCCGCTCAACAAATCGATCATCGCGATCGTCGCGCTGTTCACCTTTACCGGCACGTGGGACAATTTCCTGTGGCCGCTGATCGCGATTTCGGACACCGACCGCATGCCGCTGTCGGTGCTGCTGGCGACGTTCAGCAAGCAATATGGCGGCTATGCCGGGCCGGTGATGGCCGGCGCGGTGTTGCAGACGCTGCCGCTGGTCCTGCTCTTCCTCCTTTTCCGGCGGCATTTCCTGCAAGGCATGTCGCTCTCGCTCAAATAGGACGCCCCCATGCTACAGCGTAGTCCGCGCAACCCCATCGTCGCGCCCGAAACCGTGCGCCCGAGCCGTCCGGGCTGGCGGATCGACGGCACGTTCAACGCCGGCGTCACCCGCTATGGCGAGGAGACGATCCTGCTCGTCCGCGTCGCCGAAAGCGTGATCGCCGACGATCCCGACACGGTGATCGTGCCGCTGCTGGAGGAGGCAGGCGGCGCATGGGGCTGCACCACCCGCAGCTTCCGCCGCGACGATCCGGCCTATGATTTCAGCGATCCGCGCATGGTGCGCTCCCGCGCCGACCCGCGCGAGGTGTTCCTGACCTCGCTGTCGCACCTTCGCCTCGCGCGCAGCAGCGACGGCGCGACCTTCGTAGTCGACGACGCGCCCTTCCTGTTTCCCGCCAACCGCAGCGAGCGTTTCGGGTGCGAGGATGCGCGGATCACGGTGATCGAGGGGCGGTGGTACATCAACTATACCGCGGTGTCCGACCTCGGCATCGCGACCGCGCTGGCGGTCACCGACGATTTCGTGTCGGTCGAGCGTCTGGGCATCATCCATGCCCCCGACAATCGCGACGTGTGCCTGTTCCCCCGGCGGATCGGCGGCCATTACTGGTGCCTGCACCGCCCCGCGCCGCTGCACCTCGGCACGCCCGAAATCTGGATCGCCAAGTCGCCCGACCTGCTCCACTGGGGTGACCATCGCCACCTGTGCGGACGCAGCGGCGATGGGTGGGAGGCGATGAAGATCGGCGGTGGTGCGCAGATGATCGAGACCGACAAGGGCTGGCTGCAAATCTATCACGGCGTCGATGCGAAGCAGCGCTACAGCCTCGGGGCGCTGCTACTCAACCGCGACGACCCGCGCGTGATCGTCGCGCGGCTTGCACAGCCGCTGGCCGAGCCGGTCGAACCCTATGAAGTCTCCGGCTTTTTCGACCAGGTCGTGTTCAGTTGCGGCGCGCTGGTCGAGGGCGACGAACTGCGCGTCTATTATGGGGGGGCCGACCGGGTGATGGCGCTCGGCACGGTTTCCCTGGGGAAACTCTGGCAGGCGATGGGGCTGTGATGCACGGAGGATCGATGCACGAAACCGACATTCCGCGCGTCCGCACCCGCTACGAAGCCTTTGCGCAGGGGGCGACGCCGGCACGGACCGAGCGGCTGATCTTCGCCGGATTCGACGGGCTGGACGTCTACAACATCTCCGCGCCGTTCGTATCGGCCGGACGGCGGGTGATCGCCGGACGGGTCGAACCGCGCGACAGCGAACATTCGCTGGCCGTCTTCTTCGAGGAAGTGGACGGCGTGTGGCATCCGATCGCCGACGCGCCGCGCTTTCCGCTACAGGACCCGTTCGTCACCTTCATCGGCGGCGAGCTGGTGTTCGGCGGCGTCGCGGTCCGCTTCGGCGAAGGGCTGCCCGAATGGTGGACGGAATTTTATCGCGGGGCCGACATCTTCTCGCTTGCGCCGTTCTTCGCCGGCCCGCTGGGGATGAAGGACATCCGGTTGTGCGAACGGGCCGACGGGCGCGTCGCGGTGTTCACCCGGCCACGTGGCGCCAAGGGCGGGCGCGGTACGATCGGATATACCGAGGTCCCCTCGCTCGATGCGCTGTCGGTCGAGGCGATCGACGCCGCACCGATGCTTGGGGGCATGTTCCACCCGCTCGACTGGGGCGGGGTCAACGAAGCGCATCTGCTGGCGAACGGCGAAATCGGCCTGATCGCGCACGCGGCCTATTTCGAGGACGATACGATCCATAGCGCGCGGCATTATTATGCCGTCGCCTTCGTGTTCGATCCGGCGACCCGGCGCTGGCGCGACCTGAGCGTGATCGCCGGGCGTGGGCAGTTCGGCCCCGGTGCGGCGAAGCGGCCCGATCTGGTCGATGTGGTGTTCTCGTCGGGGATCGAGCAGATCGACGGCGTGACGCGGCTCTATGCCGGCACCTCGGATGCGGAGGCGCATTGGGTCGAGATTGCGTATCCGTTCGATGTGCCGTTGGCGGCGGCCACCCCCTGATCGTCACCCCCGCGTAGGCGGGGGTCCATATCCGCTGACGTCACGGATCGAGCTGCAACGTCGGCGTCTATGGATTCCCGCCTTCGCGGGAATGACGAAATGGGGGCTTCACTCCAACCCCAACGCCACCCGGTCCGCCGTCGCCGCCGCCAGTTCGGCGCGCGCCGCCGCGATCCTCGCCTGGGCGTCGATGAGGCGCACGCGGGCGTCGTTCGCGGTTTCCTCGCGCTGGTTGACGAGGAAGAAGTCGCTCGACCCCAGTTCGAACCGCCGCCGCTCGGCATCGGCCAGGCGTTCGGCCAGCGCGCGTTCCTGTTCGGCGACGGCCGCCAGTCGTTCCGCCGCGCCGACGCCGATCAGGATCCCCTCGACCTCCACGGCGATCTGGTCGCGCACGAAGCGCCCGCGTGCGTTGAGCGCATCGATCTCCGCCTCCGCCTCGCTCACCTTGCCGCGCGCGGCGCGGTTCTGCAGCGGGATCGAGAAGCGGAAACCCACTGCCGCCTCCAGCGGGGTGCGCGAACTGCCGCCCAGTCCCGGCGGACCGATATCCTTGCCCACCTCGCCGCGCAGGTCGAGCCGGGGGCGCAAGTCGTTTTCCGCGAGCGCCAGCTTCGCCAGCCCCTGATCGACCCGGGTCAGCAGCACCTGCAGATCGGGGCGGCGCTGCGCCACGTCGCCGACCGGCGCGACCACCCGCGGCCCGACCAGCGCGTTGCTGTCGCCCGGCAACCGCTCCGCGCCGACCAGCAGCGGATTGCCCGCCGCGTCGCGATAATAGAGCGACAGCGCATTGGCCGCCGCCTGGAAATCACCCTCCGCCTTCACCACCAGGCCACGGCGGCGGACGAGGTTCTGGTCGTTCTCGGTCAACAGGATGTCGGGCCGCGCGCCCAGTTCGATCTGCCGCGCGATGCCGCCGCGGCGCCGTTCGGACAGGTCGAGCAGGTCGCGATAGGCGCGCAGCCGCTGCCCGGCGGCGACCCAGTTCTGGTACGCGTCGACCGCGCGACGCTGCACCCCGATCGCCGTCGCCTCGCGTTCGAACCGGGCGATGTCGATGTCCCCGCCGGCCAGGGTGCGGCGGGTGCGGCGTTCGTCGACCAAACGGTCACGCATCAGGGAATAAAGTGCCCCAACCTTCACCTCGCCCAGGCGGTTGGTGTAGAATTCGTCCTCGTACACCGGAAAGTCGCCGCGGGTGACGCGGTAATTGCCGTAGAGATAGCCGCCATTGTCGCCCATCGGCCGCGTCGCCCGCCCGCTGACGACGGTGCCGTCATAATAGCCGAGCGCGCGGGATTTGCCCTCCGCCTCGAACACGGTGTCGAACGCGCCCTCGGCGGTGAGCGCGCGGCCCTCCGCCGAGCGGATCTTTGCCAGCGCCTCGATGATCTGCGGCGCGGCGCGGGCGGAGGAGCGCAGCACCTCGTCCAGCGTCAGCGGCGCGGCGGCGGGCTGCGCCAGCGCGGGGACCGGTGCCAGCAGGGCAAGGGCAAGCGCGGCGCGGATCATTTGGGCTTCCCCGCCTTCGCCGCGATCTTGGCGGTATCCTCCTCCTTCGCGCCGTCCTTGGGGGTCGTGACATTGCCGAATTCCAGCGGGAAGTCGTTCAGCTGGCGCCACAATTCATAGCCGACCGTGACCGTCTCCCCCTGCACCCAGCCCTGCACCTTGCCGCCCAGGCGGACATAGCGGCCATCGGGCCAGGCGGGCTTGCCCGGCGCGGGTTCGACGATGATGCGGAACAGCCCCTGCAGATTGGCATTGGGATCGATCGTGCGCACCCGCCCGTCGAAGAAGCCATAGGCGACCGAGGGCCATCCGCTGAACTGGATCGCGGGCCAGCCTTCGAATTCCAGTCGCACCGGACGGCCGGGCTTGAGCAGCGGCACGTCGCGCCCGTCGATCAGCAGCTCGACCGCGCGTTCGACCCGTTCGGGGGCGATGGTGGCGAGCGCGGTGCCCGCCGTGACCAGCGCGCCGGAGGCGGCGGCGTTCAGGTTCTGGATACGGCCGTCGCGCGGTGCCCGGACCAGCTGCGCCGACTGGCGATTGAGCTGCACGTTGATGCGGTTCAGTTTGGCGCGGGAGTCCGCCAGCTTCGCTGCGGCTTCGGCGACCTTGATCTGCGCCAGTTCGAAATCGCGCCGCGATCCCAGCCCCTCGGCCAGCAGCTGCCGGGTGCGCGCGACATCGATGTTGGCGACCGAGCGCGCCTGTTCGATCGCCTGGATTTCGGCCTCGACCTGCGCGCGTTCGGCCGACAGGCGGCTGAGCAGATCGGGGTCGAGGTCGACGACGCGGGCGATCGGGGCGCCCTTGTCGACATGCTGCCCGTCCTGGACATACCATTGCACGACCCGGCCGGGGACCAGTGCGGTCACGTCCTGCGCGCGGTCCTGCGGGTCGAGCGCGACGACGGTGCCGCGCCCGCGCGCGGTCTGCAACCACGGCACGAGGAACATGATCGCGACCGCGACCGCGATGCCGATGGCGATCAGCCACGCGACCACGACGCCGACGCGCGGCGGGCGCAGCCTGGCCAGCGTGCGGAAATGGGCGAGATGTTCAGGCCGACGCATCATCGCCCCCCTCCTGTGCCAGCGTGGCGCGCAGCTCGTCGAGCGACGCGAAGCGCCGCTGTTCGTCGGTCCCCAGATGCAGATAGCCGTCGAGCGCCATATCCTCCGGCCGGCCGGTGAACAGCAGCACGGTGGTGCCATGCCGCTGCAGTTCGGCCAGCGCCGCGCGCAGCCGTTCGGGCGGCAACAGGTCGAACAACTGACCGAGCAGCAGCAGCTTCGGCCGCACCAGCAGCGCATTGGCGAGCTTCAGCGCCATCGTTTCGCCGATGCTGAGCGGATAGCCCGACGCGCCGAGCGGCGTGTCGAGCCCCTGCGGCAGGCTGGCGAGGCGGCGTTCGAGGCCGACGGTCGCCAGCGCCTCACCCGCCTCCAGCGCGCGTTCGCCCTGCCCGCCGGTCGCAAGCCGCAGATAGTCGCGGATCGTCACGTCGACGATGGTCGCGCGGTCGAGCACGGTCACGTCGGAGCGCAGCTGATACATGTCGAGCGCGCCGAGATCGGCACCGCCGACGCGGATCAGCCCGCGTTCGGGATGGACATGGCGTTTGAGCAGCAGCGCGAGCCGCCGTTCGCTACCCGGTTCCGCCACCACCACCAGCTGTTCGCCGGCCGACAGGCTCAGGTCATAATGCGCGCCGTCGAGCACCAGCCCGGTCATCCGGACCGCCCCGTCGCGCGGACCGCCCTCGCCGCGCTGGTCGGGTTCCTGGGGAATCGCGAACAGCAGCGACAATTCCTCCGAACTGGCGGTCAGGTCGTAAAAGGTGTCGAGATACCAGCCCAGCTGCGAGATGCCGTAGAACACGCCCGACAGGATCAGCTCCGCGGCGACCAGCTGGCCCAGCGACAATTGCCCGCGCAGGATCAGCGTGCCGCCCAGCAGCAGCAGCGCGGCGCTGGCAAAGGCATAGACCAGCAGGAAGGCGATGGTCTGGGTGAACTGGTAGCGGAAATATTTGCGGTGCGCGCCGACATAGGTCGCGGTCACCGCCTCCGACCGGTCCATCGCGAACGCCAGGTGGCGCGACGATTTGTAGAAGCCGTTCGACCCGCCGACGCTTTCCAGCCAGCGCGCGGTATTGTGCTTGGCATGGCTGAGCGCGACCGCGCCGGTGATCGCCCCGCTTTGCCACAACAGCCAGATCAGCACGACGGTGCCGACCAGCACCGCGTTGAAGGCGAGGAAGAAGGGGTGGTAGAAGCTGGTGATGGTCAGGCCGACCGCCGCCTGCAACACGATGGTGAAGGCGCCGATCACCAGGCTGGGGATCGCCTTCTGCACCACGACCAGGTCGAAGAAGCGGTTGAACAGGTCGCCGCGATTGGCGTCGGCGAAGAACGGGTCCTGCGCATGGACCGCGCGCAACGTCACCTCCGCCACCACCCGCGCGAACACGCGGCGTTCGAACGCGGCCATGATCCACACGCGCAGCGCGCTGAGTGCCGCGACCAGCAGCAGCAGCACCAGCAGCACGCCCGACAGCGCCCAGAGCGGGGCCGGCATCGCGGTATTGGCGACGCTGTTGATCAGCAGCTGGACCGAGATCGGCGTGGCCAGCGCCAGCAGGCTGATCGCGACGGTATAGACCAGCCCTAACCGGACATAGGCGGCATCGGGGCCGATGATCTGCGCCAGCCACCCCGCCGCATCCCTGAAACCCAGTCGTTTCGCTGCCACCCTGTCGTCCTCTTCGTTCCCCCGCTCCCCGCTTACGGTATACGAACCCTGCGGCCAAGCTCCCCCAAGAGCCTTAACCGCGATCATGGTGAGATAGTGTTACAAATTATGTTGCAGTGCGGCCAATCGGAAACCTTGCCCCGTTGCCATAGTCTGCGACTATAGCCGCGCCATGCCCACGCTGCGTCAGTTCGAATATCTGGTGACCATCGCCGACACCGGATCGTTCGCGCTGGCGGCGCGGGTGGCGCATGTGTCGCAACCGACGATGAGCCAGCAGGTCCGCGCGCTCGAAGCGCGGCTGAACGTCCAACTGGTCGAACGCGGGGCCGGCGGCGCGGTGCTGACCCCGGTCGGGCGCAGCATCGTGACGATCGCGCGGCGGATGCTGGCCGATTCGCGCGACATCGCCGCGCTGGCGGCAGGCGCCGCGCACGGGCTGACCGGGACGATCCGGCTCGGCACCACGCCGACGCTCGGCCCCTATCTGTTGTCGCCGATCATCGCCGACCTGCACCGGCGCGCGCCGAACCTGCGCCTGCAGGTGCGCGAGGGGATACCGGAGGAACAGGCGCTGGAATTGTCGCGCGGCGAGCTGGACCTGCTGCTCGGACCGCTGCCGATGGCGGGCGACGACCTGACCGTCGAGCCGCTGTTCCGCGAACCGCTGTACCTCGTCGCCGCGCTCGACCATCCGCTAGCCGCCGGGGGAGAGGTCGCGGAGCGGGCGCTGGCGGGCCATGCGCTGCTGACGCTCGACCCGCGCCACCACCTTGCCCGGCAGGCGGCCGAGCTTGCCGCGCGCCACGACATGACCGTCGCCCCCGATTATTACGGCACCAGCCTCGAAAGCCTGCATCAGATGGTGGCGAGCGGGCTCGGCCTCGCGCTGCTGCCCGGCCTGTATCTGCGGCGCGATGCCAACCGGGCGACGGGGCTGAAGCGGTTGGCGGTACAGGGCTGGCGCGTGCATCGCTCGATCGCGATCGCCTGGCGCCGCCAGTCGCCGATGGACGCCGCATTCCGGCTGATCGCCGACCAGGTGCAGGCAAGCGCGCGGCAGGTGCTGGGCGATAGCTGACGCGGGCTCCATACCCTGTGCCCGCAGGCGCCGGTCGATCCGCTACGGCATCGGATACGGCCCCTTGCCGCCATCGGCGATGAAGCGGTCGACCCGCGCATCGATCAGCGGCAAGGGCACCGACCCCAGGCTCAGCATCGCGTCGTGGAAGGCGCGGTAGTCGAACTTCTCGCCCAGCGCCCGCTGCGCCTTCGCCCGCGCATCCAGGAACGCCAGCTCGCCCATATAGTAGCTGAGCGCCTGTCCCGGCCACGCGATGTACCGGTCGACCTCGGTCGTGATCTCGTGGTTCGACAGCGCGGTATTGTCGCGCAGGAACGCCTGCGCCCGTTCGCGGCTCCACCCCTGCGAATGGATGCCGGTATCGACGACCAGTCGCGCGGCGCGCCACATCTGGTAGCTGAGCATGCCGAACGTCTCATAGGGCGTTTCGTACATCCCCATATCCTCGCCCAGCGCCTCGCAATACAGCGCCCAGCCCTCGCCATAGGCGGAGATATACTCGTTGCGGCGATATTCGGGCAGGTCGCTCAGCTCCATCGCGAACGGCATCTGGAACGCATGGCCCGGCGCGCTTTCGTGCAGCGTCAGCGCGGGCAGCGAATAGAGCCCGCGCGAGGGCAGGTCATAGGTGTTGACCATATAGATGCCCGGCCCGCCGCGCCCGCTGGTATAGAAAGGCGCGATCTCCGGCGCGACCGGCTTGATCGCGAAACGCATCCGCGGCAGCCGCCCGAAATAGGTCGCGACCTTGCCGTCGAAGGTCTTGGCGATCCATGCCGCGCGGTCGAGCAGCTCCTGCGGCGTCTTCGCATAGAATTGCGGATCGGTGCGCAGGTGGTTCAGGAACGACGGCAGGTCGCCCTGCCATTGCACCTGCGTCATCACCTGCTGCATCCGCGCGCGGATTTTGGCGACTTCGGCAAGGCCGATGGCGTGGATCTCCTCGGGCGCGATGTCGCGGGTCACGAATTCGCGGACCTTGGAGCGGTAATAGGCACGGCCGTCGGGCAGGCCATAGGCTGCCAGCCCCTCGCGCGCATGCGGGATATAGTCGTCGCGCAGGAACGCCATCAGCCGGGCATGCGCCGGGACCACGGCGGTCGCGATGACCCGCTTCGCCTCGGCCCGGAGCGCCGCCTGCCGGTCGGCGGGGATCGTCGCGGGCAGGGTGCGGAACGGCGCGTAGAAGGGCGATGCCTCGCCCGGCCCGGCCTGCACGACCGCCGCCACGCCGGCATCGCGGCCCTGGAGCGTGATGCGAGGCGGAGTGAAGCCGCGCTGCAACCCGGCGCGCATATTGGCGATCTGCTGGTCGTAATAGCGCGGCAGGCTGGCCAGCTGCGACAGGTACAGGCGCAACGCCGCCTCGTCGCGATAGTCGGCGCGCGCCATGTCGGCGACGCTCATCCAGAAACTGGTATCGGCGTTGAGCGGCTTTTCGAAATCGCGAAAGCGTTGCTGGGCGAGCAATGCCGCGACCTGGCCGCGATAGACGGCGTAATCCTCGCGCGCAGCGGGGGTGAGCGTGGCGGGATCGATCCGGTCGAGCGCGGCGAGCGTATCGCTCCAGCGCCGGGTCATTGCCGCCTGCGCCGCCGGGCCGACATCGGGCAGCGTCGCATTGGCGCTGACCGGCGCATCCTCGCCCGGGCCGCGCAGCGTCTTGCGCCACGCATATTCCTGGTCCGACAGGCGGCGGAAGCCCATGTCGTTCGTCGCCTGTGCCGGCGCGGGCAGCGCCAGCACCAGCGTCAGTGCCATGGCGATCGTCATGCCGTTCCCCCCGTCGTCCGGTCGATATCGTCGAGCAGAGCGCGCGACACCCACACCCCGTCGCTCTCGCTGACCGGGCGCAGCGCGTGGCGGCGCGCACCGGGCACGCGCGCGCCCTGCCCCTCGATCGCGGCGAACACGCTTTCCGCGCGTGCCATCTGTTCGGCGGCCCCCGCCCCCAGGAACCCGGCGGGATCGAGCGCCACGATCAGCTCGCCGCCCAGCGGCGACCCCTTGCGCCCGGCATCCCACGCGATCGATTCGGCGCTGGTCAGGTCGCCGAGCAGCGGCCCGGCGAGCAGTTCGACCATCAGCGCCAGCGCCGAGCCCTTGTGCCCGCCGAACGTGCGCATCGCCCCGGCCAGCACCTCGGCCGGATCGGTCGTGTCGCCGCCGTCCGGCGCATGGCCCCAGTCGGCGGGAACGGGCGTGCCCGCGCGGCGGTGCAGTTCGATCTCGCCGCGCGCCACGGCGCTGGTCGCGAAGTCGAACACGAACGGCACTCCGCCCGCGCGCGGCCAGCCAAAGGCGATCGGATTGGTGCCGAACACCGGCCGCGTACCGCCCGCCGGGGCGACCCAGGCGTGGTTGGCGGTCACCGCCAGCGCGACGAGCCCGCGGTCGACCAGCGCCTCCACCTCCGGCCACAGCGCGGCGAAATGGACGACGTTGGTGATCGCCAGCGCGGCGATGCCGTTGGCGCGTGCCGCATCGACCAGCGCGTCGCGCCCGGTATCGAAGGCCAGCTGCGCGAAGCCGCCCCGGCCATCGACCCGCACCACGCCGCCGGCACGCGGTTCCAGCAGCACCGGCACCGCATCGGGCACCACCACGCCGCAGGCGACCGAATGCGCCGCGACCAGCAGCCGGTACAGCCCGTGCGCGCCGCACCCGTCGCGTTCGCCCGCGACGATCGTCTCCGCCACCGCCGCGACATGCGCCGGGGCGAGACCGACGCGGGCGAGCGTGGCGCGCGCATAGGCGCGCACCGCGTCGAGCGTCATGTGCACCCGGTCGTCGTTCACGCCGGCGTGCCCCGCTTCGCCGCGAACAGCCGGACGCCGAACACCGGCCCGGCGCTGTTGCGGTCATGCGGCACGAACCGAACCTTCACCCGCGTCTTGCCCTTGGTCAGCGCCTCCGGGATCGGATAGTCGACGTCGAAGAACGATCCCGGCCGGTCGGCGTCCAGCGTCTGCGTCGCGATCCGCTGGTTATCGACCAGGATGTCGAAGCTGCGCTTGCGCTCGTCGCCCCAATAGGTCGCCTGCAGCAGCAGCGGGCCGGGTTTGACCGCCATGGTGAATTCGAAGAAGCCGCCGCTGCGCGCGTCGCGTCCGTTGCGCCCGCGATAGACCAGGGCATAGGAGATTTCGGAGGTCAGCTGGTGATCGCGCTCGGGCTGCATCTCGCCCAGGTGCATGACGTCGACCTGCCGCGTCGCCAGTTCGCGCTGCCGTGCCTGTTCGGCGAGGAACGCCGCCTCCTCGGTCTTCCACTCAGCATCGCTGAAGCGTTTGAAATAAACCGCCGAGCGCCGGTCATATTGCCGATAGAAGGGGACGAAGGTCAGGTCGCCGGGACGGACGATGCCCTGCGTCGCATATTGCGCCTCCTGCGGCGCGACGGGCGCGAAGGCGGCGATCAGGTCGTCGCCGACCATCGACGGATCGGGCTTGTCCCACGTCCCGTCGGCCCGGCCGAGATCGCCCGCCAGCACCAGCGGCCCGCGCAGCACCGCCACCGTCTGCGCATCGCCCGGCGTCGGTTCGATCCGCAGGTCGAGCGGCAGGCGGATCGTCACGCGGTCGCCCGCCTTCCACCGGCGGGTCACGATGGCATAGCCGCCCGCCGACGCGGCATCGACCGGCCGGCCGTTGACCAGCACCTCATGCGTCTTCGCCCATCCCGGCACGCGCAGCGCCACCGGAAAATTGCCGGGCCGATCGAGCGTGGTGAAGGTCAGCGTGGCATCACCGGTAAAGGGATAGCCCGTGTCCAGCCCCAGCGTCGCGCCGCGCGCGGCCCATTGCGCATCGGCGGGGATATAGAGGTTGACGATGAGCGTGTCGTCGCCGGTCCAGAAGATGCTCTCGCCATGTTTCGCATGGCTTTCCATGCCGGTGCCGACGCAGCACCAGAATTCCTCGCCATCGCGCGCCGAATATTCGCGCTTCGCCCCCGACATCAGCGGCATCATATAGGTGAAGCCGCCGTCGACCGGTTCCTGATGCGCCATGATGTGATTGAGGTGCGCGCGTTCGTAGAAGTCGAACAGCGCCCCGTCCGGCTCCCATGCGAAGAGGTGCCGGGTGAGCTTGAGCATATTGTAGGTGTTGCACGATTCGCAGGTCTGTTCGGTGATGTGCTGCGCGATCGTGTCGGGCGCGCTGAAATATTCGCGGTCGGCATTGCCGCCGATGACGTAGCTGTGGTGGCGTACCACCTGTTCCCAGAAGAAGCGCGCGGCGGTCGCCTGTTCGGGCTTGCCGGTGATCTCGTGCAGCCGGGAGAGGCCGATCAGCTTGGGCACCTGCGTATTGGCATGGAAATTCGCCAGCTGGTCGCGCTTCTGCGTCAGCGGGTCGAGCATGCGCCTGTCGTAGATCCGTTCGGCCAGGCGCAGCCAGCGCGCGTCGCCGGTGCGGGCGTGCAGTTCGGCGAAACTCTCGTTCAGACCGCCATATTCGCAGGCCAGCATCACCTGTACCTGATCGTCGCCAAGCGCGGCGAACACCCGTTCGATATAGCCGCCCAGCGCCACTGCGATCGCCATCGCCCGCGCGTTCGGGCCGATATGGTCGATGACGTCGAACAGCCCGGTATAGAGCTTGTGCCAGTTGTAATAGGGCACCCAGCAGCCGTTGAGGTCGAACCCGCCCGAGCGGATGTCGCCGCGCATGATCTCCGGAAAGATCTCCTTGCCGTTGACGATGCTGCCGTCCTTGCGTTTGCGCGAGAAGCCCGCGACATAGCCGTCGCCATGCGCCGCCTGGCACCGCGCCAGTTCGCCGATGATATAGTCGGCACGCGTCGCGCAGTCGCCGCACCCGGTCTGCGCATGCATCAGCGCCAGCGCGGAGAGATAATGGCCAAGCGTATGGCCGGCGATCGTGTCGCTTTCCCACCCGCCATAGACCGGCGCCTTGGCGGGCAGCCCGGCGAAGACGTGGAAATTGTGGAGCAGCCGGTCGGGCGACAGCCGCATCAGATAGGCCTTGTTCACCTCCACCGCGCGGGCATAATCGGACGGGCGCAGCCGCACCGCCGACAGCGGGAACGGCCGCGCGCTGGCCGGCAACCCCGCCCCGCGCTGTGCCGCTGCCGGGATGGTCAGCATGGGCAGCGTCGCGGACGACAACAGGAACGCACGACGACCAACCAGCATTTCCATCTCCTCAGAATATGGTATACGATAAGCCGATATGGGTCGGAGTCAACCGACCGGATAACAGGGATGATGACGGGATGCGGCGGTTTGTAACAGCGTGCGGTGCGATGACACTGGCAGCGGCACTGGCCGGGGGCGCGATCCTCGCCGCGCCGGCGCCCTCCGCACCGACGCAGCGCACGCCGTCCGCCCATGTCGCCGGGCCGCTCCGCCTGACGCTCGACCCGGCCAGCCAGACGCTGCTGCACCTGTCGCCGACCAGCGAGCCGGGGTTCGATTTCGCGCCCGGCGACCGCGCGGCCGAGCGGCGGGGCGACGGCTATGCCCAGATCGGCGACCTGCACCTGCGGCTGCGCATGGCCGGCAGCGCGGGGGCGTGGCGCGATTTCTCCTCGGCCAGGCGGCGCGTACCGGTCCGCGCGCTTCCCGCCGGGGGCGAGGTGCTGGCCCGCGCCGACCTGACCCCGACGATGGGCGAGGGCATGCCGCTGTCGATCGAACGGGCATGGCTGCGCCAGCGCGGAGGGCCGGTGCTGCGCTTCACGCTGCACAATCGCGGGACGGCACCGGTCGAGATCGGCGCGCTGGGCATGCCGATGGTGTTCGACAACATCATCACCGACCGCACGCTGGAACAGGCGCATGTCAAGGGCAGCTTCGTCGATCCCTATATCGGCAACGACGCCGGCTATCTGCAGGTCACCCGGCTGAACGGCAAGGGACCGGCGCTGCTGGTCCTGCCCGACGGGCGCACCCCGCTCGAACAATATCGCATCCTGCACGATGCGAAGGAGGCCGGCGCCGGCGACATCTTTACCGACCGCACCCCGCGCCGGCAGACGTTCGAGGGGTTCTACGACTGGATGGTCGCCAGCAGCGCGATGGCGGACAAGGGGCAGCCGTGGAACCCGGCCACCGGCTTCACCCTGGCCCCGGGCGAGCGGCGCAGCATCGGCGTCCGCTTCGTCACCGCGCCGTCGATCCGGGGGATCGAGGGCAGCTTGCAGGCGGCGGGCCGGCCGCTGGCGATCGGCCTGCCCGGCTATGTCGTGCCGACCGACAGCCCCGCCGACCTGTTCGTCCGATCGCCCCAGGCGGTGCGCGGGATCAGCGTCACCCCCGCCGATGCGCTGACGCTGACCGAGGTCGCCGGGCCGGCGGGGTGGCATCGCTGGCGGGTGACGGGCAAGGGATGGGGCCGAGCGCGGGTCGCGATCCGCTATGCCGATGGCAGCGTGCAGAGCGTGCATTATTATGTCACCAAGCCGCTGGCGCAGGTGTCGGCCGATCTGGGGCGGTTCGCGACGACGCGGCAATGGTTCGACGATGCCAGCGACCCGTTCCGCCGCGCGCCGTCGATCCTGACCTATGACCGCGACGCCAACCGCATCGTCACGCAGGACAGCCGGGTGTGGATCGCGGGCATGAGCGACGAGGGCGGCGGCGGGTCGTGGGTCGCCGCGATCATGAAGCAGCTCGACCATCCCGAGCCGCAAGAGGTCGCGAAGCTGGAGCGGATGGTCGACGAGACGGTGCTGGGCAAGTTGCAGGTCCCCGGCGGCGGGGTGAAGAAGAGCCTGTTCTATTACGATCCCAAGGCGTTCGCCGGCTATTACGACAAGGGCATCGACTGGACGACCTGGGCGTCGTGGGACCGCAAGCAGGCCGACGATCCGGGCCGGTCGTATAATTACCCGCATGTCGCGATCGGCCATTGGGTGCTCTATCGCCTGGCGCGGCACCATGAAGGGCTGGTGAAGCGCCACGACTGGCGCTTCTACCTCGACCATGCCGCGCAGACGACGGTCGCGATGATGCGCGACGCGCCGCATTATGCGCAGTTCGGGCAGATGGAGGGCGAGGTGTTCCTCGAAATCCTGACCGACCTGCAGCGCGAGGGGATGACCGCCAGGGCCGCCGAGATCGAGAAGCTGATGAAGGCGCGGGCCGATCACTGGCGCACGCTCGCCTATCCGTTCGGCAGCGAGATGGCGTGGGATTCGACCGGCCAGCCCGAAGTCTATGCGTGGATGCGGCATTTCGGGCATGCGCGCGAGGCGGCGGTCACGCGCGAGGTGATCCTGGGCTATGACCCGACCGTGCCGCACTGGGGCTATAACGGCAATGCGCGGCGCTATTGGGATTTCCTGTACGGGGGCAAGGTCGCGCGGATCGAGCGGCAGATCCACCATTACGGATCGGCGCTGAACGCCGTGCCGCTGTTCGACGCGTTCCGCCGCGACCCCGCCGACCTGCACCTGCTGCGCGTCGCCTATGGCGGGTTCATGGGCGGGATCACCAATATCGACCGCGACGGCTTTGCCTCCGCCGCGTTCCATTCCGAACCCGACATGATGCGCTGGGACGCGTATAGCGGCGATTACGGCATGGGCTATTTCGGCCATGCCTATGCCGCCGCGACCTATCTGGTGCGCGATGCGACCTTCGGGTGGCTGGGGTTCGGCGGCGCGGTGACGGCGGGGCCCCAGGCCATCGAGATCGTGCCGCACGACGGCGCGCGGACCCGGCTGTTCGTGGCGCCGGCGGGGCAGTGGATCACGCTGGCGGCGGGCCGGATCGCGCGCGCCCGCTGGTATCCGGCCACGCGCCGCATCGAGCTGACCCTCGACCCGGCCAGCGCGACCACGCCCGCCGCGCATCTGTCGGTCGAGGCACCGGCGGGCGGCGCACCCTATCGGATCGATCGCGGCACGGTGGAGCGGGGCTTCACGACCATCGCGCTGTCGGGGGCGCCGACGACGGTGGTGCTGGCGGCGCGGTAGGGGTGGTCCCTCGAGGCGTACCCGTCACCCCGGCGAAGGCTGGGGTCTGCCGGTCGTAGCGCAGGGCAGGAGCCGAGGGAGACCCCAGCTTTCGCTGGGGTGACGGATGTTTTGACGCGTCGTTGAAAAACAAGGCTTTTTCGAAATAAGTTCACAAAGTTCACGCTCGCCACGGTTTCGCATGGTCTTGCGAGTGCTGCGCAATAGCGACCTTCGGTTCAAAGAGCGGCAGGGACTGTGGCAGGTCGCATCCTTGTAGGACAGGCCTTTCGTCCGGGCTACCGCGCGCCGCCCAGCGTCCTCAGGAAGAAGTCATATTCGCGGCGCTGGCCATAGGCGACGGGCCCGGTCGAACGGCCGGCGGCGTGTTCGCCATTGGGGATGACGAGCAGTTCGAAATCCTTGTCCGCGCGGATCAGCGCGTCGACCACCTGCATCGTCGAGGCGGGATCGACGTTCGAATCCTGTTCGCCGACCACCAGCAGCAATTTGCCGCGGAGCTTGTCGGCATGGACCACCCCCGACGCCGCGAGGTAGCTGGGGTTGACCGGCCATCCGAGCCATTGTTCGTTCCAGTCGACCTTGTCCATCCGGTTGTCGAAGCAGCCGGCGAACGCCACCCCCGCCTTGTACAATTCCGGGTGGAACAACAGCGCGTTCAGCGTGCTCTGCCCGCCGGCCGAGCCGCCATAGATGCCGACCCGCGACAGGTCGACGGCGCGGTCCTTCGCCGCCAGCGCGCGCATCCATGCGATGCGATCGGGAAAGCCGCTGTCGGCGAGGTTGCGCCACGCGACGTCGTGAAACGCCTTCGACCGGTTGGCGGTGCCCATACCGTCGATCATCACGACGATGAAGCCGAGATCGGCGATCTGCTGCATCCCCATCGCCTTGTCCCCGCCGGAAAAGGCGCCGAACGGCCAATAGCCCTTGGGCACGAAGCTGTCGTGCGGACCGGCATAGATGTTTTCGATCACCGCATAGCGCTTCGCCGGATCATAGTCGCGCGGCCGCACGACCAGCCCGTGAATGTCGGTCGTGCCGTCGCGCCCCTTCGCCACGAAGCGTTCGGGCGGGCGGTAGCCGGCGGCGGTCAGCGCGCGCACGTCGCCGCGTTCCAGCGTCGCGATCAGCCGGCCGTGATCGGCATCGCGCAGCTCGGCGACCTCGGGCACGTCGGTGCGCGAATGGACGGTGACGAACCGGGTGCCGTCGGGGGAAAAGCGCGCCTCGTGCGTGGCATCGCCTTCGGTCAGGCGGGTCAGGTTGCGCCCGTCGAAATCCACCCGGAACCAGTGTTTGTGATAGGGATCCTCGCCCGGCACCGTGCCGCTCGCTGAAAACCAGATGCGGCGGCGGTCGTCGTCGATGCGGGCGATGTCGCGCACCACCCAGTTCCCGCGCGTGATCTGCCGCTTCACCCGGCCGGTCTTCGCATCGATCAGGTAGAGGTGCCGCCAGCCATCGCGCTCCGATGCCCAGATGAGCTCGGCCCCCGCCCCGCCCACGTCATGCGCGAAGCGGCGTTCGTTATGGATAAAGGTAACCGCATCCTCGCGCACCGCCGCATGGGTCGCGCCGGTCGCGGCGTCGACCGCCACCACCGCGGCATGCTGAAACCCGCGCCGCATATAGTCGAACGCGAAGCTGCGGCCGTCGCGGCGCCATGCGATCGGCCCGAGCTGCCACGGATCGGGGAACAGCGCGGTGTCGACCGTAACCTGTCGCCCGGTCGCCGCGTCGAACACCACCGGGCGTTCCTGGTCGATCGCATCGCCGGGCTTGGGATAGAGTTGCTGCACGAGTTCCGGCTGTACCCGGTCCTTGGGCGACGACACGACGCGGGTCACGATCCGGCGATAGCCCGGCCGGACGCGGTAGAGCGCGATCCATTTGCCGTCGGGCGACCAGGCGATGGTTTCGGGATCGTAGAAATCGCCGGGGCTGCCGTCGTGGCTACGCCACGCCTCCGCACCGCCACCGATGCCGCGCACGACCAGATTGTCGTCGATCACCAGCGCCTCGCGCCCGCCGCCGGGTGCCGGGCGCGGCGGGTTGAGCGCGGGCACGGTCAGGTCGCGCACCACGTCGAACCCGCGCGGGCGGCGGTGCGGTTCGTCGAGCGGGGCACAGACCGGATCGGTCAGCGTGCAGCGCCACGGCGCATAGTCGATGGCGAAGCGGATCGCGCCGCGCCCGTCCTCGAACGCGAATCCGTCGAACGGCAGGCGCAGCGGATCGACCGCCTGCCGCCGCGCCGCCGCCAGCGCGCGCGCGATGGCCGCCGCGTCGAAGGCGGGCCGCTTCGCCAGCGTTGTCGCATCGACATCGACAAAGGCGAAGCCGCCCGCCACCGTCTTGCGATAATGGAAGTGCCGCCCGTCGCCGTCCCATGTCGCAGGAAAGGCGATGTCGCGGGTCAGCCATTGCCATTGGTCGCGAAGCGCGATCGAGCGGGCGATGCGCGGATCGTCCTGCGCCCCCGCCGGCACCGCGACCGTCGCCAGCGCCGCCCCGGCCAGCGATGCCCATATCGATCGCATCATCGCGCCGCCCCCAGGGTGATGGTCCATTCGACCGGTTGCAGCGGCACGCGATAGCGCAGATGCGGCCGCCCGTCGCTGCTCCACCCGGTATCGCCGCCGACCCCGCCTTGCAGCACATCGACCAGCAGCGTGCCGTCGCCATGCGGGCGGATATCGCTGCTATGCGCCTGCCCCGGCGACTTTTCCATCAGGTCGGCATAGGGAAAGGGCAGCGCGTTGACCGCCAGCGGCCGGTTGCCCGCCACGCGCAGCCCGGTGCCCGTCGCCCCGGTCAGCTCGATCCAGCGCACATCCTGTCTGGTCCCCGATTCCTGCGGCCGGGGATAGGCGTGATACTGGTCGGCGAGCAGGCCGGCATAGGTGGCGACCAGCGCCGCCGTCTTGCGGTCGGCATAATTTTCCCACGGTCCCCGGCCATACCAGCGGATGCGGTCGAGCGTCGCAGGCATCGCGAACTGCAGGCCGATGCGCGGCGGATCGGGCAGGTCGTCGCGTAAGGGAACGAAGCGCAGCGTCGCGCGCGCCGTGCCGCCCGCGTCCATCGTCCAGCGGGTGGTGACCTTGACCGATCCGACGCCCATGTCGTGCGTCACGACGATCGCATTCCCGTCGATGCCGATGGCGTCGACGCGGCGCTGCTGGCTGAACACCTGCCACATCTTGTGGCTCTTGGTCATGCCGGTGCCGATGTCGTTGTCGGTCGGCGCGCGCCAGAAATCGGGGGCGCCGCCGCTCAACAACGTGGCGCCGCCGCGCGCATAGCGGCGGATAAGGCCGGTCGCCTTGTCGACCTCCAGCACGCCGTCCCCGGCGGTCAGCCGCAGCGCGTCGCCGCCATCGACCGGCGTCGCGGTCGCGGCGAGGGCGGGCAGCGGGCGCGGCGGCGACAGCGCGAACTGGTCATAGCCGACGACATGGCCGGCGGCGACCAGCGGGATCGCGCCCCCGGTCGTGCGGGCGCGCAGCACCAGCATCCGCTCCGCCGCAGCATCGCGCGCGGGCGGCAGGGGGAGCGCCAGCGGCGCGCGCGCGCCGGCCGCCACCGCCGGCATCCGGAGCGCGCCGCGCGCGACCTCCCGCCCGTCCTCCAGCACGCTATAGTCGAGCGTGAAGCGCGACAGGTCGATATGGTCGTGGCGG
>NZ_LQQO01000061.1 GCF_001619955.1 Sphingomonas hankookensis | reverse complement strand
CCGGCGGTGCTCGCCCCGCCGCTCGGCAGCCGCGGTAGCGACTGGCGCGACAAGGTGGCGACGCTGGCGGGCGAGCGCGGCTGGCGCACCGAGATGATCTGGTTCGAATCGGTCGCGTCGCGCTGAGACTGTCGCTCAGCCGGATGGGTCGCTTCATCGATGGGGAAGTGATGGTGCCCAGGGACGGGATCGAACCGCCGACACTGCGATTTTCAGTCGCATGCTCTACCAACTGAGCTACCTGGGCACGCCCGGATGTCCGGGAGAGCGCGCCTGTTAGCGTTGCGAATCGTCGCTGTCCAGCCCGGTTTCACCTTTTTCGTCGGACGAGGCGGCCGGACCGGGAATCCGATATCCCTCCCCCATCCAGTTCAACATGTCGCGGTCGCGACAGCCGCGGCTGCAAAAGGGACGATAGGCAGCGTCCGTCGGTGCGGAACACAGCGGGCAGTTGTTACGGGAAGCGGGCCTGGACATGGCCGGCGGATATGGCGAGGCCGGCGTCGCCCCGCAAGGCGAGCGTGGCGCCGAGCGTGCGTTCGACCGCCTGCACCCAGTCGGGCCGCGCGGCGATGGCGGCGATGACGGAGGGATGTGCGGTGAGCGTGCGTTCGCCGCTGCCCCGGTCGCGCTCCGCCTGACGCAGCAGCGCGCGGGCATGGGCGGGGACATGGGCGAACAGTTCGGGCAGCGACGCGCGGCTGCGGCGGCGGACGATCTGGAGAAAGCCGAAGCCGTTGACGGCGGTCCGCTCGAAGGGTTGCGGCAAGGTGGCGTCGATCGCCTCGGCGGCAGCGAGGCGCACGGCCTTGTCGCCGACCGTCGGCAGGTCGATGCCGATCGATCCGGCAAGGTCGAGCCGGGCGATGGCCCGCGCCGCCGCGCGCGCGCCGGTAATCGCGAGGTCGGCGGGGGCCACGTCGCCGTCAACGTCGATCAGCGTCATGGCGGGGGTGAGCGATATGCTCAGCGCCCCGCCGGGAAAGCCGACCTGTCCGGTCATCGCCTCCTCGATCAGCAACGGCCAGCCCGCCTCGCCCAGCAGGTCGCGGTCGAACGGGCCGACGATGCGGGCACCAGGCAGAGCAGCGAGCGAGGGGCCATCGCCCGGAAAGGCGTCGGGCAGGGCGGGGCGGGCGCGGGCGCGCTTGGGCTTGCCGGGTTCGGGGGTGGCAGGCCGGGTAATCTCGACCAGCAGCGTCGCCCCTTCGGTAACCGCACGGGGCAGGGGGTGGAGCAGCGCCTCGCCGCCGTCCCACGCGACGATGCCTTCGTTGCGCACGGTAATGCGGCGGACGAGGCGGGCGGGGAGAATCGTGCCGGCGAGCAGCGCGTCGTCCGGTTCGATCCGTGCTTCTACGATCTCGTCATCGACGATGCGGGCGGCACGGATTTCGCCGATGCCGCGCTCGACGATCCAGTCAGCCAAGCGGGACGCCGGCGGTTTCGAGCAGCGCGCGCGTGTCGAACAGCGGCAGGCCGATCACGCCTGAATGGCTGCCCGACAAGAATCGGACGAACGCTTCCGCGCGGCCCTGGATCGCATAGCCGCCGGCCTTGCCCAGCCCCTCGCCGCAGGCGATGTAGGCGTCGATCTCACGCGGCTCGAGCCGCTTGAAGGCGACGATGGTGTCGGCAATGCGGATTCGCGCCTTGCCATCGGGCATCAGCACGCAGACGGCGGACAGGCAGTGGTGACGCCGGCCCGACAACAGTCCGAGCAGTTCGCGCTGGACGTCTTCGGTGGTGGCGGGCGGCAGGATGCGGCGCCCAAGCGCGATGGTCGTGTCGCCGGCCAGCACGACCGCGCCGTCCTGAGGCCCGATCGCGCGCGCCTTCGCCTCGGCAAGGCGCAGGGCGTAGGGGCGCGGGAGTTCGCCCTTCAGCGGATTTTCGTCGATATCGGGTGCCTCGACCCGATCGGGCACCGCACCGATCCGCGCCAGCAGGTCGCGGCGGCGGGGCGAGGTCGAGGCGAGAATCAGGCGCATGGCCGTCGGTCCGGACACGCGGGGGCCGCTTACTTGAAGCGGTAGGTGATGCGACCCTTGGTCAGGTCATAGGGGGTCAGTTCGACGAGGACTTCGTCGCCGACCAGCACGCGGATGCGGTTCTTGCGCATCTTGCCGGCGGTGTGCCCCAGGATCTCGTGATCGTTCTCGAGCCGGACGCGGAACATCGCGTTGGGCAGCAGTTCGACCACCTGGCCGCGCATTTCGAGAAGTTCTTCCTTCGCCAAACAGATACCTCGTGAAATTATGGCGCACCGGCAACCGGGCGGGTTCCCATAGGCGCTAAACGCAAAAAAGGAAAGCACGAACGACCGGACCCGTGGCTGGCACGGCCGGTCGATGCTGTGGGGGGTGAAATAGGGGGCGGCGGCGGGGAGGGCAAGGGTGGCTTCGGGTTTCCCGTCAGCCGTCACCCCGGACTTGATCCGGGGTGACGCTTTTCCAACCGTGCCAGAAGAAGCGGGACCCCGGGTCAAACCCGGGGTGACGTGCAGGGTTCAGCTAGTGTCATCATCACGACGGATTATGCTCCTTCAGGAACGCGGTCATCTCGGTGAGGAATTGCAGCCGGTCTTCGCTGCGCGAGAAGAAATGGTCGCCCAGCGGCTGTTCGATATAGCGATAAGGCTTGCCCGCCTTCTTCAGTTCGGCGGCGAGGGCGCGCGACTGGGCGACGGGGACGCGCTTGTCGACCTTGCCGTGCATCAGCAGGATCGGGGTCGAGAAATCGGCGGCGTGGAAGCGCGGCGAGATCAGCTGGAAATCGGGCGCCTGGGTCTTCAGCCAGTCGCCGATGGTGCGGCCGTTCAGGAACTGGCTGTCATAGCGGCGCAGCGCCGCCAGGTCCGATACACCGGCATAGCTGATCGCGCAGCGATACAGGCCGCCGTCGCGCTGCGCGGCGCGCATCGCTGCATAGCCGCCATAGGATGCGCCGACCATGCAGACGCGCTTGGGATCGGCGATCCCCTGCTTGGCCAGATGGGTGACCGCGTCGTTCAGGTCGTCCTGCATCTTCAGGCCCCATTCGCCCTCGCCCTTCTTGGCAAAGGCGCGGCCATAGCCCGACGATCCGCGATAATTGGGCTGGACGACAACATAGCCGATCTCGGCCAGATATTGCGTCCACCAGTCCCAGCCCTCGCTGTCGCGCGCAAAGGGGCCACCGTGCGGCAGGACGATCAGCGGCAGGTTCTTCTGCCCGATCCGGTGGCGCGGCATGGTCAGTACGGCTTCGATCGGCGTGCCGTCGCGTGCGGCGTAGCGGATCGTGCTGACCGGCGAGAGGCGGCGGCCCTGCAACGACTGGCTGTTCCAGGCCAAGCGGTTCATCTTCGCATTGCGGGTGTCCCAGAAATAGAGCCCGCCGGGCTGTGACGGCGTGCCGACCTCGACGAGGAAGCGGGTCTGGGTGCGGTTCCACGACACGATACGGGCGCGGCGGTCGCCGACCGATCCGTCGATCGCTTCCTGCAATTCCTTCAGCGTCTGGTCGAACCAGACCGAATGGCCGTGGCGGTCGGTGACCTGCGCGCCGATGACGTCGTTTTCCTCCGCGTTGTCGAGGATGCCGTCGACGTCGTAACCATCCAGCGCATAGAGCTTCTTGCCGAGTTTCAGGTCGGGCAGCGAGACTTCGTAGAGCGCGGTGAAGCCGCCTTCGTCGTCGAAGGCGACGGCGCTGGTGCCGTCGGCACGGAAGGTGAGCGGGATGGTCATCCCGTCCTCGTCCTTGCGCACGCGGCGGGCGATGGGGCGGAACGCCTCGCCATTGTTCGCGCGGTAAAGCAGCACCGAGCCGCGCGTGGCATCGTTATACTGATAGCCGGCGCGGACCTGCCCGTCGCCATCGGCATACCATTTGTGCACGTTGGGACGCCCTTCGGCGACGCGGCGGGTCTTGCCGGTCGATACGTCGATCTCGAACACCGAATATTGGAAATCGGCCTCGGTATCGATGCCGGTCTGTTTCGACAGCAGGATGCGCGGCGAACCGTCATGCGCCACCCACAGTACGTCGTCGGCATAGACCCCGGACCGGGTCCAGTCGAGCTTGCGCGTGGTCTTCAGGTCGGTGCTGATCGCCAGCACGCGGGTGACGTAGATTTCCTGACCGAAATAATCCTGCTGTGCACCCAGCCCGATCAGCACCCAGTCGTCATTGACCCAGCGCCACCAGTTGATGTCGGTATCCTCGGGCGCGCCCATCGTGTGCCGCTGCTTGGGATCGATCAGCGAGGTGAGCAGCAGCGCCTGCCGCCCGTTCACCGCGCCCTTGGCCAGCAGGCGGGAGCCATCCGGCGACAGCCTGGGCGATTCGAGCAGGGGAAGCTCGGCGAAGGCGGCGATCGGGACGGGTGTTGCCGGATCGACGGCGGGTGCAGCCGGCGGGCTTTGCGCCGGCAGGGCGGTGGCGAGCGCTAATCCGATCCATGGCAACAGCCGCATTCTGGTCCCCCGTGTGCGGCGGGGCGGGCGGCACGCGGCGCTGCCCCCCGGCAACGTCCGTCCGTCCTGATCGAAAAGCCCCCGCCGTTCGGGCGCGATGGTAGCGCGCGCCCGGCGGGGCGCAATCCGCTTTTCGTTACGCCGCGCCACCCCCGGCGAGCGCGGCGAGCAGTAGCAGGGCGACGATGTTGGTGATCTTGATCATCGGATTGACCGCCGGGCCGGCGGTGTCCTTGTACGGATCGCCCACCGTGTCGCCGGTGACCGCCGCCTTGTGCGCCTCCGATCCCTTGCCGCCATGATTGCCGTCCTCGATATATTTCTTGGCATTGTCCCAAGCGCCGCCGCCGCTGGTCATCGAGATGGCGACGAACAGGCCGGAGACGATGACGCCGAGCAGCATTGCGCCCAGTGCCGCGAAGCCCTGCGCCTGCCCGGCGACCCACATGACGATGTAATAGACGGCTACCGGTGAGAGGACGGGGAGGAGCGAGGGTATGATCATCTCACGGATGGCGGCGCGGGTGACGATGTCGACGGTGCGGCCATATTGCGGGCGGCTGGTGCCGGCCATGATGCCGGGGTCGGCGGCGAATTGTGCGCGGACATCCTCGACCACCGACCCCGCCGCGCGACCGACCGCGGTCATGCCGAACGCCCCGAACAGATAGGGGAGCAGCGCGCCGAGCAACAGCCCGACGATGACATAGGGGTTGGACAGCGAGAAATCGACGGTCAGATCGGGAAAGAACAACCGCAAATCGGTGGTGTAGGCGCCGAACAGGACGAGGGCGGCAAGGGCTGCGGAGCCGATCGCATAGCCCTTGGTCACCGCCTTGGTCGTGTTGCCGACCGCGTCCAGCGCGTCGGTGCGGTGGCGGACCTCGTCGGGCAGCTGCGCCATTTCGGCAATGCCGCCGGCATTGTCGGTGACCGGGCCATAGGCATCCAAGGCGACGACCATGCCGGCCAGCGCCAGCAGCGCGGTCGCGGCGAAGGCGACGCCGATGATGCCGGCCAGCTGGTAGGAGGCGACGACGGCGACGACGATCACCAGCGTCGGCAGCGCGGTCGATTCGAGACTGATCGCCAGCCCTTGAATGACGTTGGTGCCATGGCCGGTGACGCTCGCCCGCGCGATCGACTTGACCGGGCGATAGGCCGTGCCGGTGTAATATTCGGTGATCCATACGAGCGCGGCGGTCACGCCCAAGCCGATCATCATGCACCAGAACAGGTCCATGCCGGTGAAGGCGGTGCCGGCGACCGGGGCCTGCGCGCCCATCGCCCCTTCGACGGTCAGCGTGTCGCCGCCGGGATCGAGGAAGCCCGCGCCGCCAATGACGGCGTTCAGGTCGCCCAGCGCCCAGCTGGCGGCGAAATAGATGGCGGGGACGGCAAGCAGCGCGGTGGTCCAGAATCCCTTGTACAGCGCGCCCATGATCGACTGGCCCTTGCCCAGCCGGACCATGTAGGTGCCGAGGATCGAGGTGATGATGCACACCCCGCCGACCACCAGCGGCAGTGCCATCAGGCGGAGCAGTTCGGCGGGCGGTGCCTGCACCAGCAGCGCGATCGACACCATGGTCAGGCCGATGGTCACGACATAGGTTTCGAACAGGTCGGCGGCCATGCCGGCGCAGTCCCCCACATTGTCGCCGACATTGTCGGCGATGACGGCGGGGTTGCGGGGGTCGTCCTCCGGGATGCCGGCTTCGACCTTGCCGACCAGATCGGCGCCGACGTCCGCCGCCTTCGTAAAGATACCGCCGCCCAGCCGCGCGAAGATCGAGATGAGCGAGGCGCCAAAGGCCAGCGCGGTCAGCGCCTCGACCACTTCGCGGTCGCCCGGACCATGGCCCGCGATGGCGACGAGGTACCAGAAGATGCCCGCGATCGCGAACAGGCCGAGCCCGGCGACCAGCATGCCGGTGATCGCGCCCGATCGGAACGCCATGGTCAGGCCACCCTGCAACGACCCGCGTGCGGCCTCCGCGGTGCGGACATTCGCGCGGACCGAAATCTCCATCCCGACATAGCCCGCCACGCCCGACAGCACCGCGCCGATGACGAAGCCGACGGTCGACAGCGCGCCAAGTGTGGGAAACAGGATGATCGCGACGATCACGCCGACGATGGCGATGGTGCGGTACTGGCGGCCGAGATAGGCCTTGGCCCCCTCCTGGATGGCGGCGGCGATGTCCTGCATCCGCGTATCGCCGGCCGGTGCGCGCAATACCTGCATACTGGTGAAGATGCCGTAGAGCACGGCGAGCGCCGCACATGCCATGGCCAGATAGACGATCGTCATCCGCAAACCCCTCCCTGCGTGGGGCGGCCCGGCTGTCTCGTCGGGTCGATGCCCTTGAAGGGACGCAGCTTATGCCGATGGGCGGGGGGCGCAAGGGATATTACGGGGGAGAAACCCGACCCTGTTATGCTACAACTCGCGTCATCCCAGCGAAGGCTGGGATCTTCCGGCGATAGCACGCCGCAAGAGTGGCTTGAGATCCCAGCCTCCGCTGGGATGAGGCCAAGTTTCGTCAGTGCTGGTAGCCCAAGCGGTCGGGCAGGGGGATGGGCTGACCGTTCTGGAGCGGGTGCAGCCCTTCGCCTGTCGCAAACGTGCCGATCCGCGTGGCGGCGACCGGTGGCTCGCCGTCGCAGGCGAAGAGCAGTTCGTAATCGTCGCCGGCGGTGGCAGCGGTCAGGGCGTCGTGGCCGAATGCCTTGAGGTCGTCCGACACGGGTACGTCGGCGAGGTCGATCGTGACCGCAAGGCCGCTCGCCGAGGCCATGCGTCGCGCGTCGATCAGCAGGCCGTCGGACACGTCCATCATCGCGTGGACGATCGGCGCCAGTGCCTGTCCTTCGGCGAGGCGCGGGATCGGGCGGCGGTAGCGGGCGAGGAGTGACGCCGGTCCCGCCGCACCTTGCGCGATGGCGAGGCCCGCGCCGGCATCGCCGATCGTGCCGGTTATCCACAGGCCATCGCCGGCGCGCGCGCCGTCGCGGCGGGGGGCATGGGCGCTGCGGCCAAGGGCGGTCAGCGAGAGGATGCGGGGGGCGTCGGGCGGGAGCTTCACCGTGTCGCCGCCGAGCAGCGGGCAGCCGAAGGTGCGCAGTACCTCGTCGAGGCCGGCGAGGAACGCGCGGTCCCACGCCTCCTCGCCGATCGGGTAGCCCAGCATCACCCCGAGGGGCACCGCGCCCTTGGCGGCGAGGTCGGACAGGTTGGTCGCGACCAGTTTCCACGCCACGTCGGCGGGCGGGTCGTCGGGCAGGAAATGGACGCCGGCCACGACCATGTCCTTGGTGAGGATCAGGTCGCCCAGATGTGCGGCATCGTCGGTGAGGCCATGTGCCCCGGCATGGAGCGGCAGGCGGCGTAGCGCGGCGAGGAAGTCGGCTTCGGTCACACGCCCGCGATCCACGCGCCATGGGCGTGGGCGGTGGCGAGCATCCGGCGATCGCCATGGCTGAGCCAGCTTTGCACGATCAGCTCCTGGCGTTGCAGCACGCGATCCGGCTCCATCCGGACCCAGGCGAGCGGGCGGTCGGACGTGGCGCGGGCGGCGGCTTCGTCGATCATCGCGGTGATCGCGGCGCGGCGGGCGTCGCCGAGATATTGCCAGACGACCGAGTGCATCAGGACGCGGGTGACGCCCGCTGCCTGCGGTTCGGCAAGGCGAGCGCGGAGCCAGTCGACCGCATCGCCCTGCACCAGATCGACCGGTCGGGCGCGTTGCATGGCGATGGCCGCCGCCAGCCGTTCCTGCCGTTCGGGCTGGTCGGCCCAGATATAGCCGGCGAGGCGGGTGGCGATGGCAGGATCGGTGGCGTCGAGCGGCTGGATGTCGACGCCGCGCACCGACGCGATGTGCAGTAGGACGGCGGGTGGCGGCGGCCCGTTCCATTCGGGACGGATGGTGACCGGGGCGTCTTCGGGACCGACTGTCGTACCGCCCAGATCGAACCGGTAGCGGTCGATCAGCAGGTTGAGGCCGGCGCTCGACCCGATCTCCAGCAGCTCGACCGCCGGGCCGTGGCGCTTTGCAACCTCCAGCAGACCGGCCATCAGGACGCCTGAGCGCATCGGTTCGTTGGTCTGTGGCGGGCCGTCGAGCCACGGCAGCAGCGCGGCGTCGTGTTCGACCAGCACGCGGCGCAGGATCGCCTGCGGCTCGCCTTCGCCCGCGAACAGCGCGGTCAGCTCAGGATCGATGCCGGACCGGGCCAGCGCGTGGAGACCTCCGACGAGGCGGAGCGGCAGCGCATCGGGGATCGGGTCGCCCGGCCAGTCGAGCGTGCGCCGGCCCGTCGCGCCGTCGCGCGACAGGGCGTCGGCCAGCGCCTCGCACACCCGCGCGGTGATCGGCGCGTCCATCGCCGCGCAGAACGCGGCCTGCTGGCGAAAGGCTTGGCGATTCGTCGGTTCGTCGGCCATGGGGCGTCTGTTGCGCCCGCCCCGCACCCCAAGTAAAGCCCGCCGTGCCCATGACCGATCCCATCATCATCGCCGTGCCCAAGGGGCGTATCCTCGACGAAGCCATGCCGCTGCTGGCGCGCGCCGGCATCGTGCCCGAAGCGGCGTTCCGCGATCCCGACAGCCGCGCGCTGCGCTTCAGGACCGACCGGCCGGACATCGACCTGATCCGCGTGCGCGCGTTCGACGTGGCGACGTTCGTGGCACATGGCGCGGCGCAGCTGGGCATCGTCGGGTCGGACGTGCTGGCCGAGTTCGACTATTCGGAGCTGTACGCGCCGGTCGACCTGAAGATCGGGCATTGCCGCATCTCGGTCGCAGAACCGGCGGGCATGGCCGCGACCGACGATCCGCGCGGGTGGAGCCATGTGCGGATCGCCACCAAATATCCGCACACGACCCAGCGCCACTTCGCGGCGCGGGGCGTTCAGGCGGAGTGCGTGAAGCTGAACGGCGCGATGGAGCTGGCCCCGGTGCTGAGCCTCGCGCCGCGCATCGTCGATCTGGTATCGTCGGGCCGCACGCTGAAGGAGAATGGGCTGGTGGAAGTCGAAACCATCGCCGAGGTGACGTCGCGGCTGGTCGTCAACCGTGCGGCGTTCAAGACGCGCGAACAGGTCGTGCCTTTGGTCGATGCGTTCCGCCGGGCGGTGGCGGCATGATCCGGCTGGACGTGAGTGCGGCGGGGTTCGCCGCCGACTTCGCCGCGCTGGTCGATGCGCGGCGCGAGGCCGACAGCGACGTGGCGCGCGACGTGACCGCGATCCTGCGCGCGGTGCGCGAGGAAGGGGATGCGGCGGTCCGGGCCTTTACCGAGAAGTTCGACGGGCATGATCCGGATGCGACCGGATGGCGGATCGAGCTGGCCGACTGCCGCGCGGCGCTGGACGGGCTGGACCCGGAGCTGCGCGCGGCGCTGGAACTGGCGCATGACCGGATCGCGGCGTACCACGCCAAGCAGCGGCCCGAGGATCGCGACGAGGTCGATGCCGATGGCGTCCGGCTGGGTGCCAGGTGGAGCGCGGTCGCGGCGGCGGGGGTCTATGTGCCCGGCGGGCGTGCCGCCTATCCGTCGTCGGTGCTGATGAACGTGGTCCCGGCCAAGGTCGCCGGGGTCGAGCGGATCGTGATGGTCACGCCGACGCCCAAGGGCGAGGTGAACCAACTAGTCCTCGCTGCCGCTGCGCTGGCCGGGGTGGACGAGGTGTGGCGGATCGGCGGGGCGCAGGCGGTCGCGGCGCTCGCCTATGGCACCGACCGGATCAAGGCGGTCGATGTCGTGACCGGCCCCGGCAATGCCTGGGTCGCGGAGGCCAAGCGGCAGCTGTACGGCGTGGTCGGGATCGACATGGTCGCCGGGCCGTCGGAGATCGTGGTCGTGGCGGACGGGCAGAACGATCCGGCATGGATCGCCGCTGACCTGCTGAGCCAGGCCGAGCATGATCCGACCAGCCAGTCGATCCTGTTCACCGACGATGCCGGCTTCGGCGATGCGGTGGCGAAGGCGGTCGATGACCAGATCGCGCAGCTGGCGACCGGACAGGTGGCGCGGGCGAGCTGGGATGCGAACGGCGCGATCGTGATCGTGCCGACGCTCAGCGATGCGATGCCGCTGGTCGACCGGCTGGCGCCCGAGCATCTGGAGCTGGCGGTCGGCGATCCCGAGCCGCTGTTCCGGGCGGTACGGCATGCCGGGTCGGTGTTCCTGGGGCGCTATACGCCGGAAGCGGTCGGCGATTATGTCGCGGGGCCGAACCATGTACTGCCGACCGGGCGGCGGGCGCGCTTTGCGTCGGGGCTGTCGGTGCTGGATTATATGAAGCGGACCAGCTTCCTGGGGCTGGATGCGGCGGCGCTGGCGAGGATCGGGCCGGCGGCGGTCACGCTGGCCGGGGCGGAAGGGCTGCCGGCGCATGCGCGGTCGGTGGCGATCCGGTTGGACGCGCCGGGCAACGGGGCAGCGTAGCTGCACCGAGCCGCACGAAGCGCGTCCGGCCGGCGGCGCGGGCAGCGCCGTCCGACGGCACGGGCTTTGCCCGTGGCGGCCCTGGGTTGCGGCTTTCGGTAGCGGCGCGGCTACTCCCGCGGCAGGGGGAAGGTTTCGGTTCAAAGTTCACTAAGTTCACACTCGTGCGCGATTGGGGCGCCGGGGGGACTGGCGTGTTCGCGGGGCGGACGGTTCAAAGAGCGGTCCCATCCTGTCACCGTCCGCGGCTGTAGGAAAGCGCCCCCTCGACTTGCCACCCAAGGTGGCGCTATGGGGCGGCGCTTATGACCAGCAAGACTTCCCGTCCGCGAGGCGCCCGTCAGGCCCGCGCCGCCGCCCGGTTGGCCGCCGTGCAGGCGCTGTACCAGCATGAGATGGAAGCGACGCCGATCCCGGCGCTGCTCCACGAATTCCACCAGCACCGGCTGGGCGCGACGATCGAGGACGTCGAATATGCCGAGGCCGACGTCCATTTCTTCGACGATGTGGTCAAGGGCGTCGATGCCCGCCGCGAGGAGATCGACGCGCTGATTTCGACCAAGCTGTCGTCCGGGTGGACGATCGAGCGGCTGGACAAGCCGATGCGCCAGATCCTGCGCGCGGGGACCTATGAGTTGCTGGCGCGGGCGGATGTGCCGGTGGCGGCGGTCATCAGCGAATATCTCGACGTGGCGGATGCGTTCTACGACCGGCGCGAGAAGGGGTTCGTGAACGGGCTGCTCGATTCGGTGGCGAAGCAGGTTCGGGGGTAGTTTCTCCCGCCCCTCCGTTTGCTTCGAGCGGAGGTTCGAGCTTGTCGAGAACCGTAGTCGAGAAGGGGGTGCCCCGAGCGACCGGGTTCTCGACGGACGCTTCTCGACTTCGCTCGAAGCTGCTCGAACTGAACGGGTGGGTGGCAAGAGGGGCGCCTATCCCGACCGTTCATGCTGAGTAGGGGCTGAGCGCAGTCGAAGACCCGTATCGAAGTACCTGTCGAGGTCCTTCGATACGCCATTTCGACAAGCTCAATGGCTACTCAGGACGAACGGGTCTGTCCGCCGCAGAGCCGAGCCACCCTCGCAACGCCGCATTCACCGCCTCCGGTGCCTCCCACGGCACGAAATGCCCGGCTTCCACCTTCACCACGCGCAGGTCGGGGACATAGCCGGGCAACGCGTCGAGCTGCACCGGCAGCAACGCATGGTCCTGCATGCCCCAGATCACCAATGTCGGCTGGGGTATCGGCGGGAAGGGGCCGTCGAGCCATGCCGGGCGGTCGGGCTGTTCGCCGGGCGCGGGGACGATGATCGGGGAAGCGCGATACCAGTTGAGCATTGCGGTCATCGCGCCGGGATTGCCCCATTCGTCGAGATAGGCCGCCTTGTCCTCGCCCGCGATGGCGCGGGTGACGAACCGGGCGAAGCCGTTCGTGAAGAAATGTTCCAGGCCGGTCCCCGTCAACCCCTTGTCCAGCGACGTATCGCGGAACCGGGTCATATACTGGCTCGCGGCACGCTGATCGGGATCGTCGAACAGCGAGCGCTGGAAGACCAAAGGATGCGGGGCGTTGCAGATCACGAGCCGCTCGATACGGTCGGGATGGTTGAGCGCGGCCATCCATGCGATCGCGCCGCCCCAGTCATGGCCGACCAGCGTGAAGCGGGCGATCCCGAGCGCGTCGGCCAGTGCGATCAGGTCGGCGACGATGCGCGCCGGGGCATAGTCCGCGACTGCCGGCGGCTTATCGGACTTGGCGAAGCCGCGCTGGTCGGGGGCGACGACATGATGGTCGCGGGCGAATTCGGGCAGCTGGTGCCGCCATGTCCGGTGCGATTCGGGAAAGCCGTGGAGGAAGATCAGCGCCGGATGCGCGGGGTTCCCGGCGATCGCCACATCGAGCGCGACGCCGGTCGACAGCGCGATGCGGCGCAGTTCGGTCATGGATAGCTCACCGTCTTGGGAATTTCGGGAATCGGAATGAACTCTTCCGAATCGTCGGGCACCTTCGGGAAGTTGCCCGCCTTCCAATCCTGTTTCGCCTGATCGATGCGGTCGCGGCGCGAGGAGACGAAATTCCACCACACGAAGCGTGGGGTGGTGAAGGCTTCCCCGCCGCACAGCATCACGCGTGCGCCGGCGGACGAGCGCAGCGTGGCGGCGATGCCGGGGCGCAGCACGTAGAGCGTCATCGGTTCGAGGTTCACACCGTCGAGCGCCGCATCGCCGTGCGTCAGGTAGAGCGCGCGTTCGTCGGCGCCGGCGTCGATCGGGATCGCGCCGTTCGGCTCCAGCACGATATCGGCATAGATGGTCGCGGCGTACTGGGTGGTCGGGGCCGACGCGCCCCACAAATCGCCCATGACGACGCGCGCGGTCGCGCCGCTGGCGGAGACGACCGGCAGCTTCGCAGCTTCGACATGTTCGAACGCGGGGTCCATTTCCTCATGGGACTCCGGCACCGCCAGCCACGTCTGGATGCCCGAGAGGAGCGGGCCGCCGGCACGCTCGTCGGCAGGGGAGCGTTCGGAATGGACGATGCCGTGGCCGGCGGTCATCAGATTGACCGCGCCGGGTTCGATCCGGGCGAAGGTGCCCAGCGAATCGCGATGGTCGATCGCCCCGCCGAACAGATAGGTGACGGTGGCCAAGTTGATGTGCGGATGGGGGCGCACGTCGATCCCTTGTCCGGGGTCGAGTTCGGCCGGGCCCATCTGATCGAAGAAGATGAACGGGCCGACCATCGTACGGGTCCTGGTCGGCAGGGTGCGGTGCACCTTGAACCCGCCGAGATCGTGGGTGACCGGCTGAATCGTCTGAAGGAAGAAGCGGTCGTTTTCCATCAGTCGGCGTCCAGTTCGGTATAATGGCGGAAGATGCCGTCCGTATTGAACGCGATCCGGCGGTCGCTGGCAAGATAGGCGGCGATTCCGGGCAGTTCGGCGACCCGGTCGCGAATGTCGATCAGGCGCGGGATGTCGCCGGTGAGCGTAGCCATGCGCTGCGGAAAGGCGTAGCGCAGCCCCTCGACCAGCTGGAACAGCGAGGTGTCGACATAGGTCCAGCGATGGTCGATCGCCCATGCCCCGCCATGTTCGCTGATCAGGGTTTCGAAATAGCCCAGATATTTGGGCAGGCGTTCCTGCAGGAACTGCTGCGCCGCGCGCGCCGATTCCGGGCGCTGTTCGTCATAATAGGCCGACATGGCGACCGGGTGATGGACCGCGTGCACTTCGGCGATCAGATCGGCGATGGTCAGCTGCCACTGGTTCGCCCATTGCCGGTCGCGGATGCTGGAGAGGGCAAGGCCGTGGCGCTCGCCCAGATATTGCAGGATGTTGGCGACCTGCGCCAGGCGCATCCCTTCGAGTTCGAGGAAGGGCGGGGCGAAGGGCGCGCGGGGCTGGCGTGCGAGGTGGCGCTGCATCGCCTCCACCCCCTCAATCCGGGCGCAGTCGCGATAGTCGATGCCGGCGGCCTCCATCGGCAGGCGGACGAACTCGCCGCGCCCCTGGATGGTGGGCCAGTACCACAGGTCGTAGATCAATCGGCGTCTCCGGGCGCGCGGGCGCGGATCGCCAGCGCATGAATGCGGGTCGCGAGCAGATCGGCCAGCGCGCGATTGACCAGCCGCTGCCGCGCGACGCGCGACTGTCCGGCAAAGGCATCGGCGACGATATCGACCGAGAAATGGGTCTCTCCCGTACCGTCGTCGCCCATATGGCCGGCATGGTGGTGGCTGTCGTTGGTGACGGTGAGTGTTGTCGGCGACAGGGCATCCGTCAGGCGGGTGGCGATCAGGTCGGCGAGCGGAATGGTGGCGGTGTCGGTCATGCGACCTATATAACGCGCTTTGCCAGAGGGAGTCGCGTGGCGCGCGAGAGAATATCGAAGGATCGCCCCAATGCCCGGTTCCATGGGCGGGTCGAAGCGAACGGGCGGCCGTGTGAGGTGCCGGGGTGCCCGGAGGCGGGCGAGTTCCGCGCGCCGCCGCTGGAGGGCGCACCGCAGGGCGGCGACCGGCCGAGCGCCTATCGCTGGTTCTGCCTCGACCATATCCGCGCGTTCAACGCGGGGTATAACTACTTCGCCGGCATGACCGCGGAGGAGATCCACGATGCGCAGCGGCCCTATGCCGGATGGGAGCGGGAGACGCGCGCCTTTGCACGGGCGGGAACCGATCCGGGGCCGGCCTGGGCCGACTTCGCCGATCCGCTGGATGCGATCGGCGCGAAGTTCCGGGGTGTGCGCGAGGCGCGGGCCGAGCGGCAGGACGGGCGGCCGCTCAGCCCGGCGGACCGGTCGGCGCTGAAGGTCATGGGGCTGGCGGTCGATGTCGACCGGACGGGCCTGCGCAAGCGCTATTCGGAGCTGGTGCGGCAATATCATCCCGACCGCAATGGCGGGGATCGCAGCCATGAGGCGGCGTTGCAGAAGGTGATTGCGGCGTATCAGCAGTTGAAGGGGGCGGCTGCGTTTGCGTGAGGGGCTTACTGCCCCCCATTACCCACCCCGTTTGGTTCGAGCAGCTTCGAGCTTGTCGAGAAGCGTCCGTCGAGAACCCTGTGTTTGGGGCAACCCCTTCTCGACTTCGGTTCTCGACAGGCTCGAACCTGCGCTCGAAGCAAACGGAGTGGGGAAATGGTGACTGGTGAGGGTGGCTCACCCCAACCCGAGCGCCACCGCCTCCAGCTGTTGCGCGACCATCGCCCAGCCGCCCTCGAACCCCATTTCGGCGTGCATCTTCGCCGTCTCGTCGTCCCAGTGCCGGGCCGCGGCGCGGTAGAGGGTGGCGCCGTCGCCATCGGCTTCGAAGGTGAAGACGCCGACGAAGGTCAGCCGCTGCGGCTGCGATATCCAGCCCGGTGCGAAGGCGTTGGTGAACACGATGCGTTCGTGGGGCACGACGTCGAGGATCACGCCCTCGCCGGTCATCGCCTCGCCATTGGGCCCGCGCATCGTGGTGGCGAAACGGCCGCCGGGTACGAGGTCGAGGCCGAGCAGTTCGGTCGTCCACGGACGCGGCGCCCACCATTTGGGCAGATGGTCGGTCCAGGCCCGCCATACGGTTTCGACGGGGGCGGGGATGCGGCGTTCGATGGCGAGTTCGTGTTCAGGGATCATGGGCGTGATCCTACCAGTCCGAAGCGTGCTCCCATAGGGTCGCTGGCGACGACCGAGTAACTGCCGCCGGGGATCTGGTCGGGACCCTGCAGGATCGTGCCGCCGCCCGCCGTGATCCGTGCCGCGGCATGGTCGATATCGGCGACCATCGCATAATATTGCCAGCCGGGCTGGGCGCCGGGGAAGGTGCCCATTGCCGCGCCGATCGCCGTATCGCCGCTCAGCAGGAATTTATACTCGCCGAGCGGACCCATCGGCATCGCACCTTCCTGTCGCCAGCCGAAGCGGGCGGTATAGAAGGCGATGGCCCGGTCCTGATCGGGGGCGGTCAGTTCGTTCCATACGAAATGGCCGGGCGTCGCGCCGTTCGCATCCTGAAACGATGCGCTGGGTTCGGCGCTTTCGCTGCGCATCAGGTAGAGCGCGGCGCCCTGCGGATCGGTCAGCATCGCCATGCGGCCGACGCCGGGCATCGACATGGGCGGCATGTGCTGCGTACCGCCGTTCGCGACGAAATCGGCCGCGGCCGCATCGACATCGTCCACCGCGACATAGCCGAGCCAGGTCGAGGCCGGCATGCCCGGCGGCATCGCCATCAGCCCGGCGACGGGAATGCCGGCGGCGGTGGTGAACAGGCGATAGTCGATGCCGGGCGTGCCGGAATCCTGCACGGTCCAGCCGACGACGTCCCCATAGAAGGCGGCTGCCGCATCGACGTCGCGGGTCAGCAATTCGTACCAGACGAAATCGCCCCGGCGGTTCATGCGCCTGCTCCCATGTGTCGATCGAAGATGGGGGTGAAGCCGCCATAGACCATGCGCTTCCCGTCGAAGGGCAGGGCGCGGTCGGCCATGCGCGGGTCGGCCATCATCGCCTGCCAGCCGCTGTCGCGCACGTCCTTTGACGGCCATTCGATCCACGAATAGCAGGCGACCTCCCCATCCCGGAGATCGACGGCGCGGGCATAGTCGGTGTGCTTGCCCGGCGGCACGTCGTCGCCCCAACCCTCCACGACGCGCAGCGCACCGTGATCGCGGAAGACCTGCGCCGATTCGGCCGAGAAGGCGAGATAGGCGTCCTGGCTGTCGGCCGGGACCGGGGTCAGGCAGCCATCGACATAGCCGGGCGTGGCGTCGTCGCCGCTGACCATCACCCCGTCGAACCCGCCATAGATCATGCGCTTGCCATCGAACGGCATGTCGAGTTCGGCCATGCGCGGATCGGCCATCATCGCCGCGCCGACGCGGTCGCGGGTCGCACGGTCGGGATATTCGATCCAGCTGAACAGCACCTCCTCATCATCGGCCAGCGCGACCGAGCGCGCGAAGCCGGTATGGGTGCCCGCCGGCACGTCGTCGCCCCGGCATTCGACCAGGCGCGTCGCGCCGAGATCGGCAAAGATCGCCGCCGCCTGCGCGACATGGGCTTCGTAAGCCGCGCGGTTGGCGCGTGGCACCGGGGTCACGAACCCGTCGATATAGGTCATGCACAGTCTCCCTTGGCCACCCATTCGGCATAGCCGGCGGGCGGTTTGCCGGTGAACCCGGCCAGTTGCGCGGCGAGCGCGCGGTGAAAGGCGGGGCGGGCGGTGCCGCGTTCGACATAGGTGACGAGCGTCGGATGCGCGGCGAGCTGTTCGCTGCCCTCCATGATCCGCAGCACCGCGACCATCATCAGGTCGCCGATGCTGAACGCGCCGTCATACCATTCCCGGTCGCCCAGCCGCGCCGCGACCTCGCCAAAGCGTTCGGCGATGCGCGCGTCGATCGCGGGCAGGCGCGGTTTCGACCAGGGTTCGTCGCGTTCGAACAGGGTGGCGACGGCATGGTCCATGATCGGCGGTTCGACGGTATTGAGCGCGGCGAACAGCCATTCGGTCGCGCGTGCCTTGCCCGCCGGATCGGTCGGCAGCAACACGCCGTGGCGTTCGGCAAGGTGCAGCACGATCGCGCCCGATTCGAACAGCGTCAGGTCGCCGTCCTGATAGGTCGGCACCTGTCCGAAGGGCTGGCGCGCGCGGTGGTCGGAACGCTTCTGCGCGCCCTGCGACAGATAGTGGACGTCATAGGGCCGGCCCGCTTCCTCCAATATCCAGCGGACGCGCAGGTCGCGGACCTGGCCCTGCGCGAAATCAGGCACCCAGTCGAAGGCGGTGATGACCGGGCGGGTCATGCCGCGCCCTCCGCATGGGCGGCCTCCGCCGCCGCCATGTCCATGGTGAACGGACCCCAGCCATGACCGTCGAGGTCCTCGAACGCGCGGCTGTACATATAGCCTTCGTCCTCGGGATCGTGCAGTTCGCGCCCGCCCGCCGCCAATGCGGCCTCGGTGATCGCGTCGACGCCGGCACGGTCGTCGAACGAGAGGGCGAGCAGCACGCCGCTTTCGGTCTTCGCATCGATGATCCGCTTGGGCGTGAAGGTCGCGTAGAAGGCGCGGTCGAGCAGCATGACGTGGATGCTCTCCGACCAGGTCATGCCCGACCCGCGTTCGTTCGAGAATCGGCCGTCCTTCACGAAGCCGATCGCTTCGTAGAAGCGCGTCGCCGCGGGCACATCGGCGACCGCGAGGTTCACGAAAATCATCTTCGGCATGGCACCCTCTCCCCGGCTCAACCGAATCGCTGTTTGTATTGGATGCGCGTCGGGGTTAGAAAAAGCAACGATGGAGTTAGAAAAAGTAACTATTGATGCCAAGCGGCGCTATGACGATGCCTGCGGCGCGGCGCTGGGCATGGAATATGTCGGCGAACGCTGGGCGCTGCTGCTGATCCGCGAGCTGCTGCTGGGGCCGCGCCGGTTCGGGGAGATACGCGCCGGCCTGCCCGGGATCAGCGCCAACGTCCTGACGCAGCGGCTGGCGGGACTGGAGGCGGCGGGGATCGTCGAGCGGCTGCGCCTGCCGCCGCCCGCCAATGCGCAGGTCTATGCGCTGACCCGCTGGGGCTATGAGGCGGAGCCGGTGGTGCTGGCGCTGGCGAAATGGGCGCTCCGGTCGCCGACGCACGATCCCTCGCTGCCGTTTTCGGCGGTGTCGCTGATGCTGGCGCTGAAGATGCTGCTGGTGCCGGAGCGGGCAGGGGACTGGTGCGCGACGGTCGCGTTCCGGCTGGGCGACGATCCCTATGTCGCCGAACTGGCGTCCGGGGCGCTGTCGGTGACGCGGGGGCTGGGAGCGGCGGACGCAACCTTGTCCGGCCGCCCTTCGGCGTTCCTGCCGGTCGTGTTCGGCGCGAAGCCTTTGTCGGCGGCGGTGGCCGAAGGGGCAATCGCGCTGGAGGGGAACCGCGCCATCGCCGAACGGTTCACGACGCTGTTCCGATTGCCGCCGAAGGTTGAGTAGGCGGCCCGCTTCGTCCTAAAGACCGCTGCGGCGCATCAATACGCGCCCACGCGAAAGGCCCGCATGACCACCGATACCCTGCCCCAGCCGTCCGAAACCACGATCCTGAGCGCGCCCGACCGGATGGTGAAGGTGCGCGAGATGTTCGGCATCGACAGCGACCTCGAAGTCCCCGCCTTTTCGGTCGCCGACGAACGCGTGCCCGATGCAGATCCGGCCTATGTGTTCGATCCCGACACGACGCTGGCGATCCTGGCGGGCTTTGCGCACAACCGGCGGGTGATGGTGCAGGGCTATCACGGCACCGGCAAGTCGACCCATATCGAACAGGTCGCGGCGCGGCTGAACTGGCCGTGCATCCGCATCAACCTCGACGCGCATATCAGCCGGATCGACCTGATCGGACGCGACGCGATCGTGCTGAAGGACGGGCAGCAGGTCACCGAGTTCCGCGAGGGGTTGCTGCCCTGGGCGCTGCAGACGCCGACCGCTTTGGTGTTCGACGAATATGACGCGGGCCGCCCCGATGTGATGTTCGTGATCCAGCGCGTGCTGGAGACCGAGGGCAAGCTGACGCTGCTCGACCAGAACCGCGTGATCCGGCCGAACCCGTATTTCCGGCTGTTCGCGACCGCCAACACGGTCGGTCTGGGCGATACGAGCGGGCTGTATCACGGCACGCAGCAGATCAACCAGGGGCAGATGGACCGGTGGAACATCGTCGTCACGCTGAACTACCTGCCCGCCGCGACCGAGGCGCGGATCGTGCTCGCCAAGTCGGGCGAGTACGACAAGGTCGGCGGCAAGGAGACGGTCGAGAAGATGGTGCGCGTGGCCGACATGACCCGGCGCGGCTTCGTCAACGGCGATATCTCGACGGTCATGTCGCCGCGGACGGTCATCACCTGGGCGCAGAACGCGCTGATCTTCGGTGACGTCGGTTTCGCGTTCCGCCTGTCGTTCCTGAACAAGTGCGACGAGGCGGAGCGGGCGCTGGTCGCGGAATATTATCAGCGGGTGTTCGGCAAGGACCTGCCCGAGAGCGTGGTGGGCAAGGCGTAACCTGTTCCGTCACCCCGGGCTTGACCCGGGGTCCCGCTTTTACCGACAGCAGCAGAAGAAGCGGGACCCCGGATCAAGTCCGGGGTGACGATAGGGTCGGGTAGTCGCGGCAGGGATAGTGGCCGGCGCGGGCCGTCATAAGGGTGTCGCAATCGCCCAATCCGCCGCGACTCTCATTGACTCCCGTGTCAGCAACCCCCACGCTCTCCCCATGGCACATCAGCATCCGCTTGCCGTCGCTCCGGGCGACATCGACCATATGGGGCACGTCAACAATGCCGTGTACCTGTCATGGGTACAGGACGCGGTGGTCGCCTATTGGGAGCGGGTCGCCCCGGCCGATGCGGTCGCCAAGCATCTGTGGGTCGCGCTGAAGCACGAGATCACCTATCGCCGGCCCGCCTTCCTCGACGATCCGATCGTCGCCACGGTGGTGGCCGAACGGGTGGAGGGCGTGCGGGCTTATTTCTCCACGCTGATCAAGCGCGGCGAGGAGGTGCTGGCCGAGGTGCAGAGTACCTGGTGTTCGCTGGATGCCATCACCAAGCGTCCGGCGCGGCTGGCGCGCGACGTGGTGCATCGTTTCCTGCCCGAATAACGATTTCGTTTTCTGCAATTGCGGTAAGAACCTGTGCAGCTGCGATGTTGCGCTGCACCAATCATATCTCCGGTCAACGAACGACGCCCGAGCGTCGAACCTTCAACCGACCGGAGACAGACCCATGCGCAGCTTTGCCGCCGCCGCCGCCTTTCGCGTTGCCCTCGTCGCTGCGGGCATGTTGATCCCGACCCTCGCCTCGGCCAACGAGATCGAGCGCGACGGGTACAAGTTCGACTATAATCGCAGCGTCACCGACAAGGGCGAGACCGTCCTCTCGGGCACCGTCAAGACGACCGGCGAACCGTTCCGCCTGGTGGTGCGCGACCGCACCGTGACCGGCGACGTCGGCGGCCGCGCGGTCCGCTTCCGCATCGCCAAGCCGCTGCCGAGCGCCGCGGTGGTTGCCGCCCGCTAAGCGCGACGACCTTCCCGGGTCGCGACGCCCGTCCCTGAAAAGGGGCGGGCGTTTTGCGTTCAGTCGTGCGGCGTGCGGATGACTTCCCATTCGCCGAGCGATTCGAACCCGGCCGATCGGGCGAGGGCGATCGAGGCGAGATTGTCGGTCTGACAGCGATATTGCGGTTCCAGCCCCGACTCGACGGCATGGTCGGCGATCGCGCCGACGACCGCGCGGCCCAGACCGCGACCGCGCGCCTCCGGCAGGGTCAGCACGCCGAGATCGCCGAGCGGGCTTTCGTGCCAGCGCAACATGCTGGCGGCGCAAACGATCCGGTCGCCGTCGAACCCGCCGAACACGACTGGATGGTCGAATTCGACCCATGCTGCGTCCATGTCCTGCGCCGAGGCTGCGTCGCGAAATTGCTCGAACGCGTGGCGGTCGCCGGGGCCGAGCCGGCGGACGGTGTGCTGCCCCGACGAACGTCCCGGTGAGGGCACACGATAGAAGAGGTGATCGGGATCGTGCAGGCGTATGCCATGCTCCGACAGCCTCGCCCGGATCGCGGCGATCCGCATCGGCGTCGTGTCGGACAGGCCGGTGCGCCGGGCAAGCGCCGGGGCGATGGCGACCGCCGCCGTCCCGTCGCGCCGCGTCAGGATCATGACATAGGTTTCGCCGAGCGACTCGTCGCTGCGCAGCGAAACCCGGCCGTCGTCGAATACGCATCGGCCGCTGCCGAACGCCTGTTGCCAATACTCGATAACGGCGGGCGGGATCATCGATAGTCGATCCGCCACAGCTTGAGCGGCGACCCCTTGGGCAGCGGCACCGGGGTCAGCCATCCCGGCACCTTGCCATGCGCCAGCAGGTCGTAGAAGCCGCCGGGCGAGCGGGCGCGGTAAACGGTCGTCTCCGCCATGTTGGGGCAGGTCAGCAGATAGGTCGCGCCATGCCGCCGGGCGATGGTGCGGAAATTGTCCGGATCGCCCTGGAACGCGTGATGCACGTCGAGGATCGCGTCGCCGTTGCGATGGTACGGGCCGGTGATGCCGTCATGATGCGTCGCGACGATCAGGCGGGGCCCGAGATCGACATGGGTGAACATTACCGCCGCCGGAATCCGGTTCAGCGCCTGTAGCGCGGGCAGGCTGGCGCAGCGGGCGCCCGCGCGGAGCACCTGCTTGGTGCGGGCGTCCTGCGGCTTGATGCGCACGCTCTTGCCGACACCGGCGGCGGGCAGGCTGGAGAGTGCACGCACCACCGGATCGACCGCGAAGCTGCCCAGCACCAGCACCGCCGCGACGCTGCCGAGTACCCGCACGATCGCACTATTGCGCGACAGCAGCCATGGCAGCAGCACCCAGGCGAGGGCGACCGCGCCGGGCACCGCCAGCAGCTGTGCCGCCGGGCCGGCGCGGATCTGCCAGAACAGCATCGCGACGGCGAAGGCGGTGAACAGCGTGATCGCCGCCCATGGCACGAGCGTCGGCGACCGGCGTGCGCGCCACGTGGCGAAGATGGTGCCGAGGAGGCCGATGATCGGTCCGGTGACGATCGGCAGAATGGTGCGGCCGGGCATCGAATAGAGCGGCTTGGCCTCGCGCACATTGTTCAGCCAGGTGCGGGCCAGCTCCTCCGACACGCCTTCGGGACGTTGCAGGCATTGCGGGAACAGCGCGGCAAAGGCGCCGGCCAGCGCGCCGCCGGCGACCAGCGCCAGCGCGAGACGGACGAGGCGGTTTTCGGGCGCGATCCATGCCAGCAGCACCAGCAGCGCGCCACCCGCGACCACCGCCGACAGCCACACCGGGGTCAGCGCGTCGCAGCGCATCGCGTAATTGGCGTTGGAGGCGAAGGCGACGAAACCGATCGCGCTCGCCCCCGCCAGCGTCGCGCCATAGACGGTCAAGCGGCGTGCCTCCGCCCGCTCCCAGACCCAGCGCAGGGCGACGATCGCACCGGCCATCGCGCAATAGGGCAGGAGTTCGAGCCCGATGGTCAGCGATAGCGCCGAGGACAGGCCGACGACCATGCCGCCGCGCGCCTGTTTCGGATCGGCAAGGCCGGCGACCGTCCAGGCGAGGCAGGCGAGCTGCCAACCATGATGGTCGATGCGTTCGGGCATGAACATCAGCAGCGTCGACGAACAGCCGAGCAGGAACAGGATCGCGAACGGCCATGCCACCGGCGACACCAGCCGCCGCACCGTCACCGCCAGCGCCGCCATCGCCACGCCCATCGGCAAGAGCGGCGCGATGCCGACCGCGAGCTTTTCTGCCCAGACCGGCCCGGCAAAGGGCTTGAGCAACAGGATCAGCCCCGCGATCGGCAGGTCGACCAGGCGCGACCAGTGGATGTCCAATCCCCCCGGCGGGTTCAGCCGGTATTGGCGCAGGTCGTACCAGCCCTGACCGCCCAGCCACGCACGCACCTGCATCAGGCGCATATTGTCGTCGGTGTCGGACAGGGCCAGCCAATGGACTGCGTTCCAGCGTTGCCACAGGAACCACGCGGCGATCACCACCCAGGCGAGCAGCAGCCAGCGCCGCCAGTGACGGTCGAGTTCGGTGAGGCGCGCGGGCGTGTCGGTCAAAATCGCTTTCCCCAAGCCGCCACGCATTCTACGGCGGCTGTCCTGCCATGGTGGCAACAGGCGCGCTGTATCGGATGGCGCGCAAAGGACAAGGGTGGCACGCGGGTGATCGCGCGGATCGAACGGTTGATGGCGGATGGGGTGCTGGGGCAGTTGATCCGCTTCGGCATCGTCGGACTGTTGGCGACGGCGGTCTATTCGGCGGTGTATCTGCCGCTGGTCTATCATGTCCTGCCGACCGGCTATGCGTTCGTCGCGGTGATCCCGGCCTTCGTGGTCGCGGCGACCTTCGGCTGGTTCGCGCACGGCCGCTGGAGCTTTCAGGGCCATGGCACGCGGACCGAGGGTGCCGAACAGCCGATCAAGTTCGTGCTTGTGCAGGGGTTCGGCATGGTGCTGAACGGCCTCTTCACCTTCGGCATGGTCGATCTGGGCGGGTTGCCCGACTGGAGCCCGCTGGTCCCCGCCGTGCTGGTCACGCCCTTCGCCACCTTCGCGCTCAACCGTTCATGGGTATTCGGATAAGATGGACCGCATCGTTTATGACCGCATGGCGGCGCACGACTCGACGCATTGGTGGTATCGCGCGCGGCGCGAAATCCTGGCCGACTATGTCGAGCGCTATGCCGGGTTGAAGCCGGGCTCGCGCATCCTCGAGATCGGTTGCGGCACCGGGCACAATTTGCCGATGCTGGGGGCGTTCGGCGAGGTCGACGCGATCGAGATCGATCCGGCGGCGCGCGCCATCGCCAGCGAGCGGCTGGGCAAGCCGGTCGGCACCGCGCCGCTGCCGACGCTGGCGGGGGTGACTGGCACCTATGACATGATCGCGGTCCTCGACGTCGTCGAGCATATCGAGGACGATGTCGCGACGTTTCGCGGCATGGCCGAGCGGTTGGCACCCGGCGGCAAGATCCTGGTCACCGTCCCGGCGCACCAGTGGATGTGGAGCGCACACGACGTGGTGAACCATCATCATCGCCGCTATTCGAAGGCGACGCTGGCCAAGGCGATTGCCGATGCGGGCCTGAAGCATAACGGCCTGCGCTATTTCAACTCGCTGCTGTTTCCCGCCGCCGTCGCGGCGCGGGTCGCGGGCAAGCTGACCGGCAAGGACGACAGCGACGACTCGCCGCCGCCCAAGCCGCTGAACAAGGCGTTCGAGGCGATCTTCCGGCTGGAACGGCATCTGCTGGGGCGCTTGCCGATGCCGCCGGGGCTGTCGATCGTTACCTTGGTGACCAAGTAGCGTCCGTCATCGCCGAGGCGAGGCGGGCGACGACGCTGGCATGGTCGGGCAGGAACGGGGATAGGGCGCGGGCCGGCGGAATGCCGGTGCCTTCGTAGAATTTCCCGTCGGCAGCGCGATAGGCTTCGGCGGGGAGCGTCAGGCTCCAGCCGTTCGGTAGCGGCTTCACCAGTTGGTCGGACAGCGCGCCGCGGGTCCGGCCGCCGACATGCCGGACATGGGGCAGCGCGCGCATCGCGAGGGTGAAGGTTTCGCCTGCGCTGACGGTAATGTCGCTGGTCAGCAGCGTCACCCGGCCGGCGTAGCGCATCCGCGACGACGGTTCGACGCGGAACGGCTGCCATCTATTCGTTCCGACCGGGGCCTTGGCAAAGCCGAGGGTCGGGCGGCTGGCGAATCGTCCGGCGATCCGCAGACTGACGCTGTCATAACCGCCGCGATTGTTGCTGACGTCGACGATGACGCCGGGCAGGTCGCGGAAATCGGTCAGTGCCGCATCGAGTGCGGCGTCCAGCGCGGCCAGTTCGCCCTGCCCCTGTTCGGCGAACCCGCCCATGGTCAGGATGTTGATATAGCCGATTCGGCCGATCCGCCCCCACAGGATGCGGCGACGCGCGACGAGATGGCCGCCGCCGTCCAGCAGGGCGGTGATGCCGGTGCGATAGCGGTCGTTCCACGCGCGCTCGCGGGCGGCGGGATCGGCGCCGAGCGCCGGGTCAAGCCGGGCGGCACGCAGCGTCGGCGCCTCGCCGCTCTCCATGCTTCGGTCTTCGCCGTCGATCGTTGCCGACAGCGAGACGTGCGCGTCGTCCAGCGGATCGAGTGCCGCTGCCAATCGGTCGTACAGCGTTGCGGGGGTGCTGTCGGTCGGGATCGCGGAAAGCCGCTTTGCGAGCTGTCGACGGTGGCGCTTGCGTGGGGGTGTCCGGGGGTAGAGGTCGGCGAAAGTCGCCGCGACGAGGCTGGCGATGTCGCTGCTGGACCAAGAGCGCGCGGTCCAGCAGGCGGCGGGCAGGGCGGCGATCCGCCGGTACACATAGCGCGTCTGGCCCTGGCCTTCCGAAAACGCGACTTGGTCGGGATCGAGCATCGTCGCGTCCTGATCGACGATCGTCTGCCCGGCATCCGTATCGGGGTCAGGGTAACAATAGGGGCCGGCGACATGGTAGAGCGCCGGGCGTCCGGCCGTTACCGTCAGGAGCTGGCCATAGCCTTCCGCCCGCCATGTGCCGGTGAGATCGGCGGGCGCTGCTCCAAGCGTCAGCGGCAGAACCGCCAGGGCGATCAGGCGTCGGGCGAATGGCAAGCGCTCAGCCCCGCCGGAACCATTTGAACTTCGGACCTGCCGATTGCAGCACGCCATGCCGGAACAGGCGCGCGCCCAGACTGATCGTGATCGCGACCCATAGCAGTTGCCATGCAAGGGCGGCGACATGCGGCCAGATGTCGGCGCTGGTCGCGGCGCGGCCGGCCATGGCGAAGGGGCTGCTGAACGGGAACAGCTCGGCTGCCGTCGCGATCCAGGTGCCGGGCCGTCCGATCGCGGCCAGCGCGAAGGCGAACATCGCCATCTGGAAGATGGTGATCGGTAGCGACAGCATCTGGATCTCGCGCGGGGTCGATGCCTGCGCGCCGACGGTCAGGAACACCGATCCGAGCAGCATATAGGCGAGCGTGAAATAGAGGATGTACAGCAGCACGAACCCGGGAAAGCCGATCGCGGGCGCGATGCCCGACAGGCCTGCGGCGAATTCGGGCGGCAGCAGCGCGCCGATATTCGCCCCGACCGCCGCCCAGAAGGCGAGGAACAGGATCGCCACGCCGAACATGCCGATCAGCTTGCCGAGGAACACCGATTCCAGCGGCACGGCGGCAGCCAGGACCTCGATCACCTTGTTCGAGCGTTCCTCCGCCATGGTGCCGACCGCCTGTCCCGCCAGCATCAGCGTGACGACGAACAGGGTGACGACGGCGAAGGTGCCCGCTGCGCTCTTGCCGCCGAGCGACGTGCTGTCGCGTTCGACGCGGGTGAAGGTCGGTTGCGACAGCGGCGCTCCGGACAGGCCGGCACGCCGGTCACGCACCGCCTGTTCCGCGATCGCCGCCAGATATCTCGCGGTGGTCGACGTGATATTGGCGTGGATCAGCTGCGGTGCCTCGAGCGGGCCATAGAGGACCGAGGGCACGTCGACGTCGGGATCGGACAGCAAGGCGCGCGCCTGTGCGGCAGGATCGGCGGCGGGCGCGACGGTCGCCAGCGGCGGCAAGCCGCGTTCGCGGGCAATCGCCGGGCGGATCAGCGCATCGGCGGCGCGCAGCCGCGCGGCATCCTCCGGCGTGGCGATGGCGTAGAGCTTTTCCTTGCCCTCCGCGCCCTGACCCACGGTCATCGCGCCGAGGCTGCCCATCGCGCCGAACCCGGCGAACAGCAACGGGGCGAGCAGGAAGAGGAGGAACATCGGCGTCATCACCGTCGCGGCAAAATCGCGGCGGGCGATGGTCATGGTCTGGCGGATCAGCTTGGCGGTGTCGCTCATGCCGCTTCCCCCCGCGCGGCGTCGCCGACGATGCGGACGAACGCGTCGTGCAGCCCGGGCCGTTCTATCGAGAGGCCCGAAATGCCGTAGCCCGCGTCGATCAGCCGCACCAGCATCCCCTCTATGCCGTCCGCCGGCAGCGTGAAGCGCCAGCCGCCGCGATCCTCCTGCGCATCGGCGGGCAGCAGCGCGGCGATGCCCGGTGCGGGGTGGTGCGGCACGTAATGCGCCTTCATCGGCAGCAGCGCGCGGGCGTCGTCGACAGTCCCCTCGAACCGGCGACGGCCGCCGGCGATGACGCATAGCCGGTCGCACAGCCGTTCGGCATGGGCCATGACGTGCGTGGAAAACAGGATGGTCGCGCCCCGGTCGCGCTCGGCGCGGATCAGCGCTTCCAGCCGTTCCTGGTTGACCGGGTCGAGACCGGAAAAGGGTTCGTCGAGGACAAGAAAATCGGGCTGGTGCACGACGCTGCCGAGCAGCTGGACGAACTGCGCCATGCCCTTGGACAGCTTGCGGATCTTCGAATCGACCGCATGGCCGAGGCCGGCCTGTTCGAGCATCGCCGCCGCCCGCTTGCGCCCGGCCGACCAGTCCAGCCCACGCAGCGCGCCCATGAAGGCGATCGCCTCGCGCGCCTTCATGCCGGGATAGAGGCCGCGTTCCTCGGGCAGATAGCCGACCCGATCGGACGCGTCGCGCGGGGAGCGGCAGCCCAGCAGCGTGCGCGATCCTTCGTCGGGTTCGATGATGCCGAGCAACATGCGCAGCGTCGTCGTCTTGCCCGCGCCATTGGGGCCGAGCACGCCGTACACTGCGCCGGTCGGCACCGACAGGTCGATGCCGTCGACGACCCGCCGGTCGCCGAACCGCTTGACCAGCCCGGTCGCGTGCAGGGCCAGGTCATTCCGGGCAAGATGATCGTCGCGCAACCGCTATCCCCTCCAACGACGCTCTTTAGCGTGCGCATGGAAAAGCGTAGCGGGGGGAAGTGATCCAAGACAAGGCCATCCCGAGCGATATTGTTGACCGTATCCGGGTCAAGGCGGCCGAATGCGGGTTCGTCGCCTGCGGCATCGCCCGCGCCGATGCCGCGCCGCGCACCGCCGAACGGCTGCGGCAATGGCTGGACGAGGGACGTCACGGGTCGATGATCTGGATGGAGGAGCGTAGCCAACAGCGCGGATCGCCCGCCGGATTGTGGAGCGAGGTGCGCTCGGTCATCGCGCTCGGCATGAGCTATGCCCCCGCCACCGATCCGCTGGCGCTGGCGGGTGTGGGAGACCGGGGGCGCATCTCGGTCTATGCGCAGGGCGGCGACTATCATGATGTGGTCAAGAAGGCGCTGAAGGCCCTTGGCCGCTGGCTGGCGCAGGAGTCGGGCTGCGATCTGAAGGTGTTCGTCGATACCGCGCCGGTGATGGAGAAGCCGCTTGCCGAGGCGGCGGGGCTGGGGTGGCAGGGCAAGCATACCAATCTGGTCAGCCGGACCCATGGCAGCTGGCTGTTCCTGGGCGCGATATACACCACGCTGGACCTGACGCCGGACCGGGCGGGACGCGATACGTGCGGGTCGTGCGATGCGTGCCAGCGGGCGTGCCCGACCGATGCGTTTCCCGCGCCCTATCGCTTGGATGCGCGGCGCTGCGTCTCGTACCTGACGATCGAACATGCCGGGCCGATCCCGCACGAGCTGCGCGAAGGGATCGGCAATCGCATCTATGGCTGCGACGATTGCCTGGCGGTGTGTCCGTGGAACAAGTTCGCGGCGGCGGCAGCGGCGAACCGGGCGTTCGCGGCGCGCGCCGAACTGGCGGCACCGCGCCTCGCCGATCTGATCGCGCTGGACGATGCCGGGTTTCGGGAGGTCTTTCGCGGGTCGCCGATCAAGCGGATCGGGCGTAACCGGATGGTGCGCAACGCGCTGATCGCGGCGGGGAATAGCGGGGATGCGGCGTTGATCGGCCCGGTGCGTGCGGCGTGTAGCGATCCCGATCCGGTGGTGGCCGAAGCGGCCACGTGGGCGTTAGGCCGCCTGTCGGGTTAGGTCGGCATCGAGCCATTCGATCCGGTTCCGCCCGCCATGCTTGGCGCGGTACAGCGCCTCGTCCAGCCCGCGCAGCAGCGCCGGCGGATCGACCGGCCAATGGTCGAGATGATGGGCGCCGATGCTGGCGGTCACGCGGATCGCGGTGCCGTGTCCGTCGATGCGCAGCGCGGCGATGGTGCTGCGCAGCCGTTCGGCGATGAGCGCGCCCGCCTGCGCATCGGGTGCGACGAGCGCGAGCGCGAATTCCTCGCCGCCCAGCCGGGCGCACAGATCGTCTTCGCGGCAGCAACCCTCGATGGCGGTGGCCACCGCTCGCAGCACCGCGTCGCCCGCCGGATGGCCATGGCGGTCGTTGATCGATTTGAAATGGTCGAGATCGAGCCAGAGCAGCGTCAGCCCGCCATCGTTGGCGCTCGCCTCCAGCCGGCGGTGGAGCCGGTGTTCGAACGCCCGGCGGTTGAGCAGCCCGGTCAGCCCGTCATGGTCGGCAGCCTGCTGCAACTGCGCCATCAGGTCGTCGCGCACCGCCATCGCGCTGCTGATCGTGAGCGGCACGAGCGCGAGGAACGCGACGGCGATGCGGATCGACACGACCATGCGCGGGATCGACAGGTCCTGTCCGATATCGACCATCCCCAGGCCGATGGTGATCATGCACCCGCTGCCCAGCGCCATGGTGACGAGCGCGGCGGTCGACACCGAATAGGTCATCGCGCACAGCAGCAGCGCGGGCATCGGGAACATGATGCTGCCGGGTCCGTCGAAATAGACGGCAAGGACGCAGGAGACGGCGAGCAGGAGCAGCGGCCAGAGCGGCTTGGCCGCGGCGGCGGTCGCGACGCGCCGTTCGCGCCGCCAGGGCGGCTGCACGGTGAGCATCGCGGGCAGGAAGATCAGGTAGTTGGCGATCTCGCTGGCGGTCCAGGTCATCACCGTCTGCGTTGGCGATCCGTGGAACTGCACGACGACCATCACCGCGCCGGTCAGCGCGGCGACGAGGCTGCCGGGCAGCAGGCCGACCGAAATGCGCATTACCGAATGGACCCGCCGCAAGCGCAGGTCGCGCGACGCGAGGCGGCGCAGCGCCAGTACCGCGACGAAGGTCCCCGACACATTGGCGGCAGCGAACCAGCCGCTGAGCGCAGGGCTCTGGCCGAAGAGCAGGTCGGCGAGGACGAAACCGGCGCCGGCACCGAACCAGCCGGCCGGGCGGTGCAGATGCGGCGCGCGCAGCATGGTACCGACCAGGATCGCATTGGCCGGCCAGAAGGCGACGGAGAAAGCGTGGCGCGTGATCAGCCCCAATGCCGCGCCACCGCCGACCACGGCGCAGACCAGCAGCATGGCGCGGACCGCATCGACCATCGGCCCCCGCCCGGCAAGCGGGCGCGCGGTCCATGGGGGCGCGCCTTGCGCGCCGGACGGAACGGTGGTCGGCATCGCGCGCGATTCTAGGGCGTGGCGGTAAACAAGCGGTAAGGGGCGGGCGTCACGCGCCGCTTTCGCGACGGACCGCGGCCAGATCGCCATTGGGCCGCCCCTGTACATGGGCCCAGTCGCGGAATTTCCAGTCGCCGCCCCAGACCAGCCCTTCGGCCTTCGCCGCCTTTCCCAGCGCGCGGAAAAAGACATGGGCGTCGGGTTCGCGCCAATACCAGCGTTCGTCGACCAGATCGGCGGCCCAGGCGGCGGGAATGCGGTCCGGCGTCTGGGCATTGTGGAAGCTGAAGCGCACCTTGCTGGACCCGGCACGGAACAGGCGCTGTTGGACCTCGACCGACCGCCAGCCATAGACGACGACCGGGCGGAACCGCTCGGTGCGCAACCGGGCGATGACCGCGACGACGCGCGGGCGGAAGCGGGGGTGGAGGCTGGCGAGCTTGCGCTCCTGCGGCCAGTTGCTGCTGTCGCCGTCCCAGCGCGCCGGGGCGGCGCGCAGGCGGGCGAGGGTGGCGCCGCCGGGATCGACCCGGCCATCGGCGTCGATCCCGAAGCGATCCTGCGCACTACGGATCGCGGCGATCAGGCGCGGACCGGCGATGCCGTCGATCCCGCCCGGATCGATCCCGATGCGCAGCAGCAACCATTGCACCGCGCGCACATCGCCCGCGCGGTTGACGCCGCCTTCCCCGACCGCCGCCTCGATCATCGCCCGACCCCCGTCCTGTTCATCGCGCGGGGACGCTGGCGGACGAAATCCTACATTTCAAGCGCGGTTCAGCGGCGCCGGGCGCGTGCCGCCGCGACCTGTGCGCCGAATGCGCGGGCCCGTTCGTCGAGCGCCGTGGTGTTCGCCCAGGCCGGGCCGCCGGCTCGCGCCTGCTTCGCAAGGCGTTCGATCATCGCACTTTCGGCGCGCAGGGTACGCGCTTCCGCCCGGCTGAGGTCGCCACGCCGCCGTCCGTCGCGGATCGAGCGGTTCGCGTCGTTCAGGTCGCGATCGAACGAGGCGCTGGGCGCTGCCGGCATTTCGCGCACGGCGGAACGGCCCCCGTCCCAGATTTGCGCGCTGGCGGGTGCGGCGATCGCAAGCAGGAGGATCGGCAGGATCACACGCATCAGCATTCTCCTTCATCTACGCGCATCCTATCGTCGCGGCACCATCCGCGCCATCCGGCTTTTCCTGTCGCGCAGCTTGGGGTAACGCCAGCGCCCATGATCCGTCCTGCCCTGTCCATCGTCGTTCCCTGTTACAACGAGGCCGCCTGCCTCGACGTGCTGCACACCCGCATTTCGGCGGCGGCGCGCGCGGTGGTCGGCGACGATCATGAAATCGTGCTGGTGAACGACGGATCGCGTGACCAGAGCTGGGCGGTGATGGAGCGGCTGGCGGCGTCCGATCCGCGACTGGTGGCGATCAACCTGTCGCGCAACCACGGGCATCAACTGGCGCTGACCGCGGGGCTCGACCTGTGCGCGGGCGAGCGCATCCTCATCATCGATGCCGATCTGCAGGACCCGCCCGAATTGCTCGGCGACATGATCGCGACGATGGAGGCCGAAGGGGCCGATGTCGTCTATGCCGTCCGGCGCAAGCGCGAGGGCGAGACCTTCTTCAAGAAGCTGACCGCCGCCGGCTTCTACCGCGTGCTCGACCGGGTAACCGATACCCCGATCCCGCTCGACACCGGGGATTTCCGGCTGATGAGCCGGCGGGCGCTCGACGCACTGCTGAGCCTGCCCGAACAGGCGCGCTTCATTCGCGGCATGGTGGCGTGGGTCGGGTTCCGGCAGGTGCCGTTCCCCTATGACCGCGACGAACGGCTGGCCGGCGAGAGCAAATATCCGCTGGGCAAGATGATCCGCTTCGCGCTGGACGCGGTGACCGGCTTTTCCACCGCGCCGCTGCGCCTCGCCAGCCATATGGGGCTGGTGCTGACCGGGCTGTCGTTGCTGCTGTTCGCCTATATCGCGATCGGCTGGCTGTCGGGCAGCGCGGTGCAGGGATGGACGTCGACGATGCTGGTCGTGGTGTTCCTGGGCGCGGTGCAGATGTTCGTACTGGGGATGATCGGCGAGTATCTCGGGCGGCTGTACGTCGAATCGAAGCGGCGGCCGCTCTATCTGGTGGCGGACGTGGCCGGGCCGGTGAAGGGGCGGGCGAGTCTGGGGTATCGGGCCGGGGACCGCGGCGAGGTTACGGTGTCGCCGGTGCTGCCCGAGCAGTCGTAGAAGGTCGGGTTCACGCGAAGGCGCGGAGACGCGAAGAAGGAGATAGATTTCGCGCAGAGACGCAGAGGCGCAGAGAGGTTGCGGGCGCGGACAGGTTTTCCGCGATAGCGGCCTCACTCGTCGTTGCAGCGAAAGATGTCGTCTCCCGGTCGCGCGCGCTTGCCGGGTACGAACCCGCTCTGCGCCTCCACGTCTCTGCGCGAACCCATTTCTTCTTTTTCTTCGCGTCTCCGCGCCTTCGCGTGAAAACGACTTACCGCACACCAACCTCGCCCAGCAACCAAGACCGGATCGCGCTCGCCAGATTAGGCGGATCGTCCCCTTCGATCCGAACCGCATCGATCGCTGCCACCAGCGCCGACAACGGCAGCGACCGCCGTGCCGCGGCATCCTCCAGCGCCGTCCAGAAACCGGGTTCGAGGCTGATCGAGGTCGCGTGCCCGGCGATGGTGATCGACCGCTTCACCGGCCCGCGAAAGCCGCCCGGCGGCGCGACCGGCTTCATTCGCTGTCGAACAGCGACGCCAGCTGCTCGATCATCGTGCCGGCCAGCTGCTCGGCGTCCATGATCGTGACCGCGCGATTGTACCAGCGGGTCACGTCATGGCCGATGCCGATCGCGACCAGCTCGACCGGCGACTTGCCCTCGATATAGGCGATCACCTGTCGCAGGTGCCGCTCCAGATAGCTGCCCGAATTGACCGACAGGGTGGAATCGTCGACCGGCGCCCCGTCCGAGATCACCATCAGCACCTTGCGATCCTCGGGCCGCGCGATCAGCCGGCCATGCGCCCACAGCAGCGCCTCGCCGTCGATATTTTCCTTCAGCAACCCTTCTCGCATCATCAACCCAAGCGACTTCTTCGCCCGCCGCCACGGCTCGTCGGCCTGTTTGTAGACGATGTGGCGGATGTCGTTCAGCCGACCGGGCTGCGGCGGGCGGCCGGCGGCGAGCCATGCCTCGCGGCTTTGCCCGCCCTTCCACGCGCGCGTCGTGAACCCGAGGATCTCGACCTTCACCCCGACGCGTTCCAGCGTGCGGGCGAGGATGTCGGCGCTGATCGCCGCGATGCCGATCGGACGGCCGCGCATCGACCCCGAATTGTCGATCAGCAGCGTGACGACGGTATCGCGAAACTCGGTATCGCGCTCGATCTTGTAGCTGAGCGACTGCGCCGGATTGATGACCACGCGGGCCAGCCGCGCGGCGTCGAGCAGCCCTTCTTCCTGGTCGAAGTCCCATGACCGCGACTGTTGCGCCATCAACCGGCGCTGCAACCGGTTGGCGAGCTTCGTCACCACCCCCTGCAACTGCACCAGCTGCTGGTCGAGATAGGCACGCAGCCGCTCCAGCTCGTCGGCCTCGCACAGTTCGGTCGCGGCGATCACTTCGTCGAACTTGGTGGTGAAGGCGCGATAGTCGAACTGGGTGTTGAGGTCCGCAAAGGGGCGGTTGGGGCGCACGGGCATCATGCCGCCCTCGTCCTCGCCATCGGCCATGTCGTCGCCCTGCGCATCGACATCCTCGGACATGTCGTCCGACTGGCCATCGGACTGCTCGTCGTCGCTGCGGTCCTCGCCGCGCGCCTCGACCTGCCCTTCGCCGCCCTGCTGTTCGCCTTCGTCCTCGCCGTCGTCCTGCGGGGTTTCCTCGTCCTCGCCTTCGGAATCGTCGCCGCCGTCATCGGCCTGTTCGGGCTCGACCTCGCCCTCGACCAGTTCGAGGTCCTGGAGGATGCGGGTGATGCCGCGCCCGAACGCCGCCTGATCGCCAGCCAGCGCGGACAATGCGTCGAGCTGGGCGCCGGCACGTTCCTCGATCCAGTCGGCGACGAGCGCCATGGCGGGGATCGCGGCGGCGGGCGGCATCCGCCCGGTCAGCCGTTCGCGCACCATCAGCTGGACGGCGGTCGATAGCGGCACTTCGGCGCGGGTGCGCGCGCGGGTGATCGGGTCGGAGCGCATCCGCATCGCCAGCGCCTGATCCAGATTGTCGGCGATCCCGTCATAGCCCGCCGACCCGATCGCATCGACCCGCGCCTGTTCGACCGCATCGAACACCGCGCGCGCCACCGCATCGCCCGGCGCCGCGCGGGCGTGAAGCGCGGTGTCGTGATAGCGCATCTTCAGCGCAAACCCGTCGGCCAGGCCCCGGGCCTCCGCCACCTGATCGGCGGGCAGCGCGCGCGCGGGCATAGGCACCTTGATATGCTTGCCTGATGCGACCGGCGCGTCGGCGGTAAAGCCCAGTTCCACTTCCGGCTCCTCGGCAAGCGCGCGCGAGGTGCCGCGCAGGACGTCGCGAAACCGGTCGAGTGGAGATTCCTGTGCCATGGCGCCTGCTTTGGGGATTGCCCGGAGCAAGGGCAAGGGGGTGGTGGCGGGGCAGCAACGCAAATGACAAGCGCTTCCGCCTCCGGTAGAAGAACGCGGTGGCAATCCTCCGACGCCTGATCCTGACCCATAAGGCAGCGGCGCTGCTGGCAATCGCCATCGCGTTAGCGATGAAGGCGATCGTGCCAGCGGGGTTCATGCCCATGCTGGTCGAGGGGCGCGTTGTTATCGCGCTGTGCCCCGGCAGCAGTCCAGCTGTAACGATGGCCCACCCCGCCGCCATGGCCTATCATGAGATGACGGCCGTACAGCACGGCGGCCACAGCAAACCCGACACCCCCCAACACGACAACAAGCCACAACCCTGCGCCTTTGCCGGATTGACCGCGCTGTCGCTGGCGGGGGCGGACCCGGTGGTGTTGGCGGGGGCCATCGCCTTCGTCCTGGCGCTGGGGTTGCAGATCGTCGTTGCGCTGCCGACGATACGGCCCGCCCGGCTGCGGCCGCCGTTGCGCGGGCCGCCTGTGATCGCCTGACATCGTCCGGTGCGGTTGGCCTCGTCGCTGCTGGCGGCGGGGCTGTCGCGCTGCTGTCTGGACGGAGTGCCGCACGCCGCTTTCGGTCGTGCGCAGGCTCCCAGCGATCATCAGGAACACCCTGTCATGCCACCTCACACGGCCGCGTCTGCGGCCCCATCTTGCCGTGCGCCGGTCGCGTCGCGGCGAACGCGCCGGCCCTATGGACCGCTCCATCGCCCACCGGGAGGCCGGCGATGAGCGATCCGCGCCTTTATCGCACGATCTGGCGCTGGCATTTCTATGCCGGGCTGATCGTCGCACCGTTCCTGCTGATCCTGAGCATCACGGGCACGATCTATCTGTTCAAGGACGAGCTGAACGATGCGCTGATGCCCGATCTGCAGATCGTCGCGCCGGTCGCTCGTCCGCTCCCGCCGTCGCGGATGATCGCGGCGGCGGTGACGGCGGTCCCTGGCGTGCCGACGCGGATCGACCTGCCCGAGGCGCCGACCCGTCCGGCAAAGGTGTGGATCGATGCCGCAAGCGGCGAGCCGCGACAGGTGATGGTCGACCCGGCATCGGGACGGGTGCTGGGCAGCTATGTCTACGCCCATACGCTGGTCGGGTTCGCCGACGTCATGCACGGGTCGCTGACCTTCGGGCCATGGGGCGATGCGGTGGTGGAGCTGGCGGCGTGCTGGGCGCTGATGCTGATCGCGTCGGGGCTGTTCCTGTGGTGGCCCGCGCGGGCGGCGGTCGATGGCGGGCGTGTTGTGGCCGCGGCTGCGGGCGCGGGGCCGCGTGTTCTGGCGTGACCTGCATGCGGTGACGGGGGTGTGGAGCGTCGCGCTGATCGCGTTCCTGCTGCTGACCGGGCTCCCCTGGGCGGTGGTGCAGGGGCCGCTGGTGCGCGGCGCGTTCACCGCGATGGGCATCGGTAACGAGGCTGCCCGCTTCGACCGTGTCTCGCCACGCAGCACGCCGATGGCGACGCTGGGTGGCGTGCCGTGGAGTCAGGAGACCGCTCCGATGACGGCATCCGACCCCGCCCATGCCGAGCATGGCGGCGGCGGGCATCACGCCGACGCGGACGATGCGGCGGTCGCCGGCGCCGACGCGATCGCCGCGAAGGCACAGGCGGCGGGGATCACCGGGGGCTATCGCCTGTACCTGCCGTCCGGCCCGACCGGCATCTACACCGTGATGGTCACCCCCCGGCATCCCGAGGGACAGCGCACGCTGCAATATGACCGCTGGTCGGGGCGATTGTTGTGGGAGAATGGCTGGAACCGCTACGGCATCGGGGCGAAGGCGGTCGAGCTGGGCGCGCAGATCCATATGGGCCGTTATTTCGGGCTGCCCAACCAGCTGCTGATGCTGCTGCCATGCATCGCCATCATCCTGCTGGTGGTCAGCGGCGTGACGATGTGGTGGCGCCGGCGCCCCAGGGGCAGGCTGGCCACGCCACCGCCGGTCAGCGGGGCACGGCTGCGCGGGGCGATCACGCTGCTGGCCGTGGCGGGCGTGTTCCTGCCGCTGTTCGGGGCGTCGCTGCTGGTGCTGGCGGTCGTCGACCGGATCGTGGCGACGCTGCGCCGACCCGCGGTCGCGTGAGGTCAGTCGACCGGCGCCAGCGCGCGCCGGTCGACATCGATCCAGCGGTCCTTGCCCTCGCCGCCGCGTGCGTCGCGCATGGCGCGCAACCGCCGGGTGGTCGGCGCGTCATGGTCCATCCACAGCCGCACGCCACCCGAATGAAACAGCATCGCCCAGTCGCTGCCGCTGTCGCCGGCGACCAGCATCGGGCGGCGGACCGGGTCGATACAGGCCATGATCGCGGCGACCTTGCCCTCCTGCCACGGGAGCGGGGTCCAGAGCGTCGTCATCGGCGTGAGCGCGGCGCGGGCGGACCAATAGCCGGGGCGGGCCGCCGTCCCCTGCGCAATGTCGCGCCGCGCGGTCGAGATCTGGCCGGCGGCATCGCGCAGCAGCATGGTCGTGCCGATCACCCGTTCGGGCGGGATCGACAGGCCGTAGCGCGGGTCGGACGCGACCATGCGCACGACCTCTTCCTGCGACGCGCTGACGATATAGACCGCGACGCCACGTGCCTTCAGCGCCGCGATCAGCGCGCGTTGTGCGGCATAGATGCGGGGGGCTTCGATCGTCTCGTCCACCTGTCGCCCGTCGCGGACATAGCGGACCGGAATGCCGCCACGATGGGCGAGGAGAGCATCGAAGCGCTGTTTCAGAACGCCCAGCGGTTGCCCGGCAAAGACCTGCGCGCTCCACGGCAGGCACAGCTTCGCATCGAAATCGCACAGCCGCCGATAATAACCGTAGAGGCTTTCGCCCGGATCGAGGGGCATGGGGCGCAACTCCGGCGGCAGGCGGTCGACCGACAGCCAGCCCTGCTGTTCGAAGAAGGCGATGCCCGCTTCCTCGATATCGCTGCTCCACAGCGTCCCGTCGGCGTCGAACACGGCATAGTCGCCGGGCCGGGCGGCGGCGACGGCGCGGTCGAGTTCGGCCTGGACCGGGGCGGGCCATGGCGTTGCGGCGGCGAACATCAGCGCGAACAGGAGCATTACGACAGGCTTTCGACAAAGGGATCGCTGACGCTCGCTTTTCCCGCACGGTCGTGGCGCCCGGTGATGCGGCGGCGCCACGCGGGATGGTCCGCATGGGTCAGCGTCAGGTCATACCAGCCGAGCGCCTGTTCGAGCGACCAGCGGTGGCGGCCCGTGCCAAGCGCTTCCTCGGTCGCGCCGCCGCCGGGGGTGAGGCGACGCAGGCGCAACCCGGTGCCCGGCGTGATGACGGCAAGGCCGGCGTCGCCGACCGTCCAGGCGACCGGCGGCACCGTGTCGCCCCGCGTGCCGACGAAATGGCGGTGGAAGCCGTTCGGCCCCAGCACCCACAGGTCGTACCGACCGTCCGCGTCGAACGGCCAATGCCCCTCGATCCGGCTGCCTGCCCCCACGACGTAGCGACGCGGCGGGTGGTCAAGCGCGTGCCGGTCGTAGACGTGGAACACGGCGCCCGCGCCATCGGCGGCGAAGCGCAGGGTCAGGCCGGTATCGGCGACGCGCTCGGTCGCCTCCAGGCGATAGGGCAGCGCGCGCGAGCGGCGGACGCCCGGTTCCTGCCATGGCGCGGCGGCGGGCGGGGCGGGGGGATCGACCTGTCCTTTCAGTGCGGCGGCGCGCCGCGCGTCCGCGCCCGGATCGGGCAGGCGCGGCGCGGCGGTGTCGCTTGCCGCAAAGTCGAACGCGCTGGTCAGGTCGCCGCAGATCGCCCGCCGCCACGGCGCGATATTGGGTTCGTGAAACCCGAAGCGCGTTTCGAGGAAGCGGATGACCGAGGTGTGGTCGAAGGTCTGCGAATTAACCCAGCCGCCCCGGCTCCACGGCGATACGACATAGAGCGGCACGCGCGGGCCGAGGCCATAGGGGCGACTGCGATACTCCGGCAGGTCGATGTCCTTGTCGCCGATGCTCGGCATGTCGTGATAGGCGCCGGCCAGATCGACGGTCGATCCGCCGAGCAGCTTGCCGTCCGTCCCGCGCGACGGCGGGGCGGGGGGCGGAACGTGGTCGAAAAAGCCGTCATTCTCGTCGAACATCACCAGCAGCACGGTGCGCGCCCAGACCTTCGGGTCGGCGGTCAGCGCGTCGAGGATGCTTGCGACATAGTCCGCGCCCTGTGCCGGGCTGGAGGGGCCGGGATGTTCGGACCCGGCGGCGGTGGCGATGACATAGGACACTTGTGGCAGGTGGCCGGCGAGCACGTCGGCCTTCAACTGCTCGGGGCCACGCGTGGTCAGCGCCCGGTCCTTCAGCTCAGCATCGCCGCGCCCGGCATGCGCCTCGCGAAACGCCGCGAAGCCGGCCAGCGGATTGTCGGTGAAGTTATCCGCCATGTCCTGATAGATGCGCCAGTCGATGCCGGCCGCCTGCATCCGCTCGACCGTGGTGGTCCAGCGATAGGGATCGGGGGCGCCGCCCTGATCGACGAAATTGTCGTGCGAATTGCCGATCGCCGGGCCGCCATGGGTGCCGGCGGGGTCGTTGGTGCCGGTCCACAGCACCAGCCGGTTGGTGTTGGTCCCGGTCTGCGTCGCGCAATGATAGGCGTCGCAGATCGTGAACGCCTCGGCCAGCGCGAACTGGAAGGGGATGTCGGCGCGGGCGTAATGCCCCATCGCGCGCGGGTGCTTGGCCTCGGGCCAATGCGCCATGCGGCCTTGGTCCCATGCCCGCTGTGCATCGGGCCAGGCGTGCGGCGTGCCCTCCATCCGCATCAGTTCGAACTGACGGCGGGTATCGAGATGGAAGGGGCTGGTGACGCGCGGACCGCCCGGCGCGGTGCGGTCGCTCTGTTGCCAGACAGTGCCGCCGGGCGTCGGGATCGGGAAGCGGTCGCCGAACCCGCGCACCCCGCGCAACGTGCCGAAATAATGGTCGAAGCCGCGATTTTCCTGGCACAAGATCACGACATGCTGGACGTCGGCGATGGTGCCCGTGCGCCGGTCGGGCGCGATCGCGGCGGCACGGGCGATCGACGCGGGCAACGCCGCCGCCCCGACAAGAGCGGCACCGGTGGACAGGAGGGTGCGGCGTGACAGGTCGACCATAAGGGTACTCGATAGCTTGTCGTCGTCCCCGTGCAGGCGGGGACCCATGGACGCTGACGTAGCGGCGCAATGCGAAACGTCGGCGGCAACGGATCCCCGCCTGCGCGGGGATGACCGGTAGGTCAGAAGTCGAACGTCAGCGCCGCCGTGACCGTGCGCGGCGTGCCGAGGAACGCCGACCCGCCGTCCGCGCCGGCCAGGTAGCGCCGGTCGGCAAGGTTGGTCGCCTGCACCGTCAGCGACATGCCCTTCATCACCGCATTGACCTCGCCCAGGTCGATGCCGGCATAGGCGTCGACCGTGGTGAAGCTGGGCGCGGTCGCATCGCCGTCGCTGCCGATGAAGCGGTCGCCGACGAACTTGGCGGCTGCGCCGACCTTGAACACGCCGCGGGCATAGTCGGCCGCCGCGACCCACATGTTGCGGGGGCTATTGATGACCTGCCGCCCCGGCGTCACGCCGATATCGGCGTCCTGCGCGGCATTGCCGGTGCCGATATAGGTCGCGTGGTTGTAGGTATAGTTGCCCGACAGGGTCAGCCCCTGCGTCACCCGGTACGCAAGCGCCGCCTCGATCCCGCGGCTCTTGATCCCGCCGACGTTCAGATAGACGCTGTCCTGCTCCTCCAGATAATCGATGCCGGTGACGAGGTTCGCCGAGATCGACTGGATGCGGTTGTTGAACTTGATGTCATAGGCGGTCAACGACGCCTTGACCCGCGGCGTCGAATAGCGCGCGCCGATTTCGATGTTGTTCGCGGTTTCGGGCTTGATGCGGGCGATCACCTCGCGCGGTTCGCCGAGCGGCCCGTTGCCGATCGCGGCGAAGTTCTGCGAATAGCCGGCGAACGCCTCCAGCCCGTCGATCGGCGCATGATAGACGATGCCGGTCGAGATCAGCGGGCGGCTGTTCGAATTCAGCTCGGTCACGGCACGGCCGTTCAGCAATTCGGCGCGCCGCTGGTCGAGGAAGAACTGCTTCACCCCGAACCGCGCGGTGAGCGGGCCATAGGTCACCGCGTCCTCGACATAATACATGATCTCGTCGAGGTCGTAGTCGGTGCTGAACTGCTGGTAATAGGGCTTGCCGTCGAACGCCGGGCCGACCAGCGCGTTGGTGATCTTGTGCCAGTCGCGCAGCTGGTTGGCACGGCCGCGTTCCCACCACAGGCCGCCGCGCAGCGTGTTCTGGAACGCGCCGAAATCATGCGTCCACGCCGCATCGGCGGTCAGGCCGCCACGGTCGTTTTCATAATGGGTGTGGCGGTACGACATGACCGGGGTCGACCCTACCGCGTAGCAGCGGGGCGCATAGACCGCCGGGATCGCCGCCGTGCCGGTGCAGCCGGTGAGGAAGGTCGCCTTCGCACCGGTCGGGTCCACGAAATAATAGCGGCCGAGATTGCCGCCGCCGATCACGGTCGGCTGGCTGCCGGTGAACTCGCTTTCCGGGTTGCCGGCGCCGTCGTTGCGGACATCGACCAGATAGGGCGGTGCGAAATCGCCGCGCCCGCGCATGCGGTGATAATAGCCCGCACCCGACAGCTTCACTTCGCCCAGATCGGTCTCGCCACGCAGATAGGTGAAGAAATTGCGGCGCAGCGCGCGCGAGGTCGAGCGATAGCCCTGGTCGATGTACGGAATGCCGGTCCAGTTGTCGGTATAGGCATCGTGGTTCGGATCGTTGGCGAACATTTCGGGGCTGACCGACCCGAATTCCGCTTCGTCGGCATCGTCATAGCTGACCCAGCCGGTCAGCTTCACCCGGTCGATATGGCTCACGATCTTCGCATCGACATGATCGCGGCGCGTCTCGCCCGATCCGCCGATCCAGTCCTTCACCCGGCTGGTCGAGGCGCTGACAAAGGCGCGGGTGTCGCCGGCGAACTGGCCGGTATCGACCCGGCCATAAATCTTGCGCGCGCCGAAATCGCCGCCGGCCAGCGTGAAGCGATAGCGGGTGTCGCGCGTCGGGTCGGTGGTGACATAGTCGAGCGTGGCGCCCAGCGCCTCGTTCGAGCGCGACGAGATGTCGGCGGTGCCCTGCGACACGGTCACCGTCTTCAGGTTCAGCACGTCGAGATAGCGGTTGGCCCGCGATCCGCCACCATAGCCCGAACCGCCATTGGGCAGGCCGTCGATGGTCGAGCCGATCTGCTGGCCGCCGCCGCCGCCCGAGCTGAAGCCGCGGATGCTGATCGAGGTCGCCCAGTCGGACGAACCGAACGCGTCGCCTTCCGCCACGAACACGCCGGGCAGTTCCTTGATGACGTCGTTGACGCTGGTCAGGGCCGACTGGCGGTCGAGCATCGGCTCGGTCACCTGCGTGTTGGCGAAGGTCGTCGCGCGGCCGGTCACGACGATCTCGCCGCCGCTGCGTGCCTCGTCCTGCGTGCCCCCCGACACTTCGGCCGTCGCCGCATCGGCCGGAGCCGTCTGCGCATGGGCGTGCGTCGTCCCCGCCGCGATCGCCAGGATCGCCGCACCCGTGATGAACTTCATGATGTCTCCCTTGGCGGGCGTGCCGCCTTGTCCCGGCCGTTGTCCGACCCCGGACGCGCCTTTGGCGGGAATTGATGACGCGTGTGTGACATTTGATGATATTTGCGGAGTAACGTGAATAATTGGCGGAGTGATCTGTCACATCAACGCAATATCATCATTTGTGCAGCGAAAATCGTCGCCAGAACCACAGACCCGACACGGTCGCCCCGCCGCCCAGCATCAGGGCGGTCGTCAGCGTCGCGCTGGTGAAGAAACCGAGCCACGGCGCGCGATTGTCGGCCAACTCACGCAACAGCATCAGCGCGACGCTGCCGGCATAGCCGAACGAATCGGCGAGATAGATCAGGAAGCCGGCATTGCCCGGCGACTTGCCCAGCGCCATCATCCGGTCGAACAGCACCGCGCTGAACGGGGCATAGGCGCTGTAGATGCCGATGCCGATCCACACCGTCCACGCGACCGGCCCGATCCAGCCGAGCCGGAACAGGAGCGTCGCGCCGCCCAGTGCCAGCGCGCCGAACAGGATCGCGCCATGGATCGCCAGCAGCGCGCGCAGATTGCTGCGGATCGTCGCCAGCATCGCCATGCCGATCAGCACCACGATCGTTACCGGCACTTCGGTGATCGAAAACATCGCCGCCGGCGCGCCGTTGCCGAGATCGCCCCAGATTTCGGCGGCGAAATTGTCGCGAAAGTCGCGCAGGCCGGTCAGCAGCGTATAGCCGAGGATCAGCAGCGCAAGCGGCAGGGCGTGCGCGCGGACATAGGCGCGGCGTGCCGGGCCATCCATCGCCACGCGCGTCCCGCGCGCCGCACGATCGGCGGCATCGGGCGGCGGGGTCCGCGCCAGCACCGCCAGCGCGGCGACGAGGACCGGCGCGAACACCAGCCCCGTCACTGCCGGCATCCAGAAGGGTGACAGCCCGTGCTGGACGAGCAGCGCTCCCGCCGTCCGGGTCGCGCCCGACGACAGGATGAAGCTGGCGGTCAGCATCGCCGCCAGCATTTCCGACACGCGCCGCCCCTCCAGATAGCGAAAGACGAGGCCCCAGATCATGCCGAGCGGCAGGCCGTTGAGGAACAGGCATAGCGGCCCGGCCCAGGCGGGTAGCAGCGCAAAGCCCAGCAGCGCGAGCCACGCCGCACCGATCAGCGACAGGATCAGCCGCGCCCGCCGGTCGGCGCGGTGCTCGGCGACCACCTTCACCCCGACCATCTTCGACAGGGCATAGCCGACCGCCTGCGCCAGGATCAGCGTCGCCTTGTAATCCAGCAACTGCCACAGCGGCGCCTGATCGGCGAAGGCGACCGCCATGACCGGTTTGCGAAAGGCGTACATCGCGAAATAGACGCAGAACGCGGCCAGCCCCGCCGCGAACAGGGGCACACGGGAAGGGGCTGGCGTCGACAAGCTGCTGACAATCGCTACGAAACAGCTGCGCTCCTAGGGCACGGATATGTCGGTTCGATGACCTTGGCACTGGCGTCCCCACGCCCCATGTCGACCCCATGGCCCTTGCCCGATGGATCACCCCGCATCCCAGCGGCATTCACCTGCCCGCGATCGACGTCTGGATCGATCCGTCGGAACCGGTCGAACGTGCGCTCGTCACCCATGGCCATGCCGATCATGCGCGTGGCGGGCATGGACAGGTCTGGGCGACGCCGGAGACGCTGGCGATCATGGCGACGCGCTATGGCCCGCAAAACGGGGTGCCGATCGCCTATGGCGAGAGCATCCGCATGGGCGACTACGACATATCCTTCGTGCCCGCCGGTCATGTGCTGGGATCGGCGCAGATCGTGCTCGACCATGGTGGCGAACGCGTCGTCGTGTCGGGCGATTACAAGCGCCGGCCCGATCCGACCTGTGCGCCGTTCCAGCCGGTGCCGTGCGACGTCTTCGTGACCGAGGCGACCTTCGGCCTGCCGGTCTTCCGCCATTCCGAAACCCGCGACGAGATCGACAAGCTGCTGGCGGCGCTCCGCATGGAGCCGGAGCGTTGCGTGCTGGTCGGCGCCTATGCGCTGGGCAAGGCGCAGCGGGTGATCGCCGAGGCACGGGCGATGGGGTTCGACGACCCGATCTACCTCCACGGTGCAATGCAGCGGCTTTGCGACCTCTATGTCGAACTGGGCGTCGATCTGGGCGAACTTCGTCCGGTCGCGAGCGCTTCCAAGGCGGAGTTGCAGGGCCGCATCATCGTCGCACCGCCTTCCGCTTTGGGCGACCGCTGGTCGCGGCGGCTGCCCGACCCGATCACCGCGATGGCCAGCGGCTGGATGCGGGTTCGCCAACGCGCCCGGCAGCGCGGCGTCGAACTGCCGCTGATCCTGTCCGACCATGCCGACTGGGACGAACTGACGGAGACCCTGACCGAAATCGCGCCGAAGGAGGTGTGGGTAACCCACGGCCGCGAGGACGCGCTGGTCCATTGGTGCATGACCCGCCAGATCAAGGCCCGCGCGCTCGACCTAGTCGGCTTCGAGGACGAGGATGATTGAGGGGGCGGGGCAGCGGTTGGGGCCGTCGCTTAGGTTCCCGGCGGATCGCCTCAGACGTTCGGACAGGATGGATCAGCGTGCGGCAGCCACGATGACGCCCTTACGCGCCTGATGGGACTTAGACCGGTCACCCCACCGTCACCCCGGACTTGATCCGGGGTCCCGCTTCTTCTTCTCCGGTCGACGGAAGGCGAGCCCCCGGCTCAAGGTCGGGCTGCCGGGCAGGCGGATGTCGCGCCATCAGCCATTTCGAAATCTTACGAAAGAACGGCCGGTCGACCGGAAATCAACCGAACCACGCCCCCACATCCGGGGCGCGGCTAACTACGATGCCCGTACCGCGCCTATCGACCAGCATCAGCATCTACGAACAGCCGACCCGCAAAACGGCCCGCTTCGATCACCACTTACGGAAAGCTCGCTCCGGCAACGCCCGAAACGCCGTCCCGCCTCAGAACCGGAACGCCGTCCCCACATAGATCGCCTGCCCCTCGCGGCGATCCGGCGACACGCGCAGCATCCGCTCGCGGTCGGTGCGGCTGCGCATGCCCGCGGTCACGTCGAGGTTGCGGGTCAGCTTCAACGATCCGCCGCCATCGAGCGAATAGCCCGAGGTGTCGGTGATCATCTTCGGCTGGTCGGTCAGCGCATGGTCGACCGTCAGCGGCGCGCGCGTGCCGAACTTGCGCGCCGAATAGCCCATGCCGACGGGATCGCGGCTGCCCGGCTGGGTGCCGAGATCGAGTCGGGTCAGGTCGCCGATCGCGGCCAGCCGCTTGCCGCCGACCGATCCGCCCAGATTATAGGTGACGGGGTTCAGCGCCAGCGTCGGCGTGACGGCGGCGACACGGTCGGTCGGGCGTTCCGCCTGCATGGTCGCGCTGCGGACCGCGGCCTTGATCGCACGGCTGCCGATGACGGCGCCTTCGGACGGCGTGAACTGGAACCCGGTCGGGTTCAGCGCGGTGCGCGACAGCGCAGCGGCGAGTCGCGGGTCGGCCGAGGCCGGCGTGAACGAGCCGAAGCCCGCCAGCGGCATGCGGTCGAGATCGAGCTTCTTGAGGACACGCGGCGCGCGCTGTTCCTGCGCGAACAAGGCAGGCGACGCACCAAGCCCGGCGGCGATCATCGCCCCCAGTCCAATGCCAGCCAAGATCCTGCCACCCGTCATGTCAAACCTCACTCCCCGCTAATCGCGATATCATGATTCGGTTTCCCGTATCCACCGCCTCCGGTCGCTTTCCCGGCTAGTGTTGCATCGAACACACATATTTGTCCGACCAAAGCGGTGGCGGGCCGGAACGGGGCGTCGGCGGGCCGATTGCGCACCCTTGCCGGTGCGGATCACCAACCCGCTTGCCGCGTCCGCGCCACCTCCTATAGAAGCGGGCCGAACTGCCATATTGGCCTGTAGTCAAGGAACCGCCGATGAACCGCCCGCTGCTGATCGCGTTGCTGGCAACGCTTGCCCTGCCGATGGCCGCGTGCAGTGGCGGCAAGGGCCGCGTCGCGGGCGACCTTGCCGCATCGAAGGTCACGACGATCGGCGTGAACAGCTATCTGTGGCGCGCTAGCCTCGACACGCTGTCGTTCATGCCGATGGCGCAGACCGACTCGAACGGCGGCGTCATCGTCACCGATTGGTACGTCAATCCGGCGGTGCCGACCGAACGCACGAAGGTGACGGTCACGATCCTCGACCAGGACCTGCGTGCCGACGCGCTGCGCGTGGCGCAGATCCGCCAGGTGAACCAGGGCGGCCAGTGGGTCGAGGCGCCGGTGACGGCCGCCACGGTGCAGAAGCTGGAAGATATCATCCTGACCCGTGCGCGCGACCTGCGCCGCGGGGCCATCACGGGCTGATCCGACGACCATGACTCCGCGTTTTTCGCCGGCCGAGGCCGATGCCCGCTGGCAGGCGGCATGGGATTCGGCGCAAACTTTCGTCGCCGACGACCACTCGCCCAAGCCCAAACGCTATGTGCTGGAGATGTTCCCGTACCCCTCGGGACGCATCCATATGGGGCACGTTCGCAACTATACGATGGGCGACGTGCTGGCGCGCTTCCTGCGGATGACCGGCCATGAGGTCCTGCACCCGATGGGGTGGGACGCGTTCGGCATGCCCGCCGAAAATGCGGCGATGGAAAAGAAGGTCCATCCCGGTGAGTGGACCTATGCCAATATCGCGGCGATGAAGGCGCAGCTGAAGCGGCTGGGCCTCGCCTTCGACTGGTTGCGTGAGTTCGCCACCTGCGATCCCGACTATTACGGCCACGAACAGGCGCTGTTCCTCGAACTGCTCAAGGGCGGGCTGGTCTATCGCAAGGAGTCGGCGGTCAACTGGGACCCGGTCGACATGACCGTACTGGCCAACGAACAGGTGATTGATGGGCGCGGCTGGCGCTCGGGCGCGCTGGTCGAGAAGCGCAAGCTCAGCCAGTGGTTCCTGAAGATCACCGATTTCGCCGACGACCTGCTCGCCGGCCTCGGCACGCTCGATCAATGGCCCGACAAGGTCCGGCTGATGCAGGAAAACTGGATCGGCAAGTCGGAAGGGCTGCAATTCTCCTTCGCGCCGGTCGCGCCGTTCGATCAGCGGATCGAGGTCTATTCGACCCGTCCCGACACGATCTTCGGCGCCAGCTTCGTCGCGATCGCCGCCGATCACCCGATCGCGCGGGCGCTGGCCGACGCCAAGCCGGACGCCGCCGCGTTCATCGAGCTGTGCAAGCAGGGTGGGACCACCGCGGCCGAGCTGGAAACCGCGGAAAAGCTGGGCTTCGACACCGGCTACCGGATGCAGCATCCGTTCGCTGCGGGCGTCGAACTGCCGGTCTATATCGCGAATTTCGTGCTGATGGACTACGGCACCGGCGCGGTGATGGGCGTGCCGGCGCATGACCAGCGCGACCTCGACTTCGCGCGCAAATATGGCCTCGACGTCCGTCGCGTCGTGGCTGACGGCGACCTGACCGATCCGGTATTCGATGGCAGCGAAGCCTATACCGGCCCCGGCCGCCTCGTGAACTCCGACTTCCTGAACGACATGGACGTCGCCGCTGCCAAGCGCGCGGTGATCGACCGCGCCGAAGCCGGCGGTTGGGGCAAGGGCACGACCGTGTGGCGCCTGCGCGACTGGGGGGTGAGCCGCCAGCGTTACTGGGGCACGCCGATCCCGATCGTGCATTGCGGCGCATGCGGCGTGGTGCCGGTTCCGACCGACCAACTGCCGGTCAAGCTGCCCGAGGACGTGTCGTTCGACATCCCCGGCAACCCGCTCGACCGCCATCCGACCTGGAAGCATGTCGATTGTCCGTCGTGCGGTGCACCGGCGCGGCGGGAGACCGACACGCTCGACACCTTCGTCGATTCGTCCTGGTATTTCATCCGCTTCGCCAGCCAGCCCGACGACAAGCCGTTCGATCGGGCGGTCGCCGAAAGCTGGCTGCCGGTCGACCAGTATATCGGCGGGGTCGAGCATGCGATCCTCCACCTGCTCTACGCACGCTTCTGGACCCGCGCGCTCAACCATGTCGGGCTGATCGACCTGAAGGAGCCGTTCGCCGGCCTGTTCACGCAGGGCATGGTGACGCACGAGACGTACAAGTCGGCGGACGGCCGCTGGCTTGCGCCGTCCGAAGTGACCGACGGTATCGAAACCGCGACCGGTGATGCGATCACCATCGGCCGCGTCGAAAAAATGTCGAAGTCGAAGAAGAATACGGTCGATCCCGAACCGATTCTCGATCGCTACGGCGCCGATGCCGCGCGCTGGTTCATGCTGTCCGACAGCCCGCCCGAACGCGACCTGCCGTGGAGCGAAGCGGGGATCGAAGGCGCCGAACGCTTCGTCAAGCGCGTGTGGAAGCTGGTCGCGAATCACACGGCCGGCGGCACCAGCCCGGAGGCGCTGACCCGCGCTGTCCATCGCACGATCGCCGGCGTCGCGGACGACATCACTGCGCTCCAGTTCAACAAGGCGGTGGCGAAACTCTATACGCTGCTGGGCGAGGCGGAGAAGGCGAAGGGCATGTCGGACGCTGACATGGACGCGCTGCTGCTGCTGGTCAGCCCGATGATCCCGCATCTGGCGGAAGAGGCCTGGTCGCAGCTTGGCCGCCCCGGGCTGATCGCCGATGCCGCCTGGCCGCTGGTCGATGCGGCGATGCTGGTCGAGGCGGAATCGACCATCGCGGTGCAGGTCAACGGCAAGCTGCGCGACACCATCGTGCTGGCCAAGGGTGCGCCCAAGGAAGACGCCGAGGCCGCTGCCCTTGCGAGCGAGAAGATCGTCCGCGCGCTGGAGGGCAAGGCGCCGCGCAAGGTCATCGTCGTGCCCGACCGTCTCGTGAACATCGTCGCATGATCCGCGCCGCCGTCCTCGCTGCCGCGTTCCTATTGGGTGGCTGCGGCCTGCGCCCGCTCTATGCCGGGGGCGAGGGCGGGGTGGTGCGCCAGACGCTATCAGGCGTCGAGGTCGCGCCGATCGCCGGGCAGAATGGCTGGCTGGTCGCCAATGCGCTGCGCGACCGGCTGCGCGCCGAAGGGCCGGCGCGCTACCGGCTGGAGATCAAGCTGGACGATGACATCACCGGTCTGGGCGTGCGGCGCGACGATTCGATCACGCGCGAACGGCGGACGCTGCGCGCGCGCTATCAGCTGATCGACCTGTCGAACGGCGCTGTGACGCTCGACGCGACGGCGGGGTCGGATGCCGGGATCGACGTGGTGCGGTCCGAATATGCGACCATCACGGCGGAACGCTCGGCGCTCGAACGGCTGTCGGTGATCGTCGCGGACCAGATCGTGACGCGGATCGCGCTGAACCTGCCCAAGAACGGCTCGTGAAACTCCGGCCCGAGCAGGTCGCGGCCAAGCTCGACCGGCCCGGCCCCGATATCCGGCTCTACCTGTTCCACGGTCCCGACACGGCCGGCGCGCTGGCGCTGGCCGCGCGACTGGCGAAGGGCGTGGGCGAAGGGGCCGAGCGGGTCGATATGGACGGCGCGATGCTGAAAGGGCGCCCCGGCCTGCTCGCCGACGAATCCGCGTCGATGTCTCTGTTCGGCGATGCCCGCTTTATCCGCGTGACCGGCATGGGCGAGGAATCGGTCGAGGCGGTGACGCTGCTGCTCGCCGCCGAACGTGCCGGCAATCCGGTCGCCGCCATCGCGCCGACGATCAAGGGCACGTCGAAACTGGTGAAGCTGGTCACCGCGTCGCTCAACGCGGTTGCCGTCGCCTGCTACGTGCCCGATGCGGCGCAGGCGGCGAAGCTGGCGGTGGCGATGGCGCGCGACCATGGGTTGCGCCTGCTGGGTGACGTGCCCGACCGGCTGGCGGCGGTGACGGCGGGCGACCGCGCGGTGCTGGCCAGCGAGATCGAGAAGCTGGCACTCTATCTCGACGCGTCGCCCGAACGGCCGCGCGATGCCGATGGTGAGGCGTTCGACGCGATCGGCGCGTCGATCGCCGATGCGGAGATGAACGGCATCGTCAGCGCGATGATCGCGGGCGATGCAGCCGCGGCCGCGCTGCCCGAAATGCCCGGCGGACCGATCCCGCTGTTGCGCGGCGTCGCCCGGCGGCTGTTGTCGCTCGCCGAAATGCGCGCCGAAATCGATGACGGCGAAAGCGTCGACCGCGTGATGGAGCGCCACCGCGTGTTCTTCAAGGAACAGGCCGCCACCGCGCAGGCGCTGCGCCGCTGGGACGCGCCGCGCCTCGCCCGCGCTCTGGAACGGGTGCGCGATGCGGAGCGTGCGGCGCTGTCGGGCAGCGGGCTGGGCGAAGTGATGACCGCTGCCGAAGCGATCGCCATCGCCCGCGCGGCGGCGCGTGGGCGATAATGCATAAAAGCATTTGCACGACCGCAAACGCGCTGCTAGGGGCACGCTCCTGCCAGCCAAGGGGGCGACCCCAAGGTGTTCACGTGCGGTCGTGGCGGAACTGGTAGACGCGCAACGTTGAGGTCGTTGTGGCCGAAAGGCCGTGGAAGTTCGAGTCTTCTCGACCGCACCATTTCCCGTTCCGTGATCGGAACGGGGCTATCTTGAAATCGGTATCTTTACTGCAACTGGGTTTGCTGCTGTTTCACCACCAACGGCTGCAGATTGCGTAGCAATTCCATCCCCATGCCGTTCTGTGCCGCAAGGCCCGCCTCGCGCAGCGCGATCTCCAGCGTACAGCGCGCGGCCATATCCTTGTCGTCGCGCAACACCTCCCGAACCCGGGACACCGGCCATCCGGTCCGCTTCGCGACATCGTCGATGATCGCACCGGGTACGGTGAACCGCTGTTCGCCATTCGGCGACGGATAGTTGTTGGTATGCAGGATCACCTCGCGCAGCAGCGCGCGCTGTTCCTCGCGCAGCGGTTCGGGCAGCGGGGCGGGGTCGACCGCGACAGTGGCGGACGGGCAGGCGGCGGGCGACCGCTGTTGCAGGATGCGCATCGCGGCGAGGTCGAACCGGGTGAGCCGCACCAGCAGGTCGTCGGGCAGCTGGCTCATGCCCGCTCGCAACCGCTTGTCGGTCAGCTTGCCGATGATCGCGCTGTTGGTGACCGGCTCGCCACTGCCACCTTCCGCCGGTTTGGCGTTGGCGACTTCGAAAACGATATCGACCGCCAGACCGGGATTGATCTTCTGCAACTCGGCCAGGTCCCTGCCGGTCAAGGTCTGCGCGATATAGTTTGCATCCGGCTCACGGGAGGGCTGCGACCACCAACTCATGCCGATCCGCGCCGCGACGACGATCAGGATCAGCGCGATCCACACCCGCAGCGAAATGCGCGGATTGTCCTTCGGCGGCGTGCGGCACTGGGCGACCCTGTCCGGGTCCAGCCACTGTTCGGCGGCGGGATAGCGTTCGCGAATGACCTGCAGCAGTTCGCCCGTCCGTGGATCGTGATTGAACCATTTGAACGACGCGTCCCGCTCACCCGACAGGCGTTGCCAGGCTTTGTGGAACCGATGGTCGGGCTGCGACACCAGATGCGCGAATCGCGTCGCGCCGATCCGTTCGACGATGGCGTGCGCTTCTGCCGACAGGGCGTAGTCGTTCCGCCGCTCGATCCAGCCGAACACCGCCGCCGCCGGTTCGAGCAGCGGGTCGGAGCGCGGGATGCTGGCCGCCAGCGTTTCCGCGAACCAGCGTTCGGCACCCGTCGCGAAATCCAGGTTTTCAAGCCGCGGATCGGCCAGCAGTGCGCAGCCGTGACGGTCGATTTCCGCCAGTTCCTCTGCGGTGGGTGCCGCATCGTGGCCGGGGAAGAGCAAGGCCTCGAGCGCGTGGAAATGCGCGTTCATCGCCTCGGCCAGTGCGTCGACTTCCGCCTCCGGCTCTTGCTCCAGCGTGAACTCGGTCATGGGGGCGAGCGGAGCGTCGGGGAGATCGACGGCCGCTATGTCCATGTCCGCCACTGGGTCGGCCACCTGTGCCAGCGCAGCGTCGCGAGCGTCGCGCAGTGCCTCGAACGCGTCGGGGTCGGCATCGACGTCCATCGCCTTCAGCCGCGCGGCATAGGCGCGGCGGATTGCGCCGCGATCGCTGGTCGGATCGCAGTCGAGCGTGGCCCAGATGCCGCGCCTCACAAGAACCGCTCGCCTTCGATCTGGTCGAGCGCCGCGCCGAACGCCGCCCGCGCCTGTGCGATCATCCGTTCGTCCTGTGTCGCCAGCGCGCTTTCGAACTGGCCGAGCATATGGCCGATCGCCGCGCGGGTATCGCCCAGAAACGCCTCATAGGCGCGCCGGGCACGCGCCAGCAGCGCGGCGTTGACCGCATCGTCGCGCGGATGGACCTTGAGCGCCGCCAGCGCCGCGCGGCGCTTTTCCAGCTCGACGGGATCGGGCGCGTCCTCGTCGTCGACGATCACCAGATTGCGGGTCATGCCCGTTTCCGGCACCGCAATATCGACCTCCAGCAGCCCCGAACTGTCATAGCTGAAGCGGCATTCGATCGAAACGGTGCCGGCGGCGCGGGGCGGCACAGGGACGGTGACCTCGCCCAGCTTGACGTTGCCCGACACCTCGCGCGCTTCGCCCTGATAGATGCCGAAGTTCACCTTGCGCTGCTGGTCGACGACGGTCGAAAAGCTCGACACGCGGCTGATCGGCACCGCCGAATTGCGTTCGATGATCGGCGAGAACAATCCGTTGCGAAAGCCGCCGCGCCCGTCCGGCTCGCTGGTGTCGACGCCCAGCGTGAACGGACAGACATCGGTCAGGCGGATTTCGTCCAGCCCGGCATCGCGCGCCAGCAGCCCGGCCTGCACCGCCGCACCCATCGCGACGGCATGGTCGGGATGCACCGTGGCCGCGGGAAAGCGGCCGAACATCCGGGTGACGGCCCGGCGCACGACCGGCATCCGCGTGGCGCCGCCGACCAGCACCACCTCCGACAAGGTGGCGGCGACGATGCCGCTGTCGCGCAGCGAGCGCAGCACCGGTTCGCGAATCCGCGCCAGCAGCCCGGCGGCATGCTCCTCGAACGCAGCGGCGGTGACCGGGGCGGTCAGCGCCGTGTCGTCCACCGTTACCGTCAGTTCCGCCTCGTCCGCTTCGCTGAGCGCCCGCCGGCACCGCTCCGCCGCCTGCGCCAGCAGCGCCGCCGAACGGTCGGGCGGCAGCTTGCCCAGCACGCCATCGGGGTCGAGCACCGGGCGGGCGAGATCGATCAGGCAGTCGTTGAAATCGTCGCCGCCCAGCCGGTTGTCGCCGGCCGATGCCCGCACCTCGATCACCCCGTCGAACATCTCGACGATGGATACGTCGAACGTGCCCCCGCCCAGGTCGAAGACGAGGAACGGTTCGCGGTCGCCGCGGTCGGCAATGCCATAGGCGAGCGCGGCGGCGGTCGGTTCGTTGATCAGGCGTTTGATCGGCAGCCCGGCCAGATCGCCGGCGCGCCGTGTCGCCTTGCGCTGGCGATCGTTGAAGTAGGCGGGTACGGTCACGACCGCGCCGGTCACCGTTTCGCCGGTGAACGCCTCGGCATCGCGCTTCAGGCTGGCGAGGACCAGTGCCGACAGTGCCTCCGAATCGAAGTCGCGCTTCGCCAGCCGTGCGGTTTCACGGGTACCGATTCGGCGCTTGAAACTGGTGACGGTCCGGTCGGGATGCGTCGCCATCCGGTCGCGCGCGGCGCGCCCGACCAGTACGGCATCGTCGTCGCCGATGCTGACCGCCGACGGCGTCAGAAACTCGCCCAGCGCATTGGGAACCATCACGGGCTGGTCGCCCTGCCACACGGCACAGGCGCTGTTGGTGGTGCCAAGGTCGATGCCGACGATCATGTCCCGCCTCTTGTCGTTTCGCGATCGATGTAACGTGTGGTGTGCCGGTGGCAACGCCCGATGGGAATCGCGGCGTTAACCAACTGGTATCCTCCTGTCCCGTAAGGATTCATGCTGAGGACGATGGGTCCGGGGGGGGGACACGTAAAATGCGTAAAAGCGGGATATTGCTGGCGGCGACCGCATGTGTGACCGTGGCGATGCCGGTGTCGGCGCAGGGCCTGCGCGGTGTCGTGCCGTCGGCCGGGGACAAGACCGACGGCAAGCCAGCCGAGGAACAGTCCGCCAACACCGCCGATATCGTGGTGACCGCGACCCGCCGGTCGCAGCGCCTGTCCAACGTGCCGATCGCGGTCAGCGCCTACAGCACCGCCGCGCTGCAAAATTCGGGCGCGACCGACATCCGCCAGATGGCGCAGCTGTCGCCGTCGCTGATCGTATCGTCGACCGGATCGGAAGCGAACGCGACCGCCCGCCTGCGCGGCATCGGCACGGTCGGCGACAATCCCGGCCTCGAAAGCTCGGTCGCGGTGTTCATCGACGGCGTCTATCGCAGCCGCACCGGTTCGGGCCTGAACGACCTGGGCGAAGTCGAGCGGATCGAGGTACTGCGCGGGCCGCAGGGCACGCTGTCGGGTCGTAACTCCTCGGCCGGCGCGATCAGCATCTACACCAAATATCCCTCGTTCGATTTCGGCGGCTATGGCGAGGCGACGTACGGCAATTTCAACGCGGTCCGCCTGGCGGGCGCGCTGACCGGCCCGATCGTCAAGGACAAGCTGGCGTTCCGCGTCGATGGCGTGTTCGGCAAGCGCGACGGCTTCTACCGCGATGTCGTCAACGACACCGATTACAACGACCGCAACCGCTATTTCGTGCGCGGGCAGCTGTTCTTCAAACCGGTCGACAATTTCTCGGTCCGGCTGATCGGCGACTATACCTATCGCGACGAGAAATGCTGCGGCGCGGTCTATCTGAACACGCAAGAAAAGCTCGATCCGACGCCGGGCGTCGAAGGCGACTATGTTCCCGCCGCGCAGAACCGCATCGTCGCCATCATGCGCAGCCTCGGCGCCGTGCTGCCGAGCGACGGCGATCCGTACAACCGCCAGATCGCCAATACGCGCGGTCGTGCCTATTCGAACGTGACCAAGGATTATGGCGGCTCGGCCCGCATCGGCTGGACCTTCTCCAACCTGCAGCTGATCTCCATCACCGCCTATCGCGAATATAAGGCGGGCGGTGCGGCCGATGTCGATTACGGCAGCCTCGACATCGCCTATCGCCCCGATGACGGCAACGCCTATCGCGAGTTCCGCACCTTTACCCAGGAAACGCGGCTGAGCGGCGGGCTGTTCGGCAACCGGCTCGACTGGATGGTCGGCGGCTATTACGCCCATGAAAAGCTGGAGGTCGCCGACAATCTGCGCTTCGGCGCCGATTTCGGTGCCTTTGCCGCCTGCCGGGTGGTCGCGACGATCAACCCGCTCGCTGCCCTGCGCGCGCCGCGGGCATCGGGGTGCCTCAGCGCGGTCGGACGTGCCGCGCTGACCCCGGCGGTCGGGCCGACGGTCATCGGCGGCATCGACCGGCTGTCGACGTTGAATGACCTGGGCAGCATCCGCGACCTGTATGACCAGACCAGCAGCAACTATGCGTTCTTCACCCACAATATCTTCAAGGTGACCGATACGCTCAGCCTGACCGGCGGTCTGCGCTATACCCATGAATCCAAGCAGCTGGACGCCAGCTTCGTGAACAACAACACCGTCTGCCCGGCGCAGCAGGCGGCACTCGGGCCGTTGCTCGGCAGCAGCAACGCGACGCTGCGGTCGCTGGCGGTGGGCATCATCACGCTGACCTGCACCGGCAATTCCACCGCCGCGCTGACCGGCGTGCCGATCCGTGATTCGCTGACCGAGGGGCAGGTGACCGGGACGACCGTGCTGTCGTGGAAGCCGGCGCCCAGCACGCTGCTCTATGCGTCCTATGCGCGCGGCTACAAGGCGGGCGGCTATAATCTCGACCGGTCGGACCTGTCGGCAACCGTGTTCGCGACGCCGACCGCCGCCAGCGCGTCCAACCTGCGCTTCGACCCGGAAACGGTGCAGGCGTTCGAAGTCGGCGTGAAATACAGCTCGGCGAAGTTCACCGCGAACCTCGCCGCCTTCCATTCGGCGTTCCGCAATTTCCAGCTGAACACCTTCAACGGCACGAACTTTATCGTGCAGAATATCAGCGCCTGCGCGGACTCGCTGGGCGGTGCGGATCGCGACAATGATCCGAACACCGGCCGCTGCACCGGAAAGGTCGGCGCGGGTGTCGTGACGCAGGGCTTCGAACTGGAAGCCGGTGCCTATCCCGCGCCCGACCTCGCCTTCAACATCGGCTATACCTATGCCCATACCCAATATCGCCGGAACCTGGTGGGCAGCGAATCGGGCGAGCCGCTGAACAACGCGCTGTTCCTGTTGCCGGGCAACCAGATGTCGAACGCACCGCGCCACACCATCACCAATTCGGCGGTGTGGACCCCGGCGGTCGGCCGTAACCTGACCGCGCTGTTCTATGTCGATAGCCGCCTGTCGAGCGACTATAACACCGGGTCCGACCTGTTCGCCGAAAAGGAACAGGACGGCTTCTTCCTGATGAACGCCCGTATCGGCCTGCGTGGTCCGGAGCAGCGCTGGGCGATCGAGTTCTGGGGTCAGAACATCCTCGACACCGATTATCAGCAGGTCGCCTTCTCCGCCCCGTTCCAGGGATCGGGCAGCGTGTCGCAGGTGACGCGCTTCGGGTCGCCGGCCTTTGCGGCCGGCAATGCGATCACCTCTTCCTACCTCGCCGAACCGCGCACCTACGGCATCACGCTGCGGTCGCGGTTCTGACATGATCGTCCTGCTGCAAACGGAACGTTCCCGATGAAGATACCCCGCAAGCTCGGCCTGTCGTTCCTTGCGATCAATGCGTCGGCGGCGGTCGTGATGCTGGTGTTCCTCGCCAGCATCCTGATGATCGCGCGCACGACCGAGCGGAACAACCACAGCCAGGACGTCTATGCGAAGGCATTGACGCTGGAGACCGCGATCCTGAGGCAGAACAGCCAGTTTCGCGGCTTCCTGGTCACTGGTGATACCAGCTACCTCAAATCCTATGAGGAGGGGCGCACCGAGTTCGACGCGACGGCGGTCGAGCTGGCGAGCATGCTGACGGTCCCGTCGGAACAGGCCCAGCTGGCCGAAGCACGGCGCGAGACGCTGGCGTGGCGGCGCAACTGGGGCGACCGGCTGATCGCCAAGGTCAAGGCCGGCGACCGCGAGGGCGCGCAGCAGGAAGTGCGCGACGCCGGGCAGAAGGTGCTGGTCAGCAAGATCGCGCTGCCGCTGCGCGCGCTGCGCGCGACCGAGACCGAGGCGATGGCGGCCCATGCCGACGATCAGAGCGGCGCGATCCGCATGGCGCTGATCGCGCTGGTCATCGGCGGCATCGCGCTGATCGCGATCGCCGTCGCGCTGGCGATGCTGCTCAGCCGCCAGATCGCCCGGCCGATCACCGTCCTGACCCAGGCGATGGGCGACCTCGCCGCCGGTCGGCACGATATCGATGTCGGGGCGGCCGGCCGCACCGACGAACTGGGCGACATGGCGCGTGCGGTGCTGGTGTTCCGCGACGCGGCGGTCGCGAAGATCGCCGACGATCGCGACCGGGAAGCGGCGATGACCGCGATCGGCGGCGGCCTGCGCAGCCTGTCGCAGGCCGACCTGACCGCGCGACTGGCCGATGTGCCGGCGGCGTTCCGCGCGCTGTCCGACGATTTCAATCTGGCGACGGCCAGCCTGAACCAGGTGCTGGGCGACGTGCGCGGCAGCGTCGATTCGATCAAGCTCAACTCCGGCGAGATCGCGCAGGCGGCCAGCGACCTGGCCGAACGGACCGAGCGCGAGGCGGCGGCGTTGCAGGAATCGTCCTCGGCGCTGGACGAGGTGACGCGCTCGATCCGCGAAGGGGCGGTCGCGGCGATCGACGCCAGCAGCGCGATGGCCGATACCCGCGGCGAGGCGGAGCGCGGCGACGCGGTCGTGCGACAGGCGATCGCGGCGATGCACGGCATCGAACAGGCAAGCGACGAGATCGCGCAGATCATCACCCTGATCGACGGGATCGCGTTCCAGACCAATTTGCTGGCGCTGAACGCCGGGATCGAGGCGGCCCGCGCGGGCGAGGCGGGCAAGGGCTTTGCCGTCGTCGCGTCCGAAGTCCGCGCGCTGGCGCAGCGTTCGGCCGATGCCGCGACCGAGGTGAAGGAAAAGGTGAAGGCCGCATCGACCCATGTCGGCGCGGGCGTCGAGCTGGTCGAACAGACCGGCGAGGCGCTGGCGCGGATCATCGAGCGGGTGGCCGGTGTCGGCGGGTCGATCGACGCGATCGCGCGCCAGTCTGACCATCAGGCGACCAGCCTCGGCCAGATCAACGTCGCCATCGCCGAAATGGACGCGATGACGCAGCAGAATGCGGCGATGGTCGAACAGACCTCCGCCGCCTCGCGGCAGCTGGTCGCGGAGGCGGAAGCATTAGCCGCGTCAGTCGCGACCTTCGCGATCGATGCGCCCGACGCCGCCGCGCCGCGCGCGGCGACGAACGTGACGCCGCTGCAGCCCAAGCGCTCGCCACGCCGCTGGGTTACCCCGCCCGAGCCGGCACCGCTCAAGGTCGCCAATGACGACTGGGACGCGTTCTGATCGTCATGGCAGGTCCCTTGGCCCGGCAGGCGGAGGTCGTGCGTGCGCTCGGCTCCGGCTTCGTCGCGGCGATCCTCGAGGCAGGCGAGCGCCAGCTGCATCGCGCGCCGCTGACCGCGCGGCTGATCGACGGCTGGCCGGGCGATCCGGCCGCCGATGCCTTGGCGATGCGCTTCAACGGCGCGCTGAACGCGCTGGCGCGACGCGGCGACCGTCCGGCGCTGTCGACGCTCTATGCCGATCGGGCCGGCGCGTTCGATGCGGTGGTCGGCGAGGTGCTGGCCGATGCGGACGCCTTCATCGCCGACTGGATGCGCGAGCCGCCACAGACCAACGAGGTCGCCCGCAGCGCGGCGATCATGGCGGCGCTGATGACCCTGCGGGCCGAGGTCGACCTGCCGGTCGAACTGCTCGAACTGGGGGCCAGCGCCGGGCTCAACCTCAATCTCGGTCGCTATCAGTTCAATTTGGGCGGGGTGCAGATCGGCGATCCCATGTCGCCGGTGCGTATCGCGCCCGAGTGGCGCGGCCCGCCGCCGTCGGCGCGTCCGGTCGAGATCGTCGGCGCGCGCGGCGTCGATCTGCGGCCGCTGTCGGTCACCGATCCCGCGGCACAGGAGCGGCTGATGGCCTATGTCTGGGCCGACCAGCCCGACCGCGCGGAGCGGCTGCATCACGCGCTGGCCATCGCCCATGCCCATCCGCCGATGCTCTCGCGTGGCGACATCGCCGACTGGCTGCCGCGCGAACTGGCCCGGTCCGCGCCGCCGGGCGTGTGCCGCGTGGTCGTCCACGCCATGTCGCAGCAATATTGGGGAGCGGCCACCCGCGCGACGGTCGCGGCCGCGCTGGCCGATGCCGATATCCCGATCGCCCGCATCGGTTTCGAATGGACCGACGCGCGCGACGCCGTGCACCTGACGCTCACCACCTATCCCGACGCGCGGGCCCGGCATCTGGCGACTTGCCACGCCTATGGCCACTGGATCGACTGGCATGGAGCCGCCGCCGCCTGACCGGCGGCGCCCGCTCAGCGCAGGATGATGTCCGCCCCATGCTTGTAGGCGCGAATCTCGTCTTCGCTCAACCCGTTGATCTCATGCGGAAAGATCAGCCAGTCGTTCGTCTGGTGCACGAAGAAGTCGGGTGCCAGGTCGGTCACGTTGCGCGCCGGCTTGTAATAGACCGTCGCGACCTTCACCGCGCCGGGCAGGGCATCGCCGCAACGTTCGCGCAATTCGGCCAGCACCGCCCGGATCGACCGGCCTGAATCGAACACATCGTCGATCAGCAGCAGGCGATCGTCGGGCGTCAGCACATCGACCAGATAACCGAGACCATAGACCCGGACCTCGGCATCCTGCCGGTCGATGCCGCTATAGGAAGCGGTACGGATCGCGATATGGTCGCTGTGCACCCCGCGATATTCCAGCAGTTCCTGCACCGCGATCCCGACCGGCGCACCGCCGCGCCAGATGCCGACGATATGGGTCGGGTGGAACCCGGCGTCGAAGACCAGATTGGCCAGGCGGAACGAATCCTCCAGCAGGCGGTCGGCCGACAGATAGACTTTGGTAGTCATGCAATTCCCGTCATGGCTGAAGGGCAACGGACGCGGCCGTCACGCGACCGGGAGGCGGTCGGACGTCACCGGAAAGATCGGATCGGAGGGAAGGTCGCTGGATGCCCCGTGAGGATTCGAACCTCAATTAACGGAGTCAGAGTCCGTGGTCTTACCTTTAGACGACAGGGCAGCACCGCAGCGAGGGCGGTCCGATAGGCCGGCTGTTTTGCCATGTCAACGCCGAATCGTTCGATTCGTCGCAATGCCTTGTCGCGGACGGCGGGCTTCGCTAGGTTGATGGCCAAGCACCGAGCGGCGTTCGGCCGTGACGGATAGAACATAAGTGAGTGACGGCATGGGGGATCTCTCCGCCCGGTTGCCGCACCGGGGGGCGCGTGGCGCTCCTCGAAAGGCAGCCTCTTCGCCGGCGCGGCCGCGCTGGCCGGGTGCGCGTCATTACGCCGCGCTCGACCTTGGCACCAACAACTGCCGGCTGCTGATCGCCCGGCCGCAGGGCGACGGCTTTGCCGTGGTCGATGCGTTTTCGCGCATCGTCCGGCTGGGCGAGGGGCTGGCCGCTACCGGCCGCCTGTCCGACGCGGCGATGGATCGGACCGTCGCCGCGCTGAAAATCTGCGCCGAGAAGCTCAAGCGCCGCGACGTGACGCTCGCCCGATCGGTCGCGACCGAGGCATGCCGCCGCGCCAGCAACGGTCCGGCCTTTGTCGAACGGGTGCTGGAGGAAACCGGCATCCACCTCGACATCATCACGGCGGAGGAGGAGGCGCGCCTCGCGGTGCTCGGCTGCCATGCCTTGCTCGAACCGGGGGACGGGCCGGCTTTGGTGTTCGACATCGGCGGTGGATCGACCGAGCTGGTGCTGCTCGACGCATCGGGCCCGGTGCCGCGCGTGCTCGACTGGCATTCCGCACCCTGGGGCGTGGTGTCGCTGACCGAGAGCCTGGGCGCGGGCAAGGAAGCACCGATGGCGTCGGGCGCCTATGCCCGGATGCGCGCCTGCGTGACCGAAAGCTTCGCACCGTTCGCCAAGCGGCTGCCGCAGACGACCGAGCCGCGCCGGCTGCTCGGCACCAGCGGGACGGTGACGACGCTCGCCAGCGTGCATCTCGGCCTCGCATCCTATGACCGCTCGCAGATCGACGGGCTGATCGTGCCGGCCGAATCGATGCTGGCGGTCAGCCAGCGGCTGGCCGGCATGAGCCTGGCCGAACGCGGCACGGTGCCGTGCATCGGCAGCGAACGCGCCGATCTGGTGGTCGCGGGTTGCGCGATCCTCGAAACGATTCTGGCGCTCTGGCCCGCCGAGCGGCTAGGGGTCGCCGACCGTGGGATTCGCGAAGGAATCCTGCGCCGATTGATGGCAGGAACCCGATGACCCGCGGAAGCCCCCCCGGACGCCAACGTGTACGCACCGCCCGCTCGCGCTCGGCCCAGTCGACGCGCTGGCTGGAGCGTCAGCTCAACGACCCCTATGTGAAGAAAGCACGCGCGGAAGGCTATCGCAGCCGCGCGGCGTACAAGCTGATCGAGCTGGACGAACGCTTCAAGCTGCTGCGCGGCGTCAAGCGCGTCGTCGACCTCGGCATCGCGCCGGGCGGCTGGACCCAGGTCGTGCGCAAGGTGCGGCCGGAATGCACCGTGGTCGGCATCGACCTGTTGCCGGTCGATCCAATCGATGGCGTGACGATCCTGCAGATGGACTTCCTCGCCGATCATGCGCCCGACCGCCTGCGCGAGGAATTGGGCGGCGAGGCGGACCTCGTCCTCTCCGACATGGCGGCCAATACGGTCGGCCATCCGCAGACCGATCACCTGCGCACCATGGCGCTGGTCGAGGCGGCGGTGATGTTCGCCTGCGAAGTGCTGCGTCCCGGCGGCGATTTCGTGGCGAAGGTACTGGCGGGCGGTGCCGACAACGAACTGGTCGCGGAGCTGAAGCGCAATTTCCAGACGGTGAAGCACGCCAAGCCCCCGGCCAGCCGCAAGGATTCGTCGGAATGGTACGTCATTGCGACGAACTTCAAGGGGCGGCGGGAGAGCGAAGAATCGACAAAACGTCCGTCCGACGAATGATGGACGATCCCCTAGCCGTCCGATAGGATGGCGACGGCTTCGGGGGAGGTTGCTCGATGGGCTGGTGGGCGCTTGTGGGCATGGTCGCCATGGCGGGGCAGGCGGGGAGCGACGCCGACCGCGTCCGAGCCGATCCCTATTGCCGCGACATTTTCGGCATCGTCGCCGCCAGCGGGCAGGGTTTCGCGCCGATCAAGGGCGCGTGGCGCACCGATGACGACGAATGGGTCTCGCTCATCACTCTGCCAGGCGCCGATGAATGCAGCATCCGGCCCTGGACCGAACAGGATCTGGAATTCGCTTGCAAATGGGCGGTTGCCGACACCGCGACCGCCAATGCCACCGCCCGCACGATGGCGGACAAGCTGCGATGGTGCGCCTGGCATGGTCTGGATTCGCCGTCCGGTCCGCTGGCCGACATGCGGTCCCCGACCGCGCGCGGCGTGACCTTTCTGTGGGAATTGTGGCTGTCGCGAACCATGACGAAGGTCACCGTCGAGGCGCGCCAGAGCCCGCGTTCCGGCGCGGCCAGCGTGCAGTTCCGCGTGGAGCGGCGGCGATGATCGCGCGGCGGACAGTCGTCGGCGGGCTTGCCCTATGCGGATCGGGACTGGGATGCGCGGTGCATGCGCAATGGCCGAACAGCGGTGCGGGTGCGGCACCCACGACGCGGGTCGACGTGCCGGTCGGTGGCTGCGGCATGAACCTGGCGGAAGCGCGGCAATTCGCTCAACAATGGCGGATCAGCGAGGACCTGGACGCCGACCCCGATGACGAGGCGGCATCGCGTGCCGCGCTCGTGCTGGAGCGATATTTTGCGCAGTGCTCGTTCGCGGGCGAGGACTGGTTCGGGGTGAAGCCGCGCTTCGGCTTCTTCGACGACGGCAAAAGCCCCAATGCGTTCGCCACGCCGTTTCCCTTGTTCGGCAACCGCGCCGATGTCGACGGGACGGTGGTGTTCGGTCGCCGCCTGCTGGCTCAGCAACTCCAGCGCGGCAACGCGGCGTTCGCCGCGATCATGGTCATCGTCGCGCACGAATATGCCCATGCCTACCAGTTCCGCCAGCGTCGTGGCGGCAAATGCCCCGAAATCGAACTGGAAGCCGATTTTCTTGCCGGATGGTCGCTCGCCTGCGAAGCGGGCAAGCGACAGGGGCGGCGGTTGAGCGTCGATCTGGCATCGTCCGCTGCGACGATGTTCGAATTCGGCAGCTATGATTTCAACAATCCGAGTTTTCACGGCACGCCCGAACAACGGCGCGACGCGTTGCTCGCCGGCTATCGCGCCGGTGACTCGGGCATGTCGCTGGCCGACGCCTATCGCACCAGCATCCGTTCGACCGCATAGCAAAAGGGCGGCCCCGCAGGACCGCCCTCTTCGCATCAGAAAGACCCGACAGCCTCAGCCGTCATAATCCCCACCGACATTCTGGTTGCGCGGCGGGGCGGCGGCGGTGAGGCGGAGCGCCTCTGCCGATGCGGCCAGCGAGCCCAGTTCGTCCGGTGCTTCCTCATCGTCGATCTGCACCTTCTGCATCGAGGTGATCACCGCCTCGCGCAGATGGTCCGGCGTGATGTTTTCCTCGGCGATTTCACGCAGCGCCACGACCGGGTTCTTGTCGCGGTCGCGATCGAGGGTGAGTTCGGCACCGCCCGAAATCTGGCGGGCGCGCTGGGCGGCCATCAACACCAGGTCGAAACGGTTGGGGATCTTGTCGACGCAATCCTCGACGGTGACGCGCGCCATGAAACGCCTTCCTTGCAAAACGGAGGGTATCGGAAAGCCCGCTGCCTACGCGGGGACGGGCGGAAAGTCAATGAAACTTGGGTGCCGCCCGGCCGTTACGCCATGGCAACGGATGGGAGCGGGCATGCACGACGGCCAGGAGCCGACCTTCACCGTCGCCGGAAACCGGCTGACGCTGTTGACGGAAGGGCCGGAGCGGCTGTCCGCGCTGCTGGCGCTGATCGACGGCGCGCGCCATTCGCTGCGCTTCCTGTTCTATATCTGGGAAGAGGATGCGTCCGGCGTCCGCGTCCGCGATGCGCTGGTCGATGCCGCCAGGCGCGGGGTACAGGTGTCGCTGATCGTCGACGGGCTGGGTGCGGAGGCGGCAGCCAATCGCCGTTTCTTCGAACCGCTGCGCGCGGCGGGCGGCGATGTCTGCGTGTTCGTGCCGCGCATCGGCCGGCGCTATCTGCTGCGCAATCACCAGAAGCTGGCGCTGGCCGACGACGCACGGGTGATCGTCGGCGGTTTCAATATCGAGGACGCCTATTTCGGCACTATCGAGGATCAGGCGTGGCGCGACCTGGGGCTGATCGTCGAAGGTCCCGCCGCCGGGCGGCTGGCCGGTTATTTTGATGCGCTGAAGGCATGGACCGCGCTGCCCGGCGCGCCGCTTCGCAAATTGTCGCGCCTGCTGAACGAATGGAGCGAGGATAGCGGCCCGATCCGCTGGCTGCTCGGCGGGCCGTCGCGGCGGCTGTCGCCCTGGGCGCGAATGGTGAAGTACGAAATCCGCCATAGCGAGCGGATCGACATGATCGCCGCCTATTTCGCGCCCGGCCCGCTGATGACCCGCCGGCTGGACCGGGCGGCGCGGCGGACGCGGCTGCGCATCGTGGTGCCGGCCAAGACCGATCATGCCATCGCGCTGCTGGCGGCGCGCTTCACCTATCGCAGCCTGCTGCGCCATGGCGCCGAACTCTATGAATATCGCCCGACCAAGCTGCACACCAAATTGTTTGTCGCCGACGATGCGGTGCATATCGGATCGGCCAATTTCGACATGCGTTCGATGTTCCTGAACATGGAACTGATGCTGCGGGTCGAGGATGCCGCCTTCGCTGCCCATCTGCGCGCCTATATGGACCGGGAGGTCGCGCAGTCGCAGCGGGTGACGCGCGAATTGAACCGCGCGCGCGCCGGCTGGTGGACGCGGACGAAGCAGGCCGGGGCCTATTTCGTGATGGCGGTGCTCGATCCCGAAATCACCGTCTGGCTCAACCGCGACTGATGCCGCTTGAGGTACGCGCGACGCTGGTCCATCGCGTAGCCGCATGGATATTCCCGCATTATACGCACAGCTGATTCAGGAAATCGGCGATGGCACCGGCATGGCGGACAGCCTGTTGCACGTCCATGCCGGCATGGCGGTGCTGCTGACCACCCGCGTGCTGACCGGGTATCGCCTGTCGACACCGGTGCCGCTGGCGGTGGTGGCGCTGGCCGAACTGGCCAACGAGGTGCTCGACCGGCTGCATTACGGGTCGTGGCGCTGGGACGATACGCTGCTCGATATCGTCAACACGATGTTCTGGCCGACGATGCTGTTCATCGGCCTGCGCCTGCGCAACCGGTTCGAACCGCGGGACGAGCCGGGGAACGCCGGCTGACCCGCAGCGGTTATATTGGCCAAGGAGAACCACCATGGCCGACACCCCCGCGCATCCCCAGGTCGATCCGAAGCGGACCGAGCCGCTCAACGCCTTCGACAACCCGATTGGCTATTCGGGCCAGGAATATGACCGCGAGCGGCAGGCACGACAGGCCGCCGCCGAAGCCGGTGCTCCCGGCTTCGTGCCATCCGACGACGGCCGCGAAATCCCGCCCGAGGCCGGCCACCGCGCCTCGATCGGCCCCGATGGCGAGGTCCATGGCAGCGGCGCCAATGCCGGCGGCGGCGCACAGGGCGAGAATTTCGACGACGACGCACCGGGCGAGGGGGCAGGGGTGCCGCCCGCAGAACGTGCGCCGGATCGGTGAGCAAGCCGCCCTCTAACCGTCACCCCGGACTTGATCCGGGGTCCCGCTTCTTCTGTTGCGGCGGTCAGTAGAAAGCGGGGCCCCGGGTCAAGTCCGGGGTGACGAGATAGGCCGGTAGCTTACCCTCGTGCCTCGCCGATCAGCTTCGCCGCGTTCGCCCCGGCCCAGTCCATCCCCCCGGTGACCCGCCACAATTCCTTGCCCGACGCATCATACAGGATCGTCGTCGGCAGGCTGACGCCCATGCCGGTCGAGAATTGCAGCTCCGGATCACGATAGGCAACCAGGTTCGCCAGCTTTCGCTCGGTCAGGAACGGCTGCACCTTCCCGGGCTCCATGTCCTGCGACACGGTCAGCACGTGCAGCGACGCCTTCTCCCGCGCCGCCAGCGCATCCAGCGTCGGCATCTCGCGCACGCACGGCGCGCACCACGTCGCCCACAGGTTCATCAGCACCGGCTTCCCCCGAAAATCGGCCAGTGTCACCGGCTTGCCTGCGCCGTCCTGAAAGGCGAACGCCGGCATCGCCTCGCCCTTGTGGCTGCGGTCGATCTTGCCCGCCGCTTCGGGCGCGGCGTCGTTGGCGGGCGTATCGACGTCGGGCACGGTGCCGTCGCCTTCCGCAGCCGCTTGCTCCGGCGCGGCCGCTCGCTTATCGCAAGCGCCGACGAACAGGCTCAGTCCAAGGAGAAGCGCGATTACCGGGCGCATGGAAGGCTCCAACAGCATGTGGGGCGGGCGCTTCGCCGAAGGCCCGTCGGCGGTGATGCGTGAGATAAACGCCTCGATCCCCTTCGACAAGCGGATGTGGCGACAGGATATCGCCGGGTCCAAGGCGCACGCAACGATGCTGGGCGCGCAGGGCATCGTCGACCAGGCCGATGTCGCGAAGATCCTCGACGGACTGGACGCGGTCGCGGCGGACTATGCCGAACAGGGCGTGCCCGACGATCTGACGCTCGAAGATATTCACATGCTGACCGAGGCGCGGCTGGCCGAAAAGATCGGTCCGGTCGCCGGGCGGCTGCATACCGCGCGCTCGCGCAACGATCAGGTCGCGACCGATTTCCGCCTGTGGACCCGCGATGCGATCGATGCGGTCGATGCGGCGCTGGGCCAGTTGCAGGCCGCGCTGCTGGTGCGCGCCGAGGAACATGCCGCCACCGTCATGCCCGGCTTCACGCACCTTCAGGTCGCGCAGCCGGTAACGCTCGGCCATCACCTGATGGCCTATCACAGCATGATCGCGCGCGATCGCGGGCGCTTTGCCGATTGCCGCGCGCGGCTCAACTACAACCCGCTCGGATCGGCGGCGCTGGCCGGGACCGGCTTCCCGCTCGATCGCCATGCGACGGCCAAGGCGCTGGGCTTTGCCGGGCCGACGGTTAATTCGCTTGATTCGGTGTCCGACCGCGACTTCGCGATCGAATATCTGACCGCCGCCGTACAATGCTCCCTGCACCTGTCGCGCCTGGCGGAAGAGTTCGTGATCTGGGCGTCGCAGATGTTCGGCTTCGTGTCCTTGAGCGACCAATGGTCGACCGGCAGCTCGATCATGCCGCAAAAGCGCAACCCCGACGCCGCCGAGCTGGTGCGCGGGCATAGCGGGCGGATCATGGGCTGCATGACGTCGCTGATGGTGACGATGAAGGGCCTGCCGCTCGCCTATTCCAAGGACATGCAGGACGACAAGCCGCCGGTGTTCGAGGCGACCGATCTGCTGGCGCTGTCGATCGCGGCGATGACCGGCATGGTCGAAAGCGCGACCTTCCGCCCCGATCGCATGCGCGCGGCGGCCGAAACCGGCTTTTCGACCGCGACCGATCTGGCCGACTGGCTGGTGCGCGAAGCGGGCGTGCCGTTCCGCGAGGCGCATCACATCACCGGCCGCGCGGTCAAGCTGGCTGAGGAAAAGGGCTGTCGCTTGGACGGCCTGACCATCGACGACCTGACCGGCATCGACGACCGCATCCATGCCGGCATCTTCGACGTGCTGAGCGTCGATGCCTCGGTCGCCAGCCGCAAGAGCTTCGGCGGCACCGCGCCCGATCGGGTCCGCGAAGCCATCGCCGCCGCGCGGGGGCAGGGGTGAGCCGCGCGCTCGCCCTCGCCGTCGTCACGCTGGCCCTCGCCGGCTGTGGCCAGCGCAGCGACCTGCGCCCGCGCGAGAATGCGTCGCTGCCGCCCGCGCCCTATGGCGCGACCGCGACGCCGACCCCGGCCGAACTGCTCGACCCGACGACGCAGCAGCGGCCGTCGCGCAGCGACGAATTGCTGACCGAATCGAAGGCGCGCGGCGACGATCCCTTCGCTCTGCCGCCACGCTGACCACGCGCTCCATCGTCACCCCCGCGCAGGCGGGGGTCCATACACGCTACCCGCGCGATGGAGTCGCCAAAGCCTGCGTCTATGGATTCCCGCCTTCGCGGGAATGACGAGCGGGGACCCATTCTCAACCCGCCCCCGTCGTTCTAAAGGGCCAGTCATGGATAATTTCACCCTTCGCGACGGCACGCTCCATGCCGAGGATGTCAGCCTGCCCGCCATCGCAGATGCGGTCGGCACGCCGGTCTATGTCTATTCGACAGCGACGCTCGAACGGCATGTCCATGTGTTCCGCGATGCCGTCGCGGGCCTCGGCAAGGGCGAACCGCTGGTCGCCTTCGCGGTGAAGGCCAATCCGAACAAGGCGGTGCTGGCCACGCTTGCCCGCGCCGGCATGGGCGCGGACGTGGTGTCGGGCGGCGAGCTGTACCGCGCGCTCGACGCCGGCATGGACCCCAACAAGGTCGTATTCTCCGGCGTCGGCAAGACCGCGGACGAAATGGCGCAGGCGCTGAACGCCGGCATCGGCCAGTTCAACATCGAATCCGAACCCGAACTCGACATGCTGTCGGCGGTGGCGACCCGGCTGGGCAAGGTCGCGCAGATCGCCATCCGCGTGAACCCCGACGTGATAGCCGGCACCCATGCGAAGATCTCGACCGGCGGCAAGGAGAACAAGTTCGGCATCGACTATCACGCCGCCCCCGCCGCCTATGCCCATGCCGCATCGCTGCCGGGGATCAGGGTACGCGGCGTCGCGGTGCATATCGGCAGCCAGCTGACCGACCTGCTGCCGCTCGAAGCCGCGTTCGGCCGGGTCGGTGCGCTGATCCGCGACCTTCGCGCCGCGGGGCACGACATCACCCACGCCGATCTCGGTGGTGGCCTCGGCGTCCCCTACGACCCCGCCAGGCCGCTGCCGCCCAGCCCGGCCGAATACGGCGCGATGGTCGCCCGCGCGACCGCCGGCTGGGATGCGCGGCTGATGTTCGAACCCGGCCGGCTGATCGTCGCCAATGCCGGCGTGCTGGTGTCGCGCGTCATCCGCGTGAAGCAGGGCGCGACCGCGCCGTTCGTCGTCGTCGACGCGGCGATGAACGACCTGCTGCGCCCCAGCCTCTACGACGCCTATCACGACATCCGCGCGGTGACCCCGACCGGCGAGCGGGCGGTGACCAACATCGTCGGCCCGGTGTGCGAGACCGGCGATACCTTTGCCCTGGGCCGCGAGATGGACGTGGTGGCCGCCGACGATCTGGTCGCGTTCATGACCGCCGGCGCTTACGGCGCGACCATGGCCTCGACCTACAACTCACGCGCTTTGGTGCCCGAGGTACTGGTGGCCGGCGACCGGTTCGCGGTGGTGCGCGAACGTCCCCCGATCGAGGCGCTGGCCCAGGCCGACCGCCTGCCGCCCTGGTTGTGAACGGGCTGCCGATCCTGCTGCGCACCGCCGGGCGCAGCGTGATCCTGGTGGGGGAGGGTGAGGCGGCCGATGCCAAGCGCCGCCTGCTCGAACGCACCGGCCTGACCGTCGTCGCCGATGCCGCCGACGCCCGCATTGCCGTCGTCGCCGTCGAGGATGACGGCGAAGCGCGCACCGCGATCGATGCGCTGAAGGCCCGCGGCATCCTCGTCAACGCGGTCGATCGCCTGGCCGATTGCGACTTCACCCTGCCGGCGATCGTCGACCGTTCGCCGATCCTGATCGCGATATCGACCGGCGGCGTGTCGGCGGGGCTGGCGGCGGCGATCCGCCAGCGGCTGGAAGCGATCCTGCCCGCCGGGGTCGGGCGACTGGCCGAAGGGCTGGGCGCCGCCCGCGCCGCCCTGCGCACGCGCTTCCCCGACGGAGGCGACCGCCGTCGCGCCATTGGTGCTGCCATCGCCGCAAATGGTCCGCTCGACCCGATGATCCCGCATCCCGACGATGCGGTCGAACGGTGGCTCGACGGCGCCGCCCCGGTCGCCGGCCGCGTCGAGACAATTCGCCTGCGCTCGCCCGATCCCGACGATCTGAGCTTACGCGAAGCCCGCTGGCTGGGGCAGGCCGACCGCATCCACCACACTGCGGACGTTCCCGCAGCGATCCTCGACCGCGCCCGCGCCGATGCGGTGCGGATCATGGGGCCGCTGCCCGCCGATCCGCTTCCCGGCCTGACGATCGACCTCGCATGACCTGTCGCGCGTGGCATATCGAGGGCGGGCGGGCGACGCCGATCGATCCGCTGGCGGCGGTCGATGCGACCGGCGGCTTCACCTGGATCCATCTGCATGGCGAGGGGGAGGTGGTCGCCAAATGGCTGCGCGACCATGCCCATCTGCCCGATTACGTCATCGACCCGCTGACCGCGGTCGAGACCCGCCCGCGCTGCGATGCGATCGGCAAGGGGGCGTTCGTCAACCTGCGCGGCCTGTCCGACGATGTGCTCAGCAGCGCCGATCCGCTCGCCTCGGTCCGCCTCTATGCCAGCGCGGGCCGCGTCCATTCGGTCACCCGGCGCAAGCTGACCGCGTTCCACACCGTCGTCGACCGGGTCGAGCGTGGCGAGGTGGCCGATCCCGGCGACCTGATCGTCGCCTTCGCCAGCGCGATCACCGAACAGCTCGACCCGCTGATCGCCGATCTCGGCGACACGCTCGACGAATGCGAGGAGGCGCTGGACCCCACCCGCATCTTCGAACAGCGCCGTGCCGTCACCCATACCCGCGTCCGCGCGATTGGCTATCGCCGCTTCCTCGTGCCGCAGCGTTCGGCGCTCGAAAAGCTGGGGCAACTGCCCGGCGACTGGCTGCAGGCCGACGACCGCCTCCACCTCGCCGCCGCCGCCGACCGCGCCGCGCGCATGGCAGAGGAGGTCGATTCGATCCGCGAACGCGCCGCGCTGGTCCACGAAACGCTGACCGACCTGCGCGCCGAACAGCTCGACCAGCGCTCGCTCCAGATCGCGATCGTGGCGATGGTGTTCCTGCCGCTGACCTTTCTGACCGGCCTGCTCGGCATGAACGTGAAGGGGATCCCCTTTGCCGACGAACCCTGGGCGTTCGCCGGGGTCGTCGGTCTGTGCGTGGCGATGAGCGCAGGGATCGTGGCGTGGTTCGTCCGGAAACACTGGATCGGGCGGTAGGGCAACCGTTGCGCCACCCACTACGTCACCCCGGACTTGTTCCGGGGTCCACCGGGCGGCTGGGCGATGGCAGGGGTTCGAAGCCCAATCCTATCGCAAGGTCGTTCCAAGCGGGGTTGTCCCGTTCGATCAGGTTGCGCTTCCAGTCCCGCCGCCACCGTTTGACAGTTTTCTCACGATAGATGGCAGCTTCCATCGTGGCGGCGATTTCCCAATAGACGAGCCGTTTGATGTTTTTCTCGGCAGTAAACCCGCCAAAAGTGCCTTCGCGATGCTGCGCTATCCGGCGCACCAAGTCGGACGTGACCTCGGTGTAGAGCGTTCCATTTCGGGCGCTGGCGAGAATATAGACGCAAGGTAGGCGTTCGACCATGAACGACTTCCTTATTCTTGCGGTGGGCCCCGGAACAAGTCCGGGGTAACAAGAAAAAGCGCCCTACCGCGCCACGAAGCCGATCATCTGCTCGACCATCAGCCGCAGCTGCCCGTCGGCCTTGTCGATCGCGCCGTCCTCGACGGTGTTGATCGCCACCCCGACCGGCGTCGGCCAGCCGCGCAGCGCGTGGGCGACGGTGCGCAGGGTGGTCATCGTCGCCACCGCTGCCTGCCACCCGGCCGCCGTCGCGACGATGCCGACCGGCATCCCGTCGAAATAGACGCGGTCGTCGCGGCGCAGCAGTTCGACATGGTCCAGCGCGTTCTTCACCAGCCCCGACAGCGTCCCGTGATAGCCCGGCGACCCGATGATGATCCCGTCGGCATCGCGCAGCGCGCGCAGGAACGACTGGATGCGCGGATTGCCGCCTGCCGCCTCGGGTTCGTAGTTCGGGAAGTCGATCGCCGGCCCGGTCAGCAGCGTGGTGCGCGCGCCCAGCGCCTTGGCATGGGTCAGCGCCCGTTCCAGCGCGGCGGCGGTGCCCGAAGTCGGGCGCAGCGTGCCCCCCAGCGCGACGATATGCGGTTGCTTCATGCGCGCACCGCTAGCGGATCACGGGGCGCGATGCCACCGTTGAGAAGGGGCGGTCGGGGAGGGATGCGAGTGCCACCGCCTGCCAAAACGTCACCCCGGGCTTGACCCGGGGTCCCGCTTCTTCTTCTGCGGGTGACCGATAGCGGGACCCCGGATCAAGTCCGGGGTGACCAAGAACGTTGCGATCCGAGCCGTCCGCCCTATCGCGGCCGGACCGCTTCCCACGCCTCGGCAATGTCGGTCAGCGACGCGGCGGCGTTCAGGAACGGCTGGGCATCCTGCCCGATGCTCGCATTGACGATCTGCTCGCGCAGGCCGGTGTAGAGCCGCGACAGCGTCTGCGACAGGTCGCCGCCCTTTTCGTAATCCAGGCCGGCTTCGAGCGCGAACAGGATCGCGGTCGCGCGGGTCACCCGTTCGCCCTTCATCGCATATTGGCGATTATTGGTCGCCCAGGCGGCGGAGCGCAGCGCGCGGATCGCTTCCTCGTACAGCAGCGACACCAAAGCATGCGGATCGGCGCCGCCGGTGCGGGCGGCCAGGTCGACCGAGCGATAGGTCTGGGCGGGATCGCCCGCCAGAGCGGTGGCATAGCGGGTCATTATTCGCTCCGCGTCCACATCTTGATCTGGTTTTCCATGAAGGTCTGCTGTGCCTTGTACGCGGCGACCCGCGCTTCCGACGCCGCGAATTGCTGCGTCATGCGGGTGGAGGTCGCCTCGGTCTGTTCGGCGACCTTGGCCTGTTCCTTGGCGAGCGCGCCCTGCGCCTCGGCATAGCGCTTGTCGCTGGCGCCCAGCCCCAGCGTGGTGCTCTTGGCGGTGGCCGCGATCCGGTTGAGCGCGGCGGGCAGGCTCTTGCCGGTGGTGCCGTCGCTGCCGGTCGCGGCGGCGAACATCGCCTCGACCGCATCGGGATTGTTGGCGATGGCGGAGGCGAGCAGCGTCTTGTCGACCCGCAGCGTCCCGTCATTGTTCGTCGCCACGCCGATCGCCGCCAGCGTGGTCGGGGTGCCGTCGGTCTTGCCGGTCAGGTCGGCGCTGGTCAGCTTCTGCAACGACCGCTTCATCGCCTGCGCCGCCGGGTCGGCGCGCAGGTCGCCGGTGATCGCATCGGTCGCCTTGTTCACCGACGCCAGCATCTCGTTATATGCCGCGACGACATTGTTCACCGCTTCGGTCAGCGCCTCGGTCGGCTTGGACGAACTCAGCGTCACCGGGCCATCGGTCGTCACCGCCTTCAATTCCAGCGTGACGCCGTCCGCGCCGGTGATCTTGTTGGACGCGCTGACCATCGGCACGCCGTCGATGCTGAACACCGCGTTGCCCGCCCGGGTCACCACTTCGGCACCATCGGTCGTGCTGCTGTCGAAATCGACGTTCAGCCGTTCGAGGCCCGGCGAGACGCTGCCGCTGTCGGGTGTCGCGGTCAGGGTGAATGCCTGGTTCGCGCCATCGGTGCTGCGCAGCACGAGCCGCTGGCCATTGGCGTCGGTCACGACGCTGGCGGTGACGCCCGCCTTGGCGGCGGTGATCTTGTCGGCGACCTTCTGCAGCGACGCCGCGTCGCTCGACGTGATGGTGATCGGCGGGATGGTCGTGCCGTTCGCGGCGAAGGTGCCGTCCTCCTTCACGCTGCCCAGTTTCAGCTGGAGCGTGCCGGTGCCGACCGATCCGGTGGTGCTGAACGATTCCTTGGTCACTGCGACCTGCGGCGTGGCGAGCCGGGCGACGCTGACGCTGGCGTTCAGGCTTGCGACCGTCGCACCCTTGGCGGTCGACACCTTCACCGCCGCGCTGCTGCTGGTCAGCTGGGTGGTCAGCCCGCCGCTTTCGGACAGGGTGGTGAGCGCGCTGGCAAATCCGGTGATGCCCGATTTCAGTTCGGACACGGCGGACACCTGCGCGGTCAGCGTTTCGGCCTGCCGGGTCAGCCGGGCGTTCTTGTTGGCGAACTGCGCCTCGACCAGGCTCTTGACCAGCGCGGCGGTGTCGACGCCCGATCCCGCGCCCAATGCGTTGGCGAGGTTGGGGGTGGTCGCCTTGGTCGTGGTCGTCGTCTTGGCCGTGGTGGCGGTGGCCGTCGCACTGCTCGTCGTGATCGCCATCGTGGGTCCCCGGTCCGTCTCCCCCATCGAACGGCACCGTGGCCTGAATCTTTAGGGGTTTTTTACCGCAAGATTGCCGTTCTCGTCATAGCGCGCCTCGGGCGGCACGGTCACCGGCGGCTGGATGCCGCCCGCCTGCCGGTTGACCCCCATGACGAAGGCGAGGACGGTGGCGATCGCAAGGTACAGGTCGTCGCGGATCTCCTGCCCCTGGCGGCTGGTGTAATAGACGGCGCGGGCGAGCTGCGGATATTCAAGCATCGGCACCTTGGCCTCCGCCGCCAGCTCGCGAATGGCGAGGGCGGTCGCCCCGCGTCCCTTGGCCACCACCACCGGCACCTGGTCGCGGCCATGGTCGTAGCGCAGCGCGACCGCGAAGTGCGTCGGGTTGGTCAGAACGACCTGCGCCTCGCCCACCGCCTGCCGGAAGCCGCCCTTCAGGATCTCGTGGCGGCGTTGGCGGATCTGCGCCTTCACATGCGGATCGCCATCGCTTTCCTTATGCTCGTCGCGCACTTCCTGCTTGGTCATCTGCAGGCGCTGCATCCGCTGGAAGATCGCCAGCGGCACGTCGAGGCCCGCGATCAGCACCAGTCCGCCCGCCATCACGAACAGCAGCGTCAGGAACGTGCCGCCGAGATCGCCGACCGCCTGGTCGACATTCGACGACACGAGGCCCACCGAGCTGACGGCCGCTTTCTTCAGCATGACATAGCCGATGGCGCCGAGCAGGACGACCTTCAGCAGCGACTTGCCGAGTTCGATCCAGCCCTGTGTGCCGAAGATGCGCTTCATCCCCGATGCCGGGTTGATCCGCGATCTCTTGGGCGCCAGCGCGCCGCCGTTGAAGCGGATGCCGGTCAGCCCCGCCTGCGCAAGGATGCTGGCCGAGACGGCGAGCGCGAGGATACCGCCCAGCGACGGCAGCAATTTCCACCCCGCCTCGACCAGCGGGCGCCAGGGCTGGAAATCCTCCACATCGGCGCGGCCGAAACTGAAACTGGCGGTCATGATCGCCTTGCAGGCGCCCACCAGCGAGGGGCCGAGCAGCGCGAGCCATGCACAGCCGGCCAGGATGACGAGCGCCGCGCCCAGTTCCTTGGACTTGAGGATGTCGCCGTCTTCGCGCGCCTTGTCGAGGCGCTTCTGGGTTGGGCTTTCGGTTTTGTCCTCGCTCACCGCACGCCTCCCAGCACCAGCGTATTGGCGGCGTCCAGCGCCTCCTGCACGATGACCAGCATATAGTCGGTCATCGCCGGCAAGGCGACGAACAAGGCGACGACCCCGACGAACAGGCTGGCGGGCAGGCCGACCGCGAACAGGTTGAGCGCGGGCGCCGAGCGCGACAGCATCCCCATGACGAGGTTGAGGCACAGCAGCAGGAAGCCAACGGGCAGGGCGAGGAGCAACCCCGACAGGAACGCATAGCCGCCGAAGATCGCGATATTCTCCAGCTTGGCGGGCGACAGCCACGCGGCACCCGGCGGCAACAGCTCATAGGAGCGCACGATCAGGTCGATCAGCAGCAGATGCCCGTCGAGCGAAAGGAACAGCAGCGTCAGCAGTACCGACAAAAAGGTGCCGAGCGCCGGGCTTTGCGCGCCGTTCTGCGGATCGACCATCGCCGCGAACCCGATGCCCATCGAGATGCCGATGATCTCGGCGGCGATGACGGGTGCGGCGAACGCGATCTGGAGGACGAGGCCGATGGCGAGGCCGACCAGCCCCTCGGCGGCGATGCTGAGGAAGGTGGTCAGCGAAAAGACTTCGGTCGGGATGGCGAAGGGCTGCGCCTTCAGCACCAGCACCGCGATCGCCCCCGACAGCAGCACCCGCACCTGCACCGGCATCGCCACCGCGCCGAACAGCGGCGCGACGATGAACGCCGCCCCGATGCGGACCATGGTGAACAGCAGCGCCCACAGCTGTGGCTCGACGGCGAGGCCGAAGCCTAGCATGGAGAGGATGCCCCCGACGCCATCCAAGCGCGCACCCGTGTCGCCGCGTAGGCGGGGGTACGCCAACGGTAGGTATCGCCCTTGAAGCGCACCCCGGCCTCCGCCGGGGTACGGCTATTTGAGGGCAGGCGAGCCGCCTCACCAAACCCGTCATTCCGGCGACGGCCAGAATCCATTGTGTCCCGCGCCGTCGAGTGACCGCAAACGTCCCTGCATCCATGGATTCCGGCCTCCGCCGGAATGACGGAAGGAGAGCGCGCAAACGTCACCGAACCAGATCCGGAATCCGCTCGAAGATGCTCGTCGTGAAATCGCTGAGCAGCCCGAGGATCATCCCCCCGAACACTGCCAGGCTGATGCCGACCACCGCCAGCTTCGGCACGAACGAAAGCGTCTGTTCGTTGATCGACGTCGCCGCCTGGATCATGCCGAGGATCAGACCCGACAACAGCGCCGGAATCAGGATGGGTGCCGCGACCAGCGCCAGCACCCACATCGCCTCGCGCGCGACGGTCATGAAATAGCCTGCGTCGACCATGGCGTTACGTCCCGAAAGAGGCGGCAAGGCTGCCCATCGTCAGCGCCCAGCCATCGACCAGCACGAACAGCAGCAGTTTGAACGGCAGCGAGATGATCGTCGGCGACAGCATCATCATGCCGAGCGACATGAGCACCGTCGCGACCACCAGATCGATGACGATGAACGGCAGGAAGATCAGGAAGGCGATCTGGAACGCGGTCTTGAGTTCCGATGTGACGAAGGCGGGCAGCAGGATGGTGAACGGCGTGTCGGCCGGCGTCGCGATCGGGCCGATCTTGGCCATCTGCGCGAACATCGTCACGTCCTTGGTCCGGGTCTGCTTCAGCATGAACGAATGGAGCGGCAGGCTGGCCGCCTCGATCATCTGCGTCGATGTGATCTGCCCGGCGGCATAGGGCTTGATCGCCGTCTCGTTGATGCGGCCGATCACCGGCGACATGACGAACAGCGACAGGAACAGCGACAGGCCGATCAGCACCTGGTTGGGCGGCGTCTGTTGCAGGCCCAGCGCCTGGCGCAGCACCGCCAGCACGATGATGATCCGGGTGAAGCTGGTCATCATCAGCAATATGCCGGGCAGGACCGACAACAGCCCCATGATGATGAGGATCTGCAGCGACAGCGCCATCGGCGCGTCGTTCGCCCCGCCCAGTTGCCCCAGCGCCCGGTCGAGCGCATCGGCCGCCCCCGGCGTCGGCGCAGGCGCGGCGGGCGCTCCCTGCGCCATTGCCGGCATGGCGAGGAACAGCATCAGCAAGATGCCCACCACCGCCAGCGCGACTTCGAACCGCCAGTGCGGCAGCGTGCGCGCCGGGCGACGGACCTTCACCGTGTGTGCCGGCACGGTCGCCATCGTCCGCCGGCGCGCGGCGGCGATCGGCGACGGGCGATACCGCATCCGCGCCAGGACCGGCGCGATCTTCCCCCCCGCGAAATTCACTTGTCGCCCCGGTCCAGCAGCGTGACCCCGTTACGGCCGACCGATACCAGCAGCAGCCGGTCGTCGAATTCCAGCACGGCCAGCTTGGTACCGGTCGACACCATCATCGTCTCGCGTACCTTGACCAGCCGTTCGCCCTGATTGCCCGGCATCCGGGCTTCCAGCCGACGCCACAGATACAGACAGCCGATCATCAGCCCGCAGACCAGCGGCAGCAGGATGACCAGCTTCAGGATGTACGACCACATCATCAGCGGCTGACCCGCTTGTCCGGGCTGACCAGTTCGGTCATGCGCACGCCGAAGCGGTCGCCGACGGTCACCACCTCGCCGCGCCCGATCAGCGTGCCGTTGACGAACACGTCGAGCAGTTCGTTGGCGGCGCGGTCCAGCTCGATCACGCTCGATTCGCTCAGCGCCAGCAGTTCGCGCAAGGTGAGCTGCGTCGACCCGATCTCGACGGTCAGGCGGACGTCGACATCCTGCAACAGCTTGAAATTGGCGGCGAGCGACGCTTCGGCGGGGAAGCCGCCGGTCATCTCGTTCATTGGAATTCCTCTTCGAAACCGGGGTCGATGGTGTTGAGCTTGATCGCGGCCTGTCCGTTGGCGGTGCCGACCGTGCCGGTGCCCAGCCGCCGGTTGGATACCCATACCGGCACCTGCGGGCCGAAGCTGATCGGGATGATGTCGCCTTCCTTCAGCTCCAGCAGCATGGCGAGCGACACGACCGGTTCGGCCAGCACCGATCGCACCGGCAGCTTCACCGACATGACCGCACGGGTCAGGCCCGACAGCCATTTGGGATCGGGCGCGCTCTTGCCATGGACCTTGGTCGACAGCTGCGGCGCATGGGGCTTCAGCGCGGCGACGGGATAGAGGATATCGATGAAGGTCGGCTCCGCATCGCCCGCCGCGATGCCGAACCGGGTCGCGATCACCGCGTCCTCGCCATCGATCGCGCCCATCATCGCCGCGTTCGATTCGGGGTTGCCCGGTTCGAAGCTGATGCCCGCCAGCGGTCCCCACGCCTCGCTCAGCGGCTGGGCGATCGCGCCTGCCAGCCGGCGCAGCATCGCCTCGGCCGCCGGGGAAAACTCGATCGGCAGCGGGGAGGGGGCCTCGCCGAACCCGCCGAAGAAGATATCGAGCACTTCGAGCAGGAACGCGCCGTCCAACACGATGATCGCCGGGCTTCCCCCGGTCGACAGCGTAAGCGGCACCCAGCCGGTCAGCCGGTCCTTGCGCCGCGCGGCGATATAGCCCGCGAATCGATCCACCTCGACCGGCTCGGCCCAGCTGCGCACGCCCCGGCGCAGCAGCGGTTCGAACACCTGCCGCATCGACCGCGCCATCCGCGCCGACAGATGCTCCAGCGCGTGGAGATCGCCGAACGGATTGAGGTTCGCCGCGCCGAGCGTCGGGACGTGCGACGCCGCCGGACTCCGGCGGCTCCGTTCGCGGCGCTCGGGCGCGGAGGTGGATGGCGCGTTAACCATGCGCGTTTACTGAACGACAAATTGGGTAAAATAAACGTTACCGATGCCGCCAAAGCCCTCTTTCTGCTCAAGTGTGTCGTTGATGGCCTTTTTGATCCGCAGCGACAGCTGTTTCTTGCCCTCGGCAGTGAACACCTGATCCTCGGTCGTCTCGCCGAGCGCCAGCAGGATCGCCGAGCGAATCGCGATCTCGTGGGTCTTCAGATTGTCGAGGACCTTGTGATCGTAGGAGGTCGAGATGGCGACGCCGACCTGGATGAAATGCGTGCTGTCCGCCAGGTTGGAGGTGAACTCCTTTTCCATCGCGTAATAGCTCGATGCATAGCGGTCACCGCCTTCCATCTCCGGCGTCGGGCGGCCGCCTTCGCCGTTATTGGCCGCGGCCTCGCCGCCGCCTTCACCGCCCTCGCCGCCGCCATGGCCGCCGCCTTCGCCGCCACCCTCGCCGCCGCCGGCGCTCGCCTTCACTTCCTCGGACTTGGGGACCAGCTTGGGCAGGTCCTTCTTGACCTCCTCATGCTCGCCTTCCTTGCCATGCCCGCCGCCGATCAGGCCCGACGAACTGGCATACAGCCCGGCGCCGACGCCGCCGCCCAGCAGGACGATGACGCCCACCGCCATGACGATGATCTTGCCGAGCTTGCCCTTCTTCTTGGCCGGTTTTTCCTCCGGCGCGTCCTTGTCGCTCATGTCATGCTTCCTCAGGCGATACGATCATCGGATCGGGTGGTTTGCGTGTTTGCTTGTGTGGTGGCGGGGCGTGGCGCGCGGGGGGCGGGATTGCCCTGGTCCTGCGCCTGGCGCTGCGATTGCTGCGATCCGACATCGACCTGCATGCCGCCCAGCTTCAGCCCGCGCGCCTCGGCCATCTGGACCAGGCGCGGCTGCGCTTCGGCCAGCAGGCGTCCGGCATCGGCATTGTCGCTGGCGAAGTGGACATGCAGCTTGCCGTCATCACCCATCCGCACCGCCACCTCGACATCGCCCAGAGCGTCCGGCGACAGGCGGATGCGCGTTTCGCCGCTATTGCTGGCGCTCGATTCGCGCAGCGTCTGGATGCGGTCGATCATCCCCTCGACCCATTGCGGCTGGCGGGTGTCGAGCGTCGGCTGGGCGGCGTGCGACGTGGGCGCGACCGGACGCAGCACGGCGGCGTCGGCGGCTTGCGGCGCGCCGGTCGTCGGAACCGACAGGTCGTCGTCGCGCCGCGGGCGCGGGGCGAGCGTGTCGGCATCGACCGGTGCCACGTCGATCGCTGCCACGGCATCCGGCACCGGAGCGGGGGCGAGGCGGGTGATTGGCGTCGTCGCGGGTGCGGCGGCCGGCGCATCGACGGCATGGCGGACGGTCGTACCGTCGACCTTCGCCTCGACCACCGGAGCGGTATCGCTCGGCTGGGTCCGCGCGACGCGCATGACCGGGGGCGTTGCCGGCGCGACGGTCGGCGCATCGATCGCAGCGTGGACGGTCGTGCCATCGACCGTCACCCCAACCACCGGCGCGGTATCGCTCGGCTGGGCGGGCGCGAGGCGGGTGACCGGCGCGCTGTTCGGGACCGGCTGCGCTGCGGGCGCGGCGACCAGCGTGACCGAGGCGGCGGCTTCGCCGTTGATCGGCGCGCGATCGGCCTGCACGGCTTCGCGCGACGTAACCGGCGTGGCGTCCGGCAGCGATGCCGTTGCCGGCATAGCGGACCTGATCGGCTGCGATTCGGCACGTGCGACCGGCGGCACGGACGCGGGCGTCGTTTCCGCCAACGGGCGGAGGGTTGGGGCAGTGCGTCGGGCTTCAACGGCAATATCGGCGACAACGGCGTCAGTGACCACCGGACGAAGCTCCGGGGCATCCGGCAACGGAACCGATGCCACGATCGCCTCGCCCGCCGCAGTGCCCGCCGGTCGCACGGCTATCGCGATCGGATCAGCGACGAGGGACGGCGTCGGCCGTGGTTGGATCACGTCGCCCGGAACGGCTTGCGGAATGGCGACGGCCTCGCTCGGCAGCACGACCGGGCGAGCCGGGATCGATGCCGAACGCGCAGCCTCGGGCGGGCGACTGCCGTCGGTCGCGACCAACGGACGCGTGCGCGGTGCGGCGAGGTCGGCCGGCGGCTGGCGCAACGGCATCGACTCGACCGCGACCGCGACCATGTCCGCCGCGTCGGAAACGGGGGAGGCAACCGCTTGGGCGTCGGCAGAGGGCGCAGGCGACACGGCAGGCGCCGATGTTGCGGACACGACCGGCGACGCGACCGGTCGGGTATCGACGGCATCGCGCGATGCGACGGATTGCAGGGGCATCTGCGCTGCCGACACGCCCGGCCGCGCAGGCGGTGCGGCATCGCCGGCAACCGGCTTCGCCGCCATCGGTGCGGCGTCGTCGGTTGCTTGCGGCACGACGACATGGACCGGCACGACTCGGTCGGTGTCGAGCGGCGTCACAACGCCCACGGTCGGATCGGCGGTGCCGGTCGGTGGGGCAGGCACCTGCGCCATAGCGGGAGCCGCAGCGGCACCCCGTTTCGCCATCCGCATCGGTGGAGTCGCGGCAGCGGGTTCCGCCGCGACGACCTGCCCCTGTTCGATGACCACCGCCGCCGTTGCGTCCTGCCGCGCCGGCACTGGCCGTTCGGCGATCGGCGGGGCGGGCGGCAGGAGGATTGCCTCCCCCGGCTCGGGCGTCGGCTGGGGCGCGGGCAGAGCCACTTCGCCCTGTGCCGCCGGCTGGTCCGGTTCGTCCGCCTCGTCCTCGCCGGGAAGCGGCACTGCGTCGTGCGGCGGGGTTTCAGACCGCTTCACACGCGGCTGGGGTGCGGCGAAGCGGGTCGGCACCGGCATCGGCAGGGTACGCAGCGCGACATCCTCGGTACGCGGCGGGGCTTCGACCGTCTCTTCCTCAGGCAACACGCTCGCCAGCACGCCGATCGCTGCCGTCGCCGCCAGCACCGGCGCGACCGCCGGCTTGGCGACGGGCGCGTCCGCCTCGACCGGGAGCATCAGCACCGCCTCGGTCGCCGAGGCCGGCAGGGGCGGCGTGACCGCGGGTGCCGCGACGACGGGCATCTCGACCAAGGCGACCGGGGCGGCAATCGCCACCGGCAATCCGTTGCCGCCCAGGGCAGCCGCCTGCCGCTCGACCGGGCCGGTCGCAACTGCCGCATCCCCCGCCGGCACCATGTCCGCGATCAACGCGGCGAAGTCGCCCGCCGGCGATCCGACAAGCGGCATCACCTGCATCGCAAGCGGGGAGGTGGTGCTGGAAAGGGCCGAGAGAAGCTGCATAGGTCGATCCGTCAAGCGTTCGACCGGTCGATCAGCAAGGATCGTGCCGATTGGGCCGACGGACCGGCGGCGCGTTTTCCAGCGCGCGCAATTCCCGCAGCGCGCGGGCGGCATGGGCGCGCTCCAGCAGCTTTTCGACCGCGCTCTGGTCGCGCTTGGCGGCCATCGTCGCCGACCGGGCGCGGGTCAGGCCGTCATCGGCCTGCGCCACGCGATGCTCGACCACCCGCGCGGTCGCATGCAGCTTTTCGCGATAATGGGCGGCGGCGCCCAGCGTCTGTGCGCTGGCGCTCGGCGTCGGCACCGGCGACACCGCCTGCGCCAGATTGAGGATACGGTCGCGCAGCGCGATCTCTTCCGCCACGCGGGCGGCGGCGCGCGCCTCCTCGGCTTGCGTCAGGTTCAGCTGCATGGTGCGCACGCGCAGCACGCGGGCGAGGCGCTTGGCCTTTTCAGCCACCGAACACACCCACCAGCTCGGCGACGGCATCGTCCAGCGACACGACCTCGTCCGAATCCTGCTTCACATATTCCATGACCGCCGGATGCGCCGCCAGCGCCCCGTCGATCGCCGGATCGGTGCCGGGGCGATAGGCGCCCATCAGCACCAGATCGCGATTTTCCTCATACGTCGCCAGATGCCGGCGCAGCACCCGCGCGGCGGCCAGATGCGGCTTGTCGGCAATGTCGGTCATCACCCGGCTGACCGAGGGTCCCAGGTCGATCGCCGGATAGACGCCGCGCTCGGCCAGCTGACGGCTCAGCACGATATGCCCATCGAGGATCGAGCGCGCCGAATCGACCACCGGATCGCTGTTATCGTCGCCATCGGCCAGCACGGTATAGATCGCCGTGATCGACCCGCCGGTGCGCACGCAGGTGCCCGCCCGCTCGATCAGCCCCGGCAGCATCGCGATGGCCGAGGGCGGATAGCCGCGTGCCGACGCCGGCTCGCCCAGCGCCAGCCCGATCTCACGGCCGGCATGGGCGACGCGGGTCAGCGAATCGATGATGAGCAGGACCTTCTTGCCCTGTTCGCGAAACGCCTCGGCAATCGCGGTCGCGCGCAGCGCCCCGCGGATGCGCAGCACGGGCGAATGATTGGCCGGCACCGCGACCACGACCGACCGCGCCCGCGCATCGCCCTTCAGCTTGGTTTCGAGGAAGTCGGACACCTCGCGGCTGCGCTCGCCGATCAGCCCGACGACGATCACGTCGGCCTTGGCGGCGCGGACCATCATGCCCAGCAGCACCGACTTGCCGACGCCGGAGCCAGCCATGATGCCGACGCGCTGGCCCTGACCGATGGTCAGCAGCCCGTTGATCGCGCGCACGCCGACATCCATCGGCTCCAGCACGCGGCCCCGGTCCAGCGGCGACTGGATACGCCCCGCGAGCGGCCAGCGGCCCGCACCCCGGATCGGCCCCTTGCCGTCGATCGGCTTGCCCGCGCCATCGACCACCCGGCCGAGCATCGCGTCGCCGACCTCGGCCTCGCCCGGCTTGTCGCCCGGCCGCACCAGCGCACCGGGCAGCAGCGGTGCCGGGCCGCCCAGGTTCATCATCAGCGTCCGGCCGTTGCGGAAACCGATTGCCTCCGCCTCGACCATGCCGCCATCGCCGGTGCCGACCTGGCACACGGTCCCGACCGGTAGCGACAGCCCGACCGCTTCCATCAACAGCCCGTCATAGCTGGCGAGCTTGCCCGCCACCCGCGCGCGCGGACGGAAGTCGGTCGGGGCCAGCGCGCCCAGATAGTTTTCGGCGAAACGGTTCAGCATCAGCGGGGCACCGGTACGGTTTCGATTTCCGCGCCAAGCTGTTCCAGCCACAGCGACGGGCCATCCTCGACCACGGTCGAGGCGGATTCGAGGATGAAGCCGCCGCGCTCGACATGGGCGTCGGCGACCGGGAACACCGCCTTGGGCAGCTTGCCCTCGACCAGCGGCACATCCGCTTCGTGCATGCGCAGGATCGCGGATTCGGCGCCATCGGCCAGCAGGTCGGCGGCGGCGTCGATCCGTTCGATCAGGTGGTTGGCCGATACGCCGACCTCGCCCACGATCTGCCGCACCAGCGTCAGCACCGTCTCGCGCAGCCGCGCGGCCATCGCCTCGCGGTCGATATGGGTCGCGGCGCCCAGCGCTTCGGCCAGCTTCGCCAGCAGCGCATGGTCGCGCGCCGTGTCGGACTGGCTGGCAGCGGCCGCCGCGGCCAGCCCCTCGGCATAGCCCGCCGCATGCGCCTCTGCGACCGGATCGAGCGCGTGGACGCTGTCGTCCACCACCGCGCTGAACGGGTCCCATCCCTCGGTCGGGTTGGCATCGGGATCGGCCGGGCGGAAATGCTTCGGGCCGACCGGCTGCTGGGCAGCGGCGGTCGCGCCGGAATCGGCCGGACGAACCGGCACGACGCCGGTCGCCGCGAACGGATCGGGCGTACCGAAGGCGCGGGCCAGGATGTCCGCCGCCGCGACATGGCGGCTGGCGAAGCCGGCGACGAAGCCGTTGGCGGGGGCGGGGGAGGCGGCGCTCTCAAACATAATCGTCGTCGCCGCCGCCCATCATGATCGTCCCGTCCTTGGCCAGGTTGCGCGCGACGGTGATGACGCCTTTCTGCGCATCGAGCACCTCGGCCAGCTTCATCGGGCCGCGTGCCTCCATCTCGTCGCGAATGCCGTCGGCGGCGCGCGCCGACATGCAGCCGAGGAAGCGGTTGCGCGCATTCTCGTCCACGCCCTTGAGCGCCCGGACCAGCAGGTCGCTGTCGACGTTGCGGATCAGTACGCCCAGATTCTTGTCGTCCATCTCCAGCAGATTGTCGAAGACGAACAGCTGGTCCTCGATCTGGCGGGCGATGTCGCGGTCGATCTTGGCCAGCTTGGGCATGACCCGCGTCTCGGTCGCCTTGCGGCCCGACGACAGGATTTTCGCGGCATCCTTCGCCCCGCCCAGCTGCACGCCGGTGCCGCTGGTGCGACCGGTCGAGCGGCGCGCGACCATCGACTTCAGCGTATCGATCGCCTCGGGCGTGATCGGGCCCAGCTTGGCGATACGGTGCAGAATCTGCGGCTGCGACGCTTCGGGCAGTCCTTCGAGCACCTGCGCCGCGACGCTCGGGTCGAGGTTGGCGAGCAGGACGGCAGCGATCTGCGGATGCTCGTCCTTGATCAGGCTGACGATCTCGGCCGCATCCATCCAGTCGAGCAGCTCGATCTGGCACGCGGTCTCGACCGGCGTGATCTTGGCCAGCACGCTCTCCGCCTTGTCCTGGCCCAGCGCCTTGTTCATCACCGTTTCGATGTGCGGGCGCGGATCGAAGCCGACCGTGGTGCGCTCGCGCGCCTTCTCGACGAAATCGTCGAGCACCACCGACACCTCGTCCTCGCTGACATCGGCGACGCTGAACATCGCCTTGCCCAGCTGCTGCACCTCTTCGGGTTCCAGCTTCTGCAGGATGGCGGCGGCTTCCTCCTCGCCGACCAGCATCATCAGGACGGCGGCGCGCTCGACGCCGCTCTGGATACGGACGGGGGCGTTCACTGCTTGGTATCCGACTGGATCATGTCACGAATGGCGAGCGCGGCGCGCGTCGGATTGTCGCGCGTGAAGCCACGGACGAGGCCGACCCGGTCGTCGTAATTCTGCGCGGTTTCCAGCATCTCCATGCTGACCGGCGCTGGTCCGGCGGGGGCGTTGAGCGCGGCCTGCGCGGCAGCTTCGGCGGCGGCGACGCGGGCGGTCTCGGCGGCGGCATCGGCCTTGCGCCGCTCGTTGATCGCCTTGACCATCGGGCGGACGCCCATGAAAAGCACCAGCAGCGCGATGATGAGCGCGGTGCCGTTGCGCGCCGCCATCGGCACCCAGTCGGCATCGTACCACGGGCGGGCGACGTCGCCGGCGACCGCCTCGGGCGAGAACTTGCGGCTGATGACCGTCACCGTGTCCTGGCGCTGCTGGTTATAGCCGACCGCCGCCTTCACGAGGTCGTTGATCTGCTGGATTTCGGCCGGGGTACGCGGCTTGGCGCCTTCGGGTTCGCGCAGCAGCACGGCGACCGACAGGCGACGGATCGATCCCGGCGCGGCGCGGGTCACCGACACTTCCTTGCCCAGGTCATAGGCGCGGCTGAAATTCTCGGTGGTCTTGACCGGCGGGGTGGCGCCGGGCGCGGTGCCGGGCTGCACCGTCGCACCCGCCGGACCCGGGGTCGCGGTCGCCAGCGTGGAGGCGGCGGGCGGGGTGTTGCTCAGCGCGCCGGGCACGCCGCCGGGGGCGGTTTCGCCGGGCGTGTTGCCGGCCCAGTTGCCCTGTTCGGCGCGGACGACGCCCTGCTTGTCATAGCTTTCGCGCGTCGCCTGGCTCTGGTCCAGATCGACATCGGCCTGGATCTCGGCCGAGAAATTGCCGGCGCCCAGCAGCGGGGTCAGCAGCGTGTTGAGCTGCGCGCGATACTTGTCCTCGATACGGCGCTGATAATCGATCCGCTCGTCCGACAGGGTCGATCCTTCCGACCCGTCGGTCGGCTTGCTCAGCAGCGCGCCCATCTGGTCGATGATCGTCACCTGATCGGCCTTCATCCCCGGCATCGAGGAGGCGACGAGGTTGACGATCGAACGGACCTGCGCCTGGGTCAGGCTGCGGCCGGGTTCGAGGCGGACGATGACCGAGGCGGAGGGCTGCGCATTGTCGCGCACGAACACCGAGCTTTCGGGCATCGCCAGGTGGACGCGCGCATCCGCCACCGATTCGATCTCGCCGATCGACTTGGCCAGTTCGGTCTCGCGCGCCTGGCGCAGCCGCTCGCCCTCGACGGCGCGCGACACGCCCATCGGCAGCTGGTCGAGGATCGCATAGCCGCCCGGCGCCGCCTTGGGCAGGCCCTGTCCGGCCAGCAAAATCCGCGCGCGGTGATAATCGTCCTCGGCGACGGTGATGCCGCCCGAATCGTCCACGCTGCTGCTGATCTTCGCCGCGCCCAGCGCGTCGACGACCGCCTGCTTGTCGCTGTCGGGCAGCGACGGGAACAACGTGCGCTGCGGCGGAGTGGCGAGCGCCATCCACGCCAGCGCCGCCGACAGCACCAGCCCGACGACGAAGATCATCGGCAGGCTGCGCTTGACGGCGGGTTGCTTCATCAGCCCGCCGATCTGGGTCAGCGGGTTAGCGAATTTGGCGGGCGCTGCGGGGGCGGGGGCGGGAACGCCGCCTGCACCGGTGGTGGCGAGAGCGTTTTCCATATCAGACCGGCATGCTCATGATGTCCTTGTAGGCGGACAAGAGTTTGTTCCTGACCTGCATCGTGGCTTCGAAGCCGACCGATGCCTGCTGGCGCGCCATCATCACCTTGGCGATGTCCACGGTCTCGCCGCGTTCGTACATCGCCGACAATTCGCTCGCCTTGTTCTGCTGCGCGTTCACGCCCTTCAGCGCGTCGCCCATCGCCTCGACGAAGCTGGTCGGCTTCGCCGGTTCGGCCTGCACCGGGGCGGCCGCGACCTGCGCATTCGCCTTGGACAGCGCCTGGTTGCGCTCGAGGATCTGCGCGCGCAGCGCCATCACCCGGTCGACGCCCATCGCGCCGCCGACACCGCCGACGCCGCTCATGCCGACGCCGCCATCGACTGGGTCGCCGAAGCGGCCAGCAGCTCGCCGGCCTCACGCGCCTTGGCGAGGCGGTAGCGCAGCGTACGCTCCGAAATGCCCAGCCGGCGGGCGGTCTCGATCCGGTTGCCGCCGCATTCCTCCAGCGTGCGGCGGATCGCCGCGAACTCGTGGATCTGGACGATGTTGGTCAGCGTCGCCGCCACCGGCTCGACCGCGCGCGGGGCAGCGGCGGCGGCGGAGGTGCTGGCGCGATCGAACACGATATCGTGCGCCTCGATCCGGTCGCCCATGCCCAGCAGCAGCGCGCGCTGGATCACATTTTCCAGCTCGCGGGCATTGCCCGGCCAGTCGTGGCGGCCGAGCATCGCCAGCGCCTCGTCCGAAATCCACGGCAGCGTCGAACGCATGCCCGCATGGCGCACCACCATCGCGGCAGCGAGCGCAGCGATGTCGCCCGGCCGGTCGGCCAGCGCGCGGGTGGTCAGCGGGAAGACGCTGAGGCGGTAGTAAAGATCGGCGCGGAAGCGGCCGGCGGCGACTTCGTCCTGCAGGTCGCGATTGGCGCAGGCGACGACGCGGACATCGACCGCCTCGGCCTGGGTCGCGCCGATCGGCACGACTTCGCGTTCCTGCAACACGCGCAGCAGCTTCGCCTGCAGCGGCAGCGGCATTTCCGCGATCTCGTCGAGCAGCAGCGTGCCGCCATGGGCCGCGCGGAAAAAGCCTTCGCCCGCCGCACCCGCGCCGGTGAACGCGCCCTTCACATGGCCGAACAGCATCGCTTCGAGCATGGTTTCGGGCAGCGCCGCGCAGTTGATCGCGACGAACGGGCCGTCGGCGCGGGCGCTTTCGGCGTGGATGGTGCGGGCCAGCACTTCCTTGCCGGTGCCGGTCGGGCCGTTGACCAGCACGGTGATGTCGGCGCCGGCGACGCGGCGGGCCAGCGCCTGAAGGGCCAGGCTTTCCGGATCGGCGGCGACCGCCTCGTGCCGGCCGCACAGCAGGGCTGCGGCAAAGGCATGGGCCAGTTCGGTATCGGCATGCGAATAGGACAGGCGGGCCGGGCGGCCGTCCGCAAACGGCGTCGCGGCGGCGGGACCATCGGCCAGCACCAGCGTGCGCGCCGCGATCGGCGGCACTTCGCCTTCCATGACCAGGAACACGTCGTTCGGCCCCGGCTTCTGTCCGGCATTGGCCAGGGCGAAGCCCTGCGCACGCAGCGACGAAACCAGCGTGAACTTGGCGCCAAGCACGGCAGCGGATGGATAGATCGAGCGCATCGTTTCGGACATTCCCCCTGAACGGCACCCTTTTGCCGGCAAATGGTTAACGGCCGGTAAAATCCACCCCGATTCGGCTCTGTACTCCGCGTACGCCCTCGTGCGCGCGCGAGGGGCCGCAAAATGCCGGAACTTTTTTCCTTAACCCGGTCCGCTGCGTGCCGTTTCTCCGGGCAGCAGCTTCGATCCCGATCGCTTCAAGGGGGGACGCGGGGCGCTGGAAGTCAGACTGGAGGACACACCCAATGACCGTTATCGGATCCAACATCGGATCGCTCCGCGCCGCCAACGCCTCGTCCGCTGCCAACGACGCCCTGAAGGCTTCGATGGAGCGCCTGTCGACCGGCAAGCGTATCAACTCGGCCAAGGACGACGCCGCCGGCCTCGCCATCGCCAGCCGCATGACCAGCCAGATCAAGACCATGGCAGTCGCCGCACGCAACGCGAACGACGGCATCTCGATGGCGCAGACCGCCGAAGGCGCGCTGGGCGAAGTCACCAACATGCTGCAGCGCATGAAGGAACTGGCTGGGCAGGCGGCCAACGGCACGCTGGGTTCGGCGGAACGCAAGTCGCTCCAATCGGAAGTCGGTCAGCTGACCGCGCAGATCAACGACATCGCGAACAAGACCAACTTCAACGGCATCAACCTGCTCGACGGCACGGTGAAGGCCGTGACGCTGCAGACCGGTTCGCAGGCCGGCCAGACCACTTCGGTCAGCCTCACCAGCACCTCGGCCACCGCGCTCGGCCTGAACGGCTACCGTGTCGAAGGCCAGGCGACCACCGGCCGCATCAACGCCGCGTCCGTCGCGGTCGGCGACGTACAGTTCAACGGCAAGAACGCGCTCGGCACTGCCTTGACCACGGCTGACGCCGAAACGACCGCTGCCAGCATCAATGGCAACACCGGCCAGACCGGCGTGTCGGCCAAGGCATATAACACTCTGTCAGGCGGTCCGATCGCGGCGGGCGGCATCACCGCGACCGGCAGCCTGACCATCAAGGTCGGTGCGAACGCAGCCGTCGACATCACCGGCGCCAACGGCCAGGAACTGGTCGACAAGATCAACCGCGACGTGGGCGGCATCAGCGCGCAGCTCGACAGCGAAGGCAAGATCGTCCTGTCGAACGACACCGGAAAAACGATTGAAATCGCCGGTTCAGCAGCGGGCAAGGCGGGCTTCACCAACGGCACCTATGGCGGCTTCGTCGCCCTGCAGAGCTCGACCGGCGAAGCGATCGACATCAAGCGCAGCGCGACTGGCGCAGCGGCGAGCTTGACCGCGCTCGGCTTGAACGAAACCACCTCGAATGAAGGCGTAAAAGGTACCGCTGTCGGCGATACTGCACTCTCCGTTACCGACGACGTGAAGATCAACGGCGTTGCCGTGGGTGCCTCGAACGACGCATCGGCCGCATCGAAGGCCGCCGCGATCAACGCCGTCAGCGACAAGTCGGGTGTCACCGCAACCGCTACGACCAAGGCGACCGTTGCACTGGCAGCCGGGAAGATCGTTGCCTCCAACACCTTGGTTGTCAACGGTTCGACGGTGACGCTTAGCGACTCGGACGGTGTTAGCGGTATGTCGATGTCGGACGTGGTGAAGAACATCAACGGTGCCGGCATCAGCGGCCTGGTCGCGTCGAGTGACGAGAAGGGCAACCTGATCCTCACCTCGTCGACCGGCAACGACATCACGCTGAAGGACGGCACCGGCGGTACCTCGGCGGGCTTGGTCATCGACATGAAGGGCGATGACGGCGGTGCCTCGACCGGCGCGATCGCCACCGGCCTGACCCTGCGTGGTCGTGTCGAGCTGAAGTCGGACACCGGTGCGGAAATCCGCGTCGAAGGTTCGGGCGGTCCGACCGGCTCGCTCGCCAAGGTCGGCCTGTCGGCCCAGGGCGGCTCGGCCGATACGGTCGGCGGCGCGCTGAACGTCTCGACCCAGGCGAATGCCGCGGTGGCGATGAACGCCATCGACAAGGCGCTCGACAAGGTCTCGGCGATCCGCGGCGACCTCGGTGCGGTGCAGAACCGTCTGCAGGTCACCGTCAACAACCTGACGACCACCTCGTCGAACCTGCAGGAAGCGCGCAGCCGCATCGAAGACACCGACTTCTCGGCGGAATCGACGGCGCTCGCCAAGGCGCAGATCCTCGGCCAGGCCTCGACCGCGATGCTGGCGCAGGCCAACCAGTCGCAGCAGGGCGTGCTGAAGCTGCTCGGCTAATCGGGCTCCGCCGCCGCCGTTCCCCCTTGATGAAGGCGGCGGCGGCGGGACTCCCGGCAACGGGCCAGCCCCCGGTGACCATCACGGTCACCGGGGGTTTCGGCGTTCCGGAGCACGGCCGACAGACTCTATATATAGGGGCATCGACAGACGCGCCGCGGCCTGCACGTCGCGCAACCCCGATCCTCCCCGCTCCGCGGGAGGGGGACCGTCCGCAGGACGGTGGAGGGGGGCGTCCACGAACGCCCCGGCTTCCTTCGTATCCCTGCGAAGGCGCAAATCCGGAATGCAAGGCATTGCCCGTCCGGAAAAGCCTTGTCCGTATCCCCGCGTAGGCGGGGATCCAGAACCTCAAACGCAACGCCGGCGTCCAAAAACCCTGGCCCCCCGCCTGCGCGGGGGTACGTCCCAAGAGCAACGGCAACGGGCTAGCCCACTTTCCTACAACCAACCCGCTACGCTAAACTCAACGTCCCGATCCTTCCCATCCGCCAACCTCCCACGTCACCCCGGGCCAGACCCGGGGTCCCGCTTCTTCTTCTCCGACCATCTCCGACCCACCACCCAACGCCCAACGCAAAACGCGCACGAGTGTGAACTTAGTGAACTTTGGCCACGAAAAAGATCCCATGGGCGCGGGCTGGCGCCGGTTGAGGCAGACTGACCTTCCCGCTTTGTCGTGAAGGAGGTTGCCCGTGCCCGTGTCCGTCTCATGCCATGCCGCCGTCAGCACGCAGCTGAACGCAATCTTCGTGTCGCTGGAGCTGAGCCGCTCCACCTGGCTGGTGACGTCGCTGTCGCCGGGTCGCGGCGAGCGGATCTCGCGGCATCAGGTGAAAGGCAGCGACGTGCCGGCACTCCTGGAGCGGTTC
>NZ_LQQO01000060.1 GCF_001619955.1 Sphingomonas hankookensis | reverse complement strand
GCTGGTCGCGCAGCGGGTCGAGGGGGCGTGGGTTTCGGGGCGGGGGTTGGCGGCGAGGTTGACGTCGCAGACCAACGGTTGACGTACTCCGGTGCAGGCCGGGGTACGGGGGTGATCCTCGATCCTGCCGTACCCCCGCGCGGGCGGGGGGGCCGCAGGTGCTGGCCATGTCGGGATCGTTCGCGAGACCGTACCCCCGCGCAGGCGGGGGTCCAGGG
>NZ_LQQO01000059.1 GCF_001619955.1 Sphingomonas hankookensis | reverse complement strand
CATAACGCCGCACCGCGTCGTACGAGCCGTCGACGCCGGGAGGGCCGCAGAGGTATACCGCGCGGAGGCCTACGCCGCCTTCGATGCCAAGGTCCCCGAGCTTGAACTTGGCGAGAGCCATCTGCCTCGCGATCACATTTTCTTTGGCCACCTTGCACCAGCTGTCAATCGGCGTCCAAAAAGGACCCCCTAGCAATGCTTCGCGCACGGCCGCTTCCACCGCC
>NZ_LQQO01000058.1 GCF_001619955.1 Sphingomonas hankookensis | reverse complement strand
TGAGCTGCTACCCGTTCCTGGACCACTTGGCTGGGCGTCATCCAGCATCTGCCGGCAGCGGCGGGCCATGTGCCGCTGACCGGTTTACCAGAGATATCGGCGTTTTGTTGCCAATCGCGCTATGCGGTCTCACCTCGTTGTAGTCTCTGCGCCAAGCCTCGCATTTTCGTACCGCGTCGTCGAGGCTCATGAACCAGTGCTGGTTCAGGCACTCCGCTCGGAACTTGCCGTTGAAGGACTCGATGAACGCATTGTCCGTCGGCTTGCCCGGTCGGCTGAAGTCCAGCGTGACACCGCGAGTGTACGCCCACAGATCCAGGTCGCGCGAGATGAACTCGCTGCCCTGGTCAACGCGGATCGACACCGGATATCCCATCTCGCCGCACACCCGTTCAAGCACCTCTACGACGTCCGGCGCCCGGAAGCTGAACCGCGGCACCACCGCCGGCGAGAACCGGCTGAAGGTGTCTACCACCGTCAGGATACGCAGCTTCGGCCCCGTCGCGAGCTGGTCATGGACGAAGTCCATGGCCCACACCTCATTCGAACAAGATGCCGCGCAGCGGCCTTCTCTCAGCTTCGCCTTCACCCGACGCTTCGGCGGTTTGTGCCGCAGTTGCAGCCCCAACTCCTTGTAAAGCCGATAGACACGTTTTGCGTTCACGTCCCAGCCCTCGCGCCGGAGCAGCACGTGGATACGGCGATAGCCATATCGTACCCGCGTCTCGGCGATCTCCTTCATCCGCTTCTTCAGGTCGGCCTGATCTGCGCGGCACCCACGATAGTGGTAGCTCGACCGCTCCGCCCGGAGCACCCCGCAGGCCCGCCTGATGCTGACCTGCCAGGTGCTGCGAACATCGTCGACGAGCTGCCGGCGCCGGTCAGGCCTCAGAGCTTTCGCGAGACGACATCCTGTAACATCGCCTTGTCGAGACTCAGGTCAGCGACCAACCGCTTCAGCTTGGCATTCTCTTCCTCAAGCTGGCGCAGCCGCCGCATCTCCGACGGCATCAGCCCTGCATACTTCTTGCGCCAGGCGTAGAACGTCGCTTCGCTGATCCCGGTTTTGCGGCACACCTCGCCAACACTCGTGCCGTCCTCGGCCTGCTTCAGCACGAAGGCGATCTGCGCCTCCGAAAACTTCGACCTCTTCATCGCTCGCTCCGCTTCCTTGGCCCTCCTTCATAACTGGAATTTTCCAGCTCCAAGCGGTCCAGAAAACCGGCAGCAGGTCA
>NZ_LQQO01000057.1 GCF_001619955.1 Sphingomonas hankookensis | reverse complement strand
TGAGCAGCCCCCATCGGGTGGTCCGGGTTATTAGTTAGTGCATTGTCGTCTCCGCCGCCATTGCCGGTCGTAGGTGGAGCGAAGCGGAACCGGAGGCCGGCAATGGCGGTGTCGCCGCTTGTGGTGCGGGCGGCCGATAGCCCAGGCTGCTGTGCGGCCGGACGGTGTTGTAGTGACGGCGCCACGCCTCGATCAGTACCCTTGCTTCAGCGAGGCTGTAGAAGATCTCGCCGTTGAGCAGCTCATCGCGCAGCGAGCCGTTGAAGCTCTCGTTGTAGCCATTCTCCCACGGCGAACCCGGCACGATGTACAGCGTCTTCACGCCAACCTGCCCGAGCCATTTCTGAACCGCGGTAGCGATGAACTCGCTGCCGTTATCTGATCTGATATGCGCGGGCGGACCCCTCGCGATGAACAGGTCGGCAAGCGCTGCCAGCACGTCTTCGTGTCGAAGCTGGCGCGCGACGACCAGTGCCAGGCATTCCCTGCTGGCCTCATCGATGATGGTCAGTATCCGGAACTTGCGCCCGTCATGCGTCCGCGCTTCGACGAAGTCATACGCCCACACATGCCCCGGATACTCCGGTCGCAGCCGGATGCACGAGCCGTCGTTCAAC
>NZ_LQQO01000056.1 GCF_001619955.1 Sphingomonas hankookensis | reverse complement strand
GTGAGCACGGCCGGACTGTGCCGTGCCGTCCGCTTACCGACAAGGCGTCAGCGCAGCAGGCCGGCGGCGCGCAGGGCCTTTTCGATCGTCGCCTGGACGCCGTTGCCCGGCACCGCCGGAGGTTCCGGCGTCAGGCGCTCGAGCCTGGGCGAGGGTGGCGCGGACGCCTGTGTCGGTTCGGCGGCGACCAGTCCCCAACTGCGCGCGATCTCCAAGGTGCTCGACAGGCCGACGTCGAGCATGAACGGGCCGGTCGCGCCGATGCCGCTGCGGCTGTCGACGGGGACGCCGTGCCCCATGCCGGTGATGCGCCATTCCTCGACCAGGGGATTGCCGTGCGGATCGCACCATGCGCGGTGCGACCAGTTGGGGCCGTTTGCGCCCTTGCGCGGTTCCGCCGGCAGCGCGTGGACGTCACGCCATTGCCGGACCAGCGCGTCGCTGTTGGCGATCACGACGGTCGGGTCGGCGGTGCCATGCCAGATGGCGACGCGCGGCATGCGGGGGCCGGGGGCGATGGCGAGCGTATCGGCGGCGGCGATCCCGCGCATCCGCTCCAGCGCGGCACGGACGCCGAGGGCGGTGCCATAGGGCAGGCCGCCGATGATCGCGCCCGCCGCGAATGTTTCGGGCCAGGTCGCGAGCATCACGGCGGTCATTGCACCGCCCGCCGAGAGGCCGGTGATGAATATGCGGGCCGGGTCGATGGCGTGGGTAGCGACCATGTGCTCGATCATCGCTGCGATCGATTCCGCCTCTCCGCCGGTGCGGGCGATGTCGGCGGATTCGAACCAGTTGAAGCACAGGTTCGGGTTGTTGGCGCGGCGCTGTTCGGGGAGCAGCACGGCAAAGCCTTCGCGGTCGGCCAACGTCGACCAGCCGGTGCCATGATCGTACACCGCCGCATCCTGCGTACAGCCGTGGAGAGCGACCACCAGTGCCGCGCCGGGACGCAGCGTTTCGGGCACATAGGCCCGCGCGCGCAGATTGCCGGGATCGGGGGCAAAGCCGGTCAGGTCGTGCAGCCGGTCGGGAACCGTCGGTCTGCCATGGGCGGCGCGCATCCGCTGCAATTGCTGGATCGTATCGGACAGGGCCGGCATGGCGCGAAACCTCTTCAACCGCGACGTCGATCGGCCGCTGTTGGAGAATGGGGCTTCATGCTGCATTGCACAATGGGTTTCAGGCGAATCCTGCCGGTTGCAGGACCAGACGCACCGTCGACACGGGCGCGCCGGTGGCGAGACAGTCGCCCATTTGCCGCCCGGTCTCCACGAAACCGAGCTTGGCCAGCACGCGGCCGGAGGCGGGGTTCGCTTCGAAATAGCCCGAGGTGATGGTGGACAGGCCGAGCGTGTCGAAGCCGTAGCCGACGACGGCACCGGCGGAGCGGGGCATGATGCCGCGCCCCCAGTGCTCGCGTGCCAGCCAATAGCCGAGTTCCGCCGAGGCCGGATCGTCCCCTGGCGTCAGGCCAACCACGCCGATCAGCGTATCGTCGCCGTCCAGCGTGATCGCCCACACCCATTCGTGCGGCACGACATGGTCGAGGAAGAAGGCGGCGTCGGTCGCGCCATAGGGATGCGGCACCCGCGCCAGCCGCCGGGCGATCTCCGCATCGCCGCAGATGCGGACGATGGCATCGCTGTCGCGTGGCTCCGGACGGCGCAGGATGAGCGGCGGGGCATGGAGGACGGGGCGATCGAACGGGCGCGTCATGGCCGACATCGTACCGGACCGGACGGCGGGCCGCCAGCGCGGCGAAATATCGATATGTGACGATCCAATGGTCGGGGAGAGAGGATTCGAACCTCCGGCCCCTGCCTCCCGAAGGCAGTGCTCTACCAGGCTGAGCTACTCCCCGACGGAGTATCGGCCGGGCCGTTCGGGGCGCCTGCCGTTGCTTGGAGGCGCGCCTATAGCGCTCGGATTCGGGGTCCGCAAGCGGGATTCGTATGTCGTGCTGTTTGGCTTTGGCGGGGAAGCTGCTAGGGGCGCTGCAATCCTACTCTTTTCGAATGTGTGACCGTGGCCACTCCGCTCGACAAACTGCGTAATTTCTCGATCATCGCCCATATCGACCATGGCAAGTCGACGCTGGCCGACCGGCTGATCCAGCGGACCGGCGGCCTCGCCGAGCGCGAGATGTCGGCACAGGTGCTCGACAATATGGATATCGAGAAGGAACGCGGCATCACCATCAAGGCGCAGACCGTGCGCCTCGAATGGAAGGGCCATGTCCTGAACCTGATGGACACGCCGGGGCATGTCGACTTCGCCTATGAAGTGTCGCGGAGCCTTGCGGCGTGCGAGGGCGCGCTGCTGGTGGTCGATGCGGCGCAGGGAGTCGAGGCGCAGACGCTGGCGAACGTCTATCAGTCGATCGAGCATGACCATGAGATCATTCCGGTCATCAACAAGATCGACCTGCCCGCCGCCGAACCGGAACGGGTAAAGACCGAGATCGAGGATATCATCGGCATCGACACGTCGAACGCCGTGCTGGCATCGGCCAAGTCGGGCATCGGCATCGACGAGATCCTCGACGCGATCGTGGCGCATATCCCGCCGCCCAAGGGCGATATCAATGCGCCGCTCAAGGCGATGCTGGTCGATAGCTGGTACGACCCGTATCTGGGCGTGGTCATTCTGATCCGCGTGATCGACGGGTCGATCCGCAAGGGCCAGCAGATCAAGTTCATGAATGCCGACACGACGCACCTGGTCGACCGGGTCGGCGCGTTCCGGCCGAAGATCGAGCAGCTGCCCGACCTGGGGCCGGGCGAGATCGGCTTCATCACCGCGCAGATCAAGGAAGTGGCGCAGACGATGGTCGGCGACACGATCACCGACGCCAAGCGCCCGACCGCCGAACCCCTGCCGGGGTTCAAGGAAGTGCAGTCGGTGGTGTTCTGCGGCCTGTTCCCGGTCGATGCCGCCGATTTCGACAAGTTGCGCGAATCGATCAGCAAGCTGCGGCTGAACGATGCCAGCTTCACCTTCGAGATGGAAAGCTCGGCGGCGTTGGGCTTCGGCTTCCGCTGCGGGTTCCTGGGGCTGCTGCATCTGGAGATCATCCAGGAGCGGCTGACGCGCGAATACGACCTCGACCTCATCACCACCGCGCCGTCGGTGGTGTACCAGATCGAGCTGACCCATCCCGATCCGGCGGGCATCACGCAGATCGACCTGCACAATCCGGCCGACATGCCCGACGTCAACAAGATCAAGACGATCAGCGAGCCGTGGATCCAGGCGACGATCTATGTCCCCGACGAGTATCTGGGCGGTATCCTGAAGCTGTGCCAGGACCGGCGCGGCATCCAGATGAACCTGACCTATGTCGGCGGACGCGCGCAGGCGGTGTACGAACTGCCGCTCAACGAGGTCGTGTTCGACTTCTACGACCGGCTGAAGTCGCTGTCGAAGGGCTATGCCAGCTTCGATTACGAACAGATCGGCTATCGCGAGGGCGACCTCGTCAAGATGAGCATCCTGGTGAATGAAGAGCCGGTCGACGCGCTGTCGATGATCGTCCACCGCAGCACCGCCGAGACGCGCGGGCGCGGCATGGTGGAGCGGTTGAAGGAACTGATCCCGCGCCACCTGTTCAAGATCCCGATCCAGGCGGCGATCGGCGGAAAGGTGATCGCGCGCGAGACGATCAGCGCGATGCGCAAGGACGTGACCGCCAAATGCTATGGCGGCGACGCCAGCCGCAAGCGCAAGCTGTTGGACAAGCAGAAGAAGGGCAAGGCGAAGATGCGCGAATACGGGTCGGTCAGCATCCCGCAGGAAGCCTTCATCGCCGCGCTGCGCATGGGTGACGACAACTGAGGCGACAGCGGCGCGGAACCGGCGCCGTTCGTCCAAACGAAAAGGGCCGGCGCTATGGCAAGCGCCGGCCCTTTTTGTGTCGGGAAGCGACGCCCTTAGGCGAGGATGCGCATCACCATCTGAACGGTCAGCGCGACACCCGCCCAGCCCAGCGCGGTCATGCCGGCGAGGGTGACGATCGTCGTACGACCCGAATACTTGCTGTGCATCCTCTCAACCCTCCTGTTTTTCTCTTGCGACAAACTGTCCCAAAAAAACGACGATTGCAAATTTATGAAAGGCGCAAATCGGACGAAACCTGCTGCGATCAGGCCATATTTCGTCACAATTCCGGAAGCGTTGCTGCGGTGCAAAATCGTTGATGTGGAGGGCATTGTTCTAAAATGGTACAAATGCCGACAGGTCATTTCGCAGCTGCGATGTTGCGTTTTCCGTACGGGACGAGCCGAAACTATTTTTTCACGGCAGTCAGGAAACTGACAGAATCGGCGCTCCGCCAGCCGATCTGCGCACGGAATCGTGGGAATCGGGAAGTCGGTCAGGAACTTCCGGGCACTACGAGGGTTGGGCGCTAAGGAAAATTTTATCCATAGCAGGAGCAGCCGATGGCCGAATCCGATTCGAATCCCGCCGCCGCCGCGACCGAGCGGATGCGTGTCGCCGGCAGCGCGATGACCGAGCAGGGATCGCAGCTCGGCCTGACCATCTTGTCGCAGGCGGAAGCGAATACGCAGGAGGCATTCCGCGCGATGCGCGCGGCGGCGCAGGCCAGCGACCTGAACGAGGTGATGCGCATCCAGTCGGACTATCTGCGCGACCAGGGCGCACGATCGATGGCCCAGGCGCGCGAAGTGAGCGAGATGATCGCCAATTTCGGCCGCAACGCCATCGGGCAGATGACCGGGCGCAATTGATCGCCGGCCCCGGGCGGGCGGTGTGATGAAGGGGGGACGATGATCCGGCGATTGGTATTCGCGCTGGCGGGCCTGTTGCTCGCCGCGCCGGCGAGCGCGCAGTCGCGCCCGCCGATCGTGCTGGCGGCCGCCAGCCTGCAGGAATCGATGAACGCCGCCGCCGATGCCTGGGCAAAGCGCGGCCATGTCCGCCCGACGCTGTCCTTCGCCGCCAGTTCGGCGCTGGCGCGGCAGGCGGCGGCGGGGGCGCCCGCCGACCTGTTCATGTCGGCCGATGTCGAATGGATGGACGATCTCGACCGGCGCGGGCTGTTGGCGAAGGGCAGCCGGGTCAATCTGCTGGGCAACCGGCTGGTGCTGATCGCACCGGTCGACAGCCGGGTGCGCGTGACCTTGCGGCCGGGCGTCGATCTGCGCCCGGCGCTCAGCGGCGGGCGGCTGGCGATGGCCGATCCCGATGCGGTGCCCGCCGGACGCTATGGCAAGGCGGCGCTGACCCGGTTGCGGGCATGGGACGGCGTGGCGCCGTCGGTGGTGCGGGCGGAGAATGTCCGGGCGGCGCTGGCGCTGGTCGAACGCGGTGCGGCACCGCTCGGCATTGTGTACGCGACCGATGCGAAGGCGTCGACCAAGGTGCGCGTGGTCGGCGTGTTCCCGGCCGCCAGCCATCCGCCGATCACCTATCCCATCGCCCGGCTGAAGGCTTCGCAGAATGTCGAGGGCGAGCGGTTCCGCCGCTTTCTGGTCAGCCCGGCCGGCAAGGCGATCTTCGTTCGGTACGGATTCAGCCCGCGCTGATGCCGGATGGCGCCGAATGGGCGATCGTCCTGCTGTCGCTCAAGATCGGTGGCGTGGCGATGCTGGCGGCATTGCCGGTCGCCTATGCGCTCGCCTGGGTGCTGGCGCGGGGGCGGTTTCCGGGCAAGGTGCTGATCGACGGGATCGTCCATCTGCCGCTGGTGCTGCCGCCGGTCGTCACCGGTTGGCTGCTGCTGCTGGCGTTCGCGCCGGCCGGACCGGTCGGCCGGTGGCTGGAGGCGTGGTTCGGGGTCAGCGTGCTGTTCCGCTGGAGCGGGGCGGCGATCGCGGCGGCGGTGATGGCGCTGCCGCTGATGGTACGCGCCATCCGCCTGTCGATCGAGGGCGTCGATCGGCGGCTGGAAAGCGTGGCGCGGACGCTGGGCGCCAGTCGGGCGCGGGTGTTCTGGAGCGTGACCGCGCCGCTCAGCCTGCCCGGCGTGCTGGCGGGAATGGTGCTGGGGTTCGCCCGCGCGCTGGGCGAGTTCGGCGCGACGATCACCTTCGTATCGAACGTGCCGGGCGAGACCGCGACGCTGCCGCTGGCGATCTATAGCGCGTTGCAGGTGCCGGGCGGCGAGGCGAGCGTCGTGCGGCTGGCCGTCATGTCGGTCGCGCTGTCGCTGATCGCGCTGGTCGTGTCGGAATGGCTGGTGCGGCGGGGCGGGCGGAGGGTCCATGTCCTTTGACATCGACGTGACCGTCCGGCTGGGCGAGGCGGTGGTCGGTGCGGTCGTGCCCGACGACGGACAGGATAGCGGGCTGACGGTGTTGTTCGGCCCGTCGGGCGTGGGCAAGTCGAGCGTGCTGAACATGGTCGCCGGGCTGCTGCGACCGGCGGCGGGCCATGTCCGGGTCGGCGGCGTCACGCTGTTCGATGCGGCGGCGGGGATCGACGTGCCGGTGCCGGTGCGGCGCTGCGGCTATGTGTTTCAGGAGCCGCGGCTGTTCCCGCACCGCCGGGTCGCGGCCAATCTACGCTATGGCATGGGGCGCGGCGCGCCGCCGATCGGCTATGACGACATGGTCGCGCTGCTCGGGTTGAAGGACTTGCTTCACCGCTGGCCGGCGACGCTGTCGGGGGGTGAGGCGAAGCGGGTGGCGATCGGGCGGGCGCTGCTGTCGGGCGCGCGGTTCCTGTTGATGGACGAGCCGCTCGCCTCGCTCGACCGGGCGCGGCGCGAGGAGGTGATGGCGACGATCGAGCGGCTGCGCGACGCGCTGCGCCTGCCGATCCTGTACGTCACCCACGATGCGGCGGAGGCAGAGCGGCTGGCGACACGGATCGTCGCGATGTGACCATCATGCCGCCGCAATCCCGAAGCGATATCGCATCCGTAACGATCGGGAGTGCGGTGATGCGGTTGGTGATGGCGGGCATGGCGTTGTCGGTAGCGGCTCCGGCGACGGCGCAGGACGTCCAGCCGGACGGTCCCGATATCGTCGTCACCGCCGGCAAGCCGCTGAAGCTGGATGCGAAGGTGTTGCGCGCGGGGCAGCGCCGCTTTGCCGAGGATCGCGCGATGCTGTCGCCCGAGGGAAGCCTGCGGTTCGAACTGTGGCGCGGCGGGCGGCGGATACCGGCGGGGATGGTGCCGATCGTGCTGAGCGACGGCAAGGGGCACGACCTGCCGGTCACGATCGACGGCGACGGGCGGATGGTGTTCGCGAGCCTTCCCGAGGGGCGCTGGTTCCTGACCGCACCGGCGCAATCGCAGGGGATGCATCTGCGGCCGATCGTGCTGTCGCGCGGCACCACGACCGAGGACCGGCGGCTGGGCGATATCCGGGCGCAATGCCATGTGATGATATCGATGGGAAAGGCGCAGGCCACGCTGCTGGAATGGCCGCTGATCGGCCTGTTCGAGGCGGTCGGCGCCTGCGAAAGCAAACGGTTCCATATGTTCCATCAGGCCGAGCATCCGATCGCCAGCGCGAAGGCGATGACACCGCACGGCGAACGGGAACTGCGCCTTTCCGAAAAGGGTACGTCCTATGTGCCGCCCATGTCCGATCGGACGCTCGGCAACGATGTGCGGGTGCGGATCGCCTATCGCTGATCGTCGCTGCCGGGCATCGGCACGCGGGCGCTTTGCCCGCCGCGGGTGAAATAGGCGGCGTCGATGGCGAGGCTGCGCAACTGCCAGCCGTCGATGCTGTCGCCCGGCGACAGGGTGCGGGTGCCGTCGCTACCGCGGACCATTGCCACCGCGTCGCGACCGAGGCGACCGACCACGCCCAGCAGCTCCGGCGTATCGGCGGGGAGCGCGTCGGTGGCGGGCGGCGCGAACAGCGTGCGGGCAAAGGCGGCACGGAGCGGCGGCGGGGGCGCGGGGGCGGCGAGCGGGGCGAGCGCATTCGTCGGCGAAGCGGTCGGAGCCGGTTCGCGCAGCAGCCAGAGCGGCACGGTCAGCGCGACCAGCGCCGCGCCGGCCAGGAGTGCGTGCTGGCGCAGGGTCAGCCCCGCCATGGTGCCACCAGCGTCGCATCGAGCCGCACGCCGCCCGGCGCACTGGTCAGCCGCCATGCCCGCATCCGGATCGCCGGGTGCGTGCGCTCCAGCGTATCGGCAAAGGCGACCACCGCCTTCTCGGTGCCCGACGCGCGGAGGGACAGTTGGGTGAGCGGTGCGGGCGCGGCGGGATCGGGGGCGAGCGTTTCGATCAACACCCCGCCGCGGGCGGCATCGGCACGGACCAGTGCGCCGAGGCGCGCGCGGGCGTCGGCGGCGCTGTCGGCCGGGAAAGCGGAGTCGGCGGTGGCGAGCGGCGGGATGGTGGCGCCTGCGTCGATCCGGGCGGCATTGCGCGCGGCGCGGGCGGCGGCGAGGTCGCCCAGCGCGCCATAGGCGGGGATGGCGAGCAATGCGGCGACGCCGGCTGCGATCAGCGGCAGGCGCGGAGTCATGGGCGCTGCTCCAGCGTGACGCGCATCCGCCCGTCACCATCGGCGCGCGCCTGCGCGGTGGCGCGCAGGCCGGTGAGGACCGGATCGCGCCGTAGCGCGGCGAGCAACCGGTCGGGATCGGGGGCGGCGACCTCGATCGCGATCATGCCGGCCGCATTCCGCTCCGCCCGCAGCAGCGCGGCATCCGGTGGCAGGGCGCGGGCGAGCGATTCGAGCGTGGTGCCAAGCGGCGCCCCGCGCCATGCCTGTTGCAGCAGGGCGCGCGTCTGCTGGGCCGCCGCCTGTTCCGCCATCACCGGGGCGGCGCGGCGGGCGATGGCGCGGCCTTCGTCCTGCGCCCGTGCCGTCAGTATCGCCGCGCCGCCCCAGGTGATGAGCGGGGTGGCGACGATCGCGACGGCGAGCAGGGCGGACACGCGGTCGATCGGCGGGCGGGGTGCGCGCGGGGCAGGGGGCGCGGGGGGCGGTGTCGGATCGCGCCGGGCCGCCTCCACCGCGCGATCGAACAGGCTGGGCCGGATCGGCGCGCTGTCATTGGCGGGGCGGGGGTCGGCGGCCATGCCCTGTCCCTACGCCCGCCGTCGCATGCGGCACAAGCCAGTCATCATATTGTCGTCGTTTCGCCATGCCGCTTTCATCGAACCGCAACCGCCCTGTCGCAGCGATGCGCCAACGACAGCCGCAGGGAGGGTGCCGGCACGGTCGGCGTCCAACGAAGCGGGGAATCTCCATGGCGAACAACGACCTGACCATCGGTTATGACGATGGCGATATCGAAACCAATCCGAGCACCGGGCCGAGCCTGCAGGACCTGGTCGACCAGCGTTATTCGCGGCGCCAGGCGCTGCGCGGCGGCGCGTCGACTGCGGCGGTCGCCGTGTTCGGCGGATCGCTGCTCGCCGCATGCGACGACAAGGTCCAGGGCATCGACAATACGCCGCCGGTCGTCGGCGGCACCTCGACCGGCGCGACCAGCGCGGGCCGGGTCGTCACGCTGACCGGGACCGCGACCGACGACAATGCGATCGTCAGCCAGACCTTTACCCAGGTGTCGGGCCCGACCGTCGCCCTGTCGAGCACGACGCCGGGCACCGCGACCTTCATCGCGCCGGCCGTATCGGCGGCGAGCAACCTCGTCTTCCGCTACACCGCGACCGACGTGAAGGGCGCGAGCAGCAGCAGCGACATCACCGTCGCGGTATCGCCGCCGGCGCTGGGCTTCACCGCCGTCGCCAAGAGCCTGGCCGATGTGGTCAGCATCCCGTCGGACTATACCGCGACCGTGGTGTACCGCCTGGGCGATCCGATCAACGCCGCCACGTCGGCCTTTGCCAATAACGGCACCGACAGCGGCTATTCGGCGCGCGCGGGCGATCATCACGACGGCATGAGCTATTTCGGGCTGGCGGCCAGCGGCACCACGCCCGACGCGAACAATTCTACGCGCGGCCTGCTGGTGATGAACCACGAGAATATCTCGGAACAATATCTCCACGTCGCCGGGCAGACGGTGGTCAACGGCGCGCGGCCGACGTCCGAAGTCGTCAAGGAAATGGAATGCCACGGCGTGTCGGTCATTGAGGTGACGCAGAGCTCGGCCGGCTGGAGCTATGTCCAGGGATCGTCGCTGAACCGCCGCATCACCCCCTATACGCCGATGGTGTTCAGCGGCCCGGTGAAGGGCAGCGCGCTGCTGTTCACCGCCTATTCGCCCGACGGCACGGCGGGACGCGGCACGATCAACAACTGCGCCAACGGCCATATGCCGTGGGGCACCTACATGACGTGCGAGGAAAACTGGGCGGGTTATTTCCGGCGCGACAGCGGCGACAATGCGCAGCGCACCGCGCTGGTCGGGGCCAAGTCGACCCAGGCGTTCACCCGCTATGGCCTGTCGCAGCGCAGCGGCAATTACGGCTGGACAACGGCGGCCGAAGCGACCGCCGGCGCGACGCTGATCGGCAAGTTCAACGCGACGATCGACCCGACCAAGCCGGTGAGCGGCACCGGCGATTTCCGCAACGAGCCGAACCAGTACGGCTGGTGCGTCGAGATCGATCCCTATGATCCGACCTCGACCCCGCGCAAGCGCACCGCGCTCGGCCGCATGAACCATGAGGGCTGCTGCCCCGGCCGCGCCATCGCCGGCGTGAAGCCCGCCTTCTACATGGGCGACGACGCGCAGAACGAATATATCTACAAGTTCGTGTCGAACACGGCCTGGGTCGCGGCGGATGCGACCGCCAGCAACCGGCTGGCCATCGGCGACAAATATCTTGATTCGGGCACGCTGTACGTCGCCAGGTTCAATGCCGATGGTTCGGGCGAGTGGATCGCGCTGGTGTTCGGGCAGAACGGCCTGACCGCCGGCAACGCGCTCTATCCCTTCGCCGATCAGGCCGATGTGCTGACCCATTGCCGTCTGGCGGGCGATGCGGTGGGCGCCACCCGGATGGACCGTCCGGAATGGACCGCGGTCAATCCGGCGACCGGCGAGATGTACTGCACGCTGACCAACAACTCGTCGCGCTCGCCGGCGCAGGTCGATGCCGCCAACCCGCGGTCCTATATCGACCCGAAGGTCAACAGCACGTCGCGTTCGACCGGCAACGCCAACGGCCATATCATCCGCCTGCGCGAAGCCGGCGACACGACCGAGGCGACGCGCTTCACCTGGGACGTCTATGCCTTCGGTGCGGGATCGGACCTCGACCCGACCAACATCAACCTGTCGGGCCTCGACGCCACCAACGACTTTTCCAGCCCCGACGGGCTGTGGTTCGGCAAGCCGTCGAACGCGTCGGGCCAGGTCACGCCGGTGCTGTGGATCCAGACCGATGACGGCGCGTACACCGACGTCACCAACTGCATGATGCTGGCGGCGATGCCGGGCAGCGTCGGCGATGGCGGCACGCGCACCATCACCAATACCGGCGTGTCGGCGACCAGCACCGCGACGACCCGCATCGGCAAGGCGCCGGGCACCGCGCTGCGCCGCTTTCTGGTCGGACCGGTCCAGTGCGAGATCACCGGCATCGAATCGACGCCGGACGGCCGGTCGCTGTTCGTCAACATCCAGCATCCGGGCGAAGGCGGCAATTTCGACAAGCCGACGAGCAACTGGCCGGCGCTCCCGACCAGCGGCAGCAGCGTGATCCCCGCGACGTCGGCCGGCACCGCGGGCACCCGTCCGCGTTCGGCGACGATCGTCATCACCAAGAAGGACGGCGGCGTCGTCGCGCTGTAACCGACCTGCCCAGCGCAGTCGGGACGGGCGGTGGTCTGAGGACCGCCGCCCGTTTTGCGTTCAAAGTTCACTAAGTTCACACTCGTGACGTTTTGCGCGTCGGGCGGGTTCTGGTTGGTTGGGTGCGGGCGCGGGCAGGGGATGCATCGTGCCAGCGGCGCGGCGTGTAGGAAAGTCCGGGGGGGCGGGGGCGCGTCTCAACGCCCGGATTTATCCGGGGTCCCGCTTCTTGGCGGCCGAAGAAGGAGAAGCGGGACCCCGGGTCTAGCCCGAGGTGACGGTTGGTGCGGTGGTTCCGCTCAGTAAATTCCGTCGATTTCCATCGTCAGGCGCGGGGCAGGGGGATTAAGGAGCAGGCTGCGCTTGTCGCCCTGCAGCACCTCGTCGCGACGCAGCCGGTCGTAGCGCGCGCGCGCCGCTGCCGACGCATCCGCGCCGTCGCGCAGGATGGTCGGTTTCAGGAACACGAACAGGGTGCGCTTCTGGCGGCTTTCGGTGCGGCCCTTGAACAGTTCGCCGATCACCGGAAGGCTGCCGAGGATCGGCACCTGGCTGCGGAGCCGCTGATAATCGTCGCTGGTCAGGCCGCCGAGCACGATCGTCTGGCCATTGTCGGCTAGGACGGTGGTGTTGGCTGAGCGCTTGTTGGTGATGATGTCGGCCGCACCACTGACCTGGGTCGGGGCGATAGAGGATGCTTCTTGGCTCACCTCCAGCCGGATCGTGTCGCCGGCATTGATGCGCGGCAGGACGCGGAGGGTAATGCCGACGTCCTTGCGTTCGATGGTGGTGTAGGGGTTGGCGGTGCCGTTGCCGGTCAGGATCGAACCCGTCACGAACGGCACTTCCTGCGCCACGACGAACTCGCCGAGCTTGTTGTCGAGCACGGTGATTTGCGGGGTCGAAAGGAGATTGGCCTTGGTCGAGGTGCTGAGTGCCTGCACGAGGATCGAGAAATCGTTGCCGATGCCGATATTGGCGGAGAGGCCGCCGCTCAGTAGGCCGGCGGCGGGTACGCCCAGCACGCCGAGGATCCGGCCGAGCGATGCGCCGCCATTGTCGAACGATGTGCCGGCGCCGCTCACCTGCGTCAGTGCTGCGCCCGCCGTACCGATCTGCACCGCCAGTTGTTCGGCGTCCTGCCCGGTGATCTCCGCGATCGCGGCTTCGATCAGCACCTGCGGGCGGCGGACGTCGAGGTCGGGGATCAGGCGTTCGATCTGGGCGATGGCGGTCGGCGTGCCGCGTACGACGACGGCGTTGATGTCGGGCGCGGGCTGGACGGTGATGTCGGGAGTGGTGAAGCCCTGCGCCGGGGTCGTCTGCTGATTCTGGCCGACGGTGCTGATGCTGCCGCCAACCCCGGTGGCGCCCAGGCCACCCGCGGCACCGGCCAGCGCGCCGGCATTGGTGCCGCCGCTGGCGATCAGGCCCGACAGCGCCTGCCCGGCATTGTTACGCTGGCTGACGGTCGAGAGGCTGCGCGCGACCGGATTCGTCGCCGACTGCTGCTGGCCGAGAATGCCGCGCAACACGTCGGTCACGCTTTCGGCATCGGCGAAGTTCAGGCGGAAGACGCGGGTCGACATGGTCGCGCTGCCGCCGCGTGCGTCGAGCGACTGGGCGATGCGGCGCGCCTCCGCGACGCTGGCGGGCGTACCGCGCACGAGGATGGTGTTGCTGCGCGGATCGCCCGCGACGCGCGCGCCGCCTTCGCCCAGCACCGCCTGCATCGCGGTGGCGATGTCGGCGGCGTTGCCGTTGGTCAGCGTGATGGTGGCGAAGGTCGATCCGCCGCCGCCGTCGAGCGACCGGGCCAGCGCCTCGATCCGGCGGACATTGTCGGCATAGTCGGTGACGACGATCGCATTGGGCTGGGTCAGCGGCTCGACGCTGCCGAAGCTGGCGACCAACGGCCGCACGATCCGCGCGGCATCGGCCGAGGGGACGTTCGAGAGGCGCACCATCCGCGTGGTCAGTTCCTGCCCGCCGACGCCGCGCGTGCGCACCCCGCCGTCGCGCACCGCATTGGCCTGCGGAATGATGCGCCATGCCGATCCGGAGCGGACGGCGGCGAAGCCGTTGGCGCGCAGCACCGACTGGAACAGCTCCCACACGCCCGCCGGGGACAGCGGTTCGGCGGAGGTGACGGTCACCTGCCCCTTGACGCTAGGGTCGAGGATCAGCGTGCGGCCGGTGATGCGGCTGATCTGATCGGCGACGTCGGCGATCTCCACGCCGCGCATGTTGACGACGATGTCGGCGGCCTGGGTCTGAGCGATAGCCGGCGACAGGCTGGTTGCGGCGAGCGCGAGGGAGAGGAAGGCGGAGGCGAAGCGGTGGCGCACGGGGAAGACCCTAACGGATGGGAATGGAGACGGTGATCGGCTTGCCGTCGCGAAGGATGGTGACCTGCGCCTGCCCCGATGCGGCGGCGCTGGCGATGGCCGCATTGACCGCCGACGGGTCGGTCATGGCGGCGCCGTTGACCGACTGGACGACATCGCCCTGCCGCATGCCCGGCGGGGCGTTGGCGCCGATGGCATAGCCGCCCGCGACCGGCGTGGCGTTGAGGCGCGAGAGGACCGCCTGCGCCGATGGCGGCGGCGGGGCGGCGGCGGCGGGTGCGGGCGGGGCGAGCGGCTGTCCGGGCGCAGGCGCGGGGGCGGTGCCCGGCGTCGGCGTCGCCTGACCGAAGGGATCGGGGAAGGCGAGATATTCCAGCCGCCCGCCATTGTTCAGGATGATGCGGTCGCGGCGGATTTCGGTCACCTGCGCGCCAGCCAGCGCGTCGCCGACCTTGTACGGCTTGGCCGGTTCGTTGCCGAGCGACACGAACGAGATCGACAGTTCGGCCGGGCGGGCGAAGACGACGCCCTTCAGGATCGCCTGAATGCCGGTCGGCGAGGTCGCATCGGCGGCGGTCGGGCTGCCGAAGGGCGACCAGGCGATGGCCGGGCCGCTGTCGACCGTCACCGCACGGGCGCGCGCTTCGGAAGGCACGGTGATCGCGCCGGTATCGGCGTGGCCCGCGATCCGCCAGACGAGGCCGGCGAGCGCGAAGGCGACCGACACGATCGCGGCGGCGGCGAGCCAGTCGACCCAGCGTTCGCGGAAGCGAAGGCGTTCGACGACGATCATGCCGCGTCCTTGCGCAGGAAGCCGTCGAGCCGGGCCATGGGCGCAGCTTCGCCGACGGGGGCGACGGTGATCGTCACCCGGTCGAGCGCGGGGTCGCTGGTCGCGGTCCGGTTCACGCCCACGCTCCATTGCCGCCCCAGCATGTCCACCGTTTCCCCATTCGCCTCCGGCGTCCCCACTTCCAGATCGGCCAGCCGGTTTTCGGCGACCCACATCGCGATCGCGCGCCGTTCGACGCCACGGGTCGAATCGATGTGCTGCTCGACCGCGCCGATCAGCCCTACCGTGGCGATCGCCAATACCGCCAGCGCCACCATTGCCTCGATCAAAGAAAAGCCGGCTTGTGGTTCCTCCCCGCTGCGCGGGGAGGGGGACCGGCCGCACGCCGGTGGAGGGGCGTCGCGGCGCAACGCGACGGTTACGCGGGCGGACACCCCCCTCCACCATGCTGCGCATGGTCCACCTCCCCGCGGAGCGGGGAGGATCATGGGGTCACCTTCGTGGCGCGGGCGGTCACGCCGTCATACTGCACCCGCCAAGTCTGGTCGCCGCCGGTCACCGTCGCGCCGAGCGGTTGCCCGGTGCCGTCGACGCCCAGGATCACCGGTGGCGCGGTGTCGAGTGCCATGACCATGCCGCCTGGCAGGGTATGGAATGCCAGCGCGTCGTCGGTGATCGGCGTCAGCCCGCGCGGGCCGACCCGGGCGAAGCCATAGCCATGGGTGTCGGTGGTCAGCGCGATGAGCTGGTCGCCGAGCATCGCATCGTCCGCCGCCGCTTGCAGCCGGACGGCGAGGCGGCGGGCTTCCGCTTCAACGTTCGGCGCGCGGGTGGCACTGCCGATGCCGAGGCTGACCGCCCCCGCCGCTACGCCGATGATGGCGAGGACGATCAGCATTTCGATCAGGGTCATGCCGGATTCGGAATCACGGTCCGTCACGCCCGCGCAGGCGGGGGGCCATACACACCGACCGTGCGACTCTATCGCAGGCGTCGGCGGCAATGGATTCCCGCCTGCGCGGGAATGACGGAGGAAGGACTGACTCAGCGGGTCGTCCCGTCGATATCGGCGTCCAGCCCCTCGCCACCCGGCTTGCCGTCCTTGCCGAGCGATTTGATCGTAAAGCGCCCGCCGGTCGATTCGTAGACGTACGGATTGCCCCATGGGTCCTGCGGCATCTGCGACAGATAGCCGTCGGGCGGATAGGCGCCGGGGACGGGCGGCTGTGTCGGTTTCTCGACCAATGCCTTCAGCCCCTGTGTCGTCGTCGGGTAATCGCCATTGTCCAGCCGGTACATTTTGAGCGCGGCGGAAATCGACTTGATGTCGGTGCCGGCGGTCGTCACCCGCGCCTGATCGGGGCGGTTGATGACGTTGGGCACGATCAGCGCGGCGACCAGCGCGATGATCGCCAGCACGACGATCATTTCGACCAATGTCAGCCCCGCCTCGCGGTCGGGGACAGAAACCTTGCGGGCGGCGGGGTTCGCGGCCAAGGTGTCACGAAACTTTCGGAATAAGATGCGCATCCACGCCCCAATGCGTCCACACGATGAAGCCATTGTGACAATCGAACCCGCCCCCGCCGGTCCGGCCGCCGGCGTGTGGGCTGTCGCGGGCGGCGAAGCCATATTAGTCGATGGGACGGTGGCGGCAACAACCTTGCTCGTGCCGTCCGAATCGGTCCTTCTCCTCGCCGTCGACCTGCCGCTGCCCAACCGGGCGAAACGGCTGGCGGCGTTGCCCTTTGCGATCGAGGACCGGATCGCCGACCCGATCGACGCGGTGCATCTGGCGCTCGGCGATGCGGCCGGCGACAAGCGCTATCTGGTGGCGGTGGTCCGGCATGGGGTGATGGCCGAATGGCTCGCGTTCGCTGAGGCGGCGGGTATCGCCGGGGCGGCGTTCGTGCCCGATGCGCTGATGCTGCCGGTGCCGGTCGAGGGGTGGAGCGTCGATGTGACGGCCGGGCGCGCGCTGGTCCGCGCCGCCGACGGCACCGGATTCGCGCTGCCGCTCACCATGCTGGTGGCGGCATGGGAGGCGGCGGGGCGGCCGAAGGTGGCGGCGTCGGGCGATCCCTTGCCCGAAGCGATGGCGGGGGATGGCGCGGCCTTTCCGCTTGCCTCGCTGGCCGACCGGGTCGCGGCGGCGCCGATCGATTTGCGGCAGGGGGCCTATGCCCGCCGCCGGACGGCATGGCCGAGCACGACGCGCAAGGTCGCGATGATCCTTGGGCTGGCAGCGCTGGCGCATGGCGTGATCGCGGTGGCGGATACGCTGATGCTGCAACGGATCGCCGAGCGGCGTTACGACGCGCTGCAGCAGCTGGTCGCGACGACCGCGCCGGCGGTGCCGACCGGGGGCGATGATTTCATGGTGCGGGTCGCCGACCTGCTGCCGCGCCCGACCGGCACCAACCGCTTCGTGCCCTTGCTGTCGCGCGTCGGCGGGGCGCTCAGCCCGATCGGGCCGGTGCTGGTGGTGCGGAGCATGAATTTCGAAGGAAATGCGCTGACCATCGACTGTGAATCGCCCGAAACCGGCATGGCCGACCGGGTCCGCGCCGCCCTGTCCGCAGCGGGCGTCGCGGCGCAGGTCGTCGTGGCCCCCGGCGGAACGCTGCGCATCGTGGCGCGCGGCGCATGATCGTGCTGCTCAAACGCAACGCCCGGATCGAGGCGGCGCTGGGTCGCTTCGACAGCTGGTGGCAGGGGCTGTCGACGCGCGAGCGGGTGCTGGTCGGGACGCTGGCGGCGCTGCTGGCCGGGGTCGTGCTGGTCTATGGCGTGGTGAAGCCGGTGCAGGCGGCGCGGGCGCAGGCGCGAGCCGATATTCGCCAGGCCGAGACGCTGATGGCGCGGGTGCGCGCCGCCGGGCGGCTGGAAAGCGCGCCGCAAACGATCGCCGCCGGGCCACCGCAGGCCGTCATCAGTTCGACCGCCGCGACCGCCGGGTTGCAGCCGGTCGTGGCGGAGGCGAACGGTGCGATCACTGCGACGCTGACCGATTCGCCCTATCCGGCGGTGGTGACATGGCTGAGTTCGGTCGCGTCGACCAGCACCATCGGCGTGCGGCGGGTGTCGATGCAACGCGGCGCGACGTCGGGCCGGGTCAATGCGAGCGTGGAGTTCCAGCCGTGACCGACACGCTGCTCCATGCCGAACCGATGCGGCTGCCCTATGGCTATGCGCGCAAGGGCGGCGTGCTGATCCGGCTGGGCAAGGCGGGCATGGAATGCGTCCACCGCGCCGACGCGACGCTGGACGCGATGCTGGAGGTGCAGCGGGTCGCGCCGGGCATCCCGTTCGTGGCGCTGGACGACGGTGCGTTCGATGCGGCGTTGCAGGCGAGCTATGGCGGCAGCGCATCGACCGCCGCCGACATCGAACTGGCCGAAACCGATCTCGCGGCACTGGCCGACAGCGCCGCAGCGGTCGACGACCTGCTCGACGCGCGCGACGACTCGCCGGTCATTCGCCTGATCAATGCGCTGCTGCTGGAGGCGATCAAGGAAGGCGCGTCGGACGTGCATGTCGAGACGCAGGAGAAGCGCCTGGTCGTCCGTTTCCGCATCGACGGCGTGCTGCGCGATATCGTCGAGCCGCCCCGCGCGCTCGCCCCGCTGCTGGTCAGCCGGATCAAGGTCATGGCGAAGCTCGATATTGCCGAGCGCCGCACGCCGCAGGACGGCCGCGTGACGCTGCGCATCGGCGGGCATGACGTCGACGCCCGCGTGTCGACCATGCCGACGCAGCATGGCGAGCGGGTAGTGCTGCGCCTGCTCGAACGCGGGGGTATGATGCTCGACCTCGCCGGCCTTGGCATGTCGGAGCGCGACGAGAGCGTGTTCGCACGGTTGCTCGAACGGCCGCACGGGTTGCTGCTGGTGACCGGGCCGACCGGTTCGGGCAAGACGACGACGCTCTATACCGCGCTGACCCGGCTGAACGATCGTCGCCGCAACGTGATGACGGTCGAGGACCCGATCGAATATGAGCTGGCCGGCATCGCGCAGACCCAGGTCAATCCGCGCACCGACATGACGTTTGCGCGGGGACTGCGCGCGATCCTGCGGCAGGACCCCGACGTCATTATGGTCGGCGAGATTCGCGATCAGGAAACGGCGCAGACGGCGGTGCGGTCGTCGATGACCGGGCATTTCGTGCTGTCGACGCTGCACACCAACACCGCGATCGGATCGGTCACGCGGCTGATCGACATGGGGGTCGAACGCTATCTGCTGGCACCGATGCTGGTCGGGCTGGTCGCGCAGCGGCTGGTGCGGCGGTTGTGCGTCGAATGCCGCTGGCAGGATCGCGCGACCGAGGCGGACAGCGTGCTGCTGGGCGGGGCGATCAAGCCGGGCAAGAAATTGTGGCGCAAGGGCGGCTGCGAGGCGTGCCACCACGAGGGCTATCGCGGGCGTGCCGGGCTGTACGAGGTCGTCGCGGTCGACGACCGGTTGCAGGCGATGATCCATAACGGCGTGGCCGAGGCGGAACTGGAGCGGGCGGCGCGGGTGGATAATCCGGCGTTGCTGGATGATGGCGTGGCGAAGGTGCGGGCCGGGGTGACCACGGTCGAGGAGGTCGCGCGGGTCGTGCGGGATGAGGGGTGATTTCCAACACCCTTAGTCTCACCCGTTTGGTTCGAGTAGCGATCGAGTTTGTCGAGAGCGCGTATCGAGAACGGGGTCCTGCTGGGCAGGAGTTCTCGACGGACGCTTCTCGACAGGCTCGAAGCTGCTCGAACCAAACGGGAATTTTGACGGGGGTAGGCCGGTGACAGCCTACACCTACCGCGCCGCCTCCCGCACCGGCGCCACCGTCAAGGGCGTCATCGAAGCGTCCAGCCCCGCCGCCGCCCGCGCGCTCTTGCGCGAGCGCGGCGAACTTCCGCTGTCGGTCGAGGAAGCGGCGGAAAAAGGTCCGAAGCTCGGCAGTGTCCAGCTGCCCCGGCTGTTCCGGCGCGGCGTGTCGGCCAAGGCGCTGGCGACGCTCACCCGGCAGATCGCGACGCTGGTCGGCTCCGATATCTCGATCGAGGAATCGCTGCGCATCGTCGCGGGGCAGGCGGACAATGCCGCGGTCAATGCGCTGCTGCTCGACGTGCGCGCCGCGATCCTTGACGGGCGCAGCTTCGCGCAGGGGCTGGGGCGGCATCCCAAGGCGTTTCCCGAATTTTACCGCGCGTCGGTGGCGGCGGGGGAACAGTCGGGGCGGTTGCCCGACGTGCTCAACCACCTCGCCAATTTCGTCGAGACCCGGCAGGCCAATGGGCAGAAGATGCAGCTGGCGTTGCTGTACCCGGCGCTGCTGGCCAACGTCAGCTTCGGCATGATGGTGTTGTTGATGGTCTATGTCGTGCCCGACATCGTCCGCGTGTTCGTGTCGCGCGGGGCGGAACTGCCGTTCCTGACGCGAGCGCTGATCGCGCTGTCGGCGTTCATCCAGAAGTACGGGCTGGTCGTCGCGGTCGCGGCGCTGGTGCTGTTCCTGATCGGTGCGCGCTGGTTGCGGGTGCCGGCCAACCGGCTGCGGGTCGACCGGCGGCTGGCGACGCGCCGGCCGTTCCGCCGGTTCAGCCGCCAGCATAATGCGGCGCGCTTTGCGGGCAGTCTCGCCACGCTGGTCGGCAGCGCGGTGCCGCTGGTCGAGGCGCTGCACGCCGCCGCCGCCGTCACCCCCAACCGCTTCGTGCGCGACAAGGCGCTGACCGTCGCGGCGCGGGTGCGCGAAGGCTTGTCCTTGCGCGCGGCGATGGCGGAGGCGGAGATTTTTCCGTCGATGCTGGTGGCGATCGTCGCTTCGGGCGAGACGTCGGGCAAGCTGGCTTCGGCGCTCGACCGCGCGTCGGGCGAATTGGAGCGCGAACTCGACGCGCTGGTCGCGACGCTGGTGGCGCTGGTCGAACCGATGGTGCTGCTGCTGATGGGCGGGCTGGTGCTGATGATGGTGCTGGCGATCCTGCTGCCGATCATCAACCTGAACAATCTGGTGTCGATCTGACAGCCCTATCCCCGTGCAGGCGGGGATCCAGGGTCGCCGGCGCGGCCGTTTGTGGCTCTGGACCCCCGCCTGCGCGGGGGTACGGTTCGCCTTTGGCAGGTGCGCGTGCTACCCGGTGATCGTATAGCAACAAGGAACTGCCATGACCGACCTCGCCCGCATCGTCGCCGAGGTGACGGAGGAGATCACCACCAACGCCGCCGAGATCGAGCAGGCGGCCGATGCCGGTCTCGACTATCCGCCCGACTGGTTCGGCATGGCGGTGGCGACGCCGGATGGTGGGCTGTTCCATGGCGGCTATTCGCATATCCGCTTTCCGGTGCAGAGCATCGCCAAGGTCTTCGCGCTGGAACTGGCGCTGGAGGCGTGCGGGGACAAGGTGTTCAAGCGGGTGGGACGCGAGCCGTCGGGCGATCCGTTCAATTCGATCGTCGACCTCGAACGCAACAAGGGCGTGCCGCGCAATCCGTTCATCAACGCCGGCGCGCTGGTGGTGTGCGACATTCTGGTCGAGCATAAGGGCGACGATGCCTCGGCACGGGCGGTGGTCGAGTTCGTGCGGCGGGAGGCGGGCCTTGGCGAGGTCGTCCTGAACGACGACGTGCTGGAAAGCGGGCGCAAGGGCGGCGACCTGAACCGTGCGATGATGAGCTTTGCCAAGCATCACGGCAATCTGCATTGCGACATCGACGAGGTGATGGAAGCCTATGTCCATCAATGCGCGATCGAGCTAAGCGCGCAGTCGCTGGCGAAGGCGGGGCTGTTCCTGACCCGCACCGCGCGCACCGGCGATGCAGAGGACGACAAGCGCGCCAAGCGGACGCGGCGGTTGCTGTCGCTGATGACGACCAGCGGGCAATATGACGGGTCGGGCGACTTCGCGTACCGCGTCGGGCTGCCGGCGAAGAGCGGCGTGGGTGGCGGTATCCTCGCCATCGTGCCGCAGGTCGCGTCGATCGCGGTGTGGTCGAACAATCTCGACCGGCAGGGAAATTCGATCCTGGGGGTGAGGGCGCTGGAGTTGCTGGCGGACAAGGCGGATTGGTCGGTGTTTGGGTGATCATATCCGTTCGTCCTGAGTAGCCATTGAGCTTGTCGAAAGGGCGTATCGAAGGACCGCGACAGGTACTTCGATACGGGTTTTCGACTTCGCTCGGCCCCTACTCAGCACGAACGGTTGTGTTTACGCTTCCGCCCGTCCGCCCCCCTTCCGTTTGCTTCGAGCGGAGGTTCGAGCCTGCCGAGAACCGTAGTCGAGAAGGGGGTTGTTCCAGGCAACCGGGAGTTCTCGACGGACGCTTCTCGACAGGCTCGAAGCTGCTCGAACCGAACGGGGTAAGGAGCAGGTCAGTTACCCGACTGCGGCCCCAGCAAATCCAGCACCGCTGCGGTCATCGCGATCGTTCCTGTCACGATCGATGGCTCCGGCGCGACCTTGAACAGTGGCGAATGGTGCGACGGCACCGGCGCCCCGCCATTCCGGGCCGCGACGATGTCCGCCATCGGCGTGCCGCCGACCGCGAAATAATAGCCTTTTACCTTGGAATCGGGCTGGACCAGATAGGCGAAGTCCTCCGCGCCCATGCCGGTCTGTTCGAACGGCACGACATTCTTCGGGCCCAGCGTCGCCGCCATCACCGCGTTGAGGCGGCGGGCGAGGGGGCCGTCATTGATCGTGGTCGGCGTGCCCTCGATCACCTTGGCGGTCGGCATCTTGTCGGCGGGCATGCCGTTCAGCGTGCCGATGCCGGTGGTCACACGCTGGATGCCGTCGAGCAGTTGCTTGCGCGTGCCCTCGTCATTGGCGCGGACGGTCACCTGCAATTTGGCCATGTCGCTGATGATGTTGTGCTTCAGCCCGGCATGGAACGAGCCGACGGTGATGACGCCCGGGTCGAGCGGCTGGCGTTCGCGGCTGATCAGGCCCTGCAAAGCGATCACCAGCTGCGACGCCATATAGACCGGGTCCTTGCCGGCATGCGGACTGGCGCCGTGCGCGCCGATGCCGGGGACGTCGATGTCGACCGAGTCCGACGACGAATACTGGATGCCCTCCGACGCCGACACCATCCCCGCCGGCAATCCGGCGGCGACGTGGAAGGCGAGCGCGTAATCGGGCTTGGGAAAGCGACTGTAAAGGCCGTCGGCGAGCATCGCCTTCGCCCCGCCGACGCGTTCCTCGGCAGGCTGGACGATGAAGACGATCGTACCCTTCCACCGGTCCTTCAGCGCCGCCAGCCGGCGGGCGGTGCCGACCATCGCGGTGATATGGGTGTCGTGGCCGCAGGCGTGCATCACCGGTGCCTCGACCCCGTCGACGCCGACCTGTCGCGCCTTGCTGGCATTGGGCAGGCCCGATTTCTCCTCGACCGGCAGGCCGTCCATGTCGGCGCGGACCAGCACGGTCGGCCCGGGGCCGTTCTTCAATACGCCGACGACGCCGGTGCCGCCGATGCCGGTGGTGACCTGCATCCCGGGCACGGCGCGCAGCTCGGTCGCCATGCGTTCGGCGGTCTTCACCTCCTTGAACGACAATTCCGGATTGCGGTGGAACCAGTCCCACATGCTGCCCAGCGACACCTTGTAATCGGCGCGCACCGCTGGGGCCCAATCGGGTTCGGCCATGGCCGGCGTCGTGGCGAACAGGCAGGCGGCGGTGGCGATCAGTTTGCGCATGGTTCGGGTCCCCTTTGGGGCGTCAAGCTATCGGGTTCGGGGCGGGTGTCGAGAGGGTTTCGGTTCGGGCGAAGGTTGCGAAGAAGAAGGTCGTTTTCGCGCGGAGGCGCGGAGGCGCGGAGCAGGTTTCGTGACCGGCCAGCGCTTGTCCCGCCCCGAACGTCACCCCAGCGCAGGCTGGGGTCTCCTGGTTGTGAAGCGCGCGCCTCGCCGCGCAGATGCCAGCCTTCGCTGGCATGACGATATCCGGCGTTCGGCGGCGCAACGAGGGACGGTTCCACCAGCGCAACCCCTCCGCGTCTCCGCGCCTCTGCGCGAACCAGTTCCTTCTTCTTCGCGCCGTCGTGTGAATCGCAAAACCGGCCACCCCGAATGTTGCCGTCCCGTTCTGCGACACCCATATTCGGACCCATGGCGATCATGATCCGCACCGACCTGTCCGAGCCGGAAACCGGGCAGACCTTCATCCCCCACCGCCCGGCCCGGCCGGAGAAGGTGGATGCGGGCAAACGCTTCGTCATCAAGTCCGATTACCAGCCCGCCGGCGACCAGCCGACCGCGATTCGGGAACTGGTCGCGGCGGCGAAGGGGGGGGAGAAGGATCAGGTGCTGCTTGGCGTTACCGGGTCGGGCAAAACCTTTACCATGGCCAAGACCATCGAGGAATTGCAGCGCCCGGCGCTGATTCTCGCGCCGAACAAGATACTTGCGGCGCAGCTGTACGGGGAAATGAAGTCGTTTTTCCCCGACAATGCCGTCGAATATTTCGTCAGCTATTACGACTATTACCAGCCCGAAGCGTACGTTCCGCGTTCGGACACGTACATCGAGAAGGAAAGCTCGACCAACGAGGCGATCGACCGGATGCGCCACTCGGCCACCCGCTCGCTACTCGAGCGCGACGACGTCATCATCGTCGCGTCGGTGTCGTGCCTGTACGGTATCGGATCGGTCGAAACCTATTCGGCGATGATCTTCGACCTGAAGAAGGGCGATGTCGTCGACCAGCGCGAGATCGTGCGCAAGCTGGTCGCGCTGCAATACAAGCGCAACGACGCCGCGTTCCAGCGCGGCAATTTCCGCGTGCGCGGCGACAGCCTAGAGCTGTTCCCGTCGCACTATGAGGACAGCGCGTGGCGTATCACCTTTTTCGGGGACGATATCGAGGAGATTACCGAGTTCGACCCGCTGACGGGCAAGAAGATCGCCAATCTCAATTCGATCCGCGTCTATGCGAACTCGCACTATGTCACCCCCGGCCCGACGCTGAAACAGGCGGCGGAGGCGATCAAGCATGAGCTGGCCGAGCGGCTGAAGGAACTAGTGACGGAGGGCAAGCTGCTGGAGGCGCAGCGGCTGGAACAGCGCACCAATTTCGACCTGGAGATGATCGCCGCCACCGGTAGCTGCGCGGGGATCGAGAATTACAGCCGCTTCCTGACCGGCCGCCTGCCGGGCGAGCCGCCGCCCACTTTGTTCGAATATCTGCCCGAGAACGCGCTGCTGTTCGTCGATGAAAGCCACCAGACGATCGCCCAGATCAACGGCATGTCGCGCGGCGACCATCGCCGCAAGATCACGCTGGCCGAGTACGGATTCCGCCTGCCCAGCGCGATCGACAACCGCCCCTTGCGCTTCAACGAATGGGACGCGATGCGCCCGCAGACGGTGTGCGTGTCGGCGACGCCGGGCGATTGGGAAATGGAGCAGACCGGCGGCGTGTTCAGCGAACAGGTCATCCGCCCGACCGGGCTGATCGATCCGCCGATCACGATCCGCCCGGTCGAGGAACAGGTCGACGACCTGATCCACGAGGCGAAGGAGACGGCGAAGCTCGGCTATCGCACGCTGGTCACGACCCTCACCAAGCGCATGGCCGAGGATCTGACCGAGTTCATGCATGAGGCGGGCCTGAAGGTCCGTTACATGCACTCGGACGTCGAGACGCTGGAGCGTATCGAGCTGATCCGCGATTTGCGGATGGGGGTGTACGACGTGCTGGTCGGCATCAACCTGCTGCGCGAGGGCCTCGACATTCCCGAATGCGGGCTGGTCGCGATCCTCGATGCCGACAAGGAAGGGTTCCTGCGCTCCGAAACCTCGCTGATCCAGACGATCGGCCGCGCGGCGCGCAACGTCGACGGGCGGGTGATCCTCTATGCCGACCGCATCACCGGCAGCATGGAGCGCGCCATCGCCGAGACCGATCGCCGTCGCGAAAAGCAGCGGGCGTATAACGAGGCGCACGGCATCACGCCGACCACGATCAAGCGCCAGATCGGCGACATCATCGCCGACGTCGCGTCGCGCGATCAGGTGACGGTGGAGATCGACGAAGAACGGCCGCATATGGTCGGCCATAACCTGCGGTCCTATATCGAAAGCCTCGAAAAGCAGATGCGCGAGGCGGCGGCGAACCTGGAGTTCGAGACTGCCGGGCGGCTGCGCGACGAAATCCGTGCGCTCGAAAGCGAGGAACTCGGCCTGCCGGCGAGCGAGCACAAGGCGCCGGTCATGGGGCGGTCGAACGAGGGCAAGCCGGGGACGCGCAAGACGCGCTATGGCAAGCAGAAGGCGATGCGGATGGCCGGCGGGGGCGGGCGGCGGCGGTAGTTCGCCTGTCGTTCGCGCGAAGTCGGGAATCCATAAACGTCGTCGTAGCGGCTGGAATCGCAATGCCAGCGCATCTGGCCACCCGCCTTCGCCGGGGTGACGACGGAGCAACTGTCCTCATCCCGGCGAAGGCCGGGATCCATTGTGTCGGGTGTTCTCGGCTCCATCGCGACGTTCCGTGACCATGGATTCCGGCTTTCGCCGGAATGACGAAGGGGACGAAGGACGGCGCAGGGCGGCCCCATCCCCGGTTGAGGCTGCCGCCCGCATCGCCCATAAGGGGGGCATGCGTATCCTGTTCCCCCTTTCCGCCGTCATCCTGCTGGCCGGGTGTGTACCGCCCGGTGCGCCGCCCGGGACCGAAGAGGTGCCGGCGCCCGCACAACGTCCGGTGCCGGTCCGGCCGACTCCGGTGGCACCGGTCGCCGACTGGCGCGACCTGCCGCGTACGCCGGGCGACTGGCAATATCGGGGCTTAAGCGGCGGATCGGCGGCGAGCTATGGCGTGCGCGGTGCCGCGCCGCTGGCGACGCTGACCTGCGACCGGGGGGCGGGTCAGGTGACGATGCTCTTTGCCACCGCGCGCCCCGTCGCCGGCCCCGTCACGATCCGCACGACCAGCACACAGCGGACACTGAACGTCCAGCTGATGGCGGGCGGGGTCGGGGTGGCGCTGCCCGCCAGCGACCGGTTGCTCGACGCGATCGGGTTCAGCCGGGGGCGGTTCGTGGTCGAAGGGACGCCGGTCGGGCGCCTGGTCCTGCCCGCCTGGGCCGAGGTGCTGCGCGTGACCGAGGATTGCCGCCGCTGATGCGGGGGCGGGCGCTGGTCGCGCTGCTGGCGCTGGCAGGCTGTTCGAGCGAACCGCCGCCGCCTGCGCCCAAGCCCACTGCCCGCGCGACACCCGCACCCCGCCCGACTCCGTCGCCGCGTGTGCTCAGGCCCGGGCAGTTGCCGACGCCCGAACTGGACGGGGCGGTGTCAGTGACCGGAACGTGGTCGGCGAAGCCCGGCGCGGCGACCTTTTCCGACGAGCAAGGCATCGTCTTCGCGATTCGCTGCGACCGGTCGGGCCGGCAAATCCTGCTTTCGCGCGGCCCCTTCGAGGGCGATTCGATCCGCCTGTTCACCGATGACGCCGCTGCGACCTTTCCGGCACAGATGGTCGACGGCGCGTTGGAGGCGGCGGTCAGCACCGGCCAGACCTTCCTCGACGCGCTGGCCAAGGCGGAGCGGTTCGGGATCACGTCGGGCAAGACCCCGGTGCTGCAGGTGCCCGGCAACAAGGCGATCGGTGCGGTGGTGCGGGGATGTCGCCCGGCGGGGCGCTGAACGCGGCCCGGGCGGTCGAGTATGGCGGAAACATCGTGCAATACAAGTCTTGTACGCAGGCCGCGGATGCCCCACGTTCGGGATGCGCACCGGTCGGTGCGTAACGGCTTTAACTAGCGAAAGGAGGTGATCCGATGTCTCATGGTTCAGCAATGGGGTCGGTTCAGTTCGTTCGGGAGACGCGCCGCTAAAGCGGGTCGGCCGCGTGCGGGGGGTATCCTCCCCCAGTCAACGCCGTGGCCCCATGCAAGCGGCTCGCATGGTCTCCCGGGCTGGAGCTTCCGGCCGCTGACCATGCTTGAGGTCGCCGGGCGTCGAGAGACCCCGGCGGCCTCTTTCATATTTGGGCGCGGGCGATCGTAACGGTCGCGACCGACCAACGACAGGTGGTTACCGTTCTCGTCATCCCGGACTTGATTCGGGGGGCCGCTGTATCGCCGACGTCGCAGAAGAAGCGGGACCCCGGATTAAGTCCGGGGTGACGGTGGAGCGGTTTTCCCGACGTCCCACAGACGTCGCCCCAGCGAAGGCTGGGGCCTCGAGCGGCTCTTGTCCCGTACGGTCATGGGGAGATTTGCCGGGGCGGGCCGGCGACGGTTACTTCGCCAGCACCCGATGCCCCGCCGCGAGGGTGATCGCCACCAGCGACCCGCCGACGATATTGCCCGCCGTCGCCAGTAACAGATTGCCGAGCAGCGGCCCGACCGGCACCGCCGCATGGTCCAGCGCCCAGGCGATCGGCAGCAGCGTCATGTTCGCCACCGAATGTTCGAACCCCGCCGCGACGAACAGCGTGACCGGGCCGATCACGGCGGCGATCTTGCCCGCGACGGTCTTGGCCCCCGTCGCCATCCAGACCGCGAGGCAGACCAGCATGTTGGCGAGCACGCCCGATGCGAGGAGTTCGCCCCAGTCCTTCGCCAGCTTGGTATCGGCGGTCTTCAGCGCCGCCTGTGCGACCGCGCCGTCGATCGCCTGCGGAGCGCCCGATGCGACGAACAATGCCGCGATGGCGAGGCTGCCGATCAGGTTCGCGACCCACACCACGCTCCAGTCGCGCAGCGTCTCGCCGATGCCCAGCCGATCCTGCGCGGCGGGCAGGACCAGCATCGTGTTGCCGGTGAACAGCTGCGTGCCCGTGACCATCACCAGCATCAGCCCGACCGAAAAGGCGATGCCCGACAGCAATCGCGTCCCGCCACCCGGCGTCATCCCGGCCTGCGCGACCAGATAGCCGATCGCACCGAAGCCGATCTGCGCCCCCGCCGCGATGCCCAGCAGGACCATCGCGCCGAGCGGCGGGCTGGTCTTGGCCAGCATGGCGTCGTCGACGCTGTCGGCCAGCGTGTCGGCGGTTGCGTCGTCCTGCGCCATGGCATGTCCTCTCCTGTTATCCAGCGGACAACGACCGGACGCCGCGCCGGCTCCGGATCAGCGCAGCAGCGGCATCACATCGACGATGCGGACGTCGTGCATCTGGTGCAGATACGCCTCCAGATACGGCTTGTGCGACGCGCCGACGATGACCAGCGCGCGCATCCCCGGCGCCTCGCCCAGCATGTCGCGGATGTTGGCGGCCATGCGCAGGTTGCGGGTTTCCCAATAGGCGACATATTGCCGGCCGAAACGCTGGGGGGAGGGTTCCTCCAGCGCGGCGCCGAAGTCGCTGTCGAACGCGATCTGCCCCTGACCTGGCGCGTTATAGCCGCGATAGGTGGTCAGCACGCCTGCGCTCGTGGCCAAATCGCCCTGCATCGCGTCGATCGCCGCCATCCGCCGCTTGAGCACCGGATTGTCCCATGCGGCTTGCATCGCCTTGCCATAGGCGGCTTCCTCCGCCTTCGGCATCGCGCGATCGGCGCTATGGTCGTCCATCGCATAGACGCGCTGGAGGCCGAGCCGCACGGCCAGTCGTGCCGCGATCATCAGGCTTTCGTCGCGGCGGGTCTCCAAGGTGGTCAGTCGCGCGACCAGCACGGCGTCCAGCCCGTCGCCGGCCTTGCGCTCGGCGACCGGCAGCCGCAGCCACTGCACCAGCGCCGATGCCGGTTCGCCGCCGGCGAGGAACAAGGCCGCCAGCTTGCGCCGGTCGGCCGGCCTGGGCGTGGCCGGCAACGTCGCCAGCAACGCTTCGAACTCCGCATTGGCGGCGGGCACATCGAGCCCCGTCGCGGCTCTGGCCGGTGCCGGGTCCCAGCAATAGTCCGGCACGGTATCGGCATAGCGATAGGGGTAGCGGCGCAGTTGATCGCATTGCGCGCCTGACAGCGCCTCGATCGCAATCGCCTGCGGCTTCCACGCCGCCAGCCGGTCGAGCAGCGGGGCGAGCGCCTCCGGGCGGAACCGGTCGGGCAGTTGCGACAGATGCGGCGAGCCGAGCACCATGACGTCGTTGGCCGGGCCGGAGCGTGGCCCCTTGTGCGCCGATGGGTCAAAGTCGGTGCGATAGGTCTGGGCGGCCGCCGGCGCGGCGAGCAGCAGGAGCGCGAACAGGATGCGGTGCATGGGTCCCCCTTGGTTCGCGGCAGGGTAGGACGCGCGCGCGGGGGAGGGAAGGTGGCGCCGAACCACCGTCACCCCGGACTTGATCCGGGGTCCCGCTTCTTCTTCACGGCGGCAGGAAAGAAGCGGGACCCCGGGGCAGGCCCGGGGTGACGTGTTGGTGTGTGCGGTGCCTTGCTCCCCAAAACGAAACCGCCGCCCGGTTGCCCGGACGGCGGTTCGTTCAACGCACGAAGACCCGAACGATCAGTCGTTCAGATACTCGCCCGCATCGGCGTCGGTGCCGGTGCCCGAGGGCACGACATCGGCCAGCGGATCGCTGACGCCCTGGCCGTCGCGGGGCGAACGGGCCAGTTCGGCGGCATGTTCTTCCTCGGCCGAGTTCGGCGCGATGAAGCCCGCCAGCGCCCGCTGCTGGGCACGCAGTGCCGCATCGCGCGACGAGGCCGCGACGCGCAGGCGGTTCATGCCGGCACCGGTGCCCGCCGGGATCAGGCGGCCGACGATGACGTTTTCCTTCAGACCGTTCAGGCTGTCGATCTTGCCCTGCACCGATGCTTCGGTGAGGACGCGGGTCGTTTCCTGGAACGATGCGGCCGAGATGAAGCTGCGGGTCTGCAGCGACGCCTTGGTGATGCCGAGCAGCACCGGCTTGCCCTGTGCCGGGGCCAGACCCGGCGCGAGCTTTGCATTGGCTTCGTCCATCTCGTCACGGTCGAGCTGTTCGCCGGCGAGCAGGGTGGTGTCGCCACCGTCGGTGATCTCGACCTTCTGCAGCATCTGACGAACGATCGTCTCGATGTGCTTGTCGTTGATCTTCACGCCCTGCAACCGGTAGACGCCCTGGATTTCGCTGACGAGATATTCGGCCAGCGGCTCGATGCCGAGCGTTTCCAGAATGTCGTGCGGGTTCGGCGAACCCCCGATCAGGTTGTCGCCGCGCTTGACGTAATCGCCTTCCTGAACGTCGATCACCTTCGACTTCGGGATCAGATACTCGACGACCTCGCCGCCATCCTCGGGCTGGATGCCGATCTTGCGCTTCGCCTTGTAATCCTTGCCGAACACGACGCGGCCCGAAACCTTGGCGATGATCGCCGCCTCCTTCGGGATGCGCGCCTCGAACAGCTCGGCGACGCGCGGCAAACCGCCGGTGATGTCGCGGGTCTTGGCCGATTCACGGGCGACACGGGCGAGAACGTCACCCGCCTGTACCTGTGCACCGTCCTCGACCGACAGCACCGCGCCCGGCGCCAGCATGTAGCGCGCGGCCTCGCCCGAATTCGCGTCGAGCAGGGTCATGCGCGGACGCAGATCCTCCTTCGACTTCGACGTCGCGCGATATTCGATGATCTCGCGCTGGGCGATACCGGTCGCTTCGTCGACGCGCTCGGTGACCGTCTTGTTCTCGATCAGGTCGATGAACTTCACGGTACCGGCGGTTTCGGTGATGACCGGGGCGGTGAACGGGTCCCATTCCGCCATGCGGTCGCCCTGCGAAACGATGTGACCATCGTCGAACAGCACATACGCACCATAGGGGATGCGGTGGACCGACAGGTCGCGGCCGTCCATGTCGACGATCGCGATCTCACCCGAACGGCTGAGCACCACCCGGCGCCCGCGCTGATCCTCGATCAGGCGCAGGTCGCGGAACTCGACCGTGCCGTCGACCGGCGCTTCGAGGTTCGACTGTTCGTTCAGCTGTGCCGCACCACCGATGTGGAAGGTACGCATCGTCAGCTGCGTGCCCGGCTCACCGATCGACTGCGCCGCGATGACGCCGACCGCTTCGCCGATGTTCACCGGCGTACCGCGGGCGAGGTCGCGGCCGTAGCAGGTGCCGCAGACGCCGACCTTGGCTTCGCAGACCAGCGGGCTGCGAATCTTCATCGCCTGAAGGCCCATCGCCTCGATCTTCGCGACCATGGCTTCGTCGAGCAGCGTTCCGGTCGGGAACACGACTTCGCCGGTCTTCGGATCGACCACGTCCTCTGCCGTGGTCCGGCCGAGGATGCGTTCGCCGAGCGACGCGATGGTCGCGCCGCCTTCGATGATCGAGCGCATTTCGAGCGCACGCTGGGTACCGCAATCGTCCATGATGACGACGCAGTCCTGCGACACGTCGACGAGACGGCGGGTCAGGTAACCCGAGTTCGCCGTCTTGAGCGCCGTATCCGCAAGGCCCTTGCGGGCGCCGTGGGTCGAGTTGAAATATTCAAGGACGGTCAGGCCTTCCTTGAAGTTCGAGATGATCGGCGTTTCGATGATCTCGCCCGACGGCTTGGCCATCAGCCCGCGCATGCCGGCCAGCTGCTTGATCTGCGCCTGCGAACCGCGGGCACCCGAGTGGGCCATCATGTAGATCGAGTTGATCGGCTTCTCGCGACCCTTCATCGGACCTTCCTCGTAGCGGCGGACCGCCTTGATTTCGTCCATCATGCTGGTCGCGACCTGATCGCCGCAACGGCTCCAGGCGTCGATCACCTTGTTGTACTTTTCCTGCTGCGTGATCAGGCCGTCCTGATACTGCTGCTCGAAGTCCTTCACCTGATCGCGGGTCTCGTCGACCAGCTTGTCCTTGTCCGGCGCGATCAGCATGTCGTCCTTGCCGAACGAGATGCCGGCACGGAACGCGTGGCGGAAGCCCAGCGCCATGATCGCGTCGGCGAACAGCACGGTCTCCTTCTGACCGGTGTGGCGATACACCTCGTCGATGACGTCGCCGACGTCCTTCTTGGTCAGCAGGCGGTTGACCGTGTCGAACGGCACCTTGTGCGACTTCGGCAGGCATTCGCCCAGCAACATGCGACCCGGGGTGGTCTCATAGCGCTTGAGATACTGCTGACCATTCTCGTCGGTTTGCGGAACGCGGCTGACGATCTTGGTGTGCAGCGTGACGGCGCCGGCGTGCAGTGCCTGATGCACCTCCGCCATGTCGCCCAGCAGCATGCCTTCGCCCGGCTCGCCGGTCTTTTCCATCGACAGATAGTAGAGACCCAGCACCATGTCCTGCGACGGCACGATGATCGGCTTGCCGTTGGCGGGCGACAGGATGTTGTTGGTCGACATCATCAGGACGCGCGCTTCCAGCTGCGCTTCGAGCGACAGCGGAACGTGCACGGCCATCTGGTCGCCGTCGAAGTCGGCGTTGAACGCCGAGCAGACCAGCGGGTGCAGCTGGATCGCCTTGCCCTCGATCAGCACCGGCTCGAACGCCTGGATGCCCAGACGGTGCAGCGTCGGCGCGCGGTTCAGCATGACCGGGTGCTCGCGAATGACTTCGTCGAGGATGTCCCAGACTTCCTTGCGTTCCTTCTCGACCCACTTCTTGGCCTGCTTCAGGGTCATCGACAGACCCTTGGCGTCCAGACGCGCGTAGATGAACGGCTTGAACAGCTCGAGCGCCATCTTCTTCGGCAGGCCGCACTGGTGCAGCTTGAGTTCCGGGCCGGTCACGATGACCGAACGACCCGAATAGTCGACGCGCTTGCCGAGCAGGTTCTGGCGGAAGCGGCCCTGCTTGCCCTTCAGCATGTCGGACAGCGACTTCAGCGGACGCTTGTTGGCGCCGGTGATCGTGCGGCCGCGACGGCCGTTGTCGAACAGCGCGTCGACCGCTTCCTGCAACATGCGCTTTTCGTTGCGGACGATGATGTCCGGCGCGCGCAGTTCCATCAGCCGCTTCAGGCGGTTGTTGCGGTTGATGACGCGGCGGTACAGGTCGTTCAGGTCCGACGTCGCGAAGCGGCCGCCGTCGAGCGGCACCAGCGGACGCAGTTCGGGCGGAATGACCGGCACGACGTCGAGGATCATCCATTCGGGACGGTTGCCCGATTCCAGGAAGCTCTCAACGACCTTCAGCCGCTTGATGATCTTCTTGGGCTTCAGTTCCGACTTGGTGACGGCCAGCTCTTCGAGCAGGTCCCGCTTTTCACCCTCGAGGTCGAGGTCGATCAGCATCTGCTTGACCGCTTCGGCGCCGATCCCGGCCGAGAACGCGTCCTCGCCATACTGGTCCTGCGCGTCGAGCAGTTCGTCCTCGGTGAGGAGCTGATACTTTTCCAGCGCGGTCAGGCCCGGCTCGATCACGATGTACGATTCGAAGTACAGCACGCGCTCGAGCTGCTTGAGCTGCATGTCGAGCAGCAGGCCGATGCGCGACGGCAGCGACTTCAGGAACCAGATGTGCGCGACCGGGGCGGCCAGTTCGATATGGCCCATCCGCTCACGGCGGACCTTCGACACCGTGACTTCGACACCGCACTTTTCGCAGACGATGCCCTTGTACTTCATGCGCTTGTACTTGCCGCACAGGCATTCGTAATCCTTGATCGGACCGAAGATGCGCGCGCAGAACAGGCCGTCACGTTCCGGCTTGAACGTGCGATAGTTGATCGTCTCAGGCTTCTTGATCTCGCCGAACGACCACGAGCGGATGCGCTCCGGCGAGGCGATGCCGATCTGGATCTGGTCGAAGGTCTCCGGTTTGGCCACCGGGTTCGCGAAATTGGTCAGTTCGTTCATGATCTTACCTCATAGCCCTCTCTCCTTCAGGGGAGAGGGTTGGGAGAGGGGAAGTGCGGAGAGGGTAGCGGGCTGGACTGCCCCTCTCCCCGACCCTCTCCCCGCGAGCGGGGAGAGGGAGAAGGTCGCTTATTCCGCCGCCTCGGCCAGTCCGTCATTCTCCTCCAGGCTGCTCAACTCGATGTTGAGGCCCAGCGAGCGCATTTCCTTGACCAGCACGTTGAAGCTCTCGGGGATGCCGGCCTCGAAGGTGTCGTCGCCCTTGACGATCGCTTCATAGACCTTGGTGCGGCCGACCACGTCGTCGGACTTCACCGTCAGCATTTCCTGGAGCGTGTAGGCGGCGCCATAGGCTTGGAGCGCCCACACTTCCATTTCCCCGAAGCGCTGGCCACCGAACTGCGCCTTGCCGCCCAGCGGCTGCTGGGTGACGAGGCTGTACGGCCCGATCGAACGCGCGTGGATCTTGTCGTCGACCAGATGGTGCAGCTTCAGCATGTAGATGATGCCGACGGTGACCATCCGGTCGAACTGGTCGCCGGTCCGCCCGTCGAACAGCACCGACTGACCCGAGCTGTGCAGCCCGGCCAGCTGCAGCATGTCCGACACGTCGCTCTCACGCGCGCCGTCGAACACCGGGGTGCCCATCGGAACGCCCGTGCTGATGTTCTGGACCAGCTCGGCCAGCTGCTCGTTCGAACGCGTGTCGAGGTCCTCGGCATAGTGATCGCCGTAGATCTCCTTCAGGCGATCCTTGACCGCCGCCGGCATTTCGCCCGCGACCGCATCCGGGTTCGCCTCGCGCCAGTCGCGCAGCGACCGTGCGACCTGCATACCCAGGTTGCGCGCCGCCCAGCCAAGGTGCGTTTCGAAGATCTGCCCGACGTTCATGCGCGACGGCACGCCCAGCGGGTTCAGCACCAGGTCGACCGGCGTTCCGTCTTCGAGGAACGGCATGTCTTCCTGCGGCAGGATGCGCGAGATGACACCCTTGTTGCCGTGACGGCCGGCCATCTTGTCGCCCGGCTGCAGCTTGCGCTTCACCGCGACGAAGACCTTGACCATCTTGAGCACGCCCGGCGGCAGCTCGTCGCCACGCTCCAGCTTCTCGCGGCGGTCGTGGAACTTGTCGGTGATACGCTTCACCGCCTCGTCATACTGCGCCTTGATCGCTTCGAGATTGCCCTGCGCCGCGTCGTCGGCGACGGCGAAGCGCCACCACTCATGCTTTTCGACGCTGTCGAGCAGGTCGCGGTCGATGACCACGCCCTTCTTGACGCCCTTGGGCGCGGCCGTCGCGGTCTGCCCTTCGAGCATCTCGCGCAGGCGCGACCACGTCGCACGGTTGAGGATGCCGCGCTCGTCGTCCGAGTCCTTCTTCAGGCGCTCGATCTCCTCGCGCTCGATCGCCATCGCGCGCTCGTCCTTGTCGATGCCGTGACGGTTGAAGACGCGGACGTCGACGACCGTACCCGACACGCCCGGCGGCAGGCGCAGCGAGGTATCGCGCACGTCGCTGGCCTTTTCACCGAAGATCGCGCGCAGGAGCTTTTCCTCCGGCGTCATCGGCGATTCGCCCTTGGGCGTGATCTTGCCGGCGAGAATGTCGCCCGGCTCGACCTCGGCACCGATATAGACGATGCCCGCCTCGTCGAGGTTGCGCAGCGCTTCTTCACCCACGTTGGGAATGTCGCGGGTGATGTCTTCCGGCCCGAGCTTGGTGTCGCGGGCCATCACCTCGAACTCGTCGATATGGATCGACGTGAACACGTCGTCCTTCACGATCCGCTCGCTGATGAGGATCGAGTCCTCATAATTGTAGCCGTTCCACGGCATGAACGCGACGAGCGCGTTGCGGCCCAGCGCCAGTTCGCCGAATTCGGTCGACGGGCCGTCGGCGATGACTTCGCCCGCCTTCACCACGTCGCCCACCTTCACCAGCGGACGCTGGTTGATGCAGGTCGACTGGTTCGAACGCTGGAACTTCATCAGCGTGTAGATGTCGACGCCGCTCTCGGTCGCATCGACCTCACCGGTCGCGCGGATCACGATGCGGGCCGCATCGACCTGATCGACCACGCCCGCCCGCTTGGCCGAGATCGCCGCGCCCGAATCGCGCGCCACGGTCTCTTCCATGCCGGTGCCGACGAACGGCGCTTCCGCCTTCACCAGCGGCACCGCCTGACGCTGCATGTTCGAACCCATCAGCGCGCGGTTGGCGTCGTCGTTTTCCAGGAACGGAATGAGCGACGCGGCGACCGACACCAGCTGCTTCGGGGACACGTCCATCAGCGTGACGTTCTCGGGCAGCGCCATCAGGAATTCGCCGGCCTGACGTGCCGACACCAGTTCCTCGGCGAAGCTGCCGTCGTCGTTCAGCGCGGCCGACGCCTGCGCGACGGTGTGCTTCTGCTCTTCCATCGCCGACAGATACACGACCTCGTCCGAGACCTTGCCGTCGATGATGCGACGATAGGGGGTCTCGATGAAGCCGTACTTGTTGACGCGGCTGAAGGTAGCCAGCGAGTTGATCAGACCGATGTTCGGGCCTTCCGGCGTTTCGATCGGGCAGATGCGGCCATAGTGCGTCGGGTGAACGTCGCGGACCTCGAAGCCGGCGCGCTCACGCGTCAGACCACCCGGCCCGAGCGCCGAGACGCGACGCTTGTGCGTCACTTCGGACAGCGGGTTGGTCTGGTCCATGAACTGCGACAGCTGCGACGAGCCGAAGAATTCGCGCACCGCGGCGACCGCCGGCTTCGCGTTGATGAGGTCGTTCGGCATGACCGTCGATACGTCGACCGACGACATGCGCTCTTTGACCGCACGCTCCATGCGCAGCAGCCCGACGCGATACTGGTTCTCCAGCAGCTCGCCGACCGAACGCACGCGGCGGTTGCCGAGATTGTCGATATCGTCGACTTCGCCCTTGCCGTCCTTCAGGTCGACCAGCGTCTTGACCACAGCCAGAATGTCCTCGCTGCGTAGCGTGGTCACCGTGTCCGGCGTGTCGAGGTCGAGCCGCATGTTCAGCTTGACGCGGCCGACGGCCGACAGGTCGTAGCGCTCGGGATCGAAGAACAGCCCTGCGAACAGCGCTTCGGCGGTTTCCAGCGTCGGCGGTTCGCCGGGGCGCATCACGCGATAGATGTCCGACAGCGCCTGTTCGCGCTCCTCGGCCTTGTCGACGTTCAGCGTGTTGCGGATCCACGGACCGGTCGACACATGGTCGATGTCGAGCAGTTCGATCCGCTCGATGCCGGCCTGGTCGAGCAGTTCGAGATTCTCGGGCGAAACCTCGTCACCGGCTTCGATATAGATCTGGCCGGTCTGTTCGTTGATCAGGTCATAGGCGCTGTAGCGGCCGAAGATTTCCTCGGTCGGGATCAGCAGGTCGGCCAGCCCGTCCTTGCCCGCCTTGTTGGCGAGGCGCGGCGAAATCTTGGTGCCGGCCGGGAACACGACTTCGCCGGTGTTGGCGTCGACGATGTCGAACGCCGGCTTCTGGCCACGCCAGTTTTCCGGCGCATACGGAATGCGCCAGCCGCCTTCGCCACGGACGAAGGTCACGCGGTTGTAGAAGTGGTTGAGAATGTCCTCGCCCGTCATGCCCAGCGCATAGAGCAGCGACGTCACCGGCAACTTGCGCTTGCGGTCGATGCGGACGTTGACGATGTCCTTGGCGTCGAATTCGAAATCGAGCCACGACCCGCGATACGGGATCACGCGCGCGGCAAAGAGATACTTGCCGCTGGCGTGGGTCTTGCCGCGGTCATGGTCGAACAGCACGCCCGGCGAACGGTGCATCTGCGACACGATCACGCGCTCGGTGCCGTTGATGAAGAAGGTGCCGTTCTCGGTCATGAGCGGCATGTCGCCCATGTAGACGTCCTGCTCCTTGATATCGAGGACCGAGCGGGCCTCGGTATCGGCGTCGACCTCGAACACGATCAGGCGCAGCGTGACGCGCATCGGTGCCGCATAGGTGATGCCGCGCTGACGGCATTCCTCGACGTCGAACTTGGGATCTTCCAGTTCGTAGGTGACGAAGTCCAGCTCGGCGGTGCCGGCGAAGTCGCGGATCGGGAATACCGACCGCAGCGTCTTCTCAAGCCCGGAAACATAGCCGATCGACGGGTCGCTGCGCAGGAACTGTTCGTAGCTCTCGCGCTGAACCTCGATCAGGTTCGGCATCTGCACCACTTCGTGGATGTCGCCGAACACCTTGCGGATGCGGCGCTTGTGCGTGCCGGTTGCGGTTGCCTTGGTCGCCATGGGGTCGTGGGCCTCGCTTGCAGTCAAATCTCGTGCCCGGTGGCCACCGGGCTGGCGTGCAAACAGGACGACGAAAGCCGCGTCACCCACCGGGGGCCGCAGCTGATCGAGCGTCCTGGAATGGCGACAGGCCCATACATGCAATGCGCTGCGCGACGACGCATTCTTTCCCGGTCCTGAAGCAAGCCAGCCATATAGAAGCCGGGGCGGGGCCTGTCAACGCGGTGGAACTTTTTGGGTAGTGTCTCAGTTTGAAAATCGATGTTGATCCGGTGGCATCCGGCACTCGTCTCCTGTATGCTTAGCACATGTGCCGAACAGTGATGTCGAGCGCCAGAATCTCATGGTTCGCAGGCTCATGCGCTGGTTCATCCGCGTCGCCTACGCATTCTCCAAAAAGTTCGACAACCACGTCCATGCGTCGTCGCTCTACTTCGTGTTCTACAACTTCGGCCGCATCCATAAGACCCGGCGCATGTCGTCCGCGATTGCCGTTGGTCTAACTGACCGCCTGTAGTCGTCGGACGATGTAATCGCGCGGATTGACGTGGACGCACCACCGCCTAACTGTCGAGGGCGATGCAAGAAGCGGGGATTGGCGGTATGAAGCCCGGCCGGGTCAAAGCCGACCTAGAGCGCCGTCTAGGGCGTTCGCTTACGGAAGAGGAAGACAAAGTCCTTCGCGGGCAACGCATCTATGGCGTAACGGCCGGACGGTCTGCGAAGGAAACAGGACGAGCGATGCGGAAGGCCGTTTTGAGCTGTCGAAATCAAAGCTGAGGCACTATCGAACCATTCTCTCGGTTGGGCGCGCATTCGGCTCGCTTCGTCGTATCCGGGGCCAGGGCAGGCTGACGCGGAGGCAAAAACCCCGGTTGAGGGCTGTCATGCAGTTCCACCTTCCGCTCGCGGCGCTCGTCGCGATCCTCGCCGTGCCCGCCGCCGCGCAGCAGACGTCGCCCGGCGGGTCGATCCCGATCTACGACATCACGCCGCAGGCGGTGCCGACTCCGTCGCCCACGCCGACCGCGTCGCCGACTCCGCGCGCGACGCCCACGCCGACGCCGCGCCCGACCGCAGCCGCCGCACCCCGGCCGGTCGCGATCCCGACCCCACGCGCGACCGCCACGCCCGCCGCGCCGCGCCCGACGCCCAGCCCCACGCCCGCGCCCACTCCGCAGGCGGAGCCGGTGCCGGCTGCCGAGCCGACCTATGTCGGGCAACCGGTCCTGCCGCTGCCGACGCCCGAGCCATCGGCACAGCCGGCACCGGCACCGACTCCGTCGCCCGAGGCGACACTGGCCGCGCCGGCGTCGACGGCCGACACGGTGCCGTGGTGGCTGTGGTTCCTCGGCGGTGTCGCCGTGGCGAGTGGCGTCGCCTTCGCGCTGAGCCGTCGCCGCAACGCGGCCGAGCCACACTACGAGCCGGCGCCGTTGGTGCCGGAACCGCCCGCGCCGCCGCCCGTGCCACCGGTTCCGGTCACCCCGGCGCCGCAACCCGTCCGCCCGCCCGTCGCCCCCGCTGCTCCGGTGACGCCGCCCACGCCGGTCGCACCGACGCCCGGACCGTTCCTCGAATTTCAGCTCGCACCGCTCAGGGTCGGGCTGGAGGGGGATCGTGCGCTGCTCGATTTCGACCTGACCGTCGGCAATCCGGCATCGATGGCGGTGGCGGAGGTCCGCATCGCCACGCTGCTGATCACCGCCAATGCGCAGCAGGACGAACAGATCGCGGCATTCTTCTCCGACGCCGACAAGCGCGGGCTCGACCCGTTCCCGCTGGGGGGCGGCGAACGTCGCCATCTGGAAGCGACGATGGCGCTGCCGCGCGCGGCGGTGAACATCGTGCAGGCCAACGACCGCGCCTTCTTCGTGCCGATGATCGCGATCGACGCGCGCTATCGCTGGGACGACGGTCGCGAATCGCGCACCACGGCGGCGTTCATGGTCGGTCCGGCCGCGCCGCAGGGCAAGCTTGCCCCGATCTTTGCCGATCGCGGCGACCGCATGGTCGATCGGCTGGAAGTACGATTGCACGGCCAGGTCCGCCGGACGTAAGCCGGATCGCATCGGCTATTGCCGATTATCGATATCCGGCCTAGCGTTCGGTTCAACGGGAGAAGGGGGCGGCATGGTGCGGCGTGACCGGATATTGCGATTCACCGTCGCGGTGCTGCGCGTCCTGCTGGTCCTCAACATCGCCTTTGCGTTCGCGTTCCTGATCGGAACGCTGGCCAGCTTTCCGTTCCACGACCTGCTCGCCGGGCGCATCGCCGTGAAATATCCGGCCGCCGATGTCGAACGGGTCGTCGGCGGCATCCGGGCGCTGCTGTTGCTGGGCGTCGCGGCCTCGGTGCCGGCGCATGTCATCTTTTCGCGGCTGATCGCGATCATCGGCACCGTATTGGCGGGGGAAACCTTCGCGTCGCCCAATGCCCGGCGGGTGCGGGCGATCGGCTGGGCGCTGCTCGCCATCCAGTTGCTCGACGTGCCGCTATGGCTGATCGTGCCGAGCTTTGCCGGCATGAACATCCGGCTCGACGGGTCGTCGGTGTCGATCGGCGGCTGGCTGTCGGTGCTGGTCGCCTTCATCCTCGCCCGCGTGTTCGCCGAAGGGGCGGCGCTGCGCGAAGATCTCGAGGGAACGGTCTGATGGCGGTGCTGGTCCGCCTCGACGAGGTGCTGCAGGCCCGGCGCATGACGCTGACCGAACTGGCGCAGGCGGTCGACATCACGCTCGCCAACCTGTCGATCCTGAAGACGGGCAAGGCGCGTGCGATCCGCTTCACGACGCTGGACGCCATTTGTCGCGTGCTGGAATGCCAGCCGGGCGATATTCTGGTCCATGCCGATACGGGCGAGGAATCCGATACCGACGACTGAACAGCAAAGGGGGGACGGACATGACGGCGTTGATGAAGCGGCTGTTGCTGGGGGCGGCGCTGGCCGCATTGCCGGCGATGGCGACCAGCGCGGCGGCGCAGCAGCGCCCGACCGCCGCAACCGCTGCCGCCGCGCCGGCGAAGCTCGCGATCGACATGCGCTACCTGACGCTGCCCAACGAGCTGCGGGTCGTGCTCTCGCGCGATACGCTGGCCCCGACGGTCACCGTCGGCGTCTATTACGGCATCGGCTTTCGCGTCGAACCGCGCGACCGCACCGGCTTTGCCCATCTGTTCGAACATCTGATGTTCCAGGGGTCGCAGAACGCGCCCAAGGGCGTGTTCATCAGCACGATCAGCAACGCCGGCGGCGTGCTGAACGGATCGACCCGGTTCGACTTCACCAATTATTTCGAGATCGCGCCGTCGAACGCGCTGGAGCGCATCCTGTGGCTGGAGGCCGACCGCATGGCGCGGCCGGTCATCGACGATACGGTGCTGAAGAACCAGCAGGGCGTCGTCGGCAACGAGGTGAAGGTCAACGTCCTCAACCAGCCCTACAGCACCTGGCCATGGATCGACCTGCCGATGCTGGCCAATACCAACTGGTATAACAGCCACAATTTCTACGGCGACCTGAAGGAGATCGAGGCGGCGACCGTCGCCGATGCGAAGCAGTTCCATTCCGCCTTCTACCGCCCGAACAACGCCGTCCTCGTCGTCGCGGGGGACATCGACTATGCGCAGGCCGAGGCGATGGTCCGCAAGCATTTCGGCCCCCTGCAAAAGGGTGCGCCGGTCACGTTGCCCGACCTCAGCGAACCGCGCCAGACGGCCGAGAAGGTGCGCAGCCGCGTCGATGCGCTGGCGCCCAAGCCCGGCTGGGCGGCGGGCTATCACATGCCGCCGCGCGGCACGCCCGAATGGTATGCGATGGGGCTGATCGACCAGATGCTGGTGCAGGGCGACGACAGCCGCCTGGTCCGCAAGCTGAAATCGGAAACCGGCATCACCGGCGACCTGTCGGGCGGGATCAACGCCTATCTGGGCACCATGTATAACTACAACGGCCCGATGCTGTGGGCGTTCAACTTCACCCACGACCCGAAATTCAGCGATGCGCAGATCCGGCAGGCGGTCGATGGCGTGATCGACGGGTTGCGCACCACGCCGGTCACCCAGGCCGAACTGGACCGCGCCCGCACCAAGCTGCGCTCCGACCTCTATTCGTCGGTCGATGGCGGGATGCGGATCGGGCTGATCGACCTGCTCGCCGTCTATGCGCTGTTCGACAATGATCCGCAGGCGGTGAACCGCATCGAATCCGGCTTCGCGAAGGTCACGCCTGCGCTGATCCAGAAGACGGCGGTTGAATATCTGCGCCCCACCAACCGCTCGATCTACACCATCCAACCCGGCACTGCCGCAGCCCAGGGAGCCAAGTGAGATGCGCCGTTCGATCCTTCTCGCCGGCCTCGCGCTGATCGCCGCGCCGCTCGCCGCGCAGACCCAGCCGCCGGCCTTGCCCGCACCGCCGATCGGTGCGCCCAAGCCGTTCAGCGTTCCCGCGTCCGAAAGCTATCAGTTGCCCAACGGCATGGGCGTGACGCTGATCCCCTATGGCAATGCGCCCAAGGTCACGGTCGTGCTGCAGGTCTATGCCGGCAATTTGGAGGAAGGTCGCGATACGTGGCTGGCCGACCTGACCGGCGACATGCTGAAGGAAGGGGCGGGGGCCCGCGACTCCGCGGCGCTCGCCACCGCCGCCGCCGGCATGGGCGGCAATCTCGGCGTGCGGGTAAGCTCGACCGGAACGTCGATCAGCATGAGCGGGCTCAGCGAATTCGCGCCGCAGGCCGTGGCGCTGGTCGGCGATGTCGCGCGGCGCCCGGCCTTTCCGGCCAGCGAGTTCGCGCGGGTCAAGGCGAACAGCGCGCGGTCGCTGGCGCAGATGCTCGCCCAGCCGGGGATGCTGGCCGATTACGCGCTGGCGCGGGCGACCTATGGCGACCATCCCTATGCCCGGACCATGCCGACGCCGGCACAGCTCGACGGCTATACGCTCGACCAGGTGAAGCGCTTCTACGCCACGAATTTCGGGGCGCAGCGCGCGCGGCTCTATATCGCCGGGCGGTTCGATCCGGCGGCGGTCAAGGCCGCGGTCCGCCAAGCGTTCGGTGATTGGCAGAAGGGGCCGGCGCGGCTGTCGCTGGTGCCGACCGCTGCGCCGGGGCCGCGCATGGTGCTGGTCGACCGGCCGGAGGCGCCGCAATCGACGATCCGGCTGAGCTGGCCGGCGCCGCTGGCGGGTAGCGAAGGCGACATTCCGATGCGCGTCGCCAATGCGCTGCTCGGCGGCAGCTTCTCGTCGCGGATCACCCGCAACATTCGCGAGGACAAGGGCTATACCTATTCCCCCGGTTCGGGCATCAGCCAGCGCCCGGGCGACGCCGCCTGGACCTTCGACGCCGATGTGACGACCGCAGTGACCGGCCCGTCGCTGAAGGAAGTGTTCCAGGAAATCCGCACGCTGCAATCGACGCCCCCCGGCGATGCCGAGGCGGCGGGGATGCGCAGCTACAATGCCGGCCTGTTCGTGCTGCGCAGTTCGGACAGTGCGTCGCTGATCGGACAGCTGGCGACGCGCGACGCGCTGGGGCTGCCGGCCGACTGGCTCGACCGCTACGTCCCGGCCACGATGGCGGTGACCGATGCCCAGTTCAGCAGCGCGATCCGGGATGCCCTGCCGCTCGACAAGTTCACGCTGGTCGTGGTCGGGGATCTGGCGAAGGTGAAGCCGCAGCTCGACGCGCTACCCGAACTGAAGGGCGTGCCGGTGCAGACGGTAACGGTGCCCTGATGCGCGCGGCCGGGGCGGTGCGGTCGCCCCGGTTCCGGGAGAATGCCATGCCCCGCTGGATCGCCTTCCTTATCGCCATGACGGCGGCGCCGGCGGCGGCGCAGGTCGTTCCGGCGGGACGACCGGTCGAGATCGGCACCAGCTATCAGATCGCTGCGCCGACGCTGGGCGACGAGCGGCAGGTCAATGTCTGGCTGCCGCCCGGCTACGACCGCTCGCAGGGGCGCTATCCGGTGGTCTATCTGCTCGACGGTGCGGTCGATCAGGATTTCGGGCATGTGGCCGGGCTGGCGAGCCTCGCCTCGCTCAGCTGGACGTTCGGGCCGTTCATCGTAGTCGGAATCCAGACGAAGCAGCGGCGGGCGGAGCTTACCGGGCAACCCGTCGACCCGCGCTACCGCTCCGCCTTTCCCGAAAGCGGCGGGGCGACACGGTTTCGCCGGTTTCTGCGCCAGGACGTCATCCCGTTCGTCGAGGCGCGGTTCCGCACCGATGGGCGGCGGGCGATCATGGGCGAGTCGCTGGCCGGGCTGTTCGTGATCGACACGCTGCTGAACGAGCCGGCGCTGTTCACCGACTATGTCGCGATCAGTCCCAGCCTGTGGTGGGACGATCGGCGGGCGCTGCGAACCGGCCTCTCGGAACGCCTGTCGCGGGCGGCGGGCAAGCGCCTGTTCGTTGCGGTCGCCGACGAAGGCGGGACGATGCAGGATGGAGTCGACCGGTTGCGAGCGGCGGTGGCGGCCTTGCCACCCGGGCGGGTGACGTTGCGCTATGCCGATCACGGCAGGTCGGCGACGCATGGCACCGTGTATCACCGCGCTGCGGAAGAGGCGCTGCGCTGGCTCTATCCCGCCGAGCCCGATGATGCCGGGCCGACGCCGTGGTTCATGATCGAGGGGGCATCGCCGCCAGCTGTCACGGCGCGGTGACGCGGCTGGCCGTTGTTCGCCGACGCCTTGCGCATGGGAGGGGTTGTCGCCGCCGGTTTTGGTGACGGCCGCTGCCGGTTGATCGGCGTGCCGGAGCCTGGGGCGCATCATCAAAAAAGGGGCAGCCCGTTGCCGGACTGCCCCTTTTTCTGGTCGAGCCGGGATGGAAGTGAATTCCATCCCGTCGGTCGGGCCGTTCGGCCCGCCGGCCGGCCTTGTGGGAGTGCGGGGCAGCAGCGCTGCTCCGCCTCTCCGCCTCTCCCACTGCGGCTTACTTGACTTCGACGGTCGCGCCGGCGCCTTCGAGCTGCGCCTTGATCTTGTCGGCTTCGTCCTTCGACACGCCTTCCTTGACGGCCTTCGGAGCGCCTTCGACCAGCGCCTTGGCTTCGGTCAGGCCGAGACCGGTGATGGCGCGGACTTCCTTGATGACGTTGATCTTCTTGCCACCGTCGCCGGTGAGGATCACGTCGAACTCGGTCTTTTCTTCAGCGGCAGGCGCGCCACCGGCGGCGCCACCGGCGGCCGGAGCGGCGGCAACGGCAGCAGCGGCCGAAACGCCCCACTTTTCTTCGAGCAGCTTCGACAGTTCAGCCGCTTCGAGGACGGTCAGCTCGCTCAGCTGTTCGACGATCGCGTTCAGGTCAGCCATGATATTCTCCGTAAATCAGATAGGGTTGTGTTGGTGCAGAAGCGCCCGATCAGGCGGCTTCCTTCTCCGCATATGCCGACAGCACGCGCGCGATCTGGGCCGCGGGTGCCTGCGTGATGGTCGCCAGCTTCGTTGCCGGGGCAACGATGAGGCCGACCAGCTTGGCGCGCAGTTCGTCGAGCGAGGGCAGCGAGGCCAGGGCCTTCACGCCGTCCGCGTCGAGGATCTGGCCGCCCATGGCGCCGCCGACGATCTCGAGCTTGTCGTTCGTCTTGGCGAAGTCGTTGATGATCCGCGCCGCAGCGACGGGATCGGTCGACGTCGCCAGCGCCGTCGGGCCGGTCAGCAGGTCCGACAACACCGCGTACGGCGTGCCTTCCGCTGCGATCCGGGCAAGACGGTTCTTCGAGACCTTGTAGCTCGCGCCGGCTTCGCGCATCTTGTTGCGCAGGGCCGTCGACTGGGCGACGGTCATGCCGAGGTTGCGGGTGACGACCACCACGCCGACCTCGTTGAAGGTGCGGTTCAGCTCGGCGACGGCTTCACTCTTCTGAGTGCGATCCATGCCGTTCTCCTTTACTGGGGCGTCACCCGGCAGAACCGGAAACGCCCGCGAACAATCCGCCCGTCGCGGGTTGCGACGACCGGGGCGAAAGTCCGTGAGGGGCATGGTCGCCATGCGGAGCCCGCGCCGATGCGAGGTAACCCTTCATGGCCGGCCCGTCGTGCCTCGGCACGAACAGGCGGAATAACACATTCCCCGTCTCGGCAGGACATTAAGCGGGGAACCCGCACCTGCTGTCTCGGACGGACGTCGCACACAGGACGAATCCCCATGCGACGGCTGGCCGCGCGCTTACGCGTGGCGACCGACCAAGTCAAGCGTGCGAAGCGGCTTGACCCCGCCGCATCTCGCTTCATTAGTCAGATAATTCTGGAGGGGCCATGCCGCGTACGACACTGGAAATCTGCATCGACAGCGTCGCGGGGTGCGGTGCCGCGATCGCGGGCGGGGCGGACCGGATCGAACTATGCGGGGCGTTGTCGGTCGGGGGACTGACGCCTTCGGCAGGGCTGGTGGCGGAGGTCCTGCATCTGGCCGGAGCGGCCGGCGTGCGGGTACATGCGATGGTCCGGCCGCGCGCGGGGGACTTCGCCTATGACGCGCGGGAGCTCTCGACCGCCATTTCCGAGGGGAAGGCGCTGATCCTCGCGGGCGTCGACGGGCTGGTATTCGGTGCCGCACGCCACGGTAGCCTCGATCGCGACGCGCTGACATCGTGGATCAACGCGATGCGGGCGGTGCGCGCCGATATCGACCTGACCCTGCACCGTGCGGTCGATCTGCTCGCCGATCCGGTCGCGGCGGTCGAACAGGCCATTACATTGGGATTTCAGCGTATCCTGACTTCCGGTGGCGCAGTCCGCGCCATCGATGGCGCAGGGATGATCCGGGCGATGCGCGAGCAGGCGGCGGGACGGATTGCGGTGATGCCGGGATCGGGCGTCCGGCCCGACAATGTTGCGACGCTTCTGGCTGCAACCGGGGCGGAGGAGGTCCATGCCTCCGCCAGCGCCCCGGTCGTGCAGGACGATCCGCGCGTGCAGGCGCTGGGCTTTGCCGGGCCGGGACTGGCGCGGACCGATGAAGCGATCGTGCGTGCGCTGCGCGCGGCGATCGACGCCTGACGGGGGAGGGAAAGAATGAACTTCGTGCCGATCGATCGCCGGACGCTGCTGGCGGGAACTGCGGGGACGCTCGCGACGGCCGGGCTGCCGCTGTCGGCACGGGCGGCGCGGCGCGATGCGGAGCCGAGCGGACTGCTGCACGGTCTGTCGCCGCGCCCGGGCCTGCCCGAACGGTTGCCGGCCGAGGACCCGTCGCGCACCCTGCTGTCGCACGGCTGGTTGTTCCACGAAGGCGATATCGTGCCGCCCGCGCCGCAGACGCATGACGAGACCTATACCAATGCCAAGGCCGGCAATGCGCGCGGCGCGGCGGCGATGGATTATGACGATACCGACTGGGCACAGGTCAGCGTGCCGCACGACTGGGCATCGGCGCAGGGCTTTGTCGAGACGGCGAATGTCGCGCAGGGGTATCGCCCGCGCGGGATCGGCTGGTATCGGCGCACGCTGCGGCTGGAGCCGGAAGACCGGGGCAGGAAGCTCGAACTCCATTTCGGGGCGATCGCGACCGCCGCGACGATCTGGATCAACGGCAGCGTCGTCGCGCGCAACTTCTCCGGCTACAACGCGATCACCATCGACCTGACGCCGTTCGCGCGGTTCGGGGACGAACTGAACGTCATCGCCATCCGGGTCGATGCCACGGCGATGGAGGGTTGGTGGTATGAAGGTGCTGGCCTGTACCGCCATGTCTGGCTCGCGAAGCGGTCGCCGGTATCGATCGCGACGGATGGCGTGCATTGCGACCCGCGCCTCGGCAGCGACGGGCGTTGGACGGTGCCGGTGTCGGTCGCGCTGGAGAGTATCGCGCGTGCGCCTGCGACCGCGACCATCATGGTCGACCTGCTCGACCCCACGGGCAAGGTCGTCGCCAGCGCGCGCGGACAGGCGCAGTTGCAACCGCTGGGCGGGGTGGAGGTCAGCCTGTCGCTGCCGGTCGACAACCCGCAGCGCTGGTCGATCGAGCGCCCCACGCTCTACACCGTCCGCGTCACCACCGACGCGCCGGGCGGCGGCGACGAACGGCGCATCGCGATCGGTTTCCGCACGATCCGCTTCGATGCGCAGGCCGGCTTCTTCCTGAACGAGCAGCCGGTGAAGCTGAAGGGCGTATGCCTGCATCAGGATCATGCCGGCGTCGGCGTCGCGGTGCCCGACGCGCTGCTCGCATGGCGGTTGCAACGGATGAAGGATACCGGCGTCAACGCCATCCGCTGTTCGCACAATGCGCAGGCCGACGCCTTCTATCAGCTGTGTGATCGGATGGGGTTCGTCGTGATGGACGAAAATCGCATCTTCAACCCCGCTCCTGAGAATATGGCGCAGCTGGAATGGCTGGTGAGGGCGCATCGCAATCACCCCAGCATCATCCTGTGGTCGGTGTTCAACGAGGAACCGATGCAGGGCACCGAAGCGGGCGTCGAGATGGTGCGGCGGATGGCGGCGCGCGTCCATGCGCTCGACGACAGCCGCCCGGTGACGGCGGCGATGAACGGCAGCTTCTACGATCCCCAGAACGTGTCGAGCGTCGTCGATGTGATGGGGTTCAATTACTATCAGGGCGATTACGACAAGTTCCACGCGCTGAACCCCGCCAAGCCCAGCACGTCGTCGGAAGACACCAGCGCGTTCATGACGCGCGGCGCCTATGCGACCGACAGGGCCGCCCATGTCATGTCGTCGATGGATACCGAGGCGGCGCCATGGGGGGCGACGCATCGCCAGGCCTGGGCGGAGATGGCCAAGCGCCGCTTCATCGCCGGCGGGTTCGTGTGGACCGGGTTCGACTATCATGGTGAGCCGACGCCGTTCACCTGGCCGACCATCGCCAGCTTCTTCGGCATCCTCGACCTGTGCGGCTTCCCCAAGACCGCGTACGACATTCATCGCGCCCACTGGATCGACGACCAGCCGGTGGTCGGCATCGCGCCGCACTGGACCTGGCCGGGCAAGGAGGGGCAGCCGGTCGAGCTGCTCGTCACCAGCAATGCCGAGCGGGTGCGGGTGGTGCTGAACGGGCGGATGATCGGCGAGCAGGCGGTCGACCGGATCATGGGGAATGCCTTCACCGTGCCCTATGTGCCGGGGACGCTGGAGGCGGTGGCGCTGAAGGGCGGGCGCGAGGTCGCGCGGGCGGTGCATGAGACGGCGGGGGCGGCGGTCGCGCTGCGGCTGACGCCGGCGCGGCGGCAGATGCTGGGCGATAACGAGGACGTCGTGCCGGTCACGATCGATGCGGTCGACGCCAAGGGGCGGCATGTCCCGACCGAAAACCGGATGACACGCTTTACGATCGATGGCGCAACGCTGATCGGCGTCGGCAACGGCGATCCGAACAGCCATGAGAGTGAGAAGGCGCCCGAACGCTCGCTGTTCAACGGCCTGGCGCAGATGCTGGTGCAGGCGGGCGAGGGGCGTGGGCGGGGGACAATCGTCGCCACCGCCGACGGGCTGCGGCCGGCGCGGCTGGTGATCGACCGGGTGGCCGCGACCCCGCGGGCGCAGGTCGAGGTGACGCCGCCGGGTGCGTTCATCCTCGGCTGGCGACGGTCGAAGTCGTTCGCGACCGCGCCCGATCCGGGCATGACCCCGCCGGTGAACGACAATAACAGCTGGGACTTCACCCGCAGCGGCACGCCTGCTGCGCCGGAGAGCGGGCCGTCGTTCCGTTTGTACCGCGCGGTGTTGCCCGAGCGGCGGCGGGTGATGGCGCAGGGCGGGACGCTGAGCTTCGCGCAGGTCGAGGGGCGGGCGAGCGTCTATGTCGACGGGCGGCAGGTCGGGGCGAAGACCGACCCGGCGGCCGGTGCGCTGGTGGTGCCGGTGCCGGCCGGAGCGAAGGGGGTGGCGGTGCTGATCGAGGCGGTGCCGGGTGCGCGGTCTGGGATTACCGGGGCGGTGCGGCTGGTGCCGAAGGGGTAGGGCGCCCTACCTCCCGTTATCCCCTCCCCCCGTTCGGTTCGAGCAGCTTCGAGCTTGTCGAGAAGCGTCCGTCGAGAACTCCCCGTTTGGGGCAGCCCTTCTCGACTTCAGTTCTCGACAGGCTCGAACCTGCGCTCGAAGCAAACGGGGGGATGGGGGCGGGGAAAGGGCAGAGCCTACCTTACCGGAACGCCCCAATCTCCGCGACCGCGATCGCCGGGGCGGGCACCGCCGGCTGGGGGAAGGCGAAGCGCAGGTAGCGGGCCGGTCGTGCTGTCGTGAACGGCAGCCGCTGGGTCGCCCGCGCGTAATTGATGTTCTGGAACTCGCCTTCGCCGCCCGGCGTCCACGTCCTGCCGTCGACGCTGGTTTCGACGCGATATTTCATCGGTGGCGCAGCGTTCGGATCGACATGGCGGGTCGGCGTCAGGGTGAAGCCGGCCAGCGTTTCGCTGCGGCCCATGTCGATCGTCAGCGATGCGGGCGCGGGGCTGGTCCAGGCGGTGCGTGGGCTGTCGTCGAGGATGGCTTCACCGCCGGGCGCGCTGGCGGCGGTGACCTTCCAGCCGGCGCGGTCGACGATGCTGGCGTCGGTGACCTTCAGCGGCGGCAGGTCGACCGGCGCGACCGAGCGGAACAGCGCGAATTCGCGGAGTGCAGGACCGGCTTCGGCGGCGACGGTGCGGAATCGCACGCGGCGCGGGGTGATCGGGGCGGGCAGGCGGACGAGGCGCTGCGGTCCGACCATGTCCTTCTCCGCCACCGTGGTCCAGCTATCGCCGCCGTCCGACACGTCGATGGCGAAGCGGGTGACGCGCAGGCCGAGCGGGAGCCATTCCTGCAACCGCACCGTGTCGAAGCTGCGGCCGGGTGGTAGGTCGAGGATAATGCTGGCGTTTTTTGCCTCGGGCGGGGCGAGCCAGAAGGTGTCGAGCCGGCCGTCATTGACGTTGCGGGCGGAATTGCCGGGCAGGTCGGCGCTGGCGGTCGCGACCGCGCCATCGGCCCGATTGTTGGCGAAGGTTGCGCGCAACGCGTTGCCGAAGGCGGTCAGGCTGGCGACGTCGCGGTCATGGATGCGGCCGCGGCGGTCGGGGGGGAGGTTCAGGTGGAAGGTGGTGCCATGGCCGACCGATTGATCGTACATCTCCATGATTTTGCTGGGTAATTTTACCTTTGCGTCCTCATCGGCATGGTAGAACCAGCCCGGCCGGATCGAGACGTTGGTCTCCGCCGGCCACCAGAGTTCGGCGCCGCGCACGCCGGTGTTGCCCTTTGCCTGATCATAGGGTTCGTTGGGCATGGTCGGCCAGCAGGGGTCGGCGGCGTGGCCGTCTTCGTTGCCGACCCAGCGGATGTCGGCGCCCAAGGGATCGAAGGTGCAGGCATCGGGTTGCAGGTCGTGGACCAGCTTCACGATCGACGGCCAGTTATAGTATTGAACCGCATCGATTTTCCGCGTCTCGCGCGCGCCGCCATAATAGCCGTCGCCGCCGTTCGCGCCGTCGAACCACACTTCGAACAGCTTGCCATAGCGGGTGCACAATTCGGTCAGCTGCGCGCGGTAATAGGTGATGTAGCTGGGCGTGCCATAGTCCGCGCGGTTGCGGTCCCAGGGTGACAGATACACGCCGAAGTTGATCCCGCCGCGCCGGCACGCCGCCTCCAGCTCGCCGACGATGTCGCCTTTCCCCTGTTTATAGGGGGAATTGCGGATGCAGTGTTCGGTCAACATCGTCGGCCACAGGCAGAAGCCGTCATGATGCTTGGCGGTCAGGATCAGCCCGGTCAGCGCGCCCGCCTTGGCCGCCGCCACGATCTGGTCGGGGTCGAAATCGGTCGGGTTGAACAGCTTCGGGTCTTCGTCGCCGTAACCCCATTCCTTGTCGGTGAAGGTGTTGATCGAGAAATGGACGAAGCCGTACTGGCGATGGTCGTGCCATTTCAGCTGGCGCGGCGACGGCGTGGCACCCCAGGGGGCCGGCGTCTCGGGCGGCACCGGCACGATGCTGTTGTAGCGGGTGCAGGCGGTCGCCCCGGCGATCAGGCTGCTGCCCATCAGGGTGCGGCGGGAAAACTTCATTGCTCTGCTCCGGGATCGGTGGGTGCGAAAGGTTCGGGGATCAGCCAGGTCTGCGCGATCTGATGACCGCGCCCGCCGCCGCCGATGCCCGGCGGGCGGTGCCATTCGAGGGTCAGCGCGCCATCGGCGGTGAGCGATGGCGGGATGGCGGTTTCGACGGTCTCGCGGTCGCCCTGTCGTGCGCGAAAGCCGTGGAGTTCGACGCCGCCGCCGGTCAGGCGCATCGGCAGGGCATAATCCTCGCCCGCCCAGCGCGCGATCAGACGGTAGCGGCGACCCCGCTCCAGCCCGGTATAGCGCAGCCGCACCGGGGTTTCGTACAGCCCCTCCGCATAGCTCAAATCCGCCATGCGCCAGCCCTGGTCGGGGATATGGTCGGCGACGCCGTCGATGGCACTTTCCATCGATTGCGGGTCGGCATCGAAGCCGGGGCCGCGCACCAGATGCGGTTCGGCGGTCGGATCGCCGAGATCGTCGTACAGCGCCATGTCGCGGGTGCGCCAGGGGTCGCCGATCGCGTAGAGGCGGGCGGCGGCGTCGGGACGGGTGAGTGCCTCGGCCATCTCCGCCTCTACCACGGTGCGATCGTTGAGCTGGATGTCGGCACGGTCGAGATTGGCGCCGCGTTCCCAATGGGAGGCCCCATAGCGCGGGACCGACAGCTGCATGCGGGCGCGCGTCCAGAGCCGGTCGGCGATGGCGGTCAGGTCGGCACGCAGCGGGGCGACGATCGCCGGTTCGGGCCGGGCATAGGCGAAGCGCGCGGCGGCGACGGTGGCCTCTGCACCGATCGCCGGGGCCTGTCGCAGCGTCCAGCGTGCTTCGCTTTCATTGGCCTTGGCGGCGATCAGCCGGTGGCGGACCAGCGCGTCATAGGTGGCGCGGTAGCGGTAGAGATCGATGCGCCAGTCGGCCCAGGGGGCGGGGCGCAGGTCGGCGACCAGCCGCGCGGTGGCGTCGATCCCGGCATTGGCCGACGGGTCGCCGCGCCAATTGCCCTCCAGCGCCTCCGGCACGGCGACGAAGGCCATGTCGCCGATGAACATCCGCGCGTAGTCGGCGGCGATGTCGGATGCTGGCGTGGCGGGATGCCAGCCGAGGCGGAACCACTGGGTCACGTTCCAGTCGTCATTGACCCCTTCGCTATAGGTTACGAAGCCGCGCGTGGCCGGCGCGAGATAGGCGAAGATGCGGGTCGTGGCGGCAGGGCGCGGGTTTACGGGCTCGCGCCCTTGCGTGAGCGCGAAGGCCGGATGCCAGTCGGGAATCGGGAATTGCGCGTGCATGGTGTGCGCGGTGTCGGGATAGGTTTCGATCGGGTATCGCCCGGCGATGCGCGCGCGATGCGCCTCGATCCCGTCGCGGGTCTGCGGGCCGACGAAGATGGCGCTGAGCCAGCGCGGGTTTTTGGCGAGTTGTGCGTGGAAGGCGTCGAGCCCGGCGGCGTCGAACCCCTGGGTCGACAGCAGGACTTCGGCTTTCGCGAAACGCTGGCGGAGGGCGGTGGCGATGCGCTGCGCGAGTGGGAACAGCCGGTCGGGCGCGGTATGGCCGGGATCGCCGCCGGGGATGTAGAGCGCGTCGAGCGCGGGGAGCTTGGCGGCCAGCGCGGTGAAGTCGGCGACCTCCGCATCGGCGCTGCCCGGTTTGCCGTAATCGCGCAGCAGCGGGTAGAAGAGCGCGACGTCGAGGCCGAGGCGGCGGGTGGCGCTCGCGACCGCGATCAGCGTTTCGGTGGCCGGCAGCGGGGAAAGCGGCGAGGTCGCGGCGTCGTCGGATACCGGCGCGACGAACTGGATGCGGTTGCCGCCGAGCAGCGCGAAATCCTCGATCCGGCGGGTCAGCATGGGGACGTCCCAGGCATCGTAGCTGTTGTTCTTGGCGCGGTAACCGATCTGGGTGCCGCGGATCGCCATCGCCGGGGCTTCGGTGACGTAGGGTGGCGCGGTGAGGGTGAGATGATCGAGGTGGCGCAGGAGGTAGCCGGCGGCGTAGAGGCGCGCGCGGGTGGTGGCGGCGCGGATGGTGATCGCGTCGCGGCTGGTGGTGATGGTGAAGGCTTCGGGGGCGAGGCGGGCCGGGGCGAAGCGGATGGTGACCGTCTTTTCCCAGCACACTCCGTATCCCCGCGAAGGCGGGGATCCAGGGTGGGACTCACAGCCGTTCGGTTTGCTTGGCTCTGGACCCCCGCCTGCGCGGGGGTACGGACGTGGTTGTGGTTGTGGTTGTGGTTGTGGTTCGGGCGTAGCCTGACCCGCCAACCCGTCATTCCGGCGAAGGCCGGAATCCATGGTGTCGGGGGCTGTCGCTTCCTGCGCGACCGTTTCCCCATTCATGGATCCCGGCTTGCGCCGGGATGACGGGGGGCAGATAGCGCCGCGTTCCGCCAACCGCTCGCGCAGGACCTGCGCCGCCGGGTCGGTGCCGACGACACAGGCGGCGGCCAGCGGCACCGTCAGCGGCGCGGCGGTGGCGAGGAGCGCGGCGGCGATCATGCGTGGCCGGGGCGGTCCTTCGGGTCGCGCCCGAATGCCTTGTTCGGTTCGGCCGCCATGTCGAACACCAGCCGTCCGCCCCGGACCAGATCGGCATGCGCGATCCAGCTTTTCGTCCACGGACGCCCGTTCCAGGTGACGCTGCGGACATAGGGGCGGTCGGGGGCGTTGCCGCGCGCCTCGACGATCAGCCGTTTGCCGCCGCCGACCTGGACGGTCGCGCGGTCGAACAGCGGGCTGCCCAGCACATAGGTCGCGCTGACCGGATCGACCGGATAGAAGCCCAGTGCCGAGAGCAGATACCATGCGCTCATCTGCCCGCAATCGTCGTTGCCGATGATGCCGTCGGGCCGGTCGTGGTACATTTCGGTCAGCAGGCGGCGGACCATCGCCTGCGTTTTCCACGGGCTTCCGCACCAGGCGTACATGTACGCGACATGGTGACTGGGTTCGTTGCCATGCGCGTACTGGCCGACCAGCCCCGAGATATCGGGCGGGGCGTCGGCGGGGAGTTCGGACGAGGCGGTGAACAGGCCGTCGAGCTTCGCTTCGAACGCGGCATCGCCGCCCATCGCCGCGATCAGGCCGGGAATGTCGTGCTGGTTGAGGAAGGTCGCCTGCCAGCCATTGCTTTCGGTGAAGTCGCGCCATTTCTTCGAGTGGCCGAGCGCATTGGGGGCGTAGGGTTCGGCCCAGCTGCCGTCCGCCATCCGGCCGCGGGCGAAGCCGATCCGCTGGTCGAACACGTTGCGCCAGTTGCCCGAGCGCTTGCGCAGGCGCGCGGCCCCGGCGGAGTCGCCCGCCGCGTCGGCGATGAACGCGCCGGCATAATCGTCGTAGGAAAACTCCAGCGTCTTGGACACGCTTTCGAAGATGCGGTCGGCGGGCGCATAGCCGAGTTCGTCATACGCCTTCACGCCGATGCTGTTGTCGAGATTGGGCGTAGTCCAGTCGAACGAGCGCTTCTTCACCCCGCCCCATGCGGCGGCATAGTCGGCGGCGATGCCTTTCGCGCGCGCTTCGGCGAGGACGGGGACGGCGTGCCAGCCGATCATCGTGCCGGTTTCCACCCCCTGTAGCGGCCAGACGGGCGGGCCGAACGGGCTTTGCTGGGTCTGGCGGATCAGGTCGCGGGTGAAGGCCTGGGTCAGCTTCGGGCGGATCAGCGTCTGGAGCGGGTGGAAGGCGCGATAGGTGTCCCACAGCGAATAGGCGCTATAGGCCGCCTCGCCGCGCGGGACGGTGTGCGTCTGGCGGTCGAGGCCGACATAGCGGCCATCGACGTCGGAGAAGAGCGTCGGGCCGATCGAGGCGTGGTAGAGCGCCGACGCCGCGACCACGCGCTGTTGCTCGGTGCCGCCGTCGAACCGGATCAGGTTGAGTTCGCGCGCCCATGCCGACCGGGCGGCGCGGGCGTAGCGGTCGAAGTCCCAATGCTTCGCTTCGGCGGTCAGATTGGCCTTGGCGCCGCCCAGGTCGACGGCGGAGATGCCGGTGCGGATGACGATCGGCGCGGCGCCCGCGTCGTTATAATGGAGCACTGCCTTCAGGCGCTTGCCGGTGACGCCCTTGTCGCCGGCCGGGGTGTCGTTGTCGCTGAAGAACTCGACGCGATCGGGTTTGCGCGACAGCTGCATCGCGAAGAAGATGCGGCGGCCCTTGGCCCAACGGAACACGCGGCGGGTGCCGGTCAGGGTGCCGTCGGGTTCGAGGGTGAGTGCGGCCTCGTCGATATAGGGGCGCTGGTTCGGACCCTCCAACACGAGGTGCGAGAGGTCGATCAGGATATGGCCGGGGCCGGCGGGGAAGCGGTGGCGCTGGATACCGGTGCGGTCGGTAACGGTCAGCTCGGCACGCACCCCGCTTTCGAGGGTGACGGCGTAATAGCCGGGTTCGGCGACCTCCTGGCTGAACCGCTGGCGATAGCCCTTGTCGGGGTCGTCGAGCGGGCCGCCTTCCAGTAACACGGGCCCGCGTGTCGGCACGACCAGCACGTCGAGCATGTCGCCGATGCCGGTCCCCGACAGGTGGGTGTGGCTGAAGCCGAGGATCGAGCCGTCGTCCTTGTGATAGCCCGAACAGGTCGCCCAGCGCGCGGTGTCGGTGTCGGGCGACAGCTGCACCATCCCGAACGGCATCGTCGCGCCGGGGAAGGTATGGCCGTCGCCGCCGGTGCCGACGAACAGGTTCGGGCGGGCAGGGGGCGGGGTGACGGTCGTCGCCGGCAGCGCGGCGGCGACGGCGAGGCCCGCGCTGCTGCCGAGCAGGGCGCGGCGGGAAAGCGTCGTCATTTCGGCAACTCCTGCGTGCCCGTGATGGTGAAGGCGACCTCCTGTCCGGGGGTGCTGCCCGGCTGGCCGCCGCCGAGGAACAAGCGATAGGCGCCCGGCCGCACCGCGCGGGTGCCGTCGAGCGACACGGTGCTGAGCAGGCGCGGGTCGAGGGTGAAGGTCACGGTCTTTGCCTGACCGGGCTTGAGCGCGACGCGCTGGAAGGCGACGAGGCTGTGGCGCAGGACCGGATCGTTCCATGCGCCGATCCGGTTGAGTGCGGCGGGTGCGATCAGATAGGCTTGCGCGACTTCCTCGCCGCTGCGCTTGCCGGTGTTGGTGATGCGGGCGGTGACGGTAAGTGGCTGACCGGCGGTGAGGGTTGTCGGCGCCTTGGCGTCGGCATAGGCGTAGTCGGTGTAGCTCAGGCCGTGGCCGAAGCCCCAGAGCGGCTGGCCGTCGAAATAGCGATAGGTGCGGCCCTTCATATTGTAATCGACGAAGGCGGGCAGGTCGCTGGTGCGGGCGTAGAAGGTGACGGGCAGGCGGCCCGAGGGGTTGGTCGTGCCGTCGAGGACATCGGCGATGGCGGTGCCGCCGACCTCACCCGGATACCAGCCGGCGACGATCGCATCGGCGTGTTGTTTCGCCCATTCCATCGCGACCGCGCTGCCCGAGAGCAGGACGACGATCAGCGGCTTGCCGGTTGCCTTGACCGCTTCGAGCAGTTGTTGCTGCGCCTGCGGGAGCGCGATGTCGGTGCGGTCGCCGCCCGAGAAGCCGGCGACTTCGAGGCGGAGTGCCTCGCCCTCGACGGCGGGGGACAGGCCGACGAAGGCGATAACGGCATCGGCGGATTGCGCGGCGGCAACGGCTTGTGTGCGCTGCGGATCGGCGGGGGCGATCCAGGTCAGGCGGATGCTGTCGTCGGTGCTGGCATGGATCAGGTCTAGGCGGAAGGCTTTGGGCGACGTGTCGGCGAAGTCGAGCAGCGCCTCCATCCGTTCGGACTTGCTGTCGTTCGCGGCGCCTTCGACGGCGGCGGTGCCGGTGGCGCTGAGCACGTCCTTGCCATCGACCCACAATCTCACCGCGTCGCGGCCCGAGCATTTGTCCCAGCAGCGGTTGATGTCGATGCGCAGCGTGTAGCGGCCCGGCCCCGGCGGGGTCAGCGTGCCGGTCCAGCGCACGCCGTAGTGGTCGACGGGCAGGTTCGCGGCGGGGCTGGTGCGCGCCCAGTTGAAATCGATGGTGCGGTCGGTGCGGGTCAGCACCGGTGTGCCGGTCATCGCCGGGTCTGCGAAGAACTCGGCCTTCAGCCCCGAACCGAACGCCGTCTGCGGGACGGGGAGGGGAACGCCCTCGGCCAGTGTCGACCCTTGCGCATAGGTGACGGCGAAGCGGTCGGTCAGCCCTTTGAGCGGCGTTACCGGGGCGGCGGAGGTGCCGTTGTAATTCGCTTCCAGCACGTCGAGGCTGTCGGCATTGGGGCCGACGACCGCGATCCGGGCGCCGCGCTTCAACGGCAGGACGCCGTTGTTCTGGAGCAGGACCAGCGACTTGCGCGCGGCCTCCAGCGCCAGCGCGCGGTTGGCGGGGGTGTGGAGGGCGCTGGTGGGAATCGAATCCCACCGGCTCTTGGCGCCGAACGCATGGCCGAGGCGCTTGCGAGCTTCGAAGGTGCGGGTGAGCGCGCGGTCGATGACCGCCTGTGTCGTCAGGCCGCGTTCGAGTGCCCTGGGCAGCGCGGCGTAGGCGGTGCCGCAATTGACATCCATACCGGCATTGATCGCGGCGGCGGAGCCGGCGGCATTGTCGAGCGCATAACGCTGATAATGGGCGATGTTGCCAATCGCGTCGCAGTCCGACACGACCAGCCCGTTCCAGCCCCAGTCGCGGCGGATGCGATCGTTGAGCAGCCAGTCGGCGGCACAGACCGGCACGCCGTGGACGCCGTTATAGGCGCACATCACCGACTGCGCCTTCCCCTCGGTCAGCGCGCGACGGAAGGCGGGGAGGTACGTCGCCTCCATGTCATAGGGTGCGGTCTGCACGCTGAACGCGTCTCGGCCCGCCTCCGGCCCGCTATGGGCGACCAGATGCTTGGGCGTGGCGATGACGCGGGGTTGCAGCGGGTCGGGGCCTTGCAGGCCACGGACATAACCGACCGCCAGCGCGCCGGTCAGCACCGGGTCCTCGCCATAGGTTTCCATCCCGCGGCCCCAGCGGGGATCGCGGAAGATGTTGATGTTGGGCGACCAGATGGTCAGCCCCTCGTAGCGCCGCCGGTTCTTGCTCGGCAGGGCGTTGTATTTGGCGCGGGCCTCGGTCGACACGACGGTGCCGATCCGCTCCATCAACGGCGCATCCCACGTCGCGGCGAGGCCGATCGCCTGCGGAAACACGGTGGCGACGCCGTTGCGGGCGAGGCCGTGCAGCGCCTCGTTCCAATAGTCATAGGCGGGCAGGACATCGCCCTGCGCCGGGGCGGTGCTTTGCAGTTGCGCCGCCTTTTCCGCAGGCGTCATCGCCGCGATGGTCGCGGCGATCTGCGGGTCGGGTTCGGCCGTGCCGGCGAGCAGGGCGAGGAGAAGGCTCACTTGGCGGCTCCGAGCGTTTGCAGCCGGAGCGCCTTCTTGAGCGAGCCGGCCGATGCCTTGCCCTCGATCGTCACCGTCGCGCTTTCGCCGGGCAACAGGTCGAGGAAATTGTCCGACGCCTGCACGTCGAGCGTGCCGAAGCCGATCCACAGCGCACGGGCGAGGCGGGTGGCGGTCACGGTCAGCGCCGGCTTGCCATCGACCGTCGACCAGCGGGTGACGAGCCCCGGATCGGGCAGCGTCATGTCCTTTTCGGGCAAGGCGGTCACCAGCGCGCGCGACGCGACCGCGCCGTCGACCAGCAGTTCGACCACGGTCACGCTACGCTTCGGATCGGCGCCCTTGAACAGGTCCGCATCGGTCATCGTCGCGACCTTCGTCGCCGACAGCGCGGGCAACTGGATCGCGGTTTCATGCGCCATCGTCACCTTGCCATCCATGTCCATCGTCCGCATCCGCCAGCGCGCGGTGACGGGAGCAGTCCGGTCGGAGATCAGTGTGATGTCGGTGGTGCCGGTCGGCTTGCGCGCCGCCGAGACGGCGAGCGGGGCGTAGAAGCGACGGGCGGCGAAGTGTAGCGCCTTCCACCGGCCATAATAGTCGATGCTCGACCAGGACGCGCCGGGCCAGACGTCGTTCAGCTGCCAGTAGAGCGAACCGCTGGTGACCGGACGGCAGGCGCGGTGGTGCAATGCGCCCAGCTGGATACCGTCGGCCTGCATCACCTGGCTGAGATAGACGAAATCGGCGAAGTCGCGGGGTTCGCGATAGCGCATGCGGATATAGTCGAGCAGCCGCTGTTGCCCCGCGCCCTTCAGGAACTTCTGGTGCGCGGTCATGACGAGGGAGTCGATCGCGTAGTCCGCAGGCTTCGCGAACTTCGCGATGGTCGCCATGTCGGGCATCGCCTGCAGCCCATATTCCGACATGAAGCGCGGGCAGCTGTCGAGATAGGCGGTGGCGGGCTTCTTGCCGCCCCATACGTCCCAATAATGGCGGTCGCCATTGCCGTCCTGATCGGGCTTGCCCTCGTAATTGGCGCTCGGGCTGCCGGGCCAGTAGGGGACGTCGGCGTCTCGGGCGGAGGCGGCGTCACGCAGCACACGATCGAACAGGATCGCCATGCCGACCCCGACGCGTTCCTGTTCATCGGCCCCGACGCGCTTCTTGAAGGCGGTACGGTCGCTCCACCCCTCCCAGCCCGACAGTACTTCGTTATTGCCCGACCAGAGCACGATCGAGGGATGCGCCTGTACCCGATCGACCTGTTCCTCGGCCTCGATCTTCACCGATTCGCGATAGTCGGGATCATAGGGGGTGATCGCGCCGCCGAACATGAAGTCGGACCAGATCATCAGCCCCAGCCGGTCGGCGGTGTCGAAGAAGCTGTCGGGCAGGTACATGCCGCCGCCCCAGATGCGGATCATGTTCATGTTCGCCGCCTTCGCGTCGCCCATGATCTTCGCCATGTATGCATTGGTGACCCGCGGGCCGAAGCTGTCGAACGGGATCAGGTTCGCGCCCTTGGCGAATACGGGGATGCCATTGATGCGGAACAGCATCCCCCGGCCGATCGCGTCCTTCTCGCGGACCAGTTCGACGGTACGGATGCCGGTCGAGCGCTGCTGGGCGTCGACCAGTTCGCCATCGAGGCGGGTTTCGGTCGCGACGGTGTAGAGCGGCTGCGCGCCATAGCCGGCGGGATACCAGAGCTGCGGGTTGGCGATGGTGAGGGGAACGCTAACCCGGTTCTCGCCCGCCGTCACCGCGACGGTGCGGGTGGCGCGGACCTTGGTGCCGTCGGGGGCGGTGACGATCGCATCGACCTGCACGGTCGCATCGCGATCGGCGATCAGGGTGACGTCGGCGGACAGGCGCGCCTCGACCGCCGTCACCGCCTCCTGCTGGACGCGGAGCGTATCGATGCGGACGTCGTCCCACGCATCGATCCTGACCGGGCCGTTGGGACCGACATTGATGATGCGGGGCCCCCAGTCCCAGCCATAATGATATTTGGGCTTGCGGATATAGGGCGAGGTCTGCCGACCTTCCGGCTCGTCGCCAGCGGTCGAGTCATATTCGCCGGGCAGGGGGTTTTCGAGTCCAGCCACCATCGGCTTCAACACGCCCAGCGGCGATTTGAAGAGGATGCGGATCTCGTTCGCGCCGGCCTTCAGCAGCGGCTTGGCGTCGGCGCGCCAGCGGCGATGTGCATTGTCGGCGGCGAGGAGCTTCTGTCCGTTGACGAACACCTCGGCAAAGGTGTCCAGCCCGTCGAACACCAGATCGACATGCCCGCGCGCCAGCAGCAGCGGCGAGGCGTTGAGCGTGCCTTTATACTCCCAGTCGCTGCGCCCGACCCATTGGATGGTGGCTTCGTTCAGGCCGATGAACGGATCGGGCGTGACCTTCGCCGCGATCAGGTCGGTCTGGACATAGCCCGGCACTTTGGCGGGCAACCAGCGTGCGGCCTTCGGATGCTCCTTCGCCGCGGTATCGCCGGGGGCTAGGCGGACCTGCCAGCCCTTGTCGAGCGTCACCGTCTCGCGCGGGGCGGCCCACAGGGCGGCGGGAGCGGCGGCGAGGAGCAGGAACAGGGCAGGCTTCACTTGGCGCTTTCCAGTTGCAGCGTGTCGACCGTGTAGAAGGGGTCGGACAGCGGGGAGGTGAATTGCAGGCACACGTCCGCATCACCCGGCTGTTTCGCGAAGGTCCCGGTAAAGCTGAACCGGTTGGGCGCGGTATCCGGGTCGGGCAGCGGGAAGGTGGCGGCGATGGTGCCGTCGCAGCCGCCGGTCCGCATCACCAGCTCGCCATGTTCGGTCACCGCGAAATGTTCGCGCAGCGCCTTATAGTCATGGGCGAGGCCATAGTGGCGCGGCAGGCGGGCGACCGTCACCGTGAACGCCTGCGCCACGTCGAGCGGCATCTTCTGCGCCTGGGTACAGGTGTCGAAGATGTTGACGTTGTACGCCGGGGCATCGCCCGACTGGCCCGAGACCAGCGGCACGCGCAGGCCCAGGGCGCCCTTCGGACAGGCGACCATGTCGGCCGTGCCGGTCGCGCGCAGCAGCGCCGGGCGGGTCGCGTCGAAGGCACGGGGGCGGGCGAGGGCGTGGCCGTCGCTGGCGAAGGCGGCGGCAGTGATCGTCTGCCCCGGCTTCACCGCGATCGGGGCGGCATAGGCACGCGAGCGGGCGGTCGGCTGGCTGCCATCGGTGGTGTAGCGGATCGTGCCCGCGCCGGTCTGGGTGGTCAGCGCCAGTTTCGGCGCCTTGCCGCGCAGCACGTCGCCCTTCGATCCATCGAGCGCATAGGTCACGGCGAAGGCCGCGTCGGCGGCGGCGATCCCCTGTCGCTCGTACCGCAGCATCTGCGGCTGGAGGCGTTCGACGAAGCCCTTCCAGTCGCGCTTGTCGCGCGGGCTCCAGGTGAATTCGGCGATCGCGGACAGGCGCGGGAAGGTGGCGTGCTCCTTCTGCTTGGCGGTCGCGAGATATTCGGACCAGGCATTGCCCTGCGCGCCCAGCACATGCGCGGCGGCTTCTGCGGTCACGCCGGGGCGGACCGGTTCATAGCCATAGACCATCTCCAGCGTCTGCAGCCCGATGCGGCCGGGCGGTTCGTCGCCGGCGGTCGACTGGATATTGTCGAGATAGAGGTTGGGGGCAGGCGACATGACCACGTCATGCCCCTTGTTCGCGGCCTCGACCGCGCCCGCCTCGCCGCGCCACGACATGACGGTCGCGCTGGTCGGCACGTCGCCTTCGAGAATCTCGTCCCAGCCGATCAGGCGGCGGCCCTTGGATGCCAGATGCTTGCCAAGCTCGGAGATCATCCAGCCCTGCATCTGGTTCTCGGTCTTCAGGCCCAGCGCCTTCATCTGCGCCTGCACCTCCGGCGAGCGCTGCCACTGGTCCTTGATCGCCTCGTCGCCGCCGACATGGATGAACTGGCCGGGGAAGATGTCGATCAGCTCGTCGAGTACGTTCTTGATGAAGGTCATGCTGCGGGGGCTGGGGGAGAAGAGCCATGGATTGACGCCCCAGTCATGGCCGACCGGCGGGCGGTCGCCGAGCACGCCGACCTCCTCAGGGTACGCCGCGACCGCCGCCTGGGCATGGCCGGGCATGTCGATTTCGGGGACGATGGTGATGCCGCGCTCCGCCGCATAGGCGACCAGCTTGCGCAGCTCGTCCTGCGTATAGAAGCCGCCGACCTTCGGGCCCGGCTGTCCCCCGGCGATGGGCGGCACGCGGAAGCCGCCGATTTCGGTCAGCTTGGGGTAGCGCTTGATCTCGACGCGCCATCCCTGATCGTCCGACAGGTGCATGTGCAGCGTGTTGAGCTTCTGCGCGGCCATGGTGTCGATGACCGGATAGAGCGTATCGATCGGCTGGAACGAACGGGTCACGTCGACCATCAACCCGCGCCAGCGGAAGCGTGGGGCGTCGTTGATGGTGGTCGCGGCGACGCGCACCGGCTTGCCGAACGCGGTGTCGGGGCTGAGCAGCTGGGCGAGCGTCATCGCGCCCCAGATCAGGCCGCGGTCGCCGCTGGCGGCGATGGTGATCGCGCGCGGCGTTACGGTCAGGCGGTACGCTTCGTCACCGGCTATGGCCGCGTCGCGGACGAAGCGGATCGGACCGGTCGTGGCAGGCGTCAGGGTCAGGCCGCGATCGACCTTCACCCGGTCGGCCAGCAGGCGCGCGGCGGTGGCGGCACCCTGGTCGGCGGCCGGGGCGGCGATGCCGGCGCCGTTCGCGATGGTGATCGATCCGCTGGCCGGCGTCATCTGTGCGGGGAGGGGCAGGAGGGGGGCGGTCTGTGCCGATGCCGGGGCAACGATCGCGGTGGCGGCAGCGAGGGCTGCCCAGGTCAGACGGTGCTTCACGCGATACTCCCCTTGGGTTGGCAGGCCGATTCGGCTCTGTCCGAAACTCTAGCGGCCCGAACGAAAAAAGGCCCCGGCAAAGCCGGGGCCTTCACGCGAAACGGAGGGCACGGGCCGCACCCCCCGGATCACCGGCCCCTTACATGCGGAAGGTGGCGTTGAGCGAGAACACGCGGCCGTTCTTGTAGACCGAGGTCGGCGCGTTCGGCGTGCTGCTGTACTGATAGTAGGTTTCGTCGAGCAGGTTCGAAGCCTGTGCCGTGATCGACACGCCTTCGGTCAGCGCATAGCTGATCTGCGCGTCGAGCTGGCGATAGGCGTCGGTATAGTCCTGCGACGACTGGCGGCCGAAGCGGTAGAAATACTTCGAGCGGCGGTTGTAGCTGACCCGCGCCTGGAACGGCCCGTTCTCGTAATAGGGCGAGAGCTGGAGCGTGTGGCGCGACAGGTACGGCAGGCCGGTCGCCAGCGAGGCTTCGGCATCGGCGAAGGTGTAGCTGCCCTGGAAGCCGAAGCCCCAGATCAGGTTGGTGTTGCCCGACAGCGAGAAGCCGGTGACCTGCGCGGTGCCGCCATTGACCGGCCGCGAAACGGCATAGGTCGCGTTGCGGGCGAGCAGGACGTTGAACTGCGTCTCGTTGTTCACCTGGTTGACGGTGTAGTTCGAAATGTCGCGGTAGAAGAATTCGGCCGCCAGGAAGCTGGCCGGCGCGAAATACCATTCCGCCGACAGACCATAGTTGGTGGCTTCATACGGCTTGAGCGCCGGGTTGCCGCCGCTGCCCGACAGCTGGTTGTCGTCGAGCGACAGCGAACCGGCAAGGTCGCTGTAGCGCTGGCGGGCCAGCACCTTCGCCGCCGACGCACGCAGCACCACGTCGTCGCCCGCCTGGTAGATCACGTTGGCCGAGGGCAGCAGGCGGTTATAGTCGTTCTTGACCGGCGTGTAGGTGTAGATCGGGAACAGCTGACCCGCGCGGTTGCTGGCGGTGTAGAACTTCGCTTCGTCGCTGGTGTGGGCGAAGCGGACGCCGACGTTGCCGCGGAACTTGCCGGTTTCGAAATTCGCCTGGGCATAGGCGGCCGCGATCTTTTCGTTCACGCCGAAGAATTCGTTGAACGAGAAGCCGCGATCGATCTGCTTGTTGCCGTACTTGGCCAGCGCGGCGATGATGCCGTCCTTGTCCAGCGTGGCGTAAGGCGTGCCGTTCCCCGACACGCCGAGGCCGTTATAGAGACCGCCCGGCAGCACGTAATAGGGCAGGTCGGCCAGCGTGAAGTTCTGGTTGGTGAAGACGGCGTTGCTGTAGGTCGTCTGCTTGTTGTCGTGGTCGACATAACGGCCGCCGAACAGGATTTCCTTGATCGGACCGAATTCGACCGGGTGCTTGAAGTTGATTTCGGCGAACTTTTCCTGGTCCATCGTGAAGCCCGACTGGAGCGGGATGCCACCGATCTGGCGACCGAAGAACTGCTGCCCGCCGTTGCGGGCCAGATCCTGCGCACCGAGATTTTCGCCGCCGACGGCGGTGAAGTTGCTCAGCCACATCGACGGGTCGCTGGCCGGCTTGGCCCAGTTGACGACGGTGTTCTGGCCGTTGGCGCCCGAGGTGAAGCCCTGCTGCGTACGGAAGTCGAGCAGATATTCGGGGTCCTTGCCGCCGGTCGCCTTGGTGCCGCCGACATTGCCGTTGATCGTCCAGTCGCCGGGCGTCCAGTCGACGAGCAGCGTGACCGAATCGTTCTTCAGGCGGGTGCGGCGATAATTGGTGTCGAGCTGGCCGGTCGCGCCGGCCTGGCCGGTCGGGATGCCGGCGAAGGTCGCCGAGGTGACGAGGCCGTCCGACGACTGTGCCGAGATCAGCCGCGAGCCTTCGAAGCCATAGGTATAGGCCGAGTTCGACACGTTGTCGTAATTGCCGCGGATGAACAGGCCGGTCGCGGTCACGGTCAGGTTGTCGGTCGGACGGGCCTGCACCGCACCCGAGAACCCGATGCGCTCACGTTCCTGCTTGAAGAATTCGCGGGCGAGGAACGAGGCGAAGCGCGCGCTGCTGAAGCTGGCGCGTTCGGCGGCGGTCAGCGCGGTGATGTTCTTGCCGTTGATCGTCGCGGTATTGGGTGCGTTGGCGAGCAGCGCGTCGCCGGTGCGATACCAGTACACCGCCGAACCGGCGCGGCTGAGCTGTTCCTTGTCATAGCTGACCGAGCCGAGGAAGCCGATCGTGTCGTCGGCATTGTGCCAGCTGTACAGCGCCGATCCGCGGAAGCTGCCGCGCTTCGCACGGTCGTTATATTCGCCGCCGGCGGTCGCGGCGATCGTGCCCGACTTCAGGTCGAGCGGCTTGCGGGTGACGACGTCGACGCTGGCGCCGATCGCGCCTTCCTGCAGGCGCGCTTCGGGGGTCTTGTACACGACCGCCTGGCTGATGATCGTCGGCGACAGCAGCGAATAGTTGAAGGTGCGGCTCGACCGGTCGGACGGGTTGCCGCCCCAGTCGGCCGAGGCGACCGAGTGGCCGTCGACGGTCAGGCGGTTCAGCGCCGGCTCGACACCCGCGATCGACAGCTCCTCGCCTTCGCCGAACTGGCGGTCGACCGTCACGCCCGGCAGGCGCGCCAGCGAGTCGGCGACGTTCGCGTCGGGAAACTTGCCGACGTCTTCGGCCGAGATGACGTCGACGATCGACCCGGCGTCACGCTTGGTCGCGATCGAGTCCGCGATCGACTTGCGGATGCCGGTGACGGTGATCGTGTCGGCGTCGTCCGTCGTGGTCGGCGCGGGCGCTTCCTGCGCGAAGGCCGGCGTGGCGAGCGCCACCAACGCGGTGGATGCCAGATATGCGAAACGCGAAAATGCCATGGACCCCTACCCCTTAAATCCGAGCGCGAAAGGCGCTCCCCCGATGTGGCCGCGACGGGCGAGACGACATGCGTCCAGCATTGGACCTATATTGGTTCCATGCAGGCTCGTTTTGGTCGACGGCAATGTGACCAATCGCAATCATAAAATCTACATAAAAATGAAAACAATCTTCACTGGTGAGAAATTTGATCCGATTTGCGTGCAATCGCCGCCTATGGCGAGGTTGTGCGAGTCTTTGACGCAATAAAATTGCTTAATCCAAAACAAAGGCGGGTTCCGTCGGATAGCGCATGGTCCTATGCAAACGACCGCGATGACCGATCCAATTCGCTGGATGATACCGCGAACAGCGGGCTGAATGGCATGATCCGGCCTGCGGAATCGGCATTGCATAGTACCAAAAACATACCTATCAGAGGGGCGTGTCCGCATCGTCCGCCTCCGCCATCGTTCGTTCGTCCGCCCCGGTTAGCGGCGGTACGGCCTTTTCCGAGCGGGTCGGGCAGTTGCGCGGCGATGCCCACGCGCCGCTCTATGTCCAGTTGCAGCAGCTGGTGCGCAGCGCGATCGAGCGGCGGATCCTGTTGCAGGACGACGCCATCCCGCCCGAGCGCGATCTGGCCGCCGAATATGCCGTATCGCGGATCACCGTGCGCAAGGCGATCGAGGGGCTGGCGAACGAGGGGCTGGTGGTGCGTCGGCGGGGCGCGGGCACCTTCGTCGCGGCGCGGGTCGACAAGAGCTTTTCGAAACTGTCGTCCTTCTCGGAGGATATGGTCGCGCGCGGACGGGTGCCGAGCAGCGCATGGGTGGCGAAGTCGGCCGGGCTGGTGACGCCCGAGGAATCGATGTCGCTCGGCCTGTCGCCCGGTACGCCGGTCTATCGGTTCCAGCGCATGCGCTTTGCCGACGATGTGCGGATGGCGGTCGAATATTCGGCGATCGCCGGCCATTGCCTGCCCAGCGTCGATGCGGTCGGCGAGTCGCTCTATGCCGCGCTGGAGGTCACCGGCTGTCGCCCGGTGCGTGCGCTGCAACGGTTGCGCGCCATGGCGTTTCCCGCCGAACAGGCGAAGCGGCTGGGCGTCGAGGTCGGCCATGCCGGGCTGTTCATCGAACGGCGCGGCTTCCTGGCCGATGGCGACACGGTCGAATTCACCCAATCCTATTATCGTGGCGACGCGTACGACGTCGTCGCCGAACTGAACGCAAGCTGATCCGGCGCCGGCCGGGTCCAAGAGGGGGTTCATGACGTCTATCGCCGAAGCCGGGCCGAAGCCGGTCGCAGCCGGGCACACCGCCATGCACCGCGAGGCGGGGGAGGGCGGCGCAGCGGTCGCCCGCTTCCTGTCGCGCAACGCCGACACGCTCGCCGCGCTGGGGCAATCGCTGCGCGCCGACCCGCCGGCGCTGGTCGTGACCTGTGCGCGCGGATCGTCGGACCATGCCGCGACCTATGGCAAATATCTGGTCGAGACATTGTGCGGCGTTCCGGTCGCCTCGGCGGCGCCGTCGGTCGCGTCGGTCTATGCGACGCGGATGGAGCGGATGAACGCGCTGGTGATCGCGGTGTCGCAATCGGGCCGCAGCCCCGACCTGCTGCGCACCGTCGAAAGCTACAAGGCAGCCGGCGCGCGCGTGGTGGCGCTGGTGAATGTCGAGGATTCGCCGCTCGCAGCCCTTGCCGACACGGTGCTGCCGCTGTCGGCGGGGGCGGAGACCTCGGTCGCGGCAACCAAGTCATTCATCACCTCGCTCGCCGGCCTTGCCGCCATCGCCGCGCATTGGAGCGAGGATGCGGCGCTGCTGGCGGCGCTCGATAACCTGCCTGCTCAGTTGGAAGCGGCGTTCGACCTCGACTGGAGCGCAGTCGCCGATACGCTGGTCGATGCGCGCAATCTGTTCGTGATCGGGCGCGGCTACAGCTTCGGCGTGGCGCAGGAGGCGGCGCTGAAGATGAAGGAAACCTCCGCGCTGCATGCCGAGGCATTCAGCAGCGCCGAGGTCCGCCACGGGCCGATGGCGATCATAAACGACGGCTTTCCGCTGCTGGGCTTTGCCACCTCCGACGATGCCGGCGACGATGTCCGGGCGGCGGCGGCGGAGTTTGCCGGGCGTGGTGCGGCGGTGCATCTGGCCGACGCGGCGAGCGACGACAGCCATCCGCCGGCGATCCGCAGCCATCCCGCGATCGAGCCGATCCTGATGATCCAGAGCTTCTATCGCATGGTCAACATGGTGTCGTTGCGGCGCGGGCTGAACCCCGATCAGCCGCCGCACCTGCGCAAGGTAACGGAAACCCGATGAGCAGTTTCGTTGTTCGCGGCGGCCGCGTGCTCGCCGATCATTGTACGCAGGACAGCTGCGCGTTCCGCGTCGAGAACGGCGTCATCGCCGACTTCCATGCCGGTGCCGACGCGGAGGTCATCGACCTCGACGGCGGCTGGCTGGTGCCGGGTTACGTGGATACGCAGGTCAATGGCGGGGGCGGCGTTCTCTTCAACGACCATCCGACGGTCGAGGGCATTCGTGCGATCGGTGCGGCGCATGCGAAGTACGGCACCACCGCCTTCCTGCCGACGCTGATCAGCGATTCGCTGGATATCGTTGCCGCCGGTCTCGACGCGGTCGATGCCGCGATCGAACAGGGGGTGCCGGGCGTCGTCGGCATCCATGTCGAGGGGCCGTTCCTGAACCCGGCGCGCAAGGGGATTCACGACGACAAGCATTTCCGCGCACTGGACGATGCGGCGATCGACCTGCTGACGCGCCCCCGCAAGGGCGTGGTGATGGTCACGCTGGCGCCCGAGCGCAACGACGTTGCCGCGATCGAGCGGCTGGTCGCGGCGGGCGTGATCGTCAGCATTGGCCATAGCGATGCGAGCTACGAACAGGCGCGCGCGGCGATCGATGCCGGTGCGCGCGGCGTCACCCATCTCTACAATGCCATGTCGCCCTTGAAGCATCGCGATCCCGGCGTGGTCGGCGCGGTGCTGGAGGACCGGAATATCTATGCCGGACTGATCGTTGACGGCGCGCATCTGCACCCGGCGGCGATCCGCGTGGCGCTGGCGGCGCGGCCGATCGACCGGTTCATGCTGGTGACCGACGCGATGCCGACCGTCGGCGCGGCGTCGAAGGAATTCGTGCTCAACGGCCAGCCGATCCATGTCGAGAACGGCGTGTGCGTCGATGCCAACGGCACGCTGGCCGGCTGTGACCTCGATATGGCCACCGCGGTCAGGAACACGGTCGAACTGGGTGTCGCGTTCGAGGATGCGGTGGCGATGGCGTCGGCAAACCCGGCCGCCTTCCTGCGCCTGTCGCACCGCATCGGCAGCATCGATGTCGGCCACAGCGCCGATTTCGTCTGGCTCGCCGCCGACCTGAGCGTGCGCGGCACGTGGATCGCGGGCAACCGCATCGTCTGATGATCCGGCCCGGTGAGCGCAGCAGGCGCGGCCGGGCCCTTGACCCAAGGGGGCATTGATGACCGCCATCCAGCTGACCGCGCCGCTTCACGGGTGGGCGGCCGCGCTCGACGATGTGCCCGATGCAGTGTTCGCGGGACGCATGCTGGGCGACGGTGCGGCGATCGATCCGCTGGGCACCACGCTGCATGCGCCCTGCGATGGACAGGTGCTGACGCTGCACGCCGGCGGCCATGCCATCACCCTGCGCGGGGAGGGCGGGGTCGAGCTGCTGATGCATATCGGCATCGACACCGTGCAGCTGGGCGGCAGCGGCTTTACCGCGAAGGTCGCGGTCGGCGACATGGTGACGCGCGGCCAGCCGCTGATCGACTTCGACCTCGACGCCTTGGTGCAGGCCGCGCCGTCGCTGATGACGCCGATCATCGTCACCAATGGCGACGCGTTCCGGATCGTCGATCGCACCGGGGGCCGCGCGGTCGCGGTCGGCGATCCGCTGCTGACGCTGGAGCCGCTGGGTGCGGTAGCGGTCGATACGCAGGCGTCGGGCGGCGAGCGGGTCGTCGCCGATGTCCGCGTGCCGCTGGCACACGGCATCCATGCCCGCCCGGCCGCGCGGATCGGCGAGGTCGCGAAGGGCTTCGCCGCGACCTGCTGGCTGGCGAAGAACGGCACGGAGGCCCGGACATCGGGCGCGGTCGGCCTGCTGGGCCTCGGCATCCGCCATGGCGATACGATCAGCGTCATCGCCAGCGGACCGGATGCGGCACAGGCGGTGACCGCGCTGGTCGACCTGATCGAGGGCGGCATGGGCGAGGGCGTGGGCGAAGTGCCCGCCGCGCCGATCGCCGCCCCGCCGCCCGCCCAGCCCGTCGACCTGCCAGAGGGGCAGCTGGCCGGAACGCTCGCCGCGCCGGGCTTCGCCATCGGCACAGCGCGCTGGCTGCGCGTCGCCGACATTGCCGTGCCGGTCGACGGACAGGGGCCGGGCGTGGAGGCTGCGCGGCTCGACAGCGCGCTGGCGGCGGTGCGCGACCGGTTATCGGCGGAGGACGGCACGCATGCGGGCGCGACGATCCGTGCGGCGCATATCGCGTTCCTCGACGATCCCGAACTGCGCAAGGCCGCCGACCGCGACGTGGGCGCCGGGCGCGACGCCGGCCACGCATGGCGACAGGCGACCCGCGCACAGGCCGAGGTGCTGCGTAGCCTCGGCGATGCGCGGCTGGCCGAACGGGCCGACGATCTGCTCGACCTCGAACGGCAGGTGCTGCGCGAACTGACCGGGGCGGCGGACGATGCGTTGGCGTTCGCGCCGGGCACGATCCTGCTCGCCGACGACCTTTTGCCGTCGCAGGTGATGGCGCTCGATCCCGCCTGCGTGGTCGGCCTGGTGGTCGAGCGGGGCGGCCCGACCTCCCATGTTGCGATCCTTGCGGCGACGATGGGCCTGCCCGCGCTGGTCGCGGTGGGTGCGCCGCTGAACGAGGTGGCGGACGGGGCGACGCTGATCCTAGATGCCGACAATGGCGTCCTGCACGTCGCACCCGACGACGCGACGCTGGCGGAGGCGCGGACGCGGATGGAGCGCCGCGCCGCCGATCGCGCCGCCGCGCTCGCCCAGGCGGCCGAGCATTGCGTCACCGCCGATGGCGTCCGCATCGAAGCCTTTGCCAATCTGGGATCGGTCGAGGATGCGGTCGTCGCCATGGCGAACGGCGCGGAAGGATCGGGGCTGCTGCGCACCGAATTCCTGTTTCTCGAGCGCGATACCGCCCCCGACGCCGCCGAACAGGCCGCACTCTATGGCAACATCGCCGCCACACTGGAGGGGCGGCCGCTGATCGTGCGGCTGCTCGACGTCGGCGGCGACAAGCCGGCCTCCTATCTGCCGATCGCGCCGGAGGAAAATCCGGCGCTCGGCCTGCGCGGCATCCGCGTCGCGTTGGCCATGCCGGACATCCTTGAGGCACAGCTGCGCGGCATCCTGTCGGTGCAGCCGGTCGGGCAATGCCGGATCATGGTGCCGATGGTCGCCAGCGTCGACGAGATTACCGCCGTCCGTGCGGTCGTCGACCGGCTGCGCGTCGAGATGGACATTACGGAGCGGGTCGAGGTCGGCATCATGGTCGAAACCCCGGCGGCGGCGGTCACGTCGGCGACGTTGGCCGCCCATGCCGATTTCCTGTCGATCGGCACCAACGACCTGACCCAATATGCGCTGGCCATGGATCGCGGCAATCCGGCGGTCGCCGGCGGTGTCGACGGCCTCCACCCGGCGGTGCTGCAACTGATCGCGCATACGACCGACGGGGCGAAGCGTCACGGCCGCTGGGTCGGTGTCTGCGGCGGGCTTGCCTCCGACCGGTTGGCGGTGCCGTTGCTGATCGGCCTCGGCATCACCGAATTGTCGGCTTCCCCGCGCTTCGTCCCCGAATTGAAGGCGCTGGTCCGCCGGCTCGATACCGCCGCCTGCCACCGCCTTGCCCTCCGCGCGCTGGCGGCATCGTCGCCGCGTGAGGTCCGCGCCATGGCCCGCGAATTTTGTCAGGAGCTTGCCGCATGAGGTCCGTCGTCGAAGCGTTGCAACCCATCGGCCGCGCGCTGATGCTGCCGATCGCGGTCCTGCCGGTGGCGGGGCTGCTGCTGCGGCTGGGCCAGCCCGACCTGCTCGACATCGGCCTGCTTGCGGCGGCGGGCGATGCGCTCTTCAACAATCTGGGGCTGTTGTTCGCGATCGGCGTCGCTTGCGGCATCGCGCGCGACGGCAACGGCGCGGCGTGTCTTGCCGGGGTCGTCTGCTATCTGGTCGTCAAGAATGGCGGGCCGGTGTTCCTGACCGTGCCGCCGGAGATCACGCGCGGCTTCGACGAAGCGACCGCCGCGACCCTGTCCGCGGCGTGGAAGGTAAAGGCCTTCGCCAAGCTCGACGTGCCGATCGGCATCGTCTCCGGCCTGATCGGCGGCAGTTTCTACAACCGGTTCGCGACGATCAAGGTGCCGGAATATCTCGCCTTCTTCGGCGGTCGCCGTTTCGTGCCGATCGTCAGCGGGCTGGCCGGCATCGCCATCGCCGTGCTGGTGGGGCTGAGCTTTGCGGGGATCAGCGCGGCGCTCGACCTGACCAGTCGCGCCCTGGTGGCATCGGGCAGCATCGGGCTGTTCGGGTTCGGCCTGCTCAACCGGCTGCTGCTGGTGACCGGGCTGCACCATATCCTCAACAATGTCGCATGGTTCGTACTGGGCGACTTCAACGGCACCACCGGCGACCTGCGGCGCTTCTTTGCCGGCGACCCCAATGCCGGTGCGTTCATGGCCGGGTTTTTCCCGATCATGATGTTCGGCCTGCCCGCCGCATGCCTCGCCATGTACCGCTCGGCATTGCCCGACCGGCGCAAGGCGGTGGGCGGCATGCTGCTCAGCCTAGCGTTAACAAGTTTCCTGACCGGTGTGACTGAGCCGATCGAATTCTCCTTCATGTTCCTCGCCCCCGTGCTCTACGCGATCCATGCGGTGCTGACCGGCGTGTCGATGGCGGTGATGGATGCGCTGGGCGTGCGGCTGGGCTTCGGCTTTTCGGCCGGGCTGTTCGACTATGTGCTGAATTATGGAAAGGCGACGCAGCCGCTGCTGCTGCTGCCGATCGGCGCGGTCTATTTCGCGGTCTATTATGGCGTGTTCCGCTTCTTCATCGTCCGGTTCGACCTGAAGACGCCGGGGCGTGACGCCAGCGCCGCGCCGATGGGCGGGGCGCCGGCCGAGGGGGGCGTTCGGGGACGGGCGTTCCTGGCGGCACTGGGCGGCAGCGCGAACCTCGCCAGCATCGGCGCCTGCACGACGCGGCTGCGACTGGTGGTCGCCGATCAGGCATTGGTCGACGAAGCTGCGCTCAAGTCGCTCGGCGCGATGGGCGTGATCCGACCGTCGGACCGGGCGGTGCAGGTGATCGTCGGCCCGATCGCCGATCAGGTGGCGGAGGAAATCCGCGCGGCCGGGGCGGGCGCGCCGATGGCTGCCGTCGCTTTCCCGTCTTCCGAATCGGCGGGGGCCACGGCCGACCTGCCGCCGGCGCTCGTCGCCGCATTGGGCGGGGCAGGGGCGATCCGCGAAGCCCGGACGCTGGCCGGCCGGGTACGCGTCGAACTGCGGGACGCACGCCCGGTCGATGTCGCGACCCTGCCGGGGGTGCGCGGCGCGGCGCAGTTGACCCCGACCACGCTGCACCTGCTGGTTTGAGAACGTTCCCGGTGTGTTGCTCAAATAGCACGCCGGGCAAGCAATACGATCGGCATGGATGAAAAACGGTTTCAGATGATATTGACCTGACTGCTCGCTGGCGGAAAACTGTCTCACAGGTGAAATAATCGCGCCTTGTGACGCGGCACCGACAGGGGGACTACATGAAGCCGATCACCATGCTGCTGACGACATCGTGTCTCGCGACCATGCTGGCGGGAACCGCCCATGCCCAGGTCGTGCCGGTCGAGGCGCTGCCCGACACCAACGCCGCATCTACCACGACCGACGAGGATGCGGACAAGGCGATCGTCGTCACCGGCACGCGCATCGTGCGCCCGAACAACAAATCGGCTGCGCCGATCGCCACCGTCACGTCGCAGGAGATCCAGGCGCAGGGCGCGACCACGATCGAGGAGGTGCTGAACCGCCTGCCGCAGGTCGCGCCGAACGCCGAACAGAATTATGCGGAATCGAGCGGCCGCCAGCGGATCAAGCTGCGCAGCCTCGGCTTCGAACGCACGCTGACGCTGGTCGACGGCCTGCGCCTCGGCATCCAGAACGGCATGGACGTCGGCATCATCCCGGCCTCGCTGGTCGAACGGATCGACGTGCTGAGCGGTGGTGCGTCGTCGGTCTACGGGTCGGACGCGGTGTCGGGCGTCGTCAATTTCATCCTGAAAAAGAATTTCGACGGGGTGGAATTGAACGGCAATTACAGCTTCTACAACCACCAGAACCGCGAAAACCCGGTGACCGACGCGGCGCGTCGCGCCTTTTTCCAGACGCCGCTCGGCATGACGAACGACGGCGCCCGGATGGACGTCACGATGACGGCGGGCAAGTCGTTCCTCGACAACCGCGTCAACCTTACCGGCTTCTTCAGCTACCGCCAGTCGGACCTGCTGCCGCAGGGCGCACGGTCGTGGTCGGCATGCGAAGTGACCCAGCCGACCAAGGACTCGGCGCTCACCTGCACGCGCAGCCAGTATACGCAGGTCGGCACGATCATTCCCGGCAGCGGGGCGAATGCGGGGCGGGTGCTGGTCAACAATCCTAACGGGTCGGGCAATCTTATTCCCTGGGGATCGGTCGCCGGGGCGGCCGCCAATCCATTCGACGAATTCGCCGCGCAGCGTGAGTTCAACCGCATCAACGCCGGCGGCTTCCTGACGATCGACCTGTCGGAGGCGGCCGAAATCTATTCGACCTTCCTCGCCTATCGCGACCGGTCGCAGAACCCGACGCCGCTGCGCGTCTATCCCTCGGGCATCTACGGTTCGACGCCCTATCAGGTGAATTGCAACAACCCGTTCCTGTCGGCGTCGCAGGGGCAGACCCTGTGCGGCGGCGCGGCCGGCACCAACACGCTGGTGCCGTTCAACCTGCTCTATCGCTTCGACGGACTGCCGCCGGCGTACAACAAGTTCGAGAACCTCGGCTACCGCGTCACCGGCGGCATTCGCGGCAAGGTGCTGAAGGCGTGGAACTACGACATTGCCGGCGTCTATTCCGCCAACCGGTCGACCGACAGCTACCCGCCCTTCCCGAACGAGGACCGGCTGCGCCAGTCGCTGATCGTCGATAACGTGGGCGGCGTGCCGACCTGCCGGACCGGGGGCGCCGCCTGCGTGCCGTTCAACCCGTTCCGGCCGTACAACAACGCCGCAGCCTTCGTCGATTCGGTCTATGAAAGCGTCGACGGTCGCCAGATCAGCAAGCCCAGCATGTGGCAGGTGCTCGGCACGGTGTCGGGCGATCTCGGCGAATATGGCATCAAGTCGCCGTTCGCCGATCAGGGGGTGGCGATCGCCGCCGGCGTCGAGTTCCGCGCCGAACGCTTCATCTCGACCGCCGATGCGCAGTTCCGCCTGACCAATGGCGGCACCGACGCGCGCTTCACCCAGAATGTCGTCGAAGGCAACGTCGAAGCGCAGCTGCCGCTGGTCGAGGACCAGAGCTGGACCCAATTGCTGCAGGTCAACCTCGGCTATCGCAAGTCGAAGTACAACCGGCTCGACGGCGCGTTCGACACGTGGAAGGTCGAGGGCCTGTGGGCGCCGATCGACGACATCACCCTGCGCGGATCGATCAACAAGGCGCAGGCCGCGCCGTCGCTGATCCAGGCGGTGCAGGCGAGCAACATCAACTATGTGACGGTCGGATCGCGCAACGATCCGTGCGCCACCACCCCCGATCCGCAGAATCCGGGTCGCTTCCTGGCGCCGACCGCCAGCATCGAAGCGTGCCGTGCGACCGGCCTGCCCGACAATCTGTACGGCAGCCAGACGCTGAACTGCCCGGACGCGCTGTGCACGATCCGCAACGGCGGGTTCAACCTGACGCCGGAAACCGCGTACACCAAGACGTTCGGCGTCGTGCTGCGTCCGCGCTTCCTGCCGGGGCTGACCGTCTCGATCGACCGGTTCCTGATCGATCTGAACGATTCGATCAGCTATTTCAGCGCGGGCGATTTCGTGAACGGCTGCGTACAGACGCAGAACCCCTATTATTGCCGCGGCATCGTGCGCAATCCGGGCAGCTACACGCTGTTCAGTCCGGCGGCGAGCAACCCGACGACCGGGTTCATCATCCAGGGCACCAGCAACGGGTATAAGAGCGACTCGCACGGCTGGGATTTCCAGGGGCAGTATGCGCTGAACCTCGACACGGCCGGACGGCTCGACCTGAGCTTCAACGGGACGCTGATGACGTCGATCGGCAGCCAGGAATCGCCGACCGTCACCGCACGCCAGTGCGTCGGCTATTATGGTCCGTTCTGCGGCGAAGGCTTCCCGAAATGGGTGCACGGCCTGCGCACGACCTGGTCGACGCAGGACAATGTCGTGAACATCTCGCTCAACTGGCGCCATCAGGGGCCGATGACGATCACGTTCAATGCGGACGCGGACACCGGCATTCCGTACGGCCCGGCGAACCGTCGTTCGACCTACAACCGGATCGAGGCCTATGATTATTTCGATCTGGCGACGACGTTCAACGTGGCCAAGCGCTTCGTCCTGCGCCTCGCGGTCAACAACCTGTTCGACCGCGATCCGCCGCTGATCCCGAACTCGCGGTCGGAGCTGGGGCTGCTGCGCAACAACACGGTGTTCCGCTACGACCTGCTGGGTCGTCAGATCGTGGCCGGCGCGACCGTCCGCTTCTGATCCCGGCGAACGGACAGGAAAATAGGCCCGCTCCCATGATGGGGGCGGGCCGTTTTCGGTTCAGCCCTTTCGCAGGCTGGCCGATGGCAGCACGGTGCTGCGCCCGTCGTCGCCGGTGACGGCATAGGTGAAGCCGGGCAGGATCGCGAAGGCGCCGACCTGTCCGTTCCGGTCCATCGCAAGGAAGCCGACCTGTACCCCGTCGAGCGCCGACCCGCGTAAGCGGGCGATATGCTCGACTGCCTCGCGACACGCGTTCATCGGCGTCATGCCCGCGCGCAGCGACGATACGACGCGGGCGGTGCCGGCGATACGGGTGACTTCCTCACCCAGGCCGGTGGCGGTGGCTGCACCCACGCCCGCCTCGACGAACAGGCCGCTGCCGACCTGCGGGGAATCACCCACCCGGCCGTGCAGCTTGAACGCCATGCCCGATGTCGTGCAGGCACCCGCCAGCTCGCCGTTTGGCGCGCGGGCGATCATGCCGATCGTGTCATGGTCGAGCGGCCCGCCCAGCGGCGCGCGCGCATTCTCGCTATTGGCGACGGGCTGGTATTTCGATGTCTTCAGCCATTTGCGCCATTCGGCCTCGGCCTCCGGCGTCAGCAGCTTTTCGGCGGTGAAGCCATTGGCCAGCGCGAACTGCCGTGCGCCGTCCCCGACCAGGAAGGTGTGCGGCGTGCGCTCCATTACCGCGCGCGCGACCGAGATCGGGTGGGCGATGTCCTCCATCGCCGCGACCGCGCCGACATGGCCCTTGTCGTCCATGATGACCGCGTCCAGCGTCACCCGGCCGTCGCGGTCGGGATAGCCACCCTTGCCGACCGAATGGTTGGTCAGGTCGGCCTCGGGCACTTTCGCGCCGGCCTCCAGCGCGTCGATCAGGCTGCCGCCGCTCCTGAACCGCGCGACCGCCGCATCGTTGGCGGCGGCGCCGAAGTCCCAGGTCGAGGCGACCCGCAGCGTCGAGGTCGCGCGGGGCTGCGCGGGCAGGCGGGCCGCGCCGGTCGCGGCGGCGAGGCCGGCGATGGCGGTGCGGCGGGTGATGGTCGGCATGAAGCGCCCTCTTTTCACTGGTGATGCGCGGTTGTGCGCACTCCCGGCGAAACGGGCAAGGGGATCAGACGGCGATCTCGCGCAGCACCGCGTCGAGCACCGGAATCCCCGCCGGGGTCAGCGCCAGCCGGTCGCCGTCGCGGACCAGCAACCCCTGTCGCGCCAAGAGCGATACCGCATCCGGCCGCACGACCGCATCGATCGGACGCTGGCCCAGGCGCGCGATCCGGGCGAGATCGACGCCCTCGCGCATCCTGAGGCCCATCACCAGCGCCTCGGTCACGCGCTCGTCGGGGGTCAGCGCATCCTCCCGCTCGATCCCGTGACCGTTGCGCTCGACCGCGGCGATCCAGTTCTCCGGCTTCTTGCGGCGCACGGTTGCGAGGCCGGAGCGCCGCCCATGCGCGCCGGGACCGATCCCGGCATAGTCGCGATAGCGCCAATAGGTCAGGTTGTGGCGGCTCTCCGCCCCCGGCCGGGCATGGTTCGACACCTCGTACAGCGGCAGGCCGGCGGCAGCGGTCATCGCCTGCGTCGTTTCGAACAGGTCGGCGGACAGGTCGGCATCGGGCAGCGTCAACTGCCCCTTGGCCGCCAGCGTCGCGAAGCGGGTGCCCGGCTCGATGGTCAGCTGGTAGAGCGACAGATGCTCGGTCCCGAACGACAGCGCGCGGGCGAGTTCCGCCTCCCATGCGGGCAGCGACTGGCCCGGCCGGGCATAGATCAGGTCGAAGCTGACCCGTGCGAAATGTCGCTGCGCCACGCCCAGCGCCGCCAGCGCTTCGTCGACGCCATGGGCGCGTTCGAGGAACGCCAGCGCATCGTCGTGCAGCGCCTGCACGCCCAGCGACACGCGATTGACCCCGGCGGCGGCGATGTCGGCAAAGCGCGCCGCTTCGACCGAGGACGGGTTCGCCTCCAGCGTGATTTCGATTTCGTCGGTCGGCGGCCAATAGCCGCACGCCGCCTCGATCACCGCCGCCACCGTCGCAGGCGGCATCAGCGACGGGGTGCCGCCCCCGAAGAAGATCGATGCCAGCCGCCGGCCGGGCAGGGCGGCCGCCTCATGCGCCAGATCGGCCAGCAGCGCCTGCATCCATGCCGCCTGGTCCACGCTCTCGCGAACATGGCTGTTGAAGTCGCAATAGGGGCATTTCGACACGCAGAACGGCCAATGGACGTACAGTGCGAGGGGTGCTTGGTCGGGCTGCATCGCCGTCCCATATGGGCGCGATGCGAGCGATACAAATGCTGATGGCGGCGCTGTTGCTCGGCGCCTGTTCCGCCGGACCCAATCACGTGCCCGAGCGGGTGGTCGAACCCCGTGCGTTCGACGGCAGCGCGCCGCGCGGGCCGGCGCTGCTGCGCCAGGCGATGGAGGCCGGGCATCGCGCCGCGCGGGCGCAGGCGGGCCTGCCGCCGCTTGCCTGGGACCCGGCGCTGGCGCGCGATGCGCAGGCCTATGCCGACACGCTCGCCACGACCCGCCGTTTCGAACATTCGCCGCAACCGCGCGGGGTGCCCGAACAGGGCGAGAATCTGTGGACCGGCACGCGCGGCGCCTATCGCTATGCAGAAATGGTCGGGCATTGGGTCGCGGAAAAGCGCGACTATGTCCCCGGCATCCTGCCGGCGGTGTCGCGCACCGGCCGGTTCGAGGATGTCGGCCATTATACCCAGATCATGTGGCGCGCGACCCAGCGGTTCGGCTGTGCCGAGGCGAGCAGCGCGAAGGACGACTATATCGTCTGCCGCTATGTCCCGGCCGGCAATTATGTCGGGCAGCGCGCCTTCTGATCCGCGTCAGGGATTGCGGACGACCGCCAGCTTGTTGCCCGCCGGATCGCGGAGATAGGCGGCATACCAGTTGGGGCCGTAGGCGGGGCGTGGCCCCGGCGGACCTTCGTCGCTGCCGCCCTGTGCCATCGCGGCGGCGTGGAAGGCGTGAACCTCCTCCCGGCTGTCGACGAAGAAGCCGATCATCGCGCCGTTGCCGGGCGTGGCGGGGCCGCCGTCGAACGGCGTGGCGGCCCACAGGACGAAGCCTTCCCCGCTGCCGCCCTTCGAATAGCCGCGCCAGCCGGGGAAATCGGCATGGCTGCTCCACCCGATCGTGGCCAGCACCGCGTCGTAGAATGCATGGGACACCGCCGGGTCGACCACGCCGACCGTCGCATATACGCTCATCGTCCATCCTCCCGTTATTATGCGGGCAGGATAGACTTGTTACGCGAACGTATCAAGAACGAATGTGGATCATCCGCGCGCGCCGGCGATCATCTTCGCGGCGATATGGCGTACCGCATCGTCATTCTTGTCGCCGCCATGGGTCGGGTCGCCCAGCTTGTCGAGGCTGGCCTCCAGCGAGTCGAGCAGGCCCGGATGCTGCTGTTCGACATAGCGCATCGTCCAGAACAGGAGATGCTCGACCGCGATCTCGCGGTGGCGGGTTTCGGTGATCGCGTCGGACATCGGATTTCCTTTCGGGGCGTCCAATGTTCGGGGCGGGGCGGGCGTTCCAGCCTTGCGGTAATCAGGCTGTTTGTACCCCCGCGCAGGCGGGGGTCCAGAGCCATGGACGTCGTCCTCTGTTACCCTGGACCCCCGCCTGCGCAGGGGTACGGTTCGGATGACATCAAAACACCGCCTTCACCAGCTGCGCGAACGCATCGGCGCGGTGGCTGATCGCATGCTTGTGGTCGGGATCGATCTCGCCATAGCTCTGGTCCATGCCGTCCTGGACGAACATCGGGTCGTAGCCGAAGCCATGGTCCCCGCGCGGCGGCCATACCAGCTGTCCGTCGACGCGGCCCTCGAACCATTCGACGTGCCCGTCGGGCCATGCCAGCGCCAGCGCGCAGACGAAATGCGCGGCGCGGCTGTGCTCCGGCCCGGTCGCCTGCATCCGTTCCTCGACCAGCCGCATCGCCGCGTCGAAATCCTTCGACGGGCCGGCCCAGCGGGCGGAAAAGATGCCCGGATCGCCGTTCAGCGCCTCGACGCACAGGCCGCTATCGTCGGCGAGCGCGGGCAGGCCCGACAGGTCGGCGGCCTGCAACGCCTTCAGCTCGGCATTGGCGACGAAGGTCGTGCCGGTTTCCTCCGGTTCGGGCAGGTCGAGTTCGCCGGCCGAAATCGGGGTGACGCCGTACGGGCCGAGCAGTGCCGCGATCTCGCGGATCTTGCCCGGATTGTGGCTGGCGATGACGAGCTTGCCGGGGGTCAGCTTGCGGATCGCCTGCGGCTCCTTGCCCTCGCCGCTCATCGACCGGTCGCCCGCAGTTGTTCGGCGAAAATGCGCCCGCAGCCGATGCGGGCGAGGCGCAGCAGACGCAGCAGCGCCTCCTCGTCATAGCACGCCCCTTCGGCGGTCGCCTGTACCTCGGCGATGTTGTTGTCGCTGGTCAGCACGAAGTTCGCATCGGCATCGGCGGCCGAATCCTCGATATAGTCGAGGTCGAGCACCGGCGTGCCCTGATGAATGCCGCAGCTGACCGCGGCGACCTGGCGGCTGATCGGATCGACTTCCAGCTTGCCTTCGCGCAGGAGGCCATCGACCGCGAGGCGCAGCGCCACCCATGCGCCGGAGATCGAGGCGGTGCGGGTGCCGCCATCGGCCTGGATCACGTCGCAGTCGAGCGTGATCTGCCGTTCGCCCAGCGCCTTCAGGTCGACGACCGCGCGCAGCGAACGCCCGATCAGCCGCTGGATCTCCTGCGTGCGGCCCGACTGCTTGCCCTTGGCCGCCTCACGGCTGCCGCGGGTATGGGTGGCGCGGGGCAGCATGCCGTATTCGGCCGTGACCCAGCCTTCGCCCTTGCCGCGCAGCCACGGCGGTAGCCGCTCTTCCAGCGAGGCGGTGACCAGCACCTTGGTATCGCCGAAGCCGATCAGGCACGAACCCTCCGCATGGCGGGTGAAGTTCGTTTCGATCGTGATGGCACGCATTTCGTCGGGGGTGCGGCCGGATGGGCGCATGGGAGTCTCCTGAAATTTCCTCAGCCCTAGCCGTCCGTTCATCGCCGCGCCAGCCACGGCGCGTTAGGCAAAGGGAACGGGGTCGCAACGAATGGCCCCGGAACAGGGAGCGACTGATGCGAAAAATGGCGCTGGCGATACTGCCGATGCTGGGCGGGTGCGTGATGGCGGGCGGCAATACGACCACCCAAACGGCCCCGGTGGCGATCGAGCGCGAGACGATCAGCTATGAAACCTCGCGCTGTTTTGGGACCTGTCCGGTCTACCGCGTTACGGTCCAGCCCGATGGGACCGGTGTGTTCGAAGGGCGCCAGTTCACGAAGGTCGTCGGCACCCGCAACTTCCGCGCCACCCCGGCGCAATATCGTGCCTTCGCCGCGAAGCTGCAGCCCTATCGTCCGCAAGGCGAGCAACTGATCCAGCCGGGCCAGCCGGGATGCGGGCAGGTGGCGACCGACATGCCCTCGGTCGATATCCGCTGGAACGAGCCCTCGGGCGCGTCGCAGCATCTGTCGCTCTATTATGGTTGCCGGATGCACGATCAGGCGATGAACGAAGCGCTGCGCTCGGCCCCGAACGAGCTGCCGATCCGCGAGTTCATCGAGGCGCCGTAAGCTCCTCCCCATGAATGGGGAGGAACCGGGTTCCGCTCGCGGCTTCGTCGCCCTACATTCCCCCCATGGCCCAACCGATCCATGAACTGACCGACCGCGCACGCGACGTGTTTCGGATCGTGGTCGACAGCTATCTCGCCACCGGGGCGCCGGTCGGATCGCGCACCATCGCGCAGCTTTCGGGTTTGAACCTCTCCCCCGCCTCGATCCGCGGCGTGATGCAGGACCTCGAGGAGGCCGGGCTGCTCGCCGCGCCGCATGTCAGTGCGGGACGGATGCCGACCGAAACGGGCCTCCGCCTGTTCGTCGACGGCATGATGCATGCGATGGAGCCATCGGCGCAGGAGCGCGCGACCATCGCCGCGCAGGCGGACAGTGCGGGGCCGGTCGAGGAAGCGCTGGCCGGCACCGCCGCTGCGCTCTCCGGCCTGTCGGCGAGTGCCGGCGTCGTGCTGGTGCCCAAGCGCGAGCCGGTGCTGCGGCAGGTATCGTTCGTGCCGCTGTCGGGCACGCGCGCTCTGGCGGTGCTGGTCGGTGCCGACGGTTCGGTCGAGAACCGCGTGCTGGAAACGCCGGGTGCCAGTCCGGCCGCGCTGGTCGAGGCGGGCAACTACCTGACCGCACGGCTGTCGGGTTTGACGCTCAGCGAGGCGCGATCCCGCATCCTGCGCGAGATCGGGCAGGAACGCGCCGAACTGGATGCCGCCGCCCGTGCGCTGGTCGAACGCGGGCTCGTCATGTGGAGCGAGGATGGCGATCACCGCCCGGTGCTGATCGTGCGCGGGCAGGCGCGGCTGATCGACGATGCCGCCAGCCACGACCTCGACCGGGTGCGCCAGCTGCTGGATGAACTGGAGGGCAAGGAAGAGATCGCCCGGCTGCTCGAATCGGCGCAGGATGGCGATGCCGCACGCATCTTCATCGGGTCCGAGAACAAACTATTCGCATTGACCGGATCGTCGGTGATCGCCAAGCCGGTCCGCGCGCTGGACGGGCGCGTCGTCGGCGTCGTCGGCGTGATCGGGCCTGTCCGGTTGAACTATGCCCGTGTCGTGCCCATGGTGGATTTCACCGCAGCGACGCTCGCGCGCCTGCTGGGCTGACCAGACGAAGAAGAGACCGGAATGAACGACATCCCCGCCAACGACGATACGAACGACCTGCGCGAAGCCACCGCAGAGGCCGCCCCCGAAGTCGCCGAAGCGGATCGCCATGCCGAACTGGAGGCGAAGCTCGCCGATGCGCAGGCCGAGGTGCTCTATGCCCGTGCCGACCTGCAGAATGTCCGCCGCCGCGCCGAAAAGGAAGTGGCCGACGCCCGCGCCTATGCCGCGACCGCGTTCTCGCGCGACATCCTGTCGGTCGCCGACAATCTGTCGCGCGCCTTGTCGGCGATCCCCGACGACCTGCGCGGCGACGACCGGCTGAAGGGCCTGATCACCGGCTTGGAAGCGACTGGCCGCGAGCTGGAAAGCGTGTTCGGCCGTCACGGCATTACCAAGCTGGTATCGGTCGGCGAACCGCTCGACCCGAACAAACATCAGGCGATGTTCGAAGTGCCGTCGGCCGATGCGAAGCCCGGCACGGTCGTGCAGGAAATCCAGACCGGCTACATGATCCGCGACCGGCTGCTGCGCCCGGCGCTGGTCGGCGTGGCCAAGGCGCCGGAGGGCGGGGCCTGAACGACTCGGTCCAGCCCGACCTCGCCACCCCGCCGCGGTTCGAACGCATCGTCCATCCCGAGGCGATCGTCGACCGCGGCGCGTTGAATGCGGCACTTTCGGCACTTTCCGGCGAGGGACAGGACGGCGTGGCGCTGCGGCGCGCGGCGACCGCGGTACTGCGCGACGCCATGGCGCAGGGCCGTGCGGAGATCGAGCGGCGGCTGCGCGCCAATCCCAGCCACGGGCTGGAGACGGCGGCCGCCTATGCCTATCTGACCGATGCGATCCTCGTCGCGCTGATCGGCTTCATCGTCGAGCGCGTCCATCCCAACCACAACCCGACTGCCGCCGAGCGGATGACGCTGATCGCGGTCGGCGGCTATGGCCGGGGTGAGATGGCGCCGCATTCGGACGTCGATATCGGCGTGCTGACCCCGTGGAAGCAGACGCCCTGGTCGGAACAGGTCATCGAATCCACCCTGTACGCGCTATGGGACCTGGGGCTGAAGGTCGGCCATTCGTCGCGCTCGCTCGACGAAATGGTGCGGCAGGCCAAGGGCGACGTGACCGTGCGCACCGCATTGGTCGAGGGGCGCTATGTCTGGGGCGACACCGCGCTCTATGCGGAGGCGGCGCAGCGCTTCAAGACCGAGGTGCAGGAAGGGACCGCTCGCACCTTCATCGCCGAGAAACTGGCCGAACGCGACGCGCGGCACAAGAAGCTGGGCGACACGCGCTATGTCGTCGAACCCAATGTGAAGGAAGGGAAGGGGGGCTTGCGTGACCTGCACGCCCTCTTCTGGATCGGCAAATATGCCTATAACGTCCGCCGCGCCGCCGATCTGGTGCCCGCCGGACTGCTCAGCGCGCCGGAGCTTCGCAAGTTCAACCGGGCCGAGGATTTCCTGTGGGCGGTGCGCTGTCACCTGCACCTTATTACCGGGCGTGCGGAGGAGCGGCTGACCTTCGACGTGCAGACCGAGATCGCGACGCGGATGCGCTATAGCGACCGGGTCGGCAAGTCGCGCGTCGAACGCTTCATGCAATATTATTTCCTGCAGGCGAAGCGAGTCGGCGACCTGACCGGCATGTTCCTCAGCCATCTCGACGAAACCTATGCCGCGCGGGGCAGCCGGTTCGGCTTTCCCCGGCTGCGGCGTCGTCCGCGCCGGCTGCACGGCTTCGTGCTGGATCGGGGGCGGCTGGCGCTGCCCAAGGATGATTTCTTCGCCGAGGACCCGGTTCGCCTGATCGAGATCTTTGCGCTGGCCGATCTGCACGGGCTGGAAATCCATCCGTTGGCGATGCGCGCGGCGTCGCGGGATGCACGACTGGCGGCGCAGGTCCGCTCGCACCCGCGCGCCAACCAGCTGTTCCTCGACGTGCTGACCTCCCCGCGCGATCCCGAGCTGGTGCTGCGCTGGATGAACGAATGCGGCGTGTTCGGCCGCTTCATTCCCGATTTCGGCCGCATCGTCGCGCAGATGCAGTTCGACATGTACCACCATTATACGGTGGACGAGCATACCATCCGCATGATCGGGCTGCTGTCGCAGGTCGAGCGCGGCATCTGTCGCGAAGAGCATCCGCTGGCGACCGCGCTGTTCGGTGGCATCGTCCAGCGCCGCGCGCTGTTCGTCGCGGTGCTGTGCCACGACATCGCCAAGGGGCGCGGTGGCGACCATTCGATCCTGGGCGCGGAGGTCGCCGAGCGGCTGTGCCCACGGCTCGGCCTGACCCCGGCCGAGACCGAGACGGTCGCGTGGCTGGTGCGCTATCACCTGCTGATGTCGGCGACCGCGTTCAAGCGCGATCTGTCGGATTTCAAGACGATCCTCGACTTCACCAGCATCGTCCAGTCGCCGCAGCGGCTGCGCATGCTGCTGGTGCTGACCGTGGTCGATATCCGCGCGGTCGGGCCGGGGACGTGGAACGGGTGGAAGCGGCAGTTGCTCACCACCCTGTTCGAAACCGCCGAGGAGGTGCTGCGCCTCGGCCATAAGCAGCGCGGCCGGGACGAACGCATCGCCGAGAAGCAGGAAACCCTGCGCCGGACGCTGGGTTGGGACAAGGACACGCTGGCCGCCTATGTCCGGCATCTCCCCCCGGCCTATTGGATCGCCGAGCCGGACGACGTCATCGCCGCCAATGCGCGCATGGTCGACCAGTCGGGCGACACCCGCCTGACGATCGATACCAGCGTCGACGAGGATCGCGGCGCGACGCTGGTGACGGTCCATGCCGCCGACCATCCGGGGCTGTTCTATCGCATCGCCGGCGCGATCCATGCGGCGGGTGGCAACATCATCGACGCGCGCATCCACACGACCCGCACCGGCATGGCGCTCGACAATTTCCTCGTCCAGAATCCGCTCGGCGGGCCGTTCGACGAAGCCGGGCAGTTGCAGCGGCTCAAGACCGCGATCGCCGACGCGCTGGCCAACCGCATGAAGCTGAACGACCGGCTGGCGGCCAAGCCGCTGTCGCGGCCGCGTGCCGAGGCGTTCCCGATCGAACCGAACGTGTTGATCGACAATGCGGCGTCGAACCGCTTCACCGTGATCGAGGTCAATGCCCGCGACCGGCCGGCACTGCTCCATCACCTGGCACAGGCGCTGTTCCAGTCGAAGGTGACGCTGCATTCGGCGCATGTCGCGACCTATGGCGAGCGTGCGGTCGATACCTTCTATGTCACCGACCTGACCGGCGACCGCATCACGGGCCAGCTGCGGCTGAAATCGCTTGAGCGGCGAATGCTGGACGCGGCGGCGGGCAAGGAATTTGCCGGCTTCGTGTAATTCCTTGTAGGTCGGTATGGATTAGGCTAGCTTCCGTCGCATGGACTTCCTGATCCTGCTGTTCCTTGCAGCTGCCGTCGTGATGGTGATCGCTGCCATCGCCGCTACCGCCAACCCTCGGACCCGGCGTCGAACCGATGGGGGTGTCGACGGAACAGGATGGTTCGATTTTGGGGACAGCGGCGGGTCATCGGACTGCGGCAGCAGCGATGGCGGCGGTTGCGATGGCGGGGGCGGCGGCGACTGACCCGTCGCCGCATCCCAATCACGCTCTCTGACGGACCCGAGCGCCGCAGGACAACTCGGCGCGGATCGCCGCCACTTCCTCCAGCAACCGGTTGATCTGTGCTTCGGCGCGCAGGTTGGTTTCATAATCCATCCGCGCCTCCAGCCGGTCCTTCGCCGCCTGCCGGTTCTGGCTCATCATGATGATCGGCGCCTGCAACGCTGCCAGCATCGACAGCATCAGGTTGAGGAAGATGAACGGGAACGGGTCGAACGCCCCCGTGCCGAGGATGATGGTGTTGAGCACCGACCATCCGACTAGGAACAGGCAGAAGGCGGTGATGAAGCCCCACGACCCACCGATCGCCGCGACGCGGTCGGCCAGGCGTTCGCCCAGCGTCATCGTATCGTCGAACGCGGTGTTGGGATCGCGCACCGAACCGGTGCGGCGGAAGGGTTCGGTCAGGAACCGGATGGTGGTGTTCATGCTATGCACCTCGCGCGATGCGACCGGCCGCGCCGGCCGATCCCCCGCGAGGCGCCCCAACGATCAGGCGATACGCGGTGACGGCCGGTGCGGCTCGGTCGATCGACTGGAATCGTTGTTGGACATGGACCCTGTCTCGGGACGTTGGCGGAAAGGGACGGTCGGATCGTCCGAGCGCGCGGATGCGCCTGTCGGGCGAGTCGGTCAAGGCGGAGAAACATGAAAAAGCCGTCATGTTCGCGGAGGGAACATGACGGCTTTTGGTGTCGGCAAACTTGCCCTGTTCGTCACTCCCGCGGAGGCGGGAGTCCATGAACGCTATCATCGCGGCTCCTGCCGAACCGTTGGCGTGTATGGATTCCCGCCTTCGCGAGAATGACGAGTGGAGAAACGTGCCCCGCCGTTACTTCGGTGCCAGCACCATCAGCATCTGGCGGCCTTCCATGCGCGGATAGGCTTCGACCTTGGCGATTTCCTGCGTCGCTTCGGCGACACGCTGCAACACCGCCATGCCGAGCTGGCCGTGGCTCAGCTCACGACCGCGGAAGCGCATCGTGACCTTCACCTTGTCGCCCTCGGTGATGAACTGCTCGACCTTCTTCATCTTCGTATCATAGTCATGATCGTCGATGTTCGGACGCATCTTGATCTCCTTGATCTCCTGCGTCTTCTGGGTCTTGCGGGCGAGGTTCGCCTTCTTCTGCGCCTCGTACTTGAACTTGCCCACGTCGAGGAACTTCGCGACGGGCGGGTCGGCGTTCGGCGACACTTCGACCAGATCGAGCCCGACCTCGGCCGCCTGCGCGATCGCTTCGCGCGTGTACATGACACCCAGATTCTCGCCCTCGTGATCGATCACGCGGACCTTCGGGCTCTGGATGAACTCATTGAATCGGGGGCCGTTCATCGGCGGCGGCGCATTCGGGCGACGCATCATGGGCGGACGGATAGGTGCTGCTCCTGTAGTTGTCGAAAGTCCTATATAATCAATCTTGCGCGGTTACGAAAGGTTCCGCGCAAGATCGGGGGCAAGTGCCTCTGCCTTCAGCATCGCGACCAGCTTGTCGAGGCCGATGACCTGCTGCCCCTGGCTGCCGAGGCGACGCAGCGCCACGGTGCGCTCCTCCGCCTCGCGCTTGCCGACGACGACCAGCGCCGGAACCTTGGCGAGCGAATGTTCGCGCACCTTGTAGTTGATCTTTTCGTTGCGCAGATCGGTTTCGACGCGGATTCCGGCGGCCTTGAGCGCTGCGGCGACCTCGTTCGCGTAATCGTCGGCGTCCGAAACGATCGTCGCGACCACCGCCTGCACCGGCGACAGCCACATCGGCATTCGCCCGGCATGATGTTCGATCAGGATGCCGAGGAAGCGTTCGAACGTGCCGAGGATCGCGCGGTGGAGCATCACCGGGCGGTGGCGGTTGCCGTCCTCACCCACATAGGTCGCATCGAGTCGTTCGGGCAGCACGCGGTCCGACTGGATCGTGCCGACCTGCCACGTCCGCCCGATCGCGTCGGTCAGGTGGAATTCCAGCTTCGGCGCATAGAAGGCGCCTTCACCCGGCAGTTCCTCGAACTTGTCCTTGATGTCCTGCGACAGGTTCGACGACAGCACCGCCTCGCGCAGCTCCGCCTCGGCCTTGTCCCACATCGCGTCCGACCCGAAGCGCTTCTCGGGGCGCAGCGCCAGCTTCACCGCATAATCGGTGAAGCCCAGATCCTGATAGACCGAGTCGAGCAGTTCGCAGAAGTCGCGGACTTCCTCGATCAGCTGGTCCTCACGACAGAAGATGTGCGCGTCGTCCTGCGTGAACTGGCGGACGCGCATGATGCCGTGCAGCGCGCCATGCGGTTCGTTGCGGTGGCAGCAGCCGAATTCGGCCATGCGGATTGGCAGGTCGCGATACGACTTGATCCCCTGGCGAAAGATCAGGACGTGCGCCGGGCAGTTCATCGGCTTCAACGCCATCATGTCGGCATCGGCGCTGACGATCGCGCCCTCGTCCTCGGTATTCGGGATTTCGTCGGGCACCACGAACATATTCTCGCGATATTTGCCCCAATGGCCCGACTGTTCCCATTGCCGCGCATCCATCAACTGCGGCGTCTTCACTTCCTGATAGTCGTGGGCGTCCAGCCGGCGGCGCATATACGCCTCCAGCTGCCGCCACATCATATAGCCGTTGGGGTGCCAGAACACCGACCCCTGCGCTTCGGACTGGAGGTGGAACAGGTCCATCTCCGCGCCCAGCTTGCGATGGTCGCGCTTGGCCGCTTCCTCCAGCCGGGTGAGATGCGCGTCGAGCTGCTTCTTCGACAGCCAGCCGGTGCCGTAGATGCGGCTGAGCATCGCATTCTTCTGGTCGCCGCGCCAATAGGCGCCCGACACGCGGGTCAACTTGAACGCCGCCGGATCGAGCTTGGCCGTCGATTCGAGGTGCGGACCGCGACACATGTCGAGCCATTCGCCCTGGCGATAGATGGTCAGTTCCTCGCCCTCGGGCAGTTCGGCGGCCCATTCGGCCTTGAACGTCTCGCCCTGTGCGGTCCAGCGGTCGATCAGCTGCTGGCGCGTGACGACCTCGCGTTCGAACTTTTCGCCCTTCGCGATGATCTTGCGCATCTCCGCCTCGATCAGCGGCAGGTCCTCGTCGGTGAACATGCCGCGGCCGGGGGCAGGGGCGAAGTCGTAATAGAAGCCGTCGTCTGTCGCCGGACCGAAGGTGATCTGCGTGCCCGGATACAGCGTCTGCACCGCTTCGGCGAGGACGTGGGCGAAGTCATGGCGGTGGAGTTCCAGCGCGTCCGCTTCGTCCTTCGCCGTCACGAGCGCCAGCGAGGCGTCGCCGTCGAACGGCCGGTTCAGGTCGCGCACCTGCCCGTCGACCCGCGCGGCGATCGCCGCCTTGCGCAAGCCCGGCGAGATCGCGGCGGCGATGTCTGCGGGAGTAGTGCCCGGCATCACCTCACGGACGGCACCGTCGGGAAGGGTGATGCGGAACATTGCGGACATGAAGGAACACCTGGAATGTCGGAGGATAAACGCCTGTCGGTTAGCCGCTGGGCGCGGGGAGGGCAAGGACACGCGCTTGTCCGTTGCCGACGTCGTCCTTCCGGCGAAGGCAGGAATCCATGGATGCGGGCCGGCCGCGTAGAGTCGTGAACACCCGACACAATGGATTCCGGCCTTCGCCGGAATGACGACCAGGGTGGGCGGTGCTACTCCACCGCCGCGCCTGAGTCGGTATAGGTGATCCGGATCCGCACCCAGCTGCCGATCAGCGGCTTGCCGCCGACGCGCGGGGGCAGGATGCGGAACTGCCACGCCGCCTGCCGCACCGCGCCGGCCAACCCCGATCCGCGCGCCGACTGGCCGATCTCCCGGCAGTCGGTCACCTGGTTGTTGGGGATGGTGCGGCAGGCGACCTCGCCCCAGCCGGGTCGTGCGTTGCGGGGGAGATAGGTCGACAGCTCGGCATGGGTCGGGCGGCGATACCAGTCGGCGGCGTAGAGCCGCTCGCCACCGCCGCTGCCGCCGCCGGCATCGGTATCCGCATCGCCGTCGCCGCTGTCACCCGCCGCATCGCTGCGTCCGGCGCCTTCGCCGATGCTGCGGGTGCCGGGCGTGATCGCGGCACGGGCGAACTCGCGGCCGGTCATTGGAATGACCTTCGACCAGACATCGTTCGACGGCGTGGCTGGCACGGGGGGTGGGGGCGTTACGTCGGGCGGCGGCGCGACGGCGGTGACCGGCGGGGCGGTGCTGGCGCTACCGGCAGCCGCCTTGCGCTGTACCTGCCTGGCGGGCGCGGCAGCCGGGGCGACCTGATCGGCGGGCAGCATGTCGACGATCAGCGGCGATTTCTCGCCGGGCGGCGGAGACATCATCGTCGGTGCGATGCGCAGCAACAGCCACAGGATAGCGACATGGATCGCCACCACCAGCGCCAGCGTGGCGATGCGGCGCTGCAGCGGAACCGGGCGACGCGCGGAGAACCGTTCCTGATACATTGTCGACGCCACGCGCCGCCCCTAGCGCACAAGGCAGCCGAGCGCGATGGGAAAGACGCGAGGTTTGCGATGTCAGGAAGGTGGAGCGGGTGAAGGGAATTGGATTGCAACCATAGTGGTTGTAACCCACGAGAATCGTTGCGGGGGTGATCTTTTTGGCTAGAACCACGCGATGCCTAATTTCGAGACACACATACTAGCCGTTGCCGATGGTAGTTGGGATCGGTTCGAACAGGACTGGCGCAATCAGTGCCAAAAGGGCGACAGCGAGTTCGACGAGTATGCGCCGACCAGCCTCCGCCTGTTCAAAGGGGTCGTGGACGGCACGGGCGCCTCGCTTGGTCCGCTGAACACCAGTGTCATTGCCGCATTATGGGACAATGACACCGAGCACTATTACTTGGCGGCCTTGCTCAATCGGGCGGGCCTGCCCGGCTGGGATGGTCGCGTTCTGCGCGTGCGGGAGATGACGGTCTCGCCGTTGATCGATTGCGACATGGCTGCGGTTGCGATGTATCCGGATGTGATCATTGGCACTTTGAACGGCGTGTTCCACCTCGCTGGCACGTCGCTCGGCGCCGATCACATTCACATGAACCTTCGAAGCCCTGCGGATAAAGCTTTCTTTGCTGCGTTTGGAACCGCTTTTGGTGCTTCGGGCGTTGCTACCAAGGTGGAAACCAAAGGTAGCTGGTTGTACGTCACCCTTTAACGTGACGATAACGTTTTACGAGTTACCTGCGGTTACCCACTGTGCAGATGGCTTATTCGTAGTTATATGCGATACAGTCCATCGAGGTTGGAACCCCGGTGGACAGGGAGAAAGTACGATGACCAATCTTGACCCCCGGATGGTGGCAGCCATCAATGCGGCTGTTCATTCGGCAGTAGCAGCGGTGGGTATCGACGGTGTGCGACGTATGTCGATGTTCCCGTCTGCAGCGCGTGCAGAGCAACGTCTCGCCGCGTAATTCCCAACTTCCGGTAACGGACTGAAAGCCCCGTCTTTTGGCGGGGCTTTTTGCGTGCGTTAGGCGCGCTTTTGTAATGTCGTAGCGGTGTGTCCAGCGAGGCCAATAGCTTCCTCGATTCGACCGACAACGTGTACGTCGACGCCGCGGCCGGCTTCCTTCGGCGTCAGGACGACGTGATCGATCAACGCGCGCAAGCGGGGCACCGCTTCCAGCTGGGCGGCGGGATTGCCGTTCAGTGCGTCCTGGAGCGCTTGTACCTGTCGACGGTAATCGTCCGCGATCGTGGGATGCAGGGCGATCACCGGCACGGCGTCGATGCCGGCCAGCTGACTGGCGAAGGCGTCGCGATCGGCGCGCGCCTTTGCCAGCACGTCGCGGATTTCGGCGAACTCGGCGCCGCCGGCCGCAATGGCTTCGACAAGCCGGTCGACCTTCCGCTTTGCTTCGGCATGCCGGCGCTCGATCGACGCGCGTTCGCGTTGTCCCTCACCCGCGAGACGGGCATGTTCGCGATGATACTCGCGGACATATTCCGCGACCAGTTCGGGCGCGAGCAGCTGGTGCTGCAAATGCTCGAGCACCTGACGCTCGTAATTGTCGTTCTTGATCGTGCGGTTGTTGGTGCAGCCGGCGCCATCGTGATGCCGCCCGCACGCCCAGTATTCGCCGGTACGCCGAATCCAGCCCCCGCCGCAGACGCCGCATCGACCGAGGCCGGAGAGCAGGTGCTTCGGCCGGCGCTGATAGGTGCGGTGAACGCCGGCACCTTCGGCGCGAATGGCTTGCACCCGCTGCCACAGCGCATCGTCGACGATGCGCAGATCGGGCGCGGCCTGCTCGATCCATTCGCTTTCAGGGTTCGGGCGGATGATCGTCTTGCGCGTCGTCGGGTTGACGACCTTGCTCGTCCGATTGTGGACAAGCACGCCGGCATACACGCGGTTGTTGAGCATACCGTTCTGGCGCTGCCGATCGCCAAGAATCGTCGTCTGTCGCCATGTCGTGCCGCGCGGGGGAGTGATGCCTTCGGCGTTGAGTGCCTTGGCGATGGCCTGCGGCGCGCGGCCGTCGGCATATTCCCGGAATATCCGGCGGACGATCTCGGCCTGATCTTCGTCGATCTCGCGCAGGCCGCGGACAAGCTCCCCGCGTTCGTCGAGGCGGTTGGCGCGGCGGTAGCCGTAGGCGATGCCGGCAGGCGCGCGGCCTTGCTTGATCGTGCCGCGCTGACCTCGCTTGATGCGCGCGCCGAGATCCTTGCGGAACCGGGCGTCCATCAATCCCTTGATCGTCCCGGTGATGTCGTCGACCTCGCCGTCCATCAACGTGAACAGGCGCGCGCCGACGAACTGGAGCCGTTCGCGGATCGCGAATGCGTCGCCCTGGTGCCGGGCGACCCGGTCGGTCGATTCAGTCAGCACCTGATCGACGCCGCCGGCTTCCACGCGCGCCATCATGGCGTTCAGGCCGGGACGCTGCGCGCCTTCGATGCCGGCGGCCCCGCTGATCGCATAGTCGGTATAGACCTCGACGATCGTCCAGCCTTCGCGATCGGCGCGTTCGCGACACACGGCGATCTGATCCTCGATCGACCGCGCGTTCTGCAGCTGGCTAGAATAGCGGGCGTAGATTACCGTCCGCACGGGGACTTTCCTTTTGTCGGGCGGCTGCAATGTCACGCGCAACCGACGCGCGCGCAAGGGCGCGGACGAAATCAACCAACTCCGGCGCTGGCTTGGTGATCGACTTCATGGCGCGCGTCCAGCGCGGGCAGCGGCGTTGACGTGCGCTACGTCGATGATGCTGCTGATGTGATCGGCCGGCCGGGCGTGCCACGCCAGCGCGGCGACTGCTTCGGCGAATCGGGCGGCGTCCAGATCCTCCGGGTTGCGTTCGGCGAGCAGCCAGGCGCGATCGGCCGCGGCGGTGAGGTCCGTCCGCAACTCGTGCGGGTAGCAGCCTTCAGTACCGCGGCTCTCGATCCATGCCGTTTCGGCATCGTAGGGTGACTTACCCGCAACGACGCTGTCCCAGAGAGTGACCAACGCCCGAGCGATGCGCAGGCGAGCGGCGGCCTCCGCCTGGGTCAGCCGGCCCTTTTCTACCCACGCCGCGTCGCCGGCCTCGCGCTGGGCGAGGACGCGGCGCGCAGCTGCGGCTAGGCTGGTCCAGTCAGAGGCCATTGCGGGAATCATTCGGCCGGTTGTGCGGACTTGGCGGCGGGCAGGGGTGCCGGCCGGGTGGGTTCCATCCAGTCGGGACGCCAGTTGGAGATCTCGGCCGCATCATCGGCGCTGATGGCGAGCAGCTTCAGCACCGCCTCGCTGGCGCCGACGTAGCCCTCGATGCAAGCGGCGTGGATCTTCGCACACTCGGCCGCGCTGTCCTTCGACTTCACGCGCTCCGCCAGTTCGGTTTGTCCCCAGTCCTGGAGGATCCGCACGCGCGTCTTGTGGGTCAGCAGCTCGAAGAACGCCTGATCCATTTCGACCAAGGAATGCCATGGCGCAGCGCCTTCCGCCTCTGCCATGTAGTCGGCCGAGATATGCTCGATGAACCGCGGCACCTCCGGGTCACCGTAGAAGCTGTCAGCGGCGCGAACGGCCCAGCCTGCGACCAAGGCAGTGGCAGGTTCGAGGATGCGATCGCGGTCCATTCGGAACCGAGCAAAGCCGTCGATCGGATCGGGCATCGTGAACGCCGGGTGAGCGGACAGGATCGCGTGCTGATGCTTCAGCGTCGACGCTCGGGTCACGGTGTCCGCAATGTCACGCTGCTTTTTCGGAGGCGATCCCGTCCCCGTCATCTGGCAGGCTGGAGTTTCGATGCCTTGCGGTACGCCGTCGAAGTACTCGCTACCGCCGAACCCTTTCTTTGGGGCCAGTATGGTGCGGGCTTGCGTGAAAATTAGGAGATCAAGCGCCAACACCGGGTCGCCGAACAACTGGTCGCGGAAGAGGTCGCGCCGAATGATGCAGGCGGCGCCGGCAGTATCCTTGACCAGCCCCATGGCCTCGCGCCGCTTCTGCGCGTCACTCTTGGGGTTCGGCGTACTGGTGTCGGCGGCCTTCGGGTCCGCTGCCTGCGCGCCGCCCTTCGCCGCCTTGTCGCGATACCACAGGTCGAATGTCAGGTACGCGCCGTTGTCGCTGTTCGCCTTCAGCGTCGTCGTGACGACGATCGCGCCTTTCTTCGGCAGCACGATGACGGTGTCGGAATGCCCGATGTCCGCGCCGGCAGGTTCGACCTTCGGCGTGCGGATCCGCAGTTCGTCGTCGGTGTGACGATAGCCGTACTGCATGGTTTGGGGCGGTTCGCTGACGAACGCGATGTCGAGATCCGCCAAGCCCCATGCGCCGTCGGTCTTTATCATGCGGCCGTTGCGCTTCAGCCGGTAGGAGAACTGCGATTGCAGTTCCTTCACGCGTGCATGGTAGAGACGCTTCAGTATCTCCGGGTTCATGATGCGGCCGGCGCCGCGCTCGAACAAATCCTCTTCGTAGATGCCGCCTTCGGCTTCGTACTGGATGCGGCCGACCAGATCGAACATCGCGCGTTCGTCCTGGTCCATCGCGCCCATGAGGCGCTTGATGGCGGCCGGCCCGCGCTGGTGTTCGTACTGGATGCCGTCGATCTCGCCGAGTACCCGGTCCTGCAGGTCGTGATCCTCGGTCGCGGCGAATGCCTGTGCCTGGGCATCGGTCAGCGTGCCGGCGCGGTACGCTTCCATGACCTTGTGCGAGAGGTTGGCGATGCGGAGGATCCGGGCGGTGCGCTGCGCGTCGTAGCCGAACATTGCCCCTATCTCGGCAGGGGTCGCGTCGGGCTTCTGGCGGCGGATCGTGGCGAAGGCGTCGTAGATCTCGACGGGCGCCATCTGCTGGCGGGCATAGTTCTCGGCCAGCGATACCTCGGTCGCCTCCGCTTCGTCCTGGACGACGATGACGGTCACCGGTGCGTCGGCCGCCAGCTTGCCGGCGTCGACCAGCAAGCGCAGCGCGGCGAGGCGCCGCCGGCCTGCATAGACCGGTTGCGACGCCCCCTTGCGCTTCGGCTTCCCGACGATCGGCGGCGCCAACAGGCCAATGCTCTCGATCGAGGCAGCAAGGGCGGTCAGTTCCTTATCGATGGCGAGATCATCGGCCGACCGGACGTTCATGCCCGAATAGGTCAGGCGATCGAGCGCGACCTGCTCGACGGGGCGGTTGCGGTTGACGGTGGTGGTCATTGGTCACCTCGCAGAATCGAAACGGTTGCGGCGGCGATGGCGAGCAGCAGCAGCGACCCGCACGCGACGACGATGCGCCATAGGCTGGGGCGCTGGAGGGTGGGGCGGTGCATCATGCTTCCCCCGTCACGGCGCCCAGGATCGCGGTGTAGGCGATCAGCAGGATTACGACGGCGATCGCGATGGCGGTGCGACGCGCGACCCGGGAGAGATCGGCGCGGGTCATACCCCGACCGTCCATTCCGGCCCGTGGCGCAGCATGCGGGCGATGCGGCCGCGCTGGGGGACTATCGCCGCGACGATCGTCGTGACGGCGATGGCTGCGGCGCTGGCGAACAGCGCGCTGGTGGCGACGGCCATCATTCCGCGCGCCATTCGGCGAGGGCGCGGACCGGGCCGACGCCGATCGCGCTGCGAGCATCGTGGATCGACACTAACAGCACATCGCGACCGTAGCGCGCGCGGGCGTCCGCTTTGGTCGCATCGGTCAGGACCATCGTACCTGGGCTGACGCGGCATTTGCCGGGTACGCCGCTGAGGTCGAGGATCCGCGCGCACTCGTAACGCTTGCGCAGCTGCTCGGCGTGGAAAGTTTTCCCGCTTGCGCGAGGGCCGTAGATCACGACCGACGGTTTCGCCGGCACGGCCACGCCCGGTTCGTCCGCGACACGGACATCGCGCATCATGGGGAAGTGAAGGAACGGAGGCCGGGCTGCGGCGCTACCGGCCGGCGGCAAGGGAAAGTGATGGTAGGGCGGTCGCACCGCGCCGTCGGCATTGGCGGCGTGGAGCACGGCGGCTTCGGCCATGGCGAGCATTGCCCGTGCCTGTGTCGCCAATTCCTCGGCGGTCGTCACCGAAGTGCCGACCTGCCGGCCAGTGTGATCGAAGTAGCGGATCGAGATTGCAGCGCTCGTGCCGTCGGCTTTCGCCAGCGGGACCATCGTAGCGCGTAGGTCGGTGATGAACGCGGTTTGCATCGCAGCCTCCATCGCCGCGACATGCGGCGGATGGGCTACGTATTACCCACTACGGGTAATTGTCAAACATCATTTACCCGCAATGGGTCAAACCGGTCTAACGACCTCTATGATCCTACCCACAACCGTGAACGGTTCGCTGCCGATCACGATGTCCGTGTGGGTATCGTTGGTCGAGCAGGGGACTAGCCGCGCTGGGCTGGCGCGGAAGCGTTTGGCGGTCGTTTCGTTCTGACCGTTCACCACGACGTACACCTTGCCGTCGATCAGATCGACTTGGTCGGGGTCGACCAGTGCATAGCCGGACTCGTCGATCAGGAGGTTCATGCTGTCGCCCCGTGGCTTCAACGCGAACACCCTCGGACCGCCACTGGTCGTCGGCACAAAGCCGTCGGGCCGTTCGATCGCTTCCGTAAGATTTCCGCAGGAAACCTCGCCGATAATTGGCACCCACCGAACGGTCCGGGTCTGGCCGGCGTCCATGAAAAGTTCGTAGGGTTCGACGCCCAGGTGTGGCGCGAGCCGCTGTGCCCAGTGATCGGACAAACGGCGCTCGCCCGTTTCCAGCTTGTTGATCTGGGTCGCGCCAGTTCCTGCCAACGCCGCGAGTGCCGCGCGGGTCAGCTGTTTCTCTTCTCGAAGGGTGCGGATGCGATTTGCCATGCGGCCTTTTACCCGAACAGGGTAAATCGCGGGACTGTGGATGCGGGTAACATTGGGTATTGACCTATTTACCCATTGTGGGTCAGAAGACCCGTCATGCAACTGCACGATCATCTCAAATCGACCGGCGAAAGCGTGGACGATTTCGCAAATCGGATCGGAGAGGCAATCTCGACGATACGGAAAATCGCGTACCGGCAGCGGCAACCTTCTCTGCCGTTGGCGGTGAAGATCGAACGGGCGACGGATGGTGTCGTTACCAGTGCCGATATGCTGCTCGATGCATCGGCCGAGGTGGCGGCATGAACGCTGCGCTGGTCATTCTCGCAGCCGCGATCGTCGTGCCCATCGCCGTCATAGAGTGTCGGCGCAAATGGGCCGACTGGCGGTTCGTGCGCCGCGTCCGCGGCCATGATCAGGTTTGTGGGTGCAGGTCCAATCATGAGAATGGAGCTATCCGATGACCGCCGGAATCGTCCCCCCGGCTTTCGTCCCGCTGACGGAAGACGACGCCCGCGAATTGACCCGCAATTTGCTGGTCCCTCTGTGTCAGAACCTTGGACCATTGCGTGTCAGCAAGGTTCTGGGTTGCGATGAAAAGACCGTGCGCAACGCGCGAGATGAAACGTCGACACTACGGATCGACCTTTTGATCAACGCCCTTGGCCTCAATCCAGAGGCGCTGGACGGGTTTCTTCTCCGGGCCGGTCGGCGTTCGGTGCCGATCGAGTGCGTGGGTGCGGCGGACGGCGATGCACTCTGCAACCTGCTGAAGGTGTCGCACCTGCTGAGTATGGCCTTCTCCGACCAAAGCACCCCCGGCGCGCTGGATGACGCAGAGTTGATGGCGATCCCGGCTGACGCGCTGGACGCCTGCGCTCGTGCGATCACCGCAATGCAAACACGACAGAGCGCGGTTCGCGCGGGGAGGAAGTGATGGGTAAGCTGTTCCTGCCAGCTAAGGTGCCAAACGAAGGCGCGCGGCGTCTGGCGGCGTGGTTCCTTTCGCGGCCGGCAATCCGGGCGCGTTCTGCATTGGCCTCGGTCGGCATCGATTTCGGCAAGCTGGATCGGATGGTCACCGGCGAACTGCTGCCGGGAGCCGACGAACGTTTTGCGATCACACTGGCGACCGGTGACGCGGTGACGGTCCGCGACTGGTCCGTCGCCCCGCGCGGGCGATGGGGTGATCCGGTGCCGGCACGGAAGATGCGGCGGGCGGCGTGATCGACGAAACGCCCGGTGTCATCGCGGAGCCGGACCGCATCGACGCATGGATGGAGATCGCCCGTACCGGCGATCGCTTCGTCTATGCGTCGCGCCAGTTCCTGCCGACCGGGTGTCGCACCGGCAAGCATATGCGTCTGTTGGCGGAGCGCGGCCTCGTCACGCTGTCGCAGGCGCGATCGACGCTGAACGCCGATTTCTTCAATTACGTCGCCCAGCGGACGGCCAAACCGACCGCGTTGACCCGACCGACCCGGACCATGCTCGTGCTGGCCGAGCCGGCGCTGTCGCAGGACGAAGCGGCGATCACCGACGCGCTCCTGCCGGTGCTGTCGCGGTTCGCGCATCATGGGCGGCCGTGCCCGACCGATCGCCAGCTGGCGGCGCGGGCGAAGCTGACACCGGAGCAGGTCCGGGACGGGCTGGTCGCGATGGCGGCGGCGCACCTGATCCGCATCCAGAAAGTATCGGCGCCGACACAGCGCCGGATCATCATCGTGGCCACCGGCCAGATCACGGGAATTGCAGCATGACGAAGAAGGCATCCGGCGCTTCCGCGACCCGGTCGTTCGAGATCGACGCGCCCAGCCTGCGGGCCGGGCTGAAGGATGTGGGGGACATCGTCGAGAAGCGCACCACGATCCCGCTGCTGTCGAACGTGCTGATGACGGTATCGCCCACGGCGCTGGTGCTGAGCGGCACCGACCTGGACAGCTGGGGCGAACGCCATGTCACGCTTGACGGCGATGCCGATCCGATGCGGATCACCGTCCATGCCGGCACGCTCGCCAAGATCGCCGACAAGCTGACGGCCAGCGACCGGGTGCGCCTGGCGCTGACCGATGGCAAGCTGACGGTCAGCGCCGGCCGGTCGCGGTTCACCTTGCCGACGTTGCCCGCGGACGATTTCCCGAACGCACCCGACAAGGCTTGGGACAGTGAGTTCGAGATTCCGGCGATCAATCTGGGCGCGGCCTTGTCCACCGTGGCGTTCGCCACCTCGACGGACGAGACGCGCTACTATCTGGGCGGCGTGCTGGTTCACGCGCAGCACGGGGACCTTCGGTTTGCTGCCACGGACGGGCATCGGCTCGCGCGCGGCATCGTCGCGTTGCCCGACGGTGCCGCTACGCTGCCGGACATCATCGTCCCGTCGAAGGTTGTCAAGGTGCTGACAACCTTGCTCGGTCGCTATGAGGGGCAGGTAACCGTCCGTGCCTGTTCGTCGGCCGTCGCCTTTGAAATCGGCGAGACGACGCTGCAAGCCAAGGTCATCGACGGCACGTTCCCGGATTATGCGCGGGTGATTCCGACGCAGTATGACGGTCTGCTGAAGGTCGATCGGGAAACCCTGGTTGCGGCGGTCAACCGCGTGACGACGGTATCGAGCGACAAGGTTCGCGCAGTGAAATTGAGCATCCGGCACGACGCGATCGCGCTGTCGGTGTCCAGCCCCGAGCATGGCACGGGCGACGAAGAGATCCCGTGCGAATGGTCGGGGTCGCCGCTGACGATCGGGTTCAATTCCCGGTATCTGCTCGAAATTATGGCGCACATGACCGCGATCGAGGTCGAGGCGACATTCACCGATCCGAAGGGCCCGGTGCTGTGGCGCGATCGTGAGGGGTCGCCAGCAACCTTCGTCATCATGCCGATGCAGGTCTGACGATGTCCGATGTCGTCGACCTGGCCGCGCAGATCGAAGCGGATCGCATCGCGCGGGGCGTCGCTGCTGCCGCGCAGCCGATCGCCCTCGGCGTGCCGGGCGAGTGCGACGGATGCGAGTGGTGGATGCCCCGACTCGTCGGCGGGCTGTGTCCCTATTGCCGCGACGGTCGCCCGCGCCCCGCAGACTGGGAACCCCCGGTCCCCCCAAATTCCCCGTCGGCGCCGGCTGCGCCCGCTATCAGCAAGGAACCTGCACCGATGTCCGCAAAATCCATCCAGCTTCCCGCCGCTGCGCAGAGCGCCATTCGCAAGGTTACCGAACTTGCGGCGGCGAAAGGCATGTCGATCGGTCAGGCGGCGGCCGAACTGATCGATCGCGAGATCGCCCCGCCGGCCGCCGAAGCGCCGACCGTGGTTGCACGGACGCTCGGCGTGCCCGAGTTGCTCGATCAGCTGCGCGCGGCGTTCGACGATCGCCCGGATCATTCGGCCGAACTGGCCGCGATGACCGAGCGCGCGACAGCGGCCGAAACCCGCGCAGCCGCGGCCGAGGAAAAGCTCGCCCAGTTCAAGGCACTGCTCGCCTGACATCAACCCCGCGCTTCCGCGCGAACAGGGGACCGATACCGTGTCGTCCAATTCCACGCTGTCGCCCATGGGGCAGGCGGCGATTGCTTTCGCGCGTCGGGGGTGGTTCGTCTTCCCGTGCAACGTCCAGAACGGCCGCCCGCTTGTTGGTGGCGATCGCGACGACGACGGCAATGTCATCAAGAACAGCGGTGGCCTGCACAAGGCCACGCGCGACGAAGCGCAGATCGAGGCGTGGTGGCGGCGTTGGCCGGTCGCCCAGATCGGGCTGCATTCGGGCGTCAGCGGCCTGCTGCACCTCGACTTCGATCCGCGCGTCGACGAAACCGTCGACCCGGAGACGGGCGAAGTCCTGGCCGATACGTGGACGGTCGACCGGCTGAAGGCGGCGCTGCTCGCCCAGATGGGCGAGGCGCTGCCGGCGACGCTCACGTCGGTTACGCCGTCGGGCGGGGAACATCACTGGTTCCGGATGCCGGCGGGCGAGCCGATCGGCAACCGTGGCAACCTGCCCAAGCATATCGATGTGCGGGGGCAGGGCGGGTACATCATCGCGCCACCATCCGAACGAATCGGCGACCTCGCGCAAGGGGGCAAAAAGATCCCATGGGCGCGGGCTGGCGCCGGTTGAGGCAGACTGACCTTCCCGCTTTGTCGTGAAGGAGGTTGCCCGTGCCCGTGTCCGTCTCATGCCATGATCATGCCCAGTCAGGCAAGCTGGCTGGTCAACAGCGACGTGATGCCGACGCTGATGGACCTGAAGAACAGCGCCGGCCTGCCGCTGTGGTTCGGCAACTATCAGGAGTCGCCGGGTGGCACGCTGCTGGGTCGGCCGGTCGTGTTCAACGAACACAGCCGCAGCGTCGGCCAGCTGGGCGACATCCAGTTCGTCAACCCGAACGGGTACGAGGCGTTCCGCAAGCAGAACGGTGTCAGCTTCGCCGATTCGATCCACCTCTATTTCGACTACAACATCCGCGCGTTCCGCTGGGTGTTCCGCATCGGCGGTCAGCCGGTGCTGTCGAAGCCGGTCCAGCCCGCCAATGGCGGTACGACCAAGTCGCACTTCGTCGCGCTCGCCGAGCGCGCCTGATCCTCGACACCGGACCCGCGCCATCGCGCGGGGCCGGGCGATGGTTCGCCCGGCAGCTTAGGAGACAAGACGATGATGGGTAATCTGGACCCCAGCGCCCGTGTGGCGATGGTCGGGGTCATTCCGGCGCAGCAAGCGGCGGTCGGCGCGATCAGTTCGGGCTGGGTCGATATGCGCAACGCCTTCGAGATGCTGGCGACGCTGAACATCGGCGTGATCGGTGCCGCCGGCACGATCGACGCGCGGATCGAGCAGGCGACCGATGTCAACGGCACGGGCGCGAAGCCGGTCGCGGGCCTTGCCGTTGCCCAGATCGTGAAGGCGGGCGGTGACAACCGTCAAGCCGCGATCAACCTGCGGCAGGAGGATATGGACAAGAACGCGGGCTATCGGTTCGCGCGGATCACGGTGACCGTGGGCGGTGCCGCATCCTTCCTGTCCGCCATGCTGGTTGCGTTCGACCTGCGCTATGGCGCGGGCGGTGCCAACCAGCTTTCCAGCGTCGCACAGACGGTCAGCTAAGGAGGGCGACCATGATCAAGTTCCTTCAGGACTATACCACCAAGTCGGCCCCGGCGGAGGTGTTCAAGGTCGATCAGGAAGTCGAGCGTTCGCCCGAAAGCGAACTGTACTTCGTCCGCCTGGGCGTCGCCGGCTTTCTGGTCGATGGCAAGGTTCTCAACGAGGACTATGAGCCGATCGTGCGCGAGCCGGTCGCGATCGTCGTCACGACCGATCGCCGCTTCGCGGACACCGGTCGCGGTGGCGAGGTCATCGGCCTCGACGCTCCGGCCCGCGCATCGAGCGGTCCGGGCACGGCTGCCGTGTTTGCCGGCCAGCCCGACAGCATCGGCTTGAGCGAAACCGAGGTGGCGCAGCTGCGCGCCGATCTGGCCCATGCGATCGACCGGGAGAATCACGGCACCGGTCGTATCGACGAACTGACCGAGGAACTGGAGACGGTGCGGGCGAACCTCGCCACCATCACCACCGATCGCGACAAGCTGACCGGCGATCTGACGGCGCTCCAGAATGACCTTCAGACCGCACGGACCGACCTGACGGCGGTGGAAGGTCTGCGGGCCGAAAACGTCGATCTGGCGGCGCAGCTGAAGGGCGCCAACGCCTCGCTGGAAAAGGCCGAGGCGCGGGTGGCCGAACTGGAAGCGGCGGCGGCGAAGTCGACGACTTCGCGCGCGAAGTAAGGGGTCGGGGCGGTGGTCACCATCACGGCAGCCGCCCCGATCGACGGGCCGGCGGTGTTGCCCGACGCGCTGATCAACCAGTATGTGAAGCCCGGCGAAGGGCAGGAATTGCTGGTCGACAGCCTGCGCCTGACGGCGCTGATGTGGGTCGAGCAGCATACCGGGCACTCCCTAGCCCGGCGGCAGTGGACGGCGGTTTTCAACCGTTTCGACGGCGCATTATGGCTGAAACGCCAGCCAGTGCGTTCTGTCGCTTCGGTCGCCTACACCGATACCGGCGATCAGCCTGCAACTGTACGGGTCAGGTGGGATCGAAACGGCCGGGTGTTGCCGGTGCAGGAACCGCGGTGGCCTGTGGCCTGCGGACCGATCACCGTGACGTTCGACGCCGGATACGATGATGTCGCTACCGAAGCGCCGGGCCTTCAAGTTGCTGCCCTGATGATGATCAAGCATCTCTTCGATGGTGGATCGGTCGACGACGTGCCGGCGACGGTCACGGCACTGCTCGACGCCCAGTACCGCACTCCGGTTGCCGGCTGATGCCCCGTATCGACGCCCGCGAACTGGATCGATTGATCCACATCGAACGCCTTGGCGAACCGCACCACGACGGCGTGCAGAATGTGCCGGGAGCGTTCAGTCTGCATTGGAAAAGGTACGCAAAATACATCGGCTCGCCCGGGGGGGAGCGCTATGTGAATGCTGAAACGGCAGCTTCGGCGCCGGGTCTGTTTCGTGTTCGCTGGGACATCGCACTGGATCCTGACAGTCCCTCCGGGGTCAGCGTCAAGGATCGCATCCGGCATCCGGCAAGGCCTGATGGGACGCTGTACGAGATCGTATCGATCCAGCCCTATGGCCGGCGGGTCGGCATCGATATCGGCGTCGTGCGGGTCGTGTCCTGATGGGCAAGGCGGGATCGTTCGGAACCACGGGATTCCGGCAGCTTGACCGCAAGCTGGCGCGGCTTGCCCAGGCAACGCCGCGGCGGAAGGTCGACGGGGTGTTGAGGGTCGCCGCGACCGTGATCGCGGACGAACAGCGGCGATTGATCCGCGTCGTGACGGGGCGGCACCGCCGGACCATCACCGTAACCAATGCTTCGGGTTTCACGATCGACGGCATGGGGCCGCGCGATGTGTCGATATTCATCGGCCCGCGTCGCGGCGGCGCAGGATCGACGATGCACCTGCTGGAGTGGGGTACGTCACATTCGGCCGCGCATCCGTTCGCGCGACCGTCGATTGACAACAAGGGCGACGAAGCGATCGGTATCGTCGTCGCTGGGTTGCGCGCCCTGGTGCAGGAGGCTTCGCGATGACCTTCGAAGCCGCGCTCGCAAATAGGCTGCTTTCTGCCGCCGTCATCACCGATGCGGTCGGTTCTCGGGTCGATTGGATGCGGCGCGTCCAAGGCGCAGCGCTGCCGGCGATCACGCTCCAGACGATTTCCGACCGACGCGACCAGCATATGACCGGTTTCCATCCCGCGGTGACGCGGGTCCAGATTGATCTGTGGACGGCATCGTTCGCGGCGTCGCTGCCTTTGCGCGAAGCCATCCTAGCTGTGCTGGTGCCGGCCGCCACGGTCGACGGCATCCGGTTCCAGCGCGGGCAAGGCGTGTCGGTTCGTGCCGATCACGAGACCGCCGCCGATGGCACCGATCTGTATCGCCAGATCATCGACATTCTTTTCACGCACAACGGTTAACCGCAGGAGCACATCATGGCCGACGCAAATGGCAACAGCGAAGCCCAGATCGGGTGGGGCAGCGAATTCTGGCTGGCGAATGCCGCCGGGGTGCTGACCGAGCTGGACGAAGTGACGGAAATTCCGCTCGCCGAAGAGACGGCGGACGATGTCGAGGTGACGCACTTCAAGTCGCCCGGTCGGCGCAAGGAATACAAGGCCGGCCTGATCGAACCGGGCGAAGGCACGTTGATGGTCAATTACATCCCCGGATCGCCGACCGACGTGCTGCTGCGCGCCGCGCACAACGACGGCAAGACGCGGGCGTACAAGGCGATCATTCCCGATGGTGACGGCACTTGGGAGGTGACCGGCTTCCTGATCGTCAAGAGCCGTGCGCGCGCGGTGCCGATCGGCGACCGCATGACGCAGTCGATCAGCGTGCGCTTCACCGGCGCGACCGGCGAAGCGGCGGGCGCATAATGCGCGGCGAGGTTCCTTTCGAGGCGCTGGGCGGGCGCTGGACGCTGTTCATCGGGACGGCGGCCCAGTGCGCGCTGGAGCAGGAGCATGACAAGGGGTTCTTCGCGATCCTGCAGGACGCGATGCCTTCGGTCGGGCTGGGCGATGTCGAGGACAAGGCGAAGATGGCGAAGGCGGCGCGCGATCTGCGGATCGGCACGCTGCGCAGCTTCGCGCTGCATGGGCTTGCCAAGTATCACTGCGGCCTGACGGTCGATCAGGTCGACGAAATCATCGACGATCTGGGGTTCAAGCGGTTCGGCGAAATCATCGGCACCGCCATCGCCGCCGCCGCCGATCGGGTGACCGAGGAGGGCGAGAAAGCGCCGGGAAAGCCCCGGACCCGTACGCGCCGACCGACTGGGAAGCACTAGAACGCGCGTGGGCGGCGGCGGGGTTTTCGCCGTCGACCTTCTGGGATCAATGTCAGGCGACGTACGGGGCGGCGATGCGCGGCGCGGGGGATGCGCTGAAGCGCGATCGGGAGCGGGTGTTGTTCGGGGCTTGGGCGACCGAGCGGTTCGCCCGCGAGGAGAAGCTGCGGGGGTTCCCGCACTATGCCAAGTCGATGCTCGCGCAGGAGAAGCGGACGCGGCAAACGCCAAGGGAGTTGCTGGCTACGTTCGAAGCCATTCGCGCTTCGGGTGTACCGATGACGATTCGGCGAGTAGGCTAGGCCCTCTAGAAGGGGAGCTAGCTATGTCTGCAAGTTGGTTGGCGCTTGCGCTTGTTCAAACTACACCGGCTTCGGCCCAGCAATTCAATCTAGAATGCACTGGAACACAGCAAGTAATCGAGCAAGAATTGCTTTCGAATGAGACGACGCCATTCAAGAGAACATTCAGGGTCGATCTTCAAAAGAAAAAGATTTGTGCAGATTCCTGTCCGGATATCGCGGACCTATTCTCTGTAACGGATGAAGCTATAATTCTCGAAGAGTCTGTTACAGAGCCAGCGCCGGGGCAGGCGATGAAGATAAATCAAATAAATCGCAAGAATGGTGCTTACTCGATGCTGTATAGCAAGCGAGGATCGATGCTGAACGTAAAGGCTGTTTGTGAAGTTCGCAAATTCACGGGTTTGCCAGAGATAAAGACTCTATTTTGAACGGAGTGAATGCTCAACTAATCGGCGAACGGCTTCGGCCCGCGATGTGATGTCAGGGTTCTTCTCGATCCATAGGTCTAGTTTCGCAAGTTCCGCAGGTGGGAATCGCACGTTAACGGGGGTGGAGCCAACTTTGGGCCTTCCGATCTTTCTGGCGTCAGATATTGACATGACGCCTTTCTAGCGCCAGAAAGGCGGGCGTGACAAGGTGCTACCAACACCATGCACGCCCTAACCCATCGCACGGAGCGACCCATGCAACAGGCTGATACGGCGGGTAGCACCCGCGACGCGAACTCGTCACCGGGAAATCGCCGGAGAATTTCCACCACAACCGTTCATCTCGACCTGCATCCCGGCAGTCCGTTGATTGCTCAGCATCTGGTTTCCCCACTGGAACGGCGGATCGAGGAAATAGACAATCGCATCGACGATCTGATGGCCGTCGTAGCGCTGCTGAGCGGTCTGGACGAACTCGACAAATATGTATCGCGGGCGCTGGGGCATATCTGGCAGTCGCTGGACGATCTGCGGGCGCTGACCTCGCCGGTTGCTCTGTCGGGGATCGCGGCATGAGCGCCGTGGCATTGCAGAGCTTCGGCTTCGGCGATCAGCTGGTTCGCGCTGTCGATCGTGGTGGCGTCGCCTGGTTCATCGCCGCCGATGTTTGTGCGGCACTGGAGGTCGGAAACGCGGCTCAGGCTGTAAGTCGTTTAGAAGCTGACGAGCGCGACACTATCATTAGTAATGACAGTGTCGGCCGGACCAAGGAAATGGTCATCATATCGGAGTCCGGCGTGTACGCGCTGGTGTTCACGAGCCGGAAGGAAGCCGCCAAGCGCTTCCGCCGCTGGGTGACACAGGAAGTCCTGCCGGCGATCCGTACCACCGGCCGCTACGAGATCGCGAACGACCCGATCGCGCCGGAGGCGGCCGAACCGCTGGCCGACGAAACCGAACGGCTGCGGCTGCAACTGAACCTGGTGCGCGAAGCCCGGATCGCGTTCGGCACGCGCGGTGCGCGGCGGGCATGGGCGATTGCCGGTCTGCCCGATCTGGGGCTGGCGGAGGCCGCGCCGATCTTGTCGGTCGGGGTGGCGGTGATCGGTCGGCTGCATCAGTCGGTCGCCGACTGGCTGGATGCGCGTACGGAGGCCGCGCCGGGACACCGGGTGTCGGCGATGGTGCTGTATCGCGACTATCTGGATTGGGCGAAGGGCGAGAGCGTTAGCCCGAATGAGGTCGTTTCGCTGACCGCGTTCGGCAAGACGCTGACGCATTGTGGCCTTGGCAGCATTCGGGCCAATGTCGTCTATCGCATCGGCATAAGGCTGATCGACTGACCTGCGGCGATGGGGGTCATTTAAACTGACCCCCATCGCAGCGTCACCTGCCCCGCGATGGCGGCGGGGGCGGCGGAGGCGGCGGGGGTGGCGGCGGAGGGGGTG
>NZ_LQQO01000055.1 GCF_001619955.1 Sphingomonas hankookensis | reverse complement strand
TCACAGGTTCAAATCCTGTCCCCGCAACCAAACCAAAAAGCCCGCATGTCTAACGACTTGACGGGCTTTTTGCGCTTAGGCGCGCGCGACAGGCGCCCAAGCCGCAATCCTTGAGCCAGTCGTGCGCGTCGTGATACGCATTGCCACCGACGTCCCGACGAGGAACGCATGCGGCCAACGGCAATCTTCAGCGCATTCTCCGGGAAATACCTGCTCCTACGCTTTCCTGCCGGGCGCCAGTACCGCGTCGAAATCGCCGAACGCCCCACTAGCATCCTGTCGCCGACTGATCTGGCAGCACTGCAGGCCGCCTGCCGCGACGTTGTGGCTAGCTGTCTGGACGGGCGGCAGCTCGATTACGGGTTGTTCGCGCCTGACGGGGCCGCATGGGACCGCAGCGTGGTCACCTTGGTCCGGCGGGCCGGCGACAGCCGACCCATTGCGTTCAACGCCATGCCGTTGCTCAGGGTGCAGCGTGGCGGCCTGCCGGACGACGTGCTGCATCTTGGACTTGTCATGGTCGATCCGGCCGAGCGGAGTGGGGGGCTGTCATGGATTCTCTATGGCCTGACCTGCTTTGCGCTCTTCGTCCGGCGTGGCCTGCGCCCGCTATGGATCAGCAGCGTGACACAGGTGCCCGCCGTCGTCGGCATGGTCGCGCAGACGTTCGACGACGTGTATCCCGCACAGGCGGGCACCCGGCCGAGCTTCGCCCACCAGCACCTTGCCTATCAGATCATGCGGAAGGAGCGCGCGGCGTTCGGCGTCGGCGAAGACGCAGGGTTCGACCCGGCAACGCAGGTCATTACCAATGCCTATACCGGCGGGTCCGACAATCTGAAGAAGAGCTTCGCCGTCGCCGCCAAGCATCGCGATGAACGCTATAACCGGTTCTGCGCCGAAACGCTGGACTATGTCCGAGGCGACGACGTGCTGCAGATCGGTCGTATCGACCTGTCGACCGCGCGGCGGTTTCTGGCGAAAAGCGTTCCTCGCAGCGCCATTCCGCAACTGGGCGTGCAGGCGATCATCCTGACGATCCAGGCCATCGTCGCGCCGCTGGTTCAGTGGTTGGCTGCGGATCAACCGTTGGGAAGATTGAGGGGGGGATGAGCGGGTTTTGCTATGATGGGATGACGGTACGCAACCGCGGGTTCGTCACGGCGGACGAGCAGGCGCGGTTGCGGGCGGCTAAGATATTGATTCCGGGGGTCGGCGGCATGGGCGGGGCCGCGTTCATGGCACTGGTGCGCGCCGGCGTCGGCCGCTTTGCCATCGCGGATATCGACCGTTTCGAGCTGTCGAACCTGAACCGCCAGCTGTTCGCCACGCTGGACACCATCGGCGAGGACAAGGCGACGGCGGCGCGGGCCGGCGCGCTGCGGATCAACCCGGAAGTCGAGATCGAGCTTGAGCAGCCCCCATCGGGTGGTCCGGGTTATT
>NZ_LQQO01000054.1 GCF_001619955.1 Sphingomonas hankookensis | reverse complement strand
TACCCCCGCGCAGGCGGGGGTCCAGAGCCAAGAGCGATCCCGTTTGTCGCTCTGGACCCCCGCCTGCGCGGGGTACGGCCCTTTACGAAGACAAGGACGAATCATGCGCCTCCTGCTCCTCGCCGCAACCCTGCTGACCCCGCTACCCGCCGCAGCGCAGGACCGGGTGGAGCGCGTCGTGATGCTGATGCGCCACGGCGTGCGCGCGCCGATCACCGGGGAGGCGCCGCTCGACACGAAGGTCGCCGGACAGTGGCCGACATGGCCGGTCGCCCCCGAATTCCTCACCCCCCACGGTGCTCGGGCAATCGCCCAACTCGCCCGCCACGACCGCCGCTGGCTGAATGGCGCCGGCTGCCCCGCGCCCGGCACCGTCCGCATCCACACCAACACGCCCGAGCGCACCATCGCCACCGGCCGCGCCTATGCCGACGCGCTCGCTCCCGGCTGCAACCTGACTGTCGAGCATAACCCGGAGGGCAAGACCGACCCGCTGTTCGAACCGCTGCGCGCCGGCGCGACCGCGTTCGACGCGACGAAGGCCGTCGCGGCGATCACCGCCTATACCGGCGGGGGGGACGC
>NZ_LQQO01000053.1 GCF_001619955.1 Sphingomonas hankookensis | reverse complement strand
AATAACCCGGACCACCCGATGGGGGCTGCTCAACCGACCTTGCCTTGGTCCAGGTAGTGCGGGTCGGACGAACGGAAGTTCATCACCTTAAGGTACACGCCGTTGCGGTTGCGCAGGGTTTCACCCGTAGCGTTGCCCATGATCCGGTGAAGCTTGTTGAGGATCGCCGATACCTCATCGACTGCCTCGAAATCCTGCCCGGTAGGATTGCCGCTGGTTCGGACATATAGGTCGAGAGCGAGGATTAATTCATCGCGTGACCATACCGGGTTCCGGGGCTTCTTCTCCATGCGCTGATCGTAGAGCCGTGCCCGAAGGCATCAAGCGCGAATGCCTGCATTCCCATGTAATTCCTGTGTAAACAGTCCGGGAAAACGGGTGTAAAGGCGGGTAAAATTACGATCATCCGATTTGATAATACCGGACGTAAGGTACTAGAATCGTTAGGGGAAATGAGTGTTTGCGATCATTTCCCCCATCGACTTAAAATCCGCTTCCCATCGGGAGTGCGGGTTCAAGTCCCGCCGTCCGTACCAGCATGGAGGTGGCATGGCGCGCATCCTGATCCTCGCTCCCCTGCTGTTCGCGCTCGGCGCTTGCGATGGCGGGAACGACGAGCGGCCGGTGGTGGTCGATGCGATCGAGGACGGCGTGAAGGGCGATGCCGAGCGCGTGCTGTTGCGCAGCGCGCTGGCGCAGGGGCTGGTGCGCTTCGATGCCGCGGGGCAGGTCGAGCCGGGGCTGGCCGAGCGCTGGAACATGGTCGATGACGGGCGCAGCTACATCTTTCGGCTGGGCGATGCGACGTGGAGCGACGGGCGTCCGGTCACCGCCGAACAGGTCGTGGTGGCGCTGCGCCGTGCGGTGCGGGTCGAGGCGGGACATCGGCTGACTCCGTTCCTGCGGTCGATCGACGAGATCGTGGCGATGACGCCGCAGGTGATCGAGGTGCGACTGAAGCGCCCCAACACCGAATTGCTGACGCTGCTGGCCCAGCCCGAACTGGCGGTGATTCGCGGGCCGCAGGGCACCGGGCCGCTGCGCCGGTTGCGGGGCGAGGGCATCCGGCTGCGCGCACCGGCCGATCCGGAAGGGCCGGCGCCGGTCGCCGCCGACGAAGTCCGGCTGCGCGGTGCGCGGGCGGCGCTGGCGGTGGCGCGCTTTGCGAGCAAGCGCAGCGACCTAGTGCTGGGCGGAGACTTTGCCGACTGGCCGCTGGTCGCCGCCGCCAGTCCCCGGCCGGCGGACGTGCGGGTCGATCCGGCACGCGGGCTGTTCGGCTTTGCCTTTGTCGCGCGCGACGGGTTCCTGTCGAGCGCGCTCGGCCGGGCGGCGGTGGCGATGGCGGTGCAGAGTGCGAACCTGCCCGGCGCGATCGATGCAGGCTGGGGGCAGGCGGATACGCTGCTGCCCGAACGGCTCGATTCGGCGGCGGACCCGGCGCTGCCCGCTTGGCGCAACCTGACCGAGGAGCAACGCTGGGCGACGGCGCGGGCGCAGGTGACCGCCTATGGTCAGCCGGTGCGGCTGCGCGTCGCCCTGCCCAGGGGGCCGGGCGCCACCTTGCTGTGGGGACGGGTCGCGGTCGCGCTGTCGCGCATCGGGATTTCGGGCGAGCGGGTGGCGATGACGGCGCCGGCCGACCTGCGGCTGGTCGACCGGGTCGCACCCTATGACAGCGCGCGATGGTATCTGGCGACGGCGTGCCGCACTTGTTCGATGGACGCGATGACGCTGATCGCGGCGGCGCGCGATGCCGACAATCTGCCCGAACGCGCCCAGCGGCTGGCGACGGCGGACGCGGCGATGGCGGCGGACGTAGCGTTCGTGCCGGTCGCGCGGCCGTGGCGCTGGTCGCTGGTCGCGCCGCGGCTGCGCGCGTTCCAGACCAATGCGCGGGCGGTGCATCCGTTGAACCACCTGCGCGCCGACACCAGATAGGGTGCATGGCAAAGACGACCCGCATCTCGCCCGAACTGTTCGAACAGATTGCCGGGCATCTCGACAAGAACCCCGATGCCGTGCGCCGCCGCGTGGTGGCGATCGAGCGGCTGATGGAACGGTCGATGACCATTCCCGGCACGAACCATCCGGTCGGGCTCGACTTCCTGTTGAACTTCATCCCCGTGGTCGGCAGCTTCATCGGCGCGGCGATGGGCAGCTACATGCTGTGGGAGGCCCGCAACCTGGGCATGTCGAAGTGGCAGATGGCGCGGATGGCGGGCAATGTCGGCACCGACTGGGCGCTGGGGCTGATCCCGATCGTCGGGGCGGTGCCGGACTTCTTCTTCCGGTCGAACACCCGGAACCTGCGGATCATCCGCAAGCATCTCGACCGCCACCATCCCGCGACTGTGACGGTCGAGGGGTAGGTAGTTCAAGGCGGCGCTGGCCCGCTCCCCCACCCGGTCACCCATCCAGGTTACGCTGTGGGTGGCCGGGTGGGGGAGCGGGCCGGCACCGCCGGACGTGCCGTCGGCACGTCCGGCAAAACTATCCCGCCTGACGCCCGCCGCGCCAGATCTTGACGCGGGTGTTGGGGGTCACGCCGCCCTGATGCGCGGGGCAGGCGGTGTAGCGGCGGCGCTTGTCGAGGCAGAGCCACACTTCGTCCAGCCAGCCGCGCTTGTTGGTGGTGATCCGCATCGACTGCGCGGTCATGCCGGGATTGCGCCGGGCGATCGCGCTGGCGATCTGTCCGGCGGTCAGGTTGGGCCGGCGCGACAGGGCCATCATGTCGGGGAAGCGCAGCCGCTGGAACAGGGTGCGCGATTCGTCGAAATAGGCCGCCGGCGACACACCCATGCAGGTGCCGTGCTTGGCATATTCATGCTGGAGCAGCTGGGCCGAGGGGGTGACGCACAGGTTCCTGGCGATGACCGATTCGGGCAGGATCGGGGTGGTAGTGCAATATTGCGGCCAGTCCTTGCCCTCGCCATCGGGCCACAGGCCATGCAGCGTGAAGCCGAAGCGGTTGGCGCCGCCGCACTGGAAGCTGTTCCGCGCATCGTCGCGGCGGGTGCGGCAATATTCGGGGCTCCAGGTGATGGCGAGCGTATAGCTGCCGATCGGGAGGACGCGGCGCGGCTGTTGCGGCGTCGGCAGGTCGGGGCGCGGGCGTTCGATCTGCGCCGGCACCGAACATTGCAGCGTCTGCGCCTGTGCCCCGACGGGGGCGAGCAGGGCGAGGAGGGTGAGGGCCAGACGCATCAGATATCCTCGTCGACGATGGCGGGTGCGAACCACGCGGCGGCGTCGGGACGGAACAGGAAGGCGACCGCCGCCGTCTGCAACGCGACCGCGACGAGGCGGACGATGCCGCCGGCGTCGAGGATCACCGCGCCGGTCGAGAAGCCCAACACCAGGCTGCCGATCGCGAAGACGGTGAAGACGACGAGGATCCATTTGGCGACATTGCTGCCGCGCTGGGCGATGAAAAACCACAGCAGCAGCGCGATGACGACGCCGATGGCGATCATGCCGCCGGCCGCGACCGCCGCGGTCGACCCGAGCGCCGCCGTGTCGGGATTTTCCGCCAGCCGCGCCATGGTCAGCGGCCATTCGAGGATGTTGCCGATCAGCCCGACGGCGATCGAGGCGAGATAGAGCCGGTCGAACCGGACGATCGAAGACGGACGCATGAAGGCTCCCCCTGAAACAGCCGAAGCTGGTTATGCGGCGTCGAGGGTGAAATCCAGCCCGATATCGGCCGCCGGGGCCGACTGGGTCAGGCGGCCAACGCTGATATAGGTGACGCCGGTTTCGGCGATGGCGCGGATGGTGTCGAGCCGGACGCCGCCCGATGCCTCCGCGGGCACGCGCCCGGCGATCAGCGCGACGGCGGTGCGCAGGATCGGCGGGGCCATGTTGTCGAGCAGCAGATGCGTCGCGCCTGCCGCAAGGGCGGGTTCGATCTGGCTGATCGAATCGACCTCGACGATGATCCGGTCGATGCCGGCCGCCTTGGCGCGGGCGGTCGCTTCGCCCACGGACCCGGCGACCGCGACGTGATTGTCCTTGATCATCGCCGCGTCCCACAGCCCCATGCGGTGGTTGGTCGCGCCGCCCATGCGGGTCGCATATTTCTCGAGACTGCGCAGGCCGGGAATGGTCTTGCGCGTGTCGAGCAGGGTCACGCCGGTACCGGCGATCGCGGCGACATAGGTCGCGGTCAGCGTGGCGATGCCCGAGAGATGCTGGACGGTGTTGAGCGCCGAGCGTTCGGCGGTCAGCAGCGCCCGCGCATTGCCGCGCAGCCGCATCAGCGCGGTGCCGGCCGGCACGGCGTCGCCATCGGCGACCAGCGGTTCGATGGTCGCGCCGGGATCGAGATGGCGGAAGAAGGCGGCGGCGATGTCCAGCCCCGCGACGGTGATCGCGTCGCGGCTGTCCATGACGCCGGTGAACACGGCATCCGCCGGGATGACCGCGGCGGCGGTGATGTCGCCCGCCTCGCCCATATCCTCGGCAAGGGCGGCGGCGACGAAGGCGGGGAGGTCGAAACCGGGGATCATGGGGCGGGGGTCCGGGCTGGGGGGAGGGGGCGGTATAGAGGCGGG
>NZ_LQQO01000052.1 GCF_001619955.1 Sphingomonas hankookensis | reverse complement strand
CGGGCGCAGCCGCCTTGTTGATGGCTATTGCTATGCCAGCATATGAGGGCATCACCGATCCGCTCGAACGGATCTGGCGGAGCGCTGTGGCATTTGCCGTGTTTGGCGCTTACCCTCCAGCCTTTATCATCGGGCTCCCGGCGTTCTTCATGTTACGCCGACACGTCAATGCGACAATCATCAACTGCGCTGCGACTGGTGCAGTGGTCGCCGCTCTTCCCTGGCTCGTGCTCGCGTTAATAAGTCGACCGGATAATGCGAGCATTGATGGACGATCAACCGTCATCGACGGATCTTTGACTGCTTACGGATGGCTGATGAACTTCTACTACGTCGGCCAAATTGCCCTATTAGGCGCTATTGCAGGCGCGCTGTTTTGGTTCATTGCTGCGGCTGGCAGCCGAACCGGCAAGGTAGAACAGATATGATTGTGCGGAAGGAAAGAGGCTGCACGCTCTACCGCACAGCCTCTTGACCTGAGAACTCCCATGTGAGGGG
>NZ_LQQO01000051.1 GCF_001619955.1 Sphingomonas hankookensis | reverse complement strand
GCCCCGCCGCGACGGACCGGCGGGCGGCGGCGACCTTGCGCGCCAGCAGATCGGCATGATCCTGTCGAGCCTGTTCGCGCTGGATATAGTCGCGCATCAGTTCGCGGACGACCTGCGACGCCGGGCGATGGCTCGCCTCCGCCGCAGCCATGAAGGCATCGCGCAGATCGGGTTCGAGCTTCATGGTGAAGACGGCGGCTTTTGACATGGGCGTCCTCCGTTGGCGTACTGACAAGGTATATACCGTCAATACCTTGGCGGCAATGCGACGGCCGCACTGAATCAAACCGCGGTTATGCTTGCCGGATTGAAGGTTTTCATGACATAATGATGTGATCAGGGTTCAAACGGGCGGGTGCTGCGCAGCATGAATGCAATTACGGCACAGATCGGCGATCTGGCGGACGCCGGCGAGCGGATGATCGAGCGGCTGCGGCGCAAGGCGTTCCTGCCCGAAAGCCGCAAGGGCCTCAATGTCCGCTTCGGCATTGCCGAGGCGGCACAATTGCTCGGCTGTTCGACCAACCGCATCCGCATGGCGGAGGAGGACGGGCGCCTGCCCCCTGCCCCGGCCGCCGACAATGGCCGGCGCCTGGGATACAGCGTCGAGGAATTGCTGCACATGCGGCAGGTGCTGGGTGCCTCCCCCGCCCGTGCGCCGCTCGACGTGCCGGCGGTGATCGCGGTGCAGAACTTCAAGGGCGGGGTCGGCAAGTCGACCGTCACCACCCACCTCGCCCATTATTTCGCGGTACAGGGATACCGGGTGCTGGTGGTCGATTGCGACAGCCAGGCGACGACGACGACGCTGTTCGGCTTCAACCCGCATTTCAACATCACGCGCGAGGAGACGCTCTACCCCTATCTGTCGATCGATCCGACGCAGAACGACCTGTCCTATGCGGTCAAGGCGACGCCATGGCCCAATGTCGATCTGATCCCGTCGAACCTCGAACTGTTCGACGTCGAATATGAGCTGGCGGCGGCGGGATCGGACGGGGCGTCGGTGCTGGCGGCGCGGTTTCGCAAGCTGAAACAGGGGTTGATCGACCTTGCGCGGCATTATGACATCGTGCTGCTCGACCCGCCGCCGGCGCTCGGCACGATCAGCCTCGCGGTGATGCAGGCGGCGAACGCGCTGCTGGTGCCGCTGGCGGCGACGACGCCCGATTTCTGTTCGACGGTCCAGTTCCTGTCGATGATGGACCAGGTGCTGCAACAGCTGGGCAGCGCGGGGATCGAGGTCGATTACAGTTTCGTCCGGCTGATCTGTTCGAAGTTCGACGGCAACGACCCCAGCCATGCGATGGTGCGGGCGATCATGGAGCAGAGCTTCGGGCCGGCGCTGCTGCCCGTCCCGATCCTCGAATCGGCCGAGATCAGCCATGCCGCGATGCGGATGATGACGGTGTACGAGCTGGAAAAGCCGATCGGCACGCCCAAGACGCACAAGCGCTGCCGCGCGAATCTGGACGAGGCGATGGGACAGATCGAGCAGCTGGTGCGGCAGGGTTGGGGGCGGGTGGCGCCGGCGAGCGAGGAAGAGGTGGTGCATGCGGTTTGACAGCGCAAAGCGCGGCGGACGCGCGCGCAGCGCCAGTCAGCTCGAACCGCTCGGCCGACGGGCCAGCAGCCCGATCGACGGGTTCGCGCAGGCGGACCCGGCGGGGTTTGATCGCGGAGCGGCCGCCTTCTTCGTACCCCCGCGCAGGCGGGGGTCCAGGGTAACGACAGGACAGCGCCCGTGGCTCTGGACCCCCGCCTGCGCGGGGGTACGGTTCGTGGCAGGGTCAACCGATCTCGCCCCCCTCCGCGAACCCCCTTTCCTACATCGCCAAGTTCTGCATATGTTCCGCGCGGAGGTGACCCATGGCGCGTAAGCAATCCGATTATCTGGCCGCGTTGCTCGACGACGGCCCCTCCCCTGCCCCGGCCCCTACCGAACGTGGGTCCGAGCGGCTGCGCGGCACGACGCTGTTGGGCCGGGAATCGGCGCTGGCGCGGGTCGCGTCGGGCGAGGTGCGGCAGGTGACGCAGCTGCTGCTCGATCCGGCGCGGGTGCGGATCTGGCCGGGCAATGCGCGCTCCTATGCGCATCTGACCGAGGCGGGGTGCCGCGAGCTGATCGATTCGATCATCGCCGAGGGTGGGCAGAAGGTGCCGGCGGTGGTGCGGCGGGTCGAGGGCGATCCGGCGCATGATTATGAGGTGATCGCGGGCACGCGGCGGCACTGGTCGATTTCGTGGCTGCGCGCACACAGCTATCCCGACATGCAGTTCGTGGCGCAGGTCGCGACGCTGGACGACGAAGCGGCGTTCCGGCTCGCCGATCTGGAGAACCGCGCGCGGGCCGATGTGTCGGACCTCGAGCGCGCGCGCAACTATGCGGCGGCGCTGAAGACACATTACGGCAACCACGCGTCGCGCATGGCCGATCGGCTGAAGCTGTCGAAGGGCTGGCTGTCGAAGATGCTGCGGGTGGCGGCGCTGCCCGATGCGGTGGTCGCCGCGTTCGGATCGCCGGCCGAGGTGCAGCTGAAGGGCGGCTATGCACTGGCGCAGGCGCTCGACGACAAGGCGCAGGCGGCGGCGATCGTGGCGGAGGCGAAGGCGATCGCGCGCGAACAGGCGACGGCACGGGCGAAGGGGGCAGCGACCCTGCCCGCCGCCGATGTGTTGCGGCGGTTGCTCGACGCGCCGAAGCGGGGGACGAGCGAAACCGCCCCCCATATATGGCGGATGCCGTCCGGACGGCCGGCGATGACGGTGCAGAGCGCCAACCGGCAGGGTGTGACGCTGCGCCTGCATGCCGGGTCGGGCGCGAGTGTCGACGAGCTGACGCTGGGACTGCGTATCCTGTTGGCTGAGCTGGAGGCTCAGGGGCGCGGGTTGCAGCGGTGAGCGGGCAAGGTTTCCCCGGGGAAACTTTTCGCCGCGCGTGCGGGGCGGCCGGCGGGTGGCATGGGATGGCCTTGGATCGGGTTCACGCGAAGGCGCGAAGGGCGCGAAGGATATTCGCTCGCGACGAGCGTGGTCCCCTTGGCGCTGACTGGGTGGCTATCGGCGAAGCAGCCACGAACGCACCCCCTCTGCGCCCTCTGCGCCTCTGCGTGAACCAATGCTTTTCTTCCGGCGTACGGGAATGGAAAAGTTTCCCCGGGGAAACTTCGGGCCCGAGGCACCGCTCGGCATTCGGCGGCGGGTGGATAGCGCTGTCCCCGCCCCTGCCCGGCGCGGATGGCGCGACGTTCGGAATTTGGGATCGCGCGGAGGCGCGGAGGGCGCGGAGGCGGTTCGCTTGCGGTGGGCGTGGCTCTCTTTATCCAGGCAGAGGGTTGATCGCTGACGCCGCCCGGAACGCGACCCCTCCGCGCCCTTCGCGCCTCCGCGTGAACCCGTTTCTTTCCTTCGCAGCGACCGGCTCAGCCCAAGTTTCCCCGGGGAAACTTTTCGCTATCGACCGGGCGCTTGCCCGGCAGGCGCGAACGGGTTCGCGTAGCAGCGCGCATGCCCTGCCCCCGTACGTACCCCGGCAGGTGCCGGGACATGGTGCGGCGTGGGCTCATGTTGCGCGGGACTGCGCGTGCGTGCGGCGATTTCCGGTGTCGCCCTCCCCTGCCCCCCGAGTTTCCCCGGGGAAACTTTTCCGGAGGGCCGCATGACCCGCGCTGCGTCCGAGAAGGTCAGCGAGCAGTTCGACCTGTTCCTGCCCTATCTCGCCGACCTGCCGCTTCGCGACCAGCGCGAGATGATGGAGCGGCCGTTCTTCAGCCTTGCCAAGTCGAAGCGGGTCAAGCCGATCGATTATCAGAGCCCCGACGGCAAGCTGTGGGTGCATGTGTCGGCCAATGCCGATTACGGCATGGCGACGATCTGGGACGCGGACATCCTGATCTATTGCGCGAGCGTGCTGGCCGATATGGCGAGGCGGGGGGTCAACGACGTGCCGCGCAAGCTGCATTTGATGCCCTATGACCTGCTGCGCGCGATCGGGCGGCCGACGACGGGGCGGGCGTATGAGCTGCTGGGCCAGGCGCTCGACCGGTTGGTGGCGACGACGATCAAGACCAATATCCGCGCCGACGCCGGTCAACCGGCCTCCGGCCGGGGGCGCCGCGAAGCGACGTTCAGCTGGCTGGATGGCTGGACCCAACTGGTCGACGAGAAGACCGAGCGGTCGCGCGGCATGACGATCGAGCTGTCGAACTGGTTCTGGGAAGGGGTGATGATGACCGGCGGCGTGCTGTCGATCGACCGCGCCTATTTCGACCTGACCGGCGGGCGCGAGCGCTGGCTGTACCGCGTGGCGCGCAAACATGCCGGCGGCGCGGGCGAGGCCGGTTTTGCGATTTCGATGCCGACTTTGTTCGAGAAATCGGGCGCGGAGGGGCAGTATCGCCGCTTCAAGTTCGAGATCGCCAAGATCGCCGAGCGCGACGAACTGCCGGGCTATGCGCTGACGCTGGAGCAGGAGGGCAAGCGCGAGCCGATGCTCCGGATGCGGCGGCGGGCCGATGGGGCGGCGCGGACGGCGAGCGTCGCGCCCCCCCCTGCCCCTGCCCCTGCGCCGGTCGCGGAAGCCGCCCCCTCGCCCGCGCGGATCGAGGAACTGGTCGATGCCGCCGCGATGATCCGCGCGTCGATCCGGGGGCTGGCGGGCAAGGCGCAGCTGGGCGAGATCACCTCGCAGACGCTGGAGACGCTGCGGTCGGAATGTCCGGGGTGGGATTATCATACGCTGCATGCCGAGTTCCGGGCGTGGATCGACGGCGATCCGGCGCGCACCCCGGTCAATTATCAGGCGGCGTTCATCGGCTATGTCCGGCGGTTCGACGCGAAGCATCGGCACGAGTTGCGGTAGGGTGCTGGCGCTTCCCGCTAGCGTCATCGCGGCGAAGGGCGGGGTCCCGTTGTTGCTCGGCGCAGCGAGAGGCGCGGGACGCCTCGAACGGTTGTCGGGATTGCGGTAGCGGGATCGGGTCCGGAACGGGGCGGGGCCTTATGCTGGCGGCGGACGATGCGTTTCCTCGCGGGTCTGCCAGCCTTCTCACCTGTCAGTAGAGGGGGCCCTCTGCTTGGTTAACGGGGGTGGAACGCCTCTGGGTTGCGGCACTTTTTGGGGTTACCGTACCCGTCCGAGAAGAAGAAGCGGGACCCCGGGTCAAGCCCGGGGTGACGGTTGTGGGGGCGTTCGGGGCAGTTTCATCGGCGCTTCGGGTTGGATGTGGTGCCGAAACTTGCTGCCGATGATCGACGCCCTTGCTGGTCGGTACGCCTCTTCGCTCGATCCCGCATCACAAGCGTTCCCGAAGTGTCGGCTGTGATCCGGGCGAACGTTGCCATCCGTCCCAGTATCGGACGGGCATTGCGCGGTTTGAACGACTTCGCGGGGGCGGCGGTTGGAATTGATTCAAACGCGGCGCCGGATTGGCCCGCCAGTGGCAGGCATCGACACTCCGGGAACGCGGTTCGATCCTTCGGGAACGGTAGGTCGACACTTCGGGAACGAAACCGTCGACCTTTCGGGAACGGAAGGTCGATCCTTCGGGAACGAACCCACCCGGGCGAATCGTGGACTAACGCCGCGTTCGAGCGGTCAGGCGCCCTCCTTAACCCGCTAACCTTCTAAGAAACCCTCTAACCCCGTGGATGGGTTCTTTGAGATTTTGAGAGAGAATATCTGCACCGAAGCTGCACCGCCTCTCCCCGAAACGTCCCCGGGCTGCGGACCATCGGTCGACGCCCGTGACCTAGGCGGAGGGCTCCTGTCGACCGAGGAGCCGCACGATGCGCCTGAGTTTCCTGTTGAAGATCGCCGCCACCGTCGGGCTGGTGCTGCTGTTCCATGGCCTGTTCCCCGACGGGTTCGAAGGGGCGCGGGTCGGGGGACTGGCGGCGGTGTGGCTGGTCCTGCTGGTCGCGGTGCGGCGCGACGTGGCGCGCAGCCGCAGGGCATGGGTCGCGCTGGGCGGGGCGGCGGTGTTTGCGGGCATGCTGGTCGACGATCCGGGGCCGCTGCCCTGGGTACTGTTCTGGGCGGTGCTGTCGGTCGCCGCGCTGATCCCGCGGGTGGCAGCGTTCGACGATGCGTGGCGCTGGGCGATGCGGCTGCTGGTGCAGGGGTTGAGCACGCCGTTCGCGCTGCCGTTCGACCTCAGGCGGATGGGCGGCGTGCGGGGCAGGGGGCTGTCGCCGGTGCGGATCGCGGCCACGCTGGCGCTGCCGGTGATCGGCGGCACCCTGTTCCTGGTCCTGTTCGCACAGGCCAACCCGTTGATCGAGAACGTCTTTTACAATGTCGCCCTGCCCGAACCATGGCAGCTGGGACTGTGGGCGGCGGTCGCGGCGATGGCGTGGCCCGCCTTTCGTCCCCGCGCGGCGGCGATCCGCTGGGCGGCGCGGCTGCCCGATCCCGAACCGCGGATGCCGGGTACGTCGCTGCCCTCGGTCCTGCTGGCGCTCGGCCTGTTCAACCTGCTCTTTGCCGTGCAGAACGCGCTCGACATCGCGTTTCTGTGGAGCGGGGCGGGGCTGCCCGAGGGCGTGAGCGCGGCGGATTACGCCCATCGCGGGGCCTATCCGCTGATCGCCACGGCGCTGCTCGCCGGTGTGCTGGCGCTCGCCATGCTGCGCCCGGGGAGCGAGAGCGCCGGCAACCGCTGGGCGCGGCGGCTCGTGACGCTGTGGGTCGCGCAGAATCTGGTGCTGGTGGCGTCGAGCGTGCTGCGCACCACCCGCTATATCGACGAATCGATGCTGACCGCGTGGCGGATCGCGGCGCTGTTATGGATGGGGCTGGTCGCGCTGGGGCTGGTGCTGATCGCGTGGCGCATCCTGAGGGCCAAGAGCGCGCGGTGGTTGCTCAATGCCAATGCGGTCGCGGCGGGGCTGGTGCTGAGCGTCTGCGCGACCGTCGATCTGGGGGCGACGGCGGCGGCGTTTAATGTCGATGCGCAGCGGCCCGAGGCGGTCGATCTCTGCTACCTGCGGCATGTCGGCGATGGTGCGCTGCTGCCCATGATAAAGCTGGAGCAACGGCTGATGGACGCGGCGACGCGCGAGCGGGTGCGCTTCATCCGGCAGACCCTGTTCGCCGATCTGCTCTGGCGGCAGACGCATTGGGGCAGCTGGACCCCGCGGGGTGCGCGGCGGCTGTCGGCGGCGCGCGCGGCGCTGGGCCGGGAGGTTGCGCGGCCGGTCGACCCGCGCCTCCGCTTTTGCGACGGATCGCTGCCGAATGAGGTGCAATCTTGACGTGCGCCCCGCTGGCGCTGATCCAGTGCCCCATGCCGCGCACGATCCTGATCGCCGATGACGACCCGCATATCCGCCAGCTGCTGGCCTTCGCGCTGGCCAAGGCGGGGCTGGAATCGATCGAGGCCGGTGATGGCGAGGCCGCGCTGCAACAGGCCGCCGACCAGGCGCCCGACCTGATCATACTCGACATCAACATGCCGCGCATGGACGGGATCGAGGTGTGCCGCCGGCTGCGCGCGGGCAGCGACGTGCCCATCCTGTTCCTGTCAAGCCGCGACGACGAGATCGACCGGGTGTTGGGCATCGAGCTGGGCGCCGACGATTATGTGGTGAAGCCGTTCTCGCCCCGCGAAGTGGTGGCGCGGGTTATGGCGATCCTGCGCCGGGTCGGCGCGCGACCCCCGGCGGTGGAGAGCGCCGCCGCGCCGCTCGGCCATGGCCAATTGCGGCTAGACCCCGATGGCTGGCAGGCGAGCTGGGGCGAGGAGCCGGTCGCGCTGACCGTGACCGAGTTCGGCATCTTGCGCACGCTGGCGGCGATGCCGTCGAAAGTGTTCAGCCGCGACGCGATCATCGACCGGCTGCACGGTCCGGGCTTCGCGATCACCGACCGCACGATCGACAGCCATGTGCGCAATTTGCGGGCGAAGTTCGCGGGCGTCGGGGCGAATGACGTGGTGGAGACGCGCGCCGGGGTCGGCTATCGCCTCGGCAATTGCGGGGCATGATCGGCGCCGCGAAGGCGTTCGTGCGGCGGCATTGGCCCCGGCTGCGGCTGCGCACGATATTGCTCGCGACCTTCGTGTTCGTCGCGGCGTTGCCCGGCGTCGGGGCGCTGTTCCTGCGGGTTTATGAAAACAGCCTCCTGCGCCAGACCGAGACCGAGCTGGTGGCGCAGAGTGCGGCGTTGGCGGCGGTGGCGGCGCGCGACTGGCCCGGCGGCGAGGGGGCGGGGATCGTGCGCGGCGGCTATGCCTCCGACCTCGACCTGCGGCTGTCGCGGATATTGCCCGAGCGGCCGGCGCCGGTGGCGATGCCGGGCGCCGACCGCCGCTCGCTCGCCTGGGCGGGGGAGGTCGCGCCGGTGCTGGCGATGACGGCGGCGACGACGCTGGCGTCGATCCAGCTGCTCGATCCGCAGGGCCGCATCGTCGCGCGCGGGCCGGCGGGGACGGGCTATCCCGGCCTGCCCGAGGTTCAGGCGGCGCGGGAGGGGCGGGCAGTGACGACGCTCCGCCGCAACGGCGCCTATCGCCAGCATTATCCGCTCGAATGGCTGAGCCGCGCGTCGGACCTGCGCATCCACCATGCCCGGCCGGTCATCGTTGGCGGGCGGGTGGTCGGCGTGTTGCTACTGGCTAGATCGCCGCGTAGCCTGTTCGTCGGGCTGTACGAGGATCGCGGCAAGATCGCGTTCGGGATCGTCGCGATCTTCGTGACGCTGGTGGCGTTGAGCGGCCTGTTGTCGCGCGGGATCGTGCGCCCGGTCGAGGCGCTGCGCGATGCGACGCGGGCGGTGGCGGGCGGCGGGGGCAGCGTGCCCGAACCGCCGCCGAC
>NZ_LQQO01000050.1 GCF_001619955.1 Sphingomonas hankookensis | reverse complement strand
AGCCTCTTGACCTGAGAACTCCCATGTGAGGGGGGCCTTGGCCGCCTGATAGGCCGCACCAAGGGCGGCATGAACACCAAGCTCCATGCCGTAGCCGATGCGAACGGACGCCCCTTGAGCTTCTTTATGACCGCGGGCCAGGTCAGCGACTACACCGGTGCGGCAGCGTTGCTGGACGACCTGCCGAAGGCTCAGTGGCTGCTAGGTGACCGCGGCTACGACGCCGACTGGTTCAGGGATGCGCTCCAGGCCAAGGGCATCCAACCCTGCATCCCAGGGCGGCGGTCCCGCAACGAGCCGGTCAGGTACGACAAGCGCCGCTATCGGCGACGTAGCCGCATCGAGATCATGTTCGGCCGCCTCAAGGACTGGCGCCGCGTCGCAACCCGCTACGACCGCTGCCCGACCGTCTTCTTCTCCGCCATCGCCCTCGCTGCCACCGTCATCTTCTGGCTGTAATCAACGAGTCCTGACTCTAG
>NZ_LQQO01000049.1 GCF_001619955.1 Sphingomonas hankookensis | reverse complement strand
GGCTCCGCAAGGAGACCGGGATGAGTGACCTGTTTTGGCTGACGAACGAGCAGATGGAGCGGCTGCGGCCGTTCTTTCCCAAGAGCCACGGGAGGCCGAGGGTAGACGATCGGCGGGTGCTGAGTGGCATCGTATTCGTCAATCGCAACGGGCTGCGCTGGCGAGATGCACCCGGCGAGTACGGCCCGCACAAGACGCTGTACAATCGGTGGAAGCGTTGGGGCGAGGCCGGTGTGTTCACGCGAATGATGGAAGGTCTGGCTGCAGCCGGCGCCGAGCCGCAGACGGTCATGATCGACGCAACCTACCTGAAGGCTCACCGCACGGCATCGAGCCTGCGGGTTAAAAAGGGGATCTTGGCCGCCTGATCGGCCGCACCAAAGGCGGCATGAACACCAAGCTTCACGCCATCGCCGATGCGAACGGGCGCCCCTTGAGCTTCTTCATGACCGCGGGCCAGGTCAGCGACTACACCGGCGCGGCAGCGCTACTCGATGACATGCCGAAGGCGCAGTGGCTGCTTGGTGATCGCGGCTACGACGTCGACTGGTTCAGGGACGCCCTCCAGGCCAAAGGCATCCAACCCTGCATCCCAGGCCGCAGGTCGCGCAACGAACCGATCCGGTACGACAAGCGCCGCTATCGGCGTCGCAGCCGCATCGAGATCATGTTCGGCCGCCTCAAGGACTGGCGCGGGGTCGCTACCCGCTACGACCGCTGCCCCACCGCCTTCTTCTCCGCAATCGCCCTCGCTGCCACCGTCATCTTCTGGCTGTGATCAACGAGTCCTGACCCTA
>NZ_LQQO01000048.1 GCF_001619955.1 Sphingomonas hankookensis | reverse complement strand
AGCGTCTCGGATGGCAGTCATGAGAGCGTATATTCCAGTAATATACGCCAGTTAGTATATTGCCGGAATATGCGGGATAGCGTATAGCCGTCTCATGTCCCAGCTTGCCCGCACCCCGGGCCAATTCGGCGAAGCGCTGCGCCGCACCCGGCTGTCGCGCGGGTGAAGCCGCTTGCCCGAGCCGCCGGCGAGAATAATGCCCTTCATGCGTTTTGTCCGATCAGTTCGTCGAGAATGTCGCTGAGCGCCGCCTGCCAGGGGCGCGGTTCGATGCCGTAGGCGGCGTGGATGGCGCTGTGGCTAAGCAGCGAGTTCGACGGGCGCTTGGCCGGTGTCGGATAATCGCTGCTGGGAATCGGCACGACAGCGGCGGCAGCACCGCCGCGCACACCTGATTGCGCAGAGATTTCGCGTGCAAAACCCGCCCAGCTGACCGCGCCGGCATTGCTGAAGTGGAAGGTGCCGGTCGGGGCATCGGCGTCCTCGGCAAGGCGCACCGCGATCGTCAGTAGCGCCTGCGCCAGATCGGCGGCGCTGGTCGGGCTGCCGATCTGGTCGTCGACCACCGACAATGTATCGCGGGTCGCACCGACGCGCAGCATCGTCTTCACGAAGTTGTTGCCATGTGCCGATACGACCCAGGCGGTGCGCACGATCGCGTGGCGTACGCCTGCGGTCCGCACCGCCAGCTCGCCGCCCAGCCTCGAAGCGCCATAGACGCCAAGCGGCGCGACCGGATCGGTCACCTCCCACGCGCCTTGCTTGTCGCCGGCGAAGACGTAATCGGTCGACACTTGCACCAGCGGGATGTTCGCCGCCGCACAGCCTTGCGCGAAGGCGGCCGGCGCCAGCGCGTTCACCTGCCATGCCGCGACCACGTCACTTTCAGCCTTGTCGACCGCGGTATAGGCTGCACCGTTGATGACCGCCGCCCAGTCGCGCGACGCTACCATCGCGGCGATCGCTGCCGGATCGGTCAGGTCGAGCGCGGCACGGTCGAGCGCGACGACCTCGTACCCGGTGGGGCAGGGGATGCGCGCCAGTTCATGGCCCAGCTGGCCGTTGGCCCCGGCAACGAGAATCGCCTTCACAGCGCACCCGACATGTCGACAGGTCGACGCATCAGGCGACACCACGCCGCTGCGACGCCTTGGCCGCGACCAGCGGCCGCCACCATGCCTCGTTCGCCAGATACCATTCGACGGTCTTGCGGATGCCGGTCTCGAACGTCTCAGCCGGGTGCCAGCCCAGTTCCTCACTGATGCGCGCGGCGTCGATCGCATAGCGCTTGTCGTGGCCGGGGCGGTCGGCGACCTCAATCATCTGCTCGGCGTAACCCTTGCCGTCGGCGCGCGGATGCAGTTCGTCGAGGATCGCACAGAGCGTCTTCACGACCTCGATGTTCTGGCGCTCGTTGTGCCCGCCAACATTGTAGGTCCACCCGACCTGCCCACGCTCGAACACCGCCTGCAATGCGCGGACGTGGTCCTCGACATAGAGCCAGTCGCGGACCTGATCGCCCTTGCCGTAGATCGGCAGCGGCTAGCCATCCAGTGCCTTGGCGATCATCAGCGAGATCAGCTTCTCGGGAAAGTGATACGGTCCGTAGTTGTTCGAGCAGTTGGTGATGAGCACCGGCAGCCCGAAGGTATGGCCCCATGCGCTGACCAGATGGTCCGACCCGGCCTTCGACGCCGAATAGGGCGAGCGCGGGTCGTAGGGCGTGTCCTCGGTGAACAGGCCGGTATCGCCCAGCATCCCATACACCTCGTCGGTCGAGATATGATGGAAGCGAAACGCCGCCTTGGCCGCATCGTCGAGGCCGAGCCAATAGGCGCGCGTCTCGGACAGCATCACGAAGGTGCCGACGACATTGGTCTGGATGAACGCGCCAGGGCCGTCGATCGAGCGGTCGACATGGCTCTCGGCGGCCAGATGGGTGACGACGTCGGGCTTGAACGCGGTGATCGCCGCGCGGACCGCATCGGCGTCGCAGATGTCGCCCTGAACGAACTGGTAGCGGTCGCTGTCCGCCACGCGCTCGACCGTGGTCAGCGTGCCCGCATAGGTCAGCTTGTCGAAGTTCAGGACCGTGTGATCCGTGTTCTCGATCAGGTGCCGGACGAGGGCCGAACCGATGAAGCCGGCGCCGCCGGTGACGAAGATGCGCATGGGATGTCCTTCTTAGGAAAGCGGGGCCAGCGGGCGGCCGTCATAGGCGAATGGGCTGTCGAACGCGGCCAGCGTCGGCTGCACCTTGTCCTTGTCGCTCAGCTCGGGGATTGTCCCTTCGGGCATCGGCCAGTCGATGCCGACGCTGTCCCAGCGGATGCCGCCGTCGTATGCTGGGGCATAGGTGTCCGAGCATTTGTAGGTGACTTCGCAATCGGGCTCGAGTGTCACGAAGCCGTGCGCGAAGCCGATCGGAATGAACAACTGATGCCCGTTCTCGGCGCTGAGTTCCGCTCCAACCCACTGCCCATAGGTCGGCGAGCCGCGCCGCACGTCGACCGCGACGTCGAAGATCCGCCCGCGGATGCAGCGGACCAGCTTGTCCTGCCCCTTGGGCGGCGTCTGGAAATGAAGACCGCGCAGGGTGAAGGCGGGTGCCGAATAGGAATGGTTGTCCTGTACGAAGGTGCAGTCGATGCCGAGCGCGGCAAAAGTGTCTCGGTTGTAGATTTCGGCGAACCAGCCCCGAGTGTCACTGTGGCGTTTGGGGCGGATGACCCGAACAACTTCATCCCCGTCATGTATCATCTGCCACCTGCCTAAAAAATTAACTGATCAGCCACGGATACAAAATTATCTAAAAACAACATAATTATAATTCTATTTGCGAATAGTGTGAGAATTGTTTGAAGATACGTCGGGGAAATTATTGTAAATTATAATTTTATCTAGATGGACAGATGAATCACTACTACGCGCGCATCTGGGCGCTAGGTGTTTGATCCCACGGTTTGATGGTGCGATCCTTTCGTTGGAATGGAAGGAGGCCGTATGGGGCAGGTACGTCATGGGTGCGCCACGACCACGCACGCCGTCCGAGCAGCAATACAGCGATCGCAAGCTTCGCTCGCGACGCTGAGCCGTGAGTTGGGGATCAACCCGAAGACGGTCGCGAAGTGGCGCAAGAGGGCGACGGTCGAGGACCTGAAGACCGGGCCAAAGGCCCCTCATTCAACGACCTTGTCCGAGGCTGAAGAGGCGATGGTTGTGGCGTTCCGTCGCCACACACTGCTGCCGCTCGACGACTGCCTCTATGCGTTGCAGCCATCAATGCCGCACCTGACCCGGTCAGCGCTGCATCGTTGCCTTCAGCGGCACGGCATCTCCCGTCTGCCCGATGCCGAAGGCGACAAGCCAAAGCGGCAGCGCTTCGAGCGCTACCCGATTGGCTTCTTCCACATCGATATTGCTGAGGTGCAGACCGCCGAAGGCAAGCTGTACCTGTTCGTCGGCATCGACCTGACGTGACCCCCGCCTTTCATCCAGCGGCAACCAGAGACTGACCGGTATTGAGCTGCTACCCGTTCCTGGACCACTTGGCTG
>NZ_LQQO01000047.1 GCF_001619955.1 Sphingomonas hankookensis | reverse complement strand
AGCGTCTCGGATGGCAGTCATGAGAGCGTATATCTGTGCCCGTTTTATGTGACGCCCCCGTCATGGAAGCGGCTCGCGATGGCACGACCGATGCCACGCGCTGCGCCGGTGACGACGCACGTCTTGTTCTTCAATCTTTGCATGATGTTCTCGAAACCAGAGTCCAGGCGGCGCATCGCTCCGCGGGCGTATGCCTTCCCGCTTTAGCGGTGACGCTGGATCATTTCGAAAAACTCCCGAGAACACGACCAGCCTACGGCATCGGCACGATCGCCGCAATTCCCGATCAACGATCCCATGCGAGACGGGATCGCTATGCGTTGGGGTGTCATTCCGCCCCCAACCGGACCCGGCCACCAGCGGCGCATTTTTCAATAGCCCCGGTCGTTTTCCTCGCTGATCGACCGTGAAATGAAACCTTGTCGTAATCACAACAAACCGCTGGCACGATGATAAGGATCGTTCGATGTGGCGAAGGCGTAAAGGGAAACAGCCACCTGATGCCACGCTGCATCCGATTTTTCTTGTGATTCACGCTGCCCCTGCTGATCACCGCGTGTAACGACCGGCAATCAGCTAGGGAGGCAGGTGCGCAGGTTGGCTCCATGACTATGTCGGTGCGTCCAGGGACGTCCGCATGTGGATCCGCACCAACTGTGGTAAAGTTGCAGGATTTCGCTGGAGTTACGTGGTGGACGGAGAACAAACACTGGTGCCGCGCGGCGGATCGCGGGCAGCCGGCGCAGGCGTGGGCACATGACACTGCGGGTGTCGGCACCCGGAGGTTGATCATTGCGGGGGAAACCATCGCCCTCCCCGATCCAGAGGCCCAGTTCACTCCCGTTCCCAATATGCCGCCGCCAGCGCCATTTGTGTCTTGGGGGAGCGACATTCGCTCGCGTGTGTTCGCGGCGAGCAACTGGCTTCGAGAGAGGAATGACTTCACCTGCGGCCGGACCTTCGCGGGTGTCGGATTCAGACTGACGACAGCAGGCTTTCGATAGGGCATTGCTCGATTATTTCGCTGGCAGCGAGGATCGAGACATTGCTGCTCTGATCGGACCCGGCCCACACGAAAACGTTCGCATCGTCCATGCCTCGGGCGATTTCGCGGTGCTGCGCGGCGATCTTGCCGCCATAAAACCAATGCTTCAGTGCGACGGGATCCGGGAACTGCCTGCAGCGATCGGCCATTCGATTGAGGCGCCGTTCGCCGCCACGGCCTACCGCGCAGTGATCGACAGATTCCTCAGTGATTGCTTGGCATCGCGGAACTGAGGGTCTGTCCACTTCGGGAGCGTTCGTAAAAATATGCCTAGGAGATAGCATCATGAGCCTTTTGCGACTGGCACTTACTTTGGCCGCCACCGCGACTTCCTAAGGCAGCCATCTCCGCGGTACCGCCCCCAACCGCATCGGCAACGTTGATTATCCTGCCGGGCGGCATCGATCAATCTTGCGCGAGCGCAGCGAACACATGTCGCATTTGTATAGAGGGAGGGGGATCGCTGCTTTCCTGAAGGGTCAAACCGGACCACAGCGAAAGAAGGATGCGCGCCAGTTGAATGCTCGGTATGACCGGCGTCAGGCCGGTACGCCGTAGCAGATGGGACATTACACCGGCGAAAGCGGACTCGTACGCGATCTTGACCGGTTCGAAGCGAGCACGGAACGCGGCGTTGCGACGTGCGTGAAGGTGAAGTTCGACCACCAGAACCGAATAGCTGGCGTCGACGGACAAGGCATCCAGACTGGCACCGATCGTATCCAGGATGGCTTCCGCCGTTTGATACCGGGTGTCTGCCACCAACATGTCGAACTTTCTTGCGAGGTTCGCCATATGCTCTTCGACCAGCGTGAAGAGCAGATCGTCCTTGCTGGCGAAATACGAATAGAATGCGCCCTGCGAAAAGCCGGCGCGTTCGCAGATGCCTCGAATCGAGGCGGCTGCGACCCCTCCTGCAACGATCAGCCCTATCGCGGCGTCGAGCAGTCGTGTCCGCGTCTCCATGCGCATCTCGGGACGCTTCCTGCGGCGTGGTACCGTCTGCGTCGTCGGTGTCGTCTCATAATCCACCGACACCAGATGCAGCCCGTTGGCGTCAAGGGCAACAGCCACACAGGTATTGCAACTAATATATCGCTTGATATGTTAATGTGGCCCGCCTCAATGAAAGCCGTCATCCGTGACCACCCGCCGCCCCATCGCCTATCGCGACGATCTCGAAATCGAGCAGCCCGACGAAGCCGCGCTGACGCGTGAGATCGTGGCTCGAATGGCGGCGACACAGGCTGCTCACGCAGAGCGGCATCATCATGCGCACCGAGACGCACATGCGAAGAGCCATGCGATCCTGAAAGGGCGGATGACAGTCCATCAGGATCTGCCTGCCGAATTGGCGCAGGGCATCTTCGCCCACCCTGGCGAACATGAGATCGTAGCTCGACTGTCATCGGCGCCGGGTGATATTTACAGCGATGCAGTGCCGGCCCCGCGCGGCTTTGCGGTCAAGGTCATCGGCGTTGGGGGCGAGCGCCTGTCACCCACCCTCGGGGGGGCCAATCAGGATTTCCTGATGGTCAATTTTCCGACGCTCGCCTTTGGTACGATCGCCAAATACAAGGTCATGCTGGGTCTGCTTGAAAAGAACGCGGACGCGCCTGAGGCGGCGCAGCGGCTGATCGCCGCTGCCGCGCGTGGCGTGAAGGGCGCTGTGGAGGCGCTAGGCGGCAGCCCTAAAGCCACGCTTGACGGACTGGCGCGCGACCATGCGAACATGCTGGGCGAGACATTTTATACGCAGGCGGCAATCCGCTACGGCGATCATGTTGCGAAACTGTCGCTGGCGCCGGTCGGGGGGGTGGCCGAACTGACCGGACGGCAGGTCGAGGCGGGCTTCTCGACCATGCGTGACGCGGTAGTCGACCATTTCCGGCACGCCGGCGCCACCTACGAATTACGCGCGCAGCTATGCGTCGACCCGGATACAATGCCGGTCGAGGACGCGGCGGTCCTGTGGGATCCTGCCCTTTCACCGCATCGCGCGATCGCAACGCTGACCTTCCCTCCCCAGGATGCCTATGCCCCGGCCAGACAGGTGCATGGCGACGACCATCTCGCCTTCAACCCGTGGAACGGGGTCGCGGCGCATCGGCCGCTCGGCGGCATCATGCGAATCCGCAAGGCAGCGTATGAATCGTCCTCCAGCCAGCGGCACAGGCTGAATGCCGTGGCTCGGCGCGAACCACGCTCGCTTGATGAAATTCCGGACTGATCCGAACCAGAAGGAGCCGTTCATGGCCGACAGTAAAGATCCCAGGCTTGATGACGAAACCCGTCTGCAAGAGTTCCGTCGCCTCGCCGCAGAAATCGCCGCCGATGCCCCCACGCTGGCCAGGATCGCGATCGAAGGCTTGATCCGCAACCACAACCCTCTGTTCAAGGGCACCGCCGGGTCGGCGGGCCGGGCCGGCCGGCAATCGGGCAATGTGTCCGAACTGACTGCAATCGCCAAACTCAAGCCTGGCGGAGGCGACCGGCTGCGTCGCATCTTCAACCTGACCGGCGGCAATTTCGACGGCGCCCAGAAAGTTTCGACGCTGCATGACATGCGTTTCGTCCTGTTCGACGACGACACGCGCATCCTGTTCGCTACGGCGTACGACGGTGACTGGGATACCTATATCAACGACTTCGCGACCAAGATCCCTGACCTGATGGATCTCTTGTTCGCCAATGTCGAAGGGTGGCCGGGGATTGCCTCGCCTGACGTGAAGGATTTCATCGCCGATCACCAGATCGACGCGGCCGGTTGGTTCGTCGCCAACCCGCAGGTGACGGTTGTGGACGTGCGGCGGCTGCAGCGGATGGAGACGGCGCTCGATGCCTTCCTCGATACAATGGCCGGCAACACCGCTGTGGACCCCGCGACACGGGACGCGCTGGCCCTGCTGTCGAGGCAGGTGTCGGTGCCGCACGGAGTGGATTACTGATGGGTATCCTCCAGCACCTCAAGGACCGCTTCCGCCCTGACCGCGTGACGCTGCAGCTGGACGACATTCAGGCGTTGATCCTGCGCGCGCGGCCTGAACCGTATGTCGGCATTCACGCAATGCTTCACGTCGACGACGCCGCGGGTGGCCGCGATCTCCTGCGAAGGCTCGCGCCGCATATCCCTGCCGCAGCAGACTGGACCGAAGAGCTGACGGCATGGACCGGCGTGGCGATCAGTCACGCGGGTCTGAAGGCGCTTGGGGTGCCCGAAGGCTCGCTCGCCAGCTTTCCTCTGTCGTTTCGTCAGGGAATGGCGGCGCGCGCCGAGCAGCTGCGTGACGCGGGAGAGAATGCTCCCGAGCAATGGGAGGAGGCGTATCGCGACAATCGCTGCCACATCGCGCTCACCATCTTCGCTTCGGATCAGGCCCGGCTTGACGAAGCCACCGACCGGGCAATGTCCGAATATCATGCATCGAGCGGCGTGACGCTGATCGGAACACATCGTTTCGGAGCCGATGCGGATGCCAAGAACCCGTTCGGCTTTCGTGACTCGGTGTCGCAGCCGACCGTCGCGGGTGCCGGGGTCGATCCACAGCCGGGGCAGGAGCGCGCGATCGCGCCGGGCGAGTTCATCCTGGGCGAGGACAGCGAAACGGGAGCGCCGCTGGAGATACCGCAGCCTGACGCGCTGGGGCGGAACGGTTCCTATGTCGTGCTGCGCAAGTATGACAGTCGACCGGGCGCATTCAACGATTTCGTGCGCGGCCAGGCAAACGATGAGGCGGCGCAGGAGCTGCTGGCCGCCAAGATGTTCGGCCGCTGGCGATCGGGGGCACCGCTGATCCTGTCGCCGACCCGCGACGACGAAGAGCTGGGCGCCGATCCGGCCCGGCGCAACGACTTTGATTTCTCGGGCGACAAGGCGGGAATTGTCTGTCCGCATGGCGCGCACATGCGCCGCCTCAATCCGCGCGGTGAGCGACTGACGATCCTGACTGACGAAAACATCCACCGGATCATCCGCCGCTCTTCCACCTTCGGTCCGAAATGGTCGGCCGACCTGACTGCTGCCGACGATGGCGAGGACGATCGCGGCATCTTCTTCATCTTCATCTCGGCACGTGCGTTCGACACGATCGAGTTTCTGCAGCAGGAATGGATCAATCGCGGTAATTTCATCGACCTGGGGAAGGAGCGTGATCCTGTGGTTGGCCTGCATGAGGAACCCGGACGCTTCACCGTGCCTGCCGAGCCGGTTCGTCGCCGTATAGACGGTGTCACCACGTACAACCGGCTGCGTGGCGGCGAATATATGTTCATGCCTTCGCTCACCGCTTTGCGATGGATCGCGGCAGGATCGTGGAACTGAGATGCCTGACCATGGTCCGGGCCGCTACGTTGAATATCGGTATCCGATCAGGGTCGGTCCGGGAGCGATCGACGATCTCGATCATGTGAACAACGCCATCTATCTCATGTGGATGCAAGAAGCGGTCAACGCCTATTGGCGCAAGACCGCGCCGCCAGAACAGGTAGAGACGCTCGCCTGGATCGCGCACCGTCATGACGTGGTCTATCACAGGCCCGCCGTGCTGCACGATCTGATCGTCGCCGTAGTGCGCGTCATTGGTCATCAAGGATGTCGTGCCCACTTTGAAACTCGCTTCGAGCGAAACGGCGAAGACGTTGCCATAGTTGAGTCTACGCTGGTGTGCATCGATCGCGGGTCCAGGCAACTTGTGCGTATTCGTCCCGATCTTGCTCAGCATTTCTATCTTCGTGACACTGAAGCAACTACGGCTAGAGTCAGGACTCGTTGATTACAGCCAGAAG
>NZ_LQQO01000046.1 GCF_001619955.1 Sphingomonas hankookensis | reverse complement strand
AAGGAAGGGACGACGCATGCCTGCCAAGAAGCACAAGCCTGAGGAGATCATCGGGAAGCTGCGTGAGGTCGAGATCATGCTGGGCCAGGGCGGGACGACCGCTGAGGCATGCCGGCGGATCGCGGTCAGCGAGCAGACTTACTACCGCTGGCGCAAGGAGTACGGCGGCTTGAAGACGGATCAGGCGCGTCGGATGAAAGATCTGGAGAAGGAGAACCTGCGGCTGCGGCGTGCGATCTCCGACCTGACACTGGACAAGTTGATTCTACAGGAGGCGGCGCGGGGAAACTTCTGAGCCCCGCGCGACGCCGACGCTGCATCGACCAGGTGCGAGAGGTGCTGTACGTATCCGAGCGGCGCGTGTGCCGCGTGCTGGGGCAGCACCGGTCGACACAGCGCAAGGTGCCGTGCGGGGCAGATGACGAAGAGGTGCTGACCGACGACATCGTCGCGCTGGCCAGGCAGTACGGGCGCTACGGCTACCGCCGGGTAACCGCACTGCTGCATGCGGCGGGCTGGTCGGTGAACCATAAACGGGTGGAGCGGATCTGGCGGCGCGAAGGCCTCAAGGTGCCGCAGAAGCAACCTAAACGTGGCCGGCTATGGTTGAACGACGGCTCGTGCATCCGGCTGCGACC
>NZ_LQQO01000045.1 GCF_001619955.1 Sphingomonas hankookensis | reverse complement strand
CCGCATCGGCGGGCTTGCGCGACACCGCCGGTCCATCGGCGACCAGATCGCCGTCGAACCCCTGCTGAAACACCTCGCCATGGCCGCCGTCGAGCACCGCGACGATCGCGTCGCCCGGTTGCTCGGCGAGCGCGGCGGCGGCGATCAGCGCCAGCGACGAATAGCCCGTAACCGGCACGCCCCAGCCGATGCCCAGCCCGCGCGCCGCCGCCAGCCCGACGCGCACGCCGGTAAAGCTGCCCGGCCCGCAATCGACCAGGATCGCGTCGGCGCGTCCCTGATCGGGCAGGGCGGCGATCATCGGCACCAGCCGTTCGGCATGGCCGCGCCCGACGACGACATGGTCGCGCGCGATCACTGCGCCATCCTCGATCAACGCGACCGAGCAGGCGGCGGTGGCGGTTTCGATGACCAGCGTCCGCACGAGGGGGTCAGGCGATCCGGTTGAACTTGGCGAAATCGGGCCGGGGCGACCGCGGATGCAGGCTGGCGGTATCGCCATAGCCGAGCGTCGTGATGAAATTGGCGTGGACCGACGGCATATCGGCAAAGAACGCCTTGTCCACCGCGCCGGCATCGAAGCCCGACATCGGCCCGGTATCGAGCCCCAGGGCGCGTGCCGCGAGGATCAGATAGGCGCCCTGCAACGACGAATTGCGAAAAGCCGATGCCTGGCGCAGCTCGGCATTACCGTCGAACCACGACTTCGCATCGGTATGCGGGAACAGTTCGGGCAGATGTTCGTGAAATTCGGTGTCCATGCCGATGATCGCGGTCACCGGCGCGGCGCGAATCTTGTCGGGGTTGGTCCCGCTGGCGCAGGCGGCCAGCTTGTCCTTCGCCTCTGGCGAGGTGCACCACACGATCCGCGCCGGCAGCTGGTTGGCGCTGGTCGGACCCCATTTCAGCAGGTCCCAGATCGCGTGCAGCGTCGCATCGTCGACCGGCCGATCGGTATAGTGGTTGAACGTGCGCGCGCTGCGGAACAGCGTGTCGAGCGCCTGGTCGTCGAGCTTGGCCATCAGACTGCACGAACCTCCGTGACTTCGGGGACATAATATTTGAGCAATTGCTCGATCCCGTTCTTCAGCGTCGCGCTGGACGACGGGCAGCCCGAACAGGCGCCCTGCAGCTGCAGATAGACCTTGCCCTGGTCGAACCCGCGATAGACGATGTCGCCGCCGTCATTCGCCACCGCCGGACGGACGCGGGTTTCGATCAGTTCCTTGATCTGTTCGACGATGTCGGCGTCTTCCGGATTGTCGGTGAACGCCGCGTCCTCGGCCGGAACCGAGAAGCCGGCGGTGCCGGTCGCGTGGAACAACGGCATGCGCCCGCCGAAATGGTCGAGCAGCAGCGCCAGCACATCGGGCTTCAGATCGGCCCATTCGCTGCCCGGCGCCTTGGTCACCGACACGAAGTCGCGGCCGAAGAACACGCCGACGACATCGCCCAGCGCGAACAGCTGCGTGGCGAGGGGCGATGCTTCCGCTTCCTCCGGCGACGCGAAGTCGCGCGTGCCGGCGTCCATCACGACCTGCCCGGGCAGGAATTTCAGCGTCGCCGGATTGGGCGTGGATTCGGTTTCGATCAACATGGCGTCCATGTGGCGGCATGGGCACGGGGGATCAAGGGCGGTTGCGGAAACGCTGGGTTGTGCGGTGGCGACCCGCGCGTTGCCACGATTGTTACGCTCCTGTACGAGCCGGGAAAGGCAGAAGGGGAACGTGCCCGTGATCGAGACGCATCTGGCGAAACTGCGCGCACGCGACACGATTTCCGAGGAGGAGGAGCAGGTCATCCGTGCCTCGCTGGGCGAGGTGCGCGAATTGCGGGCGCACGTCACCTGCATCCGCGCCGGCGAGCGGCTGAGCGCGAGCACGCTGCTGCTCGACGGGTTGATGTGCCGCTACAAGGATCTGCCGGGCGGCGAGCGGCAGATCACCGAATTGCATGTCGCGGGCGACTTCCTCGACCTGCACAGCTTTTCGCTGAAACAGCTCGACCATAATGTCATGGCGCTGACCCCGTGCCGCGTCGTGCTGGTGCCGCATGCCAAGCTGACCGAGATTACCGAGACCCAGCCGCATCTGGCGCGGGTCTACTGGTTCCTGACCGCGCTCGATGCCGCGATCCACCGCGAATGGGAATTGTCGCTCGGCCGGCGCAGCGCGATCCAGCGGATCGCCCACCTGATGTGCGAGTTGCGCGTGCGGCTGGGCCTGATCGGGCAGGCGGACGATGACGGCTTCTCCCTGCCGCTGACCCAGTCCGACCTGTCCGACTGCACCGGCCTTACCCCGGTCCATGTCAACCGCACGCTGCGCGACCTGCGCGAACGCGGGCTGATGGATTTTCGCGGGCGGCGGGTGACGATCCATGATCTTGCCGGGCTGACCGCGCTGGCCGAGTTCGACGATTCGTACCTGTATCTGCGTCGCGAGGAGCGTTGAGGCCAAGCTGAGCCGGGGCTGAACCAGAGGCGCGTTTCGCCTTTATATTTGCAGCGCGCTGTCGATACTGGTCGGGCCGTTGCAACGACGCTACACCTGCCGCCCATGGCATCTTCGTTTCGTCTGGCCACGGGTGCGTTCACGACCCTGGCCCTGATCGCCGCGCCGCTCGCTGCGCAGACCCCGCCCGCATCGCCCGCGCCCGCATCGCCGGCCCCCGCGCGCCAGCTTCCACCGCTGGAGCCGGTGGCGCAGGGGCCGGACACGCCGTGGCTGTTCAAGGGCAGCGACATTCCGCCCGACCGGTCATGGACCTATGGCGTGCTGTCCAACGGCCTCAAATATGCGGTGCGCAAGAATGGCGTGCCGCCGGGGCAGGTCGCGATCCGCGTCGCGATCGGCACCGGATCGCTGATGGAAACCGACAGCGAGCGCGGCTTCGCGCACCTGATCGAACATCTGACCTTCCGCGGGTCGGTCCATGTGCCCGATGGGGAATCGAAGCGGGTGTGGCAGCGTCTGGGCGTCACTTTCGGCTCCGACAGCAATGCGTCGACCAGCTTTACCCAGACGGTCTACAAGCTCGACCTGCCCTCCGCTACGCCCGCCGGGTTGGACGAGAGCATGAAGATCCTGTCGGGGATGATGGCCGAACCGACGCTGACCCAGGCGGCGCTCGACGCGGAACGGCCGGTGGTGCTGTCCGAACAGCGCGAACAGCCCGGGCCCCAGGTCCGCTTCGGCGATGCGGTGCGCGCGCTGTTCTTCGCCGGGCAGCCGCTGTCCGACCGCTCGCCGATCGGCAATGTCGACACGTTGCAGGCGGCGACCGCCGCCAGCGTGAAGGCGTTCCACGACCGCTGGTATCGTCCCGATCGCGCGATCATCGTCATCGCCGGTGACGCCGATCCCGCCATCCTCGAAGCGATGGTGAAGAAGCATTTCGCAGGCTGGCAGGGCAACGGCCCGTCGCCGGCCGAGCCGAAGTTCGGATCGCCCAAGGCGGGCGAGCCGGTGGCGGCGGCGGTGAGCGAACCGACCATGCCGACGCTCGTCCAGATGGCGGTGCTGCGACCGTGGACGGTCGGTGACGACACGATCCTGTTCAACCAGGAACGCATGATCGACCAGATTGCGCTCCGCATCCTCAACCGCCGGCTGGAAAGTCGCGCGCGTGCCGGGGGCAGCTATATCTCGGCCGGAGCGAACCTCGACGACGTGTCGCGATCGGCCAACATCACCCAGCTGTCGATCCTGCCGCTGGGCGACGACTGGGCGGCGGCGCTGCGCGACGTGCGTCAGTCGATCGCCGACGCGATGCGCACTGCGCCTACCCAGGCGGAGATCGACCGCGAGGTCGCCGAAATCCGCGCGGGCATGGAGAATGAGGTGCGCACTGCGCCGGTGACGGCGGGCGCGCTGCTCGCCGACAATCTGATCGCGGCGACCGACATTCGCGAAACCGTCGCCGGGCCGGAAACGTCGCTGCGCATCTTCGAAGGGGCGGTGACCAAGAAGTTCTTCACCCCGGCACGCGTGCAGGCGGCGACGAGGAAGGTCTTTGCCGGCACCGCCACCCGCGCGATCGTCAACACCCGCACCCCCGATCCGACCGCGCAGACCAAGCTGACCGCCGCGCTGACGCAGAAGATCGCCGGCAGCGCGAGCCGGCGCAGCGGGCAGGGGGCGATCGGCTTCGACCGGCTGCCTTCGCTCGGCAAGCCGGGTGCGATCACCGCGCGCAGCATGGCGCTGAGCGATCCGCCGATCGAGCGCGTCGACTTCGCCAATGGCTCGTCGCTGCTGCTGTTCCCGAACGAGTCCGAAACCGGCAAGGTCTATGTCCGCGTCCGGTTCGGCCGGGGGCTGAACGCGCTGCCGGCCGACCGGCGTACGCCCGCTTTCGCCGCCGACCTCGCGCTGGTGGCGTCGGGCATCCAGACGCCGAAGGGCGTACTGGGGCAGGAGGAGCTCGACCGGCTGACCGGCGGGCGGCAGATCGGGCTGTCCTTCGGGATCGACGACGACGCGTTCAGCCTGTCGGGGATCACCACCGCCGCCGACCTCGCCGACCAGCTCAAGCTGATCGCGGCGAAGCTGCAATCGCCGGCATGGGACCCCGCGCCCGTCGCCCGCGCGCGGGCGGTGATGCTGGCGAGCTATGATGCGCTGGGCGCCTCGCCCGACGGCGTGATGGCGCGCGACCTCGACGCGCTGCTCCACGATAACGACCCGCGCTGGGGCACGCCCGACCGCAAGGAGATCGAGGCGCTGACCCCGGCGGCGTTCAAGGCGCTTTGGGCGCCGCTGCTCGCCTCTGGTCCGATCGAGGTGCAGGTGTTCGGCGACGTGCAGCAGCAGCCGGCGATCGACGCGGTTGCCGCGACCATCGGTGCGATGGCGCCACGTCCCGCCGCGAACACCCCGCCGCCGCCGGTCCGTTTTCCGGCGCATGTCGCGACACCTGTCACCCGCACCCATAGCGGCCAACCCAACCAGGCCGCCGCCGCCATTGCATGGCCGACCGGTGCGGGCAGCGCGGGCCTGACCGAAAGCCGCAAGCTGGAGGTGCTGGCCGCCGTGTTCCGCGACCGGCTGCTCGATCGCCTGCGCAGCCAGGCAGGCGTCAGCTATTCGCCGAATGTCGACAATGGCTGGCCGGTCGGCCTGCCCGGCGGCGGGCGGATCATGGCGATCGGCATGGTGCCGCCGGACAAGACCGGCTTCTTCTTCGACCTCGCCCGCGAACTGGCCGCCGATCTGGTCAAGACGCCGGTGCCCGAGGACGAACTGGACCGCGCCAAGCTGCCGGTGATCCAGATGATCGCCCGCATGTCGAGCGGCAACATGTTCTGGATGAACCAGACCCAGGGCGGCACCCGCGACCCCGCGCGACTGGCGGCGATCCCGGGCATCATCAACGACATCCGCGCAACGACCCCGGCCGAGTTGCAGGCACTGGCCGCAAAATATCTGGTGCCGGCCAAGGACTGGTCGATGCAGGTGCTGCCGGAGAAGAAGTAAGGCTCCTCCCCGGAACGGGGAGGGGGACCATCCGGAGGATGGTGGAGGGGGGTGTCCGCGCACGAACCGGTGGCGGACGCCCCTGACTTTTAGAAAGAAGGTAGGGGTTCGCGCGGAAGCGCGGAGACGCGGAGGGGTTGCGTTCCGGGCGAAGCGCTCGCGAACGGGAGACCTTGCGTGACCGGATAGGCTGATAGTGAGGCCGCTGACGCGGGGAACGCTGGCACAAGGCGCAACCCCTTCGCGTCTCCGCGCCTCCGCGCGAACCCCTACCTGCTTCTACGCCTCCACAACCTGACGAACCGGTGCGCCTGCCAGCACCGCGAGCCCCCAGATCGCAAACCCGCCCAGCGCCAGCCCGGCGCCGACGATCCCCGTCGAGGTCCAGCCATAGCCGGCCGCGATCGCCAGTCCGCCGGCCCATGGCCCGATGGCGTTGGCGGTGTTGAACGCCGAGTGGTTGAGCGACGCCGCCAGACTCTGCCCCTGCTGCGCGATGTCCATCAGCCGCGTCTGGAGCACGGTGCCGAGTGCCCCACCGATACCGATCAGGAACACGATCGCCAGCATCGACCATAGCTGCCCCGCCGCGAGCGGATAGAGCGCCAGCGTCCCCGCGCTCCATAGCAGCAGGCTGCCGGCGGTCGGCATCAGCGCGCGGTCGGCGAAGCGCGGCACGACCAGATTGCCGAAGGTCATGCCCGCGCCGAATACTGCCAGCACCACCGGTACCATCGCCGGCGCGGCGCCGGTCACCTCGATCAGCGTCGAGGCAAGATAGGTGTACACCGCGAACATCCCGCCAAAGCCGATCGCGCCGATGCCGAGCGTCAGCCACAACTGCCCTGATTTCAGCACGCCCAGCTCGGCCAGCGGGCTGGCTTGTACGTCCGGCCGGTCATGCGGCGCGGCCCAGGCGACCATCGCCATCGTCGCCGCCGCCAGCACCGCGACTACGCCGAAGCCCCAACGCCAGCCCAGCGCCTGCCCCAGCGCATTGGCCAGCGGCACGCCGACGATCGTCGCGACGGTCAGCCCCAGCATCACCCGCCCGATCGCCTGGGTCCGCTTCTCCGGGGGGACCAGCGATGCGGCGACCAAAGCGGCAATCCCGAAATAGGCGCCATGCGGCAACCCGCTGAAGAAGCGCGCGACCAGCATCGCCTCATAGGTCGGGGCCAGCGCGCTCGCCGCATTGGCGATACCGAAGCACGCCATCAGCGCGATCAGCACCGTCCGCCGCGCCATCCGCGCGGTCATCACCGCCAGCAGCGGGGCGCCGACGACTACGCCCAGCGCATAGGCGCTGATGACATGCCCCGCCGTCGGCTCGTCGATGCCGAGGCCGGGGGCGAAGAACGGCACGAGGCTCATCGTCGCGAACTCGGTCGTCCCGATCGCAAAGCCACCCAGCGCGAGCGCGAGATGGACGAGGGCAGGGCTACGGGTCGGGGTCACAGGCACGCTCCTTGCTGCAACGCAGCATTCGAAGCGCGCCATATGGGAAGGGGTCGGGGCAGTTCAACAATGAATAGCTATGCGGTGGCAAAGGGCGCTGCCGAATGCCGGCACTGTCGTGTTCGCCCCAACCGTCATCCCCGCGAAGGCTGGGATCTCCCGGTTATGCTTGGGGCAGGAGCCGCTTGAGGAACTAGCTTTTGCTGGGGCGACGCGCTGGTTCGGGCGGATCGGCAGCAAGCTTCGGCCTGGTCGCCGCTGCGCGCTACCGCGACGCGAAGTGGATCAGGACGCGGCGGTCCGGCAGCAGCATCGCAAAGCCGGTAGAGTACAGGTCCGATGCGAACGGCCGTCCGTCCGACACGGAGCGGTCGAAGACATAGTCCTTACCCCGCCGGTGCCGGGCGAGATCGATATCGGCCAGCAGCCACGCGGGCGGCGCGGCGACCGTGACCGGCTGCGTTGCCGGGGCCGATTCGAGCGCGCGGGCGATCTTGGCGGCATCGCCCTCGGAATAGCGGACTACGACCCACAACGCCCGGTCGGTCGGGCCGAAGCCGTCGTCCCTGCCGACGGGGTCGAGCGACCACCGCGCCTCGACCGGCACGGGTTGCAGCGTGACGAGCTTTCGCAACGTGGCGACGTCGTTCCGTGCGCCTTCGACCATATCTGCCGTGCTCTTCGAACAGCCGGGCGACCCTGCCATGACCAGCGCCCCGATCGCGAGCGTCCGGGCCAGCCGCTTCACGTCCGGTTTCGGATGCGGCGGTTGTCGTCGACCACGACGCCTAGCGCATAGGCGCTGATGACATATCCCGCCGTCAGCTCGCAAATGCCGAGGCCCGGCGCGAAGAACGGCACGAGGTTCATCGTTGCGAACTCGGTCGTCCCGATCGCAAAGCCACCCAGCGCGAGCGCGGGATGGACAGGGCAGGGCTGCGGATCGGGGGCACCGGCACGCTCCTTGTTTTGGTGCAGGTTCGGAAGCGGGCGATATGGGATAGGGTATCGCCGGTTCAACGGTGAATAGCTATGCGCGACGTCCTGGCGTCTGCCTGTGACGGCAACGTTTTTTTCCCCGTCATTGGGGTTCCAAACTTTCCTGCCACCTTTGCGACCGTTGTCTGGGATCGGGCAACGCCGACCTGCGTTACCTCGCAACTGCTCAGGATGCCGGCGTTGGAATGGTAACCGGAACTGCGCTTCACGCCTGGTACAGGCCCTACACGTATGACAAGCGTGGAATCGGAGGTGGATGGATGCGATCTGTATCGGGAACGGTTCGGGCGGTTGTGCTGGCTTCGGCTATGTTGGTGTCTGGCGTAGCCGGTGGTTTGCCGGCAGTCGCAACCGGTGTCCACGCGGCTGGGCAGTGGCCGACTTATGTGAATGCGCGCTACGGCTATCGCGTCTGCTATCCAGCCGGACTGCTTCGGCCGGCTGCAGAGGCCCCGAACGGCGATGGGCGCCGCTTCAACGGCGCGGGTGGTGCCGTCTTGCGCGTTTGGGGCAGCAATAACGCGCTGAACGACACGGTTGCCTCGAGCGCGGCCGAGGATCGCAAACGGCTGACCCAAAACGGGCAGGTGAGCTATGCCGTGACGCGTCCGAACTGGTATGTGCTGTCGGGACGTCAGAATGGTCAGATATTCTATCTAAAATCGATGCTTGCCCACGGTACGTTCAGCACGATGGAGTTGCGCTACCCCGCAGCGGCGCAACGCCAATGGGCGCCGGTCGTCGCGCGCCTGTCGAAGTGCTTCAGCGCCGCATAGGCCAGACGGGGAGAACCGTTCCAGGGACGGCCTTACCGCACGTTAAATCGATAGAAGTTGTTGCTGTTCATCAGAGACTTCAGCTTCCGACCATAGCCTGGATCGGTTGCATAGACGCCGGTCAGCGCATCCGCGAAGGCGTTCGGGTCGGGCAGGGTCGCTCGCGCGTTACGATAGGGGCGACCGGTCGCGAGCAACCTGCCATGGTGATCGAATGCGTCCGCGATCGAGGCAAAGGCGCGAAATCCAGCGCGGATGCGGACGCGCTGGCCGTTGATGACTTCTTCGGTGCCGGTGCTGACCGATGGTTCACCACGCCTGGCCTTGATGCCGAAGGGATTGTTGCTGCCGGGAGGCATTCGGCTGCCCCATGCGCTTTCCAAGGCCCATTGGGCTAGCGTGACGGAAGCGGGGATGCCCCAACGTGTCTGAGAGGCCTGGCGGCACGGATTACCGCATCGGGTGGCGTGCGCCCGCGCGCGGCCATGGTATCGGGAGTCGGTGGCGTTGCGCGGGTAACTGGGACCGCCGGCCCAGGCGTGCGTGGAGGACGACGCGAAACAGGGGGTGCAACAGGTGGCGGTGCCTTGCGTACTTCAGCCCGGGGAATGCTGTGCACGCGCCTGGCGCCGTTGAGCGCACGCAGTGTTGGCCCACCCGGATCGACGCGACCATCGGGCTGGCGCACGATGCCGTGGCGGCGTTGCCAGCGGGCAATGAGATCTACGGTAAGTGGACCGGCATCGCCATCGATCACCAGCGGCCGGACGCCGGAGGGTAGATGTTCGTTGAGCAATTGCTGTACGGCGGCCACATCGGGCCAGCGATTAAGCCCGCCCCGGCCCACGGATCCGGCAAGGCGCACTTCGGCTGCATGGCGCATCTTCCACCTTCTCTATGTCGTCGTTCGATGACGCAGCCGATTAACGCAGATCGAGCCGCTGGGATGCGTCACGTCGGCCGTCCGTATTGCGACGCCACAGGCTCGTCGGCCGCGATCAATTTCGGTACAGCGCGTCCAGCCGCTCGCCATACACCTCTTTCAACACATGCCGCCGGATCTTCAGGCTGGGCGTCAGCTGCTGGTTCTCGATGGTGAAGGGTTCGTCGGCGATGATGAAGCGGCGGATGCGTTCGGTGACCGACAGGTCCTTGTTGACCCGCTCCACCGCCGCGCCGAGCGCCGCGCGATAGTCGCTGTCCTCGCGCAGCTTCGCGAAGTCGCAGCGTGCTCCGCCCTTCGCACAGAATTGCTGGGTCCATTCGGCGTCGGGCACGATCACCGCGACCATATAGGGGCGCCGGTCGCCCGCGATCATCGCCTGCGCGATCTCGTTCTGCAGGGTCAGCATCCCCTCGACCTTTTGCGGCGCGACATTGTCGCCCTTGTCGTTGACGATGATATCCTTCTTGCGGTCGGTGATGCGGATGCGGCCCTTGGCGTCGATCTCGCCGATATCGCCGGTGTGCAGCCAGCCGTCCTTGAGCACGCGCGCCGTTTCCGCCTCGTTGCGCCAATAGCCGTGCATGACCAGTTCGCCGCGCACCAGGATTTCGCCGTCCTCGGCGATGCGGACCTCGGTCTCGGCGAGCGGCGGACCCACCGTGTCCATCTTGATCCCCGCCGCCGGGCGGTTGCACGAGATGACCGGCGCCGCCTCGGTCTGGCCATAGCCTTGCAGGAAGCACAGGCCGAGCGACTGGAAGAACCCGCCGACTTCCGGGTTGAGCGGGGCGCCGCCCGACACCATCGCCTTCAACCGCCCGCCGAAGCGCTTGCCGACCTTGGGTTTGAGCAGCGTGTCGACCAGCAGCTTGGTCGGCCGGTCGAGCAGGGTGGGGCCGTTCTCCTTGCCCCCGATCGTGACGGCGCGGTCGAGCAGCCACGACGATACGCGGCCCTGTTTCTGCACCGCCTTGGTAATGCGGGTGCGCAATACCTCGAACAGGCGGGGGACGACGACCATGATCGTCGGGCGGACTTCCTCGATATTGCTGGCGAGCTTGTCGAGGCCTTCGCTATAGTAAATCTGCCCGCCCAGCGCGATCGGGAAGTGCTGGCCGCCGGTATGTTCATAGGCGTGGCTGAGGGGGAGGAACGACAGGAACACCTCGTCGTCCCAGCCGAAATCCTCCGAGATGACGGTGCAGCAGCCATTGACGTTGTGCAGGATCGCGCCGTGATGCTGCATGACCCCACGCGGGGACCCGCCGGTGCCCGAGGTGTAGATGATGCAGGCGAGGTCGTCGCGGGTGAAATCGGCCTGCGCCGCGACGCTCGCCGGGTCGGCGGGGTGCCGGGCGATCAGGTCGTGCCAGTCGTGGAATTCGAGGCTGCCCTGCTGCGCGGTCTTCATCCGTTCGATCATGATGATCTTTTCGGACGACTGGGTGGTGCGCAGCGCGGCGGGGAGGACGGTGCGCGCCAGCTTTTCGGTCGACACGATGATCGCGCAGGCGCCCGAATTCTCGATGATATGGCCATGGTCGCGCACGGTATTGGTGACGTAGGTCGGCACGGTCACGCAGCCGGCCGCCATGATCGCCAGGTCGGAGATGCACCATTCGGGCCGGTTCTCGCTGACCAGCATCACCCGGTCCCCGCGCTTCAGCCCGATCGCCTTGAGCGCCGTGGCGAGGCTGGCGACCTGTCGCGCGGCATCGGCCCAGCTGATCGACTGCCATGCGCCCGCCTGTTTGCTCCACAGGAACGGCGCGTCGCCGCGTTCGGCCGCCCGCGTAAAGAACATCGCGACCAGATTGGGGAATCGTTCCAGTTGCCGGGCCATTGCTTATCCTTCTCCTGTCGCCGGGTGTAGGCAGGCGGAACCGGTACGGCAACGTTCGACAGCGGGTGACGGGGGCGACCGCGTTGGTTAGACAGGCGGTCATGAAGATGTTCGCCACCACCGTCGCCGCGCTCGCCACCGTCACGCTGGGGGGCTGCAACGTCCTGCCCTTCGGGAAGAAGGAGGTGGCGACGTCTGCGACACAGGCGCCGCCGACCGCGCCGGCGGGACAGGCGCAGAAGTTCGTGATCTCGGCCAACCCGATCGCCAGCGAGGCGGGGATGGCGGTGCTGCGCAAGGGCGGCAGCGCGGTCGACGCGGCGATCGCGGTTCAGGCGATGCTGTCGCTGGTCGAACCGCAAAGCTCCGGCCTCGGTGGCGGCGCGTTCCTGACCTATTTCAACGCGAAGACCGGCAAGGTCGAAATCTATGACGGGCGCGAGGTTGCGCCCGCCGGCGCCACGCCGACCATGCTGATGGGCGCCGATGGCCAGCCGCTGCCCTTTGCGCAGGCGGTGCTGAGCGGGCGGGCGACCGGGGTGCCGGGCGCGGTCAGGATGCTGGGGCAGGCGCATGCCGACCATGGCACGCTCGCCTGGAACCAGTTGTTCGACGATGCGGAAGAGGTCGCGCGCAAGGGGTTCGTGATCTCGCCCCGGCTCGGTCGGTTCCTGGGCGGCAAGTCGCCGCAGTTGCAGGCGGAGGATGTCCGCCGTTACTTCAAGGGCAAGGGCGGGGCGCTCGCCACCACCGGCGACCGGATCAGGAATGGCGACTATGCCGATTTCCTGAAGCGGCTGGCCAAGCAGGGGCCGGACGCGCTGTACACCGGCAAGACCGCCGAGCGGATCGTGGCGAAGACCACCAGCGGCAGCCTGCCCGGCACGATGACGCTTGCCGACCTCGCCGCCTATCGCGCGGTGAAGCGCGATCCGCTGTGCGGCAACTGGCGCGCGTACATCGTCTGCACGCCGCCGCCGCCGTCGAGCGGGGTGGGGCTGCTCGAGCTGCTCGCGATCCTCGGCCGCACCGATATCGACAAGCGCGGGCCGAACGACCCGCAGAGCTGGTATCTCTTCGCCGAGGCGAGCCGGCTGATGTATGCCGATCGCGACCTGTATGTCGGCGATCCCAAGTTCGTGAACGTGCCGGTCGCAGGGCTGCTCGCCCCGGCCTATATCGCCGAGCGGGCGAAGCTGATTGGCCCGTTCGCCGGACCCGCCCCGGCGGCGGGCGTGCCGGCCGGGGTGGTGACGGCGGCGGCGGACACGACGCGCGAGCCGGCGGGCACGTCGCATTTCATCGTCGGTGATGCGCAGGGCAATGTCGTGTCGATGACGACCACGGTCGAGAGCTTCTTCGGCACCGGGCGGATGGTCGACGGCTTCTTCCTGAACAACCAGATGACCGACTTCGCCTTTTCACCGCGCGATGCGCAGGGCCGGCCTGCGGCCAATGCGGTGGCACCGGGCAAGCGGCCGCGGTCGTCGATGACGCCGCTGGTGATGATCGACCGGCAGGGCAAGTTCGCCGGGGCGCTGGGATCGGCGGGCGGCAATGCGATCCTCGCCTATGTCGGCAAGTCGCTGGTCGGTGCGGTCGAATGGAAGCTGACCATGCAGCAGGCGCTGGCGCTCCCCAACCTCGTCGCGCGGGGCAGCAGTTTTCAGGGGGAGGTGACGAAGTTCTCGCCGGAAATCCTGAGCGGGCTGGCGGCACGGGGTGTCCGGTTGCAGCCGGGGCAGGGCGAGGATTCGGGGCTGCACGGGGTCATCATCCGCGACGGGAAGGTCGATGGGGGTGTCGATCCGCGGCGTGAGGGTAAAGTGATCGTGGAGTAGAAGGTTGGTTCGCGCGAAGGCGCGAAGGTACGAAGAAGAAGGACGAGGGGTTCGCGCAGAGGCGCGGAGACGCGGAGGAGGTGCATTTGCGGCTCCGTCTCGCGTCAGCCAGACCTTCGCTCTTCCGGAAGCCAGCAGCATGAAGGCCGCTGGCGCGGCTGACCGATCCGCGAACGCAACCCCTCCGCGTCTCCGCGCCTCTGCGCGAACCCCTTACTTCTTCCGCCGAACCGTCGCGAAATGTTCGGCCCGTTCGAGCAGCAGCGTCAAATCCTCCCGCGCGATATCGAACGCGTCCGGCGTCTCCGCCAGCGCGGCGTCGATATCCTCCAGCCGGACCCCGCCCGGCTCCACTGCCGCCTGAATCGCGGCGGGGGTCGCCGGCTGGTGCGGATAGCTGAGTGCGGTCATGCGGTGATAGAAGATGCCGATCGACACCAGCGCGATCGAATTGATCCCGACCGGCGCGAAGGCGAAGGCATAGCCCGCATCATGGATGCCCGCACTGCCGATCACCGCCGTCAGCGCCGCCGCCCCGCCCGGCGGATGCAGGCAGCGGCACAGCGACATGAGGAGAATGGCGAGGCCCACCGCGACCCCGGCGGCGATCGTCACATTCGGGATCGCCTGGAACACCGCGACACCGACCAGCGTCGACAGGATGTTGCCGCCGACCACCGGCCAAGGCTGGGCGAGCGGACTGGCCGGCACCGCGAACACCAGCACCGCCGATGCCCCCAGCGGCGCGACGATGATCGGCAGGTCGCCCTCGATCCACGGCACCTGCGCGCAGACGACCATGGTCAGCGCGATGCCGATGCCCGCACCGATGCAGGCGACGACCCGCCGGCCGAACCCGGCATTGGCGAGCAGCGAACGGAACAGCCGGATCACAATCCGTCGACGATCCGCCGGGCGAGGCCGGGGCCTTCATAGACCAAAGCGCTATAGAGCTGGACGAGGCTGGCCCCGGCGTCGAGCCGCCGCCGCGCTTCGTCCGCCGATCCGACACCGCCGGCCGAAATCAGGGGGATCGCACCGTCCGCAATCTCGCGCGCCTCGACCAGCTTGGCGAGTGCCAAGGGGGCGAGCGGCGCGCCCGACAGCCCCCCGGTCTCTTTCGCATTCGCCGACCGCAGCGTATCGGGGCGCGAGATGGTGGTGTTAGACACGATCAGCGCATCGATCCCGCCATCGACCGCCGCGCGGATCGCGACCTCCAGTCCCTCGCGCGACAGGTCGGGCGCGACCTTCAGGAACAGTGGTACGCGCTTGCCACCGACATGGCGCGCGGCGTCGCTCGCGGCGATCAACTGCCCCAACTCGGGCTGCGATTGCAGGTCGCGCAGGCCCGGCGTGTTCGGGCTGGAAATGTTTATCGTGACATAATCGGCGAGCGGCGCAGCCTTGGCGACCGCCGTCCCGTAATCGGCGATGCGGTCGGTCGAATCCTTGTTCGCGCCGACATTGATGCCGATGATGCCGGGGCGGGGGGTGAGCGCCGCGACCCGTGCCAGCGCCGCGTCGATCCCGCCATTGTTGAAGCCGAGCCGGTTCACCACGCCCCGGTCCTCGGGCAGGCGGAAGATGCGCGGCTTGGGATTGCCCGGCTGCGGCTGGGGGGTCAGCGTGCCGACCTCGACGAATCCGAAGCCTAACCCCAGGAACCCGGCGACCGCCCGCGCATCCTTGTCGACCCCTGCCGCCAGCCCGACCGGATTGGGGAAGCGAATGCCCGCCACCGTCACCGCGTGTTTGTCGTCGGTGCGGGGGGCGAGCGGTGCGCCGGCTTTCCCCCACGCCTCCAGCGTGGCGATCGTCAACGAATGCGCGCGTTCGGCGTCGAGGGCGAAGAGAAGCGGGTGATACCAGGCCATATGCGGCGCTCTATCGTTCAGCGGCGACGGAAGGAAGATTCGGTTTCACGCGAAGGCGCGAAGGCGCGAAGAAGAGAGTGGTTCGCGCAGAGGCGCGGAGGAGGTTCGCTCGCCACCCCGTCTCGCGTCAGCGAGACCTTCATACTTGCGGCAACCAACAGGATGAAGGCCGCTGGCGCAGCTGACCGATCCGCGGGCGCAACTCCTCCGCGCCTCCGCGCCTCTGCGCGAACCATTCTTCCTTCTTCTCTTCGCACCTTCGCGCGAAACCAAATCCTCGAGCCCCCAAACAATCGATCACAACGATCGACAGAAACCCGGTTGACCTCACGCCCCCGCGCGACCACATGCCAATCCGACCGGAATGATCCGATTAAGGAATCCATGCGCCTTTCCAGCCTTGCCGACTATGCCGTCGTCCTGCTCGCCGCCACCGCGCGGCGGGGCGGCGATGCGCGCGTGACGGCGACCGTGCTGGCGGAGGAAACCGGCCTGCCGCTGCCGACGGTGCAGAAGCTGGTCAGCCGCCTGTCCGCCGCCGGGCTGATCGAAACCGGGCGCGGCACCGGCGGCGGTTTCCGCCTTGCCCGCGCCCCGCAGGCGATCGACCTGGCGCAAATCATCGAGGCGATCGAGGGGCCGATCGCGCTCACCACCTGCGTCGACGCCGCGCGGCATGATTGCGCGGTGGAGACGAACTGCATGATCCGCCCCCATGCCGGCACGGTCAACGCCGTGGTCCGGGGCGCTCTGGCGGGCGTGACGCTCGCCCAACTCGCGAACACCGGGGCGATGCCCCAAGAGGTAGTGTGATGGCCACCAAGAATGCCGAGGCGCTCGCCGCCGCGAACAAGAAGTACGAGTGGGGTTTCTCCTCGGACATCGAACAGGACTTCGCGCCCAAGGGGCTGAGCGAGGACACCGTCCGCTATATCAGCGCCAAGAAGGGCGAGCCCGAATGGATGCTCGACTGGCGGCTGAAGGCGTTTCGCCTGTGGCAGACGATGGAGGCGCCCGACTGGGCCAAGCTGAACCTCGATCCGATCGACTATCAGGACGCGTACTATTACGCGGAGCCGAAGAAGAAGCCCTCGCTGTCGTCGTTGGACGAGGTCGATCCCGAAATCCTGCGCGTCTATGAAAAGCTCGGCATCCCGATCGAGGAGCAGAAGGTGCTCGCCGGGGTCGAAGGGTCGCGCAAGGTTGCGGTCGATGCCGTGTTCGACAGCGTGTCGGTGGCGACGACCTTCCGCAAGGAACTCGAAGCCGCCGGCGTCATCTTCCGCTCGATCAGCGAGGCGATCCGCGAATATCCCGAGCTGGTCCGCAAGTGGCTGGGCAAGGTCGTTCCGCAACGGGACAATTTCTTCGCGACTCTGAACAGCGCGGTCTTCTCGGACGGCACCTTCGTCTACATTCCGGAGGGCGTGCGCTGCCCGATGGAGCTGTCGACCTATTTCCGGATCAACGCCGAGAATACCGGTCAGTTCGAACGGACGCTGATCGTCGCCGACAAGGGCTCTTACGTCAGCTATCTCGAAGGCTGCACCGCGCCGATGCGCGACGAGAACCAGCTGCACGCGGCGGTGGTCGAGCTGGTCGCGCTCGACGATGCCGAGATCAAATATTCGACCGTTCAGAACTGGTATCCCGGCGACGAGAACGGGAAGGGCGGCATCTATAATTTCGTGACCAAGCGCGCCTTGTGTCAGGGCAGGAACAGCAAGGTGTCGTGGACGCAGGTCGAGACTGGCTCCGCGATCACCTGGAAATATCCGTCCTGTGTGCTGGCGGGTGAGAACTCGGTCGGCGAATTCTATTCGGTCGCGGTGACGAACAATCGCCAGCAGGCCGATACCGGCACCAAGATGATTCATCTGGGCAAGGGGTCGCGCTCGACCATCGTGTCGAAGGGGATCAGCGCCGGGCGCAGCGACAATACCTATCGCGGGTTGGTGCGCGTCGGTCCTTCGGCGGAGGGCGTGCGCAACTTTACCCAGTGCGACAGCCTGCTGCTCGGCGACCAGTGCGGCGCGCACACCGTGCCGTACATCGAGGTCAAGAACCCCTCGGCCCAGATCGAGCATGAGGCGACGACGTCGAAGATTTCCGAGGATCAGATGTTCTACGCGATGCAGCGTGGGCTGGATTCGGAAGCGGCGGTCGCGCTGATCGTCAACGGCTTCGCCCGCGAAGTCCTGCAGCAGCTGCCGATGGAGTTCGCGGTCGAGGCGCAGAAGCTGCTCGGCATTTCGCTTGAAGGGTCGGTGGGGTGATCGCGCTGCTGCTCGCGCTGCAGGCGGTCGCGCCGACCGCGCCCTATGCCGACTGCCTGTCGGAGCGGATCAATGCGGACGCGCGCATGGAGAAGCCGCCGACCGAGGCCGCGGCCCGCGTCGCGATTTTCGACGACGCGGCCAAGGCGTGCGCACCGGTGCGGGCGAAGGTCGCTAAGGCGCATGGCCCGATGCTCGACAAGATCGATGCGTCGATGAAGGCGGTGCTGACCAACCCGGACGCCGCCGAGGCCGAGTTCGGCACCGAACCGGTCGCGGGCGAGACGCCGTAAGATTTGGATCTGCGGGCCTGACCCCGCACGAACAGGACGGAACATGCTGAAGATCGACAATCTCCACGCCGAAATCGACGGCAAGGAAATCCTCAAGGGCCTCTCGCTCAGCGTCAATGCGGGCGAGGTCCATGCTATCATGGGGCCGAACGGCGCGGGCAAGTCGACGCTCGGCTATGTGCTGGGCGGGCGTCCCGGCTATGAAGTGACCGAGGGCAGCGTGACCTTCGCGGGTGAGGACCTGCTGGAGATGGACGCCGATGCCCGCGCCGCCGCCGGCCTGTTCCTCGGCTTCCAGTATCCGGTCGAGATTCCCGGCGTGTCGAACGTCCAGTTTCTGCGCGAAAGCCTGAACAGCCAGCGCCGCGCCCGCGACGAAAAGCCGCTGTCGGGCGCCGAATTCCTGAAGCTCGCCCGTGCCCAGGCGGACGGCCTCGGCATGGACATGGACATGCTGAAGCGGCCGGTGAATGTCGGCTTTTCGGGCGGCGAGAAGAAGCGCAACGAGATGGTGCAGATGGGCATCCTCGACCCCAAGCTCGCCATTCTCGACGAAACCGACAGCGGCCTCGACATCGACGCGCTGCGCATCGTCGGCGACGGCATCAACCGCATCATGCGCTCGCCGGACAAGGCGGTTATCCTCATCACCCACTACCAGCGGCTGCTCGACTATGTGCAGCCGGATTTCGTGCATGTACTCGCCGATGGCCGCATCGTGCGCTCGGGCGGGCCGGAACTGGCGCACGAGCTGGAACGCGAAGGTTATGGAGCGGTGGCGGCATGATGACCTTGCAGATCCTCCCCGCTCGCGGGGAGGGGGACCAGCCGCAGGCTGGTGGAGGGGGATTGCCCCAGATGCTGCGTTCGTGGAGGTCCCCCTCCACCATGCTGCGCATGGTCGCCTTCCCCGTGCCGGGGAGGATCTGATGGCCACTCTTCCCACAAACCGTGACGAGGCGTTCCGCTGGACCGATCTTGCCGCGCTGACCGCAGCTGCTACTTCGGCGCGGGGCGCGGTGGCGAGTGCGGAAGGCTATTGGCTCGACCTCGCCGGCCCGCGCATCCTGTTCGTCGACGGCGTCTATGCGGCCGACCGGAGCACGCCGGGTCATGTCGCGCTGTCCCCGTTGACGCTCGACACCGCGCACCCGCTGGGCGTGCAGGCATCCGGTGCGGCGGGCTGGTCGATCGACCTGTCGGCGGCGGAGATCGTTGATACGGTGCAGATCGTCCATGTCGCGACCGGGGCGGAGAACCATCTGCCCGCGCGCCTGACGCTCGACGAGGATGCGGTCGCGTCGGTCGTCGAGACCTATGTCGGCAACGGCTGGACCAATCGCCTGACGCAGATCGACCTCGAACGCGGCGCGCGGCTGATGCGCAGCGTCCGCTTGCTACAAACGGACGGCTTCGTATCGATCCGCGACGAAGCGGTGGTGGGCGAGGCGGCAAGCCTCGTATCGCAGTTCCTCGGCGCCGGCGGCATGGGCAGCCGCATCGACGCGCTGTTGACGCTGGATGGGGACGGTGCGTTCGTCGATTATGGCGGCGCGCTGCTGACGCGCGACGACCAGCGGCAGGAATGTGCCGTCGCCGTCCGCCACGCTGCCCTGAACGGCTCCAGCCGCCAGACCTGGCGCGCGGTCGCCGCCGATCGCAGCCAGGCGAGCCTCGCCGCCCGCGTCGAGGTTGCCCGCGGCGCGCAGAAGACCGATGGCGAACAGTCGCTGCGTGGCCTGCTGCTGCAACGCACGGCGACGGTGAACCTGAAGCCCGAACTCGAAATCTTTGCCGACGACGTGAAGTGCGCGCACGGCGCGACAGTCGGCGAACTCGATGCCAAGGCGCTGTTCTACCTGCGCAGCCGCGGCGTGAGCGAAGCGCGGGCCAAGGCATTGCTGACCACCGCCTTCGTGGCGGACGCGCTTGACCGGATCGGCGACGAGACGGTGCGCGAAGCCTTTGCCGCCGATGCCGATGCATGGCTGGAAGCGGCGCTTTGAGCGGCACCACCCCCCTCGACCGCGTGAGCGACTTTCCGGCGATTCCCGCCGGCTGGTCGTATCTCGACACCGCCGCGACCTCGCAGAAACCGCAGGCGGTGATCGACGCGATCACGCGGGCCTATGATACGACCTACGCCACCGTGCATCGCGGCGTGTATCAGCGCTCGGCCGACATGACGCTCGCCTATGAAGCCGCGCGGCGTCGCGTGGCATCGTTCATCGGCGCCGGCGGGCCGGAGGAATGCGTGTTCGTGCGCGGCGCGACCGAGGGGATCAACCTGATCGCTCAAGGCTGGGCCGAACGGCATTTGAAGGCCGGCGACCGCATCCTGCTGTCGATGCTCGAACATCATTCGAACATCGTGCCATGGCAGCTGATCGCCGAACGCATCGGCGTGGCGATCGACGTCGTGCCGCTGACGCAGGACGGGCGGATCGATCTCGACGCGATGGCGGCGATGATCCAGCCGGAGCACAAGCTGGTATCGCTGGCGCATGTGTCGAACGTGCTAGGCTCGGTCCTCGACGCGCGGCGGGCTGCGGATATCGCGCATTCGGTCGGCGCGAAGCTGCTGCTCGATGGCTGCCAGGCGGTGCCGCGCGTGGCGGTCGACGTCGCCGCGCTCGACTGCGATTTCTACGTCTTTTCCGGGCACAAGCTCTACGGCCCGACCGGTATCGGCGTGCTGTGGGGCCGCCCCGAACTGCTCGAAGCGATGCATCCGGTGCAGGGCGGCGGCGCGATGATCGATCGTGTGACGTTCGAGCGCACCACCTATGCGCCACCGCCCGCTCGGTTCGAGGCGGGGACGCCGCATATCATCGGTGCGCTCGGGCTCCACGCCGCGATCGACTATGTCGACAGTATCGGGCTGGACGCGATCCATGCGCATGAAACCGCACTGGTCACCGCTGCCCGCGACGCACTCGGCCGGATCAACTCGGTCCGGTTGCTCGGGCCGGACGATGCCGCCGGAATCGTCAGTTTCGTGGTGGAGGGGGTGCATCCGCACGATGTCGGCACCATCTTGGACGAGGAACGGGTCGCGATCCGTGCCGGCCATCATTGCGCACAGCCGCTGATGGACGTGCTGGGCGTCCCCGCCACCGCGCGGGCGAGCTTCGGCGTGTATAACGGACGGTCCGATGTCGATGCGCTGGTGCGCGGACTGGAACGGGTAAGCAGGATTTTCGGATGAACGACGAACGCAGCTTTCAGGTCGAGGAGGTCGACGCCGTGACGTCGCCGCCGCGCGCGCGCGTGACCGACGCGGACCAACCACGCCGCCGCGACTATCTGGGCGATTTCCTGGCGAAGAAGCCCGAGCCGGTATCGACCGGCGAACCGGGCGGCGACGTGTATGAAGCCGTCATCGCCGCGCTCAAGGAAATCTTCGATCCCGAAATTCCGGTCAATATCTACGACCTAGGGCTGATCTACGGCGTCGACGTGGCGGACAACGGCCATGTCGCGGTGACGATGACGCTGACCACGCCGCATTGTCCGGTCGCGGAATCAATGCCGGCCGAGGTCGAACTGCGCGTGTCGGCGGTGCCGGGCGTGTCGACCGCCGACGTCAATCTCGTCTGGGACCCGCCATGGGACCCGCAGAAGATGTCGGACGATGCCAAGCTCGAACTGGGAATGCTGTAATGGCCACGCGCGTCCGCCCCGCCGCGATCATCCTGACGCCCAATGCCGAACGCCGGGTCGCCGACCTGATGGCGAAGGCGCCCCCGGAAGCAATCGGCGTCAAGCTGTCGACCCCGCGCCGAGGCTGTTCGGGGCTCGCCTATTCGGTCGATTACGTCACCACCGCCAATGCGATGGACGAACGGATCGAGACGCCGGGCGGCACCTTCTTCGTCGATGGCGGATCGATCCTCTACCTCATCGGTTCGACGATGGACTGGGTCGAGGACGATTTTACCGCGGGCTTCGTCTTCGCCAATCCGAATGCCAAGGGCGCGTGCGGGTGCGGGGAGAGCTTCACGGTCTGATCGTCCCTGTTGGGGGACAGGCGTGAAGCGTTTCTGGTTGGTGTTGGCCGCGTGGCCGGGCGTGGCGGCGGCGCAGGACGCGCCGGAGATCGTCGTTACCGGGCGCGGCCTTGCCGATGGGCCGGGCGACCGGGTCTATGACATCGTCACGCTGGAGCGCGATCGCATCCTGTCGTCCGCGAGCGGCCGGGTAGAGGATGTGCTGCGCGACGTCGCCGGGCTCCAGCAATTCCGCCGTTCCGATTCCCGCAGCGCCAATCCGACGTCGCAGGGGATCACCTTCCGCGGCCTCGGCGGCAATGCCTCCAGCCGCGCGCTGCTGCTGCTCGACGGCGTGCCGCAGGCCGACCCGTTCGGCGGCTGGGTCGCCTTTCCCGCCTATGCGACCGATCGGCTGGGCCGGGTACGCGTCACGCGTGGCGGGGGTAGCGGCGTTGCCGGTCCGGGAGCGCTGGCGGGTACGATCGAACTCGACAGCGCAGGGCCAGGTGATCTGAGCCCGTTTGCGGCATCGATCGCCGGGGGCAGCCGTGCGTCGATCGATGCGCGCGGATCGGCGGCATTGGTGCGCAGCGGCGGGTTCGCCACCCTGTCCGGCGCCTATGCGCGTGGCGACGGCTTCGTGCCCATCGTGCGCGAGGATCGCGGTACGGCCGACCGTGCCGCACCGTTCGAACAGGCCAGCGCCGCCGCCCGCGCCGTGGTGCAGATCGCACCCATGACCGAATTGCAGGCCAATGTGTCGGCCTTCACCGACAGCCGCGACCGGGGTCTCGACTTCACCGACAATCGCAGCGAAGGGGCGGATGCCAGCCTCCGCTTAGTCGGGCGCGGGCCGCTCGGCTGGTCGCTGCTCGGTTATCTCCAGACCCGCGCCTTCGCCAGCCGTTTCGCCAGCGTCGGGGCGGGGCGGGCGTCGACCGCGCTGACACTCGACCAGTATAATGTCCCTGCGACCGGCATCGGCGGCCGAGCGGAGATCGCGCCCGAATGGGGCGGGGTGTCGCTCCGCCTGGGTGGCGACCTGCGCGTGGTGACCGGCGAGACGCAGGAACGTTACACCTATGTCGCAGGCAACCCGACCCGGCGGCGGGTCGCCGGCGGGCGCAACACCACGGCCGGCCTGTTCGCCGATGCCAGCGTCACTAGCGGCGATCTCGTGTTCAGCGCCGGTGGCCGGATCGACCGCTGGGCGATCGGCGATGGCCGGTTGCAGGAAGCCGCCCTGACCGGTGCGACGCTGACCGATCAGCGCTTCGTCGATCGGCAGGGATGGGAGCCGACCGGACGCGCGGGCGTCGCCTGGACGCCGGCCGATCCGCTGACGCTGCGACTGGCCGGCTATCGCGGCTGGCGGTTGCCGACGCTCAACGAACTCTATCGCCCGTTTCGGGTCGGCGCGGATGCGACCGCTGCCAATGCCGCGCTTGCCCCCGAAACGCTATGGGGCGCGGAGGCCGGCGTGGAATTGCGGCCGGCAGCCGGCGTCCGCTTCGCCGCGACCGCCTTCGCCAACGATCTGCGCGATGCCATCGCCAATGTGACGGTCGCGAACGGCCCCGGCACCTTCCCCGGCGTCGGCTTCGTGTCGGCGGCCGGCGTGTTCCGGCGCCGCGCGAATCTCGATCATGTGCGGGTGAAAGGGATTGAACTGGATGCATCGGGGCGGGTCGGACCGATCGAAGGGCGGCTGTCCTACGCCTATACCGATGCACGGGTCTGCGACATGGGTGCGCTGGATGGCCTGCGCCCGGCCCAGACGCCGGCGCATAGCGGATCGGCGACGCTCGGCTGGCGCCGCGACCGGTGGCAGGCGTCCGCAACGCTGCGCCATGTCGCCGGGCAATATGAGGATGACGCGAATCTGCGTCGCCTGTCGGCTGCAACGACGCTCGATCTTTTCGCCACGCTGCCGGCGACTCGCTGGCTGGCGTTCGAGGCACGGGCGGAGAATGTGACCGACACGCGGATCGAGACTGCGATCGGTGGGGACGGTGTCGTCGAACGGGCCGCGCCCCGTACCTTATGGCTGGGGGTACGGCTGGGCGGCTGATCGCGGATCGATCCGCCGCCCGGCTGGGTCAGGCGCCGGTCTGCGACGCCATGCTGCCGCGCGGCTCGACCATCGTCGGCACCGGGCCGGTCGCCGGGCGCAGTGCCTCGCGATCGGCAGCGGAAACCGGTGCGGTCGGATCGGGACGGAAGGCTTCAGGCGCGCGGTCGGTCGGGCCGGGACGATCCTTGTCCAGCGCCAGATCGGGCGCGGCATGGCCTTCGGTCGGTTTGCGCCGAGCCAGCAGCACGCCGAACAGGCCGACGGCAATGCCGGTGGCGGCCAACGCGACAGTACGCAGCGTCGAAACGCCTGCGGTGCGCGATTTCGGCTTGTGTTTCTTATGGTTGGCCATGGTCGATCCCTTCGCTGTTCACCGGTCCAACGACCGGCACAGCGACAGGTTCAACCGATGGTTTCGCTCCGGCGGACGGTCGCCGCTTCGCGGATCAGCCGCTGTTCGGTCGTGCGCTCGGCGCGGTCGGCCATTTCGGTCCATGCCTGTTCGGCACGGCGGCAGCGTTCGCGGACATTGTCCAGCGTCGCGGCTTCAGCATTGGCGCGCTCCACGGCGGCGCGGGCACGATAGGCTTCGGCGGTGTCGGCCAAGAATATCCTCCAAGCAAAAGGGGCGGGCGGAGATCGCTCCGCCCGCCCCACGAAAATCAGTCTGCGGCGGTCAGGTTGACCGCGCTCACCCGGCCGCGCCGGTCTTCTTCCAGCTCATAGCCCACGCGCTGGTTCTGGTTCAGCGTGACCATGCCGGCGCGCTCGACCGCCGAAATATGGACGAAGGCGTCGGTGCCGCCATTGTCGGGGGCGATGAAGCCATAGCCCTTGTCGATGTTGAAGAATTTTACGGTGCCGAGATTGGCCATGAAGGTTCCTTCCGGAGGTTGCGGGCGCCGGAAACACCCGACCCCCGTGCCTTAGGCAGCAGGGAAAGAAGGAACTTGCCGCAAAGCAGGACACCATCGATTTGCGACTGTAGCGAAGCGGATATGGGTATCGGCCCGCCCCCGTGCAAGGGGCGGGCCGATGTCGTTCGAAACGTCGCCGGTCGGGTCAGCGGCAGCGGACGTTGTTGCGGTCGATCGCTTGGCCACCGGCTGCGCCGGCGGCACCGCCCAGCAGCGCACCCAGCAGGCCCGAACCGCCCGGCCGCAGCGCGGTGCCAAGCACGCCACCGGCGATGCCGCCGACGATCAGACCGGTCGTGCCGTCGTTGCGGCGGCAATAATAGCGGCCGTCCTGACCGACATAGACCCGGTCGTTCCGCGACAGGCGGCGTTCGCGATAGCGGCGGTCGTCGCGGTAATAGCGTGCGGCGTCATAGCCATTGTACGAGGGGTCGGGGCGATCCCAGTCGTAGCGGCCATAGCCGGCATCGGCATAGCGCGGACCGCCCATGCCGTAATCGGTGCATCCGGTAACCAGGGTAGCGGCGGCGACGAGGCCGAGGGTGAGCGCACGCATGTCGACGGATCCTTCGCTTGATATCGATCAAGCCCGAATGCCGGGGCGCGACGGAGCTTCCGAAATTATACGGGAAACGGCGGTTTCGCCGCCGGTGCTACCAGCGCCCGCCGGCGGCCTCGATCGCCGCGAGGAGCGCGCGTTTGCTGTCGGTCCGATTGCTGCCGGCGTTGCGCGGCAGCTCCGGGTTGCCAAGTGCCGCGCGGCGCTCGGCCAGCTGCTGCGCGATGTCGGCATGGCGCAGCCGGGGGCCCGGCCAGTCCTCCGCTTCAGTCGAGATCGTCGACGCCATGATCACCTGCACTTTCCTGCCGTATCCGCTGTTCAAGATAGGCGCGATCGAGAGAAGAATGAAGCCGGTACAATAACCGAGCCTGTTCGATCCGATCCGGTGCGGTGCCGGAAGCATATTGCCCCATCCGGTCCGCGATCAGGTCTTCCACGCCGAGAATGGCAAACGAGGAACCGGGCGCGAAATCGTCGATCAGCATGATCCGTTCGCGCGGAACCAGCCCGTCAAGTGGGACGCGGCCCACGACCTCGAACCCGAGCGCCAGTTCGGGATGGATCCAGCCCTGCGTCGCGTTGCCGGGCCCGCTTGGACGAATGAAGCCATGCTCCCGCAAAACCGCTTCCACCTCCTCCTGCACAGGCGAGCACAGATCGAAGTCGCCGGTGGAAACGGCGCTGCCCGACCAATATTCGACAGCCGCCCCGCCGACCAGGATCGGGCGGGGCTGACCGGTGGCGCGCAACGCCTCGCTGACCGTCGCGAACATCCGCAACGCAGCTTCGAACGGCGCTCGCCAGAGACTCACTCGGCCGCCTGTGCCCTGGGTGTCAGCAGCGGCTTGAGATATCGCCCGGTGAAGCTCCCCTCGACCGCTGCGACGGTTTCCGGCGTGCCTTCCGCCACTACACGGCCGCCCTTGACGCCGCCTTCCGGCCCCATGTCCAATATCCAGTCGGCGGTCTTGATGACGTCGAGATTATGCTCGATCACTACCACGGTGTTGCCCTGCTCGACCAACTGGTGGAGCACCTCCAGCAATTTGCGCACATCCTCGAAATGCAGGCCCGTCGTCGGTTCGTCGAGGATGTAGAGCGTGTTGCCGGTCGCGCGCCGCGCCAGTTCCTTGGCCAGCTTCACCCGCTGCGCCTCACCGCCCGACAGCGTCGTCGCCTGTTGCCCAACCTTGACGTATCCCAGCCCGACCTCGGCCAGCATCGCCATCTTGTCGCGGATCGGCGGCACCGCCTTGAAGAACTCGACCGCGTCCTCGACCGTCATGTCGAGCACATCGGCGATGCTCATCCCCTTGAACTTCACCTCCAGCGTCTCGCGATTGTACCGCGCGCCGTGGCACACGTCGCACGTCACATAGACGTCGGGCAGGAAGTGCATCTCGATCTTCAGCACGCCATCGCCCTGGCATGCCTCGCACCGGCCGCCCTTCACGTTGAAGCTGAACCGGCCGGGCTTGTAGCCGCGCGCCTGTGCTTCGGGCAGACCGGCGAACCAGTCGCGAATCTGGGTGAACGCGCCCGTATACGTCGCCGGGTTCGATCGCGGCGTACGGCCGATAGGCGACTGGTCGATGTCGATCACCTTGTCGAGATGCTGCAGCCCGGTGATCTTGTCATGCTTGCCCTGCACGATCCGGGCGCCGTTCAGGGTGCGGGCGGCGGCGGCGTAAAGTGTGTCAATCGTGAAGCTCGACTTGCCCGACCCCGACACGCCGGTGATGCAGGTGAAGGTGCCGAGCGGCAGCGACGCGGTGACACCGGTCAGGTTGTTGGCGGTGGCATTGTGCACCGTCAGCTTCTTGCCATTGCCCTTGCGCCGTTTGTCGGGCAGCGGCACCGACCGCGTGCCGTTGAGGTAATCGGCGGTGATCGATCCCTTCGACTTCAGGATCTGCTTCAGCGTTCCCTTGGCGACGACCTCGCCGCCATGGACGCCGGCGCCCGGCCCCATGTCGATGACGTAATCGGCGGTGCGGATCGCATCTTCGTCATGCTCGACCACCAGCACCGTGTTGCCGAGATCGCGCAGACGCCTGAGGGTCGCCAGCAGCATGTCGTTGTCGCGCTGGTGCAGCCCGATCGACGGTTCGTCGAGGACGTACAGCACCCCCGACAGCCCGCTGCCGATCTGCGAAGCAAGGCGGATGCGCTGGCTCTCACCACCCGACAGCGTGCCACTGGTCCGGTCGAGGTTCAGATAATCCAACCCCACATTGTTGAGGAAGCCGAGCCGCTCGACGATCTCCTTCAGGATCGACTGGGCGATCGCCTTTTGCTGGTCGTTGAAATGCTCAGGCAGCGACTGGAAAAAGGCGAGGGCATCGACCACCGACAGCCGCGTCGCGTGCGCGATGTCCTGCATCGCGACCTTGACCGCCAGCGCCTCGGGCTTCAACCGCGCGCCATGGCAGGTCTCGCAGGGCTGCGACGCCTGGTACTTCGCCAGTTCCTCGCGCATCCACGCGCTCTCGGTCGACAGCATCCGCCGGTTGAGATTGCCCAGCACGCCCTCGAACGGCTTCTTGACGTCATACGACTTCTTGCCGTCGATGAAGGTCAGCGTCACCGGCTTGCCGGCGGTGCCGTGCAGGATCACGCGCTGCGCTTCCTCGGGCAGGTCCTTCCATGCCGCGTCGAGCGAGAAGCCATAGGCCTTCGCCAGCGATCCGAGCACCTGCATGTAATAGGGGGAGGGCGGGTTGGACTTCGCCCACGGCACCACCGCGCCTTTCTTGATCGACAGTTCGTGGTTGGGGACGATCAGGTCCTCGTCGAACTCCAGCCGTTCGCCAAGACCATCGCACGCCGGGCAAGCACCCTGCGGCGCGTTGAAGCTGAAGAGGCGCGGTTCGATCTCGCTGATCGTAAATCCGCTGACCGGGCAGGCGAATTTTTCGGAGAACACGATGCGGTTGTCGGGGATGCCGGCGCCCTTCAGCTTGCCGGTCTGCGGCGCTGCCTCGGTCGCGCGGTCGCCCTGTTCGCTGTCCAGCGGCGGATTGCCCGACTGCGCCTGCGCCACCGTCGTATCGACCAGGTCGACATAGGCGAGGCCATCGGCGAGCTTCAGCGCGGTCTCGAAACTCTCGGCCAGACGCGTCGCGGCATCGGCGTTCACCACCAGCCGGTCGACGACGATCTCGATGTCGTGCTTGAACTTCTTGTCGAGCGCCGGCGCGTCCTCGATCAGATGGACTTCGCCGTTCACCCGCACGCGCTGGAACCCGGCCTTCTGCCATTCGGCCAGTTCCTTGCGATACTCGCCCTTGCGCCCGCGCACGACCGGCGCGAGCAGCAGCAGCCGCGTACCTTCGGGCAGCGCCAGCACCCGGTCGACCATCTGGCTGACGGTCTGCGCGCTGATCGGCAGGCCGGTGGCGGGGGAATAGGGCACGCCGACCCGCGCCCACAGCAGGCGCATATAGTCGTAGATTTCGGTGACCGTCGCGACCGTCGATCGCGGGTTGCGGCTGGTCGTCTTCTGCTCGATCGAGATCGCCGGCGACAGCCCTTCGATATGCTCGACATTGGGCTTCTGCATCAGTTCGAGGAACTGCCGCGCATAGGCCGACAGCGATTCGACATAGCGCCGCTGCCCTTCGGCATAGATGGTGTCGAAGGCGAGGGACGACTTGCCCGAACCCGACAGGCCGGTGATGACCGTCAGCGTATCGCGCGGGATGTCGATATCGACGCCCTTGAGGTTATGCTCCCGCGCACCGCGGACGGAGATATGGGTCAGGCTCATGCGGTCCGTTCTATCTTCGTTCTTTTGGATTGGCTAGGGCGAGAGATGGGGGTGCCTCGTCCCGGTTTCGAGGGGGCCTTGCCGCGCCATTCCAGCGAGCGTCGGTTGAGGTCGGGCAGATCGGCATCGCCCGTCAGCGCCTGTTCTCCCAACGCCACCGCCTGCGCGAGGGCGGCCGGATCGGCATGGGCATAAGCCGGACGTCCGGCGACATGATCATACCATTGCCCGCCGAATGCATTGTCGAGCAGGATGCGCTGGAAACAATGGTCGGCCACCACCGGCCATCCGCGCTCCCGCGCCACCGCCGGCAGCTCGCGCCGGGTCAGGTCGAGCCAGCGCGCCTCCAGCACCTCACGCCCGGTCATGCCGGCAACCGCACCTGCAACCGGCGCCAGCGCGCCTCGACGAAGCTGAACGCCCCGAACGCGATGAAGCCGATGCCGATCGCGCTGAGCAACAACTGTCCGCCCGCCTGCCGCTGCATGAGTGCCATGCCGCTCGCCATGCCGCCGGCTTCGTCGGCATCCGCCGCCCATGCCGCGGCGACGAACAGGAACGCGATCGCCGCGAACACCGCTGCCCGCGCGCCATAGCCGATGCGACCCATGGTACAGACATAGTCGGGCACCGGCGTTCCACCCGACAGGGTGCGGGCGAACTCGCCGGTCCATGCCTTTTTCGCCTGCTGGACCGCCGCCGCCAGCAGGCCGATGGCGACCAGTGCCACCAGCAACCGTCCGCCCGGCTGATCGAGCATCCATGCCGTCCAGTCATGGGCGCTCTCCTCGCCGCCGACACGGCCGGTCGCCCGCGCGCTGTGCAGGGAGAGGCGCGCGGCGGTCCATGCCAGCACGACATGGGCGATCCCGCTGACCGCATGGCCGGCGCGACGGAATGCGCCCTTGGCGTCATTGTCCTGCGCTTCGGGATCGAACAGCGCCTCGGTCAGCCGCCACAGCGCATAGCCGGCCAGCCCCGCCGCCATCGCCGCCAGCAGCCATTCGCCAAACGGTTCGTCGGCCAGGCTGGCGATGGCACCCTGATTGTCGCCGGCCTTGCCGCCGCGCAGCGCGGCGTCGATCGCGAACCAGCCGACGATGCAATAGACGATACCGCGCGCCGCGAATCCGAGGCGGGCGAGCAGGGTGGCGCCTTTGCGCGTCGACATGGGGGCAGGCTTTCAAAATCGTTGCGCGATGCCAACAGCTTGCCGGCCAGAGGGTTCCGATAGTTGCGAGCGGGCAATGCCCATGGCACCGTGCAGGCAGGGGCAATGCGGGGCAATGCGGGGCAATGCGATGAAGGCGATCATGCTGGCGGCGATACTGGCGGGGCAGGGCGGTGCGGCGGATGTGCCGCCGCTCAAGCCGGCATCGGCATGGAGCGTCAACTATGCCGAGGATATGTGTGTCCTCAGTCGCGATTATGGCGATGCGGGCAACCGCGTCAGCGTGTTGTTCCGGCCTACGCCGTTCAACGACCGTGTACAGACGGTGCTGGTCGGTGATCGAAAACAGTTGGGATATTCGCCGCGGGTCAAGGTTCAGATCGATGGTCGCGCGGGGAAGGGCGTGTTCGATGGTGACGGACAGCGTACGTCCTTGCCGAAGGGGCGAAACATGGGGATCACCTTCGATCTGCCGCGCGATACCGTCACCGACTTTGCAGGAACGGAGCCGGTGGGCTTCGCCTTATCAGGTGGGAAGCCGTTTCGCGTGAACCTTTCGCTGTCGCGTGCCGCATTGACCGCGCTACGCAAGTGCGAAACCGATCTGATGCAGAGTTGGGGTTTCGACGTCGGCGCGGTCGATACTGCGCCGGTGCTGCCGGCACGGGCCCAGCGCGATCCGTCGATGTGGCTGTCAAACAGCGATTTTCCGCGTCAGCTGCTGGGCGCGAACGCGAACGTTACCGTCGCCTGGATCATCACGAAGGAGGGGGGCATTCGCAATTGTCGTGTCGTCCGCTCGTCCGGCAATGCAACGTTCGATGCGATCCCGTGCGAAGCGCTGGCGCGACGCGCGCGCTACACGCCGGCACGCGACGCGAACGGGCATCCGGTCGAAACGCTGTCGTCGCGCGTCATCCGTTTCAAGTCCTGACGCCTTAACCCCGCCCGAACGGTAGCAGCGCTTCGTACACTTCCAGTGGCGGCTTGTCCTTCATTGCCACGCCCTGTCGCAACAGAAAGGCGTGGCGGACGATTTCCGCCTGCTGTTCGATGCCATACGCTTCGAACGGTTTTCCCGGCACGACGGTGTAGCGATAGGTGCAGAAGGGATGTCGCATGAGAGGCAGCCAGTAGCGCCCGCGATGTTGCGTCTGGTGGATGTGCATCATCTCGTGCAGGAACAGCGCGGCCAGATCGCGCCCGGCAGCGGCGAAGTCGTCGCGGTACAACGTGCCCCGTGGGTGGAAATGGATGCAGCCGGTCGGCGCCATCGCGACCTGTCTGGGCTGAAAGAACGCCCATTTCGCATTCGCCACTCGCGCCTGCTGATAATCGATCGTGTCGCCGAACATCGTGCGGGCTAGCTCGGTCTCGGCGGGGGTCAGCGGACGGCGCATGCGGCCGACATGGTGGTGCGGCCCGCGCGGTTAAAGGCGCGGGCCGTTGAGGCTTCAGAAACGATAGCCGATCGCGACTTGCAGGACCGGATAGACCTTCACCTTGTCGACATCGTCCTGCAGCGAGCGGCGCTCGGCTTCCAGGTCCGCGCGCAGGGTCGGGTCGTTGCGCTTTTGGCCGGTGGCGGTCAGCGGATCGATCTTGAACGCGCCCTGGAACAGCACGCCGGCATCGAAGCCGAACATGAACCCGCGGCGGTTGCTGCCCGCCCAGCCCAGGGTCAGCATCGGCGAGAATTTGCGCGGGGCGGCGCGGGCGCTCAGCGTGCCGATGTCGCGCGGCTGATATTCGTTGCCGTTGATCTCTACCGCGACATTGGGCGTGGCGGTCAGGCCGATTTCGTTGTTGTTGATACGCGCCCCGCCCGACACGCGAAAATTGCCGCCGAACGGATAGGCGTCCACCGTCGCCCCGAACGAGTTCAGCTTGACCTTGCCATCGAAGCTGACGTCCTCCGGTTCGAACGAGGCGTTGACGGTCAGGAAGCTCGCGCCGCCGCGGATGCCGACATGGTCCGAAATGCGCCAGCCGATTTCCGGCCCGATGCCGAGCGTCCCGGCCGCTACCGCCACCGCATAGGTCGATTGCGGATCGCCGTCGGTCGCGGCCGACGCGGGCGGTTCGGAAACCGGACCGGCGGCGGTCTGCGCGGCTGCGGGCAGCGCAAGGAAAAGAGTGCCGGCAAGCGCGCCGGCCCGTGAAATACGCATGATGTCCCCCTCAGAACGGATGGTGCGGCCCCCGGTGCGTCGCACACCCTTGCCGCGCTGCACCTATGTCGATGCCGCACCGCACGGACATCATTCAAATGCGGTATGGCCATGCGCCTCTCGAGAATTTATCCGTTCGGTCGGCCCCGTCCGGTGGGACGGACGGCGTCGTGCTGCAGGGGCGAAGGGGGATCGGTGGACGTCACCGACATCGTCGAACGGTTCCGCAGGGCGGCGTTCGGCCTGGAGGACTGGCAGGACGCGCTGGCCGGTTTTGCCGGGGCGACCGACGCGCGCGTGGTCCACCTGATCGGCATGGATCGATCGGGGGCCGTCGCGTTCGACCTGATCCGGGGGGTGACGCCCGACATGGTCGACACCTTCGTGCGCGAAGGCGGGTTGAGCCGCCACACCAATCCGCGCACCGGGGTGGCGATCGATGGTCCGATGCTGAGGACGGTGTTCGACGATGCGCTGTTGAGCCGGCACGAACGCGACGCCCTGCCGATCTATCGCAACCTGTTCGACCGCGCCGATGCGGGCTTTGCCGCGCTGACCCGCCTGCGCGTGCCGGGGTGCGATGCGATCCTGTCCTTGCTGCGGCCACGATCGTTCCTCGATTCGGCGGACCGCGAGGCGCACATCATCGATGCGGCCGCGCCGGCCCTGTCCGACATCATGGCCCAGGCGGTGGCGCTGGGGGCCGGGCTCGACCGCACGGTTCGCGAAACCGCCGAGCTGCTGGAGCAGCGCGTGCTCCTCCTCGATGGCGACCGACGCATGGTGCAGATGTCGCCGGGGTGCGAGGCGTGGCTGGCGCCGGCCGGGCCGTTGACCATGCGCGGCGGCCGGATCCATGCCCGCGATGCGGCGACCGATCGGGCGCTGTCGCTCGCCATCGCGCAGGCGCTCGATCCGCTACAGGCGCTCCGCCCCGGACGGCGGGTCGTGCTGCGCATGCCGGGCAGCGACGGCCATGACGAGGGCGAGCGGTTGATCCTGACGGTCCGTGCGGCACCGCGACGCCCCTCGGGACCGCTTGCCCGCGCCCGAGTGATGCTGTCCGCGAAGACCGCCGCGGCGCCCTCGGCGGAGTTGTTCGCCGACCTGTTCGGCCTGACTCCGGCCGAGGCGCAGGTCGCGGTCCTGCTGGCGGTGGGGCATGACAGTGCCGCCATCGCCCGGTTGCGCGGATGCAGTGTCGCCACCGTCCGCACGCAGGTCATGGCGCTGCTGAACAAGACCGGCACCCATCGGCAGGGTGAGCTTGTCGCGAGGCTGCGCGGGGCCTGCTGAGCCGCCGCCGCACCCGGCGTCAGGGTGCCGGATCGCCCGCGCCGACCAGCTTTGCGTCGACGGTGACGTCCTCCCACCGTTCGAAGCGGAAGGTCAGGGGTATCGTGCCGCCGGGGCGCAGGTCGCCCTTCAGGTCGAACAGCATGACATGCGTTCCGCCCGGTCGCAGCAGGATGCGGTGGTCGCCGCCGAACGACAGGCTTTGCAACGGCCGCATCGATGCCATGCCGCCATGGCCCGTCATGCTCTCGTGCAGCTCGCTGCGACCCGCCGCCGGAGTCGTGACGCCCGTCACACGGTCGGCCGTCGATCCGCGCGACACGATCGCATAGGCGGCGGCGGGGCGTCCGGGCACGGCGGGCAGGCGGACCCACGCATCCTCGACCCGCGGCGGGTTCTGGCATCCCGTCAGCGCGCCTGCCGCTGCTGCCAGCGCGATCCACCGTGTCTTCATGCGCACGCTCCTGTCCCGATACGGTTCCCTATGCCGCGCATAATCTTGCGGCAAGCCGAACCCTGCCTATATCCGCCCTCGGAACGACCCGGACGGCACTACCCCGTGCCACCGGGTCCAGGTTTTACATTCAACCCGGGGGCCAATGAGGGACCATGGCTAAAGTTATCGGTATCGATCTGGGCACGACCAACAGCTGCGTCGCGGTGATGGAGGGCGGTAGCCCCAAGGTCATCGAAAATGCGGAAGGCGCGCGGACCACGCCGTCGATCGTGGCGTTCGCAAAGGATGGCGAGCGCCTGATCGGCCAGCCGGCCAAGCGTCAGGCCGTCACCAACGGCGACAACACGATCTTCGCGGTGAAGCGCCTGATCGGCCGCCGCTTCGACGATCCGGTCACCAAGAAGGATACCGAACTGGTTCCCTACACCATTGCGCGCGGCCCGAACGGCGACGCGTGGGTGAAGGCGGGCGGTGAGGAATATTCGCCGTCGCAGATCAGCGCGTTCATCCTGCAGAAGATGAAGGAAACCGCCGAATCGTATCTCGGCGAGACGGTAACCCAGGCGGTCATCACCGTCCCCGCCTACTTCAACGATGCCCAGCGTCAGGCGACCAAGGACGCCGGCAAGATCGCCGGTCTCGAAGTCCTGCGCATCATCAACGAACCGACGGCGGCGGCGCTCGCCTACGGCCTCGACAAGGACAATAACAAGACCATCGCGGTCTATGACCTTGGCGGCGGCACGTTCGACATCTCGGTTCTCGAGATCGGCGACGGCGTGTTCGAGGTGAAGGCGACCAACGGCGACACCTTCCTGGGCGGCGAAGACTTCGACGCGAAGATTGTCCAGTTCCTGGCCGACGAGTTCAAGAAGGTCGAAGGCATCGACCTGACCAAGGACAAGCTGGCGCTCCAGCGTCTGAAGGAAGCCGCCGAAAAGGCGAAGATCGAGCTGTCGTCGGCGCAGACCACCGAAGTCAACCTGCCGTTCATCACGGCGGACGCTACGGGCCCGAAGCACCTCGTCAAGTCGATCAGCCGTGCCGACCTCGAGCGTCTGGTCGAAGACCTCGTCAAGCGCACGCTCGAGCCGTGCAAGAAGGCGCTGGCCGATGCCGGTGTGCAGGCGAGCGCGATCGATGAGGTCGTGCTGGTCGGCGGCATGACCCGCATGCCGCGCGTCCGCGAGGTCGTGAAGCAGTTCTTCGGCAAGGAACCGCACACCGGCGTGAACCCCGACGAAGTCGTGGCGATCGGTGCCGCGATCCAGGCCGGCGTGCTGCAGGGTGACGTGAAGGACGTGCTGCTGCTCGACGTGACCCCGCTGTCGCTGGGCATCGAGACGCTGGGCGGCATCATGACCCGCATGATCGACCGCAACACGACTATCCCGACCAAGAAGTCGCAGGTCTATTCGACCGCCGACGACAATCAGGGTGCGGTGACGATCCGCGTGTTCCAGGGCGAGCGCGAAATGGCCGCCGACAACAAGATGCTGGGCCAGTTCGACCTCGTCGGCATCCCGCCTGCGCCGCGCGGCGTGCCGCAGATCGAGGTCACGTTCGACATCGACGCCAATGGCATCGTCAACGTGTCGGCCAAGGACAAGGGCACGGGCAAGGAGCAGCAGATCCGCATCCAGGCCTCGGGCGGCCTGTCGGACAGCGACATCGACCAGATGGTCCGCGACGCCGAGCAGTTCGCCGAAGAGGACAAGAAGCGTCGTGCCGGTGCCGAGGCGAAGAACAACGCCGAATCGCTGATCCACACGACCGAGCGTCAGCTGGCCGACAATGGCGACAAGGTCGATGCGTCGCTGAAGTCCGAGATCGAAGCCGCGGTCGCCGAGACCAAGGCGGCGGTCGAGAGCGGCGATGCCGATCGCATGACCGAAAAGAGCCAGGCGCTGGCGCAGGTCGCGATGAAGCTCGGCCAGGCGATCTACGAAAAGCAGCAGCAGAGCGAAGCCGCCCCGGCGGCCGATGCCCAGCCGGAGAACAAGGCCGACGACGTGGTCGATGCCGAATTCTCGGAAGTCGACGACAGCCACAAGGCGTGATGACTGCTCCCTCTCCCCCTCGGGGGAGAGGGCCGGGGAGAGGGGGCGTCGCAGGTGACTGCCCCTCTCCCAACCCTCTCCCCGCCAGCGGGGAGAGGGCTTTTGGGGTTTTCGAATGACCACCGAAGTCGATTTCTACGAACTGCTCGAATGCGAGCGCACCGCGGATGCGGGGACGATCAAGTCGGCCTATCGCAAGCTCGCGATCAAATATCACCCCGACAAGAATGCCGGGTGCAAGGATTCCGAGGCGAAGTTCAAGGCGATCAACGAAGCCTATGACTGCCTGAAGGACCCGCAGAAGCGCGCGGCCTATGACCGCTACGGCCATGCCGCCTTTCGTCAGGGTGCGGGCGGGCCGGGCGGCGGCGCGCAGGATTTCGGCGGCTTTTCCGACATTTTCGAAAGCGTCTTCGGCGAATTCATGGGCGGCGGCCGGCAAGGGCGTGCCGGACCCCGTCGCGGTGCCGACCTGCGCTACGACATGGAGATTTCGCTGGAGGAGGCCTATCACGGCCACCAGACCGAGATCACGGTCGATGTATCGACGTCCTGCGCCCCGTGCGGCGGCAGCGGCGCGTCGCCGGGGACCAAGGCGCGGACCTGTCACACCTGCAACGGGCAGGGCAAGGTCCGGGCGCAGCAGGGCTTTTTCGTCGTCGAGCGCGCCTGCCCGACCTGCCACGGCGCGGGACAGGTCATCAGCGACCCATGCCCGGTGTGCAATGGCGAGGGCCGGGTCGACCAGACCAAGACGCTGCAGGTCAATATCCCGCCTGGCGTCGACGAAGGCACGCGCATCCGCCTGACCGGTGAGGGCGAAGCGGGCGCACGCGGTGCGCCGGCGGGCGACCTCTACATCTTCCTGCACGTGAAACGCCACGCGCTGTTCGAACGCGAGGGCACCGCGCTGCATGCTCGCGCGCCGATCAGCTTTACGACGGCGGCGCTGGGCGGGACGATCGAAATCCCCGGCCTCGACGGACAGAAGCACAGCATCCGCGTGCCGGCCGGCATCCAGTCGGGCAAGGAACTGCGGCAGCGCGGCGCGGGCATGCCCGTGCTGCAGGGGCGCGGCCATGGCGACATGGTCATCCATATCGAGGTGGAGACCCCGACCCGCCTGTCGGCGCGGCAGAAGGAACTGCTCGAAGCGTTCCGCGAGACCGAGACCGGCGAGGAATGTCCGGAATCGATGGGCTTCTTCAGCCGGTTGAAGACCGCGCTCGGCGGGTAAGGGACAGGTCGTCCGCTTCCATCGTCATCCCGGCGAAGGCCGGGATCCATTGTGTCGGGTGTTCGCGAACGATACGCGACGTTCCGCCGTCAATGGATCCCGGCCTTCGCCGGGATGACGATGGAATGTGATACGACACTGCGACCCAACCAAGGATCAAGCGACCATGACCGCCCAGTGGCGCCTCGCCACCGCCGCCGACGCGCCCGATATCGCCATGCTCGCGCGTGCCGAACTGGGCGCCTATGGCGAGGCGGCGGACCTGTACGCCGAACGCATCGCGCTCAGTCCCGAAGGCTGTTGGGTGCTGGCGGACGGTGATGCGCTGATCGGCCACTGCATCAGCCATCCCTGGCACCGGCTCGCGCCGCCGACGATGCACGCATTGCTCGGCAACCTGCCGCCCAGCGCCGATTGCTGGTACCTCCACGACGTCGTCGTCGCACCCGCCGCACGCGGTACGAAGGCGGTCGAGCGCCTGCTGCCGATCCTCGACGCCATTGCCGCGCAGCGAGCGATCCCCGTCCTCGCGCTGATCGCGGTCGGCGGGGCCGATGCCTATTGGGTGCGCCAGGGGTTCATCGCGGCACCGGGCGGCGCGGCCGGTTTCGGTGCCGGCGCGGTGTACATGGAGCGACCGGTCGGCTGACCGGCTTCCCCGGCCGTCAGCGTCGGCCGCCCGCCACCATCCGGAGCGGCGCGCTGTACGTGCCCCGCAGGTCGGCCCGGCCTATCCGGAATACCGCGACGGCATCGTTCAGCCGCGCCGCTTCGTCGGCCAGGCTGCGCGCGGCGGCGGTCGTTTCCTCGACCATCGCCGCATTATGCTGGGTGATGCTGTCCATTTCGCCGACCGCGATATTGATCTGGCCCAGCGTATCGGCCTGCTGGCGGGCCGAAGTGGCGATATTGCCGATCAGCGAGCGGATACGGTCCATCTGTTCGGTAATGCGCTTCAACGCGACACCGGTGTTCGCCACCAGTTCCACGCCCCGGTCGACCTGTGCAGTGGAGGCGCTGACCCGCGCCTTGACGTCCTTCGCCGCCTCGGCCGATCGCTGCGCCAGCGCGCGGACTTCGGAGGCGACGACCGCGAAGCCCTTGCCCGCATCCCCGGCGCGCGCCGCCTCGACCCCGGCGTTCAGTGCCAGCAGGTTCGTCTGAAACGCGATGCCGTCGATGACGGCAATGATGTCGCCGATCTCCTTCGACGCGCGCTCGATGCCGCCCATTGCCTGCGTCGTGTCCTCGACGACGCTGACGGAGCTTTGCGCATCGCGATGGGTGTCGGCGACGATCGATTCGGTCGTTTCGACCAGCGTGGCGGCTTCGCGCACATTCTGGGTAATTTCCTGGATCGCCGCCGCCGATTCCTCGAGACTTGCTGCCTGGCGTTCGGTGCGGCCCGACAGATCGTCCGATGCCTGGCGGATATCGCTGCACCCGTTGTGCAGCGCCGCCGCAACCGAGGTCACTTCGGCCATCGACTGTGCCATCGTGTCGGCGGCGGTGTTGAAGCTCGCCCGCAGCGGTTCGAACTCGGCGCTGAACGGCGTGTCGAGCCGGACGTTCAGGTCCCCCGCCGCGAGCGACGACAGCCCCTGGGTCAGCGCATCGACGACGCGCCCGGTATTGGTCAGGTCCTGAATTTGGACCAGCACCGCATCGGCGGCCTCGTCGGCGATCGGGATCAGCGTGACGAGCATGCGCACCTCGTCGGCACCGCGCATATTGTACCATTCGAACCGGGCGTGACCGTCGCGGATCGCCTGTTGCACGCGTTCGCCGACATGTTCGATGCTCGGCCGTCCGTCGCCCTGCGTCGCGCGTGAGAATACGACCGGGTTCTGGCCGATGATGTCGCGGCGCGGCAGCCCGTACACCTGTTCCGCCGCCGGATTGCATTCGACGAACGCGCCGCCTTTCAGCAGCAGGACGGCGTCGGGCGAATGGCGGTACATCGCCATCGCGGTGCGGGTTTCGAGATCGGTTGTGGAGCGACGGAAGATCATGCGCGCTTCTACCGGCGCGGCGTTAATATTATACTATTGTCCCGCCGGGTCGGTACCCGGCGGGACCATGTGATCACGCCTGTCCGAACACCCGGGCGAAGATCGTGTCGACATGCTTGTAGTGGTAATCGAGGTCGAACCGGCTCTCGATCTCTTCCGCCGACAATGCAGCGGCAACGTCCGGATCGGCCTTCAACAGTTCGAGCAGCGACAGCGCGCCGTCCGATTCCCACACCTTCATCGCGTTGCGCTGGACATAGCGATACGAATCTTCGCGGCTCACCCCGGCCTGGGTCAGTGCCAGCAGCACGCGCTGCGAATGGACGAGGCCGCCCATCTTGTTGAGGTTCTTTTCCATCCGCGTCGGATAGACGACCAGCTTGTCGATCACGCCGGTCAGGCGGGCGAGCGCGAAGTCGAGCGTGATCGTCGCGTCGGGGCCGATATAGCGCTCGACCGACGAGTGGCTGATATCGCGCTCATGCCACAGCGCGACGTTTTCCAACGCGGGCGTCACATAGCCGCGAACCATGCGGGCGAGGCCGGTCAGGTTCTCGGTCAGCACCGGGTTGCGCTTGTGCGGCATCGCCGACGACCCCTTCTGGCCCGGCGAGAAATATTCCTCGGCCTCCAGCACTTCGGTGCGCTGCAGATGACGGATTTCGGTCGCCAGCCGCTCGATCGACCCGGCGATCACGCCCAGCGTGGCGAAGTACATCGCATGGCGGTCGCGCGGGATGACCTGGGTCGACACCGGTTCGACGGTGAGGCCCATCTTCTGCGCGACATGTTCCTCGACGCGCGGGTCGATGTTGGCAAAGGTGCCGACCGCGCCCGAAATCGCGCAGGTCGCGACTTCGGCGCGGGCATTGCGCAGGCGGGTGCGGCAGCGGTCGAACTCGGCATAGGCTTGCGCCAGCTTCAGGCCGAAGGTGACCGGCTCGGCATGGATGCCATGGCTGCGGCCGATGGTCGGGGTCAGCTTGTGCTCGCGCGCGCGGCGTTCGATCACCTCGAGCAGCTTGTCGAGATCGGCGAGCAGGATGTCGGACGCGCGCGCCAGCTGCACCGCAAGGCAGGTGTCGAGCACGTCCGAACTGGTCATGCCCTGATGCAGGAAGCGCGCCTCCGGCCCGGTCCGCTCCGATACGTGCGTCAGGAAGGCGATGACGTCATGCTTGGTCTCCGCCTCGATCGTGTCGATCCGTTCGACGTCGAAATCGGCGTCGTTCATCGCCCAGATCTTCTCGGCGGCTTCCTTCGGCACCACGCCCAGTTCGGCCAGCGCGTCGGTCGCGTGCGCCTCGATCTCGAACCAGATGCGGAATCGGGCCTGGGGCTGCCACAGGGCGGTCATTTCGGGGCGGGAGTAGCGGGGAATCATGGCGGGCCTTTCCAAACGGGCGAACGGTTGGCCGCGCCCTAGCAACAAGTCGCGGACGAATCGAGCCTGTCATGCGATAGAAGAGTAGCGAAGGGGCTTCAATCGAAACCGAAACGACCTAAGTTGGTTGGATCATCGCATAGTCGTCATCAAGTCTTTGTGGCGATAGCATGAAGTTCCGAACCAATCCGAAAGGAGTAATTCGATGATGAAGCGTATTCTTCTCGCCAGTGCCGTTCTGATGTCGACCCCGGCATTTGCCCAGGACGCCGCGCCGGCGCAAACGACTGCTCCAGTAACGCAGGCGGCGCCCGCCGCGCCGGCGACAACTCCGGCTGATCCGTCGGTTGCCGCTACGCAGGCGGCTCCGGCTACCCAGCCCGACCCCGCGACGCAGACCGCGCAGACGACGGCGGAGGCCGGCCAGCCCGCCAGCGGCACCCAGATCGCCCAGATCGTCGAGGCCGAATTCCCGAAATACGACAAGGACGGGAAGGGCCAGCTGACCGAAAAGCAGTTCGGCGAATGGATGGTCGCCCTGCGATCGGCCAGCGAACCCGGCGTGACTGCCGACAAGCCCGAGGTGAAGAGCTGGGTCAAGCAGGCCTTCGCCCAGGCGGACAAGGACAAGTCCAAGGCGGTGAGCAAGGCGGAGCTGACCAGCTTCCTGACCCAGAGCGCCTGATCGCCATCCAGAGCTGATATCGATGCGACCGCCGGGAGCGACCCGGCGGTCGCTTCTTATCGCACGCGCGCCGGATTCCCCACGACCGTCGCCCCCGCCGGCACATCGCGCGTCACCACCGATCCCGCGCCGATCAGAGCATCGTCGCCGACCGTGACACCCGGCAGGAGAATCGCGCCGCCGCCGATCCACACATTGCGCCCGATCGTCACCGGCCGCCCGAATTCCAGCATCTGCGCCCGCACCGCCGGGTCGCGCGGATGATCGGCCGCGAGGATCTGCACGCCCGGCCCGATCTGAGTCTTGTCGCCGATGGTGACCGCGCACACGTCGAGGATGACGCAGCCATAGTTCAGGAACACATCTTCGCCGACGGTGATGTTGTAGCCATAATCGATGTGGAAGGGCGGGCGGATGGTCACGCCGGTCCCGACGCACGCCAACCCTTCGCGCAGCAGCGCCGCGCGGGCATCGGCCGCCATCGCGATCGACGCGTTGTAGCGGTCCATCCACGCCGCCGCGCGCGCCACGTCGGCGACTAGTTCGGCGTCGCCGGCATGATACAGCTCGCCGGCGATCATCTTTTCCTTTTCGGTACGCATCAGAACATTCCCTTGGCGCGCAGGCTCGTATGCCCCTTGGCACCGATGATGAGGTGGTCGTGGACGGTGATGCCGAGCGGCTTGCCCGCCGCGGCGATGGTGCGGGTCAGGTCGATGTCCGCGCGGCTGGGGCTATGGTCGCCGCTCGGATGGTTGTGGACGAGGATCAGCGCCGCCGACCCCAGGTCCAGCGCCCGGCGGATCACCTCGCGGGTATAGATCGGCGCCTCGTCGATCGTCCCTTCCGCCACCAGTTCGTCGCGAATCAGCAGGTTGCGGCTGTTGAGGTGCAGCACGCGGATACGCTCGACCGCCAGATGCGCCATGTCGGCGTGAAGATAGTCGAGCAGCGCTTGCCAGTTCGACAGCACCGGGCGTTCCGCCACCTGCGCCTGCAACATCCGCGTCGCCGCGGCCTGCGCGATGCGGATCGCCGCCACCGCGCTGTCGCCCATGCCCGACACCTTGCCCAGCGCCAGCGGATCGGCGGCCAGCAGTCCGCCGATCCCGCCGAATTCATGCAGCAACGTCTTCGCCAGCGGCTTGGTATCGCGCCGGGGGATCGCCAGCGTCAGCAGATATTCGATCAGTTCATGGTCGAGCAGCGCCGCGCCGCCATGCTCCAGCAACCGCCCGCGCAGGCGCGCACGGTGGCCGGTGCCGTCGGTCTCTGGCGTGGTCATGGGCGTTTGCCTAGCGGATCGTGGTGCAGGGGGCGAGGGGGCGGATCACTCCTCGCCCCCGGCGCGCAGGTCGTCGTCGGACGGGGTGTAGTCGAGAATATCGCCCGGCGTGCAGTCGAGATAACGGCAGATCGCGGCCAGCGTCGCGAAGCGCACTCCCTTCACCTTGCCCGATTTCAGCAGCGACAGATTCGATTCGGTGATCCCGATCGCCTCGGCCAGTTCCTTCGACCGTACTTTCCGCCGGGCAAGCATCACGTCGAGATTGACGACGACCGGCATCAGACGAAATCGGCCAGTTCGCGCTCGGCCCGAAAGCCCGCCTCCAATGCCCAGATCGTGGCATAGGCGGCAAACGCCAGCATCAGGAGCAGCAAGGTTGTCTCCACCATTATAGGCGAGGCGATTGTCTCCGGCTGGCCAAAACCATTGGCTAGCAACAGGCTTTGAGCGATGGGCGCGATGACGCGCGTACAGGCCAGCACGATCGCGGCGCGCGATGCCCGCCGTAACCATGGCAGCGCGTCGACTAGGGCATTGCGCCGCTTCTGCCCAAGGCGTCGCAGCGCCATACCAACCGCAAACAACAGAACCGCCATCGGTCCGTGTTGCAGCAGCGTGACAGCGGCCAGTCCGATGCGGATGCCGGGCATTGCCGCCCATGTGTCGAAACGATGGCGGGCCGCCGGATCGCGGTCCAATTTGGCCAGCGTTTCGTCGGGCAGCAGGTTCGCCGCATCAGCGCCGGCGCGGCAGCCTTGTTGGGAATCGCAATTCCAATACGGTCCCGGTGCCGCCGCTGCGACCAGCGTTATTACCCCGAGCAAGGCACCAATCACGAGAAACAGCATGCCGATCCCACGGCAGACCCGCGCTTTCTTCCGCGGTAACGAATATCCGTCTAACACAAGATACTTTCTGTTTTACAGCAATTATTGTCGATGATACAGCATCGGCAACGGCTAAGCGACTGCCGTTTGCGGGAAGGGGTTCATATGATTCGGTTGGAAAAGGGCGTCCTGGGCGCAGTGTTGGCGCTCGCCTCGACGACGGCGATGGCGCAGGAGGGGCCGGAACCAATGCCGCCCCGCGAGCAGGCCGAGATCGCGGTCGGCGTCCTGCGGCACGGCGCCAACTTCCACCCGCTCGGCAGCAAGCTGATCTTCGACCTGCCCGCATTGCCGGCCGGCCAGATTTACGAGGGCGAGGAGGAGAACGGCACGGTCGACGTGCAGATCGCCTATCGCACCGCGCCGCTGCGCATCCTCCTGAAACCCCGCCTGACGGCGAAGGTGCAGATCAACACCGCCGGGCGCACCAGCTTCTTCAGCGTCGGGGCGGAGTGGCGCCAGCATATCCTGCGCGGCTGGGTCTATGGGCAGGCGGGGATCGGCGCGACGGTCATCGACGGCTACAGCTTTACCCCTGATCCGTTCCAGCCCGGCATCTCGAACGAAGAGGCTTGGCGGCGCTACGACATCTATCGCCGCCGGACCTCGTTCGGGTCGAAAATCCTGTTCAATCCCAACGCGTCGATCGGGGTGCGGGTCGACCGGCGCTGGGCGGTCGAACTGGCCTGGGAACATCACAGCCATCGCCAGATATTTTCCGATACCAATCCTGGCATCGACCATGTCGGTATCCGCGTCGTGCGGCGGCTGGGGCGGTGATGCTCGCCGTCCTCGCCGCCGCCCTGCTGTCGGCACAGGCCGCACCGCCTGCGTCTCCGTCCGATGATGAGATCGTCGTCACCGGCGAACGCCCGCGCAATTTTCGGATCGTCACGAAACGCGACCGTCGTGCGGGCATCACCCGTTGCACGCTGAAGCCGCCCAGCGGCGACCCACTGCTCGATACGGGCATCTGCCAGGCATATCTCGCCTGCGTACCGACGGTGCGGACCGGGCCGGAAATGGAGGCGTGCATGCGGCCTCCGATGGGACGGGAGGTGAAGGCGTGGCAGGAACGGCGCAAGGCGGCGATGGCGACGCGCTGAGCCGCGCGCAACTTCCGTTGCGCTGCCGGAACCGTTTGCCGCCTCTCGCGCTTGACCCGGATGGCGCCCATGCGCGACGAACGAGGCGAACAGCGGAGTGACGGGTCTGGGCGGTGACGACGAGGAGGCGGTGGAGACCGTAGCGTCGCCGCGTCGCCATGGCCGCAAACGGCGCCGCTTCGCGCAGGTGCTGCTCGTCGTGTGCGGCATCGTGCTGCTGCTCGCGGCGCTGGTATGGACGCAGCGCCGGCCGATCGCCGACAATCTGGTCCGCCGCGAACTGGAAAAGCGCGGGGTCGCCGCGCGCTACCGCGTGGCGCAGATCGGGCTGGGGCGGCAACGGCTGGTCGATGTCGTACTGGGCGATCCCAGGGCGCCCGACCTGATCGCCGACTGGATCGAGGTCGATACCGAGGTCGGGCTGAACGGCGCCAAGGTCGTCGGCGCACGCGTCGGGCAGGCGCGGTTGCGCGCGACGCTTCGTCCTGACGGCACGGTGTCGTTCGGACAGATCGACCGGTTGCTCCCGCCGCCGTCGGGCAAGCCGTTCGCGCTGCCCGATTTTACCGTCGCGGTCGACGATGGCCGCATCCGGCTCGCCACGCCCTATGGCGTGATCGGTGCGAAGCTGGCCGGGCGCGGCAATCTTGCGAACGACTTTACCGGGAGGCTGGCGGCGGTGGCGGAGCGGCTGTCGCTCAATGGCTGCGGGATCGATCGGCTCGCCGCGAACCTGTCGCTGCGGACGGCGACTGGCGGCCCATCCCTGTCCGGTCCGATCCGGGCCCAGGCCGCCGCCTGCGGCGACGTACGGCTGGTCGGACCGGTCGTGCAGGCGGAGGCGCAACTCTCGCCCGGGTTCGATCGGTGGCGCGGGCGGGCCGAGGTCGCCGCCGAGCGGATCGCTGCGCCGCAAACGCGGGTCGCCGCGCTGTCGGGCACGATCGGCTTCGACGGTCGGGCGCAGGGAACGACGGGCACGCTCGACCTCACCTCGGGTGATTTCGTCCTGCCGGACCTTGCGGGGCAGGCGTTGTCGATCGCCGGGCGTTATGCAGTGGGCGGCGTGCCTGCGTTCGAGGGGCGGATCGGCGCGCGAGGCGCACGGCTTTCCCCCGCGATGGTCGCGCGGATCGCCGGTAGCGCGGATGCCGCCGCGGGTACACCGGTTGCTCCACTGGCGACCGCCGCGATGCGCGCGGCGGCCCGCGCCGCACAGCGTTTCGACCTGTCGGCCGAGGTTGCCGCGCGCCCGCTGGCTGCGCGAATCGACCGGCTGGCCTTCGTTGCGGCCAGCGGTGCGCGCGCCACGCTGCGCGACGGACCGGTCCACTGGGTGTCGGGCAAGGGCGTGACGCTCAACGGCACGCTGGCGATGGGCGGTGGCGGGCTGCCGGCCGCCAGCATCCGCCTGACCCATGCCGGACCGGGATCGCCGGTGAACGGCACCGCGACCATCGCCCCCTATGCGGCAGGCGATGCGCGGCTGGCGCTGTCGCCGGTGCGCTTCCGTGCCGATGGCGACGGCGCGACCCGTATCGAAACCCGTGCCGAACTGTCGGGACCGTTCAGCGGCGGGCGGATCGATCGCCTCGCGCTGCCGATCGATGCGCGGTGGGACGGGGGCGGGCGGCTGGTGGTGAATACCGGCTGCGTGCCGGTCGCGTTCGACCGGTTGCGGGTGTCCGCGCTGACGCTCGACCCCGCACGGCTACAGCTCTGCGCGAGTGATGGCGGCATGGTCCGGCTGGCGAACGGGCGGGTCGGTGGGGGTGTCGCGACCGGCGCGACGCGGCTGACCGGCACGCTGGGCGGGACTCCGATCACGCTGGCGGCGGCGGGCGGGCGGTTCGGCCTTGGCGATCTCGGCTTTGCGCTGAGCGATGTGAAGACCCGGCTGGGCAGCCCGGAGCGCGTCAGCGTCCTCGACCTCGGCTCGCTCACCGGCCGCGTCGCCAACGGGGTCGTCGCGGGCACATTCGAACGCGGCGAGGGGCAGATCGGCAATGTCCCGCTGCTGATTCGCGAGGCGGCGGGCGACTGGAGGCTGGCGGGCGGCGTCCTTTCGCTCGATGGCGATGTCGCCGTGCGCGACGCCGATCCGCAGCCGCGATTCGAACCGCTGCGCAGCGACGATTTCAAACTGACGCTCAGCGGAAACGACATTCGCGCCGGGGGCACGCTGAAGCACCCGGCCAAGGGGGTGAAGGTCACCGACGTCGCCATCGTCCACGACCTCGCCACCGGGCGCGGCAATGCCGTGCTGGCGGTGCCGGGCATCACCTTTGGCGATTCGTTCCAGCCGAACGAACTGACCCGGCTGACCTTCGGGGTCGTCGCCGATGTGAAGGGGACGGTGTCTGGCCGCGGCGACATTGCGTGGAGCCCCGACGGCGTTACCTCGACGGGCACCTTCCGCACCGACGATACCGATCTTGCCGCCGCCTTCGGTCCGGTAACGGGCCTTGCCGGCGAGATCCGCTTCACCGACCTGCTGGGCCTCGTCACCGCGCCGGGGCAGGTGGCGACGATCGCCGAGGTCAATCCGGGCATCGCGGTGACCGACGGTGTGGTCCGCTATCGCCTGATCGAAGGGATGCGCGTTCAGATCGAAGGGGGCCGCTGGCCGCTGGGCGGTGGCGAGATGGTGCTGGAGCCGACCATCCTCGACTTTGCCGAGGATCAGGAACGCCGGATGACCTTCCGCGTGACTGGCGTCGATGGCGGGCTGTTCCTGCAGCAGTTCGAATTCGACAATCTCAATGCATCGGGCGTGTTCGACGGCGTGCTGCCGATGATCTTCGACGCGCGGGGCGGCCGGATCGAAGGGGGTAGGCTGCAGTCGCGCGGCGGCGGCAACCTGTCCTATGTGGGTGAGGTCACGAAGGAGGATGTCGGCTTCTGGGGCAATCTCGCCTTCCAGGCGCTGAAATCGATGAACTATCGCCGCCTGACGATCGAGCTGGACGGGCCGCTGGCAGGCGAGATGCTGACCGCGATCCGTTTCGCGGGGGTCAGCCAGGGGGAGGGGACGTACAGTAATTTCCTGATCCGTCGCCTCGCCAAACTACCGCTCGTCTTCAACGTGCGGATCAGGGCGCCCTTCCGCCAGCTGATCGATTCGGTGCAGAATTACTACGACCCGAAACGGCTGATCGAACGCAACCTGCCCGCGCTCCAGGCCGAACAGCGCCGCCGCGAACAGGGCTTGCCACCGGCGCCGCTCGACACCACCATTCAGCCCTCCGAAAGCGAGACTGTGCCATGACGCGAACCGTGATGCTGTTGCGAGCCTTGGTGATCGGCGTGCCCGCATGTGCCGCGGGCGGGTGCGTCAACGTGTCCGCGCCGGACAAGCCGATCGTCATCAACTTGAACATCAACATCACGCAGGAAGTGGTGTATCGTCTCGACGGCGAGGCGAAGACCCTCATCCAGGACAATCCGGGGATTTTCTGAACCATGCATGCTTACGTCAAATACGGCCTCGCCGCAGCCGCCTTCGTCGCGGTCGCGGGACTTGCCGGCACCGCATGGGCGCAGCGCGACCCCGCCTACCAGGCCGCGCGTGCGGCAGGGCAGGTCGGCGAGCAGCCTGACGGCTATCTGGGCGTCGTCGGCGGCGGCACGGCCGAGCTGCGCGCGCTGGTTGCCAACATCAACATCCAGCGCAAGGCGGCTTATACCCGCGGTGCACAGTCGGGCGCGACCGTCGAACAGTTCGCGTTCGTGTCGGGCTGCAACCTGATCGCGCAGACCAAGCCGGGCGAGAAGTACAAGACGCCGGGCGGTAGCTGGGAAACGCGTGGTAACGGTCCGCCCGAACGCGACCCGCGCTGCGTGTGAGGGATTGAAAAAAGGCGCATCATGCGCTATTTCGATCATGCGGTATCTGACTTCAGTGATACACCTCCAGACCCCGGTCGTGCCAGCGGCCGGGGTCTTCTACGTTACGGGGCCGGCTGCCAGGCCGACCCCGTCCCGCCGCTACTTCGAGCGGGCGACCTCGATGATTTTCAGCACCAGGGTCGCGAAAGCCACCATCAGCATAATTACGCCGATGATGACGGTTGCGGTATCGTTGTTCAGCTCAATCACCTCCTTTGCGGCCGATGTGTCGACCGCAAGGCTGGTGTAGTCATATTCCCGGGGCAGCCAAGCAAATGAACGGGTAGCGATGCTCTCTGCCCCCTTGGCGCCGCTTCGTTCATCGTCCCGAAAGGTTTCCGCGCGAACGCTATGGTTGACTCGAAACCGTCACCTTCCTAAAGCGCGCCTGCCTTGGCGGGCTCGCCATCCGGCGCATATCCGGCCCGACCGAAAGGTCATGGGAGGGGATGATGGCGGAGAACGAGCCCGGACTAGACCCCTTGCCCGAAGATCCCCGGATCACCTCGCTCGACGCGCGGCTGAACCAGGCGAAAAAGGACGAGGCGATCCGGACCGGCCAGGCGCGCGACGAAGCGGGGGACAAAAACTACCGCCTCGGCAACCGCGTGCTGGCCGAACTGGTGGGCGGAATGGTCGGGGGGGCGGTGATCGGGGGGACCCTCGACTATCTGCTCGGCACCTCGCCATGGCTCCTGCTCGTGCTGCTCTCCCTCGGGATCGTCAGTGCGTTCAGGAATATCATCAGGATTTCGAACCGGCGTCCGGACTGACAGTCCTCGGGCGCCTTGGCATATCGGGGCGAAGCGACGTGGCGCAGGCAGGCAAGATCGATCCGATGCACCAGTTCGAGGTGCAGACGATCTTCAACATTCCCCTGGGCGATCACGTCCTGCCGTTCACCAATTCGGCGCTGTGGATGATCGTCGCGGCGGTCGCGCTGTTCGTGTTCATGATCGGCGGCATGAAGCAGCAGCAGGTGCCCGGTCGCTGGCAGATGGCGGTCGAGGGCTTTACCGGCTTCATCGACAAGCTGCTCGCCGCGAATATCGGGCATGAAGGACGCAAGTACCTTCCGTACGTCTTCTCGCTGTTCATGTTTATCCTGTTCGCGAACGTCGTCGGCCTGCTGCCGTTCGGTCTGGTCGGGCTGCACCCCTTCACCGTCACCAGCCACTTCACCGTGACCGGCGTCCTTGCCATTGCCAGTTTCTCGATCGTGCTGGTCGTCGGTCTGTTCAAGCATGGTCTCCGTTTCTTCAGCCTGTTCGCGCCGAAGGGTACGCCGATCCCGGTGCTGCTGCTGGTCGCGCCGATCGAGTTCGTGTCGTTCATGGTCCGCCCGTTCAGCCTCGCGCTGCGACTGTTCGTGGCGATGACCGCGGGACACATCCTGCTGAAGGTGCTGGCGGGCTTCATCATCAATTCGACCGCCACCGGCGCGGGCATCGGCGTGCTGGTCAGCGTGCCGAGCTTCGCGCTGATGGTCGGCGTGTCGGCCCTCGAAATGCTGGTCGCCGGCGTGCAGGCATATGTCTTCGCGCTGCTGACCTCGCTCTACATCAACGATGCCGTGCACCTGCACGACCATCACTGATCCCAACCAACATTCAGATTTTTCCAAGGGAGTTTTCGACATGGAAGCAGACGCCATCAAGTTCCTCGGCGCCGGTCTCGCAGCCATCGGTGCCGGCCTTGCCGCACTCGGCGTGGGCAACGTCTTCGCCGCCTTCCTGCAGGGCGCGCTGCGCAACCCGTCGGCCGCTGCCGGTCAGCAGGGCAACATGTTCATCGGCTTCGCCGCCGCCGAACTTCTGGGCCTGCTGGCGTTCGTCGTCGCAGTGCTGCTGATCTTCGTCGCGTAACATGCGTGACGCCCGGCGCGGGGGGTGCCTCGCGCCGGACTCCCGGTCCGGATGACGGACCGGTTTCGGCCGGGCGATGGCGCCCGGTCGACCAGACCAATACGGGACGTTTCATGCCGCAAATCGAGCAGCTCGCCGCGACCTGGGGGTCGCAGGTCTTCTGGCTGGTGCTGACCTTCGGCATCGTGTTCCTGGTCGTGGGCCTCGGCATGGTGCCCAAGGTGCAGGGCACGGTCGACCAGCGCGACCAGGGCATCGCCGCCGACCTCGCCGCCGCCGAAGCGGCGCGTGGGCAGGCGGATGCGACCGAGGCGGCATGGCGTGCCCGCGAAAATGCCAGCCGCGAGGCTGCGCAGAAGCTGCTGGCCGAAGCCCGTGCCAAGGGCGCGGCGGCAGCGGCCGAACGGCTGGCCGCGGCCAATGCCGACATGCAGGCGCGGGTCGCACAGGCCGAAGCCGATATCGCTACCCAGCGCGGTGCGGCGATGGCGCAGGTCGAGCAGGTCGCAGCCGAAGCGGCACAGGCGATCGTCGAGCGCGTCTCGGGCGTGCGGGTCAGCGAACAGGACGCGCAGGGCGCGGTGAAGGCGGTGCTCCATGGCTAATCCCAACGTCGCCCATACCAGCCCGACGCTGAACGAAGCGATCCATGAAGAGGGCCTGCCCAAGACCGGAGCCGACGCTGTCGAGGGTTCGCATGGCAGCGCCACCGGTACGGCGCATGTCGATCCGACCGCCCTCGGGCTGAATGCGACCGCATGGGTCAGCGCCGCGATGCTGCTGTTCCTGCTGGTGCTGGTCGTGAAGGGTGTGCCCGCGCTGATCGGTCGCCTGCTCGACGGGCAGATCGCGGCGATCCGCACCCGTCTGGACGAAGCGCGCACCCTGCGTGCCGAAGCCGAGGCGCTGCGCGACGAATATACGTCGAAGATCGCTGGGATCGAGGCACAGGCCGCTGAAATGGTCGCCCACGCCGAGGCAGAAGCGCAGGCGCTGCTGGTGAAGGCGGAGGCCGACGCCGCCGAGCTGACCCAGCGTCGTGCCAAGATGGCGACCGACAAGATTGCCGCCGCCGAACGCGCCGCCATTGCCGAGGTCCGCGCGACCGCCGCCGATGCCGCTGCCAAGGCCGCCAGCACGCTGATCGCGACGCACCTGTCGGGCGATGCCGATCGCGCGCTGGTCGACCGGACCATTGCCGGTCTGGGTGGCAGCCGCCTGAACTGATGCCGTCGCACCGGACCCCGCGGTTTCAGCTCCAGCGGCTGACCCGGTGGTCCGATCGCGAGCCGCGACGGCTGTTCTGGCCGTGGGTCGCCTGCGTCATGGTGACCAACATGATCGCCGCAATGGCGGTCGGCATACCGATGTTCGTCGGCATCGCCCGCAACATGGCTGCCTTTGCAGAGGCACATCCGGAACGTGCGACCGTGACGTCGGGACCGGGGCATTATTCGGTGCAGATCGATGGGCCGGTCCCGCCGGACCTGATGTTGCAACCGATGCGCTGGTTCGTGCCGCTGGTCGCAATCGTCGCGATAGTGTCGGTCCTGTTTCTCGCCGCGGCGGTCGTGCGGCGACTGCATGATTCGGGACGGCGGGGCTATTGGGGGCTGTTGCCGCTGCCCTTCCTGGTGACCGGCATGATCGTGTTCGGGCAGTTGTTCAGCCGGATCAGGACCGGGAACGAACCACCCGATATGGCACCGTTCGCGCTGATGTTCGGCAACAACATCCTGTATCTGGCGAGCCTGGGCGTGTTGATCGTCCAGCTTAGCCGGCCAAGCGATCCCGGCCCCAATCGGTTCGGACCGCCGCTGGCCTGATTTTCCGCACGGCCTCTTTCGGGTTTCCGGCCGTGCCCTTTCCTATTCGAGCCCGCAAAAGGAGTAGGCGATATGGCATGGGCCATTCTCGCGGTTGCGGTCGTGTGTGAGATCGTGTGGGCATTGAGCCTGAAATGGGCGGCGGGGCAGGGGACGTTGCTCGCCTCCGCCGTGCCGATCACTTTGTCGTTCGTGAACATGGGGCTGCTGGCGCTGGCGATGCGCGGCATTCCGGCAGGCACCGCCTATGCGGTGTGGACCGGGCTTGGCGCGGTCGGCGTCATCATCGGCGGCGCGGTGCTGTTCGGCGAACGGATCGCGCCGGTCCAGGCGGGTTTCATGGTGCTGATCGTGATCGGCGTGGTCGGCACGAAGCTGTTCGCGCAGGGCTGACCCGCGCTCCGCATCGGAGTCGGGCGTTGACGGCGGGCGACCTCGCCGGTCATGCTCGGCCCCGATAGGGGAGCGGACGATGACCGGACAACGACTGATAGGGGCGATCGCCATTCTGGTGGCGGGCTGCAGCGGGCCGTCGCCCGAAACCCATTCGATGCAGTCGCCCACTACCGAGACGTTCGACGTCGAGGAGCCGCCGGCAGAGATGCCGTCGCCGGCCGCGACCGGTCCGAAGATCGCCTATAGCTATTCGGTCACCTATGCCTTTGATCGCAGGACCGTTGCGCAGGTGCAGGGGCAACAACTCGACCTGTGCCGCCGGCTGGGGCCTGCCCGCTGCCTGATCGTCCGGTCGTCGCTCAACACGCCGGGTCCGGACGATCATGTCGTCCATGACGAAGCGGTGCTGATGGTCGATGCGCGGCAGGCCGAGGCGCTGACCCGCCGGTTCGATGCGATCGCCGAGGCAGGTGACGCACGCCGGGCCAGCCGGCAGGTCGAGGCGGAGGACGTCACCCGGCAGGTGATCGACACCGAGGCGCGTGTCCGGGCGAAGCAGGCGCTGGCCGAACGGCTGCTCGCCATTATCCGGTCGGGCAATGGCAAGGTCGGCGACCTGGTCGAGGCCGAACGCGCCTATGCCACCACCAACGAGGAATTGGAGGCGGCGAAGGCGCAACGCGCCGAACTGGCCCAGCGGGTCGCGATGTCGAAGCTGACGATCGCCTATGCGTTCAACGACACGCCCGGCGGCAATTCGCCGGTCATGGCCAGCATCGAGGCGGCCGGGGCGACGCTGTCGACGAGCGTCGCCGCGCTGGTGACGTTCGTCGTGGCCGCCCTGCCCTGGATCGTCGTTGCCGGGCTGATGCTGTTCGGCCTGCGTCGGGTGGCCCGGCGGCGGGGCTGGCGCTGGCCGTGGCGGCGGGGCGAACGCTCCGCCGGTTGAGTCCACCGCGCGGTCGACCGGTCCGGATCAGCGTCGCGTTACCGCTAACAGGAATCGTTGGACAATGGCCGGCCGCGCAACAATACTCCCCCGATAACAAAGGGAGAGGGACATGCGAGCAATTTACGGACGCCGTGCGTTTGGCTGGGCAATCGGCGCGGCACTCGCCGCCACCGCCGCCCCGGCATGCGCGCAAAGCGACAAGATGGAGCCGATCGCGGCACCGGCGCAGCCGAATGCGATCCCGCTCAATACAGGCACGCTGCCCGGTGCGACCGCGAAGGAATCGTGGCATTCGCAATATGGCAGCACCTTTACCCGCAATGTGACCGATGCGACGCTGACCCCGTTCCTGCCCGATCCGGCGAAGGCCAATGGCACGGCGGTGATCGTGGCGCCCGGCGGCGGCTTTCGCACGCTGTCGATGTCGAACGAGGGGTGGGATGTGGCCAGGGCGCTGGCCGATCGCGGCGTCGCGGCGTTCGTCCTGAAATATCGCCTGAACCAGACGCCGGCGGACATGGCCGGGTTCGAACGGTCGATGCGCGAGATGTTCTCGGGCACCGCGCCGCGTCCACGGCCCGCGCCGGGTGCCGCCGCCAATGCGCTGGCACCGCAGATCGCCGACGCCAATGCCGCCTTCGCGCTGATCCGGTCGCGCGCCGGGGAATGGAAGGTCGATCCGAACCGCATCGGCATGATCGGCTTTTCCGCCGGCGCGATGCTAACCATGGCGACGACCCTGTCGAACGGTCCGGCCAGGCCGGCGTTCATCGGCGACGTCTATGGCCCGCTGGCCGCGATGGGGCCGGTGCCCGCCGACGCCCCGCCGTTGTTCGTCGCCATCGCCGCCGACGATCCGTTCTTTGCCAACAGCGGCTTCGGCCTGATCGAATCGTGGAAGGCGGCCAAGCGCCCGGTCGAGTTCCACCTGTATGAACAGGGCGGCCACGGGTTCGGCATGTACCAGAAGCCGACGACCAGCACAGGTTGGTTCGACGCCTTTGCGCGGTGGATGGACATGCATGGCTGGCTGAAGCGCGCGGGGTAAGGGCGGGCGCCGCAACCTTTCCCGTCACCCCGGGCTTGACCCGGGGTCCCGCTGCCTTTCCCGCAGCAGAAGAAGCGGGACCCCGGATCAAGTCCGGGGTGACGGGGGGCGAACCGATCACCCACCCGCTTGGCGACGACCCGCCGGAACGCTAAGTCCTTGTGCGGGCGACCAAGCCCAAGGAGGGATTGTCATGAAGTTCCTGTTCACCGCCGCCGCGTTGCTGGCGATGCCGCTGGCCGCATCGGCGCAGACCGCCCCGGCGCCTGCGCCGGCCGCAGCCAAGCTGACCATCGACAGCAGCATCGAAACCATCGCCGCCAATCCGAAGGGCAAGGCGATCCTCGACGCGCAGTTCCCGGGGATGCTCGCGCATGAATCCTATCCGATGTTCAAGGGGATGAGCCTGAAGCAGGTCCAGCCCTACGCCCAGGGCCGGATCACCGACGAACAGGTGGCGAAGGTCGCCGCCGAACTGGCGAAGCTGAACTGACATGGTGCGCGTCGGCCTGATCGGGTTCGGCCTGGCCGGCGCGTCGTTCCACGCGCCGCTGATCGCGTGCGTGGAGGGGATGGAGCTGGCGGCGATCGCGACCTCGCGGCCGACCGAGCGCTTTGCCGGCGCGGTGCGTCACGCCGATCCGATGGCGCTGATCGACGACGACAGCCTCGACCTGATCGTCATCGCTACCCCCAATGACAGCCATGCCCCGCTGGCGCAGGCGGCACTGGCCGCCGGGCGGCACGTCGTCGTCGACAAGCCGCTGGCGACCGACGATGCCGATGCCGTCGCGCTGGTCCAGCTGGCGCGCGGCACGGGGCGGTTGCTCAGCGTATTCCACAATCGCCGCTGGGACAGCGATTTCCTGACCGTCGAACGGCTGTTGCGCGACGATGCGCTGGGCGAGGTGCAGCTGGCCGAATTGCGCTGGGACCGGTTCCGCCCGGCGATCAAGCCGGGCTGGCGCGAGGAGGGCGGTCCGGGCAGTGGGCTGCTGAACGACCTGGGGCCGCACATGATCGATCAGGCGATCCGCCTGTTCGGCATGCCCGATGCGGTGGCGGGGGACGTCACGACGCAGCGCGACGGTGCCGGCGTCGACGATTATTTCGAGATCGTGCTGCGCTACGGTGCGCGCCGTGTGACGATCGGTTCGGCGTCGCTGGTCGCCGCACCGCGCCCGCGCTTTGCGCTGCACGGGACGCGGGGCAGCTTCGTGAAATTCGGCATCGACCCGCAAGAGGCGGTGCTGCGTGCCGGCGGCATGCCGACCGATAGCGGCTATGGCATCGAACCCGACAGCCAATGGGGCGTGCTGACCGACGCCCAAGGGACTGCGCGGTCGGTCCGGTCGGAAGCGGGCGACTGGCGCGGGTTCTACCGCGCGATGCGCGACGCGATCCGGGGGGAGGGCGACGTGCCGGTCGATCCGGCCGACGCCGTGCGCGGCCTGCGCATCATCGAAGCGGCGCGGGCGGGGTAGAAAATCCTGTAGTGATCGGCTGTTAACGAACATCGTCTAATCCGGTTGGGCGATGTTCGATCTTCCCGACCTGGCGACGCTGCGCCAATGCAGCATCCTGTGCAGTGCCGCCTATACCGTGGTGTTCTTTTCCATGGCCGGGCGCCGCGCATGGTATCTGTATTGGGGCTGGGGATCGGGCAGCTATTGCGCGGCGCTGGTGCTGGCCGCGCTGGTCGGGGAACCCGTCCCGCTGATGATCCAGCCGTTGTTCGACGGTGTCCTCGCCCTGTCGATGGCGCTGGTGCTGGGCGGCGTGCGGCGCTTCGACGGACAGCGCGGCATCGCGCTGTGGATGTGGGGCGTGATCGCGGCGACCGCGATCATCCCGACCATCGTGACCCTGGTGTTCGGGACGGCGCCCGTCGCATCGGCGATGTGGTCGCTGGTCGGTGCCGGATGCGCGTTTGCCTTTGCCATGCCGCTCGTCCGCAATCGCGCGACCGATGGGACGGCGCGGCCGCGGCGGATCGCCGGGGCGATGCTGCTCATCTATGTTCCGATCTACCTGACCGGCGCGATCGGCGCGCTGGTGCCGCAGGCGATCGGCGCGCATCTGGCGATGGTGCCGTTCCTCGCCGATCAGCTGCTGTTCGGTGCAGCCAATCTGACGCTGTTGTGGATTCCGGCATCGCATTCGCAGCAGCAGCTGCGCGACATGGCGCTGCGTGATCCGCTGACCGGCGTGTGGAACCGCGCCGCGCTGGCGGCGGGCGCGGCCGAGCTGCTGGTGCCGGGGCGGGTCGCGCTGCTGATCGATGTCGACCGGTTCAAGGCGATCAACGACCGCCATGGCCACGGCGTCGGCGACCGGGTGCTGGTCGCGATCGCGACCGGCCTGCAACGCAGCGTCGGCGGCGATTTCGTCGCGCGGCTGGGCGGGGACGAGTTTCTGGTCGTCACCAGCGCCGCCGATCCGCTGATCGCCGCCGAACAGATCCGCCTGCGCGCCGGTCGCGGCGAGCCGGGGCTGCCGGCCTGGACGCTCAGCATCGGCGCGGCGCGGATCGAGGCCGGCGACCGATCGATCGACGACGTGATCCAGCGCGCCGACCTGCTGATGTACCGCGCCAAGGATTTGGGCCGCACGCCCGCCGCGGCATGACGCTGGCGCTTGGCGGGCGCACTCCCTAAATCGGGCGCGATGTCGGAAACGCCCAACGCTCCCAACCGCTTCCACGAGGACAAGGCCAGCTTCACCGTGCGCGGGTCGGACGCGCCGGATATCGACGCCGGCGTCGCCGCGATCCGCAACGTGCTGGCGACGCTGCCCGCGCGGCCCGGCGTGTACCGGATGCAGGATGCGCGCGGCGAGGTGCTGTATGTCGGCAAGGCGCGCGCGCTCAAGAACCGTGTCGCCAACTATACGCAGGTGTCGCGCCTGACGAAGCGGTTGCAGCGCATGGTCGCGCAGACCCGGTCGATGACGATCGTCACGACCAATAACGAGGCGGAGGCGCTGCTGCTCGAAGCGCAGCTCATCAAGCGCTATCGCCCGCCGTACAACGTGCTGCTGCGCGACGATAAGTCGTTCCCGTTCATCCTGCTGCGCGCCGATCATGAATTTCCGCGCATTCAGAAGCATCGCGGCGCGCGGCGGGCGAAGGGTAACTACTATGGCCCATTCGCGTCCGCCGGATCGGTGACGCAGACGCTGAACGCGTTGCAGAAGCTGTTCCTGCTGCGCTCCTGCACCGACGGCTTCTTCAAGACCCGCGACCGGCCGTGCCTGCTGTACCAGATCAAGCGCTGCTCGGCGCCGTGCGTTGGGCGGATCGATCAGGCCGCCTATGCCGAGCTGATTGCGGACGCGAAGGACTTCCTCGCCGGCAAGTCGACCAAGGTGCAGGCGAAGCTGGGCACGCAGATGCAGGCGGCGGCGGAGGCGATGGACTTCGAACTGGCCGCCGTGCTGCGCGACCGGTTGAAGGCGCTGACCTTCATCCAGGGTTCGCAGGCGATCAACGCGGACGGCGTCGGCGATGCCGATATCTTCGCCATGGCCTGTCGTGAGGGGACGATCGGCATCCAGGCCTTCTTCATCCGCGGCGGCCAGAATTGGGGCCATCGCAGCTTCTTCCCCGCGCACACCAACGACGTGCCCGAGGACGAGGTCATGGCCGCCTTCCTGATGCAATTCTACGAAGAGGTGCCGCCGCCGCGCAACGTGTTCGTCGACCGCGACCTGGCCGAAGCGCCGGTGCTGGCCGAGGCGATGGCCGAACGCGCCGGGTTCAAGGTCGCGCTATCGGTGCCGCAGCGCGGTGTCCGCCGCCGGCTGCTCGACCAGGCCAAGCGCAATGCGGAGGAGGCGCTGGAGCGCCGAAACGCGGAATCGACGACGCAGGCGAAGCTGCTGCGCGAGGTCGCCGACCTGTTCGAGTTGGAAGGGCCGCCCGACCGGATCGAGGTGTACGACAACAGCCATATCCAGGGCACCAATGCGCTGGGCGCGATGGTCGTCGCCGGGCCGGAGGGGTTCCGCAAGGGGCAGTATCGCAAGTTCAACATCAAGCAGGCGCAGACCAACGACGACTTCGCGATGATGAAGGAGGTGCTGACCCGCCGCTTCGCCCGTGCGCAGGAGGAAAATCCGGATCGCGAGACCGACCGCGACGGCAATGGCTGGCCCGACCTCGTCCTGATTGACGGCGGCAAGGGCCAGTTGAGCGCGGCCAAGGCGGTGCTGGAGGACCTCGGCATCGAGGATGTCTGCATGGTCGGCGTGGCGAAGGGGCCGCATCATGGCCGCGAGGGGCGCGAGGTGTTTCACCTGATGGACGGGCGCGAACTGACGCTGCCGGTCAATTCACCGGTGCTGTTCTACCTCCAGCGGCTGCGCGACGAGGTTCACCGCTTCGTCATCGGCGCACACCGCGACAAGCGGGCCAAGGCGATGGGGGCCAGTCCGCTCGACGACGTGCCCGGCATCGGCCCGGCGCGGAAGAAGGCGTTGCTGATGCACTTCGGCACCGCCCGCGCGGTGCGCAACGCCAGTCTGGAGGACCTGCAAAAGGCGCCAGGGGTGAGCAAGGCAATGGCACAGGGGGTCTATGACTTCTTCCACGCCCGGTAAGGTCGCAATCGATCCCGCGCTGTTCGAACGGGCACGGGCCGCTGGCGTCGACGTCGCCGCGACCTGCCACGCGGCGTTGCTCCGCGCGATCGAGGAGGCGACGCACGCCCGGCTGCGCGCGGAAACGGCGACCGCGATCGCCGAATGGAACGATTGGGCCGGGTCGCCCGAATATCCCCCGTCACCCCGGCCTTGAGCCGGGGTCCCGCTTCTACTCTTCCTTCGCCGTCGCAAAGCGCGGTGGCGACGTCACCCGATCCCCCGCTGGATGAAACTGCGGATCGCCTGCCAGCGAACCGCTTCGCCCGCGTCACCCCGCTTGCCCGCGCGGACGCTGCGCGATCCGGCGACATCCTGGGCCGCCCGGCCGTGACGCGCCACGAGAAAAATGGCGTCGGTGCGGTCGATATCGTCGATCATCCATTCCTCCGGTCAGAAAGTTACGCGGCTAACGACGTCCTGACAGGTCCTGTTCCCGCCGGTCCAGCCCGGAATGTCGCCGGGTTTCCGCATGGTTTCGGTACGGCGCGGTAACAAAGTGCGTAAAGTCTGCAACACCGTGGTTAACGAGCCATTGGTACGTGGCGTACAATTTATTCGTGCGCCCGGTGCGGGCTTTATGGGATGTTTACGCCCATCGGTGCAGGACCTCTTTTATGGCAACGCCGGTATTCCTGACGATCGACACCGAATTGATGTGGCGGCACCATGCCGCCGACCTGTCGGCGTCGACCGTCATTGCCCGCTCGCTCGAACCCGCCGGGGTCGGCGTGACGTGGCAGCTGGAGCGGCTGCGCGCCCATGGATTGAAGGCGTGCTTCTTCGTCGATCCGCTGCCCGCGAAGCTCTATGGCATGGCGGCGATCGCGCCGACCGTGGAGGCGATCCTGGCCGGGGGGCAGGAGGTCCAGCTGCATCTCCACCCCAATTGGGTCGGTGCGGCGGTCGGTGATCGGGGGCAGGCGCATGGCCGGTTCGAACTGGTCGACCTGTCGCGGCAGGAGCAGCAGGATCTGCTGGGCGAGGCGCGCGACCTGCTGCAAGCCTGCGGTGCGCCCGAACCGGTCGCCTTCCGCGCGGGCAGCTACAGCGCCAACGACACGACCATCGACGCGCTGGCCGCATTGGGCTTCGCCTATGACAGCAGCCATAACGGCGCGCATCATCCCTGGCCCAGTGCCATCACCCTGTCGCCCGACCTGATCGCACCGGTCGCGCATCGTGGGCTGGTCGAGCTGCCGGTCACGACCATCGCGATGCCCGGCGGCGGGCGGCGGCATTTCCAGATTTGCGCGCTGTCGGCCGCCGAGATGCGAGCCGCGCTGACCTACGCCGCCCGCCACGACCATGCGGCGGTGACGATCGTTAGCCACGGCTTCGAACTTGCCAACCGGCAGGGGACACGTGCCAACGGCGTCCATGTCCGCCGGTTCGAGGCGCTGTGCCGCACGTTGGCCGAACGCGCCGACGCGCTGCCCACCACCCATTTCCGCGACCGCCCGGCGCTCCGCCTGGGGCAGGACGACCGGCCGCTGCCCGCCAATGCCCTGCGCACGCGGTGGCGGCAGGTCGAACAGCTCTGGTCGAACTGGGTCGAGGAGCGCGCGGCGTGACGAGCGCCCAGTCTTGGCCGCTCAAATTCCAGATCGGCGCGCGCACGCTCTTTTCGATCCGCCGCCGGCTGGTGCGCGTGCCGCTGGAACTGCGCGACGTGCTGTCGGGCGACGCGCCCGCCTTGCCGCCGCTGCCGCCGGGGGCGGACGGCTGGTCGGTGACGTCGCTGCCCGAACCGCTGGTCGATGCGATGCTGTCGACCAGCCCGATCGCCTTCGTTCGGCAGCGTTACACCCGCTATCACACCGACCTGACGATCGGTTTCGACGCGTGGTTCGCCGGCCTGTCGGGCAATGCCCGCTCCGGCCTGAAACGCAAGGCGAAGAAGCTGGCCGAGGCGAACGAAGGCAGCCTCGACGTCCGCACCTATCGCACGGCGCAGGAACTGGCCGAGTTCCACGGCATCGCCCGCCAGGTGGCCGAGCGGACCTATCAGGAAAAGTTGCTCGGCGCCGGCTTGCCCAACGACATCGCCTTCCGTGCCGCGATGCAGGGCAGGGGCACGCGCGGCGAGGCGTTCGGCTGGCTGCTGTTCGTCGGGGGTTCGCCCATCGCCTATCTCTACTGCCCGATGACCGGCGGCGACGTGCGCTACGACTATGTCGGCCACGATCCCGCCTGGAGCGAATGGTCGCCGGGCAGCGTGCTGCACATGGAGGCGTTCCGCACCCTGTTCGACGAACCCGCGGCGCAGCGGTTCGATTTTACGGAAGGCGAGGGACAGCACAAGCGCCAGTTCGCGACCGGTGGTACGGCGTGTGCCGACCTGCTGCTGCTGCGCGGGTCGCTCGGCAATCGGGCGACGGTGAAAGCGTTGCGGGCGTTCGATGGCGGTGTCGAGCGGGCGAAGCGGGCGCGGGATTGGCCGGTGCTCGGCAAGGCGATGCACCGGCTGCGTCGGGGCTGAACCGCTACATCGCGCTGAAGATACAGTAAGCGAGGATCGGCACGCCGATCGTCGCGATCATCAATATCAGGCCGTGATCGCCGTCGCGTCGGTTCGTCGGGTCGCTCTCGACGACCCGGGTACGAAACCGGTTCGAAAAGAAATGATCGGGTTCGCTGTTGAGATAGACCGGCGGCTGCGGTGCATCGGCCGCGCGCTCGCTGGTGGTGCCCGACACGGGCTTGGAAACGGGATCTGACATGGTGCGGATTCCATCTATTCGATGCGGGAAACGGCGCGACGCACCGATCCCAAACAAAGATCGAATAAACCCCGAACTCGGACGGCGAACCGTTCCGAGTTCGGGCTACCCGCGTGCGGCGAGTTGGCCGGCGTGATTGAGAAAACGCTGATATGCTCGGCAAGCATCCATTTCACGAATATTGGAAATAAGAGCAGGTTAGTCAACAAGACTTTGTAGCCGATTTTCTGATTTCCATCAGGATTTGATGGCGATATTTTGCGCTGCATCATTCGGCGACGATTTTTGTTGAGCTGGTCGCGGATCGAATTCAAGACGTGGGATCGCTGGCAAACCCCTGCTAGACCCACCCCATGCACCTCAACACCACCGCCATCCTCCTCTCCGTGCGCCCGCACGGCGAACATGGTGCGGTCGTGCGGGTGCTGACCGAACATGCTGGCGTCCAGCCCGGTTACGTCCGCGGCGGGCGCAGCCGGGCGATCCGGCCGGTGCTGCAACCGGGCAACCTGATCCGCGGCGACTGGCGCGCGCGGACCGATACGCAGCTGGCGGCGCTGACCGTCGAACTGGTCGAAAGCCGCGCGCCGCTGTTCGCCGAGCCGTTGGCCGCCGCCGCGATCGACTGGATGTGTGCGCTGACCGCTTATGCCCTGCCTGAGGCGCAGCCCTATCCGCGCATCCATGCCGCGCTCGACGGGTTGTTCGCGGCCATCGCCGCGGCGCCGGGTGCGCGCGACTGGGTCGGGGCGCTGGTGCGGACCGAGTTGCTGATCCTGTCCGAACTGGGCTTCGGCCTGTCGCTCGACGAATGCGTCGCGACCGGGGTGACCGACGACCTGACCCATGTCAGCCCCAAGAGCGGCGGCGCGGTATCGCGGGCGGCGGCGGTCGGCCTCGAACACCGCCTGCTGCCGCTACCCGCCTTCCTGATCGAAGGGGGCCGGGCCGACTGGGCGGCGGCGTTCGACGGGCTGACGCTGTCGGGCCATTTCCTGTCGCGCGATTTGCTGGGGCTGAAGGGGCAGGACGTGCTGGCGGCGCGCACCCGGCTGGTCGAGCGGCTGAAAAGGACGGTTGCGTGAGCATGGCCGGTTGGGGCAGAGGCGTCCGCGCGTAATCTTCGTGCGCGAACGACGGATGATATGATGGCTTTGATCGCGATACTGCCCGGCGACGGGATCGGACCGGAAGTGGTGGCAGCGGCGCGCCAAGTGCTGGATGCGCTCGATCTCGGGCTGACGTTCGAGGAAGCACCGGTCGGCGGCGCGGCCTATCGCGCCCATGGCCATCCGCTGCCGCCCGCGACGCTCGATCTGGCCAAGCGTGCCGATGCCGTCCTGTTCGGCGCGGTCGGCGATCCCGAATTCGACAATGTCGCGCGCGAACATCGTCCGGAACAGGCGATCCTCGGCCTGCGCAAGGAACTGGGCCTGTTCGCCAATCTGCGCCCGGCCAAGCTGTTTGCGGGGCTGGAGGACGCCTCCGCGCTCCGCCCCGAAGTCGCCGCCGCGATCGACATGGTGATCGTGCGCGAGCTGACCGGCGACGTCTATTTCGGTGAGAAGGGCCGGGGCACGACGGCGGACGGCCTGCGCGAGGGCCATGACCTGATGCGCTATGACGAGGCGGAGGTCGCCCGCATCGCCCGCGTCGCGTTCGAGACGGCGCGCACCCGCAACCACCGGCTCTGTTCGGTCGACAAGGCCAACGTCCTCGAAACCTCGCAGCTATGGCGCGATGTGGTGATCGAAGTCTCGGCCGACTATCCCGATGTCGCGCTGACCCACATGTATGTCGACAATGCCGCGATGCAGCTGGTGCGCAATCCGGGCCAGTTCGACGTGATCGTCACCGGCAATTTGTTCGGCGACATATTGTCCGATCAGGCGAGCATGTGCGCCGGGTCGATCGGCATGCTGCCCTCCGCCGCGATCAATCAGGACAGGAAGGGCCTGTACGAACCGATCCACGGCTCGGCCCCCGATATCGCGGGCCAAGGCAAGGCGAACCCGCTGGCGACGATCCTGTCGGCGGCGATGATGCTGCGCCATTCGCTGGGGGAAGCGGATGCGGCCGACCGCATCGAGGCAGCGGTGACCGCCGCGCTGGTCGCTGGACACCGCACCCCCGACCTGGGCGGGACCGCGACGACGCAGGACATGACGAACGCGGTGCTGGCGGCGTTGTGATCCCGTTGCGGCGCCGTATCCCCGCGCAGGCGGGGATCTAGGGCCACGAAGGACGTCATCCGTGGCACTGGACCCCCGCCTGCGCGGGGGTACGATAGCGGGGATATGACCCCCCTCGACCTCGCCATCGTCGTGCCCGTATTCAACGAACGCGGCAACGTGCCGCTGCTCGTCGCCGCGCTCGACGCGGCGTTGGCCAGCATCGCGTGGGAAGCGATCTTCGTCGACGACGACAGCCCCGACGGCACCGCCGATGTCGCACGCGCCATCGCCCGCCATGACCCGCGCATCCGTGTGATCCAACGGATCGGCCGGCGCGGCCTGTCGAGCGCCTGTATCGAGGGGATGTGCGCCACCGCTGCGCCGCTGGTCGCGGTGATCGACGGCGATCTGCAGCATGACGAGACGCTGTTGCCGCGCATGGCGGCGGCGCTGACCGCCGACCCCGCGCTCGACCTGGTGATCGGCTCGCGCTTCGTCGCCGGCGGCGGGACCGGGGCATGGGACGCCGACCGCGTCGCCAAATCGGCGCTCGCCACCCGCCTGTCGCGCCGCGTGCTGAAGGCCGATCTGTCCGACCCGATGAGCGGCTTCTTCATGATCCGGGGCGAGGTCGTGCGCCGCGTCGTGCCGCGGCTGTCGGGGATCGGCTTCAAGATCCTGCTCGACATCCTGACCGCCGCGCCCCAGCCGCTCAAATTCGTCGAGCTGCCCTATGTGTTCCGCACCCGCGCGGTGGGGGAGAGCAAGCTCGACCATGTCGTCGCGCTCGAATATCTGATCGCGCTCTACGACCGGATGTTCGGGCGGGTGGTGCCGGTGCGCTTCGTCATGTTCTCCGCGATCGGCGCGGCGGGGGCGATCGTCCATCTCGCGGCGCTGGGGCTGCTGCTCGAACTGGGCGCAGGCTTCATCGCGGCGACGATCGTCGCGACGGTGGCGGCGATGACGTTCAATTTCTTCCTGAACAACCACCTGACCTATCGCGACCGGCGGCTGCGGGGGCCAAGGGCGCTGCTCGACGGCTGGGTATCGTTCTGCGCGGTATGTTCGGTCGGCGCGGTCGCCAATGTCGGGGTCGCGGCGTTCCTGTACGATGTGCGCGGCGGGGCGTGGGCGCTGCCGGCGCTGGCGGGAATCGCGGTCGGCGCGGTGTGGAATTTCGCGCTGTCGTCGCGGTTTACGTGGGGGCGGTACGGGCGGAAGCGCTCGGCCTAGTTTTCGCACCGAAGCGGGCGGAAGAGCAGGATTTTCGCGCAGAGGCGCAGAGTACGCAGAGAGGTTGCGATCGGGAGACGGCGCCTCCCTGTCCATTACGGTTAAGCGCCGCAGTCGCGGCAGCTGCAACCCCTCTGCGTCCTCTGCGCCTCTGCGCGAACAAACTCCTACTTTTCTCCGCGCCTCCGCGCCTCCGCGTGAACCCAATTCTAACGCCAGCTATCCAACCACATCCACCGGTTGAACGCCTGCGGCCCCGACAGCGGCGCGGCGGAGATGATCGGGTAGAAATACACGAACAGCATCAGCACCGGCAGCGCGAACCACTCGTTCGCCCGTGCGAAACGTCCCTTCGCATAAGCATGGAACGCCGCCGCCAACGCGAGGCACAACCAGATGCTCGACAGATGGTAATAATAATAGAAGCCGAGCGACTTGGGGATCACCGCCCACACCGCCAGCGATCCGACCCACAGCAGCCCAACCCCCAGCAACGCCCGCGATCGCCGCCGCCATCCGGCCCACAGGCACGCCGCCACCGCGACCAGCCCGCCCCACATGATCGCCGGATTGCCGAGCAGCAGCACGCCGCGCTGCACACCGTTATCGGGTTCGTAGAAATACCAGATCGGCCGGATCAGCAGCGGCCAGCTCCACCAGCTCGACTGATAGGGATGCGGCGCCAGTATCTGCGTCTGTCGCTGGTACATCTCGACCTGGAACGGGATCAGCCGCGACAGCGTCAGCGGGTCCTGCGCATAGAAGAAGGCGGGCGCGAAGGTCGCCAGATAGGTGCCGACACTCACCAGCCCGAACAGCGCCAGCGCGGGGAACAGCGACAGCCCCGGCCAGTAATCGCGCTGATCGCTCTTGCCCCAAATCAGCAGCAGCCCGGCGCCCGCAACATAGGGAATCGCTGCCCATTTGACCCCGACCGCCAGCCCGAACAGCACCGCCGACAGGGTAAGGCGCAACGCCGGCCGCCCGCGCATCGACCATAGCAACGCGGCGATGGCGAGCGTGGTGAACGCGCCCAGATACACCTCCAGCATCGCGGTGCGCGCCTCGATCAGCAGCGTCTGGTTCAGCATCGCCAGCCCCGCCCCGAACGCCGACACCGGCGTCCGCCGGAACAGCAGTTGCAGGCAGGCGAACACCCCCAGCACCGTCGCGGTCCCCGCCAGCGTGCCGAAGATCCGCCACCCCCACGGAGTATCGCCGAACAGCGCGATGCCCGCGGCGATGAACGCCTTCGCCACCAGCGGATGTTCGGTATTCGCCGGATAGGCCAGCGCCAGCAACGTCCTTGCGGCGGGCACGTAATGCACCTCGTCGAACGACAATTTGCCCGGTCGCCCGAGGCCCCACAGGAACAGCAACTGCGCCACGCATGCGATCAGCAGGGCGGTGGTCCATGGGCGATCGCGCAGGCGGGAGAGCATGGGGCGGCGGTGTAGCGGAAGCGGGCGGACCTGCAAATCCTCCCCGGAACGGGGAGGGGGACCGTCGTCGAAGGCGATGGTGGAGCGTGCGGGCGGCGCAACGCGGCGGTTCCGTATGCGGACACCCCCTCCACCATGCTCCGCATGGTCCCCCTCCCCGTGCCGGGGAGGGTCTCAAAGCTCCCTGCCGGGGAGGATCGCAACGGTTCGCCCATCACTTGCCACATTCCGTCCGTATTGGACCGAGCCATGGCACTGATCGACACGTTCCTCGCCCGTACCGTCCGCCGCGGTACGCTCTCGCTCACCCATGCCGATGGCCGCACCGTTACCTTCGGCACCGCCGATCCGGCCTTTCCCGACGTCGCGATCCGCTTCACCCAGCCCGGCGTGGCGGGGCGCATCGTCCGCCATCCCGCGCTGGGCGCGGCGGAGGCGTATATGGACGGCGAACTGGTCATCGACCGCGGCGACATTCGCGATCTGGTCGAGCTGCTGACGTCCAACACCCCCTGGGGCCGGGGCAGCGGCCTTGCTCCGTCGCTGCCGATCCGCCTGTTCGACGCGGTCCGTCACCGGGTCGACCGGGTCAATATGGCCCGCCGGTCGAAACGCAACGTCGCGCATCATTACGACCTGTCCGACCGGCTCTACGCGCTCTTCCTCGACACCGACCTCCAGTATAGCTGCGCCTATTTCACCGATCCCGCCAACAGCCTCGAACAGGCGCAGGCGGACAAGAAGGCGCATATCGCCGCGAAACTGGCGCTGAAGCCCGGCATGCGCGTGCTCGACATCGGCTGCGGCTGGGGCGGGATGGCGCTGTACCTGCATGAAAAGACCGGCGCGGAAGTGCTGGGCGTCACCCTGTCCGAAGAGCAGATCAAGGTCGCCCGCCGCCGCGCGGAGGAAGCCGGCGTCGCCGACAAGGTGAAGTTCGAACTGATCGACTATCGCGCCGTCACCGGCCGGTTCGACCGGATCGTGTCGGTCGGCATGTTCGAACATGTCGGCCCGCCGCAATACGGCACCTTCTTCCGCAAGTGCCGCGAACTGCTGACCGACGACGGCGTCATGCTGCTGCACACCATCGGGCGGATGGGCGTGCCGGGCGTCACCGACACCTTCACCACGAAATACATCTTCCCCGGCGGCTACAACCCGGCGCTGTCGGAAATCGTGCGCGGTTATGAAGGGACCAAGCTGATCGCGACCGATATCGAGGTGCTGCGCGTCCATTATGCGCTGACCATCGACCATTGGTACGATCGCACGGTGGCGGCGAAGGACCAGATCGTCGCGCTGTACGACGAGAAATTCTACCGCATGTGGACCTTCTACCTCGCCGGCGCGGCGGCCGCCTTCCGCCATGGCGGCATGGTCAACTACCAGGTCCAGCTCACCCGCAACCGCCTGTCGCTGCCGCTGACCCGCGATTACATGCTGGAGGAAGAGCGCCGTTTGCGGGGATAGGCTGTCGCCTGCTTCTCTCGTCACCCCGGGCTTGACCCGGGGTCCCGCTTCTCCAGCAACAATGATTGCGAAGCGCCACCCCGGATCATGTCCGGGGCGACGGCGAGGCTTGTCGCATGGAACTCAATCGGCAACGATGCGCCATGGCCTTGTTCGCATGGATTTCCCGGCGATATGCAACGTCGATCAAACCTGACGGCTTCGGCCAAGGCCTGCTCGACGACCTGCGCTGGATCTGGCGCGTGCGTCGTTATCGGCAGCTCACCATGACTTGGCGCGCGCCAACCCCCGACGAAGAAGCCGCGATCATCGCCGACCCACTGCTCGGGCGGTTCGGCGACGATACGATCGGCATCGCGGAGATCGACGGCTTGCGCTGCATCGTCCGCGATCGCGACTGGTTCGGCTGGCCCGATCCGCCGCGCTTCGTGTTCTTCGCGATGGCGGGGGATCGGGTCGCAGCGGCAGCGGACTTCAACGATTGGCCATCCTGCTGGACGCCGGCGCCGCCCGACTATTCGATCGTGACCCCGACGACCTTCCACTCGCCGCCCTCCTGATTCACCGTCACCGTCTCGATCTTCTCGCCACCGGTCGCGAAGCGGGTGCGGAACTTGAGCATTTCGACGCCGGCGGGCGGCACGGGAATGGTTTCCTGCTCCTGCAAGGTCCGCGACACCACCGCGCCCAGCGGCGGGCGGACGCGCTGCGACACCTCGCTCCACACCTGTTCGCTGTTCAGCTTGCGAAACGCCGCACCGAAACGGGCGTAACTCTCGCTCCACCGCCCGGCATCGACCAACTCGAGGAACTGGCGCGCGGCATCGGGGGCCGCGGTGGCGGGGGCGGTCGTGGCGGCCGGCGGGGCCTGGGTCGCACCGGGCATCAGGGTCAGGGCCAGCAGGCCGAGGGCGAAGGTCATCAGCATCACTCCGATCAGAACCGGCAGCCGGCGCCGCGCCGGTGCCGCGCCGTCGTCCGGCGCCTGTCCGACATCGTTCGCCGCGCTCCTCGCGTCCTCCCCGGTTCTTTCGTCCCCCAGATTTTCGGGGGTCTCGGCATCCAGCAACAGCCGGGCCGCCTCACGGCTGCTCGACACCATCAGCTTGCGCCGCGCGTCCCGCAGCCGTTCGTTGATGGTATGGACCGACAGCCCCAGCGTCACCGCGACCGACTTCGCATCATGCCCACGCACGATCAGGCGCAGCGTCTGCTTTTCCTTTTCGGTCAGGGCGTCGATGCCCTGTCTGGCCGGCATGGTCATGGCGTTCGGCCTATGGCCGGGGCGGGGGAGGGGCCACCCCTAAAAATTTGGGAAAGGCGGTTAGCCGTTCTTCGCCCCGCCCTCCCATAAGCCTCGCCCCAGCGCAGGCTGGGGCATCGAGCGGCTCCTGTAGCGCCCTATCACTAGGAGATCCCAGCCTTCGCTGGGATGACGTGCGGGGCGGGGTAACGGTGGGAAGCAGTTCGCCCGCCCGCTCAATCCTCGCCGAAGCGATCCTCGACCAGCTGGCACAACTGCCCCACCACCGCCTCGGCACCGTCGCCCGACGCGCTGATCGTGATATGGTCGCCCTTGGCGGCACCCAGCATCATCAGGCCCATGATCGACGTGCCGGTCACCCGCGATCCGTCCTTTTCGACGCTCACCTCGATCGGGGCGGCGGCGGCCATCGTCACGAACTTGGCGCTCGCGCGCGCGTGCAGCCCGCGGCGGTTGGTGATCTGGACGGTGCGGGTGACGCTCACGCCGCCGCCTCGCCCAGCACTTCGCTGGCGACAGAGATGTACTTGCGCCCCGCCTCGCGCGCGGCGGCGACGGCTTCGGCGACCTTCATCGCCTTGCGTGCGCCGCCCAACCGGATCAGCATCGGCAGGTTGATGCCGGCGATCACCTCGATCCGGCCGGTTTCCATCAGCGAGATGGCGAGGTTGCTGGGGGTCCCGCCGAACAGGTCGGTCAGCACGATCACGCCCTGACCGGCATCGACATCGGCAATCGCCTTGGCGATGTCGGCGCGGCGCTCCTCCATATCGTCCTCGGGACCGATACAGACCGTGCCGATCCGCTCCTGCGGACCCACGACATGTTCCATCGCCACGACGAACTCCTCGGCAAGACGTCCGTGCGTCACCAAAACCAGGCCGATCATGTTCGTCGTCGTTCCTACATCCGTCATGGCGCCTGCTTCGCGCCTTCCAGCGAATCCTGCGGCGCGGTGCCCAGGTCGCGATGGTGTATCGTGGGCGAAAATCCTTGTGCGCGCAACCATGCGCCCATCCGTTCGGCGACATGGACCGACCGGTGCCTACCGCCGGTACAGCCGAACGCGATGGTGACATAGGATTTCCCCTCCGCGCGGTAGCGGGGAAGGAGGGTCAGCAGCATCGTCTCGAACGAAGCGATCGCCGCGTCATACGCCGGATCGGCCTGCACATAGGCCGCGACATCGGGGTCCAGCCCCGTACCCGGCCGCAGCACCGGGTCCCAGTGCGGATTGCGCAGGAACCGCATGTCGAGCACGATATCGGCGTTGCGCGGCACCCCGCGCGAAAAGCCGAACGACAGCACCGACAGTACCGGATCGCTGCTGTCCGGCTCGGCAAAGGTCTCGCGCGTCCATTGCGCCAGATCGGCACGAGAGAAATTGGTGGTGTCGAGCAACCGGTTGGCGAAGGCGCGTAAGGGTTCGAGCACCTCGCGCTCGCTCTCGATCCCATCGGCGGCGGTGCGGTCGCTGGCCAGCGGATGCCGTCGCCGCGTCTCGTTGTAACGGCGCTCCAGCTCGGCCTGGCTGCTGTCGAGGAACAGCACGCTGACCCCGAAATCGGGCCGGGCGCGGATCGCGGCGACGATCTGTTCGGCATCGAAGCCGCGCGTGCGGGTGCCGATGCCGATCGCGAGCGGCCGGTCGGCATCGGCCGGGCTGGCGGCGATCAGGTTGCCGAGCAGGCGCAGCGGCAGGTTGTCGACAATGTCCCAGCCGCTGTCCTCCAGCGTCTTGAGCACCGTCGATTTTCCCGCGCCGGACATGCCGGTGACGAGCAGGATGGAGGCGTGACGCATCATCGGGCGATCCTGTCGAGCATGAGGTGGAGTCGGGCCGGGGCCGATGCCTCCAGCAATGCCATGGTATAGGCGGGCAGCGCTATGCCCGCGACGACATGGGTCATAGCCTCGGGCATCCGCTCGGGCGTGCCGGATGCGATCCACAGCGCAACCGGCACATCGCGGACATAGGGGCGTTCGACGATACCGATCCCGCGCACCTCGATCCGCCCGGCGATGGTCGCGGGCGGCGCGGCGCGCAGCACACCGTCCCGCGCCGTCAGCAACGTATAGTCGTCGCTGACCAGCATCGCGCCGGCATCGATCAGCCGCAGCGTCAGGTCGGACTTGCCCGCCCCCGACGGCCCGGCGATCAGCACGCCCCGCCCGTCGATCGCGACGCACGAGGCATGCACGGTTTGCGGAGGCTCGTCGCTCATGCGCCGGCCACCGGCAGCTGCACGACGAAGCGCGCGCCGTCGCGGTGGTCCCTGCGTGATTCTGCGGCGATCATACCGCCATGCCCTTCGACGATGGTCCGCGCGATGGCAAGGCCAAGGCCGGAATGTCGTCCGAAAGCCTCGTCGCCCGGTCGCACCGAATGGAAGCGGCGAAACACCGCCTCGCGCTGTTCGGGGGGGACGCCCGGGCCTTCGTCGACCACCTCGATCTCGATCAGGTCGCCGTCGTTGGTGCCCGCGATCCTCACCGTGCCGCCGGGGGGCGAGAAGGAGATGGCATTGTCGATCAGATTGGCGAACACCCGCTCCAGCCGCGCACCCTCGCCATGCACCACCAGCGGCTCGTCCGGGTCGAAATGCAGCGTCACGCCGCGCGCGATCCCGCGTTCGGTGCGATAGGCGACCAGCGCGCCGATCAGCGCGCCCAGATCGACCGCCTCGAACTTCGCCCGTGCCAGCTGCGCATCCAGCCGCGACGCGTCGGAGATATCGGTAATCAGCCGGTCGAGCCGGTGCACATCGTCCTGCACGATTGCCAGCAGCTGCGCGCGCAGCTCGGGGTCCTTGACCGCACCCAACCCGTCGACCGCCGACCGCAGCGAGGCCAGCGGGTTCTTCAATTCGTGCGTCACATCGGCGGCGAAGGCTTCGGTCGCGTCGATCCGGCTGCGCAGCGCGCTGGTCATGTCGGACAGTGCGCGGGCGAGCATCCCGATCTCGTCGCGGCGGCTGGGCAGGCGCGGCACGACGACCTCGCGCGCGCGACCGAGCCGCACCCGGATCGCGGCGCGGGCCAGCATCCGCATCGGCCGGACGATGGTGCGCGCAAGGAACAGCGACAGCAGCACCGACAGCAGAAACGCGACCGCCAGCACCAGGCTCAACCGCGCCCGCTCGGTCCTGACGGTCGAGGTGATGTCGCGCGCGTTGACCGTCGCCATCAGCACCCGATCCTCGGGCAGCGGCGCGGCGGCGGTGACCACCGGCGTCCGGTCGGGCGCGCGCCACACGCTCGCCGCCGTGCCGCCGGTGGTGCGCACCGTCACCACATCGGGCCAGCGCAGGCCGCGCCCGGGGGCACGTTCGCGGTACAGCGGGTCGCGGTCGTTGCCGACCACCGTATCGATCCCGGCGTCGAGCGCGCGGGCGGCATCCTGTTGCCAGCCGTCCTTGTCCGGGTCGACCAGCTGGAAATTGCGCACGCCCAGCGCGCGGCTGTCCGCCACCAGCCGCCCGCGCCGGTCATAGATGCGCAGCCGCAGCCCCGACTTGCGCGCGAAATTGACCATCTCGTCGGTGCGGTCGTCGGGCGGCAGCAGCGCCAGCGCCTCGGCGATCAACCGCACCTCGCGCTCGGCCTGCGCCACCCGTCCGTCGACGATCCGCGCGCGATAGCTGTCGAGATAGAAGAACCCGCCCGCCAGCAGCGCGAGCGCGAAGATGTTCACGAACAGGATGCGCGGGGTGAGCGACACCCGGCCCGACCAGCGCAGCGACAGCGCGCCTTCGTCGACCGGCAGGTCCTCGGGCGGATCAGCGGGGGGCATGGTGGCGTGCCCTCACGCGCCGACGTACCCCCGCGCAGGCGGGGGTCCAGAGCCAAGCAATACCGCCGGGTGCGTACGGGGCCCTGGACCCCCGCCTGCGCGGGGGTACGGCTACATGGCGGAAAGCAGGCGAGCGATCGCCGCCGACCAACCCCACCCTATTCGTCCGAAAACCGATACCCCGCGCCATACAGCGTCTCGATCGCATCGAATTCCTTGTCGACCTGCCGGAACTTGCGGCGCAACCGCTTGATATGGCTGTCGATCGTGCGGTCGTCGACATAGATGTCGTCCTGATAGGCGGCGTCCATCAACTGGTTGCGCGTCTTGACGATGCCGGGGCGGCTGGCGAGCGTTTCGAGGATCAGGAACTCGGTCACGGTCAGCGTGACGTTCTCTCCGTTCCACGTCACCTTGTGCCGCGCCGGGTCCATCGCCAGCCGCCCGCGCTCCAGTACCGCCTGCGGGCTCCCCTCGGGACTGCCCGGCTCGCCGGCCTGCGCCGGTTCGGCGCGGCGCAGAATGGCGCGGATGCGCGCGATCAGCAGGCGCTGCGAAAACGGCTTGGCGATATAGTCGTCGGCACCCATGGCAAGGCCGAGCGCCTCGTCCAGCTCGTCGTCCTTGCTGGTCAGGAAGATCACCGGCAACCGGCTCTTTTCCCGCAACCGCCGCAGCAGCTCGAGGCCGTCCATCCGCGGCATCTTGATGTCGAGTACCGCCAGGTCGGGCGGATTCTCGGCAAAGGCCTTCAGCGCAACCTCGCCGTCCGAATAGACCCGCGTGACGAACCCTTCGGTCTGCAACGCGATCGACACCGACGTCAGGATGTTACGGTCGTCATCGACCAGCGCGATCGTCGCGGTCATGCCACAAGGTCCATCTGCATCACGCTCGACGGTTAGGGGAAAGGGGGCGAACGCTCAATCCCCGAGCCGGCAGCGAGGGACATTCGTTCTTTGGCGAGAGATATCCCCCCAACCGTCACCCCGGGCTTGACCCGGGGTCCCGCTTCTTACCCACGCCGGAAAAAAGAAGCGGGACCCCGGATCAAGTCCGGGGTGACGAAGAAAGGGCGGCCATATATCATATAAATCCACATCTAACCCATTGGTCGCGACCACAAAACATCACGACGATAATGTTGTTTAACGTGTTTGACGGCTACCATCCCCGCGCCTAAACCAACCGCAAATCGCGGGGCGGGTCCACCGTCCGCGAGTCGATACCCGAGGGAGAACAAGCATGGCGATCGTCACGCCCGAACACGACCTGGCCGCAATGGGAATCGAAACCGGCGCCGAAGTGCACTGGAACCTGCGCACGCCGCAGCTGGTCGAGTTGGCGGTCGCGCGCGGTGAAGGGCGGCTGGCCAAGGACGGCCCGCTGGTCGTCACCACCGGTCGCCACACCGGCCGCAGCCCGCAGGACAAGTTCATGGTCCGCGACGCGGTGACCGAGGACACCGTGTGGTGGGGCAAGACCAACCGCGCGATGGACCCGGCGCATTTCGCCACGCTGAAGGCCGATTTCCTTGCCGAGCTGGTCAACGAACCGAACCTGTTCGTGCAGGACCTGTTCGGCGGGTCGCAGCCCGAACACCGGGTGAAGGTCCGCGTCATCAATACGCTGGCATGGCACAACCTGTTCATCCGTACGATGCTGGTCCGCCCCGAAAACGCCGATCTCGCGGGCTTCGTCCCCGACTTCACCATCATCGACCTGCCCAATTTCCGCGCCGATCCCGCGCGTCACGGTTGCCGCAGCGAGACGGTGATCGCGGTCAGCATGACCGAAAAGCTGATCCTGATCGGCGGCACGCAGTACGCGGGTGAGATGAAGAAGTCGGTGTTCGGCCTCTTGAACTTCCTGCTGCCCGAAACCGGCACCATGCCGATGCACTGTTCCGCCAATATCGGTCCCAAGGGCGATACGGCGGTGTTCTTCGGCCTGTCGGGCACCGGCAAGACGACGCTGTCGGCCGATGCCAGCCGCACGCTGATCGGCGACGACGAACATGGCTGGTCGGACACGGCGGTCTTCAATTTCGAAGGCGGCTGCTATGCCAAGATGATCCGCCTGTCGGCCGAGGCCGAGCCGGAAATCTTCGCCACGACCCGGCGCTTCGGCACCGTCCTCGAAAATGTCGTGATGGACCCGGACACGCGGGTGCTCGACCTCGACGATCCCAGCCTCGCCGAAAATTCGCGCGCGGCCTATCCGATCGACTTCATCCCCAATGCCTCGGCCGACAATATGGGGCCGGTGCCGAGCAACGTCGTGATGCTGACCGCCGACGCCTTCGGGATCCTGCCCCCGATCGCGAAGCTGACCCCGGACCAGGCGATGTACCATTTCCTGTCGGGCTATACGTCGAAGGTGGCGGGGACCGAGATCGGCGTGACCGAGCCGGAGCCGGTCTTCTCGACCTGTTTCGGCGCGCCGTTCATGCCGCGCCACCCCTCGGTCTATGGCAATCTGCTGAAGGAGCGCATCGCCAGGGGCAATGTCGCGTGCTGGCTGGTCAATACCGGCTGGACCGGCGGCCAATATGGCGAGGGGCGGCGGATGCCGATCAAGGCGACGCGCGCGCTGCTCAACGCCGCGCTCGACGGATCGCTGAACGACGCCGAATTCCGCACTGATCCCTATTTCGGGTTCCAGGTGCCGGTGTCGGTGCCGGGCGTCGACGCCGCGATCCTCGACCCGCGGTCGACCTGGGCCGATGGCGCCGCCTATGACCGCACCGCCGCCAAGCTGGTCGACCTGTTCAACGCCAATTTCGCGCAGTTCGCCGATGCGGTCGACGCCGGGGTGCGCGACGCCGCCCCGCGCGTCGCCGAACCGGCCTGACGTCGGGAGAGGGAGCGCCCCCGCCACGTAAGCGGGGGCGCCTTTTCCGATCTTGATCAAGCTATTGTAAGTTAATGAAATATTCCGGAACTTGCCGGGTCGGGCTGTCGTTCGTTCGGCGACCGTCACCGGAGGTTTCACCATGGATTACCGCAAGCTCGCCTTCGGGCTCGGCATCTTCTCGATCGCGCTCGGTGCCGCCGAACTGCTCGGATCGAAGCGGATCACCCGCGCGCTGGATGCCGATGGGCATGAAGGGCTGGTGAAGGGCTTCGGCGCGCGCGAGCTGCTCGCCGGGGCTAATCTGCTCGCCGCGCCGGCGCATGCTACCAATGTCTGGAACCGGGTGGCGGGCGACGCGATGGACCTGAGCGCGCTGGCGCTCGCCGCCCGCAAATCGCCCGGCAATCGCGCGATCTGGGGATCGATCGCCTTCGTCATCGGCGCGACGTTGCTCGACATCGCGACGGCGCGCGGGCTGGACGCGACGACCGGCAAGACATTGCCCGTCGCAGCGGGATAGCCCGGCGGCTTGCCGCGTTGATGCGCCATGCCCCATGCTCTCCACGAACCGCAATCCGCCGACCTGACGCTGCGCGCCGGGCGCAAGCTGCGCCTAAGGGCAGGGGTCCATGTCACCCCGGCCGGTTTGCTGTCGATCGGCGCGCTGGTATCCTCGATCCTGTTGTCCAGCGCGGCGATCGTCGTCGCCGCGCGGATACCGGCGCGGGATCGGGAGAAGCGCGATGTTCTATGACTCCAACGCTTGGCCACCGCCCCCCGACGGCTATGAACCGCCCAAGCCGCCGGCGCGCCTGACCTGCCCGCAGGAACGGGTGATGATCGGCAGCATCGGGCTGTTCCTGCTGGTCATGTTCGTCGGGCCGCTGGCCGGGTCGTCGGTGATCGCGGGGCTGATCGCGGTGTTTTCGTAAGGTCCGCGGCCTTCCGTTCTCTTTCCCGTTTGCTTCGAGCGCAGGTTGGAGCCTGTCGAGAACCGAAGTCGAGAAGGGGGTGCCTCAAACGGGAGGTTCTCGACGGACGCTTCTCGACAAGCTCGAAGCTGCTCGAACCGAGCGGATTTACGTGGCGGAGGCGATCAGGCCCCATTCACCCGCGCAAAAACATCCACCGATCCCCCTCAGCCCCCGCAAACCGATACCCGTCGCTATCGAACCCGTGCATAGCCTCGACCTCGGTCACGCGATGCTCGCACATCCACCGCGCCATCATCCCCCGCGCCCGCTTCGCATGAAAGCTGACGAAGCGCGGCCCGTCCGGCCCGTCCTCGCGGAAATCGACCTCGATCACCCGCACATCGCCCGGCAGCTTGCCCGCCACCGCATGCCAATATTCCTGGCTGGCGAGGTTCAGCACCACGTCCGACCCGCTCGCCCGGACATCCTCCGCCAGCAATTCCGCGATCCGGTCCCCCCAGAACGCGTACAAATCCTTCGCCCGCCCCGGCGCCCAGCGCGTGCCCATCTCCAGCCGGTAGGGCTTGATCGCGTCGAGCGGCCGCAGCAGTCCGTACAGCCCCGACAGGATCCGCACATGGTCCTGCGCGAAATCGAACTGCGCCGTCTCCAGCGACTTGGCGTCGAACCCGGCATAGACGTCGCCCGCGAACGCCAGCAGCGCTGGCCGCTCCTCCGCACCGTCGAACGCGCGATACCGACCGGCATTCAGCTCGGCCAGCTTGGGCGAAATCCGCATCAGCTCGCCCAGCTTCTTCGCGCCCAGCCGCGCCGCGCCGCGCGCGATCTGCCCGCTCTCCTCGGGAAAGCGCGGCGCGCTCCACGTCAGGTCGGGCAGCGTGCTCGTATCATCGAGCGTCTTGGCGGGGGACAGGATCGCGATCATCGCGAGCCGCCTATCGGCCGCAAACCGACACGTCAAAGGGGATGGGGGGGTTGGTCCGCTCGCGCGAAACCGGCACCGCGTCGATCCGGCACCGCCGGATCGCACAACGGACCCGAACCGTTCAACGCGCGTTCAGCGCAGGTCCGGCAACGCATCGTTACGTGCGTGTGCTTGTGCGGACGCATGGTTCGACCTAGATGGGCCGCGCCTGCCGGGCGCGCGCCTGGCACCAGTTTTCGGGAGAGATCACGGCATGACGTTCGTTTCCAAGGCCGCCCTGGCCGCCCTGCTCGGCATGGGTGCGACCCTGGTCGTCGCCCCGACCGCCGATGCCCAGCGCAAGAAGAAGGAAGACGCAGCCGCCGCGCCGCAGATTCAGGTCGGCGAAGCCTTCCGCACCGCCGCGCTCGCCGCCGACGCCGCGATCAAGGCCAAGAATTTCGCCGCCGCCGATCAGCAGATCGCCGCGATGCAGGCCGCGATGACCGCCGGCAACCAGGACGAGGCCTATTTCCTCGCCCAGCTGAAGGTGCAGAATGCGCAGGCGAAGAACGACCGCCCGGCGCTCGCCGCGGCGATCGACGAACTGCTCGCCAGCCCGAAGCTGAAGCCCGAAGAGCGCGGCGGCCTCTATTACAACCGCGGCGTCCTCGCGCTCGACACCAAGCAGACCGATGTCGCGGTGCAGAATTTCGAACGCGCCAAGCAGGCCGGCTATAACGAACCCGACCTCGAACTGCGCCTTGCCAGCATCGCGATCCAGAAGGGTCAAGTCGATCAGGGCCTCGCCAGCCTCGAAAAGGTGATGGCCGCGCGCAAGGCCGCCGGTCAGCCGGTGCCGGCAGGCTGGTACGACCTCGCCATCTCGCAGCTCTATCGCTCGAACCGTCCGGTCGAGGCGGGACAGTGGGCGCGCCGCAAGCTGGCCGACTATCCGACCCAGGCGAACTGGCGCACCGTGCTGGCGCTGTTCCGCGACCGCGCGGACAACAAGGGCGCGACGCTCGGCAACCAGGCGCGCGTCGACATTCTGCGCCTGATGCGCGACACCAAGTCGCTCGCCGACCAGAACGACTATCGCGACTATGTCCAGACCACGCAGGACATCGGCCTGCCCTATGAAACCGTCGCGGTGATCGACGAAGGGCGCGCCTCGGGCAAGATCCCGGCCTCGGCCGCGATCTTCAACACCGTCCGCACCACCGCGCAGACCCAGATCAAGGCCGATGGTTCGGCCGCCGCGCTCGAAACCCGCGCCAAGTCCGGCCCGAACGGCCGTCCGGCGATGGCGGCGGGCAACGTCTATCTGGCGACCGGCAACAACGCCAAGGCGGTCGAGATGTACAATCTCGCGCTGCAAAAGGGCGGGATCGACGCCGACGAAGCCAACACCCGCATCGGCATCGCCCATGCCCGTGCCGGCCAGGCGGCGGAAGCGAAGGCGGCGTTCGGCAAGGTGACGACCACCGGCCCGCGCGCCGAAATCGCCAGCTTCTGGACCTTCTACGTCGACAATCCCCGCATCGTCGCGTCGACCCCGGCGGTCGGCAACAACTGATCGGGTGACCCGAACGCGAAACGGCCCGGACCAGCGATGGTCCGGGCCGTTTTCGTTTGGGGGAGGGGGCGGCAGTCCCGATCACTCCGTTTCCATCCCAACCACCCCGTTTGGTTCGAGTAGCGATCGAGCGAAGTCGAGAGCGCGTATCGAGAACGGGGTTCCGCTGGGCGGGTGTTCTCGACAGACGCTTCTCGACAAGCTCGAAGCTGCTCGAACCGAACGGGGTGGCTTATCGCCGGGAGAGGGTAATCACTCCCCGGCGGAAACCGGAATCCCCGGCAGCGCCTTCGACGTCCTGACCGTCGGCGACGTCTTCACGCTCGCCACATTGGGCGCGGTAATCAGCTGCGTCGTCAGCATCGACTGGAAGGATTCGAGGTCCGCCGCGACGATCTTGAGGATGAAGTCGATCTCGCCGTTCAGCATATGGCATTCGCGCACCTCGGGGATCGTCGCGATATGCTCCTCGAACGCGGCAAGGTCGCTGCCCGCCTGGCTCTTCAGGCTGACCAGCGCGAAGACCGTGATCGTGAACCCCAGCAGCCGGGGATCGAGCGCGGCATGATAGCCGCGGATCGCGCCGGCCTCTTCCAGCGCGCGGACGCGGCGCAGGCAGGGCGGGGCGGTCAGCCCGACGCGCTCGGCCAGTTCGACGTTCGTCATCCGCCCGTCCTCCTGCAACAGGGCAAGGATTTGCCGGTCGATACGATCGAAAGCCATGATAGTGTTCCGTGTTAGGGTCCGAATGATTGCCCTGCCTACAGCATTATAAAATTACGCGGAAGCGCAATTGTCCCACATTGCGACGTGCCGAAAATGGGCAGTTCCGTATTAACGACGTCGGCGTTAAGGGTCGTAGGCACCCCGGCTTTGCGCGGGTGCGAGTAACGGGAACGCGGTGCGCTTCGACGACAGCCTCGAAACGGTTTTGGCCTCCGATCTGACGGGCGAGGGTGCGCGCGCGTCCGCCTGGCGGCAGCTGGTCGACCTGATCGGGCGCGGTCGCGCCAGCCCCGATCCCCGCGCCATCGCGCTACTACGCGAATTGCGCGACGGCGTGCCGCGCACCGTCCGCGTCGCCAGCGCCCGCGACCTCGAATATGCCCGCCCGCCTGCCGAACTGGTCGACCTGCTGGCGACCGACGTGATCGAGGCGGCGGTGCCGGTGCTGCGCAGCGCCACGCTGTCGGTCGGCGAATGGCTGGCGCTGTTGCCGCGCCTCGGCTCGGCGGCGCGCGGCGTGGTCCGCAACCGCCGCGACCTCGACCCTGCCGTCACCCGCGCGCTCGACAGCTTCGGCAGCACCGACCTCGTGCTGGGCGACGAGCGGGCGGCGGAAGACGTCGCCGCATCCGCCACAAGCGGTCACCCCAGCGAAGGCTGGGGTCTCTCGCCGCAGCCGGACGACGCCCGCCCCGCAGAAACCTCGGCCTCGGCCGGGACGACGGCTGCGTTCGATGCGGAGCGCTCAACGCCGGCGGCCGACGCCGAAGATGTATCGGCCATCGCCGCGTCCGCACCCTCTACCCAGGAACGTCATCCCAGCGAAGGCTGGGATCTCCCGCCGCAGTCGGACGACGCTCACCCCACAGAGACCCCAGCGTCCGCTGGGGTGACGTCCGGGGCGGTCGACGCGGAAACAGGCGACGACGCTGCCCCCGAAGCCGACCCCGCCGGCCCGTTCCGCATCGTCGACGTCATGGCCCGGATCGAGGCGTTCGAGCGCAACCAGGACGCTCCGCCCCCGCCGCCGCCCGCGAGCACCCATGACAGCTTCCGCTTCGAAACCGACGCCGCCGGCCTGATCCGCTGGGTCGACGGTGTCAGCCGCGCGCCGCTGATCGGCCTGTCGCTCGATTTCGGCGCCGCGCCCGGCACCGCGCGCTTCGACGGGGTAGCGGCCGGAGCGTTGCGCCATCGCAGCCCGTTCCGCGACGCCCGGCTGGTGATCGGCGGCGACAGCGATGCGGCTGGCGAATGGAGCGTGGCCGGCGTTCCCGCCTTCGACCATGCGACCGGTCGCTTTACCGGCTATCGCGGCACCGCCCGCCGTCCGCGCAGCGACGAACGCGCCGAACCGGTCGCCAACCGCGACGCCGGCGTGGCGCAACTGCGCCAGCTGGTCCACGAACTGCGCACCCCCGCCGGTGCCATCGCCGGCTTTGCCGAGATGATCGAGGCGCAGCTGCTCGGCCCCGTGCCGCCGGTCTATCGCGACCGGGCCGGGGCGATCCTCAACCATTCGCGCGACCTCGTGGCCGTTATCGACGATCTCGACCTCGCCGCGCGGATCGATGGCGACGCGCTCGATCTGCGCGCCGACAGCGTGGCGTTGCGCCCGGTGTTCGACGTCATCGCCGCCGACCTCGCCTCGCTGTGCGAATTGCGCGGCACGCTGCTGGAGATCGAGCCGACCGACCTGTCGGTATCGGGCGACCGCCGCGCGGTCGAACGCCTGCTCGCCCGCCTGCTCGCGACGCTCGTCTCGGCGGGCGAGGCGGAGGAATCCATCTATGTCCGCATGGGGCTGGAGGGCGACGGCCATGTCGCGATCGTGCTCGACCGGCCGCAGGCCTTGGACGCATGGCCCGGCGACAGCGTGTTCGACGTCGACGATGATGAAGGCGACCAGTCGCTGCTCGGCACCGGCTTTGCCCTCCGCCTCGCCCGCAACCTCGCCAGCGAACTGGGCGGCACGCTGGTCTTCGGCACCGCCACGCTGACGCTGCGCCTGCCGGCGGCGGACGCGGTGGAGGTCGGGCAGGCGCAGCAGCGGTGAGCCCGCCCTTCCGGCCCGCCGATGGCCGGCCGGTCGTGTGGCGCGCCGGCTTCGGCACCCGCTTCACCTTGCTTGTCGATACCGAGGAGGAATTCGACTGGCGCGCGCCCTTCCGCCACGATGGCTGGGGCGTGGCGACCACCGCCGCCTTGCCCGACGCCCATGCGCGTCTGGCGGGGATGGGCGCGCGCAGCGGCTACCTTGTCGACTATCCGGTCGCGACCGATCCCGCTGCGATCGACGCCCTGCGCGCGGTGATGGCGCAGGGGGATGCGACCATCGGTGCGCAGCTCCACCCCTGGGTCAACCCGCCCTTCGACGAGGCGCTGTCCAATCACAGCAGCTTCGCCGGCAACCTGCCCAAGGCACTGGAGGGGGCCAAGCTCGACCGCCTGACCGATGCGCTGACCGCGATCATCGGCACCGCGCCGACCGTCTATCGCGCCGGCCGCTACGGCCTCGGTCCCAACACCCTCAAGCTGCTGGCGGCCCGCGGCTATCGCCTCGATAGCTCGATGCGCGCCCGCTACGATTATGGCGCGCAGGGCGGTCCCGACTATCGCGCCATCGCCAACCACGCCTTCCGCACCGGTCCCGATGGCGGCATCGTCGAACTGCCGCTGACCACCGTCTTCACCGGCCGGTTGCGCCGCGGCGGCGCGCATCTCTACCGCGCCGCCGGCCGGATCCCGCGCGGGCGCGGCGTCCTCGCCCGCCTCGGCCTGCTCCACCGCGTCGCGCTCACGCCCGAGGACATGCCGCTCGCGGACGTGCTGGAAGCGATCCGCGTCGCGGTGGGGGAGGGGACGCGCGTCCTCAACTTCGCCTATCACTCGCCCAGCCTCGTCCCCGGCCACACCCCCTATGTCCGCGACGCCGCCGACCTCGTCGCTTTCTGGCGCTGGTGGGATGCGGTGCTGGCGCTGCTCGCGCGATTGGACGTGCATGCCGCGTCGAGCGACGACATCCTCGCCGCCGCCGACTGATCCTTCGGCGCCCCGGCGCGTTCAGCGCGGCGAAGGGAATTGCCGATGCTGACGCCCCAAGACGAACACTGGATGCGACAGGCGATCGCCATCGCCCGGACCAAGGGCGACGACCCGTCCTGCTCCCCGCTAGGATCGATCATCGTCCGCGACGGCAAGGTGCTCTCCGCCGAACCCAACCAGACGCAGGAGCTGCCGGACGCCACCGCCCATGCCGAGATGATGGCGATCCGCCGCGCATGCGAGGGGGTCGGCGACATGGAACTGCGCGGTGCGACGCTCTACTCCACGCTGCAACCCTGCGGCATGTGCACCATGGCCTCGATCTGGTCGAAGGTCGCCCGCGTCGTCTATGGCGCCGGCCGCGACGACGTCCACGAAATGTATTTCGAGGATCGCCACATCGACACCCTCAGCTTCATCGCCGACGCCTATCGCGACGATATCGTGATCGAAGGCGGCTGCCTGCGCGAGGAATGCGCGGCGCTCTATTACGGCCCGGATGACGACGTGCCGGAGGAGGAACAGGGGAACCTGTAAGAGGAAGGCAACGCTCCCCCCAACCGTCACCCCGGGCTTGACCCAGGGTCCCGATTCTTCTTCCGCGCCCGTTGAGCCGCTACCGCGGATCAAATCCGGACATGGACGGACACCCAACCACCCCCGTCATCCCGGCGAAGGCCGGGATCCATTGTGTCGGAAGCTCCCGGCTCCAGCAACGACACGACAAAAGGGGCCGGAAGCACGAAAGCCTCCGACCCTTGTTCTGTTTGTCGGCCGACGCGGGAGTAAATCCCGCATCGGCGGTCGGGAGCTTGCGCCCCCGCTGGCCGGCCTCGGGCCGTGCCCTGCGGCACGGCGTCGGCGCTTACGCGCCTGCAACCTCAGCCGTATCGACCTTGATCCCCGGGCCCATCGACGAGCTGACCGCAACCTTGCGGACATACTTGCCCTTTGCGCCCGCCGGCTTGGCCTTCACCACGGCGTCGACCAGTGCGTCGAAGTTTTCGCGCAGGTCGGCGGCCGAGAACGACGCCTTGCCGATGCCCGAATGGATGATGCCGGCCTTTTCGACGCGGTATTCCACCTGGCCGCCCTTGGCCGCTTCGACCGCAGCCGCGACGTTCATCGTGACCGTGCCGAGCTTCGGGTTCGGCATCAGGCCCTTCGGACCCAGGATCTTGCCGAGACGACCGACCAGGCCCATCATGTCCGGGGTCGCGATGCAGCGATCGAAGTCGATCTTGCCGCCCTGGATCGCGTCCATCAGATCTTCGGCACCGACGACATCGGCACCCGCTGCGGTGGCTTCCTCGGCCTTCGCGCCGCGGGCGAACACGCCGACGCGCACGGTCTTGCCGGTGCCCTTGGGCAGGGTCACGACGCCGCGGACCATCTGGTCGGCGTGACGCGGATCGACGCCCAGGTTCAGCGCGACTTCGATCGTTTCGTCGAACTTGGCGGTCGCATGGGTCTTGGCGAGCGCGATCGCTTCATCGACGCCGTACAGCTTCTGCGCATCGACGGCAGCGGCGAGGGTCTTCGCCTTCTTGGTCAGCTTGGCCACAGTCTTAACCCTCCACCACTTCGAGGCCCATCGCGCGGGCCGAACCTTCGATGATCTTCGTCGCCGCGTCGATGTCGTTGGCGTTCAGATCCTTCATCTTCATCGTGGCGATTTCGCTCAGCTGCGACCGCTTGATGCTGCCGGCCTTCACCTTGCCCGGTTCCTTCGAACCCGACTTCAGGTTGATCGCCTGCTTGATGAGGTACGTCGCCGGCGGCGTCTTCGTCTCGAAGCTGAACGAACGGTCGGCATAAACGGTGATGATCGTCGGCAGCGGGGTGCCCTTCGCCGTGTCACCGGTCTGGGCGTTGAACGCCTTGCAGAATTCCATGATGTTCACGCCGCGCTGACCCAGCGCCGGGCCGATCGGCGGCGACGGCTTGGCTTCGCCCGCCGGCACCTGCAGCTTGATGTAGCCAGTAATCTTCTTGGCCATGGGTATCACTCTCTTTCAAGTTTAGCGGTTCGTGCGGCGCGGCCCAATGGGCCGGCCTCCCGCCATGGTTTCCAAAACTGTCGTTTGGGAAGCGGCGCGCTTAGCGCAAAAGCGCCCCCCTTGCAATGTAGGATTCCGCCTGATCCTCTGGCGCCATGTCCGACCGCAAACCCCGCCCGTACAGCCGCAAGCAGGCGCTGCAAAACGCCGCCTTCCTCGCCGAACTCGAACGCACCGGCAACGCCCGCGACGCCGCCCGCACGACCGGCCTCAACCGCTCGATGCTCACCAAGCGCCGCAACGCCGACCCCGACTTCGCCCAGCGCTGGGAGGCCGCCCTGACCCTCGCCGCCGCCCGCCTCGCCAAGCCCGAGCAGACGGAGGGGCCGGCGCGCGTCGTCCGTTCGAAAGGCCGCCTGCAACTGCGCGTCTCCAAGACCCGCACGATAGACCGCGACGCCGAACAACGCTTCCTCGCCGCCTTGAGCGCCACCGCCAATGTCCGCCTCTCCGCAGCCGCCGCCGGCTTCGCCCATAGCAGCTTCTACGCCCGCGCACGCTCGCATCCCGGCTTCGCCCGCGAAATGCGCGTCGCGCTGGCGGTCGGGTCCGAACGCCTCGAACTGGCGCTGCTCGAAAGCTCGCTGCCGGAGGCGAACGTCCACGACCATTGGCAGCACAACGATCCCCCGCCGATCCCGGCGATGACCGTGCACCAGGCGATGCAGATGATCGCGTGGAACGACAAGCGGGCCAAAGGCCTCGCCAACCCCGACCTCGCCCCGAAGCGCGGCGAGAGCAATGCGGCGTTTATCGAGCGGAAGGCGAAGGACTATCGTGCCGGGTTGCTGCTGGCCGAGGAGGAGATGCGGATGGTCGAATATGCGCAGCTGGAGTGGCGGCGGGGTGGGCGCCGGACGCAGTGGGAGCCGGGCGGGTGGGAGGTGGCGTTGGAGATGGCGTTGCGGAAGGGGTGAGGGCCATATCCCTCACCTCCACAGGCTTGGATTACCCAGCAGTGCCGTTTCAGGAATGTGCTGCCCCTTTTGGAGTTGCTATGATCCAAGTTTCTCCCGCAACCCTTCAACGAGTGGCTTTAGTTCGGCGCTAGAATTTTGAACATAAATTGAGCAAAGTCCTCGCCGAACAATTATCTCGGATATATATCCAAGTTCGTCGCCTAGTTTTACAAAATAAAGATGATGATCGGTGGTGTCTACAGAAACTTTCTTAATTGCTTTGACAATATTATCTTGTGAAATAGAGGGGCATTGGCATCGTTGCTGAACCAATGCTGCAACTTTTTCCGCATTATTAAGAATATAACCAAAAACGACAGCTTCGGGGGCGCCATCAGGTAACTCCAAAACGTAGTCATTGGGTTCTGATAGTGAGGGATTGTCGCCGTCTATAACGGCAACTGCCTTGTTCTTAATAGTAGGATTGGAGTTGTGATGCTTTAGAACTTCCACAACATACGGGAATCCGCCGGCTTTATGAATTTCTGTCTGGCTTAACAGTTCGGGGGCGTATTGTCGAACTACTTCGTTACACAGGTCGGCTGCAAATTCGTCTTCAACGAAAATTGCTCTGTCTTTTGCTACAGCGCCGGTGAGCGCTCGCAGGCTTTCGATAGTCAACTTGCCTTGATATGCAACGCCGTCAATGCACCCCCATATTGCCTTAGGAGGAAGTACGTCTAAAGCGTACTCAGAATGTGTCGTAAAAATTATCTGACACTTTTTGCGTTTGGTTACGTCGAATAAGTACTCGACCATCTTTCTTGTTGCGAGCGGATGTAGGCCATTCTCAATCTCTTCGATAAGTATCAGCGCGTTATCACTAGCAGCCTCCAGTTTGATAACCATATCGATGATTGAGGCTTCGCCTGCCCCAAAATGAAATTGAGAATAGTCGTTATTTTTTTTCAAGCCGACCAGGATCGATTTGCTCGGATCAGTTTTTAAAGATATGCGCTGGTATCCCGATGCATCTTTCCCCAATATACGGCCCACATTAGCTAGAATGTCTTGCTCAATAGATTCAATGACAATATCGTCTTTATTCTTTTGAACCAAGCCAATGAAATGTTTAAATTTTGCTTGCTCGTTTGCTGGCACCGTGCGCTGGATCGGGATAAAAATTACCTCTCGATCTGGAATGTTATCACGGCGCCATTTTGCAGATACGAAACGAGCGTTTCTTGTGAAGGGGGCTGCTTTATTCACGGAGCGATCGATGATCTCATAATCAATCCTCCAGTTCGCCATGCTATTGTCACCAATATTAGACTTGGGAAAAAAGTCCCCAGGCTTTATGCTTTTGTAAGCAAGCGCAGCTGCGCCTAGAACTGTAGATTTTCCGCCGCCATTTGTTCCAATGATTGCGGTTACAGGAAAGTCGAAATTGATTGTCTGGCGATTGAAGCTCCGAACGTTCGACATGCGCAGTACAGGCAAATACGTTTGGTAGGAGAGCTTCTTGACCCGTTCTTCCAGATTATCAATGTCAGATTGCTGTACATCCATCAGCTTTTCCTAGCCATATTCTCGCATCAGCATGCGCTTCTAATTCTCATCTTAGCGCAGCAATCAACGAGGTACAGAGTGGAAGTGTCGAATATCGTATTTCCTGATTGGTAGCTGCGGAGTTAGCCAATGCAAAAACGGCGCAGGGCCTTCGCCCTACGCCGCTAACGTCGGTCGGGTTGCACCCGCCGGCCGGTGTCCGCCGTCTCACGAATAGCGTTCGCTATTCGTGTGCGGACAGCAAGTTTCGGCTTTCGCCTTACTTGCTTCGTTCCACCTGCTCGAAATCCAGTTCCACTGGCGTCGCACGCCCGAAGATCGACACGCTGACCTTCACCTTCGACTTGTCGAAGTCCAGTTCCTCGACCACGCCGTTGAAGCTTGCGAACGGGCCGTCCAGCACCTTGACCGAATCGCCGATCTCGAAATCGACCTTGATCTTGGTCTTGGCAGGGGAGGCGGCGGCCTCTTCCTTGCTGTTCAGCATCCGCGTGGCTTCCGCCTCGCTGATCGCCTGCGGCTTGCCCGACGATCCCAGGAATCCCGTCACCTTCGGCGTGTTCTTGACGAGGTGATAGACCTGGTCGCTCAGGTCCAGCTTCGCCAGCACGTAGCCGGGCATGAACTTGCGCTCGGACTGCACCTTCTTGCCGCGACGGACTTCGGTCACATTCTCGGTCGGGACCTCGATCGCTTCGACCGCATGGTCAAGGCCGAGGCGCGTCGCTTCGGACAGGATCGAATCGCGGACCTTGCCCTCGAACCCGGAATAGGCGTGAATGATGTACCAGCGCGACATGGGTGTCCTTAAAGCTATAGGGGGTGCGAGCGCGGTTACTGCGCGAGCCGCAGCAGGCCCTTGACGATCGCGTCGAACGCCGAATCCACGCCGAGGAAGAAGACCGCCAGCAGCGTCGTCATGATGACGACCATCACCGCGGTCATCACCGTTTCCTTGCGCGTCGGCCACGTCACCTTGGCGGTTTCGGCCCGGACCTGCCGCATGAATTCGACGGGGGTAACTTTCGCCACGTGCATGACCTTCATTATCGGTTCGACCGACCGCCGGACACAAGGCCCCGTCCGGTCCCTTCTGGGAACCGGCGCGGCCCATCCACGCTGTCGGATTGGGCATGGTATCTAGCGATCTCGGAAGCGGGAAGCAAGCGTGCGGGGCAGGGGCCTGCCGGCCCCCCTGCTACGGGGCCGGCCGACCGCGCTTCCACCTCGCCGCTCCCCCATCGTCACCCCGGGCTTGACCCGGGGTCCCGCTTCTTCTTCTGGCGCGAAACGCGGGACCCCGACGCGCCGAACCCCTCAGAACCGATAGCCCAACCCGGCCACCGCATGCCGCCGGTCGAAATTCAGCCCTTCGTAGATCCGGTCCTTCGTCCGGAAATTGGTCGCGACCAGTTCCGCCTTCGCAAAGGCGCCGCTGCCCAGCCCGATCTCGCCACCCAGCCCGAAGTGCATCCCGGCATAGGTCTCGGTCGTGCGATCCGTATTATAGCGGAACTCCAGCGGCATCGACGCATAGCCGACCTTGCCATAGACCTGCGCCCGCTCGGCCACCCGCAGCCCCAGCCGGACCCCGCCCGACCATTCGCCCTTCGCCTTCTGGCACAGCTCGATCGATAACCCGATATCGTCGCATCTTTTGGTCGACGCCCCGGCATAGCCGCCATAGGCCCCCAGCAGCACCGTGCCGCCGATCGCGACATCATATCCGATCTCGCCGCCATAGCGGATACCGTCGGCGCCATCATAATATTTGGTGTCGTCGTCGACGTAATTGATTTCCAGCCGGTCATAGCCGCCCGCCACCTCGACCCGGAACCCGGTCATCGGGTCGCGATAGGTGACCTCGCCACCATCGCCATACGGGTCGAACGGCCTGTCCTGCGCCCATGCCGGCGCCGCCCCCAGCACCGCCGTCATTGCGGCGACCATCGTCCATTTCATTTCTGTCCCCCCACGCGCGACCATCGCGCTGGGGCGGCTCTTGGCAGAAGGATCGTTTCGCGACGATTCCGGCAATCGTATCCGAAACGGTTACAACAGGCTGACCGCCGCGAACCCGCCGACCAGCGCGACGACCAGCAGGATGCCGATCATCGTCAGGCGCTTCTCGATGAACTCCTGCACCGGCGCGCCATATTTCTTGAGCAGGAACGCGATCAGGAAGAAGCGGAAGGCGCGAGTGATCGTCGCGGTGAGGACGAACAGCGCGAAGTTGAACTTGGCGAGGCCCGACGCGATCGTCACCAGCTTGAACGGGATCGGCGTCAGTCCTTTGAGCAGGATGATCGCCGCGCCATATTCGGCGAAGCCCGCCTGGAACTTCGCCGCCTTGTCCTGCAACCCGTACAGGTTGATGACCCACGCGCCGACCGTGTCCCACAGGAAATAGCCGATGGCATAGCCGACCATCCCGCCCAGCACCGACGCGATCGTGCAGATCGCCGCGATCTGATAGGCGCGGGTGCGGTGCTGCAGGATGACCGGCACCAGCACGACATCGGGCGGGATCGGAAAGAACGAACTTTCGCAGAACGACACGACCGCCAGGCTGCGCACCGCATGGCGATGATTGGCAAGGCGGAGCGTCCAGTCGTACAGCGCGCGGAACATCGTCGTCGAATCCAGTCCATCAGTTTCGGGGATCGGCGCGGCGGCGCGCTGGCACGAGTGGAGGGATTCGAACCCCCGGCCCTCGGTTTTGGAGACCGATGCTCTACCAGCTGAGCTACACTCGTGTGCGGACGCGGCCTCTATCCCGGTCGAACCGGAAGGGCAAGGCCGATTTCTGACCTAGCTGTCCGAAGCCTTGTAGGAAAGCATTAAATCCTCCCCACAAGGTGGGGAGGGGGACCGCCGCGAAGCGGTGGTGGAGGGGGCTATCCCCAAGCGCTCACGCCGCGATGGCGTAAGGCTTGATCTCACCCTCCAGATACAATTTCCGCGCCTTCGCCCGGCTGAGCTTCCCCGACGACGTCCGCGGCAAGGTGCGCGGCGGGACCAGTTCGATCACGCAGTTCATGCCGGTAACCGACCGGACTCGCTCGCGAATTTCCTCGCGCAGCCGCAGCCGCTCACCCTCGTCCGACGCCCGGCACTGCACCAGCACCGCTGGCGTTTCCTCGCCGCCCGGCGTCGTGATCGCGAACGCGGCGATGTCGCCGGCCTTGAACCCGGGCAGCTGCTCCACCGCCCATTCGATGTCCTGCGGCCAGTGATTCTTGCCGTTGACGATGATCATGTCCTTGGCCCGGCCGACGATATAGACATATCCGTCAGACAGATAGCCCATGTCGCCGGTGTCCAGCCACCCGTCGACCATGCACGCCGCGGTCGCCTCCGGATCGCGGAAATATCCGCTCATCAGCGACGGCCCCTTGCACCAGACCTTGCCGATCGCGCGTTCGGGCAGGGGGGTGCCGTCCTCTTCGCGGATCTCGACCGTCATGTCCTTCACCGGCTTCCCGCAATTCACGATCGCGCGATACCGCTGCGGCCGGTCGGCGCGGCCGGTGCCGCCGGAAAGTTCCGTCTCTTCAACCAGTTCGACGATGATGCCCTCGCCCGGCGGCATGATCGCCACCGCCAGCGTCGCCTCGGCAAGGCCATAGGACGGCAGGAACGCCGACGCCTTGAACCCGGCATCGGCGAAGGCGTCGACGAACGACTGCATCACATCGGGCCGGATCATGTCCGCGCCATTGCCCGCCAGCCGCCAGCGCGACAGGTCGAACCGGTCCGCTGCCTTGGTCTGGCTCGACATGCGCCGCGCGCAGATGTCGTAGCCGAAGGTCGGCGAGTAGGAAATCGAATTGCCCGTATTGCGGGTGATGAGGTCCAGCCATGCCAGCGGACGGCGGGCAAAATCCTCTGTTTTCAGATAGTCGGTCGAAACTTGGTTGGCGACGACCGACAGGAAGCAGCCGACCAGCCCCATATCGTGATACCAGGGCAGCCACGAAATGCAGCGATCCTGATCGACCAGCTGCATGCCATGGCTGTGCGCCGACAGGTTGTTCAGCAGCGCGGCATGGGTGATCTCGGTCCCATGCGGGAAGCGGGTCGATCCGCTGCTATACTGCAGGTAGCAGATATCGTCGCTCGACGCCTTGGGCAGCTCGACCGCGACCGCTTCGGCGGTCGAAAAACTTTCCCAATCAATGCCTTCGACCCCGGCGATCCGCGCCGCTTCGCCCGCCATCGCTTCCAGTTCGGCCGGGTAGAACAGCGTCTTGGGATCGCAGCTGGCCAGCTGCACCCGCAGCTGTTCGACATAGGCCTCGCGCCCGCCGAACGAGGTGGGCAGCGGCAGCGGCACCGGCCATGCGCCAGCATAGACCACGCCGAAGAACAGCGCCGCAAACTCCGCACCCGTCTCGGCGATCAGCGCGATGCGATCGTTGGGACGCACGCCCTTGGCGATCAGGCGATAAGCCTGTTGCAGCGCATCCTCGCGCATCTCGCGGAAGGGATAGGGGCGCTTCAGCGTACCGCGCGCGTCGTGGAAGTTCAGCCCGCGCGAGCCCTGCGCCGCATAATCCATCGCGTCGCCCAGCGTCGCGAAGTCGGCGAACCGGCGTGGCAACGCGTCCACGGTCGGGGTCGCTTCCAGCGAAACTGCAACACTTCCTTCAAGATTCGTCGTCATTCTTGTCCAACTCTCAGGCCCGTTCGCGCGATACGCGGCGTTCGAAGCGTGTCGCCATAGCGGCAAAGGGCCGCGCGGCACAGTTGATTTCAAAATCGCCGCCCAGTGTGGCACAAACATGGCGCATGTCCCGAGACCCGCGCCGCCCGCTGCCACCGCTCGACCAGCCCGCCCTGGAACGCGCCGCCTTACGCTATGTTGAACGCTATGCGACCACGCGGGCGAAGCTGGTCGCCTATCTCCACCGCAAGCTGCGCGAGCGTGGGCGGGAGGGGGAGATCGATGTGGATGCGCTGGCCGACCGCATGGCCGAGCTGCGCTATGTCGACGACCGCGCCTTTGCCGAGGCGCGGGTGGCGTCGATGACCCGGCGCGGGCTGGGCGCGCGGCGGGTGCGCGATGCGCTGCGCCAGGCAGGCGTCGGCGAGGAGGAGACGAGCGAATTCCACGACACGCTGGAGGAGGGGGCGGAGGGCGCGGCGCTCGCCTTTGCCCGACGCAAGCGCATCGGGCCGTTCGCGACCGTGCCGGTGGAGCGCGACCGCCGTGAGAAACAGATCGCGGCGATGGTGCGGGCGGGGCACGCCCCGGCGCTGGCCCGGCGCATCGTCGGACTGCCGGCGTCCGACGACGATGCGGACTGGGACGGGTAGCATCGTAAAGAAATCGTCGCGTTCGTGAAACATCGTGATAGAGTGTGCCCCAGGGGGAGCACGCGACGATGCGTCTGGAAGCGCGAACGATTGCCGATGATTGCGTGATGGGACAGGCGGAGCCGGCCGCGATGGCGGCTGCGCGCGAAGAGATCGTCCCGGCGGTGCGGGGCGCGATCAAATGGTTCGACGTGACCCGCGGCTTCGGATTCGCGGTCGCCGACGATCCGGCGATCGGCGACGTCCTGATCCATTTTTCGGTCCTCGAACCCCATGGGCGTCGTACCCTGCCCGAAGGGGCAGTCATCACCTGCAACGCCGTGCGCCGGGCACGCGGGATGCAGGCGGCGGAAATCCTCGACATCGACCTGTCGAGCGCGGTCGAACCGGTGCGCCGCGTCGTCGAGCGGCCCGACCGGGTCGCGCTGGCTGATCAGGCGGGGCCGTTCGAACCGGTATCGGTCAAATGGTTCAACCGCTTGAAAGGCTATGGTTTCCTGGTGCGCGAGAGCAAGCCCGGCGACGTCTTCGTCCATATGGAAACGTTGCGGCGCGGCGGGATCGAGGAGGTCGACCCCGAACAGCGGCTTGTCGCCCGGATCGTCGAGGGGCAGAAGGGGCCGTTGGCCGTGATGGTTGAAACTGGCGAGTAACAGCGTTGAGAGCATTGCGATTTTCCGGGCTGACGGCGGCGGCGCTGTTGGCGGTGCTGGGCGGGTGCAAGCAGGAGGCCGGCGACGAAAAGACTGCGCTGTCCAGGACTGAGCTGACCGTCACCACCGCCGATGGCACCGCCCACCGCTTTGTCGTGGAGGTCGCCGCGACCGAGGCGCAGCAGCAGCAGGGACTGATGTACCGCCCACCGCTGGCCCCCGATGCCGGCATGTTGTTCGCGCCTTATCCTCCCGATGGCGGACCGCCGCGCGTGGCCAATTTCTGGATGCGCAACACCCCCAGCCCGCTCGACATCCTGTTCATCCGCCCCGACCGCACCATCGCGACCATCGCCGAGAATACCGTGCCGTTTTCCGAAGCGCCGGTCCCTTCGGGCGAACCCGTGTCGGCGGTGCTGGAACTGGGCGGCGGGCGTGCCGCCGAACTGGGTATCGCGGCGGGCGACAAGGTGTCATGGAAATGATCCACCCCATTGTCGTGTGCGCAGCCACACGCTAAGCGGTCGCGCATGGGAATCCTCGCGAACGTCTTCACCTGGTGGAACGGTGCCACCTTCGGCACCTGGCTCGGGCTGCGCGGCAAGACGCAGGTCGGCACCGACGACCTCGGCAACGCCTATTATGAGGGCGGTCGCGACACCGCGGGCAATCCGCGCCGCTGGGTGATCTATGCAGGATCGAACGATTCGAGCCGCGTGCCGCCCGAATGGTTCAGCTGGCTGCACCACCAGATCGAGGGCACGCCCGATCAGTCGCTGCCGCCGGTGCGCCAGTGGCAGAAGCCGCCGGTCCCCAACCAGACCGGCACCGCGCTCGCCTATCGTCCGCCCGGCGTGCTCGACAAGGGCGGCGCCCGCGTGCGCGCCACCGGCGATTATGAGGCGTGGAGCCCCGACGCGTGAATTTCCGCCGCTGGCTGGCCGGGCTGGCGATCGCGGTCCTGCTGGCGGTCGGCGGCTGGTTCGGCTGGCGTAGCTGGCAGTCGCGACAGGCGCCGTCGACCGGTCCGCACGCGGAGATCTCGGTTCCCGAATCGGTCCGTCCCCGCCCCGGTGCGCCGGAAGTCGTCAGCGTCGATGCCGGCCTCGACAGCCGCCTGCTCGCCGGTGCCACGCCGATGGCCGAGCGCGTCGCGGTGGTCGGCCTGCTCAACAAGCGCAACGGCGAAACCCGCGACCTCACGTTGAAGCCCGGACAGGCGACGCGCGTCGGCGACGTGATCATCCGCCTGCGCGCATGCGAACGCACCGCGCCCTGGGAGCAGGAGCAATATACCGGCGCGTTCGTGCAGATGGACGTGCGCGGGGCGGACGCGAAGTGGCGGCGTGCCTTTTCGGGCTGGCTGTTCAAGGAGCGTCCGGCGCTGAACGTCGTGCTCCACCCGATCTATGACGTGTGGCCCAAGAGCTGCACGATGTCCTTCCCCGACACCGGTCCCGACACGGTATCGGCCGGGGCGGGGGCGGCACCGGCGGCCAGCGCGCCACGCCGGTCGAGCGCGTCGAACGCGCCCGACACCAGTCCGGTGCCCGCCGAATCGATCCCGAGCGCGTCGGACAACAGCGCCGAATAAGCCTCGCGCGGGATTTCGACCGCGCCCATCGTCGCCAGATGATCGGTCTGGAACTGGCAGTCGAGCAGCCGGAAGCCGCCGACCTTAAGCCGCGCGACCAGCCATGCCAGCGCGACCTTCGACGCGCTGGGCGCGCGGCTGACCATCGATTCGCCGAAGAACGCCTGTCCCAGCGCGAGGCCGTAGAGGCCGCCGGCCAGTCGGTCGCCGTCCCACACTTCAACCGAATGGGCGAACCCCATTTCGTGCAGCCGGAGGAAGGCGCGCTCGATCGTGCCGTTGATCCATGTCTCCGGCCGGTCCGACGCGCTTTGCGCGCAGAGTTCGATGATATCCTCGAACGCCACGTCGGCGGTGACGCGATACCGGTCCGACGCAATCAGCTTTCGCAGCGACCGCGACAGGTGGAACCCGTCGAGCGGCAGCACGCCGCGCAGCTTCGGTTCGACCCAGTAGATGCTGGGCGCATCGCGGTCGTCGGCCATCGGAAAGATGCCGCTGGCATAGGCGCGCAGGACCGTTTGCGGGTCGAGGTCGAAATCGGGGGCCATCGGGCGCATCCTAGAGCGGTTTCCGTTCGGACTGAACCGTTGTCATTGCGTTGGCGCGCCAACGTTCTGTGGCCTGATCAGGGTGCTGCCGCCGATACCCTGGTTCGTCACCCCGGGCTTGACCCGGGGTCCCGCTTCTTCTGCTACCGTCGGAAAGAAGCGGGACCCCGGATCAAGTCCGGGGTGACGTTGTGAAGGTGAAACCGATCCGCGCTGGCAATCGCCGCTCACTCCCCCGCCAGATAGCGCGCGACGGGTTCGATCATGTCCTCCGGAATACGCCGTGCGATGACCGGCATCGTCGCCTGATCCTTGCGCGCGTCGACCACCTCCTTCTCGCCGCGCCAGTGGCGCAGCCGTTCGGCGATATAGACCGCGCGCTGGCCGTCGATGACCGGGAAACGCTTGGCCCCGGCGGCATCGTGACAGCTGCGGCAGGCGGGCAGTTGCTTTTCCGGCAGGCCGCGTTCGACGATCCGGCGCGCTGCCGCATCGCCATTGCCGCCCCGCCCCGGCGTGATGCCGGGCATGGCGGCGAAGCGCTGCGCCAGGGCGACGCGCTCTTCGGGCGTCAGCTGCGCGGCGGCGTTGCCCATCACCGCGCTCTGGCGGCGGCCGGTGGCATAGGCTTCGAGCGCGGCGGCGAGATAGGCGGGGTTCTGCCCGGCGAGGACCGGAATGTCGGGCTGCCCGCGGCCGAGACCGTCCGTCCCGTGGCAACCGGCGCAGCTGTCGAACCGGCCGTTTGCCGCCCCGAACCCTTGCGCATTGCTCCCCGCCAGCACGCGATATTGCTGGGGAGTCATCGTCGGCAGCAGGCGGACGAAGGCGACCATGCGCTTTACCTCGTCCGGCCGGTCCTTTGCAGCCCAGGCGGGCATGCCGCTGAACTTCACGCCATGTTCCAGGATCCAGAAGAGCTGGCGGTCGGTCCATTCCTTCGCATTCTTCGACAGGTCGGGGGCGGGGGGCGTCGCCGCCTGCATCAGCGGCAGCGGACGGACGCCCGGTGCGCCGTGGCACGACGCGCAGGACGAGGCATAATAGCCCGCCGCGCTGACGAGGCCGCTATCGTCCTTCGCGTCGCGGGGCGTCGAAAAGGCGGCGCGGGTCTGCACCGAATTGCGCATCACCCAATGCAGGAACCAGTCGCTGATCGCCCAATGCCCCGACGATGCGGCGACGTTGAACAGCCCCGACCAGGCGTATGCCATGCCGAGCGCAAAGAGGCCGAGCAGGGTCAGGATCACGCGCTTCCAGGTGAGGCGGATGGTCATGGCGTCGGCTCCGGATGGCGCAATAGGGTGGCGAGCAAGGCAAGGCCGCCGAGGAAATAGCTGGCCGCGCCGATCATCAGCATGACGACGCCGCCCAGCTGCTGATCGGCCAGCGCGTCGTGATGTCCATGCGCCATCGCCGGATAGAGCGGGCGCGGCGCGAGGCCGATCAGCGCGCCGAGCAGGGTCATGTGCATCGAAGTGAGCAGAAGCGCACCGACCCCCGCCGCACGGCGATCCGGCCCGGTGCCGAGCACGGCGGCCCAGAGCAGCCACCCGGCCAAGAGGAACATCGCCTGTTCGACGACCATCGCCGCCACATGCGTGTCCGCCAGCATCCTGAGCGCGGGCAGATGCCAGCCCCAAACGGTCGCAAGCTCCACCAGCGACATGGCGAGCGGCGTCACGATGGTCGGCCAGCGCCGTGCCGGGTCGAACCGGCTGTCGGCGAGGCCGAACGCCAGTAGCGGCGCGGCGATGGCGACGGCGATCATGTGCCCGGCCATGTGCCCGACCATCCCCGCCTGCGCTGCCGCCAGCCATCCGAGCGGCAGCAGCACCAGCCCGGCGAACAGGCTGATCCGCTTCATCGGCAATCCGTGAGGAACAGCACCGGCGCGGCGGTGAAGATCACGCCGACGAAGCTCAATGCGGCCAGCAATACGGTCGAAAAGGCCAAGAAGCGGATGCGGTCGCTGTCGGTGCCTTCCTCATGCGGGGCCGGGTCGCCCGGCACGCGCGACTGGAGATGCGCGACGATCCCTGCCGCGAGGATCAGGGCCAGCGCGACCACGGTGCCGACCGCGTACAGGATCGGCAGGCGCGGGAACCCCCCGACCTTGGCGCAGTGGATCGCCGCCCAGAGATAGGAGAAGAGGAAATGCACTGCCCACACCGTCGGCGGGACGATCAGCGACCAGAGCGTGACCTTCAGCTTGGCCACCATACCGTGGAACCCGCGCTTCATGCGACCCCCGGGAACAGGCCGATCGTCGCATAGGTGACGATGGCGGTGAGCGCCATGAAATGCTGGTACACGGTGATGTTGCGCAGGTCGGCATCATGGGTCGGCGTCATCCGTCCGGCGATGCTGCGCGCCAGCGTATAGGCCTGCATGATCGCACCGACCCCGGCATGCACGGTGGTCCAGATCACCAGGACCCACACGATCGCGGGATAGCTGTGCAGTTCGGGGTCGAGCCCGGTGGTCAGCGGCCCCTGCAACCCGGTCCAGATACCGACAAGGCTGGCCACGATGCCGATCGCCAGCAGTCCGCGCGCGGCGCCGACCCCACCGCGCCTGTTGCTTTCCCGCGCCGCGACGGTGGCAGCCCAGCTCAGCGCTGCGACCCCCAGCGCCGCCATCGGCCAGAAGGTGCCCGGCCCGTCCATGCCCGGACCCGATGGCGGGAAGTCGGGATGCACCGTCCAGAAGAAATAATAGCCGAACACCAGCCCCGAAAAGGCGGTGGCATCCGCCATCATCGTGATGAACATCGCCCACCATCCGGGTGCCGCCGAACCGGAGACATAGAGCGGCAGTTCGATGCCATGGCCGATCGGCTTGGACGGCTTTTCGGGGATTTCGGCGGTGCCGGTCCACAGCCAGTAGAGGACGAAGCCCAGCGTCGCGATCGCGCCGGCCAGCGACCACCAATAGAGGTGATAGGTCGTCAGGATGAACACGCTGCCCAGCGCGATCGCGGTCAGCATCGGGACCCAACTGGGCGTGCCGAGGCGCACGACATAGAGCGGTCGCGCGTCGAGCACCGTCGTCACGATCGTCTCGCGCCGGCCTTCCTCCGCATCGGGCAGGAAGTAGCGGCCTTCGTCGACCTTCTTGACGAAATCCTTCTGGTCCCAGATCGGGTAGCGGCTTTCGATCAGCGGAACCGAGCGGATGCCCCAATCCTCGTCATCCGGATGCGCGAGCCATTCGAGCGTCCCGGCATTCCACGGATTGCGCGCTGCCTTCTCCCGCCACGGCGAGCGCGCCAGGTCGATGCACACGACCAACGTCCCCAGCGCGAACAGATAGGCGCCCATGGTCGAGGCGAGGTTGAGATAATCGATGCCCAGTTCGCCGGGATAGGTGAACACCCGGCGCGGCATGCCGTACAGGCCGCTGAAATGCATCGGGAAGAAGGTCAGGTTCGCGCCGACGAACAACATCCAGAAGGCGGTGCGACCGAGCTTGTCCGACAGCTTCTTACCGGTGATCAATGGCCAGTAATAATAGAGACCGCCGAACAGCGGCAGCAGCGTGCCGCCGATCAGCACGTAATGCAGGTGGGCGACGACGAAATAGGTATCGTGCGCCTGCCAGTCGAACGGCGCGATCGCGACCATCACGCCGGTCAGACCGCCGATCACGAAGATGGCGAGCGATCCGCTGGCGTAGAGCAGCGGCGTCGACCATTTGACCTTGCCGGCCCAGAGCGTCGCGATGAACGCGAAAATCTGGATACCGGTCGGGATCGCGACGGCTTCGGACGCAGCCGAGAAGAAGGCGAGGCTGATCTTGGGCAAGCCGGTCGCGAACATGTGGTGGACCCAAAGCCCGAACGACAGGAACGCGGTGCCGACCGCTGCCAGCACGATCCACGGATAGCCCAGCAGATGGCGCTGCGCGAAAGTCGGGATCATCATCGCGAACAGCGCGATCGACGGCAGGAAGACGATATAGACTTCGGGGTGGCCGAAGATCCAGAACAGGTGCTGCCACAACAACGGATCGCCGCCGCGTGTCGCGTCGAAGAACGGCCAGTTGAGCAACCGCTCCATTTCGAACAGCACGTCACCCGCGATCAGCGGCGGGAAGGCGAACAGGATCATCACCGCGACGACCAAAATGTACCAGGCGTAGAGCGGCATCAGGTTCAGCCGCATGCCCGGCGGCCGGCATTTGAGCACGCCGACGATCAGCTCGACCGCCGCCGCCACCGACGACACCTCGATGAAGCTCAGCCCCAGCATCCAGATATCGGCACCCAGCCCCGACAGGTCCGTGCGCGTGGTGAGCGGCGGGTACATGAACCACCCGCCATCGGGCGCGGCGTTGAAGAAGATCGACCCGCCGACGAACACCCCGCCCAGCAGGAACGACCAGTATCCAAAGGCGGACAGGCGCGGGAAGGGCAGGTCGCGCGCGCCCAGCAACTGCGGCAAGAGGATGATCGACACCGCCTCGAACATCGGGACGGCGAACAGGAACATCATCATCGAGCCGTGCAGCGTGAACAGCTGGTTGAAGGTGTTCGCCGAAACCAGATCGTTTTCCGGCACCGCCAGCTGCGTGCGCATGATCAGCGCCAGCACGCCCGCGAACAGCATGAAGCCGAACGCGGTCAGCGTGTACCATACGCCGACCCGGTTGTTGTTGCAGTCGGTCCAGCGCAGGAAAATGCCCTGCGGCGCCTTCCACACTTCGCGCAGGCGGTCCTCCTGCGCGGCGCGGAGCGCGGGATCGTCTTGCGCGTGCAGGCTCATTTCAGGCTTTCCAGATAGGCGGCGATCGCCTGCGCGTCCTGCACGGGCAGCTGCGGATAGGCGGGCATGCGGGCACCGGGCTTCACCGCCGGGGCGTCCTTGATGAAGCGGACCAGGGCATCGCGGGTCATCGGCGTCGTTCCGGCGCCCAGCGACGCGCGGCTGCCGATATGGGTCAGGTCGGGACCGATCAGCCCGGCCGCCCCGGTTCCGGCGATGGCATGGCAGCCGGTGCAGCCATTGGCGGCAAAGGCGCGCGCACCGCCTGCCGTGTCCGCGGCCGGGGTGGCGGGGCGACGCTCGTTCGCCAGCCACGCATCGAACGCCGCCGGCTCCATCGCGACCACGTCGAACGCCATCAGCGCATGGCTGAGCCCGCAAAATTCGGTGCAGACGCCGCGGAAGGTGCCGGCCCTGGTCGCGCGGACGATCAGCCGGTTGGTGCGGCCGGGGATCATATCCATCTTGCCGGCAAGACCGGGGATCCAGAAGCTGTGGATCACATCGCCGGCGGTCAGGTCGAACTGCACGGTGCGGCCGACGGGAATGCGGATTTCATTGGCGGTGACGACCGGCGGGCTGCCCGGCGGCTGGTAGCGGACGCGCCACCAGAATTGTTCGCCCTCCACCGCGATGCGCAGGTCGTCCCGTGCCACGGGCAGCGGCCGCATGGCGGGCAGGCTGTAGAGCAGCAGGCCGAGCAGCACGACGACCGGCAGCACGCCGCCCAGCCATCCGATCAGGCGCATGCCGCCCTTCAGCGTCAGCTTGCCCTCCGGCGCGCGGACGGCGGCGATCATCAATCCCGCGACACCGGCGGCGATGACGATCGCGCCGATCAGCATGATGATGGTCAGGTGACGGACGGTCGCGGCTTCGTCGCCGAATACGTCGAGCGCCGACTGGTGACGGTTGCACGCCCCCAGCAGCAGCAACGCGGCTGCACCTACACTGGCCCTGACGCCGCGCATAATCCCCCTTCGCCCCGCGTCGCATTATACGACACGGATACGAAACGACATGTCAGCGTCGCCGTTCCATCCTGACGGAAATTGGTCCGTTTCGCGCCGGAATGTGCAGGCCGTCGCTGGCGATTTTCACCGCCTTGCCGTCGATCGTCGCCCGGCCGGCTTCGCCGCTCAGTGGCCAGGGCAGGACGAAGCCGCCGGGCGGCATCGCTCCGCCGCCGATGGTCGCGACGACCGCGTCGCCGTCGGCACGGATGGCGAGATCGACGGTGCCATAGGGGGTGCGCAGGCCGCGCACGTCCGATCCCTTCTCGGCCAGCCAGTCGTCGTCCAGCCCACCCGCCAGTACGATCGCTTGGGCGTCCTGATCGACATAGGCGAACAGGTCGAGCGCGGCGCGAGTATAGTCCGATGCGACCCAGGCATGCGGCACATCCCCCAGGAAGCGGATTTCACGCTGATCGCGCCCGACCACCTCTGCCCAGCCATTCCACCCGCCCGGCCGCCGGTCGCCCATGTAGAAATCGAGCATCCGGTTCGCCCGCTCACGCCGGCCCAGCCGGACCATCGCCGACACGTTGCGCAGTTCATAGGGCGTGTAATCGCTCCAGTCGCTGCTGACCGGCCGCGTCATCACCCGCCGCCATTGCCTGTCGAAGGTATTAGCCAGCAGTTTCGGGTCGAGCCGCGCCTGTTCGCCCGCCGGATCGAGCCCCATGGTGGTCGAGGTCGCGTCGAAATCGCCCAGGCTGGTCGCACCGGGGATATAGTCGATCTTCCAGAACCGGACTGCCGCCGCGATCGCGGCGTGTAGGTCACGCTGGAACCGGTCGCGCTGCGCTTCGATCTCCGCCGCCTCGGGCTTGTTCAGCACCCGCGCGGCAAAGGCGGCGTCCTTATACCCGGTCAGCGCCCAGAAATCGTCCCACAGGCTGTACTGCGCCTTGGCCGAATAGCCTTCATGGCTGATCGACGGCGGCATCAGCCCGTACAGCATCCGCCGCTCGGGCGTCTGGTTGGCAGCGGTCCGTTCGGACTGGGCGAGGCTTTCCATATAGCGCCGCGCCGCGTCCAGCTTCGGCCAGTCGCGCTCCAGTGCCGCCTTGTCCCCGGTATAGCGGTACAGGTCGGTGACGAGGTGAATATACTGCCCGTGACTGTCATTTTCCGGCACCGGGTCCGGCCCGCGCGCATCGACACAGCACGGCACCTTGCCGTTGGCGAACAGGTTCGGGCCGTACCAGTCGGCGAACGCGCGACCCGGCGCAACGACGCCCATGCGCAGCATCGTCTCGGTCATCATCGCGCCGTCACGGATCCAGCTGCGATCATAGGAACGCGTGCCGGGCTTCAGCGCGGGTCCGTCGCGGCTCATCAGCACCTGCGCCAGCGCCGACTTGACCGTATCGGCCAGCGGCTGCTTCATCGTCGGCACGTTCATCGTCACTGCGCCCAGCGTCCGTTGCCAGCTGGCGCGTGTCGCGGCATGCGCGCTGTCCAGCGCGGCCTGCGTGACCGACGCGTCGCCGCCCAGTGCCATCGCCGTGCTCCAGCTTTCGCCGGGCGCCAGCGTGATGTCATAGGCCAACCCGCCCGAGGCGAGTTGCGTCGGATCCTCGACCCGCATGGCCTTGCCCGGTTCGGCAGGGTCGGCAAGCGCGCCCTGATCGAACGGCTTGGCCCAAGCCTGCGCCGGGGCGGTCAGCGGGAACAGCCGCCGCGTTACCGCCGCATCGCCGGCAATCGCGCCGGGCGTCGTCACCGCCATCGCGCTGCCGTCCCATGCCAGCGTCGCAATCGGACTGACCCCGCCGCGCTGGCTCAGGAACTGCGCAGGCGGGTTCACCTGGAACGGCCGCACCGCCAGCACCAGTCGCAGCGTGCGCGCGACGTCGCCGGTGTTCTTGAGCGTCCAGCGCGCCATTAGCCGCTTGCTGTCGGCATCGGCGAACAGGCTGGTGTCGAGCGTCCACCCGGCGGCGGTCCACAGCGCATGGGGTATCGGCAGATAGCCGTTTTCAAGGGAATGACCGGTCGCGACGTCGCTCCACGCGATCGTCCGGCCATTTTCCACCACAAAAGGTTCGACCGAGAAACCGCCCTTCGCGATCTCGATCGCGCCATCTTCGCCGATCAGCCCGCTGACCGCACCGCCATCACTGGCGACGAGCGTCCAATAGCTTTGTTCGGTGAAGCCGCGTGGGAAGCGTCCGCGCGGGGCGTTGCGGGCAAGATCGGCGACGAAAGCGTTGGGCGTTTCCGCCCAGGAGCGATCCTTGACCTCGACCTCGGCCAGCCCCTTTGCCCCGCCGATCCGCAGATAGCGCGTTTCGGTATCGGGCAGCGCGATAGGATCGCCGCCGCCATCGCCGTGGCGCACGCTGCGCAGCGTGCGCCAGCGGCGGCGGTCGTCGCTTGCCTCGATGGCGTAGGCGGTCGCAGCACCCGCCCAGTGCAGCACCAGCCCACCCAGTTCGCGCTGGCCACCGAAGTCGATCGTCACGGGTCCTTTGGCGGCGGTCGTCCGGTCGCCATCGATCGCGCGCGGATCGCTCGCCACCGGGGCGGGCAGCGGGCGGGGCGGGGGCAGGGCTTCGAAGGTCCAGTCGTCGACCTCGATCGTGCCTGCCCCGCCGTCTCGCCCGCGCACCACGACGATCTCGACCGCCTGCGTGGCTTTCAGCGTCTTGTCGGTGGTCGGTCCCCAGGCGAACTGCACGTCGCGCGGGCGGATGCGCAGTTCCTGCCATTCGGCGGAGGGACGGAAATTGGGCTTGGTCACCCACCAGACATTGGTGCCATCGGCGTCGGTGAACTTGATCTGCAGGTCGTTGACGCCGCCGGTGCCGCGAACCTTCAGCCGCATTTCCCAGTTGGGCGGGAAGGTGATCGGCAGCGTCCGCCGCACGAACGCATAGCCCGACACCTTGGCGAAATCGTAGCGCAGTTGCAGCGCCTTATCCGTCACGCCGGGCACCGCAGTCGCCGTCGCGCTGACCCCGTCCGACGATGCCGCGCGCCATGCCGCCACATCGTCGAAGCGGTCGAGCGGCTGCGCCTGTGCCGCCGCAGCGAGCAGGACGACCGGGATCACGCCAGCCAGCCCCCCTTGAACCCGGCGCGCTCCAGCCCGCGGCGGATATGCGGATTGCGCCGCATCACCTCCCAGATCATCCCCGACCGGCGGTTCTCGATCATCAGCACGATCGGCCCCTGGTCGATGCCCAGATAATCGCCATCGACCCAGCCCACGCCCGCCACCAGCTTGCCATGCTTGAGCGGTTCGTCGGTGCGGGTCAGCGTCGGGTTGAAGCTGTCGAGGAAGCCGTATCTGTCATAGATACCGGCGCCATAGCGCGCGTGCATCTTTCCGATCATCGGCTCGACGATCTCGGGCGCAAACGCGATCGATCCCAGTGCCGCGGTGGGCGCGACCGTCCCGTCGTCACGCTCGCCCGGCCCGCGCGCGGAATAGCTGTAGAATTCGCGCACCCGCCCGTCGATCGTCACCTTGAAATCGCCCGGTCCGTCGCAGGCGGTCAGGCCCCAGCAGTCGTCGCCATAGCCGACCTTTTGCCCCGGATTCTCATTGGCATAGGCGCGCTGGGCATAGGTCGCGCGGCGGCTGTTCTCGAAATAATCGATGCCCTTCGACGCGATATAGGGATCGCGGATGCCGCGGAAATCGATCCAGACATGGCTGTACTGATGGCCGAACATCGGCGCGAATTGCAGGTGCGGCTCACCCCAGCGATTGCCCCAGCTCTTGTCGAACTGCTGCGTCAGCTGCGCCCAGGTTTCGGCCGGCAGCGGATGCGTCGGGCTGGCCAGCGCCAACACGTACAGGATCATGCCCTCGTTATAGATGTTCCAGTCGGAGCGGATGAAGCCGCTCTCCGGGTGCCAGCCCATCGACACGAACGGCGGGCGGGGCACGATCCAGTCCCATTCGACCGCGCGATAGAGCTGCTCGGCAAGGTCGCGGATGCGTGTCTCGGTCGGGTCAGCACGGTCGAACCAGCTTTGTGCGAACAGCACGCCGCCGAGCAGCAGCGCGGTGTCGATCGTCGACAGCTCGCACCGGGCGAAACGCAGCCCCTGAGTCACGCCGAGGAAGTGGTAGAAGAACCCCTTATAGCCGCTGAACCCGGTCTCGCCGTCGCCCTGCGGCGCCCGGGCGAGAAATTCGAGCGTGGTGAGCGTGCGTTCGGCATGTTGCTGGCGGGTGATCCAGCCATGTTTCTCGCCGACGCCATAGGCGGTCAGCGCAAAGCCGATCGCGGCGATCGAGGCGAAGCTGGGCGTCGGCCAGCGATCGGGCGCAAGGCCGGTCGCGGCATCGGTCGTGTCCCAGAAGAAGCGGAACGCCCGCTCCTGAATATCGGACAGAAGATCGGGATTGCTGGCAGGGGCGGGTGCGATCCCGGTCCGTGGCGTGCAGGCCCCGACAAGCGCGGCGGTGCTGGCGGCAAGGAAGAAGCGGCGATCGATCACGTTGCAGGCCCCTTGAGTTGAGCAGTCACAAAAAAGCCGGGACAGGCGGGGGAGCCTGTCCCGGCAGGGGAGGGAAGTGGTTAGAAGTTGAAGCCCGCCGACAGCTTGATCGTGCGCGGCTGGTTGCCGCCGATGCTGAACGACGAACGCTCGCCATAGACGTGCTGCGTGCCGTCGGTGCGGCTGTTGTCGAGTGGGTTGTTGTTGAAGTCGATATAGTTGCGATCGTTCATCAGGTTGATGATGTCGACGCGGAAGCGAATCCGTGCGGTATCATTGACGAACCGGATCGGGATATACTTCGTCGCGGCGACGTCGAGCTGACGACGGCCCCACTGATCGCCGAGACTGTCGCGGAACGCGCCGACGAACGTACGCTGATACGGGTTCGAAGTGTTGAACGGCGCGACCTGGAACAGCGGCGATTCGATCGAGAACTTGCTCGACAGTGTCAGCCCGATCGGCGTGTCGACGCTACCCGCCATGACGAAGCGGTGGCGCGGTACGCCGGCCGACCGCAGCGTCGGGTAATCGTCGATCGACGGGAAATCGAGGCTGAACGTTTCGCCGAACTGCCGGTTTTCCGACGCTTCGGTGAAGGTGTAGGTCGCATCGAGGCTCCACGGCGACGTCGGCGAATAGGGCTTGGTCAGCTTGACATATGCCGAATCCGCGTCGGTCTTGAGACCGTTGTCGCCGATGAGGATCGAACCGAAGCCCGGCGGCGTGAACGGGAAGGGCGACTGCGGCGTCGGCGCGGCGGTCGTCGGGCCGCTGGCGAAGAAAGAGCCGTCGGGACGACGGTTGCCCAGCAGATATACGAAGCCGTCACGGCTCGAGATATGCTGATAGCCGACCTCGAGTTCGATCGGATTGAACCGCGACCGGAAGCCGAGCGACACCTGATCCGAATAGGGCATCTTCAAGTCGTTCTTGATGAAGCGCAGTTCGCGCCCACCGCCCGTGCTGCTCTGCGCCAACTGCGCCCGACCTTCCGCCGTCAGGTAAATCGGGTTCCAAGCGATGCAGGTCGACGACGGCGTGCACTGGTTGAGCGGGTTCGCGCCCTGGAACAGGAAAGTGCGCTGCTGGAACGCACCAACCGACAGCTCCTGTTGCAGGAAGTCGAACTGGTTGCGATCGTACGACCGGCCGAATCCGCCGAAGACAGTGAAGCGACCTTCCTCATCGATGCGATAGGTGAAGCCGACACGCGGCTGGATGGCGCCCATGAACGCCTTCCGGTTGTTGCCGGTCGAGATGAAGTCGTTGATGTTGTAATCGGCACCCTGCAGGTTCGGGTACTGTGCGATCGCGGTCAGGTTCGACTGCGGCGTCACGAAGTCGAGGAACGCGGGCGTGCGTTCATAATCCCACCGCACGCCGAGGTTCAGCGTCAGCCGGTCATTCACGTCCCAGTCGTCCTGCACGTAGATGCCGAACTGGAAGTTCTTCGACTGGATCGACGAACTGCCGAAGCCGCTCGGTGCGCCAAACTGCAGGCGATACGGAACGTCGGTCTGAAAGCCGGTCGGGCTGAACAGGTTTACATCATAGGTATAGGAACCGTTGATGTTGTTCTGTTCGAGCGTGTTAAGGTCGACCCACTTCGCCTTCACACCCGTCTTGAAGGTGTGACCCTCTAGACCGGTGTAGGTAAAGTCGTTCTGGACGGTCCAGCCCTTCTGCCCCTTGTTCTGGTTGTTGGTGCCGCCACCGATACGCAGGAGATCGATGCGGACCGGCCCGTTGGCGCGCTGTTCAGTGCGCTGGAAGAACTGGTTGATGCCCGGTTCCGCCGGCTGAGGTGCCCAGCTGACGTCTTCGTACGACACACGGAAATCGTTGATCCAGTTGTCGGCGGTGTGCTGCCACCGCGCCATGCCACGCAGTTCCTCGACCGAATTGTTCGTTCGGGTCGAAAAGGCGCTGATGCCGCTGCCCAGACTGTCACCGCTTTCCTTGCGGTACTTGGCGGTAAACTCGATCAAATCCTCGGCAGTCGGCGAAATGTCGATCTTGCCGAAGATCAGGTCTTCGTTGAACGTGTTGGTAAAGTTGCCGAAGCGCGAGCGCAGGTCGGCCGGCAACACGTTGATGTCGACGCCGTTGCCCGGCAGTACGTCGACCGGGCGTTCCTGACGCTTGCCTTCATAGCTGGCGAAGAAGTGCGCGACATCCTTGATGATCGGGCCGCCCAGCGCGACGCCGTACTGGATGTCCTTGGTGTCGACTTTCTTCACCCGTGTCGGGAATAGTTCGGTCGGGCGATAATCGCGCAGGTCCTGGTTCGTGAAGTCGACGAACCCTTCGCCGTGGAACTCGTTCGTACCCGACTTGGTGCCGGCGACGATCGCGACCGAGCTGACCTGATCGAATTCCGCCTTATAGTTCGACGACAGCACCTGATATTCGCCGATGGCGAGCTGCGGGAACGGGTTGCCCGGCGTCGAGTCCTGGCCCGTCACGCCGTTCTTGAGGACATAGTCCTTCTGGCTGACGCCATCGATGAAGACGTTGACTGAGTTCGACCGTTGTGCGCCGCCCTGCAGACGGGCCTGGCCGTTGGCGCCTTCCTCGACGAAGCGGACGCCCGGCGCCAGATCGGCGAAGGCGAGGAAGTTGCGGTTGTTCTGCGGCAGTTGCTCGATCAGGCGCTGCGTGATGTTGATGCCGACCTGACCGCCCGACAGGGTCCGGATGCGGCTGCCGGTGACGATGATTTCCTCGTCGTTCGACGCGACGCTGCCCGGATCGGTTTCGGTCGTCTCACCGGCCGGAGCGGCCGCGGCGGTCGTCAGGTCGAGGTCGAGGCCGGCATTCTGGCCGACGCGCAGCGTGAATTCGTCCGAATTGCGCGTGCCGTTGGTCAGCTGGATTTCCAGCCGATAGGTGCCGGCGCGCAGCGAGGCGAAGTTGTACGTCCCGTCGGCCGCGATCGTGGCGGTACGGCGGATGCCGGTCGCGACTTCGACCGCGGTGACCTGGGTCGCCTTGTTATCCGCGGGCGACGTGATCGTCCCGCGCAGCGAGGCCTGTCCGACCTGGGCGTGCGCCGCCATCGGGGCGACAAACGCCCCCGTGGCCAGCGTCGTCGCGGCGGCGAGCGCCGCGCGGATCATGGTTTTCCTCATGCGTATATTCCCCTTTGTTCCCGGTTTTCCGGGTCTTCCCTTGGTGAAGTGGTGTCGCGCACGACCAGCATCGGTGCGCGCAGTTCGACGCTGCGGTCGTCGCGGCCGTCGATCTGTTCGATCAGGCGCGCGACCGCGCGTTCACCGAGACCTGCGATGTCGATTCGCAGGGTGGTGAGCGATGGCGAGATGAGGCGGGCGAGCGGGATGTCGTCGAACCCGGCGATTGCCACCCGCCCGGGAACGGCGATGCCGGCGCGGCGAAATGCCATCAATGCGCCGATCGCCATCATGTCGTTCGCGGCGAAAACCGCATCGACATCCGTCCCCTCCCGAACCAGTCGTTCCGCTACGGAAACGCCCGACTCTTCGAGAAAGGTTCCATATTCGACGACGGATTCGAGGCCGGCGGCGGCCATCGCCGCACGGTATCCCGCAAGTCGTTCCTCGGCATCGATATTTCCGGCAGGACCCGCCAGATGCACGATCCGTCGCCGTCCGGTCGCGACCAGATGCTCGACCATCGTCCGCGCGCCGGCTGCGTTGTCGATGCGCAGTTCGGGGCGTGGCTGATGGTGCGGGGCGCAGCTGACCAGCACCGCCGGGACGCCGGGGGGCAGGTGGCCGAACAGCTGGTCCGGGTCGATATGCGGTGCCATCACCACCAGCCCGTCGACCCGCCCGCGCATCGTGTGCAGCGCCTCGACGCCGCGCGCCGGATCGGCATGCATGTTGGACAGCAGGAGTTGCAGCCCGCGCTCCGACGCCTCGCGGTCCATGCCGCGCAGCAGTTCGGAAAAGAATTCACCGTGCAGGTCCGGCAACACCACGCCGATCGCGTTGGACCACGCCAGGCTGAGCGAGCGCGCTCCGGCATGCGGGACATAGCCGAGCGCCTGTGCGGCGGCCTCCACCTTCTCGCGCAGCGCGGGGCGGACGTTTTCGTGCCGGTTGAGGACGCGCGAAACCGAAGCGACGGACACGTCCGCCGCGCGAGCCACATCGCGGATGGTGGCATTCGCCATGCTCTTTCGGTCCACTCCCTGCGTCGCCGCGCCTATTCGCGACGAATCCGACGGCCGCCTGCCGTTCGCTCTTGATGTAACCGGTTACATGAATCTACAACGCGCTTCAACACCAGATTCGACAACACAGATTTGAAACACCGGCGCGACTGGATCGTTGCGCAAACGACACAGAGGGGATCGCATGGAAGACATCCGCATTTCGCGCCGCGCATGGTTGATGGGCGCGGGTGCCGTGGCGGCGTGGAGCGCGTCACCGGCTCGGGCGCTACTGGCACAGGCGGGCGACCGCCTGCCGGCATCGGTCGAGGCGCTGATCGGCCAGATGACGGTCGAGGAAAAATGCGGCCAGCTGACGTTGATGGCCGCCGCCTGGGCGGGGGGCGCCGCGAATGCGCTCAACCCGATCAGCGCGACCGCGACGTTCGACGAGCAGCTGGCGCAGGTTCGCACCGGGCGGCTGACCGGCGTGTTCAACGGCAATGGTGCGGAAATGGCGCGCCGGATGCAGACGGTCGCGATGCGCGAGCAGCGGCTGAAGGTGCCGCTGCTGTTCGCCGCCGACATCATCCATGGTTTCCGCACCGTGTTCCCGATGCCGCTGGCGGAGGCGGGCAGCTTCGACGCCGACCTCGCCGAACGTACCGCGCGCGCGGCGGCGGTCGAGGCGTCGGCGGCGGGCATCGACTGGACCTTCGCACCGATGGTCGACATCGCCCGCGACCAGCGCTGGGGTCGCGGTATCGAAGGGGCGGGCGAGGACCTGCTGCTGGGCAAGGTCATGGCCGATGCCCGGGTGCGTGGCTTCCAGGGCCGTCGCGGGCTGACCGCCGACGACGCCGTTGCCGCCTGCGCGAAGCATTTCGCCGCCTATGGCGCGGCGGAGGCCGGACTGGACTATAACACGGTCGATATCTCCGAACGGACGTTGCGCGAAACCTATTTCCCGCCGTTCCAGAGCGCCTTCGCCGCCGGTGCGCCGACGACGATGGCGTCGTTCAACGAATTGTCCGGCGTGCCGGCGACCGCGAATCCGTGGTTGCTCGACACGATCCTGCGCAAGGAGTGGGGGTTCGGCGGGCTGGTCGTGTCCGACTATACCGGTGACGAGGAACTGATCGCCCACGGCTTCGCCGCCGATGCGCGCGAGGCGACGAAGCTCGCCTTCCTGGCGGGCGTCGACATGTCGATGCAGTCGGGTTTCTATATCAAGCACTTGCCCGACCTTGTGGCGAAGGGCGAGGTGCCGATGGCGCGGCTCGATCAGGCGGTGCGCCGCGTGCTGGCCTTGAAGGCGCAGCTCGGCCTGTTCGACGATCCGTTCCGCCGGATCGATCCGCGCCGCGAAAAGCAGCGGGTGCGGACGGCTGCGCACCTCAAGCTGTCCCGTGAGGCCGGTGCGCGGTCGATCGTGATGCTGAAGAATGACGGCGACCTGCTGCCGCTGGCCAAGTCGGGCAAGAAGATCGCGCTGATCGGCCCGTTCGTGCAGGGGCAGCGCGAACTGATCGGCACGTGGAACGTCTATGGTTCGGATGCCGAGGCGGTCGACCTGCTGACCGGCGTGCGCGCGGCGGTTACCGATCCCTCGCTGGTCACCGCCGTCGACGGATCGGGCATCACCGATGCGATCCCCGGCGGGATCGAGGCGGCGGTAATCGCCGCCTCGCAGGCCGATGTGGTGCTGCTGGCGATCGGCGAATCGCAGCGCATGTCGGGCGAGGCGCAGTCGCGGGTCGATATCGGTATTCCGCAGGCGCAGCTCGATCTGGCGCAGGCGGTGCTCGCGACCGGCAAGCCGACCGTCGTCTTGCTGCGCAACGGCCGGGCGATGGTGCTGGAAAAGCCGGTGCTGGATGCGCGTGCGATCCTCGTCACTTGGTTCCTGGGATCGCAGAGCGGCCCGGCGACCGCCGACATCCTGTTCGGCGACATGTCGCCGTCCGCTCGCCTACCGGTCAGCTTCCCCTATTCGACCGGGCAGCAGCCCTATTATTATGCGCACAAGACCACCGGTCGCCCGAACCCGCCGGGGCCGCTCGCCGAATATAAGGCGCGCTATCGCGAAGGGCCCAGTGCCGCCCGCTTCCCGTTCGGGCACGGCCTGACCTATGGTCGTATCGCCTATAGCGACCTCGATCTCGGCGGCGGGCGGCTGAACACCGACGGCGCGCTGAAGGTCCGCGCGCGCATCACCAACAGCGGCACCCGCGCCGCGACCGAGGTGGTGCAGCTCTACATCCACGACGTTGCCGCCAGCATCACCCGTCCGGTGCGCGAGCTGAAGGCGTTTCAGCGGGTGGCACTAGCGCCCGGTGAATCGAAGATCGTGGAGTTCACCCTGCGCGCCGACGATCTGCGCTTCATCGGCACGCAGAATCGCCCGACCGTCGAACCGGGCAGCTTCCGCATCTGGGTCGCACCATCGGCCGAGGCGGACGGCGTCAATGGCAGCTTCGTGCTGGCGTAACGCACCCGGCATCGGTCTTCGTGCGTTAACTCCCTGAACGGCAAGGAGAAGCGCGCGATGACCGACGACGGAAAGCAACCCAATCAGGCGGTCGGTGGCGGTTCCGACGCCGCCAAACCCGATGGCGTCAATACTTCGCCCAGCGGCGGCGAATCTGCCGGCGGCGCCTATCCCAACCCGCATGACGACAGCGATGCCGGCCGCTTCGATGGCGGGCAGAGCGAAAAGGACTATCATGGCGGTCCGGGCGGCGCCCACAACGACGCAACCGGGACCGACAAGTCCGACGCGGATTAGGCGCCCGGGAGCACGCCCTGCGCCATGACCAAGGTGCCGAGCGGGCCGGCTTCATCGCCCAAGCCCGCCCGCACGATCCGCTCGGCGATCGAGTGCTCGTCGACGAAGCCCAGATAGCCGGCCAACGCCGCGACCGTGCGTTCGCGCACCATCGGCAGCACCTGCGGCTGACCCAGCCCGACGCCACCGCCGACGATGAGGCGGGCAGGGGACAGGGTGAGGAACAGCATCGCGAACGCCTCGCCCAGCGCATCGGCGACATCGCGCCACGCCGGATCGTCGGCCGTCAGCAGATGCGCCGGCTTGCCCGCCCGTGCGGCGATCGCCGGCCCACTGACCAGCCCTTCAAGACAATCGCCATGGAACGGGCAGGCACCGGCAAAATCGTCGCCCGCGCGACGTCGCACGCGGATATGCCCGGCCTCCGGGTGCATCATGCCGGTGACCGGCTGCCCGTTGGCGATGATTCCCATGCCAACCCCGGTGCCGACCGTGACATAGAGGAAATCGGACAGGCCGACGCCGGCGCCATGGCGCCCTTCGCCCAGCGCCGCGCCGGTCACGTCGGTATGGAACGCCACCCGGTCGAACCCGGCGGCAAGGGGGCCGACGATGTCCGCGCCCGCCCAATGCGGCTTGGGCGTCGGCAGCATCCGCCCTTGCTCAACCGAGATCGGCCCGAAGCTGGCGATGCCGATCGCTTCGGGACGATGGATTCGCCGCCATTCGGCGAGCTTCGCGGCCAGCGCTCCCAATGTTTCGCCGGGTGTCGTGGTCGGCACGCGGAAGCTGTCGAGGATCGTGTCGCCCCGTCCGATCACCGCGATCGACTTGGTCCCGCCCAGTTCGACACCGGCCACCATCCTGTCCGCAACCATCGATCGATCCTCTTCCGCTGGAACCCGGTCATGCCGCAGCGACCGAGGTCGCGACAAGCCGTGTCGTTACAATCGCCGTTACTTGGCCCTGCAATCGTTTGCAACCATGCTGCTCGCGGTCACATTCCGCTGGCCGAACAATCCAATATGTTCCTACAAGTACGCCATGGACGAATATTCGACAGCGCGTTCCCCCGTACGAACGATTGCCGATCTGGCGCGGCTGGCCGGGGTGTCGCCGGGTACGGTATCGCGCGCGCTGGCCGGCAAGTCGCTGGTCAATGCCGAAACCCGTGACCGCATCCAGGCGCTGGCCGCCGAACACAGCTTTCGCCCGAACCAGATGGCCAGCCGGTTGCGGACGCAGCGCACCGGCGTGATCGGCGTGGTCGTTCCGCTGGGCCATGAGCGGCGCCAGCATCTGTCCGACCCGTTCTTCATGACCATGCTCGGATTCCTCGCCGACCGGCTTACCGAGGACGGTTACGACCTGATGCTGTCGCGCGTCATCCCGGACGCGACCGACTGGCTGGAACGGATCGTCGATTCGGGGATGATGGACGGCGTGCTGCTGATCGGCCAGTCCGACCAGTTCCACACGATCGAGCGTGTCGCCCGCCGCTACCGCCCGCTGGTGGCGTGGGGCAGCAGCAACCTGCCCGGCCAGGTGCATTGCGCGGTCGGCACCGACAATATCGCCGGCGGCCGGCTGGCGGGCGAACGGCTGATCGAGCGCGGGGCCAAGCGCATCGCGTTTCTGGGCGAACTGCGCGCACCTGAAATCCGGCAACGTTGCGAAGGCGTGGCGCAGGCGATGGCGATGGCCGGCATCGCCAAGCCGCCGATCCAGCTCGACACCCATCTCGCATCCGACATCATGGAGCAGGAGATCGCCGCGCATCTCGATCGCGTCGGTGGCGAGATCGACGGCATCGCCGCCGCGTCCGACGTCATCGCGCTGACCACGCTGCGGGTGCTGGCCGACCGCGGCCTGCGCGTGCCGGGTGACCTGCCGGTTGTCGGCTATGACGACCTGCCGCTGTCGTCCAGCGCCGTGCCGCGCATCACGACCGTCCGCCAGGATATCGCCCGTGGCGCCAATGAAATGGTGTCCGCGCTGTTCCGCCGGATCGCGGGCGAGGATGCGCCCTCGGTCGTCATGTCGCCGATCCTGGTCGAACGCGACTCCGCCTGATCGCGCGGGAAGCGGGCAGGGCATGATCGCCCTTGCGCAATCCCCGCGCCCGACGCTATCGCTCCGCACGTACAGCGTGGGCCTGTAGCTCAATGGTTAGAGCTGGCCGCTCATAACGGCTAGGTTGCGGGTTCGAGTCCTGCCGGGCCCACCAACGCTTGTACCGCGCGGCATTTGCGACTAGGGCCGCGCTTCGCGTCGGGGAGTGGCGCAGTCTGGTAGCGCGCCTGCTTTGGGAGCAGGATGTCGCAGGTTCGAATCCTGTCTCCCCGACCACTTTATCGCGAAAGCGACGGATTTCCGCCAATTTGCGTGGCTTGCTATCGTGGTCTGTAACATGGACCGACTACACGATGGTAGGACACGCCGAAAGGCGAAGGCCCTTGGCCCATATCCCCCATACCCGTCGAACGAACGGCCGCTACGTCTTCCAGCGTCGCGTTCATTACCGAAATCTTATCTCGAAACCGGTACCGCTCGCGCTGGGCACCGCCGATCCGAAGGTCGCGCGGACCCGCGCGGCGATCCTGTCGGCGCGCTTCGTCCGGGTTAAGTCGAGCGTGGATGCGATGCTGGAAGAAGGAAGACGCCTCACCGGACCCGAGATCGAGGCGCTGTTCCGCAATGCGCTCGAAGCCGAGCTCACCTCCTATGTCCACAGTGCGTATGAAAATGCGTCCTGGTCGTCGTCCGTGCCCGAGGTCGCCGCGCAGGAAGCCGAAGCCTACCGGATCATCCGCCGCCCCGACCGTCATCTCGGGCTGACCGACCAGGACCGCGCCGAACTGGTGGCACGCGGACTTGGTGCCGACGTCCCGGCAATCGAGGACTATGCGCAGCAGATTCGCGATCTGCTGACTGACGCTGTGGTGGCAAAGCGGCTCGAAGCGATCGGCGCGCCGGTTCACGCGGACACCATCGCCGTCGCCCGGACGCACCTGATCCGCGCCGCGGCAAGTGCTTGCACCCGGGTCCAGCGCGTCTTCGACGACGACATCATGGACGCGGCCGACCCCATCGCCGCGCTGATGGCAGATCTTGGTCCCCCAGCCACACTGCCGAAGCCGATAGCAATCACCGAGCCGGTGGTCGTCCCGATCACGCCGCCGATCGACAGCCAGTTTCAGGTCTATGACCCGCGTCCGTTCAGTGCCGCGATCGACGACATACTGACCGACCTGAAAACAGACGGTATCTGGAAGGGAGACTTGCGGCAGCAGCGCCGCATCATGGAAACATTCGCCTGGATCACCGGGGACAAACCGCTCGGCGCCTACAATCACCTCGATGCGGCGACGTTCAAGAAGGGCATGCAGAAACTGCCTGCCCGCTTCTATTATGGCTCGCTGACCGAGGGTGCCATGTCGCGCCCGTTCGCGGACGTCCTCGCCGAGCTGCCGCCGGTTGCTCCCGCCGATCGGCGCAATCCCAAGACCATCAATCGCGACCTGTCGACGATGGCGACCGTTGCCAGGCACCTGGCTACCACGTCGTGGAAGCCGCGCCTGCCGGGCACGACGGTGATGGACTTCGGTGCCGGGCGCATCGCGATCAAGGTCGATCCGAATATCGATACCCGCCCGCCGTGGACCACGGCGCACCTCGAACATCTCTTCGCCTCTCCGCTCTACACCGGCGGCGGTGGCGCGCTGAAACGCCTGCGCGACGCTGGACGCGATCGGCAGGTCTGGCACGATGCCGCCTATTTCCTGCCGTTGCTCTGGTTTTACCATCATAGTTGCCGCGAGGAGACTGCAGGGCTTGAGGTCGCCGACGTCGTCACGGACCACCCCGTCCCGCACTTCCACATTCGCGATAATCTGACCCGTGGCCGCGATGGCGAAATGGCTGGCGAAAAGCGCGGTGCGCGCAACCGCAAGCTGCCGGTCCATGCAGAACTGATCCGGCTCGGCTTTCTGGACTATGTCGATGCGATCCGGGCCGAGGGGCATGTCGCGCTTTTTCCCGAACTCTACGTCAACGAGGAGAAGCGCGGCGGCGCGCATTTCTACGAACGCGCCTGGCAGCACATGGTCGATTACATCGCCGAGCGGCTACCACTGCCCATGAACCCCGCCGGCAAGGGGCCGGACATCCATTCGATCCGTGCCCTCGGCTCGAGCTTCTACGAGGTCGATGGCGTCAATGCGTTGATGCGCGCGGACGTCATGGGCCACGCCCGTGAAGGGACGAATGGCAAGCACTATTCGAAGCGCATGGCGACGGAAGGACTTGATGTCGTCCTCCCGGAGCGGCGCGACTTCATCGAACGCTATGTCCCCACGATTACCGGCAACATCGAGCCGCACCCGATACGGCTGCTGCCGCTCGAAAAGCGTTCAAGGGTCGGTGCCGGCATCACGCGCAAGCGTCGCAGTGATGCCGGAGTGTCACGGACCGGAGCAGGTGGCGATCGATAAGGCCGTTACTCGCCGAACAGGTCGGCGTGCGTTCCAGCCCTGACGAAGACGATGGTGCCGCCCTTACCGGCACCGTCGTCTGTTTTGTAGATGAGCAGGAAGTCCCCGCCGACATGGCATTCGCGGTGCGAGGACCATTCGCCCTTGAGCGGGTGATCCTTCCATTCCGGCCCCAGCGGCGCGTCGTTGGCGATGAGCAGGAGCATGACGGCCTTCAGCCGGTTCATGTCATACCGGCCCGAACCGGACAGGCGGGTCCAATCCTTGCTGAACGCCTTCGTATAGTCGCAGGCACGGGGATGAGAGGCGCGCTTGGTCTGAGCGCCCTTAGCCATCCAGCGTCCCGATCATCGCCTCACCATCCTCGAACCGGTCCGCACGCGAGGCAATGATGGCATCCGCTTCGAGCATCGCTTGCCGGGTGGCGGCGTTAGGGACCTTCAGTTCGAGCGGGAGCGCCTGGTCGGCCACGATGCGGTGATAGAGAAGCCGCACCGCATCCGCCGCCGACAGGCCCATCGCGGCGAGCGCTGCATTGCCCTTGGTCTTGATGTCTTCGTCCAGCCGGACGTGAAGCATGGTAGAGGCCATCACCGACTCCTGTATCTCAAATGAGATACATAGAACCAAGGCCATCACGGTCAAGGTTCTATGTATGCCACAGTCAGTTGCTGCCTTCCAATTGGCCGGCCCGGCCTTCACTCGCATCCGCATCCAGCGAGCGGCTATGCCCGAACCCAGCCGGCTGACGGATCGCTGGGTCTCACCGCTAGGACAGGATCGGCAGCGTCGACCATCGAAAGCCCGCCTGTGCCATCAGACGGGTCGTGGCGCACCGCCTTCGCCACGCGACACCAAGTCGCCGTTGCTGTTCCGAGGACGCGATCCAGGCAGGATGCCGTTCACCCTTTCTGGCACCCGTCTTCCACCGCCGTGCCGTGACGATCGCGTGGCCATGCGGCGAAACGAGCCAATCCCCATTGCATCCCTCAAGTGCGTGAACGGCCCATGCGACGGCGGCACCCTTGCTGGACAACTCACGCTCAAGGAAGCCCCGGAACATCCAGTGCCAATGCGTCGGCGACACGCTCTCTGGAATCTGCGCCATGACGTGCCAGGCGCTGACGGCGGTTGGATCGCCGGTCGCGAACGCCGCCTCGTCGGCATCCTGCCAGATCCGGTAGCCCTCGGTTGCCCATAGCGGAGCGTTGGCCGGCAACAACAGGCCTGCACCGCGAAGCTCACACCGTCGTTCCGCGAACGCAGCGGGCATAGGACCAAAGCGGTCCTCGACGTCCGAGTCCCGCCAGATATAGGCCGCGTTGCACGTCGCTGTCTTGTAGCTCGGCATGCGGTGAACCAGCCGCCAGTCTTCGGAGATGGGTCGAATCTTGAAGTCGATCGCATCGGCAGGCCGGCGATTGCGGGGCGGAGCTGCGAGGAGGGCACGACGGGCGTCGGCAAGTTCGGCTTTGGTTATGAACATGGGTGTCTCCTAGAAACGACGACGCCGCCCGGATCAGGGGCGGCGTCGTCGGAAGCATCGTGATCCACGATGCTGATGGTGAGGGGTGTCAGGCGGCGATCTTGAGATGTTCGTGTGGGATTGCGTCCTTGAACGTGCCCCCCGGCGGCACCCAGAGCGCCTTTTCCAGCGTCAGCGGTACCTCCATCGCGGCCGCATGCTGCCAGCGACGCCAGGCGATCTCTTCTCCCCGCGCCTTGCGGTGTCTGGGCGGCAGCTTGGCGCTGGTCAGGAACGACCGCGGGCCAATGAACCAACGGCGATCATAGGCCAGCAGTTCGAGCGGTGCTTTCTCGTCCGCTGCATACAGATGGACGTCTGGGATCCATGCCACGCCTGCACCTTGTCGAACCGCCAGGGACACGCTCGATGGTGCGTCGATATCCAGCGCGAAGGCGACGTGGACCGGATCACTTCCCTTGTCGGCCGCGATCTGCGTCAATTCCAACGCTTGAGAAACGTCGCGCGGCGAGCTGGAGCGCCATGCCGTCGTGTGGAACGGCAGCGCGTAGGCCGGATAGTTCATCAAGGTGCGCAGGGCGATGCACCAAGCTTGTGCATGGTCGAGATATGGTGAGGTCATTATGGTCTCCTGTTCGATGATGACGGTCTGTCTTCCGCGGGTTCTTTTTCCGCTCTCCAACGAACCTCGCCTTCTCCATTTCTCGTCAGGCAGGACTGCCGGTGGGCACCACTGCGTTCATGCGCCGGCGGCGCAGAACCCAGGCGTCGGTAGCCGCCTCGGCTTCGAGCCCGGACACGCTGGCGGCACGGACGAAGGTTCGCCAGATCGCCAGCGCCTCGTCCGCGAGGTCGCGGCGAAGCCGGTCGGTCGCGCCGACCGCCCAGTCGCCGGTCATCGCGTCGATGTTCCAGGCGGGCGCATAGATCGCCATGTCCTTCGCGACTTCGGCAAACGCCGGCGCGCCAGCACCGCCATGCTGTAGCGCCATGTCGACGACGCCGCCGGTGAGCAGCAGACGGAGCCGTTCGAGGAAGCGATGGGCAACTGCAGGCGGAGCCGTCGCGGCCGCGTCGAGTAGCGCCGGGACGAGGCAGTGGTCGACGTTCCAGCCGATCAGCATGGCCTCGCCCGGCAGACGGGCCACGGCCCATTCGAGCAATGTGCCCTCTGCCTCGCCTGCCGGAATGGCATGAGCGCGACGTGCAAAGCGCCAGCGACCCTTGTCGTCACGTTCGGCGATGAAGATCGCGATGCCGACGAGATGCTGGCCGGCAGCGTGACGGCCATTGAGGGAGGCTGGCATTGGAACGGTTGCGGTGGTGACTGCGACATAGCTGGGATTCGTGATCATTCATGCTCCGATGGGCACACGTCATCGCGCCGCCGGCATTGCCGGCAGCGGATGTCCAGGTTGATGGGTGGACAGGCCTTGGCGCCCGGCGGATCAGCGTGCGCTGGCGGCGAAGGCCTGCTCGTCGCGCTCCTGCGCAAGCCGAAGTTCAGCATCGGCCGATGCCCTTGCGGCGCGAAAGCCCGGTGCATGGGCCAGCGCCCAGCGGGCGGGTGGGCACTCGGCGAATCCGCGGAAGGGTTTGAGTTCAGGCGTCGTCTGGAGCCAGACGGCGAAGTCCGCCAGCGGCAGCGCCAGTTCGGCCGGGTCAGCGTTCTTCCACGCGGCCCAATGAAGCCATACGATCCAGGTGGCGATGGTGTCCTCGGCGACGTAGCCCAGAACCGCTTCGACATCCCCCGCGCGCCACAAAGCGCCGACGTCGGATCCGTGGATCGACGTCTTCACGGGGATTTGCAGCGTCTCGCAGACCGCCGCCAGTGACAGCGTACGCGACGAACCATACCCAGACATCTGATCGGCCAGATCGCAATGGGTCGTATCGTAGCGGCTGGCCTGAGCCTGCCGAGCCAGACCCGGGAGGCCGAACATGTGGTGGGACATCGCCTGCAGCCGAAGAACCGGCAGATCGAAACCCTTCGAATTCCAACCGATGCCGACGACTCCGGCCGGGAGGCACGCATCGACCTTGCGGTAAAACTGCGCCTCCTCGTTGTGGTGACAGACCAGCACATTCAACCGGAAGCTGTGCGCGCCATCGGTGCCCCGCGTTGCGGCCAGAAACGCCGCCGCTACCGGCTGGTGCCGGGGGATCGGGGGAAAGCTGCCGTCCGTCGGTTCGTCTTGGACGATGGTTTCGATGTCAAACGCAACCACCTGCTCCGTGGGGTGATCGTCGCGGGGACGCTGTTGCCAGATGCCCATATGCTATTCCTCATGTCGAAGGACGCACCGCCCGGTGGCGGTGCGGATCGATCGGAGCGGCGGCCGCGACATGCAGCTTTTCCTCAACTCCTGACCGATCACGACGCCCGCTTCAGACAGGCTCTGCACACGCCGCACGCCGACACAGGAATGGCGCACATCAATTGCTGTCCGCATTGGGATAAGCATTTTCTCGGAAGATCCCGGCGAGGGCGCCGTCGTGTTCCCGCCTCGACAACGTCCACGGCACGACCTGAACCGACTGGATTATGAGGCTTTGTCGCGAACCGGCATCCGAAAGGGATTCCAGAACGGATGACGCTTGCCTCCGTGACCGCGCATATCCGCAGCGGTGCGGATGGGCGGTAGCGCATCAAGACGCTGGTCGACCTTGCGACGGATATAGCGCGCGATCGCCTCGACCTCGACGGCGGTGAGGACGGTGTAGTTGCCTCGCACCACGCCACACTTGTTCAATGCAGCGATCAGCGGACCATATTCCGCGCTATCGGCTTCCTGACGTTCCGCGGCATCTTGCTGTTTCCAGCGGCGACGTTCGGCGGCATCGACCTCTGCGATCATTTCCTCAGCCAGTTCGATCGTAACGATATGGCCAAGCGCCTCCGCGAGTGGCTTTTCGAGTTTGCGTATCGCGTTGGCGCGGTCCGTCTGGAGGCGGTCCCGCGTGTCGTCGACGTAAGTCTGAACGCGGAAGGCGTTCACGAGCATCCGCCGCGCAGGCTCTCCGGCAGTGCCCCGCTGGTCTCCGTCGTTCGCGCGGATGCGGGCGAGCGCGTCGTCGATGGCACTCCATCGGCCATTGAAGCGGCGGGCTAGGTATCTGAGGGTGGTGGTTAGGTCCTTCACAATTGATCTCCGACAACGTCGGTTGTTGTAGGTTCGCTTCCGGTTCGCTCCAAGCGAACGCGCAAAGCTCCGATGCGGTCGAAGACGCAGCGGGGCGCCCGAGGACGCCGCGCGTTCGATCAAAGGCGCGTCAGCGCCGACCCAGACGAGCGACAGCGAGGACACCCGCCTGAAGAGGCGGCGCAGCAAACGTGATGCTCTGCCCCACGTTTGCGGTATTGCGCCTAAAAGTCTTGATCGCTCAAATGATGGATTACCTACTGTAATTCGATCAGGCGCTTCCCCTGCGGAACGAAAGCATATTGTTTGTAGCGCTTACCTGTATGTTTTGCTCGGGACATTTCCGCTTACGCAAGTATCGTTCTTGCGAGACATGACAGATTTGGGGATGTAAATGGATCTCCGCCTGAGTTCGGACTTCTTCCGAACCGGCGGAGGACTTTACGTTGCAACATCTTCAGACGGCGCTCGATGCATTGATTGGCGTCGGAACCGACCTGGTCGTCAACGCCGCCGCATCGTCGGCGCGCGGATATACATCGGTCCGCGAGACCGCGATCGACCTGCGGAGCGAAGCGGCGCTCCATCAGCTCGTCGGCCCCGCGCTGTACAAGTTCGCCAGTGGCATGTCGAATGAGGTCGAACGTCGTGCGACTCCGCGGTTCAAGTCGATCCTCGCGCATCCGCGCCACGGGCGTGACCAGCTCATCGACGAAGTCGACAACGCAGACACCGAACTCAACACAGCCATTCATGGGGTCGGGTCGTCGCCCACCGCAGGAGCACTCTTCCGCGTCGCGCTTGCGATCATTCGCGTCCGTGCCATCACCTTGGCGGTCGGCGAGCACGCATTCGTAGATCCACGCGGTACCAAAGGAAGTGGCGGACCGACGCCGCGTCGCCGGGCGATCAAGGCGACCGATCTCGGCGAGGACGTGGCGCGATGTGTGATCGCTGCCATCGACGCCGGCGGTGGGTGGCATACGGCCTTGGAACCGCTCCGAATGATGGAAGCAACCGGCGCGAACCGCAACGGCGTGGCAACCAAGATCCTGGCGTTCGCGGACATGGAAGGCGGGCACGCCATTCTGGAGCGCATCGCCGCCAGCGTGCGCCCGCACTTCCCGCCGCCGGTTCAGCCGGCGTCGACAGATTTGCCGGCATCTGATGCCGTGGTCCAGGACGTCAGCACGCCGATTGGAATCGCCAAGGCAGATCGCGTGGTTGCCACGGCCGCCGAGCGCCGTCCGGCTATCGACGGGATAGGTCGCCGGCCGTCCGCTGCGGAAATCGCGCGTCGGCGCAAACTGGAGAACTTGGAGCGATGAACCTCCGAATCTCGGCATCCGCCCGCGCGCCGCCCGATCGACAGGCCGTAAAACTGCGAAATCATACCGGAGATGTAAGATGAATATGAATAATTATTATCGTTACCTGCACCTGTTCGAGAAGGAGAAGGGCGGCGTCGGATCGACGGGAAGCCTCGTGTCGGCTGCGCATGCCGTGATGATGCGTGGCGAGCCCGTGGTCTTTATCGAGTGCAGCGTGACCCAGAGCGACGTCTCGAACGCCTATGCGAAGCGGCACATGGTGCATGAGGTTGACCTGAAAAGCGACGACGCCGCGGACCAGATCCTCAGCGCCGTCCAGCAGGCGGAACCCGGCGCGCGGATCTTCGTCAACGTGCCCGGGGGGCATCTCGACGATCTCGATCGCGTCCACGATCTCGTTCGATATGTGAAGAACAAATACCCCGATCTCATGCAGGTCGCCGTCACCTGGACGATGGGCCTCGACGCCGCCTCCCGCACGACGCTGGATGTGCTGCGAGAGACCGACATCCCGGGTCAGCTCATCCTGAACCTGCCGGAGTGGCATGGCGAGCTGGAGGACTACAGTCACGTCGACCAGGATCTGCTCGACAGCATCCGGGCGGAAGGGGGCATCGTCCTGGACATGCCCGAGCTCGAGCCGCACCTCTACGATCGGTTCCGCAAGGACGAAATCGGCTTGGATGTGCTGTCCCAGGCTCGGGGCATGACGTTCGGAAACGTCGCCGCATTCGAAATGTGGCAGGACAAGATCACCGCGAAGCTGGCGGATATCTACTGATGTCCGGCGGCACGTCAGCGATCGTGAACTTGTACATCGCGATCTACGGCCATGCGCCTTCGTCCCAGACGACGAAGGCGCTGATCCGCGCCGAGCAGGTGCTCGGCATCACCAAAGGAGATGCGCTCGCGAGGTTCTACGTCGTCCTGCTACACTCCGCCGATCGCATCGACGATGCTATCGGTCAGCGCAAGGAAGACGAGAAGGAGTTCATCAAAAATCTGCGTGGCGCGACGAGGAACCTGGCGACGATTGTCCGCGAAGTCGACGATGCCGGTCGCAAGGTGATGCGCACCGCGAAGCAGCGCGGGTCGCTGCTTTCGGACGACGATGTGGTTGCGGTGGATCGTTCGGCGTCCCCACTGTTCGCGTATCTGCGTCACGCCTTCTATTTCACCAGTATCGGCGAGGACGACGAGGAGCGCATCAGTGCCGCACGTCTCGACCTTTTGGCTACGGTCGTGCTCTTGGTCTTCAGCGCTGGCGCGATCTGGGGGATGTTCCGGCTCTTCCCGGTTTGACGGCGGGCCGGAAGCTGGCTGGTCCGCCTATTGATTATATTAAGTCACCGGGGGGTCTACTACCGACGAAAATTGGATTGCAGTGGTGTTAGCGCTTACCGGCAACACCCGGGGTCGTGTGGTGATCCTCCATGCCCCCGGGCGTTGTCCAGTTGCCGGTCTGCGTCACGCCTTCTATTTCGCCAGCATCAGCGAGGACGTCGAGGAGCGCATTATGCCTCCGCACCTTGGCCCTCGCCGCTACGGCCGTGCTGCTGGCCATCGCAGCTCGTGCAAGGTGGGGGATGTTCCGGCTGTTCCCCATATGACACCGCGACGGCAGACCAGAAGCCGGCTGGGCCACCCATTGATTATATTAAGTCACCGGGGGGTCTACTACCGACGAAAACCGGATTGCGATGATGTTAACGGTTGCCTGCTAGCGCCCGGTTATGTGGCGATCCTCCATGACTCCGGGCGTGGCCCGATTGCCGAAGGGTATGTGCCTCAGGCCGGAAAGCGCCCGAGCGCTGCTGCATGCCGAGCGGTTCGCGCGCAAGGCCTTGTCGCCGATGGACACCGCGATCACCATCGAGTTCAGCTCGGCGCTGGCGAGTAGCATGCAGCCCTACATGCTGTTCCGCAAGATCTGGGAGAACACGCGGCGCGCGTGGAACTACCGCGTGAAGCAGGGCAAGGCGCACGGTTCCTTCGACGCGATCGCGGTTTGGGAGCAGCCAGCGCATGGACCGATCCATGTGCATTGGCTGCTGCGCTGGTCTCCGCTCGACCGGGACGATCTCGAGCGGCGCATCCGTCGCGCGCTGAAGAAGCTCGCGCCCGCCATGCCCAATCGCTGCCTGATGGTGCAGCCCGCGAAGACGACGAGCAAGTTCGCCAAATACATGGCAAAGGGTATCGACGCTCCCTACGCCGCCCATTTCTATCTGACGCACTCGCCGCAAGGGCCGATCCCCCATCGTCGGATCATCATCTCCCGGTCCTTGGGGCCAACGGCGCGCGAGGTTTACCGCAAGGCGACCGGGCTTTCGCCGCTCTGACGCCCGCATCGATCGAAAGCGGATTGCATGTCCCTGTACGGGAATCGGTCTGACCGTCGCTGGAAAGACGTAGCGTCAACCATCACCTTGCGGTTCGGCAAATCCTCACCGGTTGATGGCCAGCCTGCGGACGATGGTTTGATCAAAATGTGACCCAATTTTAGAACACATTCTGATCACTAAGTTCTGTCCTAATCGACCCCACTTCGGACGTCCATTCATCGTTTCCAATATGACAGATGTCCCGCCCGGGGTTCAATTCGCAGTCGTCACCAGCTCGGGGACAGCGCACGCACAGGGTTTGGAGGACGGCGAAACCGCACGACGTGCTCCTACAATCTCGTGAATATGCTGTTTATATCTGTTATGCTGGATTCATGGATAATGATTCGGCTATCGCCGCCCTTGGTGCGCTTGCGCAGGGCACCCGGCTGGAAGTGTTTCGTCTCTTGGTCCGGCATGAGCAGGACGGCATGGCGGCCGGCGAAATCGCCCGTCAGCTCGACGTGCCGCAGAACACCATGTCGGCGCATCTCGGCATCCTTGCGCGCGCCGGTATCGTCCGATCCGAGCGCCACAGCCGGTCCATCATCTACCGCGCCGACCTTGATAGCCTGCGGGCGCTGACGCTGTTCCTGGTCAAGGACTGCTGCGCCGGCTCACCCGAGCTCTGCGCGCCCCTTATCGCCGAACTCTCCCCCTGCTGCTGAAAGGACGCGCCATGGCCGTCGACGTCGTGATTTACCACAACCCCGCCTGCGGCACGTCGCGCAACACGCTGGCGATGATCCGCAACGCCGGCATCGAGCCGCACGTCGTGGAGTATCTGAAGACCCCGCCTTCCCGCGCCCTGCTAGTCGAGCTGATCGATCGTGCCGGCATCACGCCCCGCGATCTGCTGCGCGAGAAGGGCACGCCCTACGCCGAGCTCGGCCTTGGCGACGCCTCGCTGACCGACGACGCCCTGGTTGACGCCATGATGGCGCACCCGGTCCTGATCAACCGGCCGCTGGTCGTCTCGCCGCTCGGCGTGAAGCTCTGCCGTCCGTCGGAGGCCGTCCTCGACCTGCTGCCCGAGCCGCAGCGGGGTGCGTTCGCCAAGGAGGATGGCGAACAGGTGGTGGACGCCTCAGGACAGCGCGTCGCCTGATGCTCCTCGCCCTCGCCATCTTCGTCGTCACGATTGCGCTGGTCATCTGGCAGCCCCGAGGCCTCGGCATCGGGTGGAGCGCGCTGGGCGGTGCGGCCGTGGCGCTGCTAGCCGGAGTGATCTCGCTCTCGGATGTGCCGGTGGTGTGGGGCATCGTCTGGAACGCGACTGCGACGTTCGTCGCGATCATCATCGTCAGCCTGCTGCTGGACGAGGCCGGTTTCTTCGAATGGGCGGCGCTGCACGTCGCCCGATGGGGCGGCGGGCACGGCCGACGCTTGTTCGTCCTGATCGTCCTTCTCGGTGCAGCCGTGTCGGCGCTGTTCGCCAACGACGGTGCCGCGCTGATCCTGACGCCGATCGTCATCGCGATGCTGCGAGCACTTGGCTATCGTGATAGAGCGACGCTGGCGTTCGTCATGGCGGCGGGCTTCGTAGCCGACACGGCCAGCCTGCCGCTGATCGTGTCCAACCTGGTCAACATCGTGTCGGCCGACTTCTTCCGCATCGGCTTCGCCGACTATGCCTCGGTGATGGTGCCGGTGGACCTCGCGTCGATCGCGGCGACGCTGGTCGTGCTGCTGCTGTTCTTCCGCCGCGACGTGCCGATCGGCTATGACGTCGCTGCGCTCCGCACGCCGGCCGACGCGATCCGGGACCACGCTACGTTCAAGGTGGGCTGGGTCGTCCTTGCCGCGCTCCTGACCGGCTTCTTCCTGCTCGAACCCATCGGCGTTCCGGTCAGCGCCGTCGCCGCCGCCGGCGCGGTCCTGCTGCTCGCCATCGCCGGGCGTGGCCATGTCATCGCGACCCGCAAGGTCCTGCGTGGCGCACCGTGGCAGGTCGTGATCTTCTCGCTCGGCATGTACCTGGTCGTCTACGGCCTGCGGAACGCCGGCCTGACCGACCATCTCGCCGGTCTCCTCGACCGCACAGCCCAGGGCGGCGTCTGGGGTGCGGCGTTCGGCACCGGCATCATCGCCGCGCTGCTGTCGTCGGTTATGAACAACATGCCGACGGTCCTGGTCGGCGCCCTGTCGATCGACGCGACCCACGCCACGGGTGCTGTCCGCGAAGCGATGATCTACGCCAACGTGATTGGCTGTGACCTCGGCCCCAAGATTACACCGATCGGGTCGCTGGCTACCCTCCTATGGCTGCACGTCCTCGGCCAGAAGGGCATTCGGATCGGTTGGGGCTATTATTTCCGCGTCGGCGCGACACTGACCGTCCCCGTGCTGCTGGTCACGCTTGCCGCACTGGCGATCCGGATCAGCGCCGAATGACCTGCGGAAACCCTCTGAACACCGCTGGAAACCCCATTTGATGCCCCTTCGCACCCTCACCGACCCGGACCATCTGCCCGCACTCGATCACCGCTACGCGCTGGAGCGTCCCGCGCTGGGGCTGGGTGCAGGCGACCCACCGCCGCGCATTCTGCTGCTCTACGGATCCCTACGCGAACGATCCTACTCCCGACTGTGCGTCGAAGAGGCGGCACGCCTGCTGCGCTTTTTCGGAGCGGAGACCCGCATCTTCGACCCGTCGACCCTGCCGCTGCCGGATCAGGTGGTTGGCGACGACCATCCCGCTGTCCACGAACTGCGCGAACTGTCGATGTGGTCGGAGGGACAGGTGTGGTGCAGCCCGGAGCGGCACGGCCAGATCACCGGCATCATGAAGCTGCAGGTCGACCACCTGCCGCTGTCGATCGGCGGGATGCGCCCGACGCAGGGCCGGACCCTGGCCGTGATGCAGGTGTCGGCTGGGTCGCAGTCGTTCAACAGCGTGAACACCCTTCGCGTTCTCGGCCGCTGGATGCGGATGGTGACGATCCCGAACCAGTCGAGTGTCGCCAAGGCGTTTGAGGAGTTCGACGACGCTGGCCGCATGAAGCCGTCCAGCTACTATGACCGCATTGTCGACGTGATGGAGGAACTCGTCCGCTTCACGATCCTGCTGAGACCGCACGCCGCCCAACTGGTCGACCGGTATTCGGAGCGTAAGGACGCTGGGGTGCCGATCGACGCGGCGACCGACCTGTCTAGTATCGCTACGGCGCCGCAGAAACTTGACTGATTGAATGGCAACCCTTGGCTCGGTCGTCATAAACCTTCCAACTGCTCATGCGCACTGATGGGTCCCGACTTCTTGTCCCGTAGGACCCAAAAGCGGTTTGAATCGCCCCGGGTTTTTTTGGGGACTCCAAGTCCTGATAAGATGGAGCCATGACGAGCAAGGCGACGAACATATTTGCGCCCGAGGTTCGCGAGTGAGGTAAGCGGATGGTCCCCGATCACGGGCAGGATCATCCGTCCGCGTTGCAGGTGTCCCGGTCCAACTGGAGAAAATGAGTTCGTCTGGATCATGGGGAACATTGACAGAACAAACTTGCCTGCTGGGTGACGTTGCGCCATGGTGTCGCAAATCGACACAGGGAACAGGCATGCACAGGCTACGATCGACACACAGCGAGTTTGGCGCACTAATCGCGCGTGCGGGGCTGACGCGCGCCGAGGCGGCAGCGCTGATCTCGGTAACGCCACGCACGATCGAACGCTACCTGTCAGGCGACGCAAAGCCGTCGCGGCTGGCAGTCCGCGTACTTGAGGACGCGGCGCGACGTGCATCGGCACCTCCGCGTCCGGTGTCGTTCCGGTTTATCGACTTGTTTGCCGGGATTGGCGGTTTGCGGATCGGCTTTCAGGGGATCGGCGGGCATTGCGTGTTCACCTCGGAGTGGGATCGTCATGCGCAGGATACGTATGCGCTGAATTTCCGCGACAACCATCCGCTGGCGGGCGACATCCGTGACTATGCCGATGATCCCTCGCTGATCCCCGAGCACGACCTGCTGCTGGGTGGCTTCCCGTGCCAGCCCTTCTCGATCGCAGGCGTGTCAAAGAAGAATGCACTGGGGCGACCTCACGGCTTCCTATGCGACACTCAAGGCACGCTGTTCTTCGATACCGCGCAAATTATCGCGCACCACCGCCCGGTGGCGTTCGTGCTCGAGAACGTCAAGAACCTCGAGCGGCATGACAAGGGCCGCACCTTTGCGACCATCATGAACGTGCTCCGCAACGAGCTCGGTTATCATGTGCAGGCGCGGGTCATCAGTTCTGAGCACTGGGTGCCGCAGCGCCGCGAGCGCGTCTTTATCGTCGGCTTTCGCGAGCCGACCAGCTTCGATCTGGCGGGGCTGCAGCTGCCGCAGGGTGGTCCGAAGCTGGGCAGCATCCTCGAGCGGCATGAGGACGTCGATCCGAAGTACACGCTGACCGAGCGGCTGTGGGAATATCTGCAGGGGTACAAGGCCAAGCATGCCCTGAAGGGCAATGGTTTTGGCTACAGTCTGTTCGGTCCCGACGATGTCACCCGCACGCTGTCGGCCCGTTATCACAAGGATGGCTCGGAGATCCTGATCGACCAGCCGGGCAAGCGCCCGCGCCGTCTCACCCCGCTGGAATGTGCGCGGCTGATGGGCTTCGATCACGGCGACCGGCGCTGGAAGATCGAGGTCTCGGACACACAGGCCTATCGCCAGTTCGGCAATGCGGTCGTAGCTCCAGTGGTCGAGTTCCTTGCCGATGCAATGCGTCCGCATCTGGAGGCTGCGATCGTCAACACGCAGGATCGCTCTGCGGCGTCGGTGACGATCACGCGTCCCGACCGGGAACCCGTTGCCGCCCATGGCTGACGTCGTTCCGGCTGATGTGCGCAGCCGGATGATGGCAGGCATCCGCAGCACCAACACAAAACCCGAGCTTCTGCTGCGCCGCGGGCTGCATGCCCGCGGACTGCGCTTCCGGCTGCACGATCGCAGCCTGCCAGGCACGCCCGATCTGGTGTTTTCACGCTGGCGCGCGGTGGTACAGGCGCATGGCTGTTTCTGGCATGGCCATGACTGCCACCTTTTCAAGTGGCCCAAAACCCGTGAAGAGTTCTGGCGCGCGAAGATCGCGCGCAACCGCACGGTTGATGCGCGCGCCGAAGCTGCGTTGCATGATGCCGGCTGGCGCGTCGCTGTCGTATGGGAATGTGCGCTGAAGGGTCGCACGCGGCGCGATCATGGCGATGTGCTCAATACACTGGCGACATGGATCCGCAGCAAGGATACGGTCATCGAGATCCGTGGGCTGGACGCCATGCTGGAGGAACGGTGACTACGCAGATCGACATGTTTGACGATGGTGACAATGGCGGCGCGATGTTGCTGGTCGAGCTGCTGCGCTCGGCCAGCCTCGTGCTGGTCAAGAAGCTGTCGAACAACGACCGCGATTGGGCGCAGTTTCCCAACAAGCATCAGGGCGGGGTCTATATCCCCCCAGCGCAGCGCGAGAGCGGGTTCTTCCCGCAGCTGGTCGAAAAGGCCCGCGCTGATGGCGAAGCCACGATCCGCGAGTGCTTCTTTCGCACCGAATGGCCACAGGTCGATATGGTGCGCGAGAAGACCCGGCTGGTGCATTACACCAGCAAAGGCGCCGAGACCCACATGACAGGCGTCCCGAAGCCGGCTTTCGCTACGCTGTCGCCGGCCTCGTTCCTCGTCATGGGGCGCTATGTCACTGAGGGGGTGTCGATCTACCGCTGCCTGACGATCGATTCCGCCTCAGCTGACGCGCTGCTGCTCATTGATACGCTGAGCCTGCCGGCCGACTTCGTCTCCGGCATCTTTGAGCCGGCAGCGGCGCTGGCGGCCGAGCGCGACGCGATCCTCGACTTTGCAGGTCGCGCGATTGAGGCATGGCTGGCAGGCGAGATCGCCGCCTTTGCCGACGGCAATGCCGCCCTGCCTTCCACTGTCGTGCTCGCCCGCATGGCACGCGACAGGTATCTTGCCGACCATGGCCTTACCACGCTCGATCCGTGGGCGATTGAGCGCCCCGGCGACGCGGTGCGCGAGATCAGCCGCACGATCGAGTGGGAGCTGTTCCGCGAGTTCCAGCGCCGCGAGCGCGCGATCATGCTGGTGCGCACGATCCTTGGCGACACCCCGTCCGACGTCACCGCCGCCGGCATCATCCGCAGCGTCATCGACAATATCGGCGAGGTCGACCGGCTGATGCTGTCGGCCAGCCAGCAGCGCAAGTCGCGTGCGGGCTATTCGTTCGAGCACCAGATCGAGGCAATGCTCGCCGCCGGCGCCGTGCCGTTCGAGAAGCAGGTGGTGATGGACGCAAGGAAGCGCCCGGACTTCATTCTTCCCTCGCTTGTGCGCTTCACCACACCGGCACCCGGTGCCACCAACGGCCTCATCCTGAGTGCCAAGACGACGCTGCGCGAGCGCTGGAAGCAGGTTCAGCGCGAGATGGCCGGCGGCGACCTGTTCTTGGCCACCGTCGACGAGTCGATCGCTGCCAATGCGATCGAGGACATGGCCTCGCTCGGGATCGTGCTGGTAGTGCCCGAGACACTGCGCGAGTCACGCAGCACCGAGTATGTCCGCCACGCCAATGTGATCGGGTTTGACGAGTTCTTTCACGAAGAGCTGCGCGGGCGGCGCATGACGGGATGGGCATGAGGGGTGGGGATACCGCCACAAGTGCGAACAGCCTTCCCCTGCTCTATTCGTTCCGGCGTTGTCCCTATGCGATTCGCGCGCGGCTTGCCCTGCTGGCGAGCGGCACGGCTTGCATCATCCGCGAGATCAGACTCTCCGCGAAGCCCGCCGAGCTGCTCGCTGTGTCGCCGAAGGCGACCGTGCCGGTGCTGTCCGATGGGAGCGTGCTCGACCAGAGCCTCGACATCATGCGCAAAGTGCTTGCACGCCATGATCCGGCAGGCAGGCTGGCTGGACCGTACCGACGGTGATCTGATCGCCGCCGATGATGTCTCGTTTAAGCATAACCTTGACTGTGCAAAATGCCCTGACCGTCACGACAGCGAACCGGCACCACACCGCGCCGCATGTCTTAAGCTGTCGCGCCCGCTTGAGGAGCGCCTGTCCGCTAACCGCTGTCCTTGCGGTGATGCCATGGGCCTTGCCGACGCAGCCATTCTGCCCTTCGTGCGGCAATTCGCTGTGATCAATCGCTGCTGGTTTGACACCCAGCCTCTGTCGCTCACCGGCACTTGGCTGAATGAGATGGTCAGCTCCGCCCTGTTCGACGCTGCAATGGTCCGTTTGCCACCATGACGAGGCGGAGATCCTGAAACATTGTTCCCGCTGGTAAAGGGTCTCCGAGATGGGCCGATGTGTGAGGTCGAGGGATCCGGCAGCAGGTAGATACCTGATCAGAAAGACCCAAACTCGGCCTTTCAGGCCGTCATCTTCGCTCCCCGGCTCCTGCCATTCATTAATGTTCTGAATCGGGTTCGAAGGCCTAGATGTTGCCGATGCTAATATGGCGAGATTTGGGACTTTCCTGCCATTCTGTTCCAGCGTGTTCAACGACAGCTTTTACCAAACCTAGACATTCGCGATGGCTTGAGCACTGCTAGATACTGGATATAAGGACCGCGGACCGACCTAAGCGTCCGCCGATTGGGGGACGATTGAGCGACCGGGACGATATCATCGCAGCAGCGAATGCGGGCGCGCTGCCCGAGATGTTCGTCGAACGGCTAAGCCGTCACCGCACTGACGAGCTCGGCAAGGCTTTCCGCGCGGCCCTAGCCAAACTCCACAACGACGGCACGATCGATGTGCTGGAACCTGCGCGGCAGATCGCGACATCACCGATCAACCAGCACGACTTCTTCACGGTGATGCACGTCTATAGCGATCTGATCCCGGCGCTCGACGCCAGCGTCCCGGACATGCTCGCCGCCGTCAAAGCCCTGTCGACGCGCGCCGGCGAAGATCTCGCCTCGGGCATGGCCAATGGCGGCTATCGGACCTGGGCCGAACAGGGCAGCCGCGCTCGCGACACGTTCGAGACAATCAACCCCGAGGATGGTGACGACAGCGCCTATGTCTTCTTGGCGTTGCAGGCGCTGGCCAAGACGGAGCCCGATGCGGCGCTCGACCGCGCGATCCTCTATGTCGGCCGCAATGCAGGTCCGGCGCAGTCGGCCGCGGCCAAGGCGATCGGCACGTTCGATCTTACTGATCCCGACCGCCGTACCCGCGCTACCGACGCGCTCGCCGCCCATGCAGCGAGCGCCGACGACAACAGCCTCGGTCATATCCTCGCGGCAATCTGTAAAATCGCCAAAGCTCATCCCGACACCCACACAAAGGCCGCGGCGCTGATCGACGCCAATATCGAACGCACCGGAGACCATGCGATCCACCAGCTGTCGCTCGAACTGATGTTCCATGCCGACGAGCTACCGCCGGCAATCGTAAAGCCTCTGACCGCGATCATGCACCGTGTTCCGATCGGCAATCGCGGCATAATCCGCCACATTGGCGCGGCGGCGGGCAAGCTCGCCGACAAGAACCGCCTCAACGAAGCGCTGGCGCTGATCACGCCGTTGCTCTCACAGCATGAGGAGCTGACCTCCCTCGAGCCGCTCGGCAGCCTCAACTATCATCTGCTGCAGTTACCGCCCGACGAACTCGCTCAAACCATCATCATCTGGCTGCTAGCGTGCGACCCCAATCTTGGCCGCGCTACCATGGCGCTGGTCGGCGACCATCATGGCGATACGCCGCTTATCCTCGATCCTCGCTCCGCAGCCGCCAGCCTCGACGACCCCGAGCGGCTGCTGCTTGCCCACCGAGCGATCGGCTGGCTGTTCGTCCATCCGGTCACTGCCGCGTCGCTGGTGGTCGGCCTGCTCAACGGCGCCGGCGACGCTGCGCAGCGCACGATCGCCGAACTGCTGTTCGATCCGCTGCTGATTAACTTCTCGGGGTCGGTTGGCGACTGGATCGCCGAACAGGCCAAGGCTCCGGGTCATTCATCACAAGCCATCCTCAACGATCTCGTCACGCGGCTCGAGACTTATATCGAGGGGCTGCGCAAGCCTGGCCGGATCAAGGAACTGCGCCCATCCGAGCGCGAACGGCTGATCGAGAACCACCGCCAGCATGAGTCGATGCGCCAAGCCTATAAGGCATCGGAGAAAACCTCGATCCTCGCGTCGCTCGCAACGCGGCAGGTGCTGCTCTACGGCACGCGCTCGATCAGCTATTTCAAGGGAATGGGCGGCAAGCAGCAGCGCAGCGAGATTAAGATGCACAGCTTCAGCCACAGCATCGAATCGCCACGCCTCAACATCCTCGAGCCGTTCGACCTCGACTATATGCTGCGCGTGTTTCGCGCGATGAGAACCGCGCCATGAAACTCGTCATTCGGGAATATCTGGCGTCGCTGAAGGAGCGCGACGAACTCGACGCGGTTCTACCCGACCTACTGACCGAACTGGGCTTCACGGTCTATTCGCGGCCGGCGCGTGGCACGCGCCAATATGGCGTCGATGTCGCCGCGGTCGGCTCCGGCCAGGATGGCATCCGGCGCGTGCATCTGTTCTCGGTCAAGTCGGGCGACCTCGACCGCAACGAATGGAATACGGCGAGTCCACAAAGTCTTAGGCCGTCACTCGACGAGATCCTCGATCATTATATCGCGAGCCGCATCCCGCCGGAATATGCGAGCCTCCCTATCGCGATCTGCCTAACCTTCGGCGGTGCGATCGACGAGCAGGTCCGCGCTGAAGTTACGGGTTATATGACCCGCAACACCACGCCCAAGATCACCTTCGAGGAGTGGAACGGCGATCGGCTGGCAAAGGTCATTATCAATGGCATATTGCGCGAAGAGCTCCTCCCAGCACAGCAGCGCAGTCATTTGCGCAAGGCCGTGGCGATGGTCGAAGAACCCGACATCGCGCTCGACCACTTCCAGACGCTTTTGCGCGCAATTGCCGACCAGCCCGCCACAACGCCCGCAGCCCGGCTCAGTCAGGCACGGCTGATCAACATTTGTCTATGGATCATGTTCGTCTGGGCGCGCGAGGCCGACAATGTCGAGGCGCCCTACCGGGCCAGCGAGCTAGCCTTGCTCGAGGTGTGGCAGCTGCTGAAAACTGACATTGCTAGGACCTCGAGATCCGGCGAGGCCGCCAGCCTCGTGCTCAACGAACTGGCTGAGCTCCATTTCACGATCTGGCGTGCGCTGTTCGAGGACAAGATCCTACCGGCGGCCGAGATCCGTCACGCGATCTCAACCGCGGTCGAAAGCCACGCCGCACTCGACATCAACCTAAAGCTGTTCGATCTCGTCGGCCGGCTTGCGCTGCGCGGGCTGTGGCTGGTCTGGCAATTGTCGCCGGCAAGCGGCCCCGTTGTTCTGACCAACGACTATCTCAACACGCTCCCGGCCCTCGTCAGCGACACCACCCGGGCGACCGTCAATCAGATCGACCGGCTGATCGAGGCCATGATGGCGATAGTCAGCAACAATCGCGCGCTTCTCTCGCCGATCGGTGACTGGCAGGCGATCGACATTGGTATCGCTTTCACCTTGCTCGCCTGCCGTCCCGGCGCGCATGGCGCGATTGATCAATGGGCCGATGAACTTGCCAAGCACTCGATGTTCGCGTTCAAAGCGCATGGCCGTTACCCGATCACCAGCCGCTCCTACTGGGATCTGGTTGATCATCCGTCCGAGCACAGTGACGAGTATCGCACCGCCTCGACCGAGGGCAGCATTCTCTATCCGTTGCTAGCGCTGTGGGCGGCGGCCAGAGGCGAGCAGGCGCTATTCGACGAGATCGCAAAGTTCAGCGAAGACGGCCTTGCACATCGCACGTTCCAGACTTGGTTTCCCGACGCGGATAGCGAGGACAATCTTTATCTCAACCGCGACAGCCACGGGGCGTCGCTAGCCGGCATTCCAGTTACCGAAGGCACGCGAGACGCGCTCGATTTCATTCTCGCCGAAGCGAAGACCAACAAACATTATGACCAGCTCACGGCGGTGAAGCTCGGCCATTGGCCGATCGTGCTGACCGCATGCCGCGCATATCGCCTGCCAGTACCGCCGCAAGTCTGGCGCGACCTGCTGCCACATGTCAGCCGGCCAGCCAGGGGGCCGGTCCCGCCGCCAGATGACGGCACGCCTGAGCCACACGCATGAGCCACCAGACGCTGGCCCCGGAGACGCGCGCTAGACGCGGTCACCTGCCAGCACGGTTCCGCCACGCCTACAGAGGCCTCGCAGATGTCGAACTGTGACGCGGATCTGGCAAACAACCGGGATGGGTCGCTTTCCTGGCGGGCCGCTTACGTGCATCGTTTGGACCGTGCCTTGATCGATGTTCTGGTCTTCGCTGTGTTCGACTTGCGTTTGGCTCGCGCGGCCGTGCGCTTGTCCTTGAGCGGGACCACCCCGGAGACGTCGATCGCGCACACAATCGGTTGCGGACCGGTCGCGGCGCTTTCGCGCATTGCCCGTGCGCGCGCATGAAGGTGGTCCATGACGACGGAGAAGGGGACGAGTGGGTCGCCCGGTGCGATTTCCCAGCCGCCCGGGCGCGGCTGCTGGAGGACGAGGAGCAGGATGCCGCGACGCGCCGTCTCATGGCGCAGATACTGACCGCAAAGTTGAACTTCGAGCGCCGCTTCCAACTGCTTGACCGAAAGGCCATCCGCCACCTTGATCTCGATCGGCAGGTCGACACCGCCATGTCGGCTCGTTAGCGTGATGTCGGGTTCCTTTTCATCCGCGAAATGGGTCTCGCGCTGTATGGTATAGGCTTCCTTGCGCCGCTCATCGAGTTGGGTCGCGACCCATCGTTGAACCGCATTCTCGTCGGCCAGTCCCTGCAACGTATCGCCCTGCGCGAACTTGCCGTGAAGAAGATCATGCTCGATTGCCTCAAGCCTGCGCCGCGCTATCAGTTGCAGATCTTCCGTCGTGCGCGGCGCACGATCGAAACTCTGCTCGAATACGATCACGTCGGACGGCAGCCAGGCGGCTAGCACCGAATTCACCTCGGTATGTCGCTCGGCATGGATGCGCAGATGCTTGGGCTCGATCGGAAAATCGGGGATCTCCGCCATGCGCCGGATCGCGGCCTGTGTGGCTTCGCCGGGCGTCTTCAGTAGCCTGTCGAAGATCATATGCCGCGCGTCCTGCGCCTCATCGCGCAATCCCGGGGAATAGACCTTGCCGTTCGCGCGCACGATGTCGTCCGCGGGCCGGACACCCTCGAACGCAATGATGAGCAATTGCTCGAGCCGCTCGGCGGAAAGAGGCAGTGGCGGTGCTACGGTGCGATTGAACCGGCCACCGAACAGCCGCGGCAACAAAGTGCAGCACAAGGCGGTCTGGTCCTGACCGTCGAGCATGCTCATTTTCTCGCGCAGCCGGTCGACGGCACAATCGCCCTCCAGCGCGAAGAGAAGCAGCAGATAATAGGCTGCGACCACGGGGTCGGTCGCCGCCGTCGCGCGCGCTTCGGCCAGCTCCGCCAATCCCTCGGACAGGAAAGGCTGCGCTTGGATCAGCACCGAGACGATCTTCTCGAGCGCCACGGCTGCCAGATCGTCATGGTCGCGCAGATAATCGATCAGGTCCGGAACCAGCAGCCGGGCAAGCACGCCATCGGCATATTCCAGCCGGTCGAGCATCCCGTGGTCCACCTCATTGACCCGGTCGAGCTGCGCGCGAGACGCCCGCCACAATACCGAGCGCACGGCCTCGGGATGCGCCTGGCTGAGCGGTACGAGATAGTCAGGAAAGCCGTTGAGCTCGATCACGGCCAGCCGCGCCGCCTGCGCGGCGCAGGCTGGATCGAGCTGCTCCGCCCAGTTCGGGACCGTGGCTGCCGCCAGCGACATGCCGGTCAATGCCATGATGTCGAAGCTCGTGACCGTGCGGCGCTGGGCGGCCTCTTCGACGGTTCCGACCGGAGTGCGCTTATAGGCGAACGCCATCAAAGCCTCGCCGAAGCGTCTTGTCATCTCCGGCCCGAACACCGGCTCGACCACATCGAGGCTGTCGATCGAGTAGCGCGAGCGGGACTGGGTCCGCCAGGAGAGGAACTGCCAGAGATGATAGAGGCGCGAGTCTACGGTCTCGTCGGTCTGAGGCGACAAGCTGTCGAAGAAGTTCGGATCGTCACGGAGCTTGTTGATGAGCTTGACCCAGCTCTGATCGCGCGCTTCAGCTTGGTGTTCATTGCGCTTCCGCGCCGCTTCGAACCCAGCCATTCGCTCGACCATCTCGGGCGTCTCAGGCGGCGGCGACCGCCAGGCCGCAAGCTGGGCTGAGAGCTCCGCATCGTCGGCGACGGCGTCGACGATGCGCTGCATGTCTCTGTCGGTGCCCCCGAAATCCCGCCAGAGCGTATGCGCCGCGCGGAGCGCCGTCAGCCGATCCTGCCGGTCGGTTCGCTCGCGCATATCGAGGAGGAGCCAGTCGATGTCGGCGAGACTCAGCAGCACCGGCCATCCGAGATGCTGGACGAACCAGATGTTGAGCTCGCCATCGTCACGCGCATAGGGATGCGTGCGTAGCCGCACGATCGACCGCCAGAGCGACGTGCGGCGCCGCCCCGGCGATGCACCAAATGCCTCGCCCAGCGCCTTGAAGCTTGCCTCGGACCCGATCCGACGGTGCGATTCGTGCAGCAGTAGGAAGAGATCCGTGACGACATCTGGGATGTCCGACGGATGATAGTCGAGGAGATGAAGCGCCGCGCTGGCTGCCATCTGCGAGAAGGCCTCGCGAAACGGCTTGTCGTCGTCGACCGTGTCGCCGCTGAAATCGCCGGACCGAGCGACGACTTCCGTCAGGAAACGGTGCAAGTCTTCCCGGCGCGTCAAGCCCGCCGGCAGCTCACTGCCCAGCGGCAGTATGGTCGCAATGTCGTCCTCGCCCGTGACCCCGGCATTGTCGATCAACGCGAAGAATGCCTCAACATCGATCTCCTCCGGGAACAGCGCGTCCAGGGCCTGGAGAATGATCGAGCGTGAGAGATCGGACCCATGCTCCACAACGTGCCGTGCATAGGCGGTGCGATCTGCCTTCTCGCCGAGCTTCAGAAGAGCCCGGCCCGCGAGCAGCTGCGTGATCTCGTCGGTGCTGCGGTCGTAGGCAACTTGGCGCACCACGGGAAGACCGCCTTTCTGGCCGCCGAAATCGACGAGGCGCAGCAGAAGGTGCCGCGCTTCCTCATCGCCTTTGGCAATCTCCCACCAACCCGGGATATGGTCGTCGAGACCGGGATCGGCGAACCGGCGAAGCCCCTGCTCGCCGAACCAGAGCTTCTGCGGATCGATCGTCTCGACCTGCGCGAGCGCCGCCGCAAATGCTTTGACCCGCACCGGTATCGGCAACGATCCCGGATCACCATAGCGCAGAAGATTATAGGGCGACCGAGCGATGAGTGAGGCGGCGATCGCATCATTCTTGCCGGCCAGCCATGCCGACACCTCGACCATCTCCGGCCGAACCAGCCGATAGCCATAGGTATCGGCGAACAGGAGATCGCGCACCACCGCCACGGGACACCCCTCAGCGAGAAGCCATCCCAGCCAGCGCGCCAGCAAATAGCATCGCAGCGTCGCCTCATTGTCGTTGTGCAGCCGCGCCCGGCCTAGCGTCGCCGGATCAAAGACCGGGCGCCCCAGCAGCAGAAGCCGTTCGCCGTCGGGCCAGTCCGGCAGGATCTCCTCGATCGGCATCGAGCGCTCGGGAGGCGACAGGTCCAGGCCGGCGGCAGGGACCCGCACGGAATCGCGCCCGCACAGCAAAAATGCTGCTCCAATCCGGTCGATGGCGTGAGCGCCCTTGGCGAGGTCGAGCGGATCGCGCTTGCGGCGAAGCGGATCGGGATCGAGCAGTCTCGCCTTTAGGCTGGCCTCGATCATCTCCCGAAGCGAGCCGAGCCGCTTATGATCGCGCCAGAACTCCACCATCCAACCTAGGTCCATCGGCCGCGCCGCGAATTCCCAGAGGCTGCCATGATCGACGGCAGCCAGGAGAGCATCGATCGCCTCGATGCCCGAGGCACGCGCGAAGCGCTCGACCTGCCAGCGGCTGAGCGGCTCCATGACCAGGACACTGATCTCTTCGCGCACTCTTGGCGGACTTTCGTCCCGGTTCTGCAGTGTCGCGCGAACCTCGTCCGCGACATCGGTCGGCGGAGGGGGCGGCTCGGGGAGCGAGAGCCATTTCTCGACCGAGATGCGATCAGCCGTCTTATCCCAATCGGTATAACGGCTCGAGATGTAGAGATGAACGCGCTCCTCCAGCCCGGCGATTGCATCGGCCAGCTTCCGACAGGCGGCGTCGAAATGATGTCCTTGGTCCTTGGCTTCGTCGACCGAGTCCACGAACAGCCAACAAGGCGCGTCCGGGTCTGCCCGCCATTGCGCAAATCGAGCGCGGTCGGCCGGAACGAGCGACGCCTCGAGGCCGGCGTCCGCGACGTCGCGCACAGTCACCTTGAACGCAAACTTGTTCGCCTGGCGCAGCGCAGAACATTGATAGTCGAATTCGCTGGACTTGCCGCTGCCCGCCTCGGCCAGAACGATGGTGCGGCGCTTCTCCAGCAGTTCGGGCCACGCCGGCATGCCTTTCAGGTCCTCGCCGAGCAGCCCCCGGAACGGCCGGTCCTCGTCCCCTTCCTTGGTAGCCGGACGAAACCGGCGACTGAGATCGTAATGCTCCCCGAACATCTTCTTCCTATAGCGGCGCCGTCGATTCCGAACAGTGCCATGATGCTCTTTGATGTTGGTGCTGCAAGCCGCAAGCGGAGTTGATCTTGTGCGTTCGCCAAGATTTCTTCGCACCGGCATCGGATCGTTACCCGGCCTTCGGCAAGTTATGTCAGAAGAAGACATTGGGGGTGCTGATCGGAGCGTCAGGATGTGGTCGAATGCTGCCGGACGGCTTCGCGTAATCCAATGACCCAGTTCCGGACGTTCATGCTGACTTTTCAGCCCCTCAGCTTCGGACAACCGTTCGGAAACGGCTGGTTCACTCGACTCGCATCAAGTGGAACCCGTTGGCCGCTCGAACTGTATCGACCATTCGATGAGCTGCGCGATGAAGACGGTAGGATCACCACCAAAATATCACACGGCCGTCCGTCAGCGCGACCGCATGAGCCTGAACGGGCCGACGTCCGATCGCCGGCACAGCTCGGTTGATCGACTTTCGATCGAGTGTCCATGACGGCTTAACAAGCCTGCCTACATCGGTCACATTCGACGGCGCACGAAGGGGGGACAGGGGCAGAATGGCAATTGTGAACCCCGCCGCGACTAGCGGCGGCTATGATAGACTCGCACCCTTCATCGTCGAGGAGTGCGAACGCCGCATGCGGGCCTACGAGGCACAGCCGCGCGACGTCAACGAGCACTACGAGACCGAGGTGGAAGTGCTTTCCGGCGGGTACGCTTGGAGGCAGCTCTTCGAACTCGTCCAGAACGCCGCCGACGCGATCGGAGAGGCCGGGGACTCGAGCGGGCGCATCCAGATTACGCTCGAGCGCGACCGCATCGTCGCGGCGAACACCGGCGCTGCGCTGGACGAGGGCGGCATCGTCGCCCTGCTGAACGCGAGGAGCTCGTCCAAGCGCGCCGGTCAGATCGGCCGGTTCGGCATTGGCTTCAAGTCGCTCCTGAAACTCGGCGGGGCAGTCGAGATCGTCAGCCGCTCCGTCGGCCTGCGATTCGACCCCGAATGGTGCCGCACTACGATCAGGCAGCGGCTCGGACTTGAGACGGGCGCCCGCGCACCCGGCATGCGCCTCGCGGTGGCCGTGGATCCCGCCGATCCGAGCGGGCCGCTTCGACCCGACGGAGACCTCGACTGGGCGACGACGGTGGTCACCGCCGAGGTGGCGGACCCCGCCGTCCGCGAGCGGCTCGTCAGCGAGATGGTCTCCTTTCCCGCGGAGTTTCTCCTCTTCCTCGACGCCGACGTGGAACTCGTGCTCAACGTGGACGGGGGTCCGCTGCGCATCATCACGCGCAGGCACGATGGCGACCTCCTAGTCGTCGGCGACGAACAGAGCGAGACCCGCTGGCGCGTGTTCCAACGGCGGGTTCGGATCACGGATGCCGCTGCGATCGCTGACGCCCTCCATCTGCAGGCCCGCGACGAGGTGCCCCTCGCATGGGCCGTGCCGGTCGGCGGGCGTGAGGCGGCCGGACAGTTCTGGGCCTTCTTCCCCACGCAGAGCCAGACGCTCGCCGAAGGCATCCTTAACGCGCCCTGGAAGCTGAACAGCGACCGCACGGGCGTCATCAAGGGGGCGTGGAACGAGGCCCTCATGCAGGAAGCCGCGAAGCTGATGGCCGACCACATGGGCTACCTCGCGACGACTGAGGACCCGGGCATCCCGATCGGCGCGCTTCCGAGACAGCTCGAGCGGCAGGACGAGATCGCGGCCTCGCTTGTGAAGCCGCTTTGGGACCTGCTCGCTGACCGCCCAATTGTGGCGGACGGGACTGGCAGTCTCCGGCGCGCAGCCGAGCTGCTGCGGCATCCGACACAGGACGCCGAGCTGCTGCGGCGCTGGCATGGCATCGCGGGCGAGATGCGCACGGGACCGTTCGTGCACCCGACCTGCCAAGCGGGCCGGAGCCGCGGGGCGCGGCTCACCGCGCTCGCGCAGGAGGCGACCGGCCGGCGCAACAGGTCCCTTTCGGGCAGGCCCGAAGCCTTGGGGATCGTCACCGCGCCTCGTTGGCTGGAACGCGCCGCGAGCATCGACCCGACCACCGCGACAGCGCTGCTCTCGCTCGTCGGCGACGCGGCGGAGCGCAAGCTTCTCGCCCCGCAGGATCTGCGCGCCGCGGCGATCATCCCCACCGCCGGCGGGCGTCTGGCGCCGGCCGCGCTGACAATCATCACGTCCGGCAGCGCGCCGGCCGGCCTCGAGCCCGTCGCCCCGGCCGTCGTCGCAGACGAGAGATCCAAGGACGTGCTCACGCGCATCCTCGGAGTGCGGGAGATGGCGGAGGATGTCTGGGGCGACGTGCTCGCCGGCGCCTTGGCCGCCGCAAAGGCGTCGGGCGGCGACAACTGGGTCCCGTTCTGGGCGAACCTCGCGGATGCTCCTCCAGAGGCGGCGTCCGCCTTCTTGGCGAACGTGAACGCAAACGACCTTAGGTTCCGTGACAGGACGGGCGCGTTCAGGCCCCGCGACGAGCTCGTCGTCCCCTCCGTTGATGAGGCGGACGACGTGCCCAACGAGCTGGCGCTCGACCGCGACTTCCATGCACCGCACGCGTCACGGCTGCCGGCGTGGCTGCTCGCACGCCTGCCGCCGCCCGGCGTCCGGTTCGGCATCGAACTCACCGGGCGTGCGGGGCGCTTGGTCGAGGGCTACTTCAGCAACCTCCGCTCGCTCGGCTGGCCGAGGATGAAGGGCAGTCCGCGCTGGGGCAAGACGGGGGTCCTTCAAGCGAGCATCATCGACATGCCGCACGGCTGGAAGATCCTGCCCTTCGCACCCGCGGGGCTCGCGGCGGATCTGGGGAGCCAGTGCATCGCGGCGCTAAGACGGCAGACGACCGCCATCGGAGGCGACGGTGACGGTAATTTGTTCGATGCGGTGACCTTCGGTCATCTCACCCGTCGCGAGAATTACGAAGAGTTCACCGCGCCGCATCCGTTCCTCGCGATCCTTGCGGAGCATGGACGGGTGCGAATCGGCGACAGCATCGTCGCGCTGAGGGCGGCGCCGGAGGAGACGGCACTGGTGCTGGACGCCGCAGGGCTATGCGACGGAGCGGCCGTCACCGCCTTCCGTCGCGCGATGGCCGAGCCGACCGAACTCGATCCCCTCGGTCGCGGGAAGTCGGCCGATCCGACGGAGGTGGCCGGAGCCTGGTCGGCGGTGTTCTCCGCCGCCGCGCAGGTCAGGGACCGGTTCGACAGGCTGTGCCCCGTTTGGGAGGGGGCAGTCCGCGACGGGGCTGTGCCTCCGGTCGTGCCGACCCGCGACGGACCACTACCGATCGATCAGGTGTTCGTCAGCGTCGACAGAGACCAAGCCGCCAGCGCAAGTGAGGACGGACGCCTCATCACCCTGTCACCCGCCGCAGCGGACTTATGGATCGACGCCGGCGCCCGGCTGCTCGCCGAACACACCGAGACCTCCTACGACGACACGCTGGACAGGCCGGGTCCTCTTACCGGCCTATTCCCCGAGCTGTCGCCACTGTTCGCCTCGGTCACCCCGCCCGATGCGATGTGGGTCTTCGGACTGTCGGAGCGCAGCGGCTACCAGGACCGGGAGCCTCCGGTCGCCCGCGACGCGACCGGCGTGGTGCTTCTCGACCGCGACCGGATGAGCGCACTGTCTTGGGCGGACGGCGTCAAGGCGCTCGTTCAAGCGCTCCACGGCTTCGGGCTGCTCCCGACCGATCCTGCCGAGGCCATGGCCTTGCTTAGCAGCGCCCGCGCGGCCGAAGCACGTGCGAACGTGCGCTCGGAGCCCAACCTGCCGCTGCGACTGCTGCGGGCAGTCGGCGGCGATCCCGCCGTCCTCCTCGCCACCCTTCCGCAGCCGGCCGTGCGCGCGCTGTGCGGCAAGGCGGAGGCGGTGACGATCGCCGAACTCGCCATCGCGATCAACGGACCGGCCATCCTCTCCAGACTCCAAGCGGCGCTCGCCTCGTCGGGCCTGCAGCCTCCCGAGCGCTGGGGCGGCGAGAGGGCGCGGGAGTTCGCGACGGAACTGGGGTTCCCCGCTGAGTACGGGAGTAGCGTCAGCGTGAGGCGCGATCCCGAGCTGCTGGTCTCAGGCCCTGCTCCTCTGCCGAACCTGCACGACTACCAGCACGACATCCTCGCCTCACTTCGCGAGCTCATTGAGAGCGGACGGGGAAGACGGCGCGCGGTCGTAAGCCTGCCTACCGGGGGCGGCAAGACGAGGGTGGCTGCGGAAGCCGTCGTGAGGCTCGTCCTCAACGGCGAGGGCGAGCGGAGCGCGCTGTGGGTCGCGCAGACGGACGAGCTGTGCGAGCAGGCCGTGCAGTGCTTCCGGCAGCTCTGGTCCAACCTCGGCCGGGAGGGGCAAGATCTCAGGGTCGCGAGGCTCTGGGCCGGCCAGCCGGACCCACGCCCTCCGGCCGCGGACGAGCCGGTCGTCGTCGTGGCGAGCATTCAGACGCTGAACCTGCGGTTCGACGTGCGCGGTCTAGAATGGCTAAGCCGCCCCGGGGTCGTCGTGATCGACGAGTGTCACCACGCTATCGCGCCAAGCTACAGCTCGCTACTGCGCTGGCTCGACGTGCAGACTGGGACCGAGACCGCCCGGGACCGGGAGCCGCCCGTGCTAGGGCTGAGCGCTACCCCGTGGCGTGGTCGCGACGAGGACGAGTCCGCACGTCTCGCCGCTCGCTTTGATCGACGATGGCTGCCGCGTGACCAAGCGGGCCTGCACGACGCCCTAAGGCGGCGCGGCGTGCTCGCGGAGATGCGTTACAGCCCGATCAGATACGACCGGCCCGTCGAGCTGAGCGAGGCGGAGCGACGTCACTTTGACCAGTATGGGGAGCTGCCGGAGCACGTTATCGAACGGATCGGACACGACAGGGAGCGCAACGACCTGATCTTCGAGCACGTGCTCGCCAGCCAAGCCTCCTCCATCCTCCTGTTCGCCAATTCCGTAGCCCACGGCCAGTACCTAGCGGCGCGGCTCCACCTCGCCGGCTGCCCGGCGGCGGCGGTCAGTGGGGAGACGGACCGCCTCGCCCGTCAGCACTTCATCCGACGCTTCCGGGAGGGCGAGCTCAGAGTCCTCTGCAACCACTCGGTGCTCACCACGGGCTTCGATGCACCCAAGTCGGACATGATCCTGATCTCGCGACCGGTATTCAGTGCGGTCCGATACATGCAGATGGTCGGGCGCGGTCTGCGGGGGCCGGCGAACGGAGGCACGCCGCACTGCGAAGTGGCGACCGTAGAGGACAACATCCTCACCTACCGCGACCGGCTGGCCTACCACTTTTGCAGGCAGTTCTTCGAAGCCGGGCGGGAGCGGGCGGCGGCATGAGCCCGCGGATCCACCACTATATTCGACGCGCATCTATGCTTCCGGAAGCGCGCCCGCCGTGGCAGGCGGCGGGCGTGAGTAAGTCGGGAAAGGGGACTGCCCGACGTCGCGATCGCCCTGCCTCAAGCAGGCACTCGTCGCCTCCCGGCTTACACGACCGGATGGCAGCCACTTGCGTTTCCCTTACAGCCGGCTAGCCTGCGAACGGGAGGGATCATGAGCACTGTGCAGGTCGCCGTCGAGAAGGCGGGCAAGCTCATAGAGACGGTGGAACGTCCGCTCCGGGAAGCCAAGGGCGGACCTGCGGTGATGTATCGTCGTCACCTCTGGCGCCTGCACGAGGGCCGGATCGAGATCAATGGAACTCCACTCGACAACGAGGCGGACGGACCACGGCAGCCGCGCGTCAACAGGCCCGAGCCGGAGGCTCCTCCGGACGACACGGCGGTCCGCAATTGCATCGCAGGAGCCTCGGCTTCAGCACGGATGCTGGTCGACGCGGGTCCGGGTACCGGCAAGACGGAGATCGCGGCCCGGCGGCTCGCGGGGCTCGTCAGACGGGAGCTCTCGCCCTCGCAGCTTCTCGTCCTGAGCTTCTCGCGCAGCGCGGTGCGAACACTGACCCAGCGCATCGGAAGGATCGGCGAAACTGACGCGCGCGTCGTCGAAGAGCTTCGCCACCTATCGATCAGGACCTTCGACTCTTGGGCGTTCAGGATGCTCCGCCTGCTTGGCGAAGCGCCCCAAACGCTTATCACCCGACCACACGACCACAACATTGCCGCGCTCACCGAACTCATGGGAGGCGATCGCCGGGACGACGTGCGCCGCTTCATCGGCGACCGGCGGCACATCGTCGTGGACGAGTTCCAAGACCTGCCCGGTGTTCGCGGCGACCTCGTCCTGGCGCTTCTCGCCCTTCTGGCGCCCCGGGGCCAAGAAGGCTGCGGATTCACGATTCTCGGTGACCCGGCGCAGGCGATCTACGGCTTCGCCAGCGGCGCACGCGAGGATGGAACCCCCTTCCCGACGCCGAAACAGTATTGGGACGAGGTAGGCCGGCTCTACGACGGCGAGCTCACGCATGGGTCACTGGTCAGGAACCACCGGGCGGAGGCATCCCTCGCACAAACGTCGTCGAGCCTTAGAACCGTCCTACTCGGCGACCGTCCCGAACGGGAGAAGCTCCGGGTAATGCTGGCCGCGATCTCGGCGCTGCCGGAGCCAGCGAAGCCGCTGGGGCGCGGCCTGCTGGAGGCCGCCACGGGAGGCAGCCGCGCGATACTGACGCAGACCAACGGGGAGGCGCTACGGGTGCTGCAGGCACTCTACGGCCAAGAAACTGAAGCCACGGCGGTCCCCGTCCGGCTGCACGCCGGCAGGCACACCGCGCTGCCGCCCGCGTGGATCGGAGCGCTGCTCAGGAAGGCGCGGTCCACTTCGGTACCGCGATCGCAGTTCGGCCGCATCCACACCCATCTCGCAGATGCTTGGGGTAAGGAGGGTTGCGCACGGCTGGGATTGCCGGTCGAGGAGGTGGCTTGGCTGCGGCTCGCGCGTGCGAGCGGGGCCGCCGAGGACGCCAACGCCATCGACATGGCCCAGCTTCGCGACCGCCTCACGTGGCCCGACGCCTTCCCAGACGACCAGCCCGTCGCCGAGGGCGGCGTGATCGTCACGACCGTCCACCAGTCCAAGGGCATGGAGTTCGACGCCGTCACCCTGCTCGAGCCGAAAGAGCGCCAGAAGCGAGACGACGGCGTGGAAGATGATCCGGGGGAGCGGGCCAGCGTCGCTTACGTTGGCATGACACGGGCCGGACGGACGCTCGAACGCGCACCCGCGGGTCAGATCTACCGCGTCCCTGTCCATTGGGATTTCGCCGACGGGCGCCGGCGGCTGTCATGCTGGCGCAAGCGGTGGATCAACATGGAGATGGGGCTGCGCGGCGACATCGACCCGCTCGGCTTCGCGGATCCCGAACTGCTAGGAGGAGCTGAAGGCGTGGAGGCGCTGCAGGCACTTCTCTTGACTGAGGCCGCCACCCTGCCGGGGCGTAAGGTCATGCTCTGCAAGCATCGGGCCGGCGACCATGCCGAGTGGCACATCCATCTCCAGGAGGGCAACAAGCCGGGCAGGCTGCTCGGCCGGACCGCCAACCAGCTCTCGAAGGATCTGCTGAAGGTGCTGCACAAGAAAGGCTACAAGCTGCCGCCCACGATCCTGAACCTCAGGATTTCGTCGGTCGGCACGGTCTCCGCCGGCGACACTGACCGGCTTGGCGAACCGGAGCGCACGAGCGGACTGTGGCTTGGCGTCGGACTCTTCGGCACCGGCGATTTCCAAACGTGGAAGGACAAGGATTGACCCGCCTCGACCACCGACCGGTCCGCAGCGACCTCGTGTCCACCGCGACCGCTCTCCTGCTCGGCCCGCTAGCCGACGACGAGGAGATCGCCTCCGCGCCCGTCGACACCTATCTCACCGGCATCCTCTGGCCGGAGGGCGAGATCCTTGGTGCGATCGAGGACGACCAAGACGACGGTGCGCCGCAGGAGATGGACGGCGAGGCCGATGCCGGCGTGCCCGGATACCGGGCCGTCAGGCCATGCTCGCTCGGCCTGACCTTCGCCGCCGACGAGCAGGCTACCATCTTGGTCTCGACCGCGCGAACCGCGCGCTACGTAGCTATTGAGCGCGAACCGCTGAAGGAGGGCGGAAAACCCAGACGCATGTGGTTGAGGCGACAGCTCGACTACCGGCTCGAGATCGCGCCCGGCGCGGCCGGGACGTGGCGGGTCCACCAGTTCTCCGGAGCCGACGGCGCGCCGGTCTCCGATCCCTCCGTCTGTCTGCACGTCAGGCGGCGGATCACCGACGGCCGGCAGGTGCTGACACTGACCCTCATCAACAGGGCGCAGCCGACCGAAGACCGAATGCGCGACGAGTTCTGCCTGCTCCAGTCGGGACTGGAGGTGAAGGCGCTCGCGGCGGACGGCGGCGGGGCGATCAGGCCACGGCCCGCGCCCGCAACGGTCGGGGCGGACGAGGACGCGCTCTCAGCGACCCTCCTTTACCGCGACGTGCTCGAATACGCCGCCGGTCACGGAGTGGCCGTCGAGTGGGAGCCGTCCGAGCAGCGCCGAGTGGCACGTCTCGAGACCGCCTGGATGCCCGCCGCGCTGGTCAAGGGCATGAGCGCATCCGGCCACGGGTCGCTCCGGGATTTCCTCGGCCGGCACGAGCAGGCGCTCTCCGCCTCGTGGCTCTCACGAGAGGAAGGGCGTGAAGAGGTTCTGGCGGCGCTGGAGGACTTCGCCACCACCTACGAGGCGTGGATCGACAGCACGCTGGCAGTCCGGGTCACGACGTTCGAAGGGGATCTGGGGGACGCAGCCGAGCGCAACCTCCAGCGCTGCCGCGACGCGCTCCGCCGGATCAGGGCGGGCATCGCCACGCTCCGGACCGACCGCCACGCGTGGCGCGCGTTCACGCTCTCCAACGAGGCGATGGACCGGCAGTCCCGGTTCGCCTCAAAAGCGGACCGGGCCGGTCCGCTGACCTGGCGCCCGTTCCAGCTGGCCTACATCCTCATGGTGCTTCCAGGGCTGGTCGACGGGTCGGATCCGGATCGCGATCATGTCGACCTTCTGTGGTTCCCTACCGGCGGCGGCAAGACTGAGGCGTATCTGGGGCTGACCGCCTTCCAGATCCTGCACCGCCGGCTCACGAGCGAGCGCCGCCGCGAGGAGGGCGGCGTCGACGTGCTGATGCGCTACACGTTGAGGCTGCTCACCGTGCAGCAGTTCCAGCGGGCCGCCGCACTGATCTGCGCGTGCGACGCGATCCGGATCGAGCGCGCCGACCTAGGCGAGGCGCCGATCAGCCTCGGGCTCTACGTCGGAGGCGACGCCACTCCGAACCGCACGGGCGATGCGATGAACGCGCTTGACCTCGAGCACGACTACCAGAAGCCCAAGTCCACGCCGCGGCAGCTCCTCGACTGCCCCGTTTGCGGGAGCGGGCTGGACGCCGGCTGCTACTCGCGCGCGCCCTCCGATTCCGGCATCGAGATCCGTTGTGCCAACGCCCGGTGCGCGAGCAGAGGCGAACCGCTGCCGGTCATGACGGTCGACGACTTCATCTACGACGCTCCGCCGAGCCTTCTTATCGGCACAATCGACAAGTTCGCGCAGCTTCCGAGGAGGCGCGACCTGCGTGCACTCTTCGGACTCGATGGTGGCACTAGGCCGGGTCTCATCATCCAAGACGAGCTGCATCTTATATCCGGCCCGCTCGGTTCCATGGCGGGTCTATACGAGACTGTCGTCGACTTGCTCTGCACGGAAGATGGCGTCAGGCCGAAGGTGATCGGATCGACCGCGACCATCGGGCAGGCGTCGCGTCAGGTGCGGGCCCTGTTCGACCGGCCGGTGCTGCAGTTCCCGCCATCCGGCTTCGAGGCCGGCGACTCGTTCTTCGCAGTGCGCGACGAGACGGGTGCCGACCGGCTCTACCTAGGCCTGTGCTCCGCGGGACGAAGCCCCAAGTTCGCCCTGCAGGCGGCTGCGGCCGCGCTGCTCCAAGGCATCGCGCATCTCGTCGAGAACGGGGCCAAGCCGCCGCTCGCCGATCCCTTCTGGACAAGCGTGCTGTACTTCAACAGCCTTCGCGAGCTGGGCGGCGCGCACGTCCTCCTGCAGGATGACATTCCACGCCAGATCGCCTTCCTCGCCAGCAGGCTCGGGTCTAGGCCGAGGCGCCTCGAAACCGACGCCATTGAGCTTAGCAGCCGAGTCTCGTCCCGCGATCTTCCGGCCTACCTCAATGAGCTCGCCAATCCGCTGCCCGACGGGTCTGACCCGTTCGATCCCGAGCCCCGCGACGCCGTGCTCGCCTCCAACATGATATCGGTCGGCGTGGACGTGTCGCGGCTCGGGCTCATGCTTGTGAACGGCCAGCCAAAGTCCACGGCGGAGTACATCCAGGCCAGCAGCCGCGTGGGGCGCGGCATCGACGGGCTGGTGCTGACCCTCTACAATTTTGGTCGTCCTCGCGACGTGTCACACTTCGAGCACTTCCTCTCCTACCACGGAGCGCTCTACCGCAGCGTGGAGGCGACCAGCGTCACCCCGTGGGCGCCGCGCGCACGTGACAAAGCGCTACACGCGGTAGTCGCGGCCGCCGTAAGACACCTGAGCGCCGGAATGGACGACGATGACGCGGCAGCCGCCTTCGATCCGGAGGCTCCGGACGTCGGGCCGCTGATCGCCGCGATCCGCTCCCGGGCGGCATCCGCGTCGCTGGGCATTGAGGCGGCCGAATCGGCCGATGACGTGAACGCCATCGTCGCCGAATGGGCGGCGCGCAGCCAGAACGCGCAGGCCTCAGGCACGGATCTAGTCTACTGGAAGAGGGCGGCGCCCTACGGGCGAACCAAGCCGCACCTCATGACCTCCGCCGAGGAGGGCAGCCAGCCCGGAGCCCTCGCTTGGACCACGCCGAACTCCATGCGGGAGGTGGAGCCCTCGACCGCCTTCGCCCTCAAGACCGTGACCAGGAGAATGTGATGGCCAGACGGCCCCGCTTCGCGCCCGCACCGGCCGCCACGGACGCCATCGAGCCGATCGGCAGCGTCCGGCGCTCACAGCTCGTCTCGACCTTCGGGATCGGCGCGATCGTCGATCTCGAAAAGGGATCGTTCATGCCGATGGGGCTCGAGGACTGGGAGCGGGTGAACTCGCTCCCGGCGCTGCGCATCGGCGAGGAGAGGCTCCAGTCCATGCTCGGCGTCAGCCACTTCCGGCTGGGACCCGTGAAGGAGCAGCTCGCGGGTACCACACAGGTGCGCGCGCGCAGCGCGGCGCCGGCAGTCAGGTTCCCAGAGTGGCACGAGTGTCCCAAGTGCCACCGAATCGGGAAGGAGGGCGCTCCCTTCGAGCTCGCCGACGACGGCGCGCGGTTGCGTTGCACGGCGCACGGGAACGCCACCACTTACACCAGTCCCGTCAGGTTCGTCGTCGCGTGCAGAAAGGGCCACCTCAGCGACTTCCCGTGGGAGTGGTGGGCGCACAGGGGGCGGCAGGAGGGCGTCTGCCAGCGACCGCTCCTGAAGCTCGGGTCGCATGGGCAGTCTGCCTCGCTCGCCGACCTCTACGTCACCTGCGAGGGCTGCGGCACGGCCGAGCGGCCGACGCGGGAGTCGCTCGGCTCCGCCTTCGGCGCCGACGCGCTCGGCGGCTGGAGGTGCGACGGCTTCCGGCCTTGGCTGCACGACCGGCAGGCCGACTGCCGCGAGCCGGTCCGCGCCCTGCAGCGCGGTGCGTCCAACATACACTTCGGCGTCGTCGGTTCGGCGCTCTCGATCCCGCCGGCATCCGAGGCGCTGAACCTACTCATCGAGCAGTCTAGGATGTTCCTCGACGGCGTTCCCGACGCCGCGCTGCCATCGGTGCTCGCGGGCGTCTCGCAGACCTACGGCGTGCCGGTCGCACAGCTCCTCGCCGCCTACAGGCGGGTCCGGGCGATCGAGGAGGGCGGACCGGCGCTCACGGAACGGGCTGCGCGCGAGCAGGAATACGACGCGCTGTCGCAGGATAGGAACGATCCCATCGTGGGCGGCATCGTCCCGCAATTCCAGAACGAGGCACTGACTCCTCCTCCAGCTCTGGCGAACTGGTTCGATCTGATCGGGGCCGCCTCGAGACTGCGGGAGGTGCGCGCGCTCGCCGGCTTCTCGCGGATCGAACCGCACCCGGTGAGCGCCGAGCGCGTCGCCGAGGCCATCGCCCAAGGGAAGGTCTCGCCGCTCTCCAAGACTCCACGCTCGTGGCTGCCAGGCGCGGAGATCAGAGGCGAGGGCATATTTCTCCGCTTCCGGACCGAAGCGGTCGACAAGTGGATCGCCGCCAGTCCCGGTGCGGTGGAGCGCGCAAACATCTTGGAGGCACGCAGCAGGCGGATCGCGGAGCAGCGGGGATACGAGCGCGACTACACCATCACGGCGCGCCTACTGCTCGTTCACTCGTTCGCGCACGCCTTGATCCGCCAGATCTCGGTGGAATGCGGCTACTCGGCTTCAGCGCTCCGGGAACGCCTCTACGTCTCGGACTCGAACCGGATCATGAACGGCGTGCTCGTATACACAGGCTCACCCGACTCCGAGGGTAGTCTCGGAGGACTGGTGCGTCTCGCGGAGCCGGAGCTGCTCGAGCCGATCATCTTGCGGACACTCGCGAACGCGGGGTGGTGCGGAAGCGACCCTGTCTGCCTAGAGACAGACCCAAAGCAATCAGGGGACCGGGTGAGCGGTGCGGCATGCCACTGCTGCCTACTTCTGCCGGAGACCGCCTGCGAGCGCTTCAACCGCGAGCTCGACCGCGCCGTGCTGGTGGGCGACGCCGAGAGCACCTTCGAGGGCTTCTTCGGCCCGATCGCTCCGGAGGCCTCATGGCAGTCCTGATCCCCGACGTCCCCGACAAGTGTCCCAACAGCGAGCGGCTCGTCTACGAGCGGCTCGGGCGCGAGCTTCCGGATGATTGGGTGGTGCTGCACTCGCTCGGCCTGCCGGGGCACGAGACCAAGATCTGGGGCGAAGCCGACATGATCGTGCTCTCCACCCTTGGCGTGTTCGCGCTCGAGGTGAAGGGCGGCAAGGTGTCCTGCTCGGATGGGGTCTGGACCTTCTCCGGCGACTTCAGGAGCTACAGCAAGCGCGAGAGCCCTTGGACGCAGGCGTCCGGAGCGATGAACGCCGTCAAGTCGAGGCTCCAAGAGGCGAACGGATCTTTCAAGGACGCGCTGTTCGGCTTCGGGGTCGTGATGCCCTACACCGAATTCAGGCAAACCGGCGCCGAAATCGTTCCGGAGGTGCTGCTAGACAAGCGTCAGTTCCGCGACACGCTAGGCCACTACATCTCGGCCCTGCAGAGGCACTGGCACGAGGTCTGCGCCGACAAGCACGGCAGGAACTACCGCGGGCTCAGGCCGGACGAGATTCGGCTCGCCCGCCAGATCCTTCGCCCGGACCTTGAGACGGCGCTCAGCTTGGGCGGCTACCTGACTGGCGTCGACGCGCGACTGCTCTACCTGTCCAACGAGCAGATCCGCGCCTCGCGCCGGCTCGCGGCCAATCCCCGGACCGTCGTCCGCGGACCGGCCGGCACCGGGAAGTCGGTGATCGCGCTCGAGCGTGCCCGCCAGCTCGCGGCCGGCGGCAAGCGCGTCCTCATGCTGTGCTTCAACCAGCTGCTCGCCAGCCATGTCCGGCAGGGGCTCGCGGCGGAGGCCGACGGCCCGAAGCCGGAAGTCCGCCACGTCCACGCGCTTTACCACGAGCTAATTAGAGCCGCGGGCATGCTCGACCGCCTAGACGCGGAGAATGCGGAGCATCCCAATTTCTTCCCGCGCCGGTTCCCCGAGATCGCGGCCGAGGCTCTGTGCGAGCGCGCCACCGAGCGTTGGGACGTGGTCGTGCTGGACGAGGCCCAAGATCTACTCACGCCCGAGCATCTCGACGTGATCGACCTCTTAGTCGAGGACGGGCTAAGGCGCGGCCGATGGCACTTCTTCCTCGACCCGCTCCAGAACATCTACGGAGTCGAGACGCAGGACGCTGTTGAGCAGCGGCTCGCGGAGGGCGCACCCGCGTTCGACGACCTGTTCGAGAACTGCCGGAACACGCGGCAGGTCGCGGTACAAGCCTCGATCACGTCCGGCATCGACCTCGCGGTCGCGGGGGCGCCGGACGGCCCGCAGTGCCAAGTCCACTACCATGCCGGCGGAGACGACGGCGTCGCGCGGCTGGACGCGATCGTCCGCGAGCTCATCGCGCGCGACGTGCCGTCGCGCGACATAGCGATCCTCTCGACCCGGCGGCATGAGAACTCGATGCTCGCCGGCCGCCGTGAGATCGCGGGCCGAAAGCTCGCCGAGCCGGTCGACGAAGCGGCGCTGAAGGCCGGCGCGCTGCTCTTCACTACGATGCATTCCTTCAAGGGGCTCGAGCGGCAGGTCGTGATCGCCATCGACATGGAGGAGGTGGGGCACGACCGATGGGCCATGCTCCACTACGCGGGGCTGTCTCGCGCGCGGGGACTGCTCCATCTCCTTCTACCGACAACGGCACGGAAGGCATATGAGCGGCAAGCAGAGGCCTTCGGACGCCGTCTTCAGCAACGGGTCGCCTGAAACAGGGCGGAACTACCAGCCGAGGGCGACGCTCGAGTCAGGACCCATTGATGTGAGCGTTGCGATCTGATTCAGACTCCGCAACGAAACCGGAATGGGTGACCTGTTTTGGCTGACGGATGAGCAGGTCGAGCGGCTTCGGCCGTTCTTCTCAAAAAGCAATGGCAAGCCTCGGGTGGATGACAGGCGTGTGTTGAGCGGCATTGTGTTCGTCAACCGGAACGGCCTGCGCTGGAGCGATGCATTCAGCGCCTATGGGCTCCACAAGACGCTCTACAACGGCTGGATGCGTTGGGGTGAGGCGGGCGTGTTGCCCCACGAACCGGGTACTATGTGACTGCGAGGATCACGCACGCGCCAAGACGCAGCGGGACCGCATCTCGGGCGGCTGCATGCGCGGACGCTGCTCCGTCAAGATTTTTCCGCGATCGCGCTGAACGACCGCTATTGGGGGTCGTAGCTCCTATCTGATGGTGGGTGAACGAACGGCGGAAAAGTCACTTTTGTCCTAAAACCGCCGGGCCGCTTTCCACCAAACGCCACTGAAGACTAACACTGCGGGGCTGGTCAATTATGGCAACTCGCACGAACCAGTAGGTCAGGATATGAACCACGGAGGGGTCAGATACTAATCGAGGAATTGCGGGACGTCCGCCGCGCATCGGGTCTATCGCAACGGGCTCTAGCCAACCGAATCGGAGTGGATACGCAGACCATCAAAAGGTTGGAGGGCGGCGTAGGTTCGTTGGCCACATTGATCGCGGCGATGACGGCATTGAACTTCCGGGCAACGGGCGTCGGTCGTGGCAGTTCGCTGTCCGAACAGCTGCGGGATTGTCGAAGCAAGCGTGTCAATCGGCGTCCAAAAAGGACCCCCTATC
>NZ_LQQO01000044.1 GCF_001619955.1 Sphingomonas hankookensis | reverse complement strand
ATATACGCTCTCATGACTGCCATCCGAGACGCTGGCCGAGTTTACCTTGTCGCTGGCCGCAAGACCAGCGTTCGCATTGACCTTGGCGGGTGTGCCGCGGACGCCTGATCGACGACGATTGATCATGCTCTCATCCGCGGGTTGGTTACCGCACTACCCGTATCCGTCGCTGGGCCTATCCTCCGTCTAAGTTCGGGCGTCGGACGAACCTGCCCCACCGTACACCGTGGATTGCCCATCACAGTCGGGTGCCCGCGGCACGCCGGCCAAGGCTATGCAGTTGGTGCCCTGGCGCCTCCTCCTGGAATTGTTCTGTGTGGATCAGCCGGCTATCGCTGGCGACACTCGACGGGCGATGTCCCAGGCATAGCCGACCAGTTCACGCGCGATCGCGGTGGTCACCTTGGGCTGGGGCTTTCCGGTGGCCGCCAGGCGACGGTAGCGCTGGCACAGGCGAACCTGCGCCTTCCACCCGATCGCTTGGATGTCCTCGGGCAAGTCGATGACCCGTTCACGGTAGCGTCGCTCCTCGCGAGCGGGCAGCCGATACGACCAGCCCGCCTCGATCAACATCGTCCGTGCTTGCGCGTTGCCCGCGCGGGTAATCCGGCCCCGCTTGGTCTTGGCACCGCTGGAGTGCTCGGACGGCACCAGGCCGACATACGCCATCAGTTGCTTGGGATTGTCGAAGCGGGTGAGGTCGCCCACCTCGGCGACCAGCGTTGCGGCACTGACCAGCCTGATACCGCGCAGGACCTGCAGATTGCGGACCAGCGGCGCAAAACACCACGCATCCACCGCTTCAGCCAGCGCCGCCTCCAGGCGCGCGACCCGTGCCTGGGCCTCCAGCACCCGCTTCTGCATTTCCTCGAATGCCAGCTGCTGGTGGGGAAACTCAAACCGCTGCTCGGACAACCACCGCCAGTACACTTTCGTCCAAGCCGCCTTGCCGCCAAAACGACGATCATGCCGCAACAGGAAGCTGCGCACCGTCTGCTTGGCCCCGATGGCATCGTCCTGCGCGCTGCGTCGCGCGCGGATGAGATCGCGTACCGCCTCGTGCGCTTCGTCCGGCACCCAGATCGCGGTGAGTTCGCCGGCGCGTAGCAGCCGCGCCAGGGTCATCGCGTCACGCCGGTCCGTCTTAACATGGTCGCCCGGGCGTCGCGGCATCATCGAGGGGGCGATGACGATGCAATTCTGTCCCAGCTTCGACAGCAGCCGATGCAAGCCATACCCACAGGGTCCCGCTTCGTAGCAGACGTTCAACGTCACACCCGGTCCCGTCAGCCGCTTGACCAGCTTCCTGATCGCATCGTCCTCGTTGGCGACCGTGCCGACGAAACGTACCTCGCCTCCGCGTTCCCCATCGGCAACCGCGACCGCGATGGTTTCCTTATGAACGTCCAGACCAACGTATTTCACTGCCTCCGTCATGACTCGTCTCCGCTGCTGACAAATCCATCATCAGCATCTCAGATTCGAGCCTCCAAGGCTCCGGCAGTCATGGGGTCTAA
>NZ_LQQO01000043.1 GCF_001619955.1 Sphingomonas hankookensis | reverse complement strand
CATAACGCCGCACCGCGTCGTACGAGCCGTCGAACCCCTCGCGCAGCAGCAGGTCGTGGATGCGCGTGAGGCGCAGCTTCTCGCGCCGCGGCCGTGCCTCATCTTCCTCCAGCAACGCATCCAGTCGCGCCTGAAATGGCCCCAGCTTCGGCAGCGGCTGTACCTCCCGCCGATACCCCATGTCCGCTTCCGGCGCCCGGATCGCCTTGCGCACCACCTTGCGCGACAGGTGCAGGTCCCGCGCTATCGCCTTGATGGCCTTCCCCGACGCGTGCTCGCGCCGGATCCTCAACACCGTCTCCAATACCAGCATCCCGATCTCGCCGCCTGACACACCGCCAAGCGAACAGCCTAGACCAACGGGATGAGGGGTCCCTTTTCGACGCCGATCACCCCGCTACCGGGGTCCCTTTTCCACGCCGATCCAC
>NZ_LQQO01000042.1 GCF_001619955.1 Sphingomonas hankookensis | reverse complement strand
TAGCAATAGCCATCAACAAGGCGGCTGCGCCCGGGACCACTACAAAGGCGAGGATCACCCGCCAAATTGAAGGATAGGTGCGCTTGGCTCGTGCGGCGTACATGACGCCAGCTTATCGCTTTGTCGTCGCCATTCCAGATCAATCGTCAGGAATGGTCAGAGCGTCAGGCCATGGTCGTCCTCCTCAATTTTTGGATCACTGGCCTGAGCCTGTTGCAACAAGCGTCCCGGTGACCGGTCCGCTCTAACCTCACATCCGGTCGCCGCTCGTGCGCGGCTGCACCACAATCCCGCTTGCGTCGGGTCTGGCTCAGGAGACGGGACCAACCTTTTTTTCGGCATCTGAAGCCAACAGGGACCTCCGGTCCGTCCACCTGGATCCGGCAGGGACGATGCCCTGCGGGAACTCGTATCGGGTTACGTGCTCATGCGGCCTTCAGCAGCGCGCCTGCGGGCACCACGCCGGCCGAGACGAACTGCCACAGCGCGATCAGCAGCTTGCGTGCGACTGCCACGATCATGACCCGCCGCGCGCGACCACCGTTCGCGCCCACCCGCTCCGCGTACCACTTCGTCAGCTCCGAGTCCGGCTGATGACGCAGCCACAGCCAGGCGACCTGGATCATGGTCGTTCGCAACCGCTTGTTGCCCGCCTTGGACACGCCCTGCTCCCGGTCCATGCTGCCGCTTTGCCACGGTGATGGGGCCAGCCCGGCATAGGCGGCGACCTGTCGTCGATTGCTGAAGCTGCGGAAGAACGCTTCTGCGTGCAGCACGCCGGCGAACTCAGGACCGATGCCGCGCAACTGGATGAGCCGGGGACCAGTGTCCGCCTCACCGGCGGCATCCGACCGCGGCTCGAGCAGCGCGTCGCGCTCGGCTTCGACCTGCTTGATCTGGCCGACGACCATCTCCAGCCGGTCCAGCTCGCGCTCGATCTCGCGGCGAACATGCCGGGGCAGCGGTCGTCCATCGCCGGTCACCAGTTCGTCCAGCCGCGCCCGCCGGTCGGCGCGCAGTGGCTCGTAGTCGCCGACCCCTTGCGCGAACAGCAGGCCCTTGATGCGGTTGACGTGCCGCACCCGCTCCACGACCAAAGCCCGCCGCTCGCGCGAGATGCGTCGCCGGTCCTCGTCCTCGACGCTCGGCACCGCCACCATCGCACACACCCGCGGCTCCCCGCGCTTGTAGGCCAGCAGCGTGCGGACCAGCGCCTCGCCGTCGAGCTTGTCCGTCTTGGCGCGCCGGCTGCGTCGTGAAGCGGCAATCGAGGCGGCGTCGACGACGTAGCTCTCGATACCCTCGCGCACCAGGCAGCGGTGTATCCAGAAGCCGTCGAGGCCCGCCTCCTGGATGACGACCAACGGGTACTGCTCGCCTGTCCGCTCCCGCGCCTTCGCCTGTAACTGCGCGAACCGCTCCAGGAGTGCCGGCACGTCGCTGCCCTTCACCTGATGCCGCGAGATCCGCTCGCCGCGACCCGGCGACAGCGACGTCACCAGCCAGGTGGAGCGGCTCAGCTCCAGCGACACGAAGATTGCGTTCAGCTGCGTGCTGACGGCGGCATGGCATGAGACGGACACGGGCACGGGCAACCTCCTTCACGACAAAGCGGGAAGGTCAGTCTGCCTCAACCGGCGCCAGCCCGCGCCCATGGGATCTTTTTTC
>NZ_LQQO01000041.1 GCF_001619955.1 Sphingomonas hankookensis | reverse complement strand
GGGGGGGGGGGGGGGGGGACCATCCGCAGGATGGTGGAGGGGGGTATCCGCGTTCGCGGCCAGCCCCCTCCACCACCGCTATGCGGCGGTCCCGCTCCCCGCGAGCGGGGAGGATCTTAGGCGATAACCCCCACCGCCTTGCCGGCGGCTTCGAACATGCCGAGGATCGTCTCGACCTGTTCGGCGCTATGCTCCGCGCACAGCGAGCAGCGCAGCAGGAAGGTGCCGGCCGGGGTCGCGGGCGGGCGGGCCATGTTGACGTACAGGCCGCCTTCCAACAGCGCCTGCCACATCAGCACCGCCTGCTGCTGATCCTCGAGGATGACCGCGATGATCGCCGACTGCGGCGTCTCGGTGCCGAGCTTGAAGCCGAGGTCCTTGAGACCGCCGTGCAGCCGCTTCGAATTGCGCCACAGGTGCGCCCGCTTGTCGCCGGCATGCATCAGTTTGCGGATCGACGTCGCGGCGGTCGCGACGACCGACGGCGGCAGCGATGCGGTGAAGACATAGGGGCGGCACACCAGCCGCATCACGTCGAACTTCGGATGGTTCGATACGCAGAAACCGCCGACCGTGCCGACCGATTTGGAGAAGGTGCCGACGACGAAATCGACGTCCTTCTCGACACCCTGCTCCTCGTACACGCCGCGCCCGTTGGGGCCGAAGAATCCCATGCCATGCGCTTCGTCGACCAGCACCATTGCGCCATGCTTCTTCGCGACCGCGACCATTTCGGGCAGCGGGGCGATGTCGCCGAGCATCGAATAGACGCCTTCCAGCACGACGAGCTTGCCCGGTTCCTTGGGCAGGCGGCCGAGGCGTCGGTCGAGATCCTCGACCGAATTGTGGCGGAAGCGCACGATTTCGGCATTGCCGAGCGAGCAGCCGTCATAGATCGACGCATGGCTGTCGGCGTCGAGGATGATATATTCGCCCTTGCCCGCCAGCGTGGAGATGATGCCAAGATTCGCCTGATAACCGGTCGAAAACACCATGGCATGCTCGGTGCCATAGAATTCGCGCAGCGCCGCCTCGCAATCCTTGTGCGGGTCATAGGTGCCGTTCAGCACCCGGCTGCCGGTCGTGCCCGACCCGAACTCGTCCAGCGCCTTCTTGCCCGCCGCCACGACGTCGGGGTCGAAGGTCATGCCCATATAATTATAGGTGCCGAGCAGGATCGTGTCCTTGCCCCGGATCACCGCCTGGGTCGGCGACGTCACCTTGTCCATCACGATCGCGAAGGGATCGCGCACGCCGGTCGCCAACAGCGCTTCCCGCTCGGCGATCAGCGCGTCGAACTTGCTGAACAGGTCGCGTTCCGGCGCGACCGTCTCGGGCGAATCGGGCAGGGCGTGGGGGGTGGCGGCGGCTTCGGTCATGGTGTCGGTCTTTCGGGGGCCGGGCAGGGAGGTCAGGCGGTCTTCAGCTTCTCGACGGCATCGGCCAGCTGGCCGACGGTTTCGATGTCCGCCTGCATGTTCATGGTGATGACGATGTCGAATTCGTCCTCGACCGCCGCGACGAAATCCATCACGGTCAGGCTGTCCCATTCGAGATCGCCGGCAAAGGTCGTTGCCTCGGTCAGCTCGACGCCCTTCTTGTTGAACGGTTCGACCAGGTCGGTGATCGTGGCGAAGGTGGCGGCGCGGTCGCTCATGCGGGTCTTTCCAATATGCGTGGTTGCGCGGGGCTATAGCAGACGATGCGCGCGATACCATGCCGCGGTGTCGGCAAGGCCGCGCGCCGTGTCGATCCGTGGCTCCCACAGGTCGGGCGGCGGGCGCCGGGCGGGATCGGCGGTCCAGTCGGGATGTGCGAGATAGCTGGCGCGATCGGGCGTCAGCTTGGCTTGCGCCCCCCGCAGCTTGCGGTCGATCCGTGCGCCCAGCTGCAGCAACCCGGCGGGCAGGTGCATCGCGAGCACCCGCCGCCCGACCGCATCACCGATCAGCCTCGCCATCTCGGCATGGGTCATCGCCCGGCCGTCATCGACCTCCAGCACGTCGCGCGGACCGTCGCGTTCGGCCAGCGCCAGCAGCAGCCGCGCGAGATCGTCCACCGCGACCAACGCCACCTTGCCCGGTGGTGGCAGCAGCGCCAGGCCCATCTGCGCCATGCGGAACATGTCGCGCATCTCGGTATCGCCGGGACCATAGACGCCGGTCGGGCGGACGATGGTCCAGTCGCGATCGCTGGCAGCGACCAGTTCCTCGCCGGCCCGCTTCGACGCGCCATAGGCGGAAAGCTGCGGCTCGCGCGCCGACAGCGAAGAGACATGGACGAACCGCCGCACGCCGGCGGCGCGTGCCGCGTCGAGTACCGCCTGCGTGCCTGCGACATTGCCCGCGGTGAAGCCGGCAGCGTCCGGCGCGTTCACGACCCCGGCGACGTGCAGCACGACGTCGGCACCGACCATCAGTTCGGCAAGGCTGTCGGGCTTGTCGAGCGCGCCGCGCACCCAGTTCACGTTCGGCTCGGCAGGCTGGGCGCGGCGGGTCAGCGCGCGGATGTGCCAGTCCTGCCCGACC
>NZ_LQQO01000040.1 GCF_001619955.1 Sphingomonas hankookensis | reverse complement strand
AATAACCCGGACCACCCGATGGGGGCTGCTCAATCTTCTGGTAGTCATCTAACCATCTTGCACGCACTAGCCGGCAAGCCGTTGCCGATGGGTGATCCATACGCCGGCATCGGTTTTCACCGCGATATTGTTAAATTATGGGTTTCACAAACCTTGGGGCATGACAAATTCCATACCGCGTGGTCGCCTGATAACGGCAAGCGGTACAGTGAAGATTTTCCGGGGCGAACGCTCGGCAAAGATTACCCGATCAAAACTATCGAAGAGGCAGTTTGTGCAGCGCTCCCGCTCCTAAAATCATGGCCTGATAGTTTAGTTAGGTGGGGCGAGCTTCAATACATCGAAAGTGAAGTATTGTTGGATGCGATCACAAAGCTTGCATTCGAGTACAACATACCGGCTTTACCACTCCATGACTCGATCATTGTCGCGATTGAGCATCACGAAATTGCCGCAAAGGTGTTTTCGGATTGCTTTCGAGCAAGGATTGGTTGCTTGCCAACACTTAAAAGCAAGCAAATACAATGCCTTATGTGAGGGCGGCCTTTATTTTTGTCGTTGGCTGTGAATCGATTGGTAAGGGGGGTGGGGGTCCATTTTCCTAAGACTTCGCCTTTCCCAACCATGCCGCTTCCGCGACAACCAATCGCTAATCGGCTCAACGTGTCCGTATCTGATCGGGGCAGGTACGGGCTATCCGTTCGTCGTTATCCCAACGGGCAACATACACGGCATGACCGTTGCGAAGCTGCATACAAGATAGGTCGCCATCGTTGTTCGACAGGGCGGCAACCGTCCGCCCATAGTGATCCGTGCCTACCCGCTCGATATGGACACCGCCCTCGATTGCTTTTCGCAACCTGGTAGTGGCGGCATACGGATCACCCGGCGCACAACGACGACCTTCGCGGCAATGTCCCGGCAGTTCGGGGGCATCAATACCGGCCAGCCGGATTCGCTCATTGCCACAACGGATCGTGTCGCCATCGGTAGCATTACAGCCCGATACCCGGTCGATATGGGTAGCTACGCGATTAGACGGCAACACTACCGAACCGGCACCAACAATACCCCCAACCACGCCAGCGCCAGCCAGTAGCCCTACAGCGGCGATGAGGGACCGCCTACGCGCCTTGCGTTGCTTGTTGCGGTAATACGGCCCCACCTTGATTGGAACCGCCTTAAAGGGCTTACGGAAGCTCATACAATCAATCCAGTCCGACCGGCTATGCGCCGCCTCTTACATTAGTTTACGCATAGTCAGCGCATTTTAGAGCCATAGCAGTAAAATCTAATCCAGACTGAAATTTTCCATCATCCAAATTATCAATGTCAATTGGCTCGTTTGTCGTAGGATCAATCATCGCTTTGTGACGCTTGCTGTCAAAAACGAACTTTTTGAAGCCTACAAATGCACCAAACGAATTTTTTGAGTTTACTTCACCAAACACGCAGTATTGTTTGATGACACTTACGTCTCGAAATTGCGCTGATGACGGGTCTTTCAAGTCCCGGCTTACCGCAGATTTTGCAGCGTCAATTAGTGCTGCATCTGGCGAAGTAGGTACGCAGCCAATGAGACATATAGCCAACAGAATTGGTGATTTGGTCATTTGCGCCCCCCAATATGTTGGAGGCGTGACCCGGCATATAAGCCGGGCTTGGTAATCCCTGTACGTGGACAAGGGCGCGGACACTTGTGGGTTAGCTGCTGCTCAGGCGACGGTGAGAGGCGTATCCTTTTTCGGTCAACGGTGACGGGAAAGGAGCAGGTCATGTCGAAGAAGATCGTGGCGCCGGCCTATGTCGCGGCGATGGAGCGGGCGGAGGCGGATCCGGCGGCAGCGCGGTTCTGGGTCGGGCTGGACATCGGGTTCAAGAGCACGGCGGTGTGCGTCGTGGATGTCGACGGTGCGGTGATCCACCAGGTGTCGATGAAGAGCCATGCGACGGAGATCGGCCGCTATCTGCGGCGCAACTTCAAGTCGCACGTGACGCTGATCGGCATGGAGACGGGCGGCCTGTCACCGCACCTGGCGGGCAAATTGCGCGAGCAGGGTTTCCAGGTGGCGGTGCTCGATGCGCTACAGGTCCACCGGGTGCTGTCGGTGAAGCGCAACAAGACCGACACCAACGATGCGCGCGGCATCGCTGAGATCACGCGCAGCGGCCGCGACTATCTGACCGAGGTCTACGTCAAGTCGAACTTGTGCTTCGAAGTCCGGGCGTCGCTGATCATGCGCGACCGCCTCGTCAAGCAGCGGCGTGAGACCGAGGCGATGATCCGCGGGCTGGTGCGGGTCTATGGCGGGCGGATCGAACCCGGCAGCGACAGCCCGGCGACGTTCCGCGAACGGGCTATCGACCAGTTGTGCCTCATCGCCGACACCGAAGGCGTCGACCTGCGGCCGCGCATCATCCCGCTCCTCGATCTGTGCGAGCGCTTCTACATCGAGGCGGGGCGGATCGAACGCGAACTGGACCTGCTCGCCGCGTCCAATCCGGTGTGCAAGCGGTTCATGGAGATCCCCGGCATCGGCACGATCACGGCGCTGTCCTTCTACAGCGCGATCGAGGACCCGACACGGTTCCGGCATGTCGACGATGTCGCGGCCTATCTGGGCCTGACCCCTCGCGTCTACCAGTCGGGCGAGAGCCTGACGCATGGCGGGATCAGCAAGATGGGCAACCAGCTGACCCGCACGCATCTGGTTGGCGCTGCTACCGTCATGCTGGCGAACACCAAGTCGTTCAGCACGTTGAAGGACTGGGGGATGAAGCTCAGCAAGCGGGTCGGCTTCAACAAGGCCAAGGTCGCACTCGCCCGCAAACTGGCGATCGTGATGTTCAGCCTGTGGCGCGACGGCACGCATTTCATGGCCAAGGCCGCCGACGTCGGGCCGCACCGCGACTTGATGCAGGCGCGCGCGACCGCATAGACAATTCCAGGTTCACACCAGGTTCGTCCGCACAAGAGCGGCGAAACCGTCCTCCCGGGAGGCGGAGGGACAGGAGACTTCGGGCCTAAAGGTGAGGTGGCGACAACCTCGTGACGCTTGTTGAAGCTCCACCCTTTGCACGTGAATGCCCATATTGCGGCAGGCGACAGGCCCAACGGCCATCGCAAAGCGCCCGACCGCGAAGAGACTGTTGCACTCCGGGGGTGATGACGGGTGATCTTGCAAAGATCCGCGAAGGAGCAGATCATGAGGTAGCAGAAGAAGTTGGGATATCCCTCACACGGAGGGGCAGCAGCTAGAGACTTTAGGCCGAAACCTTGGACATACGCGCCCGCAGCCCGGCCACAACGCTGTGACCGGCCACGTAGATTGAAGAGGATTACCAGCCCCCACGGTTCGATTTTGCGAACCGCGACGCTTCAATGCCGTAGGGGTGCTTGAAGTGCAATGGCGGTCATAGCTGTCAGCTACGAGCTACCCGCGAACGCGCCTAACGATTCTGCGCCGCTCCCTATCGTCCCTAGCCCTATCCCACTCGCTCTGCTCGATACCCGCTGGCTTCCAATGCTGTGACGCCTTTGGGCGCGCAAACCGTGGGCGCGGTGGTGGTGAGTCATCATCTGGCGGTGGTGCGCAAGGTGACCACGTTACCTTCGGCCCCCGCGCACCACATTGGCACCGTAGTCTTTCCGCAAAATCCGGCCAATCGGTGCGCCAACCCTTACGCGCCCAATGTCGCTGTAATTCGTAAGGGGAGAATAGGGCTATCCTACCGCAAGCGCGGCATTCCGCTTGGACCGACCCGTGTCGCAGATCGGTAAGGTATCTGATTGGCTGGACCACGGCTCACAAGGGCAGCGGCAGTTGGTTGCGATCCTGCACTGAAAGCGGTTCGCCCACATACTCGCGAAGGTGCGCGGCCATGGTTTCCGCAGCCTGTACCCGCATACGAGCGTCCGGTGCCGTGATGCCAAGGCGGACCCATCCGGGGGCCGATAGGATGGCAGCGGCAATCATTTCCTGCGAATCCAGCATGACGTTTCCTCCGTTCTTTAGTTAGAACAGAACGGGAACGATTCGCAAGGCGGTTCAGGCTCGCGCCGTAACCGGCATCGGCGTTATAAGCGTTACTGCCGATCTGTTCGGCCAGGAGAATCGCATGTTCAAAATGCCGCTTCTTGCATTCGCTGCGATCTGCATGAGCGCTGCGCCGAACGCTTCCGCAACCGTATGTGATCGGTCCAAGATACAAGCGCTATCCGTGGCAGACGCTGCCAAGACAATTTTAGCAAACAGCGATGTAGTCGGGGTAGGTTCGGCGAATGATGAACGAAGCGACCCGAACGTTCTACGTCAGAAGATCGTTTTTACTGACCTTATGAAGGGTAAGGAACACGTTGTGTTCCTTTCGCCCTACCGGACGGCAGGCGTGGGTATTCACGACGGTTGGGTAAGGCAGTTCCAAGAGCCACGCAGCGGTGGAAGGCTATTCGCGCTAACAATGCACCGCGATGGCTACGTCGCAGGAAAATGTATTCTCGCTATGTTGGCGACCTTTCCAGAGGAACAAATGCTTACCGCTTTGAACCGTGCTGTCAGCGAATAAGAGCGCCGTATTAGGATTCGGAGTCAGCCATGACGTCCTGCGAGCTTTTAGAGCATGGTTAGCCGTTACCCTCTTCTTTCTGGTAATCGTCCGCCAACGCTTTCGCCGAAGCATCGATTGAGCGGCTGACAGCAGGCGTCGCGACAATCTTTCCGCAGGTCATGACCGGTAAGGGTACAGTAGGCGATTGTGGCCCTTCACCCTGTCCTTGCGCCACCCCCGAACGGGCAAGCTCCGCCTTCACTGCATCGGCAACTGGCGTCCATTCCTCAACGGGACCGCGCGCATTCTGCATGATCGCACCAGCCCACCGTTCCCCCTGATCCTTGAGATAATCGTTCTGCTGGAAAGCGAAGCAACTTGCTGTCGCATACTGAACAAGTACGTCGCGGGCGGCAGGTTTCGTTTCAGCCTTCACTGGTTGGGACTGACCGCTACAACCGGCCAACAGAGCGGAGAACATGATAGCCATGCGCATTACCCCAACTCCCAGAATTCACCGCGCGACGTTTTGACGTTGCCGTTCGAGTACACCGAGTAGTTATCGGAAGCTTCTCGATACCGGCCACCATCCCATAGCGCTATATGCCCGCTGGCATCTGCCCAATTTACCGTGAAGGCAACAATTCCGCGTTTGCCCCGGAATGCGCTGTCATAGGGGCTAGCATTGTCGACCAGCGGTTTGCCCAATAGCCGAATGAGATAGTTTCGAAATTCCGTCACACGGAAGATGATACGCGAGCCGTCAGCGGTTCCCAACGTTTGCGCACCGGCAGCGCGTGCGGTTACGGCGTTGATAGGTGATCCGCCTTTGTTAAACGCGACACTCAATCGGCTTGCGCAGGTGTTACCCCTTGGACCGAAGCCCGGAGCCATAATGTTACGTTCTGCCGCCCCACCCAAATGGGTGTAAAGGTCGCGTAAAGTTGGGTAAGTCGCGTGATCCGGGAACGCAGCCCAAATCTTCGAGAGGTTGGGTTTTGCCATTTGCGAAGGCATCCTTACTCTGTCGGCAATACCGGAGGGTACCACACAGCCGCTGGACGACAACACGCCGGGTAGCGTTCTACCTCGCGTAGGAAACGGCAGACCTTCCGCATTCGCGGCAACGCCGCCAACCTATGACAGCAATCGAGTAACGATTCATTCGACCCGCATCAGCTGCGAAGGGAATGGTGCCGACAGTTCCAATGCCTCCGCTATGGGCGCAGTTAGCCACCGCTCTTCATCTTCGGGATGCAGCAACACCGGCATTGCCTTGGGATGGATAGGCGCAACGACGGCGTTGGGTTCGGTCGTAAGGAAGGCGAACACCGGCCCCTCTTCGGTCGGTCGCCATATCCCCGCAAAGCTGGTTATCGGCTGCGATGGCACGTCGAACCAATGTAGCGGCAACTTGCCATCGTCGCCGCGAACCTGCCCGTATTCGGAAAACCGGGTAAAGGGCACAAGGCAGCGCCGTGATGGGTTTGCCAAGGCCGAACGCCAAAAGGGGGAGGTTAGGTTTCGAACGTTCGTAACGTCCTTGCGAATATCCTTACCGCTCTTGCCCTTCGTCATCATGGGGAAGCCCCATGCCATAACGTCGAGGATGCGAACGCCATCGGCATCGCGGACCACATAGGCGGGTTTGCGGGGGAACAGTTCGGGGGCTGGCGCTGCTACCGGGTTTGCCGCTTCGGTAGCCCTGTATCGTGGGAACAGTGACGCCGCAGGAACCGAAAGGGCATAGCGATTGCACATCATTCGACTCCCACAGCCACTATTAACCGGGCCTACGCTGCCAAGGCTCGATAAACGCTAGCTCGACCAACACCCAACCGTTTGGCAATTTCGGTTGGTCCTACGCCCTCTGCATGAAGGGCTTTGATCCCTACCGGATCAACCGACCGCTTCCGCCCCTTATAGACGCCCTTCGCCTTCGCGGTGGCGATGCCTTCCATCTGCCGTTCGCGCCGTATGGCAGTTTCAAACTGCGCAAAGACGCCAAGCATTTGGAGGAAGGCGACGCCCGCAGGGGTTGATGTATCAATCGGCTGCTCGGTGGCGCGAAGGAACGCCCCCTTATCCTTCAAGGTGGCGACAATCTTCTCTAGGTCAGCAACCGATCGTGCGAGCCGGTCAATCCGGGTGACCATGAGCGTATCGCCTTCGCGGATGAACGATAGGACCGTTTCAAGTTCACCACGTCCTTGCGTTGTGGTCCCGCTCTTCTTTTCGGTTCGAACCACCGAACAACCGACTGCCTCCAATGCCGCAACCTGAACGCTGCAATCCTGATCTTCACTCGAAACGCGAGCATAGCCAATCATCGTCATGAGACAGCCTCTGTACCAATAGGGTCTATACCTGCTGGTATGACTGTCTCACGCTGCGGAGTCAAACCCTATTGAGACGATTCCTCTGTCTCATACCTCTGTCTCGCTTGAGTATACTTTACCGAGCACCGCCGAACTACCAACCTTACAAAGAAATGCTTGCCGTGACCGTTTCGGTCCGGAAAGTTCTTGCTACAGACGCCCTCGAACTTATTCTGCCAACGCAATAGCTTAAAGGAACCGGGATGGCGAAGCGTCAGCGCACTAATCAGGTTACAGCCTCTTTTCATTACCTGGTGCAACGCCAACGCGGTGATACTGACGCGGACGAAGTAGGCTTTACCAAGCAAGAATTCGAACGTCTTTGTAACCGCCTGCGGGACGTCACGCCGATCGATTTTGATGCCGAGGCAGAAATTCGACGCCTTAAGCAAGGGGATATTCTGTCTATACTAAAGTTTACTCAAATAAACGAAAATAGAATATATGGTCGTTTCGAAGCCGCATACTATGGCCAAGAATACCGAAATACTAAAGTGGGCACTATTGATGCAGATAGTATTAATTTACGCACATTTCACTATATTGTAGATAGGAGAAGAGACGGTAAAATCGTCGTTGGTGCGCAGTACTTAGGTAATTTCGGCGACTATGATGGCTTAGGATATTTCATTTCTAAGATACTTCAATCAAGTCAGTCGGTTGTAAGATCAAAATCATTCACTAGCCTACGGCATGAAATTGGCCGTGGAACACCGGTAGAACTAAAAGTTACGCTTCGTCGGCCTGGAAAAAAACTGGGTAGCAGAAGCTTATTTTCGCGTTCGGGTGTCTTTGCAGTCAGAGGTTCTGACTACGGAGATGATTTCGGGGATGATATCCGTAGCCTCATTCCACACGTGCAGGGATCGCTTGACGCGCGAAAAGCCGCTTTGGCGAAGATAATTTCACAAGGCGATCTAATGGATATTGACGATGAGGACATTGCCGGCTGCACCGTCTTGATGCGTCAGGATGGAAGTCAATACACCGTGTATCTTCTTGGGGATAATAAATTCTCTACGAAATTTCCACTTAGTGTAAATGTTCCACCGAATGGCTTACTTGATTATGATCGAGTAAAAAATGAAATGGTAAGAGTATTAGATGATATTGTAACGCCAGGACTACGTCAATGAGCGTGCGGCTAACCTGGCAAACTGTGTTAGAAAACTATGAAACTTACAGAGATGAACAGACTAAAGAGCCAGAAAACCATACCTACCGCCTTGTTGGACAGGTTTCAATTGGTCTAAGCGTTGCAGTTTTTGTTAATTCTTTGACCGACGACAATATATCGGTCCTAGTAACAGCATTATCAATACTAATTGGCTTTGCATTTGCTGCAATGTTTCCCATTGCCTTAGAAAGTGTGTCAGGCCTACCACGTCCGCAATTTTCAGAAGATAAGGACGATATTAGGGTCATTCGGCAGCTAGCAGTCTATTTTAGATACAATGTTGCTTATTTTATACCCTTAGCTCTTTTATGCGTTGCAACGCTTTTGTTACAGATGCTAGAGCCGGAAATTCCGAGCTTTCTTATTCAATTGAAGAATTGTATAAAGAACGCCCTATCCGGCCAGTGGAATAACTTTAAGATAGCAATAAATATTATTCCATCGGCGCTTTTGGCCTTTTCGATATTTCTTATCCAAGAGTGTTGCTACACATTCTACAGGATGTGCTTCAATGCTTTGGCATTACTTAGAATAAAAGAAGAATACGTTGCAAATCGGCCTGATGAGCCATAATGTCGATTATACTATTCGATTCTATTGAAAATATTATTTGGCGTCTGAATGGGCAATGCTCCCAGGCGTCTATGGGCCATGCGATGACAGTTCGCGCAAAGCAGCACTAAATCTGTTAGCCTTACCTTAGAACCCGGCTTGAGTGTGTGAACCGGCTTCACATGGTGAACCTCGATATACCCTGCGCCTAACTCGCCATAGGTGGCTTCAAAGTCGAAGGCGCAAACTTCGCAAGCCAAAGGCCCCTTTGCTTTGGCTTCCTTAAGCTTCTCTCGAACTAATTTGCGGTCGCGTTCGTAACGCTTGTGCATGGCAAGGACCACGCCGCCCTCTTCGCCTTCGTAGGGCGGTTCTAAGGGGTGCTGTGACAACGCAACGCCATCGGCGGCTAGGATGGTAGCGCGGATCGCCTGTGCGTCTGTAGCGAGCCTTAAGGGGTCGCCAGCGTACTCCTGCCAAATGACGCCTTCCAACTTGTTACCCCGCTCCATACCGTGAGCTGCCCCCTTCTGAGTGGTCCATCGACTATGACAGTCTGGATCAAGGAAGGGACGACGCATGCCTGCCAAGAAGCACAAGCCTGAGGAGATCATCGGGAAGCTGCGTGAGGTGTGGATCGGCGTGGAAAAGGGACCCCGGTAG
>NZ_LQQO01000039.1 GCF_001619955.1 Sphingomonas hankookensis | reverse complement strand
AGCAATGCTTCGCGCACGGCCGCTTCCACCGCCTCGAGTCCGTCGTCGAGCACCGCGGCCAGCACCCGCACGAACCGCCGGTCGGCATCGTCACCGACGCCAAGCTTGCGCCGCAGTCGTGCCAGCGCAGGCGGCAGCTCCCAGCCCTGGAACGGCGCGCCGTTCCGCAGGGCGCCCGGCTTGGTCGCCAACACCGGCAGATAATGCCACGGGTCGTAGATGGTCCGGTCCCGGCCGAAAAACCGGGGATGGTCGGCGACGACTTCCCCGTCGCAGCGCACGACGATGCGGTCGGCATAGGCGCGGACCTGAACGGCACGTCGCACCACCCTGGCAGAAACGGAGTAGCGGTTGCGGTCGAAGCTGATGAGGCATGTGCCGCTTACCGCA
>NZ_LQQO01000038.1 GCF_001619955.1 Sphingomonas hankookensis | reverse complement strand
AGGGGGTCCCTTTTGGACGCCGATAGGGGGTCCCTTTTGGACGCCGATTGACATGCCGGATTACGAGCGAGCAGTTCCTCATCGACCGCCCAGTTCAGGAAGCTGCTCATGTTCGACATCAGCGAATTGGCGTGCGCCGCGCTGATGATCTTGATGCCGCCGCGCAAACGCGCGCGATCTGCCGCCTCGCGCGGCGAGAGCTTCGGGAAGATTTTGCTCGCGTTGGCGGGTAGGAATCGGAGAACGTCGAGCATGTCGCGACAGTGCGCACGCGAGATCGACGAGACAGCGACTGCCCCACCGATCACCGCGATGGCGAGCCTGCGGCTTGTTTCATACGCCTCTCGCGTGTTGGTGGTCCAAGCGCGGGTCGGATCGTCGATGTAGCTGCGATAAGCCTCGCCAAGCGTGAGCAGTTTATCAGGCTGGGCATTTGTGCTGGGTGGCGGCGCGGTCTCAAGCGCATGCTCGGCAAGATCGTCTTTTAACGATTGGATCAGCGTCACATCGACCGGCAAACCTGCCATCGCACGCGCGTGCTCTATTTCCATCTCGATGCGTGCGATGACGCTTGGCAAACGGCGCATGGCGATGGCGAGGCTGTCCGTCCGCAGCGAGCGCCAAATTTCGAGCCGATTCAGAAGCCGCTGAGCGTCAACTGGGACAGTGTGGCGATAGTAAAGTTTTCGCCCCCGTCGAGCCACGCCCTTGGGCAAATCCCGTAGCAGCTTCCCGTAGCAGCCGGGGCTGTCAGAACGGACGGTTTTCCGGGACTTTCGGCCTGACGATGGGCCACGTTCCCGTAGCAGTTTGTCGTAGCAAACCCTCTCGGGGGACCGTCTTTCCAACGATCCCCGAGAGATTTCAACGCTGTAGGAAGCGATGGTGCCCAGAAGAGGACTCGAACCTCCACGACCTTGCGATCGCCAGCACCTGAAGCTGGTGCGTCTACCAATTCCGCCATCTGGGCACGGGGTAGGAGGGCGCCTCTACGGGGGGTGCGGCGGGGTGTCAACAACTTGTTTCGAGAATTTTAGGTTGTCCTTGCCGTTTTGCTGCAGGAGCGGCATGGGGCCTTGGCGTAGAGACAGGCAAGGGCGGACTCGATGAAGAACCAGTTGGTGACGCTGTTCGGCGGCGGCGGCTTTGTCGGCCGCTATGTCGTGCAGGAATTGTTGAAGGCGGGTGCACGCGTCCGCATCGCGCAGCGCGATCCGCGTCAGGCGCTGTACCTGCGCACGCAGGGCGGGCTGGGGCAGACGCAGTTCGTCGCCGCCGACCTGTCGCGGCCGGAGACGGTCGTGCGGGCGGTCGCCGGATCGGATGCGGTCGTGAACCTGGTCGGTATCCTCGAGGGCGATTTCGACAAGGTGCATGTTGCGGGCGCGCGCACCGTGGCGGAAGCCGCCGCTGCGGCGGGCGTGAAGGCCTTCGTGCAGATTTCGGCGATCGGCGCCGATCCGGCCTCGCCCTCGGCCTATGGCCGGTCGAAGGCGGCGGGCGAGCAGGCGGTGCTGGCCGCCTTTCCGACCGCGACCATCCTGCGTCCGTCGATCGTGTTCGGGCGCGAGGATGGCTTCGTCAATCGCTTCGCCGGGATGATTTCGGGCGCGCCGGCGCTGATCGGGCGTCCACTGGTGCCGGTGATGGCCGCGGCAACCAAGTTCCAGCCGATCTATGTCGTCGATCTGGCGCAGGTGGTGGTCAAGGCGCTGGCCGAACCGGAGCGCTTCGGTGGACAGACCTATGCGATCGGCGGGCCGGACGTGATCTCGATGGGCGACCTCAACCGCTGGATCGCGGGTGCGATCGGGCGCGATGTCCGCTTCCTCGAAATTCCCAACGATCTGGGCGGAGCGATCGCGGCGATGCCGTTCACCCCGATCAGCAAGGATCAATGGGCGATGCTGTCGCGCGACAATGTCGTCGGTGACGGGGTGCCGGGGATCGAGGCGTTCGGCGTGCGGCCGGTGCCACTGGCGACGGTCGCGCCCGATTGGCTGGTCGTCTATCGCAAGAATGGCCGCTTCAACAAGGTCGCCCGCGCGTGAACCCTGCAACCGCGTGGCTGGAAGCCACGATCCTCGGCATCATCCAGGGACTGACCGAGTTCCTGCCGGTGTCGTCCAGCGCGCATCTGCGCATCGCCGGGGCGTTCCTGCCATCGGGCACCGATCCGGGGGCGGCGTTCACCGCCATCATCCAGATCGGGACCGAAGCGGCGGTGCTGCTGTATTTCCGCAAGGATATCTGGCGGATCGCGACGGCGTGGCTGGGCCAGTTCTTCGGCGGCCGGCAGGATGCGGTCGCGCGCGACGATGCACGGATGGGCTGGCTGGTGATCGTCGGCACGCTGCCGATCGTCGTGCTGGGGCTGTTGTTCAAGGACGCGATCGAGACGTCGCTGCGCAATCTGTGGTTCACCGCGTTCAGCCTGATCGGCTTCGGCATCCTGCTGGGCATCGCCGATCTGGTCGGGCGACGGCGGCTGGGCCTCGACCGGCTGCGCTGGGGCAGCGGCATCGTGTTCGGCTTTGCACAGGCGATGGCGTTGCTGCCGGGCGTGTCGCGGTCGGGCGGCACGATCACCGCCGGGCTGTTCATGGGCTTCACCCGCGAGGCGGCGGCGCGCTACTCGTTCCTGCTCGCCATTCCGGCGGTGCTGGCGTCGGGGCTATACCAGCTGTTCAAGACCTGGGGACAGTTCGGCCCCTATGGTCCGGGGCCGACCCTGCTGGCGACGGTCATCTCGTTCGTCGTGGGATATGCATCGATCGTCGGATTCCTGAAGCTCGTGTCGACGCGGGGCTATATGGCGTTCGTGGTCTACCGCGTGCTGCTGGGCGGGGCGTTGATTATGCTGTTGTCGCAAGGACGTATCCCCGCAGTGGGATAGGTCCGATACGGCCATAAAAGCCGTTGTTGCGATTGGTTCTTGAAAAACTGCTATTCAACACGCAGCAATAAGGTCATCATAGCTTACCTATCGACTGATTATTGCGTGACTCAGCGGTCAAAACATGCTTTCCGAAAGGTCGGAGGGCATTATGGCCGAGCAAGCAATGTTGAAGTTCGTTTCGCGTCCGCAGTCCTATCCTGCGAAGCGCGAACCCGAATTGCGGGCGGAAGATTTCCGCGAGATCGCGGAGCGCTATGCCCCGCCGACCGCCGAGGATCAGGCGGGGCGCTGCTCGCAATGCGGCGTCCCTTATTGCTCGGTGCATTGCCCGCTGCACAACCATATCCCCGACTGGCTACGCCTGACGGCCGAGGGGCGGTTGCAGGAGGCCTATCAGCTGTCGAATAGCACCTCGACCATGCCCGAGATCTGTGGCCGCATCTGTCCGCAGGACCGGCTTTGCGAGGGCAATTGCGTCATCGAGTTTTCGGGCCATGGCGCGGTCACCATCGGGTCGGTCGAAAAGTTCATCACCGATACCGCGTGGGAAAAGGGCTGGGTCGAACCGGTCGCGGTCGGCCCGGCGCGTGGCCAGTCGGTCGGCATCGTCGGCGCAGGCCCGGCGGGGCTGGCGGCGGCGGAATGGCTGCGCAACCTCGGTTATGACGTCCATGTCTATGACCGCTACGATCGCGCCGGCGGGCTGCTGACCTATGGCATTCCGGGCTTCAAGCTGGAAAAGCCGGTGGTGATGCGCCGGGTCGAGCGGCTGAAAGAAGGCGGCATCGTCTTTCACGAAGGGTTCGAGGTCGGCCGCGATGCGAAGCTTGACGAGCTTCGCCAGAAGCATGACGCGATCCTGATCGCGACCGGCGTGTACAAGCCCCGCGCGATCAAGGCACCGGGCGTCGGCAGCGGCGGTGTGGTCGATGCGCTCGATTACCTGACCGCGTCGAACAAGGTCGGCTTCGGCGATCAGGTGGCTGCCTATGACGACGGGTCGCTGAATGCGGCGGGCAAGAATGTCGTCGTGGTCGGCGGCGGCGATACCGCGATGGATTGCGTTCGTACTGCGATCCGCCAAGGCGCCAAGTCGGTGAAGTGCCTCTATCGCCGCGACCGCGCCAACATGCCCGGCTCGCAGCGTGAGGTCGCCAATGCCGAGGAAGAGGGCGTCGAGTTCGTCTGGCTCTCTGCCCCCGCTGCGTTCGACGAACGTGAGGGCCAAGTGGTGCAGGTCCGCGCGACCGGCATGCGGTTGGGCGCGCCCGACGCCTCGGGGCGACGTGCGCCGGAGGCCGATCCGGGCAACGAGTTCGTGCTCGACGCCGATCTGGTGGTGAAGGCGCTGGGCTTCGATGCCGAGGATCTGCCGACGCTGTTCGATGCCCCCGAACTGGGCGTGACCCGCTGGGGCACGGTGCGCGTCGACGGCAAGTCGATGATGACGTCGTTGGACGGGGTGTTCGCGGCCGGCGACATCGTGCGCGGTGCATCGCTGGTGGTATGGGCGATCCGCGACGGCCGCGACGTGACCGAGCGGATGCACGCGTACCTGAAGGCGAAGGCTAAGGCTGCGAAGGTGGCGGCATGAAGGCGCTGATCCTCGCAGCCTCGCTGTTGGGTGCCACGCCGGCGCTGGCCCAGACACCGGCCGCCCCCGCTGCCGTACAACCGATCGATCCGGCGCGCCTAGCGCTGGCGGAAAAGTCGGTCGCGGTGCTGGTGCCGCAGGGCGTCTATATGCGGCTGATGCGGCAGCAGTTTCCGGCGATGATGGATGCCATGCTCGCGAACATGGAAACGGCGGTGCCCGGCGGTCGGGCCAAGGCGCGGGCCGCCGATCCGGCGTTCGATGAACGGATGCGGATCATGACGCGCGTCATGGGCGAGGAACTGGGCCCGCTGATGGGGCGGATGGAACCGTCGCTGCGCACCGGCATGGCCCGTGCGCTGGCCAAGCGGTTCGACGCGCGGCAATTGAACGACCTGAACGCCTTTTTCGCCACGCCTTCGGGTCAGGCGTTCGGCGAGCAGTTCATATCGCTGTTCGCCGACCCGGAAATCATGGGCGAAATGATGAAGGCGATGCCGATGATGCTGCAGGAAATGCCGGGCATCATGAAGAAGGTGGAGGCCGCGACCGCGCATCTGCCGAAGCCTCCTAAGCCGAAGGGCGAGAACGAATGACCGACATGACCTCCGAACGCCTCCGCCTTGCCACCGAAGGCATGTACCGCCCCGAATTCGAAGGCGATGCCTGCGGCGTCGGCATGGTTGCCGCGACCGATGGCAAGCCGTCGCGCCGGGTCGTGCAGTCGGCGATCGATGCACTTCGCGCGGTGTGGCACCGCGGCGCGGTCGATGCCGATGGCAAGACCGGCGACGGCGCCGGCATCCATGTCGACCTGCCGCACCGTTTCTTCGACGATGCGATCGCCGCGTCGGGGCACAAGCCGCTGCACGCGCGGCTCGCGGTCGGCATGGTGTTCATGCCGCGTACCGATCTGGGTGCGCAGGAGACCTGCCGTACGCTGGTCGAATCGGAGATCATCGAGGCGGGCTGGTCGATCTATGGCTGGCGGCAGGTCCCGGTCGACGTGTCGGTGATCGGCATGAAGGCGCAGGCGACCCGGCCGGAGATCGAGCAGATCATGATCGCCGGGCCGGCCCCGGAAGAGATGGACGAGGCCGAGTTCGAGAAGAACCTTTATCTGGTCCGCCGCCGGATCGAGAAGCGGATCATCGCCGCGCAGATCACCGGGTTCTACTTCTGTTCGCTGTCGTGCCGCTCGATCATCTACAAGGGGCTGTTCCTCGCAGAGAGCCTGTCGGATTTCTATCCCGACCTGACCGACGAACGCTTCGAATCGCGCGTCGCGATCTTTCACCAGCGCTATTCGACCAACACCTTCCCGCAATGGTGGCTGGCGCAGCCGTTCCGTTGTCTCGCCCATAATGGCGAGGTCAACACGATCCGCGGCAACAAGAACTGGATGCTCAGCCACGAGATCAAGATGGCGAGCATCGCGTTCGGTGAACGCTCGGAAGACATCAAGCCGGTGATCCCGGCGGGCGCGTCGGACACGGCGGCGCTGGATGCGGTGTTCGAGACGATCTGTCGCTCGGGCCGCGACGCGCCGACCGCCAAGCTGATGCTGGTGCCCGAGGCGTGGCAGGGCGCGCCCGACATGCCGCCGGCGCATACCGCGATGTACGACTATCTCGCCAGCGTCATGGAGCCGTGGGACGGCCCCGCCGCGCTGGCGATGACCGATGGCCGCTGGGCGGTCGCCGGGCTCGACCGCAACGCGCTGCGCCCCTTGCGCTACACGCTGACCGGCGACGGGCTGCTGATCGTCGGGTCGGAAGCGGGGATGGTGCCGGTGGCCGAGGCGACAGTGGTCGAGAAGGGCCGCCTGGGCCCGGGCGAGATGCTCGCCGTCGATCTGGGCGAGGGCAGGCTCTACAAGGACCGTGCGATCAAGGACAAGATCGCTGCCGAGGCGGACTATGCGGCGATGACCGCCCGGTTCCTGACCATCGACGACCTGCCGGCCCCCGCCGAAGCGCCGCTGCGCTACGACCGCGCCGAACTGGCGCGGCGGCAGGTGTGCGCCGGGCAGACGCTGGAGGACATGGAACTGATCCTGTCGCCGATGGTCGAGGGCGGCAAGGAAGCGATCGGATCGATGGGCGACGACACCCCGCTGGCGGTCATTTCCGACAAGCCGCGCCTCATCAGCCATTTCTTCCGCCAGAATTTCAGCCAGGTCACCAACCCGCCGATCGATCCCTTACGCGAGCGCTATGTCATGTCGCTCAAGACGCGGTTCGGGAACCTCGCCAACATCCTCGACACCGGGGATCGGGCAAGCGCGGTGCTGGTGCTGAACAGCCCGGTGCTGACCAACAGCGACTGGCTGCGGCTGAAGGCGCATTTCGGCGCCCAGGCAGCGGAGATCGACTGCACCTTCCCGGCGGGCGAGGGACCCGAGGCGCTGCGCGCCGCGATCGCTCGCATCCGCGCGCAGGCCGAACAGGCGGTGCGCGAGGGGCGCAGCGAGCTGTTCCTGACCGACGAGCATCTGAACGCGACCAAGGTGCCGATTGCGGGCGTGCTGGCGGCGGCGGCGGTGCATACGCATCTGGTTCGCAAGGGGCTGCGGTCCTACGCGTCGATCAACGTGCGGTCGTCGGAATGTCTCGACACGCACTATTATGCGGTGCTGATCGGCGTCGGCGCGACGACGGTGAACGCCTATCTGGCCGAAGCCGCCATTGCAGACCGCCATGCGCGCGGGCTGTTCGGCGAGATCGGCATGGACGAGGCGCTGAAGCGCCACCGCACCGCGATCGACGAAGGACTGCTGAAAATCCTGTCGAAGATGGGGATCGCGGTGATCTCCAGCTATCGCGGCGGGTACAACTTCGAAGCGGTGGGCTTGAGCCGTGCGCTGGTCAACGACTTCTTCCCCGGCATGCCGGCCAAGATTTCGGGCGAGGGCTATCACTCGCTGCACGTCAACGCGACGCAGCGGCACGAGGCGGCGTTCGATACGGCGGTGGCGACGCTGCCGATCGGCGGCTTCTATCGCCAGCGTGGCGGCGGCGAGGCGCATGCCTATTCGGCGCAGCTGATGCACCTGCTGCAGACCGCGGTCGCGACCGACAGCTATTCGACGTACATGCAGTTTTCGCGGGGCGTGCGCGACCTGCCGCCGGTCTATCTGCGCGACGTGCTGGAGTTCAATTTCCCCGACACGGGCGTGCCGATCGAACAGGTCGAGGCGATCACCGAGATCCGCAAGCGGTTCGTGACGCCGGGCATGTCGCTGGGCGCGCTCAGCCCGGAAGCGCATGAGACGCTGGCGATCGCGATGAACCGCATCGGCGCGAAGGCGGTCTCGGGCGAGGGCGGCGAGGACTCGATCCGCTACCAGCCGTACGAGAATGGCGATAACGGCAATTCGGTCATCAAGCAGGTGGCGTCGGGCCGGTTCGGTGTCACCGCCGAGTATCTCAACGCCTGCGACGAGATCGAGATCAAGGTCGCGCAGGGTGCGAAGCCCGGCGAGGGCGGGCAGCTGCCCGGCTTCAAGGTGACCGAGTTCATCGCCAAGCTGCGCCATGCGACGCCGGGGGTGACGCTGATCAGCCCGCCGCCGCACCACGACATCTATTCGATCGAGGATCTGGCGCAGCTCATCTACGACCTGAAGCAGATCAACCCGAAGGCGCGGGTGTGCGTGAAGCTGGTCAGTTCGGCCGGGATCGGCACGGTCGCGGCGGGCGTGGCGAAGGCGCATGCCGACGTCATCCTCGTGTCGGGGCATGTCGGCGGGACCGGCGCGTCGCCCCAGACGTCGATCAAGTACGCCGGCACGCCGTGGGAAATGGGGCTGAGCGAGGTCAACCAGACGCTGACGCTGAACGGCCTGCGCGGTCGCGTGGTGCTGCGCACCGATGGTGGGCTCAAGACCGGGCGTGACATCGTCGCCGCCGCGATCCTCGGCGCCGAGGAGTTCGGCATCGGTACGCTGTCGCTGGTGGCGATGGGCTGCATCATGGTGCGCCAGTGCCATAGCAACACCTGTCCGGTCGGCGTGTGCGTGCAGGATGAGCGGCTGCGCGCCAAGTTCACCGGTACGCCCGAAAAGGTCATCAACCTGATGACCTTCATCGCCGAGGAAGTGCGCGAGATCCTGTCGCGCCTCGGCGTGCGCAGCCTCGACGAGGTGGTCGGACGGACCGAGTTCCTGCGGCAGGTCAGCCGCGGGGCCGAGCATCTCGACGACCTCGACCTCAACCCGATCCTCGCGAAGGTCGATGCGGACGAGAGCGAGCGGCGCTTCAGCCTGTCGACCTTCCGCAACGAAGTGCCCGACAGCCTCGATGCACAGATGATCAAGGATGCGGCGGCGGTCTTCTCGCGCGGCGAGAAGATGCAGCTGACCTATTCCGTGCGCAACACCCACCGCGCGGTCGGCACCCGCCTGTCCAGCGAGATCACGCGCAAGTTCGGCATGTCGAAGCTGGCCGACGGCCATGTCACCGTGCGGCTGCGCGGGTCGGCGGGGCAGAGCCTCGGCGCGTTCCTGTGCAAGGGCATCAAGCTGGAGGTGTTCGGCGACGCCAACGACTATGTCGGCAAGGGGCTGTCGGGCGGGATCATCACCGTCCGCCCGATGGTGTCGTCACCGCTCAAGAGCCATGAGAACACCATCGTCGGCAACACCGTCCTGTACGGCGCGACGTCGGGCAAGCTGTTCGCGGCGGGGCAGGCGGGCGAGCGCTTCGCCGTGCGCAATTCGGGCGCGACCGTCGTGGTCGAGGGCTGCGGCGCCAATGGCTGCGAATATATGACCGGCGGGACGGCGGTCGTGCTGGGCCATACCGGTACGAACTTCGGCGCGGGCATGACCGGCGGCATGGCGTTCATCTACGACCATGACGCCAGTTTCGAGCGCAACCATAATCCGGAGAGCATCACGCTGCACCGGCTGGGGGCGGCGCATTGGGAAGGGGTGCTCAAGGGCCTGGTCGCCGAACATCATGCGATGACCGACAGCCGCTGGTCGGGCGCGATCCTGGAAGATTGGGACCGGGCGAAGCACCATTTCTGGCAGGTGGTGCCAAAGGAAATGCTGACGCGGCTGGCGCATCCGCTGAGCGACGACACGGCGGTGGCGCAACAAGCGGAGGTCGCCGCCTGATTGGTGGTCCCGGGCCGGTCAGCCGGCCCGGGACGCCATCCGCAGCGGTGTCTGCGGGGACAGCAGCCATGCCTCCGCTTCCTCGATATCGGCGAAATATTGCGTGTCGCGACCATGCGCGGCGCGGCGGATCTGCATCGCGGCCAGCGAGCGGCCGACGACGAACGCGATCCGGCGCGAGACGGTGCGCGGATCGGCAAGCAACTGGCGGAAGGCGGCGACGCTGTCGGCGGCCTGGATATCCATCGCGCGGATATCGACCAGCGTCAGATGCTCGTTGGGACGCGTCCGCAACGCGAGGAGTTCGCGATCGCGCGCAGCGGCGAACCGCGCGATGTCCGCCGGTTCGAAAAAGCCCGCCATGGTGATGTGCATCAGCGCATGCGGGATGTCGTTGCGGATCGAGAAGGTCGCTTCCATGCCGTTGGCTGTAGGGCAAAAAACTTGCCAGCAGGTTAGCTTGCCACCCGCACGGTCCTCCGCCGGATCGCCAGCCAGCCGAACGCGCCATAGACCGCCAGCGCCGGCCAGCCGCCATCGGTCGCGAAGAGATAGGCGATCCCGACCATCGCCAGTGCCGCGGCGGTGACGAGGGCAAGGCGGATCGGGAGCGCCGCCGCCAGCAGGACCGCGCCGGCCAGCGTCGCGGCCAGCGCTTGCATCCCCAGCCACGCATAGGAACCGGTGGCGCCGAGCGAACCGACGCCCGGCAGCTTGACCGTCGCGAAGCCGCGCATCGCATTGGGGAAGGTATCGGCGGCGAGGTGCAGGCCGATGCCGATCGCGAGGCCGGCCATGACCGGGCGCCAGCGCGTGGCGAACAGGGCGAGGGCAAGCGGCAGCAGCGAATGGGTCAGGCCGCTACGATGGCCGAGCGGCAGCAGCAGGTCGAGATCGGGCAGGGTCGTGCCGGAAAGTCCTGCACAGACGACTGCCACCGCCTGAACCGCCGGGCGCGGCGAGCGGTCGGCGAGCAGGATCGCCACGACCAACCAGACCAGACTGCCGAGCAACCCCACACGAATCCCCTTCCGCCCGGCCAGCCTGCGGCCTAACACGGACCCATGTGGCAGCTCCTGCAATTCCCGCTATGTCCTTTCTCGCGGAAAGTCCGCCTGCTGCTGGCGGAAAAGAGCATCGGCTATCAGCCGGTGCGCGAATCGCCCTGGGCGCGGCGCGACGAGTTCCTGCACATCAATCCGGCCGGGCAGACCCCGGTGATGATCGATGACGAAGCCGGCATCCGGCTGATCGATTCGATGGCGATCTGCGAATATATCGAGGAGACGGGCGACAAGCCCGCCATGCTGAACGGCAGCGCCGCCGACCGCGCCGAACAGCGGCGGCTGGTGACGTGGTTCGACACGCAATTCTATCGCGAGATCACAGGTCCCTTGCTGATGGAGCGGATGGAGAAGCGCATCGTCCACCGCCAGACGCCCGATACGCGGGTACTGCGCGAGGCGATGAAGGCGGCGGTCGAGCATCTCGACTATATCGATTATCTGCTCGACCATCGGCAGTGGATCGGCGGCGCGACGATGAGCCTCGCCGACCTGGCGGCGGCGGCGCAGATTTCGATCGCCGATTATCTGGGCGGGATCGATTTCAAGACGCACGACCTGGCGAAGCGCTGGTATGTCGGCATGAAGAGCCGCCCGAGCTTTCGCCCGCTGCTGGCCGAGCGGATGGAAGGCGTGCCGCCGCCGGCGGATTATGAGAAATTGGACGTTTAGGACGACCTTTCCAAATCCCCCGTTGGGTTCGAGCAGCTTCGAGCTTGTCGAGAAGCGTCCGTCGAGAACGCCTGTCCAGCGGAACCCCGTTCTCGATACGCGCTCTCGACAGGCTCGATCGCTACTCGAACCACACGGGCTTGAATGATTTGAAGCATTTAGCGGCAACGCCGGTTCCAAAGTTCACTAAGTTCACACTCGTGCGCGTTTTACGGCGTGCGTGACCTTGCCCGGTAAAAGGACGCGAATGGACGGTGGGAAAGAGCGCCGGCCATCATGGCGACGCTGCCCCGTGTAGGAAAGTCCTACCCGCCCAGCGCCTTTTGCCGGCGGCGCTGGACCGACGACCCTAGCCCGATCGCCTCGCGATATTTGGCGACCGTCCGCCTGGCGATATCGAAGCCCTTGGCGTTCAGCAGTTCGACCAGCGTGTCGTCGGACAGGATCTTCTTGGGGTCCTCGTTCGCGATCAGGGTGCGGATCGCGTCCTTGACCGCAAGTGCCGACACCGCCTCGCCGCCATCGGCCGACTGGATGGCGGAGGTGAAGAAATATTTCAGCTCGAACAGCCCGCGCGGGCAGGAAAGATATTTGTTCGAGGTCACCCGGCTGACGGTCGATTCGTGCATCTCGATCGCTTCGGCCACCTTGGCGAGGGTCAGCGGGCGGAGATGGGCGACGCCCTGGCGGAAGAACGCCTCCTGCTGCTTCACGATCTCGGTCGCGACCTTCAGGATGGTGCGCTGCCGCTGGTCGAGCGCCTTTACCAGCCAGTTGGCGCTGGCGAGGCAGTCGGACAGCCATGCTTTCGACGATTTGTCGCCATTGGCGCTGAGTTCGGCGAAATAGCCGCGATTGACGAGGACGCGCGGGAGGGTGGCGCCGTTGATCTCCACCGCCCAGCCGTCCTTGCGCGGCGCGACGATCAGGTCGGGGACGACCGATTGGGTGCGCTCTCCGCCGAACCGGCAGCCGGGTTTGGGATCATAGCCGCGCAGTTCGCGGATCATGTCGGCGAGGTCTTCGTCGTCGACCTCACAGATGCGGCGCAGCTGCGGCAGGGCACCGCGCGCGACGAGATCGAGATTGTCGATCAGCCGCGCCATGCAGGGATCGTAGCGGTCGACCTCCTTCGCCTGGATCGTCAGGCATTCGGCGAGGCTGCGCGCGCCGACGCCGCTGGGGTCGAAGGTCTGGACGATGCCCAGCACCGCTTCGACGCGGGCGAGCGGGATGCCGAGGCGATGGGCGATGTCGAGCAGCGAGCCGGTGAGATAGCCGCATTCGTCGATCTGGTCGATGATCGCGCTGGCGATGAACAGGTCGGCACCGGCGACACAGGTCCCGGCCTGTTGCAGCAGATGGTCGGCGAGCGAGACGTCGTCGCTGGCGAAGGTGTCGAAGTCGGGGCCTTCGTCGAACCCGCCACCCCCGGTCGCGGCGAGGCCGAGGCCCCCGTCGAGCGAGCCGACCCCGTCCGACGGGCTGTCATGGTGGAAGGTGTCGCCCAGATCGAGATCGAGCGATTCGCCGCTCGCCGCGCCGATGCCGAGCAGTTCGTCCGACCCGGCGGGTTCGCTGGCGGTCGCGACGGGTTCGGCGGCGTCGAAGGCGGGGCCGTCATCGTCGCTGCCGCCGCCGCCGGAATCGAGCAGCGGGTTTTTTTCGATCTCTTCGGCGATGAACCCCTCAATCTCCAGATTCGACAGCGCGAGCAGGCGGATCGCCTGCTGCAGCTGCGGCGTCATCACCAGCGATTGCGACTGGCGCAGGTCGAGGCGAGGGGCGAGGCTCATGGCGGTTAGAGTTCGAAGCCTTCGCCGAGATAGAGGCGGCGGACATTGGCGTCGGCGACCAGTTCGGCGGGCGACCCGGCGAACAGCACGCGGCCGTCATAGATGATGTAGGCGCGATCGACGATTTCGAGCGTCTCGCGGACATTATGGTCGGTGATCAGCACGCCGATGCCGCGCGACTTGAGCTGGATGACGAGGTCGCGAATGTCGGCGATCGAGATCGGGTCGATGCCGGCGAACGGTTCGTCGAGCAGGATGATCGTCGGGTTCGCCGCCAGCGCACGGGCGATTTCGGCGCGGCGCCGCTCACCGCCCGACAGCGCCATGGCGGAGGCTGCGCGCAGGCGGGTGAGGCCGAATTCGTCGAGCAGCTGTTCGAGCCGCTCGGCGCGCGCCGCCTTGTCCGGCTCGGCCAGTTCGAGGACGGCGAGGATGTTCTTTTCGACCGACAGGCCGCGAAAGATCGAGGTTTCCTGCGGGAGATAGCCCAGCCCGAGGATCGCGCGGCGATACATCGGCAGCGCGGTGATATCCTCACCGTCGAGCAGGATGCGGCCGGCATCGGGCTTCACCAGGCCCATGGCGGAATAGAAGCTGGTGGTCTTGCCCGCGCCATTGGGGCCTAGCAGGCCGACGACCTCGCCCCGCCCGACCGACATCGACACGTCGGACAGCACGACGCGCTTGTCATAGGATTTGGCGATCGACACGACCGACAGCCCGCGGTCCGAGGGGACTTCCGCAAACGGGCGGGCTTCGGTGGCGGGGGTCAGCAGGGTGGTGTCGGGCATCGGCAACGTCCTGATCGCATGGCGATGGTTACCGCGACGTTATCGCCGCGACTTTGGCAGGATTATTGCATGGACAGCGAGGGGAAGGGAAGGTCTGTTCGGTGGTTCGGGCGCGATATGCGGTCAGTTCGTGCCGGTTTTCGGCGATACCGTCGCACCGTTATTCCGTCACCCCGGGTCAAGCCCAGGGTGACGTGGTTTTGCTGTCCGACGTCAATTCCGCTTCGGCACCGAGAATCGGCCGGTGACCCGTCCGCCGCTCTGCTGCACGCCGCCGCCGGGTGCCGCGCTGCTGCCGACGCCCGATCCGTCGATGGTCGCGCGGCCGGTGTCGAGGTCGATCGACAGGCGCCCGCCGTTCAGCGTGTTGGCGCCCTGCGTCAGCCGCACGCCGCCGATCATCGTCACCACGCGGCGGTTGATGTCATACACGGCAAAGCGCGACCGTGCGGTCTGGTCCGGGCGGGTCAGCACGACATTGCCGGTGGCGTCGATCCGCGTCGCCTGTGGCGAACCGTCGGTGATCTGTCCGCTATAGGCGATGACGACGCGGTCGGCGTTCAGCGTCATGGTCGACTGGCGGAACACCGCGCCACCGGTGAACACGGCGCGCTGCTGCTTGTCCTGCAGTTCGATGGCGTTGGCCGATACGTCGATCGGTGCGTTCGAATCATGCCGGGTCTGTGCCGGCGCCGACCCCGCGACCGCGAGGAGGGCGATGGTGGCGGCAAGGCCCGGTAGCGCATAGCGAATCATGGGCGACTATTTCGTGCGTGCCGGGTCGATGCGCAAGCGGGCATTGCCGGTGAGGCGCACGGTGCGCGCCTCCAGATCGGCGTCGAGCCGGTCGCCGCTGAAATTGCCCATCGACGTGGTGCCGGTGACTGCGCCGCCGCTGCGCAGCCGGCGGGTCTTCAGGTCGACGGTGGCGTTGGTGGTGTCGAGCGAATAGCCGTTGGCGGCGCGGAACTGGATCGGGCCCAGCACATCGACCTGTTCGGAGCGCATGTCATAGCGGCCGCGCGGCGCGGTCAGGCGGGCGGGGCCGTCGGGCAGGCGGATGCCGGCGGCCAGTTCCTGCATCTGGACCACCGGTTCGGCCGAGCTTTTCTGCACCGCCGATCCGGCGTCGAGGACGAAGGGCTGGCCCTTGGCATCCTGTCCGCGATATTCGGCGGCGCGCAGGCGCATGCGTTCCTGCGCGACATCGACCTTGTTCTTGTCGAGCACGAAGCTGGTGTCGCCGCGCATGAACAAAGGCGCCATCACCAGGAACGCCGCCAGCACGCCGATGGCGATCGGCAGCGCGACCATCAGCGTCGCGATCAGCCGGTCATGCGCGCTGCCGGGCGCGGCGCGGCGTTGCCGGCGCGTTCGTTCCTGGCGGGCGATTTCCGACATGGCCGTCCCTTACATATGCGCGAAGATGTCGATTTCCGGCCAGCCGGCGATATCCAGCCGCGCGCGATGCGGCAGGAAGTCGAAGCACGCCTGCGCCAGATCGGTCCGCCCTTCGCGGGCGAGGCGCTTGACCAGTTCCTCGCGCAGCGCATGGAGGAAGCGCACGTCCGAGGCCGCATAGTCACGCTGCGCCTCCGAGAGGACCGGGCCGCCCCAGTCGGACGATTGCTGCTGCTTGGAAATGTCCTGGCCCAGCAGTTCGCGGACCAGCTCCTTCAGCCCGTGGCGGTCGGTATAGGTCCGCACCAGTCGCGACGCGATCTTGGTGCAGAACACCGGCGCGGCGACGACGCCCAGATAATATTCGATCGCGGCGAGGTCGAACCGGCCGAAATGATAGAGCTTGACCCGGCTCGTATCGGCCAGCACCGCCTTCAGGCTCGGCGCGGCATAGCTGCTGCCGGGGTTGAAGCGGACGAGATGCTGGTCCTCGCCGCCGTCCGACAGCTGGACGACGCACAGCCGGTCGCGCGGGGTGATGAGGCCCATCGTCTCGGTATCGACGGCGATGTCGGCGCCGGGGGCAAAGACGCCCTCGGGCAGGTCTTCTTCGTGGAAATAGACGGTCATAGGTCGCGCCTAGCGGTTGGAGAGGCGTTTGAAAATGCGCCGAAGCGCATTTTGCGGTGCCGGCACCGTCTTAACGAACAGCCTCGCGCTCGATGGCTTCGCGCGCGAGACGCTTTTTCGTCTTGGACCGGCGCGAGACGATGTTGAGCGTCTCGACCCCCGCGGAAAAGGCCATGGCGGCATAGATATAGCCCTTGGGCACATGCACGCCGAAGCCGTCGGCGATCAGCACCGCACCGATCATCAGCAGGAAGCCCAATGCCAGCATGACCACGGTCGGGTTGGCGTTGATGAAGCGCGCCAGCGGATCGGCGGCGACCAGCATGATCGCGACCGTCACGATCACCGCGGCCATCATGATCGGCACCTCGTCGGTCATGCCGACCGCGGTCAGGATCGAATCGATCGAGAACACCATGTCGAGCGCGACGATCTGCGCGATGGCCGATCCGAACGACACGGCGGCCTTGCCCTGCTTGTCGAGCGCTTCGCCGGTCGGTTCGTCGTCCATCGTGTGATGGATTTCCTTGGTCGCCTTCCACACCAGGAACAGCCCGCCCGCGATCAGGATCAGGTCGCGCCACGAAAAGGCGGTTTCGAAGCTCGGCTTGCCATAGCCGTCGACCGCTCCGGTGATGCCAAGGTCGAACACCGGGTTCGTCAGCGACACGATGAACGCGATCATCGACAGCAGCGCCAGCCGCATGACCAGCGCGAGGCCGATGCCGACTCGGCGGGCGGTCTGTTGCTGGTGCGGCGGCAGCTTGTTCGAGAGAATCGAGATGAAGATGAGGTTGTCGATACCCAGCACGACCTCCAGCACGACCAGGGTCAGGAAGGCGGCCCAGGCGGCCGGGTCGGTCAGAAGTGCCAAAATGGTATCCATGGGGCGAATCTGTGCCGGTTTCGCCACAATTGTACAAGGTTCGGGACGACGGGAAGCATTGCTGCGGCGAAATTGGTTTGGGCCTGCGGTGTTTTAGGCTATGGCAGGGGAGTGGCACCCGGTTTGGCGGTGCCCGGACACCTGCGTTTTTCGCTCGACGCTTGGGTTTACGATGAAGTTGGGCGAACCGGGAAGACGAACAGGGCAATGAGTTTCGATCGAGGACGGCGCGGCGAGCGCGGTGGGCGCGGCAGGGACAAGCGCGACGGTTTTGGTGACGACAGCTACGGCGGCGGCGGCTTCGGTGGCGGCGGCTTCGGCGGTGACCGTGGCGGTTTCGGTGGCGGCGGCTTCGGCGGTGGCGATCGTGGCGGCTTCGGTGGCGGCTATGGCGGCGGCGACCGTGGTGGTTTCGGCGGCGGTGATCGCGGCGGCTTCGGCGGCGGTGATCGCGGCGGCTTCGGCGGCGGCGGTGGCGGCTTCCGTGGCGGCGGCGGCGGCTTTGGTGGTGGCGGCGGCGGTGGCCGCGGCATGCCGCCGCAGGTCGTCGGCGAAGCGACCGGCGTGGTCAAGTTCTTCAACGCGCAGAAGGGCTTCGGCTTCGTGGTCCGCGATGACGGCGGCGAAGACGTGTTCGTGCACATCTCGGCGGTCGAGCAGGCGGGCCTCAGCGCCCTTGCCGAAGGCCAGCCGATGGGCTTCACCCTTGTCGATCGTGGCGGCCGCATCTCGGCGACCGACCTCAAGATCGACGGCGAACCCCTGCCGGTCACCGGCGGCGGCGCCCCGCGCGAACCGCGCGAAGGCGGCCCGCGTGGCGGCGGCATGGGCGGCCCGCAGCGGCAGCTGACCGGCGAGCGCGCGAGCGGCGTCGTGAAGTTCTTCAACGCGATGAAGGGCTTCGGCTTCATCCAGCGCGACGATGGCCAGCCGGACGCGTTCGTCCATATCTCGGCCGTCGAGCGCGCGGGTCTGCCGACGCTCAACGAAGGCGACCGGCTCGAATTCGAGCTGGAAGTCGATCGTCGCGGCAAGCACGCAGCGGTGAACCTCAACAAGCTGTGAGGTTCTCGCTTCGGCGATGAATTGGGGGCCGGCTGTCCGATGGGATAGCCGGCCCCTTTTCGTTTGGGTGGCTGGGAACGTCTTGTTCGTGTGCCGGTGCCGTGCCGCTGCTGGTAAGCCCGGACGATCGTGCCGCCTGGTTCCTGCGCTGGCGGGCGGAGCGAGAATGGGACGCGTGGATCCGCTGTCCGCTCGATGCGCCGAACGCGCTGTCCGGACCAGCCATCGGTTGGATCGCCGCTCACGTGAGGATAGGATGCCGCGGCGTACGGGCAGGAGCATCGGTCGCCGGCTGTACCGCGGCCTTTTATCGAGAGGATGACGATGGACCGGGCCACGCCCAACCTGCCGTCGCGCGATTTTGCGGTGACGTCGGACTTTTATGCCAAGCTGGGATTCGAGGAGGCGTGGCGCGATGCGGGGTGGATGATCCTCACGCGGGGCGACTTGCAGCTGGAATTCTTCGCGTGGCCGGACTTCGACCCGACGACCAGCGGCTATGGCAGCTGTCTGCGCCTGGATGACGTCGATGCTTTTTATGCGGTGGTGAAGGCGGCGGGGGTGCCCGAACAGGCGACCGGCTTTCCCCGATTGCAGCCGCCGGTGCCGCAGAACGGACTGCGGATCGGCGCGTTGCTCGATCCCGATTGTTCGCTGTTGCGCCTGATCGGGGAGATTTGAGCGGGCCGTTGCGACGGGGCTCTCGACGGACACTTCTCGACAGGCTCGAAGCTGCTCGAACCGAACGGGGTGTGGCTGGAAGGGGTTCAGCGTCGTGGATAGCCAAGCCGATGGGCGATCCGGCCTGCACAGAGGCCGGTAACGCAGTAGCCGATAAAGTCGAGCGGTTCGTCGAACCAGCGGGCTCCCGGATCGCCGACGATCGCCATGACCGCACCGATCAGGGCGCCGGCGATCAGCCCGAAACGCAGCGCGTCGCGTTGGCGCTGTCGCTCCGACCGTATCGCAAAGTCCCATAGCGGCAGCCCGAGCATCAGGCAGATCGGCACGGCGATGAACGATCCGAAGACGATCCCGAACAGCCCCAACCGGATCAGTCCGGGAAGGCGGCCGTCGACAACCGGTCGATGGTCGATGACCTCGCGCAGTCCCCAGGCGGTAACCAGTATGGCAACGGCCGCAATGGCCGCCACGGTGACCGATGCGATACGTCGGCAGATCGACGGCGCGGCGACGCTCACGCGATCCTTTCCACCACCGTTGCGCCGTGCACTCGCCGCAACCCGGCGCGAGGCGGCAGGTCGGCCGGTTCGTTCAGCGCGCTGACCCAGCCGACGCGCCGCAGCGCCAGCAACAGCCACCAGCCCGGATCATGCTGACCCGGCAGGACACCCAGCCTCACCGATTCGGGAAAGGCATGGTGGTTGCCGTGCCACGCTTCGCCAAAGGTAATGAGCGCGGCGACGGGAAGGTCGTGGCCCTGTACCCCCGCGCCGTCGATCACCCAGCCCTGCGGCCCGGTCCGGTGGGTGATGTGGCCGACCAGCCAGTGGCCGGTGACGCCGACCGCGACTCGGGCGGCCACGCCCCACACCAGCCACGGCATCCCGCCAACGGCGAAGAACAGCAGCGCCCAGGGGAGTTGCTGCGCCATCCAGCTCGCCTCCAGCCAGCGCAGGAACCGGTCGTCACGCAGGCGGGCTTCGGGGACGAAGCACGGCGGATGGTCTAGGTCGAGCCGGCAATGCATTTGCCACCACGCATCCTGCAGCATCGGCGCGCGATGGGCGTGGAGCGGGTGGCATTCGGGCTGACGTTGCGCCCAGTCGCGCATGTCGTGCAGCCGGACCATGCCCAGCGGCCCGGCCATGCCGACCAAGGTACCGAGATAGACCAGCAGCCGTTCCAGCCACAGCGGTGCGACGAAGCTGCGGTGGATCAGCAACCGGTGCAGCCCGACCGAATGGCCGGCACACAGCGTTACCGCGCTGGTGCCGAGGAACAGCAGCACGCTGCCGAAGGTGGTGTGGAACGGGACAAGGGTGAGCGCGGCGAGCGTCATGCCGCCGATCCACAACGATCGTCCGGGCGCCCAGCGGACCCGCCCGTGTACGGCGCAGCTGGTTTCGGTAGCCTTCATCCGCAACGTCGAGCAATCAGCCATAACAGAGCCCTTCGATAATTAGGAAATAACCTAAATAACGAAGCATATTTGTCAAGCCGGTGCTCCACGCCTATCTATCGCTTCATGCAGCGCGTGTTCGAAGCATTGGCGTCGGTCCCCCGGCGCAAGATCCTCGCCTATCTGGCGCATGCCGAATTGAGCGCGGGCGAGATTGCGGCGCGGTTCGACATGTCGAAACCGTCGATCTCGCAGCATCTCTCGATCCTAGAATCGGCCGGACTGGTCAGCAGCGAGAAGCGCGGGCAGTTCGTCTATTATCGGCTGGTACCCGACAATCTGACCAACACGCTGAACGGTTTCGTGCAGGAAGTCTGTCCGGTTGCCCGCCCGCTCAAGCGCGAAAGTGCGGCTCGGCGGGACGGCGGGAACCCCGACGCGGCCTGAGCGCGTTGCACGCGCGACGACATGCGAAGGGATTGCCGATGGGAATGCTGCAAAACGGGGTGTGGACCAATGATACGCCGGTCGCGCCGACCGATGCGTCGGGCAATTTCCAGCGGGCGGAGAGCGGGTTTCGCGACTGGCTGACGCGCGACGGGGCGCCGGGGCCGGATGGACAGACCGGCGTTCCGGCGGCGGCGGATCGCTATCACCTCTATGTCAGCCTTGCCTGTCCCTGGGCGCATCGCACGCTGGTCGTCCGGGCGCTCAAAGGGCTGGAGGCGATGCTGCCGGTGACGGTCGTCGGGCCGGTGATGGGCGCGCAGGGGTGGAGCTTTGCCGGGGCATTCGGCGGGACCGGCGATCCGGTCAATGGCGTGGATCACCTGCACCAGCTTTATGCCATGGCCGGTCCGGACATGACCGGGAAGGTCACCGTGCCGGTGCTGTGGGACATGCAGGAGCGGCGCATCGTGAACAACGAATCGTCGGAGATCATCCGGATGCTGAACACCGCGTTCGACGATGTGGGTGCCAGGCCGGGCGACTTCTATCCCGCTGAACTGCGCGACGAGATCGATGCGGTGAACGAGCGGGTCTATGCGACGGTCAATAACGGCGTGTACCGCGCGGGCTTCGCGACGACGCAAGGCGCCTATGACGAAGCGGTCCATGCGCTGTTCGCATCGCTCGATTGGCTGGAGGATCGGTTGACGGGCGAATGGCTGGTCGGCGAGCGGCTGACCGAGGCGGATATCCGGCTGTTCACGACACTGGTGCGCTTCGATCCCGTGTATCACGGGCATTTCAAGTGCAATATCCGACGGCTGGTCGATTATCCGCGGCTGCGCGCGCTGGCCGAACGTATCGCCGCGCTGCCAGGCGTCGCCGACACGATCGACCTCGACCAGATCAAGACGCACTATTATCGCAGCCACAAGGATATCAATCCGACCGGCATCGTGCCGGCCGGCCCGGCGGTGCCGTTCTGAACGGTTCAGGTACGCGCAAGGAGGAGGCGAGAAAGACATGCGCATGATCCGCTGGACACTGCCGCTGGGCCTTGCGCTCGCCACCACCGCCGTCGTGGCCCAGACCGGCGCGCCCCCCGCCGCGCATGTACCGGTCCCGGTCGAGGGCATCTCGGCACGGATCGTCGCACGCTATCCGCATGATCGCGCCGCCTTCACGCAGGGGCTGGTGTGGCATGACGGCAGCCTGTTCGAGAGTACCGGCCAGCCCGGCGTGTCGGACGTGCGGCGGGTGCGGCTGAACGACGGCAAGGTGCTAGCGCGCACGAAGCTGCCGGGATTGCAGTTCGGCGAGGGGCTGGCGGTCGATGGCAAACAGCTGGTCAGCATCACCTGGCAGGACGGGATCGCGCACCGTTGGGACGCACGCACGCTCAAGTCGGTCGGGCGGGCGCGCTATCCGGGCGAGGGATGGGGGCTGGCGAACGACGGGACCTCGCTGATCCTGTCGGACGGGACGCCGACCTTGCGGTTCATGGACCCCAAGACGTTCAAGGAGAAGCGGCGGGTGACGATCACCGCCAATGGCCGCCCGGTGCACAACCTCAACGAGCTGGAGATGATCGACGGCAAGCTGTGGGGCAATATCTGGCACCGCGACTATATCGTGCGGATCGATCCGGCGACCGGCGAGGTCGACGGGCTGGTCAACCTGGCGCCGCTGCGCGCGGAGCTGGGACCGCTCGATCCGGAGGCGGTGCTGAACGGGATTGCGTGGGATGCGGCGGGGAAGCGTTTGTTCGTGACCGGGAAATGGTGGCCGACCTTGTTCGAGATTGCGTTAGAGCCGGTGCCGCAGGGTTGAGCGTATCCCCGCGCACGCGGGGATCCAGGGTCGCATGCGCTGACGTGGGTTCCGCTTGGCTCTGGACCCCCGCCTGCGCGGGGGTACGGTTTCGTCTGTGGGTGAGTTAGCTCACCCATTTCAACAGCGTCGCGATATGGTCGGCCTCCGCCGCCGGCTTGTCGAGCCGGATGCGGCTGATGCGGGGGAAGCGCATTGCGACGCCCGATTTGTGGCGTTTGGACGCGTGGATCGAATCGAACGCGACCTCGAACACCAGGGTCTTTTCCACCTCACGCACCGGGCCGAAGCGGTTGATCGTGTGCTGGCGGACGAAGCGGTCGAGGTCCTTCAGCTCGGCATCGGTGAAGCCGGAGTAGGCCTTGCCGACCGGCAGCAGCTCGCCGCCTTGCGCAGGGTCGGCGGTCCAGCAGCCGAAGGTATAGTCGGAATAGAAGGACGATCGCTTGCCGCTGCCGCGCTGCGCGTACATCAGCACGCAATCGGCGACGAGCGGATCGCGCTTCCATTTATACCACAGCCCGACCCGACGGCCGGCGACATAGGGGGAGTCGCGGCGTTTCAGCATGACGCCCTCGATCGCCGAATCGCGCGCGCGACTGCGGATGTTGGCCAGTTCGGCGAAGTCGGCGGCGTCGATCAGACGGGAGAGGTCGAAAGTCGTCGGGTCGAGGCGGGGGACGAAGGTTTCGAGCCGGGCGCGGCGTTCGTGCCAGGGCCGTTCGCGCAGGTCCTCGGCACCGTCGAACAGGATGTCGTAGAGGCGGACGAAGGCGGGATAGTCGGCCAGCATCGCCTTCGACACGAGTTTCCGCCCCAGCCGCTGTTGCAGCGCGTTGAAGCTGGCCGCGCCGGTGTCGTCGGCGTGGAGCGCATCGCCTTGGCCTTGCCCCCGCACCAGCAACTCGCCATCGAGGACGCCTGGAGTGCGGAACGCGGCGGCGACTTCGGGAAAGGCGGCGGTGATGTCGTCGCCGGCGCGGCTGTAGAGTCGGGTTTCGCCGCCGACATGGACCAGCTGCACCCGGATGCCGTCCCATTTCCATTCGGCGGCATAGTCGGCAAGGTCGACCACGCCGTCGTCGAGCGGATGGGCGAGCATGAACGGGCGGAACACCGGCAGGTCGGCGGCATGCGGCTGTTCGGCGCGACCCTCCGCCCAGTCGAACAGTTCGGTGTAAGGCGGGGCGAGGCCGTGCCACACCTCCTCCACCGCATCGACGTCGAGACCGAACGCCTGCGCCAGCGCGGTCTTGGCGAGGCGGGCGGACACGCCGACGCGCAGGCCACCGGTGGCGAGCTTGAGCAGGGCAAAACGTTCGTCCGACTCGAGCCGGTCGAGCATGGCGGCCAGCGCGCGCGGCGCGTCGGAGCGCGACAGGCTGCGCAGCCGGGTGACGACGGTATCGAGCGTCAGCGGATCGGCATCGGTCACGCTGCCCGGCGGCGGTTCGGGCCAGAGCAGCGCGACGGTTTCCGCCGTGTCGCCGACGAAGTCGCGACTCATCGCGAACAGCACCGGATCGGTCCGTTCGGTGATGAGCGCGCGGATCGCGGCGGACTTGACCGCCGGCAGGTCAAGGTCGCCGGTCAGCGCGGCGATCGCCCAACCCCGGTCGGGGTCGGGCGTCTCGCGCAGATACGTGCCGATCAACGCCAGCTTGGCGTTGCGCGACCGGGTATAGATCAACCGGTCGAGCAGATCGGCAAAGGCGCGCATCGCTGGCGGCTTCAGTCGATCGCGTTCTTCACGCCCTTGCCGGCGAGCAGACCCAGCACGAGCAATATGGCGAAGATGGCGATGGCGACGAAGAACAGGATCTTGGCGATGCCGACGAACGCACCACCGACGCCGCCGAAGCCCAAGGCGCCCAGCACCAGACCCAGTACCAGGAAGATGACGGCCCATTTCAACATGTCGGTGCTCCGGCTTGACGGGGGGCAGGATCGCCCTGTTCCCAGAAGCGCGTGGGGGGCAGGTGCGGTTCCGGATGCGACAAAAAGCCCGCCGGTGCGGATGGCACCGGCGGGCCCTGGCATGGTCCGGCGGGAAGGGATCAGCCCTTGCGCGCGGCTTCGAACAGGAACCAGGCGCGCTCTTCGGCTTCGTCGATCCAGTCGTCGGCGAGGCTGCTGGTGGCGGTGTCGCCGGCATCCTCGGCGGCTTCGCGGGCTTCGCGCAGGCGTTCGACCAGCTTGAGATTGTCGTCGCGCAGCTCGGCGAGCATGTCGTCGGGCTTCACGAAATCCTTGTCATTGTCCTTGATCGCGGTGCGGCGCGAAATGTCGCCGATCGAGCGCAGCGTGGTGTTGCCGGTCTTGCGCACGCGCTCGGCAATGACGTCGGTTACCGCGAGGATCTGCGACGCCTGATCGTCGAGCATCAGGTGATAGTCGCGGAAATGCGGGCCGGAGACGTGCCAGTGGAAATTCTTGGTCTTGAGATAGAGGGTGAAGCAGTCGGCCAGGGCGGCGTTCAAGCCATCGGCGACGCTGGCGACCTTGTTGTTGGGGAGGTCGGTCGGCGTGTCGAGCGCGGGGTTGGTCACGGGATTTTCTCCGGCTGGATATGATTCGGTTCAGCAACGATTGCGGTGCCGAATCTTTCCCGCGCTGTCGGTTCAAAAAAATCGGTCGGCCTGATCGACCGGCTGGATCACAGCAGGCGGAGCGCGCCAAGGCCGATGATCGCGCCGCTCAGCAACAGCAGTCCCGCCACGACCGGCCGGATCACGCGGAACGGCAATTGTTGCCAGCCGCGTTCGCCCAGCGTCGCGGCGGCGCTGCACAGGGCGATGGTCGCCAGCGTCGCGCCGATGGTGCCCGCCACCGGATCGGGCGTGCGGGCGACCAGCGCGAAGACGAGGAACTGGGCACGGTCGCCCAGCGCCAGGATGCCGATCCCGAGGAAGCCGGTCAGCCAGCCGGGCAGCCGCCAATGATCGAGTCGGTCCTTGATCCGCGCCGGGAACAGCGCCGCCCCGCCCGCCGAGAGCAAGGCGAGCGCCAGCAACAGACTGCGCGCATTGGGGGTGAGATAGGGCGCGACCAGCATGCCGCCGACCGCCGCCAGCGCGAAGCCGATCGCCTGCGCGACGAGGCCGGCGGTGGTCGCCGCCGATCCGTGCCGGTCGGCGAGGATCGCGCTCAACAGTGCCGGACGATCGCCGACTCCCGCCAGCAGGACCGCGACCAGCGCGGGAACGAGCGGGTCCATGCGTGTCGTGGTTCAGCCGGCGAGGCGTACCGAACAGGCGGCGGCATAGGCCTGCGCCGTCGCGACGTCGCTGCGCCCGCAGCGAACCGCGTCGCGGGCCAGCGCCGTCCATTCCTGCAGCGAGGCACGCTCGCCGCGCGCGATGGCGGCATCGACCAGCGCGAGGACCGACAGCGCCGGCAGGCTCGATTCGGCGGTGGCGATGGCGCGAATCGCCTCGATCTCGGCATAGGGATGGGTCGCGCCGCCCCGGGTCATCGCCCGTTCCGCATCGATATGCACCGACTCGATCCGCATTGCCGTCTCCTTCATCCTCTTGAATCCCAACCTGCAATGCAGAGGTTACGTTCCGATGAAGGCGTCCAGCCTTGACTCGGGCGCGCGATTGCCGCATGCGCCCCCAACTTGCAGCAGCCCGCGTCGTGGCGGGTCGCTTTCCATTGTCATTTGCGGGCGTCATGCCCAAGGGGTTTTTGGGTCATGGCAAAGCCGACCACCGTCAAGATCAAGCTCGTCAGCTCGGCCGATACCGGCTTCTTCTATGTCACCAAGAAGAACCCGCGCAACCAGACCGAGAAGCTGACCTTCCGCAAGTACGACCCGGTCGTGCGCAAGCATGTCGAGTTCAAGGAAGCGAAGATCAAGTAAGCGCGTCCGGCCCGCAGCCGGGCCGATTCGTTTCGCGAAAACCCGCCGGGGGCTGAGGCTCCCGGCGGGTTTTGCGTTTTGGGGCGGTTGCGATTTTGGTCCTTCCCTATCGTCACCCCGGGCTTGACCCGGGGTCCCGCTTCTTCTTCTTCTTCTGGCGTCGGAGAGAAGCGGGACCCCGGGGCAAGCCCGGGGTGACGCGGGATGGGCGCGCGAACTGCGCGCCACGAAGCGCTTATGGACTCCTGCCTTCGCGAAAGTGACCAACCGGACGCCTACTCCCGCGGATCCCGCCCCGGATCGCGCTCGGCATTGAACGAATCGACCGCGGCGTCATGACCGGAGCCGTTGCTCAGGAACACCAGCGCCATCAGCACACCGCCCAGCATCACCGATCCGCCGACCCCACCCAGCGTCGCGGCGGCGATGATCCAGTTCATCGACCCGATCCACCACCAGATGCCGCCCAGCGCGACCAGTGCGGCGACGATCGACACGCCACCCATGATCTTGAGCAGCCAGCGAAACCGCGCCCACGCGAACGCGGCATAGTCGGGGTCGTCCAGATCGTTCGCCATGGCTTTTCATTGGGCGCGAAGCGTGGAATTCTCAACCCCATGGACGCGATGCGGGAGGGAACCGCCGCGCAGGAGGAGAGGGCGATGACGATCGCGGCGATTTCGGGCGGGCGGGACGTGGTGTCGGTCGGGGCCGACATGCCGGTGCGCGAGGTGGTGGCGTTGCTGACGCAGCATCGCATCGGCGCGGTGCCGGTGCTGGTCGACAATCGGGTCGCCGGCATCTTTTCGGAACGCGACGTGGTGCACGCGCTGGTCGAGGTCGGTGCGGACGTGCTCGAAATGGCGGTCGGCGAACGGATGAGCAGCCCGGTGGTGACCGTGCCACCCTCCGCATCGATCCTCGGCGCATTGTCGCTGATGACGCAGCGACGCATCCGTCACCTGCCGGTGGTCGAGCGCGACGCGCTGGTCGGGTTCGTGTCGATCGGCGATCTGGTCAAGCATCGCATCGACGGGATCGAGGCGGAGGCGAACGCGATGCGCGCCTATATCCAGCAGGCGTAAGTGCGCGTTGACCGGCGGTTAAGGCGGCAGCGATAGAGCGGCATCATGGCAACTCCCTCGCTCGCCGAACATCTCAACTGGCACGTCAAGCAATGGCTGCACCGCCGGCTGGCACGGCGCGTGCTCGCCACCCCGCCGATCGCGACGGGCGACGATGGCGTGATCCTGTTCTCGATGATCGGGACGGCGGTGCTGCTGCCCTATCTGGTCGCGGTGAAGTCGCTGCTGCAACGGCTCGGGCGCGGGCGGGTGGTCATCCTCGACGACGGGACGCTGACCGCCGCCGACCATGCGGTGCTGGCGCATCATCTGAACCGTCCGCGCATCATCGCGATCGGTGATGTCGATACCGGGCCGTGTCCGCGCGGCGGGACATGGGAGCGGTTGCTGACCATCCTCGACCTGCGCAGCCGTGCCTATGTGATCCAGGTCGATTCGGACACGGTGACGCTGGGCGACCTGCACGAGGTGCGCGCGGCGATCGATGCCGGGCGTGATTTTACGTTGCGCGGCGAGGCGAGCGCCGAACGCCGCACCGCGTCAGAGCTGGCGCGCGATCGGGCCGGCGTCGATCCGCGCGCGGCGGGGCTGCATGTGCAGGACGCGGCGGAGGCGGCGATCGGATCGGTAGAACTGCCGGGGCATGGGCCGCTCCATTATGTGCGCGGCTGTTCGGGCTTTGCCGGTTTTGCGCCGGGCGGGCCGGGGCGCGAAATGGCCGAAGGTTTCTCGCTGGCGATGGACGCGGCGATCGGCCGGGCGAGCTGGTCGCGCTGGGGCAGCGAGCAGGTGACGTCGAACTTCGTCGTCGCCAATGGCCGCGATCCGCTGCTGCTGCCGTACGACCGGTATCTGAACTTCTGGAATGCGGCGCTGTTCGGACGGGCGACATTCGCGACCGATCCGGCGTTCGTCCACTTCATCGGCACCTATCGCTTCCATGGCGACGCCTATCTGGCGGCGACTCGTACCGCGATCGAACGGCTCAGGACCGCCTGAGCATCGCCCAGGCGTCGAGCACCGCGCTGCGGGCGAAGAGCCACAGGCTGCCGGCATAGACCGCGCCGCCGACCACCACCGGCAGCGCCAGCATCGGCACCGGCGACAGCGGCCCGGCGGCATGGACGGCCAGGGTTACGGCACCCGCCATCGCCGCCCCTGCGCCGAACGCCGGCGCCACCGCGCGGGCGAAGGCTCCCACCGACAACCCGATGACCGGCAGCGCCCGCGCGGCGACGATCGCCAGCAGGATCGGATGCGCGACGATCCACGCTCCGGCCACGCCCTCGATCCCGAACCGCGCGCCGATCAGGAAGGCGATCGGCAGGACGATCGCACCGATCGCGGTCGTGCCGGCGGTGGTGCCGGGCTTGCCCATCGCGTCGACTGCCGGAGGGAAAAGCGCTTGCAGCGTCATGAACGGCATGGCGATGCCGAGCAGGGTCACCAGCGGCGCGGCCTCCGCCCATTGCGGCCCAAGCGCGATCGCCACCGCCGGTCCGGCGGTCACCGCCAGGCCAATGAAGAAGGGTACTGCGACCAGCATCAGCACCCGCACCGACCGGACGAACCCGTTCGCGACCGCCGCCGGATCGTCGCGCATCCGGGCATAGGCGGAGAAGGCGACCTCGTTGATCGGCGGCACGACCTTGTTGGTGAAGATCTGGGTCAGGAACAGCGCGGTGGTGTAGATACCGACCGCATGCGCGTCGAAGAAGCGCCCGGCAACGAGGATATCGGCCTGGCTCTGGGCGAAGCTCAGCAAACTCGCGCCCGCCACGATCCCGCCATAGCGGGCGAGATGGCCCGCACCGCGAAAGTCGAAGCTCGGCCACATCCAGGCACGGGCGGCGATCATCAGCCCGATCGCACGCGTCGCGAACAGGGTGGCGGGCGCCAGCACCAGCGTCCACACGCCAAGGCCGGCATAGGCCCCTCCGATCGCCGCCAGCGCTCCGGCGAGCGACGACAGCAGATTGACCTGCGCCTGCCGATGGAAATCCATCCGCCGCGCCAGTAGCGCGTAGGCAAAGGAGCTGAACGGCGTGGTGAGGTACAGAAGGGCCTGCACCCGCAACAGGTCGGCGACGAACGGCTCGCGATAATAGGCGGCGGCCAGCGGGGCGAGGGCGAACTGCACGCCGCCCAGCACGATGTTGAGCAGCAGCAGCATCCCGAACACCTGCCGCTCCTCGCGACGCGAGACATTGCCATGCTGAATCAGCGCATTGGCTAGGCCATGGCCGTTGAGCATGTTGAGCAGCAACAGCACGACCCCGGTCATCGCGACCAGTCCATAGTCGCCCGGCGTCAGCAGCCGGATGACGAGGAAGGTCGACGCCCACGACACGATCTGCCCGACAATCTGGCTTCCCGAACGCCAGATGACGGCGCGACGGACCTGGTTCCCGAGCGATTCGGAGGGGGAAGGGGCTGATTCGGCGGGGCTTTCCATCACACCACCTTTTAACCCGATCGATTGAGAGGGGGTAAACCCGCGGATTTCCGCCGATCTGCAACTTTCTCGAAACAAAATTGCAAAAAGCCGTTGACGGGTCGGGCGACCCCCCGTAGAGGGCTGTTCACCGGACGGGGCGAGCTACTCGCTTCCACAGAGACAGCGAAACGCAGGCGACGCGATCTGCCCTTCCTAAAGAGGGGTAGCGAAGCGACGCCGGTATTGTTGTCTAGTTCTTTG
>NZ_LQQO01000037.1 GCF_001619955.1 Sphingomonas hankookensis | reverse complement strand
TAGGGGGTCCTTTTTGGACGCCGATTGACAGTCCGGCATGTCCGCGTAGCCTTCGTCGATGGTCGCATCTTCGGCGACCAGCTCACCCGGCCCCGCGTCCTGGGGCAGGGTTTCGTCGGCTTCGACCGGCGCCGTCGGCTGGGCGCCGGCGGCGGCATTCAACTCGCTCAGATCGTCGAGGGGCAGTTCGTTCTTGTTACTCGCGGCCATGATCGGTCTCCCGCGAGCCGCTGACGCACCATGCGACGCGCACTCGCGGGAAACCCAATCAGCCGATTCGCGGCCGAAACCTTTCCGAAGCTACGGGCACAGAAGTTCCTGCTTTCCCAAAAACGATGGTGTTTCGGGAAACGGTAACCGTTCTCGGATGGCAGGAACTGAGGACTTACCCACCGGTCTAGCCAGGTTCCGCGAATGGCAGCGTCCAGCCAGAAGCGTCCGGCGGGCCTCGCCCCGCCTTTGCCTTGCTAGGCTCCCGACGCCGCTCTCGCGCTTCAGTCGCGGCTCAGATCAAGCCCGTTGGCGAGCGGGCTGAGGGCGGTATGATAGACCCAAGCGCGCGAAAGCTGGCTCGAGAGCGGATCGCGAAAGACGACCAAGCGCCAGCGCCCCTGAGCCTTCTCGATCGCAACGGCGTCACCGGCCTGCATATGCAGTACCACCTCACCGGCCCGCTCGGGCTTGCGGCGCAGGGTGGCATCACGCACGATCTCGGCGCGCGGCAGGGCGTCGAGGAAATCTTCGTTCACCTTCGCATCCGCCTCGCTCAGCCGGTCGGCCTCCTGGTGCAGCGCCTCATACTTCTGGTTGAGTTCGGTGATCGCGCGCTGCTGCTCGGCTGAGGGGTTCGGGATCAACGCCACGATCGCCAGCGCGAAGCCCAGAAAGCCAAACAGCCACGCGGTCCACTGCATGAGCCCCATCGTGTTGAGCTCGGCGATCGTCTTGGGGCCAAGCGTCGCTACATAAACGGTCACCTTTTCGAACAGTTCACTGAAGAGCGCGGCGCCCTCATCCTCTGTCGCTGCTGCCGCGATCGCTTCGGTGATTCGCTGCGTTTCCAGCACCATCTCGGCAGCAAGCGTAGTGGCAGAAGCTACCACCCCTTCACTGGCGCGCAGCGTCATGACATCGACGAGGCGCATCCGCTCGGCGATGGCGCTAAACCCCGTCATCTTCGGGAACATGTCCTCGACCATCCGGCGATAGCTTTCGCCGGAGCGCGCGGCGGCCAGCGCGGTAGCCACGGTCGATCGGTTCGTATCGAACGCTCGCATCGTATCGACTACTGACGACGACAGACGCCGCTGCTGCTCCACAAGATCGGCGCTGCGCTGGGTGAGGCTGCGCGCTGTATCGGTGACCGACAGAGCCCACGCCGTGTTGGTCAGTTCCTTAAAGCGCTCGCGCTCCTTCCGATCTCGTTCGAGCGTGTCGAGGATGCCGCGGTAGGGCTTGTCGAAGTCCACCCCGCGAAACAGCTTGTCGTGAAGGGTCGCTGCCCGCATTGCCTCGGCCACCACGCCCCCGGCGAAGACATCCTTGAACATAGCAGCACGTTCACGATCCTCGCGAAGGAAGCGATCGGCAGCGGTTTCAGACAATCCAAACGGGTCGTTTTTCATTGGCATGATCCTGTCAGATCGGTGCCGGTCGCGCGACCAACATTTGCAGCACCACCGACAACCAAGATGAGAAATGTCGGCGCATTCCGTTCTCCCGGGGGGAACCGGCGCTCTACTCGCTGCGCTTCCGGATGCGGCCGCGAGCGCTCGGCGCTATTTTTTGGGCCGTTGCGTCAGATATTCCAGAACACCTCACGCGCCACCCGCCGCTGCGCGTCGGTCGGCGGGGCGAGCATGCGTTCGTTGAGATAGGGGTCGACCGTGATCGGGCTGACGGCGGCGAGCAGCGGCGCGACCTCGCGGAGGATGGCCTCGCGATTGGCGCGGGACTCAGCCGACGCGCGCTCCGCCGCCTGTTCGGCGACCTGCAGGCGATCGAAGAAGCGGCGGAACAGATCCTGGATGCGCTCGAGCGGGTGCTGGCGCGGCAGCGGGACGTTGCTCGCCATCGCGTCGGCCTCCGCATCGGCGCTGTCCGGAAAATGCTCGGCGAGATGCGCGTCCCGCTTTTCCGCCAGGCCCTGGTCGTACTGGATGTAGCGGCAGCAGTTGCGCAGGAACGCGAGTTCGGCGTCAGGGCGCAGCCAGGCCTCGAACCGGAACCCCTGCGTCCAGCCCTGCTGGCCGACGGGTGCTGCGCACAGCTTCGCGCGCATGCCCGCCTTCTCGTAGGGGCTGTGGCGGCGCTTGCGGTCGCAGTCGGCATAGGCCGGCTGCGGGAGCGCGCCGGTCAGGCCATGCTGCTTCGCGTAGAGGCGCTCGGCCTCGTCGCGCAGGTGCGGGTTGTCGATCAGCGTCGGGATGACGACCCGAGCCCAGCCCTTGTCCGATCCACCGAGCTTCGCCTCGCGCTGGAGGATCGTGCGCGCCGTGGGGAGACACAGGTTGCTGGTGACGAGCACTGCCAGCTCGACGCTCGCGGTGTCCTGCCGATCGAAGGTGCCGAGCCCGGCCCGGCCCGGCTGACGGTGGTCGCCCTCCAGCCGCTTCACGTTCTCGACCATGTGGACCAGCGCGACCAGAGCGAGCATTCCGGGCTCGACGCCAAGGAAGTAGCGGACCGGTATCCCGCCGGCGACCGCGCGCACCGCGCGATATCGGGTGCGGAAAATCGCGCTGCCGCCGAACGCGGCGGCGACGCGGTCGGGCCGATCGGCGGTGTCGGGGTCCATCGTCGGATGAAGCGCCCGGACGTGCGCCACGGCAGTGGCTACGAACGCCTCGGTCTCGATCAGCGCCACGCCGGTGAGCGACGAGCAGCCAAGCAGCGCCGCCCTGACGCTGTCGCGGGTCACGCCCTTCTCCGCCCTCAATGCTTCGATGATCTCGAACAGGCGCTCCCACTCGCTCATCAGGGCGGCGCCGTAGATCAGGCGGCGAAGTCGGCTGCGGACGCGGCTCCTGGGGTTGGACACCGGCAGGTCGCCGTTCCTCATCTTGCGGCCCAGCCGCCACGCCTCGTCCATGTCCCGCCGCCACAGCGCGACGAACAGCGCCGGATTCGTGGTCTGCAGTTCGACGAGGTTGTCGCGGTGGATCGCGGTGCTGAACATCAGCAGCGACGCCTGCGTCTCGTCAGTGACGTGGCGCGCATCGTGATCGACGAGGTGGATGCGCTGGACTTCCTCGTCTTCGGCGACGCCGAGCGCCGCCCGGTCGGCGGGGCGCACGTCGGCAGGATCGCGGCTGTAGATCAGGTGCGGCAGTGCGAACGGGCTGTAGAGCGGGCGCCAGCGCAGCACGATGTAATAGTCGGTCTGCGGCCGGCCGGCCGGGACCGGCACGCCGTGGATGGTGATGACCTTGCCGTCGCGGGCGTAGCCGTCGAGCGCCGAGAGGTGCGCAACGACACCCTCATCAGGTGCCGGTATGACACCGGGATCGGCGGCCAGCCTCGCGGACAGGTCGGCGACGACGGGGTCACCGGCGACGAGAATGTCGCGCACCCCGGGGAAGCGGATCGCGCTGTCCGCGCCGCGAGCCACGCCTGCGTCGGGATCGTCGTCTGACACTCCATCCCGTCGTTCCATCACGCGACGGGCGGGAGCCGATATACCGCCGCCGAACGCCTTCATAAGGTCGTGCGCCCTGGCGGTGTTGATCTCCTCACCATATAGGAGGCCGGGATATGCGGTCACGACGTCTTCCTCTTCGACCGCCAGTCGACGGCATAGGCTGTCCATGCGGCGTCCTCGCGGGCCGTGGCCTCGCGATCGTACCGCTCCAGATCCCCTTGTAGGATTTGGAGTCGCTCCCAAGAAGCGAGCCCGGCTTCGACGGCTGCGTAGAGGGCGTCCGCGCTGCCCGTGCCGATAAGCGTCGGGCGCTGGGCGACCATCTCCTTCGTCAAGGCCGCGATCTCGCGCTCGATCATCAGCGGGTCGCCAAGACGATGGGCATGGCCGTGGCGATCGACCCACGCGAACCAGCCGCCATCGACCTGACCGCCACGAGCGAAGCGCGGCTCCGCGTCGAGCCAAGCTCCGGCCTCGCCCCGGGTTGCCGTGTCCGCCGGCGCGGTGCGCGACGCGCACACCGCGATCGCGCGACGCTGGGTCGCGGTCATGGGCTCGGCGAGCATCCGCGCCTGCATATCGGGCGAGTCGCCTGCGATCGCCCGAAACCGGGCCTGCTCGCCGTGCAGCTCGACGACCAGCAGCACGTCGGCGATCGTCGCTGGCAGCCGTTCGATCTGTTCGGCGAGCGTAGCCGCCGCGGCCCGGATCGCCGCAAGCGCGTGGTCGTTCCAGCGCAAGATGTCGGCGCGCAGCTGCTCGAGCCGGGACTGGAGCCTGCGGATCGCGGTGCGTGCCGTATCGCGCAGCATGCGATCCCCGCCATCGAGAATGTCCATGTAGCGGTCCATCTCCTGCGCGATCGCCGCCGCCTCGGCTTCGATCCTCGCCGGGCTGCCGAGTTCATGGCGCCGTGCGTCACGGTCGGTCCACACGAACGCGGTCACGCGACGAACTCGCGATAGTTCATGTTGGCACCGTGCGCCTCGAGCCAGTCGGCGGCATCACCGCGCGACAGGTGTCCGGGCACGTCGATGCGGCGCAGTCGGCAGGTGACGCGGATCAGCCAGCGCTGGTCGCGTGTCATGCTCTCTTCGCGCCATGCGCCTTCGAGCCGGAACTCCTCGTCGCGTGCGAGCCACTCGGCACGATCGGCGTCATAGGCGGCGAGCCGGCGGAGCCAGGTCTCGTACAGCCCGCGCGCCGACAGGTCGCGACCGTGGCGGTCGATCATCATGACGATTGCCTGGCCGAACGACACCGACGGATCGGTGTCGATCAGTACGTCCATGTCGGACCAGACCTGATCGGCCCAGAACGCCAGCAGCCCCGCCAAAGCGTCGGCGTCGATCGCCGACAGGCCGTGGTGCACCAGCACGCCGCCGAGCGCGATCTTGTTGTGCAGATCGGTCGGCTCGGCGACCACGGTCTTGTAACGGGGTGCGATAAGCGCGCGGCGGCGTTCGGCGATGGCGGCTCGGTCTTCGTCTAGCCGGGCAACAGCCGCATCGGCCTGAGCCAGGATGCGGTCGATGCCCGGCTGGCCATCGGCGTTTTCGTAAATTCGCGAATCCATTCTGCTTCTCCTTCGAAGCAGAGGATCACGAGATTAGGACGGTGATCCTTTCCGAAGCTAGGTCCGGAAAGGATCATCGATTCAGGAGAGCTAAGGTTGGGGGGCTAAGATTGGCGCAAGAAATGTTTCACCGATGGCGAAACCCTCTACCTCCTCCCGGGCTTCTCGAAACGCCCCCCAACACAGGGCGCATCGCTACATCGATGCGCTGTTCACGGATGATTTCGGCCGCCAGTCGAAGCTGACTACCAGCAGCGCCAACGGCTTCGCCAGGAAGAAGCTTGACGCCGCGGCCCAGTCGCTCCAGCTGAAAGGCGAGCGACACGAAAAGCAGCTGCGCCGCATCGAGATTCGCGAATGGCGCGCTGCGGAGCGCAGCGTAGCTGCCGAATTGCGCGAGAGCGATCACCGCGCCCGTCTGCTGCGGCGCTCGCTCAGGACAAAGGTACGGCCGGAAAAGAAGATCCGGCACACGCCGCCGAGGGAACGGAAGCGCCACTGGCCCTATGCCGCCGTCGCGCTGCCGAAATACGATGGCCCGGTGATCGACCGCAGGGGGCAACGCGGCGTGTTCATGCGGATGCGCTATTACTCGCGCCGCACCGCTGAGGCAGGCGTGTCGCAACGGGTGGTGTTGTATTGCTTCAACGGTGCCGAGCTCGATCCAGACGGCAACCCCTATGTCGCGACCAACATCGGTATGACGGTCGACGAGGCTTTGTGCGGGTTTGACCATCTCGAGCAGGTCAACTGGGCGGCGCAGAAGAACGCCAAGCTGTTGATGCACGGCATACTGGCGGTCGATCATCGCCAGTCCCCGGACGAGATGATGACTTGCGGCGTCCGCTGGGCAGAGGAGACGCTTGGCCGGTTCGACCTGCCTTATCTGGTAACGCTCCACGCACCGCCGCCGGACGGCGACCAGCGCAACTGGCACCTGCACGTCCTGTGGTCGTTCCGGCCGATGGTCCGCACCGGCGACCACGAATGGTATGTCGGCGAGATGCTGCGCACCGATCTCGACAATCTCAAGGCCATGAAGCTGTTCCGTGAGATGTATGCGAGCGTCATGACCGAAATGTCGTTCAAGGTCGGTCAGAACCAGGTCTGGACCGCGAAGAGCAATGCCGACCGCGGCCTGCCGCACGAGCCGCAGGTCCATCTCGGCGGTGCGAGGACGAACCAGGCGCGCAGCGGCGAATATGTCGCCGAGAACGAGGAGAACCACGAGCGCGTCATGCGCTCGAAGGCGGCAGTGATCGACGACGCGCTGCGTCACGCCGACGAGGCGCTGGCAAGGGCACAGGACACCGCCCGCGCCATTGCCGCGCGGTTCGCCCGGTTGCCGGCGCTGCCCATGCGCGTGCCGGAGCGGATCGTCGCTGCCACGATGGTCCTTGACGCGCCAGCCTTTGGCGCGGTGCCGCGTGTGTCCACGGCGGTGATCGTCACGCCGGAACTCCCCCCGGCAACAGCCGAGCGAGCCCAGGTGATCGGGTCGTTCGAGCCGCCTCAGCGGGGCGCCTACCGGCTTTCGTCTGTTGGGATCGCCACAGGCGCAGCACCCCGGTCCATTCCGCGCGCGGCCCATATGGGAATCGCAAATTTGCGAATCCGTCCGTTACCAGGGCCGAAGCCTGTCATGCTGCCGGCGGCCATGCCCGTTGCTTCCGCGCAAGCACTTGCACCGACGATCCCGCACCTGCCGACGGCACCATCGCTCCGGCTGGCGAAGATGCCAGCGCAAGCCCTTCGGACGCCGATCGTGCCCCGGCCGATCGTTCTGCAATTGCCCGCACTCACGCTGGCATGGGCTCCGCCGATCCTTGCCGATTTCGGTAGGCTGGATCGCGCCATCCTGCGCGCCCGCGAAGCGCAGCGGCGGGATGACGAGCGGCGGAAGCGCGAAGCCGAGATGGTCGTGCGCGCCGCGCGGGAAGCGCGAGCTGTCGCCGATCAGGCGATCATCGACAGACGCTCACTCGAAGCCGCGACGGCGGCGGCGGAGCCGCGGGGCAGCAAATGGCAAGCGGCTCGCGCCCTGCGGCAGCGGGCGTTGGCGGGCTGGGATGAAACGAAACGGTCGAGCGACGCCGGCCTCGCACGCCCCGGCCGCATGCTCCCGCAACCGGGGGCTGATCGATCGACGGATCAATCAGCGCCGACCCGCAACTTCCCCCGTCCGCCGGGCCAGGGCATCGGCGACTGATCCGGTTACGCGGGCTAGCCGTCCTGCTGCTTTAGCGCATCCTTTCGCGCGTCGCACGCCGTCACGACGCGTCGTCCGTCATACATCACACCGTGGAAGGCGGTACAGAAGCATTCCAGCTCTGGCGGCTTCGGCTCCGTTCCCGCTTTCGGCGGCGGGCCTTCCAGCTTGTACCATTGCGCCATCGGACACGCGACGCAGACGGGCACACGCGGCAGGCTCTCCACGAGCCCGTAATTCTCGTCGAGCACGGGGCTCAGCTGGTCGTTCCATCCTTGCAGCAATCGGCGATCATCGTCGTTCATGCTCTCCCTTCTGCACCCCGCCGATTAAGATCGCGCTACGCCAGCGGTTCGGTGCGGGTGCTCGAAGACGCATGTGACAGGCGTGGAAAAGCCACGGCTGCGGCCTGTTTCGTGACCGGGAAGAGCGAGGGGAAAAGACCTCGCTGACGCTCGGTCGACTTCGAACAGGAGCATCGACCATGACCCACACCACCGACGCCGCCCCCGCCGGGGCGGCACTTGCCGTGCATCCGGACGATCCGGACATCCGCATCCTGCGCCGTGTCATTGCGCTGAAGGATTTCCCGCTGGCGCCGCCGACCGACGGGCCAGTCCGGTTCGTCACCGTCATCGATACTGAAACCACCGGCACCGACCCCATGCATGACGAGATCATCGACATCGCGCTTGTCACGCTGGAAGTGGACGCAGCGGGCGAGATCGTCGGCATCGTCAGCTCCGGGCAGGCGCTGCGCGACCCGCGCATGCCAATCCCGCCCTACATCACCAGGCTCACCGGCATCACCGACGCGGACGTGCGCGGACGGATCATCGACCTCGATCGGCTCGAACACCGCCTGAGCAAGGCCGATGTGCTAGTCGCGCACAACGCGATGTTCGACATCGCCTTCATCGAGAACCTGATGCCAGGTATAGCGGGCGCGGCCTGGGCCTGCTCGGCCAACGACTTCGACTGGCTGGAGGCCGGACTGGACGGGCGCAAGCTCGGCCACTTGCTGATGCAGATCGGCCGCTTCAACAATGCACACAGGGCGATGGCCGACGTCGTCAGCCTCATCCACCTGCTCGCACACCGGCTGCCGCATGGCGGCACCGTGATCGGCGCCCTGCTGGCCAACGCCGCGAAGCCAACCATTCGCTTCGAGGCGACGGGCGCGTCGTTCGACCGGCGCAGCGCGCTCAAGGCCCGCGGCTACCGCTGGGATCCGCGTCAGAAGGTCTGGTGGTGCGAGCTCGCCGAGGACGAATGTGCCGCTGAGGAACGCTGGTTCCGCCAGCACATCGCGCCGCACGGGCCGGTGCCGCGGATGCTGCCGATCACCTGGCATCAGCGGCACCGCTGAGACCACCGTCAGCAGACGGCGCGCTGCGACGCGCCGTCCCCTTTAAGACGAGATGAAGCGAGCATCCCAGGGTTGGGGAAAAATGCTCCGGCCATAACGACCGTCACACCAAAGGAACGACAGCATGCAGCAGAGCAACATCGGCCTTCACCACCAGAACTTCATGCTCGCAGTACGCCGCGAGATGGGCTGGCCGGGCTTCAAGCCCGCCAACGACGCAATCGCCTTCTGCTCGGGACGCAGGATGGACCTCGAGGTCGGCTCGGAGATGGCGCGCATCGCCCAGACGCTGCGCAAGGACGCGGTCTACACCAGCTGGGCGAACATGGCGGCGACCGCGCCGCTCGGCTTCACGATCGTCTATCGCGAGATGCTGACCGTCGACATCGTCGATCGCGTCGTCCCCTACGCCGCCAACGACGATGGACCGATCCTGTTCGTCAGCACCCGCGCGGACGAGCACTTCGCGGTCGATCGCCGCGGCTCGCTCGTGCGTGTTCCGGGCAAGCCGAAGGCCATCGGCACCGGCCGCAAGCTGGCGATGCAGCGGATCCGCGCCACCGCCGCGACGATGGGCGACGAGCTGCTCGCCAACAACCGGTTCGTGCCGTTCGGCAGCGACTGGAGCGAGCCGGAGACGCCGGTCGAGACGATCGTCCGCTTCGGCTGAAACCCTGCGGCCCCCGCGCGACGGGGGCCGCCCCTGTCCAGCACCGTCATGGCCGGGAATGATTCCGGAGGAGAAAAATAATGAAGATCGACAACCCCTTCGAACCCCGCCGCCCACGTGCCTATGTCGTGCTCGATATCGAGAGCGCCGTGACCGACGAAACCGGACACAAACGCTACCAAGCGATGGAACGCTACGTCCCCGGCAACGACGACCAGCCGAGCCGCCGCGGATACAAGCGCCACGAGGATCCGTTGACCACCCCGCGATGGCCGTTCCAGACCATCGTCACCGCCGCCGCCATGGTCCTGGTCGAGCACCCGGATGGGAACCTCGACGTGTCGCGGTTCGTGACGCTGAGCCAGCCGGACCATGACGAGCGCGCGGTGATCACCGGCGTGCTGCGGGTGCTGGCCGATGCGCCGGACGGTGCCGAACTCGTGTCCTGGGCTGGCATGCTTCACGATGTGCCGTTGCTGACGCTCGGCGCTATGCGGCATGGGCTCACCTTGCCCAAGGGCTGGGGCTGGCTCGGGTTCGGCGGCAACGACCCCGTCCGCCACCTCGACTTCGCGCGGACCACCACCGGCGGGTTCAAGATGAAGCCCGTCCACATGGCCGAAATCCTCGCCAGCCTCGACATCCCCGCCAAGATCAGCGTGCCGGCATTCGCGGTCGCGCGGCTGATCTATGCCGGCAAGTGGGACGCGGTGCAGGAAGCGTGCGAGGGGGACGTCATCAGCACCGCGCTGCTGCTCGCGCGTTGGCGGCAGTTGCACGATCCGCGGGCCAACTTCGCCGCGGTCGAGGATCGCATCCTGCGCCATGTGATCGAGCTGCGCCATGGGCGCGGCTATCTCGCGGCACTTGCAGCACGCCGAGCCAAGCGCTTCGCCGCAGATTTTGCGACTGCGGCGAACGATGCCGCGACTCTCGCGCCGTGGTTGGATAGCGAGGCGGCGTAATGAGCCTAGGGCGGCGGCACCGCCGCCCTAGGCTCCACTAGAAATCAGCGTGTCGCGGAGCGCTCAGGCATAGGCGACCACCCAAGGGATTAACAAGGAATCCCAGTGCTGTTAGGCAAGGTAGCGACGCGCAAATCTGGTAAGAGAGGGAGCCGCATGACGTTCCGGTACATTGGCTCAAAGGCCCGCCTAACGATGCCATTGGCGCGTGCAATCGAGGCCTTCGACGACGGTTCCGGGCGATTCGTAGACGCATTCAGCGGCACCGGCGCAGTGGCCGAGTTGGCGGCTTCGCTTGGCTGGCCAGTTTGGGCTAACGACGCCTTGGAAAGCGCCATCGTGATGACGGTAGCGAGGCTGGCGTCAGTGGGCGAAGTTCGCATGGCCTCGCTTGGCGGGTATTCTGACGCGGTCGAACGTCTGAACAGACTCGAGCCATCTGAAGGCCCCATGTGGCGCACTTACAGCCCGGCGTCAGCCCGTTTTGACTGTGATCGCATTGAGCGGCGCTACTTCACCGAGCGCAACGCGGCGGCAATAGATGCCGTCCGCGCCCAAATAGCAGAATGGGCGACAGATGGCCTCCTGACTGACCGCGAAGAGCAGTTGCTCATCGCGGACCTTATCTCGGCAGCCAACCGTGTCGCCAACATTGCAGGCACCTATGGCTGCTTTCTGCGAAAGTGGCAGAATTCTGCACATCAGCCCCTCCAGCTGAAGCCGCGGTCGTTGAAAAATGAGGCCACGGAGCTGGTGGCGACGGTGGCAGACGTCGCAGATCTGCGACCCTCGCCGAACGATCTGGTCTATTTGGATCCGCCCTACACGAAACGGCAGTACGCATCCTATTACCACATCCTCGAAACGATCGCCGTCGGTGATGAACCGAACGTCGAAGGCGTAAGCGGCCTACGCCCGTGGAAGCACAAGGCCTCGGCATACTGCTATAAGACAAGGGCACTCGATGCTTTGCTTTCGCTGGTTGAGCGCATCGCGTCACGCCGCGTACTGATTTCATACAGTTGCGAAGGGCACGTGGACTTGGAAGACCTTTGTGCGGGCCTTGAGCGCAGCGGCACCGTCGAGTGCACGCCAATTCAAGGCGTCGGTCGCTACCGGCCAAACCGCACCGCGAGTGCAAACGGGGACAGCGTTACGGAGTACGTCCTCAGCTTTACGCGCGCTGAAGGAGAACTGAAGGTCAATGAGCCGGCGCTCGGCGATCAATGCGAGTTTCAGGTGCTCGCAACATGAGCGCACCGCTTCCGCTGGAACGTGAGCAGCCCCCATCGGGTGGTCCGGGTTATT
>NZ_LQQO01000036.1:0-2500 GCF_001619955.1 Sphingomonas hankookensis | reverse complement strand
TTAGACCCGAAACCCGGCGATCTAGGCATGACCAGGATGAAGGTGGGGTAACACCCACTGGAGGTCCGAACCGATTAACGTTGAAAAGTTACCGGATGAGTTGTGTTTAGGGGTGAAAGGCCAATCAAGCCGGGAAATAGCTGGTTCTCCGCGAAAACTATTGAGGTAGTGCCTCGGATGGACACCTTATGGGGTAGAGCACTGGATGGTTGCGGGGGTCGCGAGATCTACCAATACTAACCAAACTCCGAATACATAAGAGTGATATCCGGGAGACAGACGGCGGGTGCTAAGGTCCGTCGTCAAAAGGGAAACAGCCCTGACCTACAGCTAAGGTCCCCAAGTCGTGTCTAAGTGGGAAAGCATGTGGGAATCCCAAAACAACCAGGAGGTTGGCTTAGAAGCAGCCATCCTTTAAAGAAAGCGTAACAGCTCACTGGTCTAAACAAGGGTTCCTGCGGCGAAGATGTAACGGGGCTCAAGACACGCACCGAAGCTTAGGGTGTACACTTTGTGTACGCGGTAGCGGAGCGTTCCGTACGCCTGTGAAGCGGTCTGGTAATGGACCGTGGAGGTATCGGAAGTGCGAATGCAGACATGAGTAGCGATAAAGAGGGTGAGATGCCCTCTCGCCGAAAGACCAAGGGTTCCTGCGCAAGGCTAATCCGCGCAGGGTGAGCCGGCCCCTAAGACGAGCCCGAAGGGGGTAGTCGATGGGAACCACGTTAATATTCGTGGGCCTGGTGGTGTGTGACGGATGGCGTGTGTTGTCGGATCTTATCGGATTGATCCGGCTTCGAAGCTGTCCCGGGAAATAGCCCCACCGTATAGACCGTACCCGAAACCGACACAGGTGGTCAGGTAGAGTATACCAAGGCGCTTGAGAGAAGTGTCCTGAAGGAACTCGGCAAATTGCCTCCGTACCTTCGGAAGAAGGAGGCCCTGATTAAGCGCAAGCTCTATCAGGGGGCACAGGCCAGGGGGTAGCGACTGTTTAGCAAAAACACAGGGCTCTGCTAAGTCGGCTTCAAGACGACGTATAGGGCCTGACGCCTGCCCGGTGCCTGAAGGTTAAGTGGAGGGGTGCAAGCTCTGAAATGAAGCCCAGGTAAACGGCGGCCGTAACTATAACGGTCCTAAGGTAGCGAAATTCCTTGTCGGGTAAGTTCCGACCTGCACGAATGGCGTAACGACTTCCCCACTGTCTCCAGGACATGCTCAGCGAAATTGAATTCTCCGTGAAGATGCGGAGTACCCGCGGTTAGACGGAAAGACCCCGTGCACCTTTACTGCAGCTTCAGAGTGGCATTAGGAAAGAACTGTGTAGCATAGGTGGGAGGCTTTGAAGCATTGGCGCCAGCCGGTGTGGAGCCATAGGTGAAATACCACCCTGTTGTTTTCTGATGTCTAACCTGCAACCATGAAACTGGTTGAGGGACCCTCTGTGGCGGGTAGTTTGACTGGGGCGGTCGCCTCCTAAAGAGTAACGGAGGCGCGCGAAGGTTGGCTCAGGACGGTTGGAAACCGTCTGTTAGAGTGCAATGGCATAAGCCAGCCTGACTGCGAGACTGACAAGTCGAGCAGAGACGAAAGTCGGTCATAGTGATCCGGTGGTCCCTCGTGGAAGGGCCATCGCTCAACGGATAAAAGGTACGCCGGGGATAACAGGCTGATAACCCCCAAGAGCTCATATCGACGGGGTTGTTTGGCACCTCGATGTCGGCTCATCACATCCTGGGGCTGGAGCAGGTCCCAAGGGTTTGGCTGTTCGCCAATTAAAGTGGTACGTGAGCTGGGTTCAGAACGTCGCGAGACAGTTTGGTCCCTATCTGCCGTGGGCGTCGAAATTTGAGAGGAGTTGCCCCTAGTACGAGAGGACCGGGGTGAACATGCCTCTGGTGTACCTGTCGTCGTGCCAACGGCGCAGCAGGGTAGCTATGCATGGACGGGATAACCGCTGAAAGCATCTAAGCGGGAAGCCTCCCTCAAGATAAGATTTCTTAGGACGGTCGGAGACCACGACCTCGATAGATCGGATGTGGAAGCGCAGTAATGCGTGAAGCTAACCGATACTAATTGTCCTATTCGCGCTTGAAACAGGTTTCCATAAAAGTACTACTTTTATGGATGCCAGAGAGTTCACACCCCCAACGTCAGCACTGGCTGACACACGTGGTTGAAACCCTCAGCCCTTGAAACACCGATTTGAAAAACATGTGCACCCGCTTCATTGCCTGGTGGCTATAGCGTTTGTGAACCACCCGATCCCATCCCGAACTCGGCCGTGAAACCAAACCGCGCCAATGGTACTACTGCCTAAGCAGTGGAAGAGTAGGTCGTCGCCAGGCATTGAAGCCGGTGCACATATCCATTCACACTCGTCATAACACCCCTTCCGCCCAACAGGGCGACCATGGTGGCGCGGGGTGGAGCAGCCCGGTAGCTCGTCAGGCTCATAACCTGAAGGTCACAGGTTCAAATCCTGTCCCCGCAACCAAAC
>NZ_LQQO01000035.1 GCF_001619955.1 Sphingomonas hankookensis | reverse complement strand
TCGATGGACCACTCAGAAGGGGGCAGCTCAAGACAGTCCTCCACGGCTCGGCAGTAGTGTCGAATTCGATCAACCGATAGCGTCGTTCGCAGGTGAGCCAACTCGTGCAAGGGCAGCGATTGGGAAGTTTATTCCAAGGAAGCGAAGCGAGGCGGCGCAGTTGCCCATACGCATCTGCCATATCGACAAATTCGCCGATCCACTCGGCGTGCCACTCATCTTCAATTACAAACATGGCTGCCGCTCACGACTTCTACGTACAACCTGACAGATCCCTCGCAATGGGGGATGCCGTAGAGGGTAAGGGTCATCGGGTTGCCATCGGTTGCGCAGGAGGACGGATGGCGCATAGCGGTTCTGTGACGGAAAGACAGGGTGGCGCCGGGTTCGGCAGAAGCGGGACCCCGGGTCAAGCCCGGGGTGACGACTCGATCATGCTACGGAACCTCACGCCGCCGCGCGGAAGGGGAGCGTGCGGCGGGCCTCGGCCGATAGCTGGAAGCGGTCGACATGCTGGGCGAGGGCTGCCGCCTGATCGGCGAGGCCACGGGCGGCGGCGGTGCTTTCCTCGACCATCGCCGCATTCTGCTGCGTCACCGAATCCATCTCGCTGACCGCGATATTGACCTGTTGCAGGCCCGACGACTGTTCGTCCGCGCCCTTGGCGATCGTCGCGACCAGCCCGGCGATCTCGGCGATGCGGCCGACGATCCGCTCCAGCGCCTCGCCGGTTTCGCCGACCAGGTCGACGCCGATCTCGACCTGGTTGCCGCTGGCGAGGATGCGGCTCTTCACGTCGCTGGCGGCATTGGCCGACCGCTGTGCCAGCGCGCGGACTTCGGAGGCGACCACCGCGAAGCCCTTGCCCGCGTCGCCCGCCCGCGCCGCCTCGACCCCGGCGTTGAGCGCGAGGAGGTTGGTCTGGAACGCGATGCCGTCGATGACCGAGATGATGTCGGCGATTTCGTCCGACGCGCGCTTGATCCCGCCCATCGCCTCGACCGCCTGGCGCACGATGCGGACGCCTTCCTCGGCATCGCCGCGGGTCGCCGCCATCGTCACATTGGCCTGCGCCGCACCGGTGGCGGTGCTGCGCACGGTCGCGGTGATCTCGTCGAGCGCCGCCGCCGTTTCCTCGAGGCTCGCCGCCTGCTGTTCGGTGCGGCGCGACAGGTCGTCCGATGCGCTGCTGATGTCCGACGCGCCGTCGCGGATGCCGCCGGTCGACGCCACCACCGCGCGCATCGCATCGTTGAGCGCGCCCATCGCCGAATCGAAATCGCTGCCCAGCTTACGGAACGATCCGGTCAGCGAATCGCCGATCCGTGCGTCCAGATGCCCCTTTGCCAGCGCGGCCAGCGCGCCGCCGACGACTTCGACCACGCGCTGTTGTTCCGCCTCGCGTTCGGCAGCGACGATCGCGGTGTCGCGGAAGGTTTCGAGCGCCTGGGCCATCTCGCCCACCTCGTCATGCCGGTCGCGGCCGGGAATGGCCGAAGCGGTGTCCCCCGCCGCCAGCGACCGCATCCGCCCCGCCACCGCCTCGACCGGCAGCGAGATCGACCGGCCGATGCGATAGGCGCAGAACGCCACCAGCAGCAGCACCGCTAGCGCCAGCGCGCTGAGATACAGGGCGGCATCGAAGATCGCGCCGTTGATCCGGTCGATGAACACCCCCGACCCGATCACCCAGCCCCATGGCGCGAAGCCCGCGACATAGGAGAGTTTCGGCTGCGCTTCCTTCTGCCCCGGCTTGCTCCAGTGATAGCTGAGGAAGCCCGCGCCCTTGGTCTTCACGATCTGCGCCATCTCGACGAAATGGGTCCGGCCGGTCGCGTCGCGATAATTGTTGAGGTCGGTGCCGTTCATTTCGGGCTTGGTCGGATGCATCAGCATCGTGGGATGCAGGTCGTTGACCCAGAAATATTCGGTGCCGTCATAGCGCATGGTCTTGAGCGTGCCGAGCGCCGCGCGCTGCGCTTCGGCCTGGGTCATGCGCCCGGCGACTTCCTCGTCATGATAATGGACGACGACCGATCGTGCCGCCTCCACCGCCTGTCGCGTGCTGCGTTCGATGTCGCGGTGCGTGACCGAGGACAGGTGGAAAAGGCTGATGCACAGCAGCGTGATGAGTCCCAGCGCGGCGACCACCCCGATCAGATTGATCCGCCCCCGGACCTTCAACTGCAACATGCATCCCCCTCGACCGACCCATTCCGCCCGGTTTTGCCGCGAAATGCTGAACATCGCGTTTAAGATTCACGCATTTTTCGCGAAATCGACCGGCCGCATCGCGCCCGCGCTCGAACCGCAGCGACCCCATTGACGACCCGTCCGATCCGCGATAGCCCTTGCGAATGAGTATCAATAGCGAGGCTCTATGTACGATCTGATCGACCGGCCGGTATCGGTCCTGTCCCCCGGCGACCGCTTCCTGATCGATGCGATCCGGTTGTGGGTGGCGGCACGCAGCGCCTGCCAATGTCCCTCCGCGCTGCTGGCGGCGCGCTTCGCCCAATCGGGTGCGCTCGACGCGCTCGGCGATTTCGACGGGTGGATGACCCAGCTGTCGACCCATGCCCGCGTACCGATCCAGATCAATTGTAAATGCGGGCTTGTGACCGACGATGAATCGGTTCTCTTGACCTTGGCGCGCGATCTCGTAACGGGACGCGATGCGAAGGCGCGGACCACGCTTTCGCTGCTGGTCGCCGAAGAGGCGATCGCCCCCACTTTTTGCGCGCTGGCCCGGACGGCGGCAATGCTCGGACAGGTCGGGCTGCCGCCGGGGACCAACGTCAGGACGTAAGGATTATCGATGACCGACCGCACCGCCGTCGTCCACGGCCTCGAACCCACCAACGCGCTGAGCGTCGAGCGCGTGCGTTCGGTGCGCCATTGGAACGAGCATCTCTTCAGCTTCACGATCACCCGCCCGCCCAGCTTCCGCTTCCGGTCGGGCGAGTTCGTGATGATCGGCCTGCCCGGCGACAACGGCAAGCCGTTGCTGCGCGCCTATTCGATCGCCAGCCCGGCCTATGCCGAGGAACTGGAGTTCCTGTCGATCAAGGTGCCGGACGGCCCGCTGACGTCGAAGCTGCAGCAGATCGTGCCGGGCGACGAGATCTTCCTCGGCAAGAAGCCCACGGGCACGTTGGTCACCGACGCGCTGAAGCCGGGTGAGCGGCTGTTCATGCTGTCGACCGGCACCGGCCTTGCCCCGTTCCTGTCGCTGATCCGCGACCCGGACGTGTATGAGATGTATTCGTCGATCGTCGTCGTCCATTCGGTGCGCCGCGTGTCCGACCTCGCGTTCCGCACGACGCTGGAATCGTACCTGTCGGGCGATCCGCTGGTCGAGGATCAGGCGGCGGCGCAGTTCACCTATGTGCCCACGGTCACGCGCGAGGAATTCCACACTACTGGCCGTATCGACGCGCTGGTCGAGAACGGCACGCTGTTCAGCGCACGGATCGGCGGCGCGCAGGCGTTCGACCCGGCGACCGACCGCATCATGCTGTGCGGATCGACCGAAATGATCCGGGATTTCTCGGAATATCTGGAAGGACTGGGGTTCGAGGAAGGGTCGAATGCGAAGCCGGGCGATTATGTGATCGAGCGGGCGTTCGTGGGGTGATCCCTACCTACCCTACCCACCCCGTTCGGTTCGAGTAGCGATCGAGCCTGTCGAGAGCGCGTATCGAGAACGGGGTTCCGCTGGACAGGCGTTCTCGACGGACGCTTCTCGACAAGCTCGAAGCTGCTCGAACCGAACGGGCGTACATAGGGGGGGGCGGCACCACCGCCCCCTTTTCACGTCAATAGCTGACCCGCACCGTGCCCAGCACCGTGCGCGGGGCGATGAAATATCCCTGGTCGAAATTGATCGCGCTCAGCGCCTTGGCATCGTTGACGTTGCGGACATTGACGCCCAGCGACAGGCGCGGCGTCAGTTCGTAGCGCGCCATCAGATCGACCGTGGCATAGCCGTCCTGCGTGATCCGCACCGGCTGTCCCGTGGTCGCGGTGACGCCGGGTTCGAGGTACATGCGGCTCTGGTACTGGCTTGACGCGCCGACCTTGAGCGCAGGCAACACCTGCGGCTGCCACACGATGTTCAGCCGCCCGGTGTTGCGCGGCACGAAGGTGCGCACCGGCTGGTCGTCGTTGCCACGGATGCGCATCGCGGTGAAGCCGCCGGTCGCCTGCAGCCCCGGTGCGATCTGTCCGCTGACCTCCAGCTCGATCCCGCGTGAGGTGGCGTCGACGCCGCGATAAAGGGTCTGACCGATCGTCGGATCGAAACCGGCGGCTTCGGCGGTATTCTTCTGCCGCGCCTGGAACAGCGCGACGCTGGCGTTCAGCCGGCCGCCCAGCCATTCGCCCTTCACCCCGGCCTCGATATTGTCGCCCTCGATCGGATCGATCAGGCGGCGATTGACGTCGGTCTGGGTCTGCGGGTTGAAGATCGTTGCGAAGCTCGCATAGGCGCTGATCGTGCCGGTCAGGTCATAGGTCGCCCCGACGAACGGCAGGAAGCGCGCGCGGTCGTAATTGGTCGGCGCGGTATAGGACACGCCCTCGCTGAACGCGCGGGTGGCGTTGGCCCCGACCATGATCTTGAGCGGATCGGCGGGGTTCAGCCGGATCAGGCCATAGACCGTCTCACGCCGCAGATGCGTGTCGAGGCTGCGGTCGAACGCCGGGAAATTCGGTTCGGGGAACGAGCCGTCGAACCCGCTGAACAACGGCAACGACACGCCGATCGCCGCGAAATCATAGGCCGAATCCTGCGTGTAGCGCTGCGCCGACCGGTTCGCGCCGAACATCACGTCATGCGACCGACCGAATAGCGACACGGTGCCGCTGACATTGCCGTCGATCGTCAGGTTGCGGGCGAACGACCGGAACTTGCCGGGATAGCTGACGATGCCGAGGCCGGTCGCGCGATCCGGCGCACCGTTGATCTCGTTGGGCAGTTGCTCCCCATAGACGTAGAACAGCTTGTCGTCCTCGTCGATCGCGCGGCGCTGGACCGACAGCCTGGCGGTCCAGTTGCCGAAGCGGTGGGTCACGTCACCGAAGATTTGACGGTCGGTCACGTTGAAGCTCGACCAGTCGGGCGAGCTGTTGGTCGAGCGGGCATAATCGATCCGGCTGCCGTCGCTGTAATAGAGCGGCAGGGCGCCCCACATCGCCGCGCGGCTCTTGTGATTCTGATGGCCATAGCCGGCGCTGACGACGGTATCGGGGCCGAGGTCCGCCTCGGCGATGCCATAGCCGGTCCAGCGGGTCAGGCCGTAGCGGTCGAGATAGCTGTCGGTGTCGAGATACGATCCGACCGCGCGGGCGCGGACCGATCCACTGCGGGTCAGCGGCACGCTGAGATCGCCGTCGAGCCGCAGATTGTCGAACGAGCCATATTGCACGCTGGCCGAGGCGGCGAGGTCGCGGGTCGGGCGCTTGCGGATGAAGTTGATCACCGCCGACGGATTGCCGGTCGACGACAACAGCCCCGGCGCGCCGCGCACCACCTCGATCCGGTCGTACATCGCGGTGTCGATCGACCCGTTCTGGATGCCGAACGGGAATGGCAGGCCGACGCCGTCGACCTGGAACGTCTGGATGTCGAAGCCGCGCGCCGAATAATAGAAGCGGTCGGTTTCCTGTGCCTGCACGTTCACGCCCGGAACGGTCGCCAGCAGCGCGTTGATGTCGTTGAGCTGGAAATCCTCGATGTGCGCGCGGGTCACCACGCTGACCGATTGCGGCGTTTCGCGCAGCGACAGCGGCAGGCGGGTCGCGGTGCTCTGCGCCTTGACCGCATAGTCGTCGCTCCCTTCGGTCCGGGTGCCGGTGACGACGATTTCCTCGGCACGCTGCTGCGGATCGTCGGAGGCAGCGGGAGTCGGGGTCAGCGCGGTTGCGGCAAGAAGGACGGCGAAAGGCGACATTGCGAAACATTCCCTGTGATGTTTCGCGTGCCGCTACGCCGGGCTTATCGCTTTTGCAAGTGACTATCAGTAACTTTGCTATTGCAACTATGTCGCATCGCCTAGAAATCGACCGAGCACGACCACCGCCTGCCGCTCGAGCCCCAGCCGCCGGTAAAATGCCAGCGCCCCCGCATTGTCCTCACGCACCATCAACTGGACCTTGGGGACCGATCGGGCGCACAGCCAATGTTCGGCCGCGTGGAACAGCGCGGTGCCGATCCCCTGCCCCTGCAACGCCGGTCGGACCGCCAGATAATAGACCCAGCCGCGATGCCCGTCCTGCCCGACCATCACGCTGCCGACCGGTATCCCGTCGTGCCGGGCGACGAGGATGGTCGAGCTTTCCCCCGCAAGCGCCCGCGCGAAATCGGCGGCAGGATCGTTCCACGGCCGGGTCAGGGCGCAGGCGTGCCACAGCGCGACGACCGCTGCGGCATCGTCCGGCGTCGCGTCGTCGATCACCGGGCGATGCAGGTGCTGCCCGCCCATAGCGCGCTGACATTGTCCTTGGCGTCGTACAGCCCCGACAGGCCGCCGCTGCTGAATTCGCGACCCAGGCTCGTTTCCTCGACCGGCGCGTCGATCACCGATTCGACATCGGCGCGCTTCGAGCCGATGCCGACGCCGCCCATCGTCGTCAGCCCGCGTCCGCGCGCCGACCACCCGACGAAGCGGCCCTCCTGGAAATACACCGCGATGCGCGGATAGGTGGCGATGTCCAGCGGACCTTCGCCGCAATCGGCGTTGCGCGATCCCTCGGGCAGCGTCTGAGTTGCCGCCTCGACCACGCGCAGCACGATGTCGGCGGGCGCGCCGAACGACAGCGCGCGGCTGCTGGCCCCGGCCACCGTCTGCAACCCGTCAGGGGCGAGGCTCAGCGCGATCGCGTTGCGCGCCGCCGCCTCTGCCCCCGCCGGCGCATCGCAGCGGACGAGGCGCGCCGGGCCATCGACCCCGGTCAGTCCCAGATTGCCACCGCTGCCCAGCGCCAGGCGATAGCGCCGCTGTTCGGTGATGCCGCTCCGGTCGCCGATCACGTCGACATCGACCGCGCCGGCCTCGGCCGCCGTGATCGCGCGGGTCGGCAGATCACGGTCGCCGATGCGCAGCGCATTGGCGGCGATGACGGTGCGGTTGGCGCCGGGGGTCGTCGCGGCACAGGCGGTGCCGTCGCTATCCCATGTACCGACGAAGCGGGTCGGGATGGTCACCAGCGCCTCGGGCGTCGGCGTGGGGCTTGGCAGGACCGGTTCGTCCGACTGGGTCAGGTTGACCGACGTCGCCGCGTCGTCACCCTGGCTGCATCCGGCCAGCATCGCCAGCATGACCGTCGTCCAACGCCGCATCCCGTGTCTCCCGCTGCAAACTCGTCGCACGACTGCCGCAAATGCGCCGCTTCGAAAAGAGGTGACGCGTCGGTCAGTGCGGGACGGTCGCCGCGTCGACCGCCGGCACATTGTCATTGGCGGCGGCCGGTGGCGGCAGGGTAGCGAAATAGGCCTTGGCCGGCATCTCGATCACCGTGACCCGGCCGGCATTGGCCTGTTCGACCGACTGGATGAAGGAGCGCAGCTTCTTCATCAGCTTCTTGTCCTCGACCACGCTCAGCCCCGAGCGCCGCGCGGCTTCGGCGACGAAATGCACGCAGTTGCGGCGGTTGAGATTATAGTGCGAATCGCCCTTCTCGCCCCATTCGTCGATCAGCGAACGGATCGATGCATATTGCGCGTCGGTCAGCACGACCGAGAAATGCGCGTTGCTCTTGGCGATATAGGACGGCTTGGGCCGATCGATCATGCCGCCGACCGACCCCATCAGCAACGCCGGCGTGATCGCCTTTGCGGTAAAGCCATAGCTTTCGTTCACCGCCGACCCACCGGCATCGGGCGCACCCGAAAAGGTGAAGAAGGCATGGGGAAAATTCTGCCCGAATTCCTGCGACCAGAAGGTGATCGTCACCGCCGCCTGTGCCGGGACGACGCTGCCCATCGCCAGCAGCAACAGCGCGAGACCGCGCAGCAGGGTACGGAACAGGCGTTGGGTCGTCATGGCCCCCCTCATACCAAGGGCGGCGCATCGGGACCACCCGACACGCCGCCCGAACCGTACCGTTAGCGTGGGCGTCAGTCGTTACCGGCGAGCTTGGCTTCCTGTTCCTCGTCATAGCCCGACGACGGCGCCGGACCGTCGCTGCCCGGCACCGTCGCGGAGATCGGGTCCGATGCATCCATCGATTCGTCCAGCCCGCGATCGAGCCGGGCATCGGCGTCGTCGAGGTCGCCGGTCACGTCGCCGGCATCGCCCTGTGCCGGGGTCTTCGCTTCGCTCTCCCGCCCGTCGGGGGCGACCGACAGCGAATCCAGCGCCTTGTCGTCGATACCGTTGATGTCGTTGGTCATGTCCCTCACTCCTTCCCCGCTCCAACGAAACGACCGCGCCCGGCGTTCCGCGCAAACGAAAAGGCCCGGCAGTCGCCTGCCGGGCCTTCGCGATTGTTGCCGAGAACCTTGGGATCAGTCGCGGTTGCCGAGGAACGACAACAGGAACTGGAACATGTTCACGAAGTCGAGATACAGCGACAGGGCACCCATGATGACAGCCTTGCCCGCGAAATCGGTGCCGGCGACCTGGAAATACATCGCCTTGATCCGCTGCGTGTCATAGGCGGTCAGACCGGCGAACAGCAGCACGCCGACCGCGCTGATGACCAAGCTGAACATGCCCGACTGGAAGAACAGGTTCAGCAGCGACGCCACGATCAGGCCGACGACGCCCATGATCAGGAACGTGCCGAACCCGGTCAAGTCACGCTTGGTCGTGTAGCCATAGAGGCTGAGCGACAGGAACGCGGTGGCGGTCGCGAAGAAGGTCAGCGCGATCGACGGCCCGGTATAGCGCAGGAAGATCGTCGACATCGACAGACCCATGATCGCCGCGAACGCCCAGAACAGCCCCTGCGCCGCGCCGGTCGACAGGCGGTTGATGCCGAAGCCCAGCACCATCACGAAGATCAGGGGCGAGAAGATGATGAGGTATTTGAGCAGCCCCGGCTGGTAGAACACGGCCGCCGCCGGCGAGGTGTCACCACCCCACGAGAACAACAGCGCGACGATGCCGGTCAACAGCACGCCCGAAGCCATGTAGTTGTACACCGAGAGCATGTAGGACCGCAGCCCCGCATCCCGCGCCATGTCGGTGGTACGGTTACGGGTAATCGGTGCGGCCGTCGTCCGGGGATCGGACCAGTTCGCCATTGTAAACTCCTCTTCCCGGCACACATGCCGGATGGTCGAAATATCGTCTGCATAACGCACGAATTCAAGGCAAACGCCGCCAGCAACACTTTGTTACGGCCCCGAGGAGAATCCGCTTGCACCGGCTGTTCGTAGCACTTCGCCCACCCCCGCCCATGCGCCGGAAATTGCTCGACATCATGGACGGCGTCGACGGCGCGCGGTGGCAGGACGAGGATCAGCTCCACGTCACGCTCCGCTATATCGGCGAGGTCGAGCGGCCGATGGCGGAGGATATCGCCACCGCGTTGCAGGCGGTCCACGCCCCCGCGCTCGACCTGGCGCTGTCCGGAGTCGGGCGGTTCGATACCGGGTCGCGCGGTCGGGCGCTCTGGGCCGGCGTCACCCCGCAGGACGCGGTCGCGGCGCTGCATTGCAAGGTCGACCATGCCCTCGTCCGCCTGGGGCTACCGCTCGAGGGGCGAGCGTTCCTGCCGCACATCACGCTCGCCCGACTCAATTGCGGGTCGGGACCGGTCGATGCGTTCCTTGCCGAACAGGGCGGGCTGCGGTCGCCACCGATGCGCTTCGACCATCTGGTCCTGTACGAAAGCCACCTGGCCCCGGACGGCGCATGGTATGAACCCGTCGTCCGCTATCCGCTGTCGTCACCCCTGCCCCGAACCTGAACGCAAGCCTGTCGTTTCGTTCATGAAACCGTCATGCCGGGGATGCGTTAAAGGGCCAAGTCAGGAATACGGACGAAAGGAAGAATCCCACGCGCAACATCATGATGGCGCTCGCCGCTGCCTCGCTGCTGGCTCCGGTCGGCCCGACCTTCTCGAAGCACGGCATTTCGGTCGGCAAGACCGAAGCGGAGGCACAGCGTCGCTACAAGTATCGCGAATGGCGCGGTCGTGACGGTCGTCGCTATTGCCGCCGTGAGAACGGCACCACCGGTCTGGTCGTCGGCGGCGTCGCCGGCGCGCTGGTCGGTCGCACGATCGACACCCGCGGCGACCGTACGCTCGGCACGCTGCTCGGCGCCGGCGCGGGCGCGCTGGCCGGTCGCGAGATCGAGCGCAGCGGCAGCCGTGGCCGTTGCCGTTGAACCATATACGGTTTGACGAATTCTGAAGGGGCGGGTCCGGCGACGGGCCTGCCCCTTTTTCATTGGCAAAGGTTTCCGCATGATCCGCAGTGCATCCGCCCGCTACGAAGGTCTCGGCAAGGACGGCAAGGGCCACGTATCGACCCAGTCGGGCGTGCTGTCCGACCAGCAATATGGCTTCAACACCCGTTTCGAGGACGGCAAGGGCACCAACCCCGAGGAGCTTATCGCCGCCGCCCATGCCAGCTGCTTCACCATGGCGCTGAGCTTCGCGCTGGCCGGCGCGGGCTTCACCGACGGCACGCTGGAGACGACCGCCAAGGTCACGCTCGACAAGGATGGCGACGGGTTCAAGGTCAGCAAGTCGGCGCTGACGCTGACCGCCAACGTGCCGGGCATCGATCAGGCGAAGTTCGAGGAGATCGCGGCGGGTGCCAAGGCCGGCTGCCCGATTTCGAAGCTGCTCAATGCCGAGATCACGCTGGAGCATACTCTGACGGCATGAAGATCGGGAGGGGGAGATCCGCCCCCTCCCCGTCACTCCGGACTTGATCCGGGGTCCCGCTTCTTCTGCAATGTCGGAAGGCAGGCGGAACCCCGGCGACGACCTCTTGGGGGCCTTATCCGTTCGGGGTCAGCGCGGATCGTCGTTTTCGCGAAGCCTTCACCCTTTTCGCGCTACAGGATGCGGCGATGTTACGCGTCCTGACCCTCGCCACCCTGTTCCCCGATGCGGTACGGCCCAATTTCGGCGTGTTCGTCGAACGGCAGACGCTGGGGCTGGCAGCGCTCGACGATGTGGCGGTCCATGTCGTCGCCCCGCTGGGCCTGTCACCCTTCCCGCTCGCGCTCCACCCGACCTATCGCGCGCTCTCGCGGTTGCCGGAACGGGAGGGTTGGAAAGGATTGCCCGTCGACCGGCCACGCTTCCTCAACCTGCCCGCGACACAGGGGCGGTTTCATGTCGCGGCGCTGGTCCGGCGACTTGGTCCCCATCTGACGCGACTGCGCGATACCTTTCCGTTCGACGTCATCGACGCGGAATTCTTCTTCCCCGACGGCCCCGCCGCCGTCGAACTGGGCCGGCACTTCGGCGTGCCGGTATCGATCAAGGCACGCGGGGCGGATATCCATCACTGGGGCCATGCACCGGCCACCGCCGCGCAGGTCCGCGCCGCGGGACGAGCCGCCGATGGGCTGCTGGCGGTGTCGCAATCGATGGCCGACGACATCGCCGCCGCCGGGATCGACCGGCCGGTGCGCGTCCATCGCACCGGGATCGACCGCAGCCGCTTCGGCACGATCGACCGCGCCACCGCCCGTGAGCGGCTGGGCATCACCGGACCGCTGGTCGTGTCGCTGGGCGCGCTGATCCCGCGCAAGGGGCATCGCATCGTGCTGGAGGCGGTGGCGGCGCTGCCGGGCGTCGGGCTGTGGATCGTCGGCGGCGGGCCGGATCAGGCGGCGCTGGCGGCGCGGATTGCGGAACTGGGCATCGCCGATCGGGTCCGGCTGTGCGGGGCGATGCCGCATGGCGACCTGCCCGACCTGCTGGCGGCGGCCGATGTGATGGCGCTGGCGTCGTCGTCGGAAGGGCTGGCGAATGCCTGGGTCGAGGCGCTGGCCAGCGGCACGCCGATCGTCATTCCCGATGCCGGCGCCGCGCGGGAGGTCGTGACGGCGCCCGCCGCCGGACGAATCGTGGCGCGCGACGCGAGCGCCTTTGCGCAGGGGATCGCGGCGATCCTGTCGCAGCCGGTCGACCGCCAGGCGACGCAGACGGTGGTCGAGGCGTTTAGCTGGGAGCGCAACGCGCTGGAACTGTGCGAGCATTTGCTGGGGTTGGTGGCAGCTCGGCGGTGAATTTAACGGACGCCGTTCGTTCGCCAATCAACAGCACCTGCCCCTTCGTCACCCCGGGCTTGACCCGGGGTCCCGCTTCTTTTGCCGCACGAAGAAGAAGCGGGACCCCGGATCAAGTCCGGGGTGACGGTTGTGGTTGACGGTCGCGCCGATCCATCAGCGTGCGCGCGATCAGGGTGCCGGACTACCGCGTCCCCCTATCGCCCACCCTCAAAGCGGGTAGAACGCCGCCGCGATCTGCCGCCCCTCGTCGCGCAGCACGCCCCAGGCGCGGGCGGCGGCGCGGCTGTCCATCGCCTCGATCCCCAGCCCCATCGCGTCGAGTTGCCGGACCAGCGCGCGCGGCGGCTGGCGCAGCGTCGCGCCGGTGCCGAGCAGCAGGAACTCCGGCTGCATCGCCAGCACCGCAGCCAATGCATCGGCGTCGAGCGCGTCGAACGCCGGCGGCTCCCACAGATCGGCACGCTGCGGCGTCATCAGCAGCGCCGGGTAGATGCCGTCATCCACCCGAAACCCGGCGGCGGTCAGGCCCGATACGACCGGGCCGGCGCCCGTGCGGACCCGGTCGAGCTTCACCGCGTCGTCTTCTGCGGCACGGGTTCCTTGACCGTCCCCTCACCCACCGGCGCGCCGGGCTTGAGACCCAGCGTGATCAGCAGCGACGACGACACGTAGATCGACGAATAGGTGCCGACGATCACGCCCAGGATCATCGCGGCGGTGAAGCCGCGCAGCACATGACCGCCGAACACGATCAGCGCGGTGAGCGCCAGTAGGATGGTCAACGAGGTCATGACGGTGCGCGGCAGCGTTTCGTTGACCGACAGGTCGATCAGCTCGCGCATCTCCATCTTGCGATACTTCCGCATGTTTTCGCGGATACGGTCGTCGATCACCATCTTGTCGTTGATCGAATAGCCGATGATGGTCAGCACCGCGGCGACGATGGTCAGGTCGAACGCAAACTGTTCGCGGAACAGCGCGAAGAAGCCCAGCGTCATCAGCACGTCGTGGACGATGGCGACCGCGGTCGACACGCCGAACTGCCATTCGTAGCGGAACCACGAAAAGATCGCGATGCCGACGATCGCCAGCACGACCGCGAGGATGCCGTTGGTGACCAGCTCGTCCGACACCTTGCCCGACACGGTCGAATAGTTGCTGAAGGTCGCACCGGGGAATTCGGCGGCCAGCGTCGCCTTCACCCGCTCGACCAGGCGGTCGGTCGCGCCCGAATCGCCTTCGGGCACCGGCAGGCGGATCGACACGATCGTCGGATCGCCGAATTGCTGGATCGCGGGTTCGCCGACGCCCAGCCGCTCGATGCTCGCCCGGACCTTGTCGATCGCGGGCGGCGTGGCGAACTTTTCCTCGATGGCGACGCCGCCCATGAAGTCGACGCCGAAGTTGAGGCCGCGAACGAACACCAGCCCGACCGCCAGGATGCTGAGGATCAGTGTCACGGTGAACGCGATCTTGCGCACCGCGACGAAGCGGATGTTGGTATTGTCGGGTACCAGCTTGATGAGACGCATGACGGCTGGGCCTTAAATGGTGATGTCGGTCGGACGGTTGCGGCGCATCCATCCGGCAACCAGCATCCGCGTGAAGGTAACGGCGGTGAACACCGAGCTGGCGATGCCCAGCAGCAGCACGACTGCGAAGCCGCGGATCGGGCCGGAGCCGAGGATCAGCATGATCCCGCCCGCGATCGCGTGGGTCACGTTCGCCTCGAAGATCGTGCGGCTCGCTTCCTTATAGCCCAGCTCGAGCGACTGCAGCACGCTGCGGCCACGGCGCCGTTCCTCGCGGATGCGTTCGTTGATCAGCACGTTGGCGTCGACCGCCGTGCCGATGGTCAGCACGAAACCGGCGATACCGGGCAGCGTCAGCGTGGCGTTCAGGAACGCCATCACCGCGATGATCATCAGGATGTTCAGCACGACGGCGATGGTCGAATAGATGCCGAACCGGCCATAGGTCATCACCATGAACACGATGACGGCGATGGTCGCGATGATCGCGGCGGTGACGCCCGCCTTGATCGAATCGGCACCCAGTTCGGGGCTGACGGTGCTTTCCTGCACGACGGTCAGGTCGACCGGCAGCTTGCCCGAACGCAGCGCGATGGCCAGCTGGTTGGCCGAATCGACGGTGAAGCCGCCGCTGATCGTGGCGCTGCCGCCGAGGATCGGTTCGTTGATGTTCGGCGCGGAAATGACCGAATTGTCGACGATGATCGCGAACGGCTTGCCGGTATTCTCCTGCGTCACCTTCGCGAAGCGGCGACCGCCGTCCGCGTTGAAGTTGATCGTGACGTTGGGCTGGCCGTTCTGGTCATAGGTCTGGCGCGCATCGGCCAGTTGGTCGCCCGAGATGATCGTGGTGCGCTTGACCGCGATCGGTGCGCCCTGCGCCGGATAGGGCAGGATCTGGCTGCCCGCCGGCACCTGCCCGCGCGCCACGGCGGCGGGATCGGCGGTCAGGTCGACCAGCTTGAATTCCAGCCGCGCGGTCTTGCCGAGCAGGTCCTTCAGCGCCTTCGGATCCGAAAGCCCCGGCACCTGCACGACGATGCGGTTGCTGCCCTGCTGGATGATCGTCGGTTCGCGGGTGCCCAGTTCGTCGATGCGGCGACGCACGACCTCGGTCGCGTCCTTCATCGCATTCTCGACCGCCAGGCGCAGACCCGCCTGGGTAGGCGTCAGCACGAAGCGCGTGGTGTCGCGCACCTCGATGTCCCATTCGCGCTGGCCGGTCATCCCCGCCCCGCCGCCGGTGAGGCCCAGCAGCTTTTCGCGCGCGGCGTCGACCTGGGTCGCGTCGCGGACCATGAAGCTGATCTGCCCGCCCCGGGTCGAAATGTCGCCGACCGCGACGCGCGGGTTGCGGCGCATCTCGGTCGCGATCATCTCGCGCATCGCCTCGACCCGCGTCGCCGCGACGTCCTGCGTCTGCGCTTCGAGCAGGATGTAGCTGCCGCCGGCCAGGTCGAGGCCGAAATTGATCGTCGGCGTCGGCACCCAGCCGGGCAGCTTCGCGCGCGTCGCTTCGGGCAGCAGGCTCGGCACCGCGAACAGCGCCAACAGGATCACGGACGCCCAGATGGCGATCCGTTTCCAGCGGGGAAAGTCGAGCATCAGTCGTTCGCGGGCTTGGCGCCGGCGGGCGGCGTGACTTCGGCGATGGTCGCCTTCACCACGCGGACGCGGGTGTTGGCGGCGATCTCGACCTCGACGAACGCGTCCTCGACCTTGGTCACCTTGCCGATGACGCCGCCGGCGGTGACGACCTGATCGCCCCGCTTCACCGCGGCGATGGCGTTCTGCAGCGTCTTCATCCGCTTCGACTGCGGACGGATCAGCAGGAAGTAGAAGGCGACGAAGATCAGCAGCAGCGGCGCGATGCCGATGAGCGTGCCGAGAAAACCACCCGATGCCGCAGGGGCGGCAGCGGTCTGGGCGAAAGCGGAGGGTACGAGCATTGCTGGCCTGAATGTCCGAGATAGCGGACGCCGCGGACACGGCATCCTGATTAACTGCGGGCAGCTATCATCTGCTTGGCCCCCACGCAACATTTGCCCACCCGCACGCTTCGGGCTTGCATGGCGACGAAAGCCGCCCTAAAGGCACGCCCTCTCTGATCGGGGCGTAGCGCAGCCTGGTAGCGCATCACACTGGGGGTGTGGGGGTCGCAGGTTCGAATCCTGTCGCCCCGACCAGAGACATCGACGAGACGTGGCTCGTCTGGCGGGCCCGGTAATGGCCGGGCATCGCCCTCCTCGCACGGGCACTATCCGGTTGCTGGCAGACCCGGCCGCGCAGCGCAGAAGCCTGTACAGGCTTGGCGGATGACGGGAACAGATCCGCCCGGCCGATCCGTGAGGATCGTCGCGTCCATTATGCCGGATCGCAATAGAATTTGCCGCTAAAATGGTATTCCGTATGCGATGCGTAGAACGGTGTGCATGGCATACGTTCAAGCCGTGGCACGGCTACATCGCCACCCCAAATCAGTGATGATGTTCAAGCAAACTTACTAAGCGAACGAGTACTCGAAACCTCCACGGCCCCTACACAATATATCCATATTGTTTCTTATTGTTTCCGACTTCTCGATAGTGATTACGGATGTAACTAAAAAGACACATCCATTACATAACCGACACTGCCCCCCTTCTGCCCGGTTGCGATCTCGATCTTCGATTGATCTAGTGACCCGCAGGACCACGCAAACCAGATCGAACTGGCGGCTCCACGAAGCGCACGCCGCGCATCGTAACGAATTGGGGGATCATCCTACATGGTAGCATTTCGCTCGCGATTGCTGACGACCACCGTCTTTGCCGGGGCTGCGATCGCGCTGACCTCGCCCGCGCTGGCGCAGGTCGCCGAACCGACGACCGGGACCGGGCTTCAGGAAACGACCGAAGCCAGCGGCACCGGTGACGATACGATCGTGGTCACCGGATCGCGCATCCAGCGGCGCGACCTGACCTCGCCCAGCCCGATCGCGGTCGTGGCGGCGGAAGAATTCCAGCTGACTGGCGCGGTCAACGTCGAACAGGTCATCAACACGCTGCCGCAGGCCGTGCCGGGCACGACCGGGTTCTCGAACAACCCGGGCACCGGCGCGGCGACGCTCAACCTGCGCAACCTGGGCGCCACCCGCACGCTGGTGCTGGTCAACGGCCGCCGCTGGATGTCGTACGACACCAACCAGATCGTCGACCTGAACACCATTCCGCAGTTCATGCTGCAGAATGTCGAAGTGCTGACCGGCGGTCAGTCGGCGACCTATGGTTCGGATGCGATTGCCGGCGTCGTCAACTTCAACCTGCGTCAGGACCTGAACGGCGCCATCATCGGCGGGCAGTATGCGCTGACCGAACAGGGCGACGGCGCACGCTATGACGTGAACTTCGCGTTCGGATCGAAGTTCGCCGACGGTCGCGGCTCGGTCACCGTCTATGCCAACTATACCCGTCGCGAACCGATCTTCCAGGACGCGCGCGCCTTCTCGCGCAATGCAGCGGGCGATGGCTGCATCGTGCGCGGTTCGACCAATTCGCAGACCGGCATCGGCACCAACCTCGGCGGCGCGCTGTCGACCTGCGCCACGCGCGGCGGCGAAGTCGGCCTGGTGCCGCAGGGTTCGGCATCGACCCCGATCGCGACCCTGCCCGCCATCACCACCGGCGGCGCGGCGCTCGGCTATGTGTTCAACCCGACCGGCGGCGGCACGCGTGCGTTCAACGATCCGGCCGATCTCTACAACTTCGCGCCCGACAACTATCTGCAGCTGCCGCAGGAACGCTACCTGATGGGTGGCTATGGCAGCTATGAAATCGCCGAGAACATCACCGGCTATACCGAACTGAGCTTCGTCAAGACGTCGGTCCCGCAGGAACTGGCCCCCACGCCGATCGGCCAGGCGCTGAACCTGCAGATCGCCAGCCCCTGGTTCAACGACCAGACGCGCGGCCTGCTGCGTCCGCTCGACACCGATGGCGACGGCTATGTCACCACCAACGTAAACTTCCGGTTCAACCAGTCGGGTCCGCGCAACGTCGACGCCAGCCGTACCGCGTTCCGCCTGCTGGGCGGTATCCGCGGCGACATCACCGAGGACCTGCGCTTCGACGTGTACTATATGTACGCCCGGACCGAGAACCAGCAGTTCCAGCAGGGCAACATCTCGCGCAGCCGCTTCGCCGCGGCGACCGAGACGGAGATCGTCAACGGCACCCTCCAGTGCCGCAACGCCGCTGCGCGTCTTGCCGGCTGCCGTCCGCTCAACGTCTTCGGGCTCGGCCTCGCCGATCCGGCGGCGATCCGCTACGTCACGATCAATTCGACCAACCTCGAACGCTCGGACATCCGCAACTTCGTCGGCTCGGTGAACGGCGACCTGTTCACCATCGGCAACAATGCCGATGCGGTCGCCTTCGCCGCCGGTGTCGAATATCGCGGCATGTCGGCCAGCTATCGTCCCGACACCTTCCTGGCATCGGGCGACGTCGCCGGCTTCAACGCGGGTCAGCCGACCAGCGGCGAATATAGTGCGCGCGAAGTGTTCGGCGAACTGAACGTGCCGCTGCTGAGCGAGAACATCGTCCACAAGCTCGAACTGACCGGCAACGCCCGCTATTCGGACTATTCGCTGAACGCAGTGGGCGGGGTGTGGACCTATGCCGCCGGTGCGCAGCTCTCGCCAGTCCGCGACATCACGCTGCGTGGCCAATATGCCCGTGCGGTGCGTGCGCCGAACGTGCAGGACCTGTTCGGCGGCAACTCGACCGGATTCCCGCAGGCGCAGGACCCGTGTTCGGATCGCGGCGCCCCGGCCAACCGGACGGAGGCCATCCGCCAGCTCTGCATCGCCAACGGCGTGCCGGCGGCTGCGGTCTTTACCCGCGCGGTGCAGCCGAACGCCCAGATCCAGGCCAATTTTGGCGGCGATCCCAACCTGCAGGAAGAAACCTCGGACACCTACACCGCCGGTGTCGTGTTCCGTCCGAGCTTCATTCCGCGCCTGAACGTCACGGTCGATTACTTCAACATCAAGGTGCAGGACACGATTGCGACCTTCGGTGGCGGCCTGAACGATGCGCTGTCGCTGTGCTTCACCGTGGCACAGAACCTCAGCAACCCGATCTGTTCGATCTTCCAGGGCGTTCGCAACACGGCAACCGGGGCGATCGGCGAAACGTCGGGCGGACGTAACCCGAACGTGCTGTCGGCCAACATCGCGACGCTCCGGACCTCGGGCATCGACGTCGCCGCCGATTATTCGCTGCCGGTCGATTTCTCGATCACCGGCGGGGATCGTTCGAACATCAGCTTCTCGTTCCTCGGCACGTGGCTCGACAAGTTCCGTAGCACGTCGGTCGCCGCGATTCCGGAGCGTGAGACGATCGGCGAGGGTTCGGTTCCGATCGTTCCGACGCTCAACCCGATGCCGAAGTGGAAGCACAATGCCCGCCTCAGCGTATCCGACGGCCCGATGGTCCTGTCGGCGCGCTGGCGCTACTTCGGTGGCGTCGAGGATCGTCGTCTCAACAACACGTTCGTCGGCCTGGTGCGCACGCCGCAGGATCCGGCGCTGTTCCCGAACGCACGGATCGGCGCGGTGAACTATGTCGATCTGGCCGCGGCGTTCGATGCGACCGACAAGCTGCAGATCAACATCGGCGTCAACAACCTGACCAACCAGAAGCCGGAAGTGCTCGGCTCGCTGCAGGAACAGGCGAACACCTTCCCCGGAACCTATGACGTGCTGGGTCGCGATTTCTTCGTGGGTGCACGGCTTCAGTTCTGACGCCGTCGTCCGTCGATGGAAACAAGGGGGGCATCCGCGGCAACGCGGGTGCCCCTTTCGCTGTCAGCGTGAAGCGACGTCGAAGGCGATCGTCATCCGCTTGCCCGACGCGATAGGCCGGGTGCCGTGGAACAGGGTGCTGGGGAACAGGACGCAATGTCCGACGCGCGGCACGACCGTCCGCAGCGGCGCCAGGTCGAGGCGCAGGTTCGCAGGCGGCCGGCCAAGCTCCAGCATGCCCGCCTCGCCACCGGGTACTTCGAAATAGGCCGCCGACGACAACAGCCCTTGGGGGTGGACATGCGGCGCGTGGCGCCCCTCCCCGCTCAAACGGATCGACCAGCTTCCTGCGATCCGCCACGGCCGCACGCGGGCCCGCAGCAACGGATGCGTCGGATCGGCCGCGGGCAGCGACTCGCGATAGGCACCGAGCGCCCGCTCCACCGCCTGCGCGACGACCCGGATCGCGGATTCGTCACGCTGGAACAGCCCGCCGCGCGTCTGGCTGCCCAGCTTGACCGACTGACCGATCGGCATCGCCGCGCGGTCGTGGAGCAGGTCGAGCGTCGCGCTCGCGTCCGTCAGCGCCGTGTCGGACAGGTCGAGCGACGCTTCGCGGATCAGCGCAGGGTTGCCATGCAGCCAGTCGTGGCGGGGATCGCCCAGCA
>NZ_LQQO01000034.1 GCF_001619955.1 Sphingomonas hankookensis | reverse complement strand
GGGAGTGGGGGAGTGGGGGAGTGGGGGAGTGGGCCGGTACCGCACCATGGTTCAAAGCCAGCCAATACGGCCAAATTCCAAAAAATACGCATGACGTTCATCTTGGCGACAGGTTTCTGACCCTATGAACGTTTCTGCGGCGTTGGGGCGCGTCCGGGATTTTCCCCCCTGTTGCCCGGGTCTCCAACGCCCGCCTGCGTGACCAACGCTAGGTCGGCCCTCGCTCCATGCCCCCGGAGCGGGGGCCTTTCCTTTTGCGCCGTCCGCCATCTGGCGCGAGCGCATTTGCGGCGATACAGGCGGTGGCCATGGACACGCTTTCGGTCGCTTCGTGGAACATCAATTCCGTCCGCTTCCGCATGGACATTGTCGAAAAATTCCTGCGCGAGGCGCAGCCCGACGTGCTGTGCCTGCAGGAGACGAAGGTGGTGAACCAGGATTTCCCGCACGATCCGCTGCGGCGGCTGGGCTATACCCATATCGCGATCAACGGGCAGCGGATGCACCACGGGGTCGCCGTCGTGTCGAAGGTGCCGCTGGCCGAGGATGACCGGCTCGACTGGCAGGCCAATGGCGAGGCGCGGCATATCGGCGTGCGGCTGGCCAATGGGCTCAGGATCGAGAATGTCTACATCCCGGCGGGCGGCGACGTGCCCGACCGCGAGGTGAATCCGAAGTTCGGGCAGAAGCTGGACTTCATCGAACGCATGACGACGTGGTCGGCGGGGCTGGCGGGCATCCCGACGCTGCTGGTCGGCGACTTCAACATCGCGCCACTGGAAAGCGACGTGTGGAGCCACAAGCAGCTGCTCGACGTCGTCAGCCATACCCCGATCGAGGTCGAGGCGCTGGGCCGGTTGCAGGCGGCGAACGACTGGGTCGATCTGGGGCGGCAGTTCATTCCGGCGCCCGAGCGGCTGTTCACCTGGTGGAGCTACCGCGCGAAGGACTGGGCGGCGTCGGATCGCGGGCGGCGACTCGACCATATGTGGGCCAGCCGCGACGTGGCGGCCAAGGCGACGGCGCACCGCGTCCACGAGGATTGCCGCAACTGGCTGAAGCCCAGCGACCATATCCCGATCGTCACCGAGTTCGCATTTTGAGCGAAACCCGCGACGTTGCCCGCGCGATCGATGCGCTTCGCCGCGGCTGGGCGATCGCGATCGCGGCGCCCGGCGAGACGGCGCTGACGCTGTTGCCGATCGAGACGGCGGACGCCGAACGGCTGGCGCGGTTCGACCCCGTTGGTCAGGCGCATATCCTGTTGTCGTTCGGGCGGGCGGAAACGCTGCGCATCGTCAACCAGCGCGCGGCGGCCGAGCCAGACCAGCCGGTGTCGATCCGGCGCGAGGCATGGACCGATTTCGCCGCCGCGACCGCGCTGGCCGATCCGCAGCTCGATCTCGCCACGCCGATGAAGGGGCCGTTTCGCGGGATCGACTCGCCCGCCCCGCTTGCCGCCGCCGCCGCGCTGCGGCTGGCGCGAGTCGCGGGGCTGCTGCCGGCCTTCTTTGCGGGTGGTACGGGCGCCGAGGTGACGATCACTCCGGCGGCGATCGACGCGCATGAGGATGCGAACCGGTTGGCCATCGTCGCGCGGGCGAAGCTGCCGGTGGCAGGTGCCGAGCAGAGCGAGATCGTCGCCTTCCGCACGCCCGATGCGGCGGGCGAGCATGTCGCACTGGTCATCGGCCAGCCCGACGGGCGCCCGCCGCTCGTCCGGCTGCACAGCGAATGCCTGACCGGCGATGTGCTGGGCAGCCTGAAATGCGATTGCGGGCCGCAGCTGCACGCCGCGATCCACGCCATATCGCACGCGAACTGGGGCATCCTGCTGTATCTGCGGCAGGAAGGGCGCGGAATCGGACTGGTCAACAAACTGCGCGCCTATGCGTTGCAGGACCAGGGATTCGACACGGTCGACGCCAATACCCGGCTGGGCTTCGCGATCGACGCGCGCGATTTCGGGGTGGCGGGGCGGATGCTGTCGTTACTGGGCCAGCGGCAGATTCGCCTGCTGACCAACAACCCGGCCAAGGTCGCCGGGCTGGAGGCGACCGGCATCACCGTGGTCGAACGGGTTGCACACCATCTCCCCCCCAACCCCCACAACGAACGCTATCTGGCAACCAAGCGCGACCGGACCGGGCATCAGTTGTAACTACCTGATCCCCCGTCTGGCAGCGAGCGAGTAGCTACCGGCTCTCCGACTGCAGATAGGCGATCAGATCGGCGCGCTCCATCGGGTCGCGCACGCCGGCAAAGGCCATGCGCGTGCCCGGCACCACCCCCGCCGGTGCGGCGAGCCATGCGTCCATCCGCGCCGCATTCCAGCGTCCGCCATGGTCGATCAGCGCCTGGGTATAGCCGAAGCGCGGGTTGCTCGCGACGGCGCGGCCCATCATGGCGTGGAGGTTGGGACCGGCGAGCGACTGCCCGCCTGCGCCGATGGTATGGCATGCCGCGCACTGTCCGAACGCGCGGCGGCCGGCATCGACATTAGCGACCCGCAGCAGCGCGGCCAGATCGGGGTTCGGTCCGACGCTGCGCAACCGTCCGGCCCGGTCGGCATCGCCGCCGCCGCAGCCGGCCAGCAGCAGCAACGCAACCATCGCCAGCCGTCGCATCAGCGGTTCCGGCGGAGCGTTTCCCACGCAATCCGCTGCAACGCGACCGCCTGGTTCCCGGTCAGGCCGAGATCGGCGGCCGAGCGTTCCTTCGCACCCAGGCGGCGGACGTCATAGCCGGTGACGCGACCGAAGACGGCCAACGCCTCCAGATAATAGCCGGCGGTGCTGCCATGATAATGATCGTCGGCCCACAGCCCGAGCTTGCCGGGATCGATCCCGTCATAGGGGTTGGCGTCCGCCACCCCGGTTGCGATCGCGCGGTTCCACGCCAATCCCACGGGGATCGTGCCCGAGATTCCCGGGGTCGTCCGCGCGACTCGGCGATTGGCGGCGGCCAGGTCCTGCGCCATGGTCGCGATCGGCTTGCCCGACCAGCGGCTGCCGGAACGATAGGTCAGGTCGGCGCGCGACCAGGTTTCGACCAGCTTCACCTGCGCCCTGGGATTGCGCGCGCGGACCAGCGCCGCCAGCTGGCCGGCGGCAATGCCATGCCGCGTCGCATCGCCCGGCTTTTCCGCGTCGAGCGTCGAATAGCCCTGCAGGATCACCACGTCCCAGCGCCGGTCGATCGCCGCGCGCTTGTTGGCGTAATGGAACGCCAGATCCTTGCCCGGCGAGGTTTCGAGCGACACCGTCCAGTCGAGCCCGGCCTGTTCGGCGAAGCTGCGAAACAGCGCGGGCACGCCACCAATCCCGTCGCGGTTCAGGTCGGTTACGCTGGCGGGGCGGTAGTGTTCAACCGGCGAGCCTGCGCCGAAGGTAAAACTGTTGCCGATGAACAGGATGTCGCGGGCGGCAGCGGGCGCGGCGACGAGCAGGAGGGCGACGACGCCGGAGAGAAAGCGAACCATCGCGGCGCTATAGCCGATCGCCACGGGGCGGCCCACCCCGGCGTCAGGCGGCGGCCGCCGCCGCGAATTCGCCACGCAGATCCTCGATCGTGTCGTTCAGATGCCGGGTGAGCATCGCCTGCACCGTGTCGGCATCGCGCGCCAGCCACGCCTCCAGCAAGGCGCGATGTTCCTCCTGCGCGCGGTCGCCGCGGCCGGCGGGACGGAGGTGCGCCACGACATAGCGTTCGGCGAGCACCGACAGCCGCTGCACCAGCTCGATCGTCAGGTCGCGCCCGGCGGCGGCCACCAGCGCGGCGTGGAAGGCGCGGTTGCGCGCCGCCGCGTCGAGCAGGTCGGCGTCGCTGCCATCCTTCAGCCGGTCGAACGCCTCGACCGCTGCCGCGCGGTGGCGATCATCGGCATGGCGCGCGGCATAGGCGGCGGCGCTCGGTTCCACCGCGATGCGCAGTTCGTAGATTTCCTCGGCCTGCAACGCCGACATCGGCCGCACGGTATAGCCGCGATTGGCCTGTCCGGCGACGAGGCCTTCCTGTTCGAGGCGGGCGAGTGCCTCGCGAAGGGGAATCTTGCTGACGCCCAGTTCGCTGGCTAGCGCATCCTGCCGGATCGGCACGGTTTCGGGCAGCGCGCCGCTGACGATACGTTCCCGCACGATTTCGAACACGCGATCGGACAGGGTTCGAACGAGAATGGTCACGCTGCATTCCTTTGCGAAGCGGTCCGTTGCCGGCGCGCGGGGTGAGGTCGCCCGTCACCGGGTCATCCGAAAGTAGTACATATTCAAAAACTACTAGTGCAGGCAATCCCTTGTGACAGCGGTTACCCCAACCGGATCGATGGCATCGATTGCACGGACCGGCGCAGGGCGCTTGTCGCGTGGCGGGCGTCGTGAAACGATATCGGCCGATGGTTGCGTTCCACCGGTCGATTCCGCTTGCCCTGTTGCTGTTGTCCGCCTGTGTCGGTGGCGAACGCCGCGACGCCCCGCCCCCGCCCCGTCCCATTGCGCAGCGCCCGTCGGGTCCGGTGACGCTGCCGGGCGCGACGCCGCGCGATACGCAGCAATGCTTCGCCGACCTGTCGCGGGCCGAGGTGCGGTTCAGCCCGCTGCCCGATCGCGACTATGGATCGGGCTGCGTCGTGCTGGGCGCGGTGCAGCTGCTCGATATCGGCACACCGGTTTCGGGGTTGAAGGCGATACGCTGTCCGGTGGCGCGCGCGTTGGTCGGCTGGGTCCGGCACGGCGTCCGGCCCGCCGCACGGCAGATCCTGGGCAGCGAGGTGGTCCGGATCGACAGCTATGGCACCTATGCCTGTCGCGGGATCATCGGCGGCAGCGCAGGCTCCGCCGGGCGGGTGTCGGAACATGGCCTGGCAAATGCCGTCGATATCGGCAGCTTCACCCTGGCCGACGGACGGCGAATCGTGCTGGAGCGCGACTGGAACAGCACCGACCCGCAGGTGCGCGAGTTCCTGCGCATCGTGCACCGATCGGCCTGCAAACGGTTCGTCACCACGCTCGGCCCCGACTATAACGCCGCGCACCGCAACCACTTCCATCTCGACATGGGCGGGCGGCCGCTGTGCCGATGATGCAAGGCGCTTGCCGCTGTTCGCAGGCGTGCTTACAACTTCGCCACCTATGACCGATACAAAAGTACCGTCCCGCGTGTTCCGCGGGGCCAAGCAGGAAGCCGAAGCGGCCCGCGCGCAGCTGTCGACCCCCCAGACCGAACATCCCGCCTATCGACTGGCGTTCCAGGACATGGAGTTCCTGTTGCGCGAGGATTTGCGGCCGGTGCGGTTCCAGCTCGAGCTGCTCAAGCCCTCGCTGCTGCTCGACGAGGCGAACATCGCCTCGACCTTCGTCATCTACGGTTCGGCGCGCATTCCTGAGCCGGAAAAGGCCGAAGTGCTGCTCGACCTGGCGCAGGACGACAAAGCGCGCGCCATCGCCGAGCGGATCGTCGCCAAGTCGCATTATTACGACGTGGCGCGCGAGCTTGCCTTCCACGCCAGCCAGTTTCCCGACGATCTGAACGGCAAGCGCCACTTCGTCGTGTGTTCGGGCGGCGGCCCGTCGATCATGGAAGCGGCCAATCGCGGCGCGAACGAGGCCGGGGCCGAATCGATCGGGTTGAACATCGTCCTGCCGCATGAGCAGGCGCCGAACCCGTACGTCACCCCGGCGCTGTCGATGCAGTTCCATTATTTCGCGCTGCGCAAGATGCACTTCCTGCTGCGCGCCCGCGCGGTGGCGGTGTTCCCGGGCGGATTCGGCACGTTCGACGAGAGTTTCGAGCTGCTGACCCTCATCCAGACCGGCAAGATCGAGCCGATCCCGGTGCTGTTCTATGGCCGCGAATTCTGGGACCGGGTCGTCAACTGGGACGCGCTGGTCGAGGAAGGCGTAATTTCGGAACGCGATCTCGACCTGATCACCTTCGTCGAGACGGCGGAGGAAGGCTGGAACGTCGTCAAGAAGTTCTACGAGGATCGGAAGTAGGGCGCATCCTCTCGCTCGATAGCGTACCCCCGCGCAGGCGGGGGTCCAGGGCGGCACACGCAACCCGTTGTTTTGCTTGACCCTAGACCCCCGCCTGCGCGGGGGTACGGTTTGAGGGTGACGTCAATTGCAGCGGTCAGCGCGCCAGCGCCTCGGCGATCAGCTTGCGGGTGTTGTCGATGCCGTAGAGCGCGATGAAGCTGCCCATGCGCGGGCCCTGGGCCGTGCCGAGCAGCGTTTCGTAGCAGGCCTTGAACCAGTCCCTGAGCGACTCGAACCCGGCGGTCTTGCCGATCTCGTACACCGCGTTTTGGATATCCTCCGCACTCGCATCGGCGGGCATCGCCGCCAGATCGGCGTCGAGTCGTTCGAGCGCGGCGCGTTCGACCTCGGTCGGGGCGCGGCGTTCGGGCTTGTCGGCCACGTCGCGGACATAGGCCAGCGCATGGTCGATCAGCGCGTCGAGCGCCGGATAGCGCTCGGCGCTGGCATCTTTGACATAGTTGGCGAGATAGCCCCACACCTGCGGCTTGGTCGCCTCCCCCATCACGCCGACGAGGTTGAGCAGCAGGCCGAAGGTGACCGGCAACGTCTCCGCCGGCGGCGGGCCGCCATGGATGTGATGGACCGGGTTGCCCAGCTTCTGTTCGATCGGCTGCGCATCGTAATTGGCGCGGAACTGCCAATATTCGTCGATCGCGCGCGGGATCACGCCCAGATGGAGCTGCTTGGCCTTTTTCGGTTCGCGATAGGCGTAGAAGGCGACGCTTTCCGGCGGGCCATAGGTCAGCCATTGTTCGAGGCTGAGGCCGTTGCCCTTCGACTTCGAAATCTTCTGCCCATGTTCGTCGAGGAACATTTCGTAGTTGAAGCCCTCGGGCGGGCGGGCGCCCAGCACGCGGGCGATCTTCGACGACTGGGTGACCGAATCGATCAGGTCCTTGCCGGCCATCTCGTAATCGACGCCCAAGGCGACCCAGCGCATCGCCCAGTCGACCTTCCATTGCAGCTTCGCGCCGCCCGACAGGATCGATTGTTCGACGCGGGTGTCGCCGTCCATGAACGCGACCATGCCGGTATCGGCGTCCAGCACCTCGACCGGCACCTGCAGCACGATGCCGCTGGTCGGCGAGATCGGCAGCACCGGCGAATAGGTCGCACGGCGTTCGGCGCCCAGCGTCGGCAGCATGATGTCAAGGATCGCCTGCATGTTGCGCAGCACGTCCTTCAGCGCCTCGTCGAACTTCCCGCCGCGATAATAATCGGTCGACGACGCGAACTCGTACTCGAAGCCGTACTGGTCGAGGAATGCGCGCAGCCGGGCGTTGTTGTGCGCGGCGAAACTCGAATGCGTCCCGAACGGATCGGGAATCTCGCTCAACGGCTTGCCGAGATGGCCGCGCAGCATGTCGCCGTTCGGCACATTGTCCGGCACCTTGCGCAGGCCGTCCATGTCGTCCGAGAACGCGATCAGCCGGGTCGGCTGGTCCGACAGTTCCTCGAACGCGCGGCGGACCATCGTCGTGCGCAGCACTTCGTTGAACGTGCCGATATGCGGCAGGCCCGACGGGCCATAGCCGGTTTCGAACAGGATCGGCGCACCGCCCGGCTTTCCGTCCGGATAGCGCTTCAACAGCTTGCGCGCCTCTTCATAGGGCCAAGCCTTTGAAACCATTGCTGCGTTGCGAAGTTCTGCGTCGATCATCCGGTCCAGATACGCGGTAAGTGGAATAATTTCCACCTGTTGCGACGCAACCTTGGCCCGTGTCGGGCGTAGCGTCCGACGATGATCGTATCCGACGCCCCCCGCCTGTCCCGCATCGTCGCCGAAGTCTGGAAGCCGGCGCTCGCCCTGTTCATCTGGGACGTGATCGTCACCGTCGTCTATTTCGTGCTGCCGTTCAAAGCGCCGTCGTTGCCGTTGACCATCTTCGGTTCGGCCCTGGCGCTGTTCCTCGGCTTTCGGGTCAATTCGGCCTATGCGCGCTGGTGGGAAGGGCGCTCGCTCTGGGGGCTGATGATCAACGCATCGCGCAACCTGGCGCGTGGCGCGATCGCCTTCATCGGTCCGGAGGATGAAGGGCCGAAGCGCGACCTGAAACGGTCGATCGCGCTGCGCCATATCGCCTATGTGAATGCGCTGCGCTGCCAGTTGCGGCGGCTGGATTCGAAGGACGACGTCCACCGCTTCCTGTCGCGCGAAGAGGCGGGTGAGCCGCTCGGCCGGACCAATGTCGCCAACGGGCTGCTCGACGGCACCGGCGCCCGCATCGGCGAGGCGCAGCGGCGCGGCTGGATCGACAGCATCCAGCAGACCAGCCTCGAAAGCGTGCTGATCGATATCGCCAATGCGCAGGGCGGGATGGAGCGGATCAAGAACACGCCGCTGCCGGTGCAATATCGCTTCCTGCCGTCGCTGTTCACGCGGCTGTTCTGCATCGTCCTGCCGATCGGGCTGGTCGAGACGCTGGGCATTGCGACGCCGCTCGGCTCGGGTCTTGCCGGGCTGATGTTCCTGGCGGTGTTGCAGATCGGCGAGGATCTGGCCGATCCGTTCGCCAATACGGTGCACGACCTGCCGCTGACCGCGATGTGCCGGACGATCGAGATCGACCTGTTGCAGGCGATCGGCGATTCGGCGCCCGAACCGCTGAAACCCGAAAAGGGCGTGCTGTGGTAAGGGAACGGGCAAGCGGCTGAAACGATTGAGCCGTCCAGAGAGGATAGCCGATGGCCGACGAGCACAAACCGACGAAGAAGATGGCGGCGAACGCCGAAAAGGGCCTGAAGCTGCGCGACAAGTTCGATCGCGGCGGGACCGAGGTCGGCGTAAAGCGGGCGAAGCAGATCGCCGATGGCGGGCCGATGTCGGACGCCGACGTCAAATCGATGCACAGCTATTTCGCGCGGCACAAGGTCGACAAGGATACGAAGGCGCATAGCTGGGGCGACGACAACGATCCGTCGGCAGGGTATATTGCTTGGCTGTTGTGGGGCGGTGACGAGGGTCGCGACTGGGCGGAGCGGCAGCGGGAGAAGATCGGCGACTAAGCTCCTCCCCATTCATGGGGAGGGGGACCATCCGAAGGATGGTGGAGGGGGCGGGCGGCGCAACGTTACCCTTCCGTATGTGGACCGACCCCTCCACCTGCTTCGCTGGTCCCCCTCCCCGTGCCGGGGAGGATTTGGCGCGTTCCGCTTCCGTTCTGGCGCGTAGATCGGTAAGGCGGTTCCATGCTCCCCTATCCCGCCCTGCACGCCAGCCATTCGGGCGTCTGGATCGCGACCCGCGACGGCACGCGCGAGGTCAGCCGGGGGGAGGCGATCGCGCTGGTCGCGGATACGCCGACGATCGTGCTCAACGCGCCGCTGATCGGGCAACGGCTGGGCTATGCCGAGCTGTCCGGGCTCGACCTATTGGAGCTGTTTGCCTTCGTCCATCCCGCGCGCTTCGCGGTGCCGACGCCCAAGGGGATCGCGCAGGCGCTCGACCTGCCGCTGCCGGCGGACGAAGCGGGCATCGCCGACCTGTTGCGGCGGGCGGCGGCGGCGCTGATCGCGACCGCGTCTGCGCCCTGGGCCGAACAGGAAGGCGCGTGGACCGCCGCGCGGTCGCTGTTCCGGCTGCGCTGGCCCTGGGCACCGGCGCTGGGGCAGGTGCTGCCCAAGCCGGATACCGCCGAACGCTGGCTGTTCAGCAAATTGCCTGAATGGGAGGAGGCGCCGCCGCGTGCCCATCCGCGCACGGTGACGCTGGCACCCGATGCGGTTGCCGAGCGGCTGGCGAGCCTGACCGGGAGTGCGGCGGAGGCACGGCCGGGACAGCGCGCCTTTGCCGCTGCCGCCGCCGTTGCCTTTGCCCCGCGCGTGGCGCGCGACACGCCCAATCTGGTGCTGGCGGAGGCCGGGACCGGCATCGGCAAGACCTTGGGCTATCTCGCCCCCGCGTCGCTCTGGTCCGAGACCGCCGATGGCGCGGTGTGGGTATCGACCTTTACCAAGGCGTTGCAACGCCAGCTGGCGCAGGAAAGCACCCGTGTCTTTCCCGATCCCGCCGTGCGCCGCGCGAAGGTGGTGACGCGCAAGGGGCGCGAGAATTATCTGTGCCTGCTGAACCTCGAGGACGCGCTGCAGGGCGGGTTTCAGGGGCGGGCGGCGGTGCTGGCGCAACTGGTCGCGCGCTGGGCGGCATACAGCGCCGATGGCGACATGGTCGGCGGCGACCTGCCCGGCTGGCTGCCGACGCTGTTCCGGCGCAACGGGTCGACCGCGCTGACCGACCGGCGGGGCGAGTGCATCTATGCCGGCTGCCCGCATTACCGCAAATGCTTCATCGAACGCGCGGCGCGGGCATCGGCGCAGGCGGATATCGTCATCGCCAACCATGCGCTGGTGATGGTCAACGCCGCGCGGGGACGCGAAACCGGCACGCGGCCGACACGCTATGTCTTCGACGAGGGCCATCACCTGTTCGAGGCGGCCGACGCGATGTTCTCCGCCGCGCTGACGGGCATGGAGGCGATCGAGATCCGCCGCTGGGTGCTGGGGCCGGAAGGCGGCGGGCGCGGGCGGCGGCGGGGACTGGCGGCGCGGCTGTCCGATGTCGCGAGCTATGACGCAGCGGGCGGCGAGGCGGTTGTGGCGGCGGTCGATGCCGCGCGACTGCTGCCGGCCGAGGGGTGGCTGTCGCGGATTCAGGAAGGCAATCCGTTCGGGCCGGTCGAGGAACTGCTCGCCTGCGTCCGCGGTGCGGTCTTCGCCCGCGCGAAGGATGGCGAGGCGGGCTATGGGCTGGAGACCGAACTCAGCGAACCGCCGCCCGAGCTGGTCGATGCCGCCGGCCCGGCCGCGCAGGCGCTGGACGCGCTGCTGCGGCCCCTCATAGCGCTCGGCAAGCGGCTGGAGGCGGTGCTGACCGAAGGGCCGGACTGGATGGACGGGCCGGCGCGGGCGCGGATCGAGGGGGCGATCGCTTCGCTTGGCTGGCGGGCGGAGACGGTCGCCGCATGGGGTCGGCTGCTCGCGCGGATCGGCGGGCCGGTCGATCCCGATTTCGTCGACTGGATGACGGTCGACCGGGTCGAGGGCCGCGAATATGACATGGGCCTGCATCGCCATTGGCTCGACCCCAGCCGCCCCTTCGCCGAAAAAGTGCTGAAGCCCGCGCATGGCGTGCTGGTTACCTCCGCTACCTTACGCGCCGGCGGCGACTGGGACGTGGCAGATGCGCGCGTCGGCGCGCCGCACCTGCTGCGCCAGCCGAGCCATTTCGAGGCGGTCAGCCCGTTCGCCTACGCGCGACAGGCCGAGGTGCTGATCGTCACCGATGTGAAGCGCGGCGACCTGCCCGCGCTCGCCAATGCCTATGGCCGACTGATCGTTGCGGCCGGCGGCGGCACGCTGGGACTGTTCACCGCGATCCGACGGCTGCGCGGCGTGCATGCGCGGATTGCCGACCGGTTGGCGCGTGACGGGCTGCCGCTCTATGCCCAGCATGTCGATCCGATCGATACCGGCACGCTGGTCGATATCTTTCGCGACGATCCGCGCGCCTCGCTGATCGGCACCGATGCGCTGCGCGACGGGGTCGATGTGCCCGGCCATTCGCTGAGGATGGTGGTGATGGAGGGGGTGCCATGGGTGAAGCCCGGCGTGCTCCACGCCGCGCGCCGGCTGGCGGGGGGCGGCAGCGCCTATGACGACCGGATGGTCCGCGCGCGCCTCGCCCAGGCGTTCGGGCGGCTGATCCGCCGCGCCGACGATCGCGGGCTGTTCGTGCTGCTGTCGGCCGCCATGCCATCGCGGTTGCTCGGCGCGTTTCCCAAAGGAACACCGGTCATCCGCTGCACGCTGGACGAGGCGGTCGCGCGCGCTCTTTCCTTGGGAGCCGAAGTCGGGCATGGGGCGCAGGCCCTGCCGATGGAGCCGCCGCTATGAAGACGCTGACGCTGCTGCGCCATGCCAAGTCGGGCTGGGACGATCCGGCGCTCAGCGATTACGAACGGCCCCTCAATGCCAAGGGTGCACGCGCCGCGACCGCGATGGGTGCCCATGCGCGACAGGCCGGGCTGACCTTCGACACGGTGGTTGCCAGTTCGGCGAAGCGGGTGGTCGAGACGCTCGACCATTTCCGGCGTGGGTTTGGCGCGATGCCTGAGGCCCGCCACGATCGCACGCTCTACCTCGCCTCGGCCGGCACGATGCTCGACGTCATCCGCGCGTTGCCCGCCGATGCGGAGCGCGCGCTGCTGGTCGGGCATAATCCGGGGCTGGAAGACCTCGTCCTGCTGCTGTCGGCGGATAGCAATCCGTTGCGCGGGGCGGTGGAAGAGAAATTCCCGACCGCCAGCGTCGCGGTGCTCGAGCTGGACGGCGACTGGGCCGGAGCATGCGACGGGTGCGGGCACCTGACGAGCTTCGTGCGCCCGCGCGATCTCGATCCGTCGCTGGGGCCGAATCACGATTAGGCGATGAAAGCGATCGGTACGGTTCACGTTCGTTGCGTGGCACCGGTCACCGCGCTACGCCCTTGGACGTGAAGGATCGTCCGGCCGACCCGTATCAAGCGCGCGTCGCGATTTGCGAATTGCTGCACCGCGTCGGTACGGCGGACCGTGCAGCTTTGGGGCAGCTGTACGAACTCACCGCATCGTCGCTGTTCGGCATCTGCTTACGAATCTGCCAGGAACGCAGTGCGGCCGAAGACGTCCTGCACGAGGTTTTCCAGCTGATCTGGAACCGGGCGGGCACCTTCGTGCCGACCGCGGCGCATCCGATGTCGTGGTTGGGAACGATCGCCCGCAACCGGTCGATCGACTGGGTGCGCGGGCATGGCAAGCGGCGGATGCGGCCGATCGAAGATGCAGACCAGATTGCCGACGACACGCCCGACCAGCTCGCCGTCCTCGAGCGCACGGAGGAAGCGCAGCGTCTGTACGATTGCCTCGATGCGCTAGAGCCTCGGCAGCGCGATACCCTTCGTACCGCATTTTTCGGCGGATTGACCTACGCCCAGCTGGCCGAGGACAAGGGCGTACCCGAACCGACGGTACGCAGCTGGGCACGTCGTGGCCTGCTCAATTTGCGGGGATGCGTCCGTGACGCCTGAGGATCAAGCGCTTGCCGGCGAACTGGCATTAGGGCTGCTCGATGGAGAGGAACGCGCACAGGCTCTGCGCCGGACGCTGTCCGATCCGGACTTTGCGCGCGAGGTCGAATGGTGGCGCGCGCATTTCGCTACGATGCTCGCCGAGGTTCGGCCGGTTCCCGCGCCGCAGGGACTGATCGACAACATCGGCGCACCGTCATTACCGAAACCGCGCAACCGCCTGCGACTGGTCGTTCCGGCCGCGCTCACCGCTGTCGCCGCAGCCGCCTTGTTGATGATCCTGCGCCCGACCCCAACCGTATTGCCGCCGGTCGACCGATCGCCGGCGGTGACGTTGCTTGCCGCACTGCAATCGTCGGATGGTGCAGGAACGCCGATCAGCGCGATCGTCGATCGTGGAGCGGGGCAGATCCGGGTGGTTGCGACCGGTATCGCACCCGCAGGCAAGGCCGCGCAGCTCTGGGTCATTCGCGATGGCGTGCCCCGTTCGCTCGGGCTGTTGTCGGACACGGGAACGACTCGTCTTGCATTGACAGCGACTGAGCGGGAGGCGTTGCAGGCAGGATTAGTGCTTGCCATCTCGATCGAGCCTCCGGGCGGATCGCCGCAGGCGACACCGACAGGCCCGGTCGTCGCCAGCGGACCGCTGACCGCGATCTGATCCTCAGCGCGCCGCCAGCCGCCGCGCGAAATAGACCTCGACCGCGCGTTCCACGCTTTTGGCGATCGCGCGGCGACCCTCGACCGAATCGAGCCGCTGGGCGTCCGCTTCGTTCGACAGATAGCCGGTTTCGAACAGGATCGAGGGCAGGTCGGGCGCTTTGAGCACCATCAGCGACGCCATGCGGTGATAATTGGGCTTGAGCGGTATGACGCCGGTCGCTTCGCGGCCCAGCAGCCGGGCGAAGCCAGCCGAGGCGTTCATCGTCTCGCGCTGGGTCAGGTCGATCAGGATCGACGAGATATCGGCGCTCTGGCGGCCGAGATCTACGCCGGCGAGGATGTCGGCCTTGTTCTCACGCGCGGCGAGGCGCGCGGCCTCGCGGTCGGAGGCGACTTCGGACAGGGTATAGATGCTGGCGCCGGTCGCCTGCGGGTTATCGGCGCTGTCGCAGTGGATCGAGATGAACAGGCTGGCCCCCAGCCGCCGCGCGATCGCATAGCGTTCCTGCAGCACGAGGAATTCGTCGCGGTCGCGGGTCAGCGCCACGCGTACCCGCCCGCTCGCCAGCAGCACGTCGCGCACGGCGCGCGCGGTCTTCAGCGTCAGGTCCTTTTCCTGCATCCCGCCATGGGGTGAGATGGCACCCGGATCATGCCCGCCATGGCCGGCATCGATCACCACCAGCGGCCGGTCGACATCCCCTTCGATGCGGGGCAGGCGATGGCCGCGACGACGGGCGGGGATCGGGACCGACGCAGTCGCGCGCTGGCGCCGGTCGACGATCATCGCCGCTGAGGACGATGCAGGCACCACGGTCGCCATCGCGATCTGCGGCTGGAACCGCATCCGCCCGGCGGTGGTCGCGCGGGCATAGCGCTGGGGCGCGGCGTTGCTGAGCGTCAGGGTGAGCCGCCGCCCGTCATCCGAAAAGCGCCCGGCGGTGACGATCAGCGGCCGGTCGAGATCGAACACGATCCGGCTGCCGCCCTCGCGCGTTCCCTGACGCACCGCCCGCACGCCGCCGCCCGATTCGCTGCGCCCGCCCGGACGCACGCCGTCTAGGTCGACGACGAGGCGGTCGGGCCCGGCGAGCACGAAGCTGGACGCGGCGGTAGCGGCGGCATCGAGGCGGATGGTGATGCGGTCGTCGGCGACATCGACGGTATCGACCGTCTGTGCGGCGACGGGGACGCCGAACCAGATCGACAGAAAGGCCAGCCATGCGCCCATCGGCGCGCTATGCCGCCCAATCGCATTTCCGGTCCAGCGCAAATCCATGAACGGGGGTCCGCTTCCGACTAATTCCGAAGCATTCTCCTACGCCCCGCCGCTCAACCCACGGTGAACCAGCACGATGAATCGCGCTTTAACCATTTATTCGGATTTGCTTCGTTAGCGTAACGAACGCGCCGATACTGTTGCTGTCGGCGACACCGGGTGCTACGCCCGCAATTACGTCGGTCCCGGACTTGGTTCGGGGAAACCGACGCGACACCCCCAAAGCGTACCCGCTTCAGGGGGTCTAACCAGGTTGATGTTCGCATGTGGCAAGTTCCGTCCCGTACCGCCTGTGCCGCTGTCGCGGCCGGCGTCGGGGCGACAATTGTCCGCCCGGAGCGTTCCGGGCTGCCCATGCCAGCAGACGCATATCCCAGCAATCGCGCGCAGGCACCGGGCATGGCCCCCGCCGCGCGTTTAGGCGCGCCGACTGGCCGAGCCGTCCCGCGCGCCCGGAGACATTATCATGACCACGCGGATGTTGATCGACGCTCGCCACCGGGAGGAAACCCGGGTCGCCGTCGTCAAGGGTAACCGGATCGAGGAATTCGATTTCGAATCGGCCGAGCGCAAGCAGCTCAAGGGCAATATCTATCTGGCCAAGGTGACGCGGGTCGAACCGTCGTTGCAGGCGGCGTTCGTAGATTATGGCGGCAACCGCCACGGCTTCCTCGCTTTCAGCGAAATCCACCCCGACTATTACCAGATTCCTAAGGAAGATCGCGACGCGCTGCTGGCCGAGGAAGCCGCGCATGCCGCCGAGGAAGCGGCGCTGCGCGCGGGCGACCATGACGACGACCTCGATTACGACGATCACGACGAGGATGCCGAAGGCGGCGTCGAAGTCGTCGAGCGCGACGAGGAAGACGACGAGCATCACGACGAAGAGGATGGCGAGGCTCCGGCCCCGCGCAAGCGCAAGAATGGCGGCGACGATGCCGCCGTGGAAGCGCTGCGCCAGCGCCGGCTGAACCTGCGTCGCCGCTACAAGATCCAGGACGTCATTCGCCGGCGGCAGGTGCTGCTGGTGCAGGTCGTCAAGGAAGAGCGCGGCAACAAGGGTGCGGCGCTGACGACCTATCTGTCGCTTGCCGGCCGCTATTGCGTGCTGATGCCCAACACCGCGCATGGCGGCGGCATTTCGCGCAAGATCAGCTCGGCCGCCGACCGCAAGCGGTTGAAGTCGATCATGGCCGAACTGACGCTGCCGGCGTCAATGGGCTGCATCGTCCGCACCGCCGGGCTCCAGCGCTCGCGTCAGGAGATCAAGCGCGACTTCGATTACCTCGCCCGCCTGTGGGACGGGATTCGCGAACAGACGCTGACCTCGTCGGCGCCCGCGCTCGTCTATGGCGACAGCGACCTGATCAAGAGGGCGATCCGCGATATCTACAACAAGGATATCGACGAGGTGATCGTCGAGGGCGAGGACGGCTTCCGCCACGCCAAGGACTATATGCGGTTGCTGATGCCGGCGCATGCCCGCCGGGTGAAGCAATATGCCGATGCCGTGCCGCTGTTCCAGCGTGCGCATGTCGAGGATCAGCTGGCCGCGATGTACAATCCGGTCGTGCAGCTGAAGTCGGGCGGCTATCTGGTCATCAACCCGACCGAGGCTTTGGTGTCGATCGACATCAACTCAGGGAGGTCGACCCGCGAACATAATATCGAACAGACCGCGACCGCGACGAACCTCGAAGCGGCGCAGGAAATCGCCCGCCAGCTGCGCCTGCGCGACATGGCCGGTCTCGTCGTGATCGACTTCATCGACATGGACCACGGATCGAACGTCCGTAAGGTCGAGAAGGCGATGAAGGAGGCGCTGAAGAACGATCGCGCACGCATCCAGGTCGGCCGCATCTCCGCCTTCGGCCTGATGGAAATGAGCCGGCAGCGGCTGCGCACCGGCGTGCTTGAGGCATCGACCCGCCAGTGCCCGCATTGCGAGGGCACCGGGCTGGTCCGCACCGCATCGTCGGCGGGCCTGTCGGCGCTGCGTCTGATCGAGGACGAAGCGGCGCGTGGTCGCGGCTCGCTGATCGTGCTGCGCGCCAGCCAGGAAGCGGCCTTCTATGTCCTGAACAAGAAGCGCGCCGACATCGCCGAGGTCGAGGACCGCTATGGCGTGACCGTCGAGATCGTGCCCGATGCCGAGATCGAGGGCGCACGCATGGCGGTCGAAGCCTCCGGCCCGCCGCCCGCGCATCCGCCGAAGGTCGAGCCGCTGGTCGTCATCGACGACGAGGACGATGCCTATGAGGACATCGAGGACGAGATCGACGACGAGGTCGAGGAGGACGCCGTCGAGGAAGTCGCCCGTACCCCGCGCGGCGACGACGAAGGTGAAGGACGCGGCAAGCGCCGTCGCCGCCGGCGCGGTCGTCGCGGTCGCAATCGGGAGGAAGGCGAAGCCGGCGACGACGCCGACACGGCCGAAGACGCGGACGATGCCGCGGATGAAGCTGGCGACGACGAGGTCGAGGCATCGACCGACACCGCTCCCGAAGCCGAACAGGCCGATGAAGGCACCCGGCGCAAGCGTCGCCGGCGCGGCCGTCGGGGCGGTCGCCGCGGCGAGGGTGCGTTCGACGCGGCCGATGGTGCCGGCGCCGTTGCCGACCTGCCGATCGAGGACGATGCGAGCGAGGACGTCGCCGAAGCCGCGCCCGAGCCGGTCGCCGAACCGGAGGTCGTCGAGGCGGCCCCTGCCCCTGCGCCCAAGCGTACCCGCCGCCGCCCGAGCGCCCGCGCGAAGGTCGGCGACGTGACCGAGGCGGCGCCGGCCGAGCCGGAGGTCGTCGAGGCGGGGGATGCCGCGCCGATCGTCACCCCCGAACCGGTCGAAACGCCGAAGGTCGATGCCGAGCCGGTCGCCGACGCGCCCAAGCCGAAGCGGACCCGCAAGCGCAAGGCGGACGTGGACGCCGAGGTCGAGGCCCCTGCCCCCGCCCCGGCAGAACCGGAAGCGGAAGCGGAAGCCGCGCCCAAGAAGCGCCGTGCGCCGCGTCGCAAGGCGGCCGCTCCGGCAGAAGCGCCGGCCGAGGAAGCCGCGCCCGTCGTGGAAGCGCCGGCAGCGCCTGTCGAAGAGGTCCAGGCCGAGGAGCCTGCCGCTGACGCTTCGGCATCGCCGCGTCGCGGCTGGTGGCAGCGCACCTTCGGCAACTGATCGCCGAACGGGCCACAGGAGGGGGCGGCATCCGAAAGGGTGCCGCCCCTTTGCGTTCAGGCGTCGACCGGAACGGGGCGCTCGCGTACCAGCGCCGACGGGCTGAGCTCGATGCGTACCGCCAGCCCTTCCGGCCGCCAGTCGCGGGCGATCCTGCCGGCGAGCTGCTGTTCGATGCTGAGCGCTGCCAGCCGCGTGCCGAACCCGGTCGCCTCCGGCTCGCCGGCGATCGCCGGACCGTCCGTTTCGCACCAGTCGATGCGCAGCGTGTCGCCGTCCAGCCGGGTGTGAACCGTCACGCGCCCTTCTGGCACCGACAGTCCGCCATATTTGGCGGCGTTGGTCGCCAGTTCGTGAAAGATCAGCGCGATCGGCGTGGCGCCGCGATCGTCGATCGGCACGTCGTCCCCCGCGATCCGCCACTGGTCGGGCGCATAGGGCGTCAGCAACTCGCGCAGGACGTGATGGAGCGTCGCCTCGCCGATCAGCGGGCGCGATATGTCGCTGTGCGGGCGGGCGAGGTCGTGTGCCGCGCCCAGCGCCGCGATCCGGCGGGCAAGGTCGTCGGCAAATTCCCGCACCGCCGGCATACGCCGCGCCGACATCCGCACCAACCCGCTGATGATCGCGAAGATGTTCTTGATCCGGTGGCTGAGTTCACGGCTCAGGATATCGTTCTGTTCGGCGGCACGCTTGGCGGAATCAATATCGGTGCAGGTGCCGATCCAGCGTACGATCATGCCGTCGGCATCGCGCACCGGCTGCGCCCGTCCCAGCACCCATCGATAGGCTCCGCTGCGGTGGCGCAGGCGATATTCGATCTCGTAATCCTCGCCGGTGGTCAGGCTGTGCCGCCACCGCGCCCAGGCGCGATCCTGGTCCTCCGGGTGGAACATGCCGTTCCACCCCTCGCCATCGGTCGAACCCTCCGGCATGCCGGTGAAGCGATACCATTGCGCATTGTAATAGTCGTGATGGCCATCTGGCCGGGTCGCCCACACCATCTGCGGCATGGCGTTGGTCAGCGTATCGAGTTCGGCCCGCGTTGCCGCCCGCGCCGATTCCGCCTGACGCCGCGATTCCTCACCCGATGCGATACCGATCCAGCGGCCGGCACCTTCCGGGCGCACGCAAAATCCGACCGGCACGTCGATATGATCGGCAGCCAGCGGCAGCGACAGGGCAAAGGACGTGCCGGCGGCCACGCCATCCCGCCACGTTCGCCGTACTGCATCGCGCCCTGGCCCGTCGTGACAACAGTCCCAAAGAGTCCGGCCGGTCGTATCGTGAAAATCGGCCTGCCAGCAGCGATTGCCCCATAGCAACCGGCCGTCATCGTCCGCCACCCATGCCAGTATCGGCATCGTGTCGGCAATATCATGCCAAATCGGTGACGATGGATCGATGGTGCCGGCTGTCATGTTCACATCTTTTGTCCAAGGTGGACCGCGCCGTTGCGGGCAAGGTCGCTGCGCCAAGAATATTCGCAAGGCCGCCATCGTACCCTATTGCGGTCGAGAGACATCTCACTCAACGCGCACATTGTCGATTCAGGTCGATGGAGGGTAAACAATTCGTATGCCATCCGCTGAAATCGGCGTTTCGACCGAATAATTCAGTTGAAAATAAGATTATCCGGGTCACAGCCATTGACCTGCCGCCGGGCCCGTAGCATTTCGCCCGCATTGAGGAGATATCCATGACCGACGATAGTTCCGAACTCAACGCGATCGAACTGGCCACCGAACTTACCATCGCCTGGTTGAACAATGGTAACAACCGCGTCGCGGCAGAGGATGTTCCGGCATTCCTGCAGACGATGCACGCGACCGTCCTGGGGCTGGCATCGGGCACGTCGGAGCCGGAAGAATCGGCGCCGCAGCAGGAGCATGTTCCGGCGGTGTCGGTGCGCAAGTCGCTGGCATCGAAGGATCACATCATCTCGATGATCGACGGCAAGCCGTACAAGACGCTGCGCCGTCACCTGGCGGGCCATGGCCTGACCCCGGAAACCTATCGCGAGCGGTACGGCCTGCGCCCCGACTATCCGATGGTCGCCGAAACCTATTCGCAGAGCCGTCGCGACATGGCGAAGCGCATTGGCCTCGGCCGCAAGGCACGCACCGCCAGCGAGGATGGCGAAGCCACGGGTGACGCCGCGCCGCGTCGCGGCCGCAAGCCCAAGGCCGCCGAATAAGTGATCCAAGGGCGGCCGATCGGTCGCCCCTGTCGCATTCAGGCGACCGCCTGGGCGGTTTCGCCATCCCAGACATGGGTGCACAGCTGCGCCTGAGGCGTATCGCCTTCGGCCAGTGCCGCGACCGTCACCCAGCCTTCGCCGCGCAACCGCGTCGCGATAGCCGGGGCGGTGCCGAGCGGCAGGAACAGCCGCTGGCGATCCTTGGCACCCAGCCCGGCATCGAGCAGCGCATCGGCGTAGAGCGAGAAGCCGACCGCCGCTTCCTCACGCCCATCGGCATGGCACACCGCATAGCTGCCGCCCCGCCCGACCTCGCCCAGCACGCCGCGCGCGAACAGCGAGAAGCCGAGCCAGCTTTGATATTCGAAGCCATGGCGTTCGGTCGGGTCGAGCGTCACGCCGACATCCGCCGGCAGGGTCGCCACCACCGCCTCGATCGCATCCAGCCGCGACGCCAGCCGCCCGGCGGCATCGGTCGCGCGCAGCCGGGCCACGGCGGCAGCGAACGGACCCGCCGCCTCCACCAGCGGCAGATAGGCCGGATCGATCGCCGCGACCCGCCCGGCATCCTTCGCATCCAGCGCGGCAATCAGCGCGTCATGCTGCGGCCCCGGCGGATCGCCCGCCAGCGTCGCGACCAGATCGGGCAGGGTAAAGTCGATCGAGATGCCGGTGACGCCCGCCGCGCGCAGCGATTCGACCGCGACGGTCACGACCTCGATCGCCGCCGCCACGCTGTCGAGACCGATCAGTTCGGCGCCGATCTGGCGCAGCGCGCGGCGCGGGGCGAGTTCGCCCGCGCGCAGCTTCAGCACCGGGCCGGCATAGGACAGCCGGACGGGACGTGGATGGTGCCCCATGCGGGTTGCCGCGATCCGCGCGACCTGCGCGGTGATATCGGGGCGGATCGCCAGCGTCCGTTGGCTGACCGGATCGACGAAGCGCACCGCGTCGGTCGCCGCCGTGCCCTTCAACCGGTTGGCCAGCCCCGCCTCGAACTCGGCGAGCGGCGGGTCGACCTGTTCATAGCCATAGCCATGCGCGACGCCCAGCACCGCCCCTTCGAACCGGCGCAGGCCGTCGGCGGCGGGGGGCAGGCGGTCGTGAAACCCTTCGGGCAGGAGGCCGGTGTCGTTCATGGGGTTTCCCCTAGCGGGTGCGAGGCGAGCGGGAAAGCATGGACGCATTGCCTTACCCCATACGCCACCCTCGGCTTGACCCGGGGTCCCGCTTTTTTCCGGTCGCAGAAGAAGAAGCGGGACCCCGGATCAAGTCCGGGGTGACGAAGAAGGGTAGCGCAAACGCAAACGGGCTGCCGGATCGCTCCGACAGCCCGCTGCCTACCCTTACAGGCCGATCAGAACTTGAGCGGCATGACCGTCTTGACGCCCGGAAGCGCGCGAACCTTGGCCACTAGCTCCGGCGTCACCGCTTCGTCGACCGACAGCAGCACCACCGCTTCGCCACCGGCATCGCGACGACCGAGGTGGAAGGTGCCGATATTCACACCCGCTTCGCCCAGTGTGGTGCCGATGCGGCCGATGAAGCCCGGCGCGTCCTCGTTGACGACGTACAGCATGTGCCCGGCCAGATCGGCCTCTACCTTAATGCCGAACAGTTCGACCAGACGCGGCTGGGCGTTGCCGAACAGCGTGCCCGCGACCGACCGCTCGCCGGCTTCGGTCTTGAGGCTGACGCGGATCAGCGTTTGGTAATCGCCCTCGCGGTCGTTGCGGACCTCGCGCACCTCGATGCCGCGCTCCTTCGCCAGGAACGGCGCGTTGACCATGTTCACCGTGTCCGACTGGACGCGCAGGAACCCGGCCAGCACCGCGCCGACGATCGGCTTCTGGTTCAGCTCGGCCGCGGCGCCTTCGCTGTGCACCGACACGCGGGCGATCGCGCCGGTGGTCAGCTGCCCGACCAGGCTCCCGAGCTTTTCGGCCAACGCCATGTATGGCTTGAGGCGCGGTGCCTCTTCGGCCGACAGCGACGGCATGTTGAGCGCGTTGGTGACGCCGCCCGATACGAGGAAATCGGCCATCTGCTCGGCGACCTGGATCGCGACATTGACCTGCGCCTCGCTGGTCGACGCGCCCAGATGCGGGGTCGAGATGAAGTTCGGCGTACCGAACAGCGGCGATTCCTTGGCCGGTTCCTGCACGAACACGTCGAGCGCGGCACCCGCGACATGGCCGCTGTCGAGCGCCGCCTTCAATGCCGCCTCGTCGATCAGCCCGCCGCGCGCGCAGTTGATGATCCGCACGCCCTTCTTGGTCTTTGCCAGATTTTCCGCCGACAGGATGTTGCGGGTCTGGTCGGTCAGGGGGGTGTGCAGCGTGATGAAGTCGGCGCGGGCCAGCAGCTGGTCCAGCTCGACCTTCTCGACGCCGATCTCGATCGCGCGTTCGGGCGACAGGAACGGATCGAAGGCGATGACCTTCATCTTCAGGCCCTGCGCGCGGTCGGCGACGATCGAGCCGATATTGCCCGCGCCGATCAGGCCCAGCGTCTTGGCGGTCAGCTCGACGCCCATGAAGCGGTTCTTTTCCCACTTGCCCGCCTGGGTCGAGGCATCGGCCTCGGGAAGCTGGCGGGCGAGCGCGAACATCAGCGCGATGGCGTGCTCGGCGGTGGTGATCGAATTGCCGAACGGCGTGTTCATCACGACGACGCCGGCGGCCGAGGCGGCGGGAATGTCGACGTTATCGACACCGATGCCGGCGCGGCCGACGACCTTGAGGTTCTTCGCGGCGTCGAGGATCGCCTTGGTCACCTTGGTCGACGAGCGGATGGCGAGGCCGTCATAGTCGCCGATGATCGCCATCAGCTCTTCGGGCGTCTTGCCGGTGATCTCATCCACCTCGACCCCGCGTTCGCGGAAGATCTGGGCGGCTTTGGGGTCCATTTTGTCGGAAATGAGAACTTTAGGCATGTTTCGTTCCTTCTCCCTCTCCCCTTCAGGGGAGAGGGCCGGGAGAGGGGAAGTCGGGGACCGGGCGGAAAGGTGGCGCGACTGCCCCTCTCCCAACCCTTTCCCCTGAAGGGGGGAGGGCTTTATGCCGCCTTCGCCGTCGCGTAGGCCCAGTCGAGCCATGGCCCGAGCGCCTCGATATCCGCGGTATCGACCGTCGCACCGCACCAGATGCGCAGGCCCGCCGGAGCGTCGCGATAGCCGGCGACGTCATAGGCAGCCCCTTCGGCCTCCAACAGCGACGCCATCTTCTTGATGAGCGCCTCGTCGGCGCCCTCGACCGTCAGGCAGACGCTGGTCTTCGACCGGGTCGCCGGATCGGCGGCGAGATGGCCGAGCCAGTCGCGTTCCGCCACGATCTTGTCGAGTGCGGCGGCATTGGCGTCGCTGCGCGCGATCAGGCCGTTCTCGCCCAGCGACTTGCCCCATTCGAGGCTGAAGATCGCATCCTCGACCGCCAGCATCGACGGGGTGTTGATCGTCTCGCCCTTGAAGATGCCCTCGGTCAGCTTGCCCTTCGACACCAGGCGGAAGACCTTGGGCAGCGGCCATGCGGGGGTGTAACTTTCGAGGCGTTCGACCGCGCGCGGGCCGAGGATCAGCACGCCATGCGCGCCCTCCCCGCCTAGCACCTTCTGCCAGCTGAAGGTGGCGACGTCGATCTTGGCCCAGTCGATGTCATAGGCGAACACGCCCGAGGTCGCGTCGGCGAACGACAGGCCCTCGCGGTCGGCGGGGATGAAATCGGCACTGGGAACGCGGACGCCAGAGGTGGTACCGTTCCAGGTGAACAGCACGTCGTGGGTCCAGTCGATCGCAGTCAGGTCGGGCAGCTGGCCGTAATCGGCTCGCACGACGGTCGGATCGATCTTGAGCTGCTTGACCGCATCGGTCACCCAGCCTTCGCCGAAGCTCTCCCATGCCAGCGCAGTGACGGGGCGGGCGCCCAGCATCGTCCACATCGCCATTTCGAACGCGCCGGTGTCGGAACCGGGGACGATGCCGATGCGGTGCGTATCGGGGAGCTTCAGCAATTCGCGCATCAGGTCGATGCAATATTGCAGACGCTGCTTGCCGATCTTCGAACGGTGCGACCGGCCGAGGCTGACGGGGTTGAGGCGGTCGGCGGACCAGCCCGGCGGCTTGGCGCAGGGCCCGGACGAAAAATACGGGCGAGCGGGAGTCGTGGCCGGCTTAGGCGGAAGATCAGTCATGTCAGTCTCTCCTCACAGAGAGCACGCGCTGCGTTGGGACAGCGTGGCCCGTCGCGGCCATTAGCGATGTCGACCGGACGGCACAAGCATCATCGGCGCAACATTATTGCGGTCGGTTTGCGCCGCGCCGCGGAACCGACCGGACGATTCCGCGTTGCCTTGCTCTAGATTATGTCCGGAATTCCCATGCAAACCCCCACGGTTCTGATCGTCGAAGACGAAATGCTGGTCGCGATCGATCTGGAGGCCTCGCTGGAGGAGCATGGCTATCGTCCGGTCGGCATCGCCGCCGACATGTCGCGGGCGATGGAACTGGCATCGATCCGCCCGGACGTCGCGCTGGTCGACTGCAATCTGCGTGACGGTCCCACGGGCCCGCTGATCGGGCGGATGCTCGGCCAGACCTATGGGACGACCGTCATCTTTCTCACGGCAAATCCGGCAATGCTGGATGACGGAATCGACGGGACCCTGGGCGTCGTGTCGAAGCCCTGTGCCTATCACTCGGTCGGCGAACTGGTCGATTTCGCGGTCCGTGCCCGCCAGGGCGACCTGTCGCAGCCGCCGACGGGGATCAAGCTGTTCTCCGCGAGCACCGCGTTCCACGGTTCGGCTTAACCCGGGGTTCAGCCGGCCGGCGGCATCGCGGCGTTGACCCATGTCCGCCGCATCGCCGATAAGGACCATCATGAAGCGCGCGCTCGGCGGCATTGTCGCCGCCATCCTCCTGCTGACGCAGCCCGCCGCCGCCCAGTCGATGCTGCGCGATGCCGAGACGGAAGCGCTGCTGAACGACATGTCGCGCCCGATCGCGGTCGCCGCGGGCCTCGACCCGCGCAACTTCAACGTCGTGTTGCTACAGGACAAGTCGATCAACGCTTTCGTCGCGGGCGGACAGACGGTCTATATCCATAGCGGGCTGATCGACGCGGCGGACGATGCGAACGAGGTGCAAGGCGTCGTCGCGCACGAGATCGGCCATATCGTCGGCGGGCACGTGCCCCTGGCCGGGCGCGGCATGGCCCCGGCGACCGGCATCACCGTGCTCAGCCTGTTGCTGGGCGTGGCCGCGATGGCGGCGGGCGCGGGCGAAGCCGGGGCGGGCATCCTCGCCGCCGGACAACAGGCCGCGATGGGCAGCTATCTGGCGTTCAGTCGCACGCAGGAAAGCTCGGCCGATGCCGCCGGTGCCCGGTTCCTGCGGGGGGCCAATATCTCGGGTCAGGGGATGCTGGACTTCTTCAAGAAGCTCCAGAACATGGAATATCGCCTCGCGATCCCGCAGGACAATGGCTATCAGCGCACCCACCCGCTGACCGGCGAACGCATCGCCAACCTGACGCAGGACGTGCAGGCGTCGCCGTCGTTCAAGGCGCCGACCGATCAGGCGCTGGAGACACGGTTCAAGCGGGTGCAGGCCAAATTGCGCGGCTATGTCAGCGATCCGAAGGACACGCTGCGCCGCTATCCGGCCAGCGACCAGAGCGTGTACGCCCATTATGCGCGCGCCTATGCCTATCACAAGTCGGGCTACCCCGAGCAGGCGGCAGCGGAGACGCTGGCGCTGGTGAAGGCCGCGCCCGACGATCCCTATTTCCTCGAACTCGAGGGGCAGATCCTGCTCGAATCGGGCAAGCCGAAGGACGCGCTGGCGCCGCTGCGCGAGGCGACCGAGCGGACGCGGTCGTCGCCGCTGATCGCCGCGACCTTCGGCCACGCGCTGATCGCCGCCGAGGACCCTGCGCTGCTGGACGAGGCGGAACGGGTGCTGAAACAGGCGATCGCGCGCGACAACCAGAACCCGTTCGCGTGGTATCAGCTGAGTATCCTGTACGAACGGCGCGGCGATCCGGCGCGGGTCGCGCTGGCGATGGCGGAATATGCGTCGCTGGCAGGCGATTCGCGCATGGCGCTGGCCAGCGCGCGGCGGGCGATGGGGTTGCTGCCACAAGGGTCGCGGGACTGGATTCGGGCGCAGGATATTCAAATGACGTCGCAGACGGCGTTCGAGGAAGAACAGCGCCAGCGGCGCCGCCGGGGAGGATGATGGGTAGAATCGGAAATGCGTTGATGCTGGCGGCGGCGGCATTGGCGGGCGCGGGCGGAGCGATCGTAGCAGGCAAGTATTCCGGCGATCGTGCCGCGACCGAGACGGTGGTGCGCGACTATATCCTCGCCAATCCCGAAATCCTGCCCGAAGCCATGCGGCGGTTGCAGGCGAAGGAATCGGGCAAGGCGGTGGCGGCCAATCGCGACGCTATCGTCGAGCCCTTCCCCGGCGCGATCGCCGGCAATCCGAACGGCGATGTCAGCGTGGTCGCCTATCTCGACTATGCCTGCGGCTTCTGTCGCGCCAGCCTGCCGGCGATCACCGGCCTGATCGCGGGCGATCCGAACGTCCGCATCGTTTATCGCGAGCTGCCGATTCTGTCACCCGACAGCCGCAGCGCCGCAGAGTGGGCGCTCGCCGCCGCGCTCCAGAACAAGTTCAAGCCGTTCCACGACGCCCTCTATGCCAGCGGCCGGGTGGACGAGGCGTCGATCCAGCAGGCCGCTGCAACCGCGGGCCTCGACATTGCCGCCGCCCGCACCGCGATCCAGTCGCCGCAGGTCGTGGGCGAGATCGAGCGCAACCTGAAGACGGCAGGCACGCTGGGCTTTACCGGCACCCCGTCCTGGGTGGTCGGCGACCAGGTGCTGAGCGGTGCGCAGACGCTGCCCGCGCTGCAGACCGCGGTGGCCGATGCCCGCAAGGCGAAATCGACACCGGCGACCTGAGGCGACTTCCCCCGGTCATCGAAGCGTGGAACAAGCCGTTGCCATGGAAACCATTCTTTCGATCCGGGGCGTCGCCAAGACGTACAAGTCGGGCACCGTCGCGCTCCAGCCGACCGACCTCGACATTGCGAAGGGCGAGATTTTCGCGCTGCTGGGGCCGAACGGCGCGGGCAAGACGACGCTGATCAGCATCATCTGCGGCATCGTGACGGCGAGCGCGGGGACGATCACCGCCGCCGGGTTCGACACGGTCAGCGACTATCGCGAGACGCGGACCCGGATCGGGCTGGTGCCGCAGGAATTGCTGACCGATGCGTTCGAAAGCGTGATGGCGACGGTCACCTTTTCCAGGCGACTGTTCGGGCGGCATGGCGACCCGGCGTTCATCGAGAAGCTGCTGCGTGACCTGACCCTGTGGGACAAGCGCGATGCGAAGATGACCGAGCTGTCGGGCGGCATGAAACGACGGGTAATGATCGCCAAGGCGCTGAGCCACGAACCCGACATCCTGTTCCTCGACGAACCGACCGCCGGGGTCGATGTCGAACTGCGCCGCGACATGTGGCGGCTGGTCCACGACCTTCGCGAGCGCGGCGTCACCATCATCCTGACCACCCATTATATCGAGGAGGCCGAGGAAATGGCCGACCGGGTGGGGGTGATCGCCAAGGGCAAGCTGATCCTGGTCGACGAGAAGCAGGCGCTGATGCGCAAGCTGGGCAAGAAGACGCTGACGCTGACGCTGTCCGATCCGCTGCCGGCGGTGCCGGCGGCGCTGTCGCACTGGCCGCTGGAGCTGACCGACGAAGGCCATGCGCTGACCTTCGCCTTCGATGCCAATGCCGAGGATAATGGCGTGCGCGCGCTGCTGCGTGCCGCCGACGAGGCCGGCATCGCGTGGAAGGACATCGCGACCAAGCAATCGAGCCTCGAGGATATCTTCGTCGGGCTGGTCCATGAACAGGAGGGCCGGGCATGACGTTCAACTGGCATGGCGTGCTGGCGATCTATCGCTTTGAACTGGCGCGGTTCGGGCGGACGATCTGGACCTCGCTGATGACGCCGGTCATCACCACCTCGCTCTATTTCGTGGTGTTCGGCACCGCGATCGGCAGCCGGATGAACGAGGTGTCGGGCGTCCCCTATGGCGCGTTCATCGTGCCGGGGCTGATGATGCTGACGATGCTGACCGAGAGCATCTTCAATGCCAGTTTCGGCATCTTCATGCCGAAATGGTCGGGCACCATCTATGAATTGCTGTCGGCGCCCATCTCCACGCTGGAGACGCTGGTCGGCTATGTCGGCGCGGCGGCGACCAAGTCGACGATCGTCGCGCTGGTGATCTTTGCAACCGCGCATCTGTTCGTCGACGTCAGCGTCGCGCATCCGTTCTGGGCGCTATGCTATCTGCTGCTGGTGGCGATCACCTTCTGCCTGTTCGGCTTCATCCTCGGACTGTGGGCCAAGGGGTTCGAACAGTTGCAGGTCATCCCGTTGCTGGTGGTGACGCCGCTGACGTTCCTGGGCGGGGCATTCTATTCGATCGACATGCTGCCGGGCGTGTGGCGTACGATCAGCCTGTTCAACCCGATCGTCTATCTGATCAGCGGGTTCCGCTGGACATTCTTCGGGACGGGCGATGTTTCGGTGGCGGCCAGCCTGGGGGCGACCCTGGGCTTCCTGCTGATCTGCGTGACCGTCATCACCATGATCTTCCGCACCGGATGGCGGCTCAAGAAATAGGGACGGACACGATGGATCTAGGAATTGCCGGCCGCAAGGCGATCGTGTGCGCGTCGAGCGCCGGCCTCGGCCGGGCGTGCGCGCTGGAACTGGCGCGGGCCGGGGTCGATGTCGTCGTCAACGGGCGCGATACGGCGAAGCTGACCGAGACGGCGGCGGCGATCCGGGCGGAGACCGGGGTGACGGTAATCGAGGTCGTCGGCGACCTGTCGACCGAGGAGGGCCGCGCGGCGTTGCTCGCTGCCTGTCCGGACCCCGACATCCTCGTCAACAACAATGGCGGGCCGCCGCTCAAACCCTATACCGAGCTGGAAGCCGACGGCATCCGCGCCGGGATCGAAGCGAATTTCGTCACCCCTGCCCTGTTGATTCAGGCGGTATTGCCGGGGATGGTCGAGCGCGGGTTCGGGCGGGTGGTCAACATCACCTCCGGATCGGTCAAGATGCCGCTGCCGGGACTCGACCTGTCGAGCGGGGCGCGTGCCGGGCTGACGGGCTTCGTCGCGGGGATTGCGCGGCAGGTGGCGGGGTCGAACGTCACGATCAACGGGCTGCTGCCCGGATCGTTCGACACCGCGCGCATCGCGTCGATGACCGAGGCGGCGGCGAAGAAGAACGGCACGACCCCGGCCGAGGAAAAGGCGAAGCGGGCGGAGTCGATCCCGGCGAAGCGGATCGGCGATCCCGCCGAGTTCGGCGCGGCCTGTGCGTTCCTGTGTTCGGACAAGGCCGGATTCATCACCGGGCAGAGCCTGTTGATCGATGGCGGGGCGTTTCCGGGGATTCTCTGATTTTCACGCGAAGGCGCGAAGAGGGTTCTTAAGGTAGATTTCGCGCAGAGACGCGGAGGAGTTGCGCTCGCGGGGAAGTCTGCCGCGACAGCGGCGTTCAGTCATCGTTGCAGCGGAGACGATGGTCTCCCGCACGCAATCGGTCGCCACAGGCGCGACCTCTCCGCGCCTCCGCGTGATTCAAAAAATCCCGAGAAACTTCTTCCGCTGCTCCTTGCGCTCGCCCTTGTTCGAGCGGCCGTCTTCCGCCTTGGCCGTCGTCCCGCGACCGACATCGTCCCGCGCCTCGCCCTTGGTCGTGCGCTGCGCCCGGGCGGTGGCACCGGCGAGGACCGGGCCGCACGCCGCCCCCTTCGCATCGCCCGGATCGACAAAGGCCAGCACACCGGCGAGCGGGGTGACCACGGTGGCAAGGCCGAGTCCGGCGCCGGCGCGGCCCAGCAGTTCGGGGCTGAGGACCGAATAGCGCGGTGCCGCGAAATAGCCGCCGATGCCGACCGGCGACTGGCCGGCAAAGAGCGAGAATTTCTTCGAATCGGCCCGTACCGCAAGATCGATCGATTCGTTGCGGAAGCTGAAGCCGCCACGCCCGAGCATCACATTCTTCTGCGTATCGATCAGGATCGGGTCTGCCGCCGCCACCCCCTGTCGCACGGTGAAGCCGATCAGGCCGCAGTTGATCCGCACCGGTTCCTTCAATTTCCCCTCGAACATCTTCTGCGCGAAGGTGCCGAGGTCGAGTTCGGACAGCTGGACATTGCGGGTCCAGAAGCTGCCGGCGGGCAGGATGATCGCGATGCGGCCGTTGGAGGCGGCAAGCGAGTCGTGGACGGTGTCGCCGGTGCCGGTCAGCTGGACGCGCGCCTTGACCGTGCCGGTGGTGCCGGCTTCTTCGACGCCCCAGCCGGCGAGCAGCCGTCCCATCGGCGTCGGCGACAGGCGGATGTCGTAATCGGTGACCGCCGGACGGCGGCGGGCGTCGATCACGATGTCCGACGCGACATTGCCGCGCGCCATGGCGAAGGTCAGCGGCGAGAGTTTGAGCAGCCGGTCGTTCAGGTCGAGGGTCAGGTCGACATTCGACACCGGCAGGCTGCGCGCGCGGACATTGCCGACCTTGTAGCGGACCTTTGCATCGAAATTCCTGAGCGCCTCGACGTTCAGCCGGGCATCGGGGAGCAGGCGGGGGGCGCCGCCTTCGCGGACGATCGCACCGGCGGCGCCCTGCGCTTCGATACGCTCAAGGTCGTAGCCGACGAATGCCGACATATCGACGATATCCAGCCTGCGCGAGGTCAGGTCGGCGGTGAGCAGCAGGCGCGGTTCGCGCTGGGTAACGGTCAGGCTGCCGGCGAGGTCGCTGTCGCCGAACACGCCCTTCAACCGGGTGAATTTCCAGTCCGGCCCGTCCTTGGTCATGCGTCCGGTCAGGCGATAGGTGCGGGTGTCGGGGGTGACGATGCCGAGCACCGCGAAGACGTCGGCCAAATTTGCCCCCCGCAGGCGGACGGCGAGGTTCGATCCGTCGAGCTGGGTCGGGCCGGGCAGCGTGCCGGCGACGATCGCGACCGAACGGGCGACCTCGATCCGGGCGGTCAGCTGATTCTGCCCCCCGCGGATCGTCGCATTGGGCGATTGGAGTTGCCCGGTCAGGCGGAACGGACGGCCGCGCACCGTGCCGCGCCCGGTCGCCCGGATCGCGCTGGCGAACTGGGTGCCTTCGCTGATCGTCGTGTCGAGGTCGAACGTCCCGTCGAGCAGAAATTGCGGGTCGCGGTAACGAATCTGCGTATCGCGGAAGATCCCGCTGCGCACGACCGGCAGGTCGAGCTTCTTGCCGGACTTGTTCGGATCGCCGAACGTCCAGGTGTTACGCTTGCGTGCCGCGTCCCAGTGCAGGTCGGCCCGCGCGCCGTCGAGTTCGAGCCAGTTGACGCGGCGGCGTCCGAACAGGAAGGTCAGCGTGGCGGTCGAGCTGTCGAGCTTCTTCGCCTCGAACAGATTGCCGCCCCCGGCCCAGGCGGGGTTCGATACCGACAGTCCCTCGGCGAGGAATTTGAGGTCGATGGGGTTGAAGTAGAACTGGAAGTCGCCCGCGACGCGCACCGTGCGGCCGCTCTGCGACGAGGCGATTCGTTCGAACGTGCCCTTCAGGAACCGGCCCTTGGTGACGAACAGGATCAGCCAGGCCAGGACAATCGCCGCGACGATGCCGATCAGCGTCCGAATCGCGATCCGCCGCCAGTCGCGGCGGCGGGGGGCGTCGGGAGCGCCTTCAGTCGGGGAAAGCTCGGCCATCGCGGCAACAGCGTTCGGGGGCGAAACGAGTTCCGGCGGTTGCGTTTTGGTGACAGGCGGGTTAGGGGCGCGCTCTTTCCACGACCTTTTAGGGATTCGCCCGGCCATCTGGGGCTGCCGCGGCAATCCGCACGTCGTGATTTTTGAGGAGACCAAAATGCCCAAGCTCAAGACCAAGAGCGGCGTGAAGAAGCGCTTCAAGTTCACCGCCACCGGCAAGGTGAAGCACGGCGTCGCCGGCAAGCGTCACCGCCTGATCTCGCACAATGCGAAGTATATCCGTCAGAACCGCGGGACCTCGGTCCTGGCCGACGCCGATGTGGCTCGCATCAAGGCGTGGGCGCCTTACGGCCTTCGTTAAGGAGTACTGAAGCATGGCACGTATCAAGCGCGGCACGACCACCAAGGCGAAGCACAAGCGCATTTTGGATCAGGCGAAGGGCTATTATGGCCGTCGCAAGAACACGATCCGCATCGCTCGCCAGGCCGTCGAAAAGGCCGGTCAGTACGCTTATCGCGACCGCAAGGTGAAGAAGCGGACCTTCCGTGGTCTGTGGATCCAGCGCATCAACGCCGGTGTCCGCGCGGAGGGCATCACCTATTCGCAGTTCATGCACGGCTGCAAGCTGGCCGGCATCGAACTCGACCGGAAGGTCCTGGCCGATATCGCGATGCACGAAGAGGCCGCCTTCAAGGCGATCGTCGCGCAGGCGAAGGCCGCCCTGCCGGAACAGGCCGCCGCGTAAGCGCACGGTTCCTGTTTGCGGGATGAAAGACGCCGGTGGGGTGACCTGCCGGCGTTTTTCTTTTGGGGCTTCGTCATTCCCGCGCAGGCGGGAATCCATAGACGCTGGCGTCTCGGCTCTATTAGCATCGTCAGCGTGTATGGGTTCCCGCCTGCGCGGGAACGACGAATAGGGGCGGGCGAATGCGCATCTTCGAACCTTGCGTGTACATCGTCGCCAGCCGTCGCAACGGCACCATCTACACCGGCGTCACCAGCAACCTGATCCAGCGCCTGCACCAGCATCGCAGCGGCAGCTTCCCCGGCTTCACCGCCGACCATGACTGCCACCGCCTCGTCTGGTTCGAACGGCATGAGACCATGGACGCCGCGATCCAGCGTGAGAAGCGGATCAAGAAGTGGAACCGCGACTGGAAGCAGAATCTGGTCGAGCGGGACAACCCCCACTGGTCCGACCTGTCCTCGGGGCTAGGCTTCTTTCCCGTTCCGCAATAAAGCCGGTCGCCTATCCCGACCACCGGAGCGACCGTGACCCCCGATCTCGACCAATTGCGTGCCGACCTGCTCGCCGCCATCGATGCCTCTGCCGGCGTCGACGCGCTGGAGGCGGTGCGTGTTCATGCACTGGGCAAGCAGGGGGCGATCACCGGCCTGCTCAAGACGCTGGGCGGCCTGTCGCCCGAAGAACGCCAGACGGTCGCGCCCGGCATCCACGCGCTGCGCGAGGCGGTGACCGGGGCGATCGGTGCGCGCAAGGCGGACCTCGAAGCAAAGGCGCTGGCGGCCAAGCTGGCGAGCGAGCGGGTCGACCTGACGCTGCCGGTCGACCGGATCGCGCCGGGTGGGGTGCATCCGGTTGCCCAAGTGATGGACGAACTGGCGGAGATCTTCGCCGATCTGGGCTTTGCCGTCGCGACGGGGCCGGAGATCGAGGACGACTGGCATAACTTCACCGCGCTCAATATTCCGGAGACACACCCGGCGCGCGCGATGCACGATACGTTCTACGCGCAGCGCCGAAGCCCGCAGGGCGAGACCAGCGAAAGCGCGGCCGGCGGTGCATCTGCACCGTCCGACGACGGTGGCTCCGCCACCGGCGCGATCCCATCGGCCCGCGCCGGGCAAAGCCCGTCGCCGTCGGACGGTGCAGATGCACCGCCGGCCGGTCCGGAGCAGGACCGAACCGTGGAACGGTTCGTGCTCCGGACCCATACATCGCCGGTCCAGATCCGCACGATGATGACCCAGCAACCTCCGATCCGCATCATCGCACCGGGCCGGGTCTATCGCAGCGACAGCGACGCGACCCACACGCCAATGTTCCACCAGATCGAGGGCTTGGTCATCGATCGCGGCATCCATATGGGGCATCTCAAATGGACGCTGGAGACGTTCCTGAAGGCCTATTTCGAGCGCGACGATATCGTGCTGCGGCTGCGCCCGAGCTATTTTCCGTTCACCGAACCGTCGGCAGAGGTCGATATCGGCTATACGCTGGAAAAGGGTCGGCGCGTCGTCGGCGGTGATCCGACCAAGGGCAATGGCGGCTGGATGGAGGTGCTGGGCAGCGGCATGGTCCATCCCAAGGTCATCGCCGCGTGCGGGCTCGACCCCGATGAGTGGCAGGGATTTGCGTTCGGCACCGGCGTCGACCGGCTGGCGATGCTGAAATACGGCATGGACGATCTGCGCCCGTTCTTCGACGGCGATCTGCGCTGGTTGAAACATTATGGCTTTGCGGCGCTGGACGTTCCCACGCTGTCGGGGGGAGTAGGCGCATGAAGTTCACCCTGAGCTGGCTGCACGAGCATCTCGACACCGATGCGTCGCTCGACACGATCCTGGGCGCGCTGAACGCGATCGGGCTGGAGGTCGAGGGCGTCGAGAATCCGGGCGAGAAGCTGGCCGCGTTCCGCGTCGCCCGCGTGCTGACCGCCGAACCGCATCCGCAGGCGGACAAGCTGCAGGTACTGTCGGTCGACGCCGGCGACGGCCCGTTGCAGGTGGTGTGCGGCGCGCCCAATGCCCGTGCGGGGCTGGTCGGCGTGTTCGGGATGCCCGGCGCGACGGTGCCGGCCAATGGCATGGTGCTGAAGGTCGCGGCGATCCGCGGCGTCGAATCCAACGGCATGATGTGTTCGACCCGCGAACTGGAGCTGGGCGAGGATCATGACGGGATCATCGAACTGCCCGCCGATGCACCGGCCGGCACCCCCTTCCCCGCCTACGCCGGGCTGGACGATCCGGTGATCGACATCAGCGTCACGCCGAACCGGCAGGACTGTATGGGCGTGCGCGGGATTGCGCGCGACCTGGCGGCGGCGGGTTATGGGACGCTGAAACCGCTGGCGGTGCCGGTGGTCGCGGGCGAAGGCGATGGCCCCGACGTGCGGGTCGAGGACGCGGCGGGCTGCCCGGCCTTCTATGCGCAGGCGGTGCGCGGGCTGACCAATGGCGAGTCGCCGGAGTGGATGCGCCGGCGGCTGAACGCGATCGGGCAGAAGCCGATTTCGACACTGGTCGACATCACCAATTACGTGATGTTCGATCTGGGGCGGCCGCTGCACGTCTATGACATGGCGAAGCTCGACGGTGGGCTGGTCGCGCGGCAGGCTCGCCCGAGCGAAAGCGTCGTCGCGCTGAACGGCAAGTCCTATACGCTGGACGGCGGCGAGACGGTGATCGCCGACGACGCGGCGGTGCACGACATTGGCGGGATCATGGGCGGCGAGCATTCGGGCGTGTCGGAGACGACGACCGACGTGCTGATCGAATGCGCCTATTTCACGCCCGAGGCGATCGCGCGGACGGGGCAGAAGCTGGCGCTGACCAGCGATGCGCGCACCCGGTTCGAACGTGGGGTCGATCCGGCGTTTCTGGATCAGGGCCTGGCCATTGCGACCGATTATGTCCTGCGGCTGTGCGGCGGGACCGCGAGCCGCGTGACCACGGCCGGCAGCCCGCCGACCGAGCCGCGGGTCATCACGCATCAGCCTGGCCGCGTCGCGACGCTGGGCGGGCTGGACGTGGCCGAGGACCGGCAGCGCGACATTCTCGAACGGCTGGGCTTCGTGGTTGGCGATGGCTGGCAGGTGACGGTCCCGTCGTGGCGGCGCGATGTCGAGGGCGTGGCCGATCTGGTCGAGGAAGTGATCCGCATCGAGGGGCTGGACAAGGTGCCGTCCACCCCGCTCGACCGTCCTGCCGGAGTGGCGACGCCGACGGCGACGCCCGAACAGAAGCTGGAGCGGCGGATGCGCCGCGCGGCGGCGGCGCGCGGTCTGGCCGAAGCGATCACGTGGAGCTTCATCGCCGACGACGAAGCCGCCCCGTTCGGCGGCGGCGCGTGGGAGGTGGTGAACCCGATCGCCAGCGACATGCGCGTGATGCGCCCGTCGCTGCTGCCCGGTCTGCTGAGTGCGGCTGCGCGCAATGCGAAGCGGGGCCAGTCGAGCGTGCGGCTGTTCGAGATCGGCCGGCGCTATCTGGCCGAGGGTGAGCGCGCGACATTGGGCATCGTGCTGTCGGGCGAGCGCGCGGTGCGCAACTGGCGGACCGGCAAGGCGCAGGGCTTCGACGCGTTCGATGCCAAGGCGGAGGTGCTGGCGCTGCTGGAGGCGGCGGGCGCGCCGGTCGGCAATCTTCAGGTGATGGACGGTGCCGGCGACGTGTTCCATCCGGGCCAGTCGGCGACGCTCAGGCTGGGGCCGAAGACGGTGCTGGCGAGCTTCGGCGTGCTGCACCCGACCACCGCCAAGGCATTCGACCTGGGCAGCGGCGTGGTGGCGGCGGAGATCTATCTCGACGCGCTGCCGGCCAAGCGGGGCAGCGGCTTCATGCGCGCGGCCTATGCGCCGCCGGCGTTGCAGGCGGTGACGCGCGATTTCGCATTCCTGGTCGCCGAGGACGTGACCGGCGACCAGCTGGTGCGCGCGGTGCGCGGCGCGGACAAGGCGGCGATCGTCGATGCGCGGCTGTTCGACGTCTTTGCCGGACAGGGCGTCGAGCCGGGCCACAAGAGCCTCGCCATTGAGGTCACGTTGCAGCCGGGCGCCAAGAGCTTCACCGATGTCGAACTGAAGGCGATTTCGGACAAGATCGTGGCGGCGGCGAAGAAGATCGGCGGGAGTTTGCGCGCATGACGGTGACGCTGGGCAACGGCACGCTGACGGTCGCGGTCGAGGCATTGGGCGCGGAATTGCAGTCGATCCGGGACGCGCAGGGTCGCGAGCTGATGACGAATGCCGATCCGGCGTTCTGGACCGGCCATGCGCCGATCCTGTTCCCGATCATCGGCGCGGTGCAGGACGATCGCTATCATGTGGGTGGCGCGGTCTACCACCTCGCCAAGCACGGCTTTGCGCGGCGGCGGATGTTCGCGAAGGTTGCGCATTCCGATACTTTCGTGCGGTTCGAGCTGGTCGACGATGCGGAGACGCGGAAGCTCTATCCGTTCGCGTTCATGCTCCACGTGGAACATCGGCTGGAGGGGGCAACCCTCCATAGCGAGGTGACGGTGACCAATACCGGCGACCGCGACCTGCCGGCGAGCATCGGGTTTCATCCGGCCTTTGCGTGGCCGCTGCCCTATGGACGCGATCGGGCGGCGCACCGGATGGTGTTTTCGGACGCGGAAGTTGGCACGGTCGCCGCGATTGCGGCCAACGGCACGATCGCGCCGGAGCGTCGGCCCGATCCGGCGGTCGATCGGGTGCTGACGCTGACCGACGATCTGTTTGCGGACGATGCGCTGGTTTATGACCCGGTTGCAAGTAGTTGGGTGCGGTACGGGGCGCCGGACGGGCCGCAGTTGCGGGTCGATTTTCCGGGGATGCCGAAGCTGGGGATCTGGACGAAGCCGGGTGCGAGCTTCGTTTGTATCGAGCCGTGGGACGGGATTGCCGATCCGGAAGGATTTGCCGGTGACATCTTCGACAAGCCGGGGATTCGCCGCGTCGCGCCGGGGCAGTCGCATCGGGCGGCTATGTCGGTGACGTTGGAAGGTTGATTTTCACGCGAAGGCGCGGAGACGCGGAGGAGTAAGGTTGATTGCGCGCGGAGGCGCAGAGGACGCTGAGGGGGTGCGTTCGCTGCGAGCGGGTGCGTTCGGGAGACCGCTGCATTCGCGGCAACGAGCGAAAGAGCCGCTGGCGCGGCGGAGCCTCGCCGCCCACGCAACTCCTCTGCGTCCTCTGCGCCTCTGCGCGCAATCCTTCTTCTCTCCGCGCCTCCGCGCCTCCGCGTGAACCCACCTTCTTCTTCCCCCGCCGTACGCACCCGAATCTTGCCGCCCTCCCCGCCCGGCCCTAAAGGCCGGCGATGGACCATATTTCCGATCGCCGCACCTTTGCGATCATCTCCCACCCCGACGCCGGCAAGACCACGCTGACCGAAAAGCTGCTGCTGTTCGGCGGTGCGATCCATCTGGCGGGCGAGGTCAAGGCACGTGGCGCCGCGCGGCGCGCGCGGTCGGACTGGATGAAGATCGAGCAGCAGCGCGGAATTTCGGTCACCTCGTCGGTGATGACGTTCGAGCGGAACGGGTTGACCTTCAACCTGCTCGACACGCCGGGCCACGAGGATTTTTCCGAGGACACCTATCGCACGCTGACCGCGGTCGATTCGGCGGTGATGGTGATCGACGCGGCCAAGGGGATCGAGCCGCAGACGCGCAAGCTGTTCGAAGTGTGCCGGTTGCGCAGCGTGCCGATCATCACCTTCGTCAACAAGGTCGATCGCGAGGGTCGCGACCCGTTCGCGCTGCTGGACGAAGTCGCCGACATGCTGGCGCTCGACGTCTGCCCGATGACATGGCCGGCGGGCATGGGCGGGCAGTTCGAGGGGATTTACGACCTGGTCGACAACCGGCTGTTGCAGCCCGAGGCCGGGACCAAGGATTTTCAGGGCAAGGTCGAGCAGTTCACCGGGCTGGACGATGCGCGCATCGACGAGGTGCTGTCGGCCGAAGGCGCCGAGCGGCTGCGCGAGGAGGCGGAGCTTGCCACCGGGGGCTATGCCGCGTTCGACGGTGCGGCGTATCGCGCGGGCGACCTGACCCCGGTCTATTTCGGGTCGGCGCTGAAGGAATTCGGGGTCGATTCGCTGATCGACGCGATCGCGCGCCACGCCCCCCCGCCCCGCCCGCAGCCCGCCGAACCCGCCCCGGTCGATCCGACCGACGACCGCGTGACCGGCTTCGTGTTCAAGGTGCAGGCGAACATGGACCCGAACCACCGCGACCGCATCGCGTTCATGCGGCTGTGTTCGGGAACGTTCAAGCGCGGCATGAAACTGACCCCGACCGGCCATGGCAAGCCGATCGCGATCCACTCCCCCATCCTGTTCTTCGCGCGCGAACGCGAGCTGGCGGATGAGGCCTATCCGGGCGATATCATCGGTATTCCGAACCATGGGACGCTCCGGGTCGGCGATACGCTGTCGGAGCGGGCCGATGTGCGCTTTACCGGGCTGCCGAACTTCGCGCCGGAAATCCTGCGGCGCGTGGTGCTGAAGGACCCGACCAAGACCAAGCAGTTGCGCAAGGCGCTGGACGACATGGCCGAGGAAGGCGTCACGCAGGTCTTCTATCCCGATATCGGGTCGAACTGGGTGATCGGGGTGGTCGGACAGTTGCAGCTGGAAGTGCTGCTCAGCCGGCTGGAGGTCGAATATAAAGTCGCGGCGGGGCTGGAAATGGCGCCGTTCGAAACCGCACGCTGGGTGTCGGCGGCCGATCCTGCGGATTTGAAGGCGTTCACCGATCTGCATCGCTCGGCGATGGCGAAGGATCGGGACGGGAATCCGGTGTTCCTGGCGAAAAGCGCGTGGGAGGTCGGGTATATTGCCGACCGCTATTCGAAGGTGGCGTTCGCGGCGACGCGGGAGCGGTAGTTCGCTTGATCCCGTACCCCCGCGCAGGCGGGGGTCCAGGGTTTCGAACGTGACGTTGCATTGCCTGGCTCTGGATCCCCGCCTTCGCGGGGATACGTTCTCCAAATTGGGTTTTCCCGTAATGGCATAGTCTGGATCCCCGCCTTCGCGGGGATACGGGTGGGGGCGTCGGTGCTGCTACGCCACCCAATCGCGCCCCAGCCGGCGGCTGGCGAGTGCCATCAGCGCGCCGGCGACCAGATACAGGCACAGCGCCGCCGCGATGGCGTAGCGGAGCGATTCGTTGCCATAGGTCGGGGTCAGCGCCTTCGACAATTGGCCGACGAACCAGCTGCCCAAGCCCAACCCGATCAGGTTGTTGATGAGCAGGAAACAGGCCGAAGCGGTGGCACGCATGTGGGCGGGCACCAGATGCTGGACGGCGGTCAGGACCGGGCCGAGCCAGACATAGACCAGCGCCTGCGGGATCACGAACAGCGCGAAGGCAGCGATCCAGCTGCTCGACAATACCCCGGCGATGAAGAACGGCGTGCCCAGTATGTAGCACAGCGCCGGCAGCAGCGCGTACCAGCGCCGGTTCCGCGCGCCCAGCCGGTCGCCGAGCGCCCCGCCGAGCAGGATGCCCGCCACCCCGCCGCTCAGCAGCAGCGCGCCGATGAACTGGGCCGACTGGACGAGGTCGAGGCCGAAGCTGCGCATCATCAGGCTGGGCAGCCAGAAGCCGACGCCATAGCCGCAGGTCGATCCCGCCGCTGCGCCGAACGCCAGCAGCCAGAAGCCGGGTTTGGCCGCGAGGATGCCGAAGACGCGGCCGACGGGGATGCGGTCGGCGCTGGCGGCGACGCGGGGCGGGTCCTGCACGATCCAGCGGAAGAAGGGCGCGATGACGAGGCCGGCGATGCCGACCGTGTAGAAGGCGGTGCGCCATTCGACCGCCTGCGCAATATAGCCGCCGAGCAGCACACCGCCCGCTGCGCCGAGCGGGATACCGAGCGAGTAGATGGCGAGTGCACGGGCGCGGCGTTCGGGCGGGAAGGTGTCGGCGATCAGTGCATAGGACGGGGCGACGCCGCCCGCCTCCCCCACGCCGACGCCCAGGCGGAACAGGAACATCTGCGTGAAATTCTGCGCCGCGCCGCATAGCGCGGTGAAGCCGCTCCACACCGCGAGGCTGATGGTGATGACCCAGGTGCGGCTGGTGCGGTCGGCGATCAGCGCGAGCGGGATCGCCAGCGTCGAATAGAGCGCGGCGAAGGCGAGGCCGCCCAGCATCCCCATCTGCCCGTCGTCGAGGCCGAGGTCGCGCTGCACCGGCTGCGCCAGGATCGAGAGGATCTGCCGGTCGAGGAAGTTGAAGCTGTAGACCAGCAGCAACATGGCGAGGGTGATGCGGGGGTTTTTCATGTCGTCCCTCTAAATCCTCCCCGCTCCGCGGGGAGGGGGACCATGCGTAGCATGGTGGAGGGGCATTGCCCCACACGCTACGTCAGCGATCGCGGCCCTGCCCCTCCACCAGCCTGCGGCTGGTCCCCCTCCCCACGATGTGGGGAGGAGCCTTGGTTAGAACTTCACTTCGAACGTTGCGGTCGCGGTGCGGGGCGGGCCGTAATAGCCGATGATCGAATTGCCGAAAACCGCACCGGGGAAGTTGTAGCCGCCCACCCGGTAGCGCTGGTCGGTCAGGTTGCGCAGCGCCATGCCGAGCCGGTAGCGGCCGTCGCCCGAAATCCAGTTGGCGGCGGCGTTGACCAGCGCATAGCCGTCCTGGTCGAGTGCGGGCGTCGGGATCTCGAACAGCGCATAGTCGCTGCGCAACGTGACTTCGGGCGTCACCGACAGCGATCCGCCGGCAAAGTCGGTCGAGGCGGTGAAGGATGCGGCGGCGGTGAATTCGGGCGTATTCTGGAACACGCGCTGGTTCGATACATCGACCGGGGTGGTGCCGCCGCCGATGAAGGTCAGGAATTCCTTGTAATCGGCATTGGTGTAGCCGAACGACACCTGTGCCGAGAAATTGCGCGACGGCACCATCCGCCCCTCGATCTCCAGCCCGTAAATGTCGGCCTTGCCGGCGTTATCGACGAAGCTGGCGATGCCGCCGGCGATGTTGGGCACCTGGATCGTGACCTGCTGGTCGGTGTAGCGCGAATAATAGCCGGCCATGTTGAGGAACAGGGTGCGGTCGAGGAACGCGCCCTTCATGCCGACTTCGTAGCTGGTGATCTTTTCGGGGTCGTAGCCATTGACGGTCGTCGGGGTGAACACCGCGTCGCCGCGCATGTCGAACCCGCCCGATTTGAACCCCCTGCCCCACGACGCGTACAGGTTCAGGTCGCGGCGCGGCTCATAGCTGATCGAGACGCGCGGGGTGAACTGGTCGAAGCTGCGGTCGTTGGTGTAATCGGTGCGGATCAGGCCGGGCACCGCGTTCGCATTGCCGAAGCGGGGGCTGCGGATGCCGGCATAGTTGCGGCGGAACACCGTGCCGGTCTTGTCGTCCTTCGTATAGCGCAGGCCGCCCGAAATCTTCAGCCGGTCGGTCACGTCGAAGCTGATGTCGCCGAACGCGGCATAGCTTTTGGTCTTGACCTCGCCCGAGGTCAGCGTGGTGAGGTTGAGGCCGCCGACCACCGTGTCGAACGCGCCCGATGCGGTGGCGTTGAGGTAATAGAGACCGACGACGCCCTGCACCCGGTCGCCCTGCAACAGCAGTTGCAGTTCCTGCGTGAACTGGTTGTCGTCATATTCCGCCGGCACGTCGAGCGTGGGCAGCGCGGTGTTGTCGAAATCGATGACGGTGTTGGTGGCGCCTTCGCGATAGGCGCTGATCGATTTGAAGGTCAGCAGGTCGCTTAAGCTGAACTCGCCGGTCAGCGACAGCCCTTGCGCCACCACCCGGTTGCGGTCGCCGATGCCGGCGCGGGTGTCATAGACATTGCCGGTCGGGGCGTAGCGCGGGTCGTTGCCGTTGCCGACGAGGCGGGTGCCGTGGCGCGGGTTCGACCGGTCGAGCGTGCGGTCGCCCGCCACCCGCACGAAGATCGCATCGGTCGGCGTCCATTCCGCCGAGACACGCGCGGCGAGCACGTCCTTGTCATATTGGTCGGCGCCGGTGGTCAGGTTGGTGCCATAGCCGTCGCGCTTGTAGCGGGCGATCGCGCCGCCGATCGCGAAGGTATCGCCGATCGGCACCGTCACCTGCCCGACCAGGTCGAACTGGTTGTACGAGCCGTAGGAGGCGCGGGCGGTGGCGGCATAGTCGTTGCCCAGCCGCTTGGTGACGTACTTGATCGCGCCACCGATGGTGTTGCGGCCATAGAGCGTGCCCTGCGGCCCGCGCAGCACCTCGACCCGTTCCACGTCGAAAATGTCGAGCACCGCGCCCTGCGGCCGGGCGACATAGACATCGTCGAGATACAGGCCGACGCCGGGTTCGAAGCCCCACAGCGGATCCTGCTGCCCGACGCCGCGGCTGAAGGCGATCAGCGTCGAGTTGGAGCCGCGCGCGATCTGCAGCGTCAGGTTGGGCGTCTTGTCCTGCAAGGCGGTGATATCGACCGCGCCGGTGCGCTCCAGCTGGTCGCCGGTCACGACCGACATGGCGATCGGCACGTCGATGACGCTTTCGGCGCGCCGCCGCGCGGTGACGACGATGTCGCCGTCGCCCTGATCCTCGACCACCGAGGCCGAGTCGGCGGGGGCTGCGGGCGGGGTTTCGGTGGTTTGCGCCAGCGCGGGCGATGCGGCGAGCGCCGCTCCCATCAACAGACTGGCGCGGATTCCGAATGTGCGACGCATCGACCTCTCCCTGACATGAACGCCACCCGTTGGCCGGGTTGTACGCCGTTGCGCTTCGCTATACTGAAAGCTGAACCGGGTTTCAACTTATGCCCGTGGGGAGAGGAGAAAAACATGGCGACCGACGCTGCCGGGCCGGACGGGAACGTGCCGGTGGACAAGATGCCGCGCACCGAACGCGGTCGCCGGACGCAGCGCGCCATCCTCGACGCCGCCGCCGCCGAGTTCGGGGAAAAGGGGTTTCACGAAGGATCGATCAGCGGGATCACCCGCCGCGCTGGCGTGGCGCTGGGCAGTTTCTACACCTATTTCGATTCGAAGGACGCGGTGTTCCGCGCGCTGGTCGCCGACATGTCGGCGCAGGTGCGCGATCATGTCGCCCCGGCGATTCGCGGGGCGGACGGGCGCATCGCGGCGGAGCGCGCGGGGTTGCTGGAATTCATCCGCTTCGTGCGGACGCACAAGGAAATCTACCGGATCATCGACGAGGCGGAGTTCGTCGATCCGGCGAGCTTTCGCCGGCATTATTCGACCACGGCAGAACGGATCGCGGCGCGGATTCGCACCGGGCCGGAGGATGCGCAGGCCGAGGTGCATGCCTGGGCGATCATGGGGATGAACGTGTTTCTGGGCCTGCGCTACGGCGTGTGGGACGAGGATCGGTCGCCCGAGGACGTGGCGGATGTCATCGCATCGCTACTGGCGCGGGGGATTTTTGGTTCACGCGAAGGCGCGAAGGGCGCGAAGGAAGGCATTTAGGGGTTCGCGCGGAGGCGCGGAGACGCGGGGGGGTTGTATACTTGGCGAGCGGCGCGCGTTCGGGAGACGTCGCGCCCGGTGATGGCGAAGAGTAAGGGCTGCTTCGCAGCTTGCTCTCTTCCTCTCCGCGCCTTCGCGTGAACCTATTTCTTGAGCAGGTCCTTGAGGCCGCCCAGCGCGGACATCGGTCCCGCCTCTTCCTCCTTCAGCACGCCGGCGGCGCGCAAGGCTTCTTCGGCATGGGGGCTGCGGGGATAGGGGTCGAGGGCCAACGCCAGCGTTTCCGCTGCCGCTTCGCCGAGGTCGATCGATGCGCCGGTGTAGAACATCGTATCCATCGCATCGTCGTCCAGCTCGACATCGCTGCCCTCCACGCTGCCTTCGGGCAGGAAGCGCAGGGTGAAGGCTTCGTCGACCGATTCGGGCACCGGTTCGCCGCTGGCGACGCAGGGTTGCGCGACCTGTGCCGTCAGTCGCCCGGTCGCGACGATGCCGGCGGCATCGCGGCGCAGGCTGTAGTCGGCCTCCAGCGAATCGAGCTCGAGCAGGTTGAAGCGGCCCATCAGCCGTCGGCGTTCGTCGGTGTCGGCGGAAATATGCTGGCGCATCTCCCCCTCCCCGATCTGGTCGATGCGGACGGGACGGTGGAATTCGGGAGTCATGGCAGGGTTCCGGCAAGAAGGTCGTCGATGGCCACGCCGTCCAGCGCGGCGCGGAAGGCGCGCAATTCGGTCGCGACATGGGTGAGGGCGTCGGGGGCGGGTGCGTCGCCGCGATACAGGTTGCGCACCAGCGCCGCTTCGAACGTGCCGTCGGCCAGCCCGTCGCGATAGGCGCCCAGCCGCCCGCCCAGCGCCGCCATCATCCGCCCGATATGCTTGCCGACGACCATGTCGCCGAACCCGATCTGGCGCAGCTGTCCGTCCATATCGTCGACGAAACATTCGGCGAGGCTGGCGGCGGGCACGGCCCCTGCCCCTTCGCGCTCCAGCCGCAGCATCACCATCGCCAGCACGGCGGCGATCATGTCGAACCGGCCGTCGAGCGTGTCGGGCACCGCGCCGGCCAGATACCAGTGCGGCTGCCGCCCGCGTGCCACGACCGCGTTATACAGCGTGGCGGCAATGCGCGGCGGCGGTTCGCGACGGAACAGGCGGGATAGCGGCATGACTCTCCGGGCAGATGAAGGGCGCACTTGTGGATGGCGCGGGTCCGTCATATTGAACGCATGGCCGCGCGATGCAATCGCGAGGGGCCCGGTCGCGCGTTCGCTGGACGGAGATTTTATGGTTCGCTTCCCCACCCGTGGCGCCGTGGCGCTGATGATCGCCTGTGCCGCGGCGGGCCTGGGAGGCTGCACGAAGCTGCGCAGCCATCAGGGATATGTCATCGACCCCGATCTGGTGAACGCGGTGCAGCCGGGCGTCGATACCCGCCAGTCGGTGTTGCAGACGCTGGGCACCCCGACCTTCGTCGGCCAGTTTTCCGACCGCGAATGGTTCTATCTGTCGCGCGACAGCCGCAACCTGGCGTTCAACCGCCCGCGCGCCGTCGACCAGACGACGCTGAAGATCACGTTCGACCAGGCGGGCAACGTCACCAAGATCGACCGCACCGGCGTCGACCAGGTCGTCGGCATCAGCCCGTGGGACAAGAAGACCCCGACGCTGGGCCGCGAATCGAACTTCTTCCGCGACCTGTTCGGCAATATCGGCACGGTCGGCGCGCCGGGGACCGGCGGGCCGGGGCCGAACCAGTAAGGATTGCGGCGCGGTTTCGGCGGCCGTCGGCCAAACGTAGCAGGCGGCGGAAGGAAGAAGCGGGACCCCGGATCAGGTCCGGGGTGACGGCTTTCTTCCGGAAGCTCGTCCGCCAAGCCTTTCAAAACCCTGACGATCGCATTCGCGGAGCGTTCAGCGGGACTCGGGCATTGCATCCTCATCACGAGGAAAGGAGCAATCCCGATGCGAAAGATCATCCTGGCGGCACTGGCCGCCACCGTCGCCCTCCCCGCCGTCGCCACGCCCGCCATGGCGCAATCGCGCCACGAACTGCGCCGCGACCGGCAGGATATTCGCGAGGAACGGCGCGAATATCGCCAGGCGCTGCGCTATGGCAGCCCGCGCGACATTCGCGAGGAACGCCGCGAACTGAACCGGGCGCGGTGGGAATATCGGCAGAACCTGCGCGAACGGGCATGGGGCCGGAACGACTGGCGCGCCTATCGTCAGGGGCATCGCAACCTCTATGCGCGCGGCAACTGGAATGCGCCGTTCCGCTATCAGAGCTTCCGCCCCGGGCTGGCGATCGGTCGCCCCTATTATGCGCAGCGTTACTGGATCGCCGATCCGGGCCGCTATCGCCTGCCGCCCGCGCGGGGGGCCCAGCGCTGGGTGCGGCACTATAACGACGTCGTGCTGGTCGATTACCGGCGCGGACGCGTGGTCGACGTGATCCGCAACTTCTATTGGTAAGGCCCGGTTCGGCCGCGCCGTCGATACGCTCGGCGCGGCCGGTGCGCGGGGCACCAGTCCCGAAGGGGGATTTAGGACCGTTTGCGCCAACGTCCCGAGTCCCCGCCGGTTCAATCGTCATCGATAAATATTAAGGATGAACGTGCGGCGGGTGGCGGCGAATTGCTTGTTCCGCCGCACCGCATCGTTATACGATAAGTTCCGGGGCAGGTTCCGGGGGAACGGGGATGGACGCGGTCATCGCGTGGATCGACGCGATTGCGCGCGAAACCATGTTGTTTGCCGGTGTCGGGTTCCTGATCGGCGGGCTGGACGATCTGGCGGTCGATGGCGCGTTCCTGGTCCGCGCGCTGCGCCGATGGTGGCGGCGCACGCCCGAGGCTACCCTGGCCGATTTCCCGGTGGCGGGATGTAGCGGGCGGATCGCGGTGCTGGTGCCGGCATGGGACGAAGCGGCGGTGATCGGCGCGATGCTGCGTGCGACGCTGGCGCGGTTCGATCATCCCGACTGGCGGCTCTATGTCGGGGCCTATCCCAACGACCGGGCGACCATTGCCGCGATCGTCGCGGTCGCGACCGAGGACGACCGGGTACGGCTGACGCTGACCCCGCATCCCGGCCCGACGACCAAGGCCGATTGCCTGAACGCCTTGTGGCGCGCCGTCATGGCCGACGGCGCGGCGGAGGGGCGGCCGTTTACCGCGATGGTGCTGCACGATGCCGAGGATGTGGTCCATCCCGGCGAGCTGCGGGTGTACGATCACCTGTTGCGCAGGGCCGATACGGTGCAGGTCCCGGTCCTGCCGCTGGCCGATCGCGAATCACGCTGGGTATCGGGCCATTATATCGACGAGTTTGCCGAGGCGCATGGCCGGCAGCTGCCGGTGCGGGGCGCATTGGGGGCGGAGCTGCCGCTGGCCGGGGTCGGCTGCGCGATTTCGGCCGACATGCTCGCGCGCATCGCCGAGCGGCGCGGCGGATTGCCGTTCGACGATACCAGCCTGACCGAGGATTACGAACTGGGGCTGACCGTCCGGGCACTGGGCGGGCGCGGGATGTTCGTGCGGGTGCTGGAAGATGCGGGCGGGCCGCCGGTAGCGGTGCGCGCCTATTTCCCCGCGCGGCTCGACGCCGCCGTCCGGCAGAAGGCGCGGTGGATGACCGGCATTGCCCTTGCCGGATGGGACCGGATCGGGTGGCAGGCGGGCGGGGGACTGCACGACCATTGGATGCGGATGCGCGACCGGCGGGCGATCCTGGCTATCCCTGTGCTGGCGGTGGCCTATTGCGCGCTGGTCGCCTGGGGGGCGAGCGGCATGCTGCACGCCGTGCGCGGCAGCGTGGCACCGGTGGTCGATCCGGCGCTGCAACTGGTGCTGGCGATCAACCTGTGCCTGCTGGTGTGGCGGACGGCGATGCGCTGGGCCCTGGTGCGCCGCGCCTATGGTCGGGGCGAGGCATGGCGGTCGATCCCGCGCATGCTGGTCGGCAATCTGGTCGCGTTGCTCGCGGCGCGGCGGGCGGTGGTGCGCTACGCCGCGACGCTGCGCGGACGGCCGCTGCGCTGGGACAAGACCGCGCATCATTTCCCCGACATCGCCGGGTTGCCGGATCGATGAGCCGGGCACGCGGGCGGCCGCTGCGGTTCCTGGCGCTGGTCACGGTCGGCTGGGTCGGGATGCGGGTGGCGCTGCTGTGGCCCGAAGGGTTGCCGCCGGACCGATGGGTACGGATCGTGCTGCCGGGCGGGCAGGGAGCGGGGCTTGTCTCCCCGATCGCTGCCGCTCCGCCGGGTCGTCACGTCGCACAACAGATGCGCCAACAGAGGATTGCGATGCCGGCCAGGGTCGCAGTCGGCACGCGATCGGTGCCGACCATGGCTGGCACGGCAAATGCGCCGGCTGCTGTACCGGACCGGGTACGGCTGGCGCTTCTGGCGCTGGTCGGGTTCGCCTCGGCCGAGCCGGTCGATCGTGGTGCCGCGCCGATCCTGTCGCCGCCGGTGCCCCCTACCGGCGGACCACCGATGACGGTCAGCCTGTGGGCGCTTGCCCGGCCGGGCGCGGCAAGCGGCGGTCCGGTGCAGCTGGGCGGCGGGCAGGCCGGGATGCGGCTGCGCCTGCCGGTGACGCCGGACGGGCAGGCGGCGGTCGCGGCGCGGGTGGCGACCCCGCTGGCGGGTCTGGGACGCGAAGCGGCGCTGGGCATCGAATGGCGGCCGCTGCCGGTGCCGGTCGCCTTGGTGGTCGAACGGCGCGTGGCGCTCGACAGCGGGCGCAGCGGGACCGGCATGGGGGTGATCGCCGGGATCGACCGGGCGTTGCCGGGCGACCTGGCGCTGGAAGCCTATGGGCAGGCGGGCGCGGTCGCGCGCGACGGCATCGAACCTTATGCCGATGGCGCGGCGCGGGTGCTGCATCCGGTGGCGAGGATCGGGCGCAGCGCGCTACGGCTGGGGATCGGCAGCTGGGGCGGGGCGCAGCGGGAGGGGGCGCGGGTCGATATCGGACCGTCCGCCGTCGCGTCGCTGCCGGTCGGGCGGGGCGCGGTACGCGTGTCGCTCGACTGGCGGCAGCGGGTAGGGGGTAACGCGGCGCCGGGGTCGGGGCCGGCGCTGACGATCGGCAGCGACTTTTGACGCGCCGGGTGGCACGGCGCTTCCGAACGCGGTAACCGGGAGGCCCATGGATCTGTACCTCCCCATCGCCAACCTGTCGGTCAATGCGCTGGTCATCGTGCTGCTGGGCGGCGGGGTCGGGTTTCTGTCGGGCATGTTCGGGGTCGGCGGCGGGTTCCTGACCACGCCGCTGCTGATCTTCTACGGCATCCCGCCGACCGTCGCCGCCGCGTCCGCCGCCAGCCAGGTGACAGGGGCCAGCGTGTCGGGCGTGTTCGCGCATCTGCGGCGCGGCGGGGTCGATTTCCGCATGGGTTGGGTGCTGGTCGCGGGCGGCGTGCTGGGGTCGGTGGCAGGCGCGGGCGTGTTCCGCCTGCTACAAGCCAGCGGGCAGATCGATACCGTCATCGCGATCCTGTACGTGGTAATGCTGGGGTCGATCGGCGGTCTGATGCTGAAGGAAGCGATCGGCGCGGTGCGCGTGCTGCGCGGGGCGATCCCGCCGCGGGCGGCGCGGCGGCGGCACCATCCGCTGGTCGCGGCTCTCCCCTTGCGCTGGCGATTCTATGCCTCGGGGCTGTACATCTCGCCGCTCGCGCCGCTGCTGCTGGGGTTCGCCACGGGCATGCTGACCGTGCTGCTGGGGGTCGGCGGCGGGTTCATCCTGGTGCCGGCGATGCTGTACCTGCTGGGCATGGGGACGCGGGTGGTGGTCGGCACGTCGCTGTTCCAGATCCTGTTCGTCACCGCCGCATCGACGATGGTCCATGCGCTGACGACCAAGGCGGTCGATATCGTGCTGGCGGTGCTGCTGCTGGTCGGATCGGTGACCGGCGCGCAGATCGGCGCGCGGTTCGCGCAGAAGGCGAAGCCCGAATATCTCCGCCTCGCGCTGGCGATCATCGTGCTGGCGGTGGCGTTCCGCATGGCGCTGGGGCTGGGGTGGCGGCCCGACGATATCTATACGGTGCAGCCGGCATGAGGCGCGCGCTGACCCTTGCGCTGCTGGCACCGCTGGCGATGGGCGCGGCGGCCCCGGTGCTGGTGCCCGATGTGTCGACCCGCGACGTGCAGATCGCCTATTCGTTCACCGGGGCCGAACTGCTGCTGTTCGGGGCGATCCTGTATCCCGGCGGGCGGGTGCCGCAGGGCGACCGGCCGGCGGACATCGTCGTGGTGGTGAAGGGGCCGCCCGAGTCGATCGTGGTGCGCGAAAAGGAGAAGGTGGCGGGCATCTGGGTCAATGCCGACCGGATGCGCTATCGCTCGGCCCCGTCCTTCTACGCCATCGCTTCGGCCCGACCGATCGAGCAGATGGTCGATGAGCGGACGCGCGCGATCTATGAGCTGGGGTTGGACAGCCTGCAATTGTCGCCTGCCGCCGGCACGTCGGCCGATGATCAGGCGCGGTTCGCCAGGGGGTTCGTGGCGTTGCGCGAACGCGCCGGGCTGTACCGCGAGACGCCGAACGCGGTCGAGATCACCGACGACGTGCTGTACCGCGCGTCGATTACCATTCCCGCACGGGTGCCGGTGGGCAAGTTCACCGCCGAAACCTTCCTGATCCGCGACGGGCGCGTGCTGGCGGCGGCGGTGCGCGATATCGAGATTCGCAAGTCGGGGTTCGAACGCTTCGTGGCGATCGCCGCGAACGAGGCGTCGTTGTGGTACGGATTGGCGGCGGTGTTGTTGTCGGTCGGGTTCGGCTGGGCCGCCGGGGCGCTGTGGCGGCGGTTTTGATCGAAGTCGCTAAGTCGTTGCAATCCGTGGATATATTGTCCTGACGCGTTCCAAAGTTCACTAAGTTCACACTCGCGCGCAGTTTGTCACGCCGGACGGCGCTTCGTCTCCCCCGGGTCGCCCTCACCCTTGCGGCGCTGCGCGCCTCCCTCCCTCTCCCGATGGGAGAGGAACATGCTAAAAGCCCTGGATCGCTTCGGGGTCGACCGCGCCGATCAGGCGGCGGGCGGCGCGGCGGGCGAAGGCGAGGGTGCAGCGCTTGCGGACATGGGCGGGCAGGGGGGTGGTCGACGCCTCGCGCAGGATCGTCGCTTCATAGCGGTCGGCGACGATGATTCCGGTACGTTCGGGCAGGAACGCCTCGCCCGATAGCGGCGTCACGTCGAACCCGGCCGGCACCGCCCAGAAATAGCGGTCGCAAGACCTAAGATAATCAGTCCACTTGCCGTCGCCGAGCAGGTCGGCGCGCGATACCTTGATCTCGACGATGACGATCTGCCCGCGCGCATCGAGCGCCATCAGGTCGGCACGCCGCCCGCCGTCGAGCGGAACCTCCGCCATCGCGGTCAGATCATGCGCCAGCAACATGCGCGTGACACCGCGCGCGACCTCCGCCGCGATCAGCGGATGGGTATCAGGGGCGAGGGGTCGGGCACCGAGGGCGATACTGGCCATCGGTGGAGTATAGGAACATTATGCGAACAAGGAAAGAGTGGTCGGCTCAGCGGTAGAAGATATGGTTGCCGAGCGAGGCGACGCGGGTCTTGCCCCAGTTCGGGCTGACGCGGCGTGCGTGGAAGAACAGCGCGCCTTCTGCCGGACTTTTCCACAGGTCGTTGCGGGCGATGCGGGCGATGGCGACCGCGGTCTTCCACGCCGGGCGGCTGGTGTCGACATCGGGCAGGCGACCGCCCTTCACGAACGAGAACTGGCTGCGCTGGGTCAGCACGCCGCAGGCCGAGGCGGGGAAGCGGCCCGATTTGGTGCGGTTGAGGATGACGTCGGCGACGGCGAGCTGGCCGGTCAACGGTTCGCCCTTCGATTCATAATAGACGCCGATCGCGACGCAGTTGAGTTCTTCGTCGTCGATCGTGGCGGGCTGTGCGGCGACGGCGGCGGCCAGCGTGGCATAGTCGGCATCGGTCGGGTCGACCGCATCGTCGGCCGGCTCGGGCTTGGCCGCAATGTCCTGTACGATTTCCTGGGCAGGGGCGAAGCGGACGGGAACCTTTGCCGGGACGGACAGGTTAGTGACGGAACCGGGCGAGGCTTCCTCTGCCGATACGGCAGCGGGCAGTCCGGCGAACAGGGTCATGGCGGCAAGCACCACCATCGGGAAGCGCAGCTTCATCCGTCGTCACTAGCTTGCGGTCGACCTGCGCCAACACACGTTCCACGTGGAACCTATGGCCACATGCAACTTTGGCGTTTGCCCCCGACTACGCCACCGACCCAACCCGGTCGGCCCAGCGCTTTGTCTCCGATGCACAGCGCTTAGGGGTGCACGAGTCGCGCCGTCAATCGGCCCACAGGGTTTCAGCGGCGAGCGGTTCGGGGCGTGCGACGATCGCCTCGATCACCCACAAATCGGGATCGTTGCGGCGGCGACCCTGCCAATAGTCGGTCAGCGCGGCTTCACCCACAAGATCGGGTTTGCGCTGCACGATCCGGGCACGACCGTCGAGATCGCGTTCGCGCTCGAACAGGCGAGCGGTGCCGTCGCGATCCATCGCCAGCAGCAGCACGACGCCCGATTCGCGGTCCCCCCGCGCCAGCACCATGGCGGTCCCGCCGGCTGCCTCGACGGCGCGCGCGAAGGCGTTGACGCGCAGCGCCGTCGGCCAGTCGCTCATGGCTGGGCGTAGCCGGGCAGGGTGGCGAGCGGAATCCGGCTTTTCATGAAGGTTCCGGTGCCGCGTGCCGCTTCCTCGCCATCGGCATCGATCAGATGCGCATCGGCGATGAACACGCGACGCTTGCCGGATACCCAGCGCCCTTCGGCGATGACCTGGCCAGGGCCGAGCGGCCGCTGGAGCAGCAGGTTGAAGGCGGTGGTCAGCAGGAAGCGATCGGTCACGAGGCTGTTGGCGGCGTAGAAGGCGGCGTCGTCGAGCATCTTGAAATAGGTCGTGCCATGCGCCGCGCCGGCGGCATGGAAATGGCGTTCGTCGATGCTGAAATGGATGCGCGCCACCCCGGCGGAGACGATCTCCAGCCGGGAATCGAACAGCCGGTTGATCGGCGCCGCAGCATAGAGCGCCTCCAATGCCCGGAAATGCGCCGCTTCCCCGGCGGGCACATCAGGCTGCGTCACGCGCCTCGACACCCGATAGCAGCGCATAGAGCGCGTCGGCCGACCCGGCCCCGCGCAGCTTGGCCCGGAACGCCGCGTCGCGCAGCGCGCGCGACACCCGTGCCAAAGCCTTCAGATGGTCGCTGCCCGCATCCAGCGGCGAGAACAGCGCGAAGATCAGGTCGACCGGCAATTCGTCGACCGCGGCGAAATCGATCGGGCGATCCAGCCGCACGAAGATGCCGAAGACGCTGTCGGGACAGTCGATCCGGGCATGGGGAATGGCGATGCCGCCGCCGAACGCGGTGGTGCCCAGCTTCTCACGGTCGGCCATGCGGTCGGCGACCAGTTTCGGATCGACCCCCGCCGCGTCCTGCGCGACGGAGGCGATATGCGCGAACAATGCCTTGCGGGTGCCGGCGGACACGTCCGCCAGCACCGTTTCAGATGTCACGAGATCATGGAAATCGTACAAGTCAGGCCGCGCGATTGGGTTCGACCCAGCCGATCGTGCCGTCATGGCGGCGATAGACCATGTTGAACGATCCGGTGCCGCTGTTCTTGAACAGCAGCGCGTTGGTGTTGCGCAGGTCGAGCATCATCACCGCGTCGGACACGCTGGCGTCGGGCACATCGACCCGGGTCTCGGCGATGATGAGGGGCGCGTCGGCGACCTCTTCCTCTTCCTGCTCGCTACCACCGAACACGGTGTAGCCGGCATTGTCGAAGCCATTGTCGTACCCGCCGGCCTCGTTCATCGCCACGACCTGCGCGGCGTTGCGGTCCTTCAGGCGGCGGGTGTAGCGACGCAGCTGCTTTTCGATCTTGTCGGCGGCACCGACGAACGCGCCCTGCGCCTCCTGTCCGCTATTATGCCCCTTGAGGACGAGGCCCTGGGTGACGTGGCAGACGATGTCGCACACGAAGCCATTGTCGTGCGGACCCTTGCTGAACGTCGCGGTCGCCGAAATCGCGCGCTGGAAATATTTGTCGGCGATGCCCTGGAGTCGCTCCTGGACCATCTCCTTCAGCGCGTCCCCGGTGTCGACCTGGTGCCCCGAAACCCGGATGTCCATGTAATCCTCCGTCGTTGTGAAATCCTGTGAGCCGCTCAAAGCGGGTGGTGTCAACGCCTCAGGTCGGCGACTGGCCCCATAACGGGTCCTTCAATGTGCCGACGAACGCGGCGTGGACGGCGAGTTCGGCCGCGCTGGCCGAAAACTGGCGCGGCGGGCGGACGCGCGAGGGGGCAACGGTCTCCACCACTTCCGCGACGAGGGTCGGCGTGGCGTCGAGGCCGAAGCCGATCTGGCGACCGCCCATCAGCTCGACATAGACCTGCGCCAGCAGCTGCGCGTCGAGCAGCGCGCCGTGCAGCACGCGGCGACTGCGGTCGATGCCGAAGCGGACGCACAGCGCGTCGAGCGTATGCTTGGCGCCGGGATGGCGGCTGCGCGCGATGGCGAGGGTGTCGACCATGCGGCTCAGGCAGATCGCATCGCGCCCGCATGCGCCCAGTTCGCCGTTCAGGAAGCCGAAGTCGAAATTGGCATTGTGCGCGACCAGCGGGCTGTCGCCGATAAAGGCGAGCAGGTCGTCGATCGCGGTGTGGAACGCCGGCTTGTCGGCAAGGAACGCATCGGACAGGCCGTGGACCGCCTCCGCCTCTTTCGGCATCGATCGGCCGGGATTGAAATAGGCGTGAAAGGTGGCGCCGGTTTCGACCCGGTTGACCAGTTCGACACACCCGATTTCGACCAGTCGGTCGCCTTCCGAAAATTTGAAGCCGGTGGTTTCGGTATCGAACACGATTTCACGCATTCCCACCTTATCCGCCTTCGCGGAGCCCCATGCAAGCGACCAGCGCGGCGACCTGCGCCCGTTTCGCGGCGAGTGTCGTATCGGTGTAGATAAGATGTTGGGCACGAGCGCGCTTTTCGGCGTCGGGCATCTGGGTGGCGAGGATCGCTGCGAACGCCGACTCGGTCATGCCGGGGCGGGCGAGGACGCGGGCGCGCTGAACCTCGGGTGCGGCCGAGACGACCGCTACGGAATCGCAGCGCGAGTCGCCGCCGGTTTCGAAAAGGAGGGGGACGTCGAGCACGACCAGCGGGGCTTCGCGATGGGCGTCGAGGAAGCGTTGCCGCTCGGCTGCGACGGCCGGATGGACGATCGCTTCGAGGCGTCGGCGTGCGTCCGGATCGGCGAAAATCCGTTCGCGTAAGGTCGGGCGGTCGATGCCGGTCGGGCCGGTGGTGCCGGGGAAGGCGGCTTCGATCGCGGGCAGCAGCGCGCCGTCCGGGCCTTGCAGCGCATGGACGGTGGCGTCGGCATCGAACACCGGCACGCCCAAGTCGCGGAACATCTGCGCGACGGTCGACTTGCCCATGCCGATCGATCCGGTGAGGCCGAGGATGTGGGTCATGGGCGTCTCACTCGCGTATCCCCGCGCAGGCGGGGATCCAGGGCCAAGCAACGCGGCGGTTGCGCGTGGTACTCTGGACCCCCGCCTGCGCGAGGGTACGGTTCGATCGCGGATCGCTCACGCCAGCAACCGTTCCCGCAAGGCGTCGTCGCGGTCGCGCGGCGGGGCGACTCCGAAGAACAGTTCGAACGCCAGTGCCGCCTGCCCGACCAGCATTTCGAGGCCGTCGACGGTATCGAGCCCGCGCGCATGGGCCTGTGCCAGCAGCGGTGTCTCGATCGGGGCGTAGACCGCGTCATATACCACCGCATCTTCGGGCAGCGGTGCCAGGTCGATTTCCAGCGGGGGCTGACCGGTCATGCCGAGCGTGCTGGCATTCACCAGCAGCTTCGCCGCAGGCAGGGGAGCGGTGAGCGGCAAGGCGTCGCCCTTCAGGCCGAAGGTCGACAGCAACGCCGCTGCCTTCAGCGGATTGCGGTTCAGCAAGGTCACGCGTCCGACACCCAGCCGCGACAAGGCGAACAGGATCGCGCGCGCCGCGCCGCCCGCACCGATCACCGCGACCGGCTGTTTCGTCAGGTCGAGACCGGCGATCGGGGCGTGGAACCCCGCCGAATCGGTATTGGTGCCGATCCAGTCACCACCTTCGCCACGGAACACGGTATTGATCGCGCCGATCGAACCGCGCACGTCGCCGGGATCGGCGACATGGTCGAGCGCGGCCAGCTTGTGCGGCACGGTGACGTTGCACCCGCGCCAGTGCGGGTCGGTACGGCGGCTCTCGAAATAGGCTCGGAGATCGTCAGGTTTCACGTGGAACCTTCGATACTCGGCATCGAGTCCCAACTGGTCGAGCCAGAAGCCGTGGATCAGCGGCGATTTGGAGTGGGCGATCGGGTCGCCGATCACCTCCGCATAGGGTTTCATGCGGGCAATTTTCCCCGTTGGCGCAGATAGCGCGCGATTTCGAGCAAGGGCATGCCGAGGATCGTCCAATGGTCGCCATCGATCCGGTCGAACAGCTGCACACCCGGCCCCTCGATCCGAAAACAGCCGACACAGCCGGCGATCGCGGGCCATTCGGCATCGAGATAGGAGTCGATGAAGGCATCGGACAAGGGCCGGACAGTCAGCTTCGCATGGCCGATATGCCGCCACACCGGGCGGCCCCCTTCGACGAAGACCGCCGCGCTGAACAGGTCGTGGCGTCCGCCGGACAGGGCGCGGAGATGCGCGGTGGCATCGGCGCGGTCGACCGGCTTGTCGAGCACGGTGCCATCGGCCAGCGCGACGACCGAATCGCCACCCAGCACCATCGCCCCGCCGACGCGGGTGGCGGCGCGCATCGCCTTCATCTCCGCCAGCGCATCGGCGAGGTCGCGGGGTTTGAGGTTCTCGGCCGCCAATGCCGCCTTGGCCGCTTCCTCGTCCAGCCCGCTGGCCATCGCGTCATGGGGAATGCCGGCCGCGTCGAGCATCGCACGGCGGGTGGCGCTCATCGAGGCGAGGATGAAGCTCATGCGCGGGCCTCCAGCTTGCGGTCGTTGCACAGGGTGATGATCGCCGCCGCCGTTTCCTCGATCGAGCGGCGGGTAACGTCGATCACCGGCCAGCCATTGTCGGCGAACATCCGCCGGGCATAGGACAGTTCGCGTATCACGGCATCCTGTTCGACATAATCGGTGTCGGGCATCTGGTTGAGCGACAACAGCCGGTTGCGCCGGATCGCGATCAACCGGTCGGCGCTGGTGGTCAGCCCGACGACCAGCGGCTTTTTAAGCGTGAACAGGATCGGCGGCGGCGGGCTTTCGACCACGATCGGAATGTTCGCGGTCTTGAACCCGCGATTGGCGAGATAGATCGACGTCGGCGTCTTCGACGAACGCGACACGCCGGCCAGCACGATATCGGCCTCTTCCCAGTCCTCCGACGCGATGCCGTCGTCATGGGCGATGGTCCACTGGATCGCATCGACCCGGGCGAAATAGGCGGCGTCGAGGCTGTGCTGACGGCCCGGCCGCGCCTTGGCCTCCTGTCCCAGCAGGCTGGACAGCGCGTTGCTGACCGCATCCATCGGCGCGACGATCGGCAGGCCGAGTGCGGCGCAGCGCGCCTCCAGCATCCGCCGGATCGCCGGGTTGACCAGCGTATAGAGCACCAGCCCGGGATTGACGGTGATTTCGGCGAGGATGCGTTCGAGATGGGTTTCCGAACGGACCATCGGCCAGAAATGGCGCATCGTGTCGACATCGTCGAACTGCGCCAGCGCCGCCTTGGCGATATTCTCCAGCGTTTCGCCGGTGGAGTCGGACAGGAGGTGGAGGTGCAGTCGCATCGGCGCCTTTCTGCACAAGGCTGTGGATAAGTCGGGGGCAGGGGCTAGCGCAACTCGGCCGGTCCGCCAAGCTGTGGGAAAGCCCTGTTTCATGCCCAGATTATCCACAATCCCGACACAGGGAGCGATTCAGCCAACAGCCTGTGGATAGTGTGGATGGCTTCATTGGAATCGACGGATTCGAGCGACTCCCATAGGGTCAATCTGTTGGCATTTCGGGTAATCCACCATAAGCCCCGCTATCCACGCCCCAACTGCTTCCAACCACCCATTTAGATTCTACTTTATAGTAGAGAGAGCGACGACGCTGACCGGTCCTGTCCCCACGAAACCGCTTCTCCGCGTGCTTGCCGGCGAGAAGCTTGCCGTCCCGCCGATCTGGCTCATGCGACAGGCCGGACGCTATCTTCCGGAGTATCGTGCGCTCCGGGCGGAGAAGGGCGGCTTTCTCGCGCTGGCGACCGATCCGGAGGCGGCATCGGAGGTTACGCTGCAGCCGATCCGGCGGTTCGCGTTCGATGGCGCGATCCTGTTCTCCGACATCCTGATGATCCCGTGGGCGATGGGGCAGCACCTGACCTTCGGCCCCGGCGAAGGGCCGCGGCTGAACCCGCCGCTGCTCGACGGGCTGCTGGCGGGCATTCCCGGCCTGTCACAGGGCGGTTATCCCTTCCACCGGCTCGATCCGGTGTACGAGACGGTCCGGCGTACCGTGGCCCGTCTGCCGGCCGATGTGACGATGCTGGGGTTCGCCGGATCACCCTGGACCGTCGCGACCTATATGGTGGCGGGGCAGGGGTCGAAGGACCATGAAGCGAGCCGGAGCCTTGCCTATCGCGATCCGGCGACCTTTGCCGGTCTGCTGGAGGCGATTGCGGACCTGACCATCGATTATCTGGTGGGGCAGATCGATGCGGGGGTCGAAGCGGTCCAGTTGTTCGACAGCTGGGCCGGCAGCCTCAGCCCGGCGCAGTTCGACGACTGGGTGATCGGGTTTACCGCTCGGATCGTCGATGCGCTGCATCAGCGCCGGCCCGGTGTGCCGGTGATCGGTTTCCCCAAGGGCGCGGGCGGCAAGCTGCCCCGCTATGCCCGCGAGACCGGTATCGATGCGATCGGGCTGGACGAGACGGTCGACCCGGTGTGGGCCGATGCCGTCCTGCCGCCGGGAATGCCGGTGCAGGGCAATCTCGATCCACTGGCGCTGCTGGCTGGCGGAGAGGCGCTCGACGGTGCCATCATGCGCGTGCTGGACGCCTTTCCGGAACGCCCCCATGTCTTCAACCTCGGCCATGGGATCGGCCAACATACGCCGATCGCGCATGTCGAGGCGCTGTTGGCCCGGGTGCGCGGGGCATGAGCGGGTTTCTGGGCGGCGCCTATCTGTGGATGAAGGCGGCACATATCGTGTTCGTCATCTTCTGGATGGCCGGGCTGTTCATGCTGCCCCGCTATCTGGTCCATCATCAGGAGGGGCTGTCCGACCCGGCAGAGCCGCCGCGCTGGATCCGGCGCGAGGCGTTGCTCAAGCGGATGATCCTGACGCCGGCGATGGTCGTCGTGTGGGTGCTGGGGCTGTTGCTTGCGGCCAATGTCGGGTTGTTCGACGGCGGCGCCGGGCTGGGGTGGCTGCACGCCAAACTGCTCGTCGTCGTGCTGCTGAGCGGCTATCATGGCTGGGCGGTCGGCTATGCGAGGAAGCTGGCGGCGGGGCGGCCGACGCTGACGCCGAAACAATTGCGGCTGGCGAACGAACTGCCCGCGCTGGCGGCGATCGCGGCGGTCGTGCTGGCGGTGGTCAAACCGTTCTGAAGGGGGATGGGCGATGTGGATAGCGTTGGCGTTGATTCAGGCGGTATCAGCGCCGCTGCCGGCGGGGGTCGAGGATGATCTGACCTGCCTCGCTATTATCGCGGCAACCGCGAACAAGGCGCCTCCGCAGGAGCAAAGCGGCCTGCAAGGCGGATTTATGTACTTTATGGGTCGTATCGACCATGCTGCACCCGGGTTCGACTATCCAGCCCATCTTGTTCGATTGATCGACGACGCTGAAGGAAACACGAAGATACAGGCGGCCAGACCGCGCTGCGTAGCCAAGCTGCGTGAGATTAGCGGGTCGCTCGCGAAGTGGGGAGAACATCTTCAAAAGCGGAACCAGAAGTGATGCTGGCATGGCTGTTGGTCGCGGCGCAGGCGGCGACGCCCGCGGTCGAGAACGATCTGCGCTGCATCGCCAGCATTTCGCAATCGTTCGAAACCGAGCCGTCGAGCCAGCGGGCGATGCTGACTGCCGGGATGGTCTATTTCATCGGCCGGGTTGAAGGTGCTGCGCCTGCGACCGACATCGTGGCGTCGGTGCAGCGGATCCGGCGTGCGCCTGGAGCAAAGGCGGCACTCGACGCGGCGGCCTTGCCCTGTGCCCGGCAGATACTGGCGAAGACGACGCTGTTCGCGCAGCTCGATCCGGGCGTGACGAAGGTCGAACCGGCGCGCTGAACCACCGCACCTGCTTGACTTGACTGCGACCGCCACCTAGGTCGAGCGACAGTGGCGCCCGGTCCTCGGTGCGCCCGTCCCAGCCGCTTGCGTCCGCCCCGTTTGCCGACCTTGCCTCACCATCGCTGATCTGGACCACCCCCCGATGCATCTCAAAGACTTAAAGAAACACGCGCCCGCCGAACTGGTCTCGATGGCCGAGGAACTGGGCGTCGAAGGCGCATCGACGATGCGCAAGCAGGACCTCATGTTCGCGATTCTCAAGGCGCGTGCCGAGAATGGCGAGCAGATCATGGGCGTCGGCACGATCGAAGTGCTGCAGGACGGCTTCGGCTTCCTGCGCAGCCCGGAGGCGAATTACCTCGCCGGGCCGGACGATATCTATGTCTCGCCGAACCAGGTCCGCAAGCATGGCCTGCGCACCGGCGACACGGTCGAGGGCGAGGTTCGCGCGCCCAAGGACGGCGAGCGCTATTTCGCGCTCAGCAAGCTCGTATCGGTCAATTTCGACGATCCCGACGCGGTGCGTCACCGGGTCAATTTCGATAACCTGACGCCGCTGTACCCCGAACAGAAGCTGACGCTCGACCAGCTCGATCCGACGATCAAGGACAAGTCGGCGCGGGTGATCGACATCGTGTCCCCGCAGGGCAAGGGCCAGCGCACGCTGATCGTGGCGCCGCCGCGCGTCGGCAAGACCGTCATGCTGCAGAACATGGCGAAGGCGATCACCGACAATCACCCCGAAGTGTTCCTGATCGTCCTGCTGATCGACGAACGTCCGGAAGAAGTGACCGACATGCAGCGCAGCGTGAAGGGCGAGGTGATTTCCTCGACCTTCGACGAGCCGGCGCAGCGTCACGTCCAGGTCGCCGAAATGGTGATCGAGAAGGCCAAGCGGCTGGTCGAGCACAAGAAGGACGTGGTGATCCTGCTCGATTCGATCACCCGTCTGGGTCGCGCCTACAACACGGTCGTGCCGTCGTCGGGCAAGGTGCTGACCGGCGGTGTCGACGCGAACGCACTCCAGCGGCCGAAGCGCTTCTTCGGTGCGGCGCGTAATATCGAAGAGGGTGGTTCGCTGTCGATCATCGCCACCGCGCTGATCGATACCGGCAGCCGCATGGACGAAGTCATCTTCGAAGAGTTCAAGGGCACCGGCAACTCGGAAATCGTCCTCGACCGCAAGGTGGCCGACAAGCGCATCTTCCCGGCGCTGGATGTGGGCAAGTCGGGTACGCGCAAGGAAGAACTGCTGGTCGACAAGACCAAGCTCAGCAAGATGTGGGTCCTGCGCCGCATCCTGATGCAGATGGGCACCGTCGATGCGATGGAGTTCCTGCTCGACAAGATGAAGAATTCGAAGACCAACGAAGACTTCTTCGACAGCATGAATCAGTAATCGAGCGCGCCCGGCGACATGCTGTCGCAGGAGACGCGACGATCCGGCCGGCGGGGCAACGCCCCGACCGACGACGCGGGCTTCGCCCGCGTCCGGCAACAACGAACCGCCCGTCTTTTCCACAGGGAAAGGCGGGCGTTGTCGTATGCACGGTGGGGCACGCCTGTGGACAGAGACCCCAGCCTTCGCTGGGGTGACGTGGTACGGCGGGGGCGTCCCCAACCCTTATCGCCATCCACAGCTTTTCCCCCTATCGTGCCCCAAACCAACCGGGGAACCGCCCATGAAGATCAACGTCGAAGTCGATTGCACGCCGGAGGAAGCGCGTCGCGCGATGGGCCTGCCCGACTTCACGCCGGTCCATGAACGCTATGTCGCGATGCTGACCGAAACGATGGAGAAGGGGGCCAGCCCCGAACTGCTCGACCAGATGATGAAGAGCTGGGCACCGATGGGCGAGGCGGGCATGACCTTCTGGCGCAAAATGTTCGAGACGGCGGGTCGTGGCGGCTGACACCATCTTCGCGGTGTCGAGCGGGCGTCCGCCCGCCGCCATCGCCGTGCTGCGGATTTCGGGGGGCGGGGCGCTGGATGCGGCGACGCTGCTGGCAGGCCGCTTGCCGCCGCTGCGTCGGGCGGCGGTCAGGGCATTGCGCGACCCTGTGGATAAGCTGTTGCTCGACCGGGCACTGGTGCTGGTGTTTCCGGGGCCGGCGACCGCCACGGGTGAGGATCTGGTCGAACTGCACCTGCATGGCGGTCGCGCGGTGGTGGCGAGCGTCGAGCGGGCGCTGGCGGCGATGCCGGGACTGCGCGCTGCCGAGCCGGGTGAGTTCACGCGGCGGGCGCTGGCGCATGGCCGGATCGACCTGACCGAGGCGGAGGGGCTGGGCGACCTGTTGTCGGCCGAAACCGAGGCGCAGCGGCAGATGGCGCTGGCGAACAGCGACGGCCGGCTGCGGCGGGCGGTGGCGGACTGGACCGCGACGGCGACCCAATTGTCGGCGGTGGTCGAGGCGGTGCTCGATCACGCCGACGAAGACGATGTCGATGCAGCGGACGAGGTGCTGGCCGATCTGCGTGGGCGGGCAGGCGTCTTGGCCGACACGATCGGGGTGGCGCTGGCGGCGCCCCCGGTCGAACGGCTCCGCGATGGCATCCGCGTGGTGCTGGCGGGGCCGCCCAACGCTGGCAAGTCGACCCTGCTCAACGCACTGGTCGGGCGCGAGGCGGCGATCGTGTCGCCGGTGGCGGGCACGACGCGTGATGTCATCGAAATTCCGGTAACGCGCGAGGGGATGGCGTGGCTGTTCCTCGATACCGCCGGGCTGCGTAACGACAGCGACGATCCGATCGAGCGGATCGGCATCGACCGTGCGACCGGGTCGATCGCGGCGGCGGATATCGTGCTGTGGCTGGGGGACGACGCGCCGCCGGCCGCAGCGCGGGTGATCTCGCTCTACCCGCGATCGGACGTCCGCGATCCGCTGGGGGCGGACGGTCGCATTGCGGTATCGGCGGCGACCGGAGCCGGGATCGATACGGTCTGGGGCGCCCTTGGTCGCGAAGCCGCCTCGCTGCTGCCGAAGGTGGACGAGCTGGCGTTGAACCGGCGGCAGGCGCATCATGCGGGTGTCGCACAAGCTGCGCTCCAACGTGCTGCAATGCAGGACGACCCGCTGTTGTTGGCGGAGGAATTGCGCTATGCTGTACAGGCATTCGCGGCATTGACCGGGATGCGCGCGACCGAGGCGGTTCTCGACGATCTGTTCGGTCGCTTCTGTATCGGCAAATAATGTTCCACGTGGAACCTAGAACAGCATGACCTATGATGTAGTAATCGTCGGCGGCGGCCATGCCGGCACCGAAGCCGCCGCAGCCGCGGCGCGACGGGGTGCGACGACGCTGTTGATCGATTTCGATCCCGGCAAGATCGGTGCGATGTCGTGCAATCCGGCGATCGGCGGGCTGGGCAAGGGCCATATCGTTCGCGAGATCGATGCGCTCGATGGGCTCATGGGCCGCGCGGCGGATGCGGCGGCGATCCATCACCGGATGCTCAACCGGTCGAAGGGCTCGGCGGTGCAGGGGCCGCGGGTGCAGGCCGACCGCGTGCGGTATGCTGCGGCGGTTAGGTCGCTGCTGGCGCATCCGAAGCTGACGGTGCTTGGCGGCGATACCGTTGCGCTGAAGAGCAGCGGCGGTCGGGTAACGGGAGTCGAGCTGGCTGATGGCAGCCGGATCGCTGCGCGGACCGTGGTACTGGCCACCGGCACCTTCCTCGGCGGGACGATGTTCCGGGGCGAGGAGCGGTCGGTCGGCGGACGGGTCGGGGAGCGAGCGGCAACCCGATTGGGTCAGCAGCTGCGCGAGCTGTCGCTGCCGATCGCGCGGTTGAAGACCGGCACGCCGCCCCGGCTCGATGGGCGGACGATCGACTGGGCGGCGCTACCCGAACAGCCTTCGGACGCGGATGTGTGGACCATGTCGCCGCTGTCCGATCCTGCGCAACGGTTACCGCAGCTCGCCTGCGCGATCGCACGGACGACGGCCGAGACGCACGACATTATCCGAGCCGGGCTCGACCGGTCGCCGCTGTTCAGCGGATCGATCGAGGGGCGGGGGCCGCGCTATTGTCCGTCGATCGAGGACAAGGTGCATCGCTTCGGCGACCGCGACGGGCACCAGATTTTCCTCGAACCCGAAGGGCTCGACACCCATCTGGTCTATCCCAACGGTGTGTCGACCTCGCTGCCGACCGATGTGCAGCTGGCGATGCTGCGCAGCGTGGCGGGGCTCGAGCGGGTCGAGATCGTCACGCCGGGCTATGCCGTCGAGTATGACTATATCGATCCCCGCGCATTGTCGGCGACGCTGGCGCTGCGGGCGCTCGGCGGGCTGTATTTCGCCGGGCAGATCAACGGCACGACCGGCTATGAGGAAGCAGGCGGGCAGGGGCTGGTCGCCGGTGCCAACGCGGCGGGTGAGGCACTGGGTCTCGACCCGCTGATCCTGCCGCGCGAGTCGAGCTATATCGGGGTGATGATCGATGACCTTGTGCTGCAGGGCGTGTCCGAGCCTTACCGGATGATGACGGCGCGCGCCGAATATCGCCTGCGGTTGCGGTCGGACAATGCCGCGACGCGGTTGGGGGCGATCGGTGCGCAGGCCGGCCTGTTGTCGGCCGAGCGGATCGTGTTCAACACGGAGCGCGAAGAGCGACGCGCCAGCCTGGCGGCTGCGCTGTCGACGCGCCACGGCGCCAATATGCTGGCGGCGAAAGGGGCGCCGGTTACCGGGACCGATACCCGCAGCGGCGGCGAATGGTTGCTGGTGCCCGGCGTGACGCCGCAACATCTGGGCATTGATGTGCAGGACGAGGTGCTGGGCGAACTGATCGAGGATGCGCGCTACGCTCCCTATCTCGAGCGGCAGGCGGCCGAGCTGGCCGCGGCGCGCGTGGATCATGTCGTGCTACCCGCCGACTTCGCCTATGGCGCGGTCCCGGGGCTGTCGAACGAGATGGTGGAGCGATTGACCTCGGCTGCGCCGGAAACGCTCGCGGCTGCCGGTCGCATACAGGGGGTGACGCCGGCGGCGCTGGTGGCGATCCTACTGCATTATCGTGGCGGGAAGCTGGCGGCATGACCGAGCAGGACGCGCGCGACTGGCTCGAAACCCGCTTCGGGGTCGAACGTACGGCGTTGCTGGCAAGATTCGCGGATCGGATCGTTGCGGAAACCGCCCATCAAAATCTGATCGCGGCGTCGACGATCGACCATATCTGGGAACGGCATCTGTTGGACTCGGCTCAGCTGGTGCCGCTGGCCGACGCAGCGAACGAAGGCGCCTGGATCGATATCGGATCGGGCGCAGGCTTTCCCGGGATCGTCGCCGCCATCCTGACCGATCGCCCTGTCGTGCTGGTCGAACCGCGCGCGCGACGCGCCACGTTGCTGCGCGTTATGGCGGCCGATCTGGGACTGACCAATGTCGTCGTCCATCAGGCCAAGATCGAGAAGTTGCCCGCCGACTGCCCGGCGGCGATCATCACCGCGCGTGCGGTCGCGCGACTGGCCGCGTTATTTGCGATCGGCCATCGGCATAGCGACGCCGATACGATATGGGTGTTGCCGAAGGGACGTTCCACCACCGAGGAGCTGGCCGAAGCGAAGGCCGACTGGCGCGGAATGTTTCACGTGGAACATAGCATTACCGATCCGACATCGTCGATCGTGGTCGCCAGGGGAGTGCGCCAAGCATGATTTGCATTGCCATCGCGAACCAGAAGGGGGGCGTCGGCAAGACCACCACGGCGATCAACGTCGGTACGGCGCTGGCCGCCACCGGGTTGAACGTGCTGATCCTCGACCTCGATCCGCAGGGTAATGCGTCGACCGGACTCGGCATCGGTCGCAACGATCGCGAATATTCGACCTACGACCTGCTGGTCGGCGACCTGATGCTGAACGAAGCGGCGGTCGAAACCAAGGTGCCGCGCCTGTCGATCGTGCCGGCGACGGTCGACTTGTCGGGGGCGGAGATCGAGCTGATCGAGTTCGAGGCGCGCACCCATCGGCTCGACCGGGTCGTCGAGGCGAGCGGGGGGCGATGGGACGTGATCCTGATCGACTGCCCGCCATCGCTCGGGCTGCTGACCATTAACGCGATGGTAGCGAGCCATGCGCTGTTGGTGCCGCTCCAGTGCGAGTTCTTCGCGCTGGAGGGCCTGAGCCAGCTGCTGAGCACCGTCGAGCGGATTCGCGGGCGGTTCAATCCGGGGCTGTCGATCCTGGGCGTGGTGTTGACGATGTACGACCGGCGCAACCGGCTGACCGACCAGGTGTCGGACGATGTGCGCGCGGTGTTGGGGAAAGTAGTGTTCGATACGGTGATTCCGCGCAATGTCCGCCTGTCCGAGGCGCCCAGTCATGGCGTGCCGGCGCTGATCTACGATTATCGCTGTGCAGGGTCGGAAGCCTATATCGCGCTTGCCCGTGAAGTGATCGCACGGCTACCGAGCCTGGCGGAGGCGGCATGAGCGAGCAGGCGACACCGCGCCGTCCGCGCATGGGGGGCCTCGGTCGGGGGCTGAGTTCATTGCTGGGCGACCCCGAAGGCGAGGTTTCGACCGCGCGCGGATCGACCCCGCCCAGCGGCGTGCGACAACTGCCGGTAACCGCGCTGTCGCCGCTGCCGGGCCAGCCGCGGCGATTCTTCGACGAATCGGCGCTGGACGAGCTGGCGGAATCGATCTCGGCGCGCGGGGTGATCCAGCCGATCGTCGTGCGGCCGCATGGCAAGGGATATCAAATCGTCGCCGGCGAACGGCGCTGGCGGGCGGCACAGCGGGCGCGGCTGCACGAGGTACCGGTGGTCGTCCGCGACTTCACCGATGCCGAGACGATGGAAATCGCGCTGGTCGAAAATATCCAGCGACGCGACCTGACCGCGATCGAGGAGGCCGAAGGCTATCGCCGGCTGATCGACGAGTTCGGTCATACCCAGGAGGCGCTCGCCAATCTGGTCGCCAAGTCGCGCAGCCATGTCACCAATTTGCTGCGGCTGCTCGAATTGCCCAAGCCGATCCAGGACATGGTCGGCGACCAGCGGCTGAGCATGGGTCACGCCCGCGCGCTGATACACGTCCCCGGTGCCGAGACGATCGCCGAGAAGGTGGTCGCGAAGGGGCTGTCGGTACGCGATGTCGAGCGGATGGCGCGGCAGGCGCGCGAGCCCGAGGCCAAGCGGACCCGCACCCCACGCGATCCGGCGGCAGGTGCCAGCCAGGACGGCGCGAGCGACGCCGATCTGCGCGCACTCGAACGGCAGCTGGGCGACGTTCTCGGGCTGAAGGTCCAGATCAGCCATGGCGACAAGGGCGGATCGATCGCGATCGGCTATTCGACGCTCGGACAATTGGACATGGTTTGCCAAAGGTTAAGCGGCGAGCGCATCTGATACGCAAAATTTACAGGTAGGCGAGCAGGTTATGGACATGAACATGCCGATTCGCCCGCCGCTGTCCGGCGCTGCCAGCACCGGAACCGACGAACGTGCGCCGACCATCGGGGTACTGCTCGACATATCGGGCGCGTCGAGCCGGCTGCTGCTGGACATGCACGCCCTGTCCGCCTTCGCGGCGCAGCAGGGACCGGACGTCGAACCGGCCGGACAGGTCGGGTCGCTGGTCAAATTGCAGATCGGCAAGATCTGGGTAGTGGCCGGCATCCGCTCGACCCGGCTGGCGGATGACGGATCGAACCTGATCGCCGATGTCGACCTAATGGGGGAGGGCTATGAGCCCGCACCCGGGCAGGGGATGCGCGGTTTTCGCCGCGGCGTGACGCGCTATCCGCTGCCCGGATCGCCGGTCTATCCGGTCCCGCGCGACGTGCTGCGGCAAATCTATGCGACGCAGGATCGCCCCCATATCACCGTCGGCACGGTGCACATGACGCGCGACCTGCCGGCGGCGCTGTATGTCGACCCACTGCTCGGCAAGCATTTCGCGCTTGTCGGGTCGACCGGCACGGGCAAGTCGACCACCGCTGCGCTGATCCTGCACCGGATCTGCGATTACAGCCCGCACGGTCATATCGTCGTGATCGACCCGCATGGCGAATATGGGAAGGCATTCGCCGACAAGGGTGAATTGCTCGACGTATCCAATTTGCAGCTGCCCTATTGGCTGCTCAATTTTCACGAACATTGCGATATCCTGCTGACGTCGGAAGGATCCGCGCGGCAGATCGAAGCCGATATTCTCGCACGCTGCATCCTTGCGGCGAAGGCCAAGAGCCGCGCGGCACAGGATATTCCGCGCCTGACCGTCGATGCCCCGATTCCCTATCTGTTGTCCGACCTGACCGCGATCCTGCAGGCGGAAATGACGCGGATGGACCGGGGGAGCGACAACGCACCCTATCTGCGGTTGAAGGCGCGGCTGGAGGAAATTCGCTCCGACCCGCGCTATGCCTTCATGTTTTCCGGCATGCTGGTCGCGGACACGATGGCGGCGTTCCTGAAGCGCGTGTTCCGATTGCCTGCGCAGGGCAAGCCGATCTCGATCGTCGACGTATCGGCGGTGCCGTCCGAAATCACCTCGGTCGTCGTCGCCGTCCTGTCGCGGCTGGTGTTCGATTTCGCGATCTGGTCGCGGGGTGAGACGAGCAAGCCGGTGCTGCTGGTGTGCGAGGAGGCGCATCGCTACGTCCCCAACGAGCGGGCCGGATCGGGATCGTCGGCGGCGGGTATCCTCAGCCGGATCGCCAAGGAAGGCCGCAAATATGGCGTGTCGCTGGGCCTCATCACCCAGCGTCCGTCCGATCTGGCCGAGGGCGTGCTGTCGCAATGCGGCACGATCCTGACCATGCGGCTCAATAATGAACGCGATCAGGCATTCGTCCGTGCTGCGATGCCCGAAGATGCGCGCGGCTTGCTCGACGCGATTCCGGCGCTGCGCAATCGTGAGTGCATCATCGTCGGCGAAGGAGTCACGACGCCGATCCGGCTGTCGTTCGACCTGCTCGAACCGGCGCTGTGCCCCGCGTCCGCGTCGCCGTCCTTTATCGAGATGTGGCAGCAGGAAGGGGGCGAGGACGCATTGGTCGACCGTACCATCCGCCGCTGGCGAACCCAGGGTCGGTAATCCGCCATCCCGGTACCGGGATACAACCAAGCGATTTCCGCCGTTGCCGGACCGAAGTCCGTTCAAAGCAGGCGGGTCAGCGCGCCGCGACGCCCATCAGTCCGGCGACATGCCGGCGGAAGCGGACCAGTTCGTCGCCCTGCAGCTGCTGCACGGTGGCGAACGCCACCGACCGTGGATTGACCGGCACGCCGTTCTTCCAAAGCTCGTAATGCAGGTGCGGGCCGGTCGACAGACCGGTCGACCCGACATAGCCGATCACCTGCCCCTGCGACACGCGGCTGCCCGCGCGCACCACGATCCGGCTCATATGGCCATAGCCGGTGGCGAGACCGCCGCCATGGTCGAGTTTCACAAAATTGCCATAGCCGCCATGCCAGCCGGCGCTGGCCACCCGTCCGTCGGTGGTCGCCCGGATCGGGCTGCCATAGGCGGCGGCGAAGTCCATGCCCTTGTGCAGGCGACGGAAGCCCAGCACCGGATGCACACGCCAGCCGAAATTGGACGAGATGCGCGCGGCGACCGGCCACATCATCGTACCCTTGCGCTCGCCCACGCCCTTGGGATCGAGCCATTCGGTACGGCTGCCATCCTGCCAGCGGACCAGGCGCACGTCGCGGCGTCCTGAAAGACCGGCATAGAGCAGTTGGCCCAGCTGGACTTCGCCGGTGGCGGCGCGGGCCTGTTCGACGATCAGGTCGAACGAATCATCCTGTCCGACCTGCCCCATCGGCACGAGTCCGGAGACGGTGCGGATATAGGATTCGACCGCCTTGGCCGGGGCCCCGGCGGCGCGGGCGGCGCGGTACAGGCTGGCGCCGACCCGGCCGCGGATGCGCAGCGGCGTATGGTCGATCGCGATCGGTCGGGCATCGAGCCGTAGCGTACCGCCTTCGCGGACGATTTCGAGCGCGAGGTCGAACCTGGCGCGGAAAGCGAGATGTTCGAGCGGTCGCGGCTGGGACGGGCTGTCACGCCGGCCGAGCGTAATGTCGAGCCGGGTGCCGGGTGTCAGTTCGGCCGGATCGACCCGGCCTGCGACGAGCGCCGCCGCCTCGCGCGCTTCGTTGGCACCGACTCCGGTACGTTCGAGCGCGCTGGCGATGCCGCCACCCAGCGTTGCGGTCGCCTCGACGATCGGCCGTTCAGGGGTGTTGGCGAGCGGCACGACGCGCGACGTGGCGGCGAGCCGCATGCCGCTGGTGCCGCCCAGCGCGCTTGCACCGAAAGACAGGCTGCGCGCCTCGTCCAGCGCGCTGCCGTCGAGCGGCGCGGGAACGGTGCTGAGGATCGGCCGGTTCCAGGACGGTGCCAATGCCCAGACGGCGGCGCATAATGCGGTGCAGGTCGCCAGGCCCCGCCACCAGTCGCGCGATCCGATTGCGGCGCCCAAATCCGGGGTCCAGCCAAACGATTCGATACGGCCGCGCCATTCGGCGGTGCGGGCTGGTGCGGACAGGACCGGGGCACGCCCGAAGCGCAATGCGCTGGTGCCGCCCGCCAGTTCCAGTCCATGATCGGTGCGCAGGAACACACCCAGCCCCCAGAGACGGCCGCCCGACCCGGCCCGGTCTGCTTCCCCTGTGAAGCCAAAACTTTAAAGTCAAATGAACCACGGCGGCCTCAGATTCGGCTGCGACGGAGCGTGGCCATGCTGCGACCGGACGAAAGCTTTGCGGGAACCCGCGAAACCCGTTGCACCGGCGCCTGCGACCCCCGATGTTGTGCGAGATGAGCCAGTTCGCGCGTAGCCCGGTCACGGCAGTGCTGGGGCCGACCAATACCGGCAAGACCTATCTCGCGATCGAGCGGATGTGCGGTCATGCCTCGGGAATGATCGGTTTCCCGCTTCGGTTGCTGGCGCGCGAGAATTACGACCGCGTCGTCGCGATGAAAGGCGTGGAGAATGTCGCACTGGTGACCGGAGAGGAGCGCATCGTCCCGCCCAAGGCGCGCTGGTTCCTGTGTACCGCCGAATCGATGCCGCTGGAGCGGGAGACGGCGTTCGTCGCGCTGGACGAGGCGCAGCTGGGCGCCGATCCGGAACGCGGCCATGTCTTTACCGATCGGCTGCTGCGCGCACGGGGGCGGGAGGAGACGATGATCCTCGGATCCGATTCGCTGAAACCGATGGTCCGCGCGCTGGTGAAGGATGCCGAGATCATCTCGCGTCCGCGCTTCTCGACGCTCAGCTATGCCGGCGCGCGCAAGCTGTCGCGCCTGCCGCGCCGGTCGGCGATCGTCGCCTTCTCGTCCGAAGAGGTTTATGCCGTGGCGGAGGCGATCCGCCGGATGCGCGGCGGTGCGGCGGTGGTGATGGGTGCGCTGTCCCCACGCACCCGCAATGCACAGGTCGCGATGTTCCAGTCGGGTGAGGTCGATTATCTGGTCGCGACCGACGCGATCGGGATGGGGCTGAACCTCGACGTCGCGCATGTCGCCTTTGCCAGCCTGCGCAAGTTCGACGGGCGGCGGCAACGGCGGCTGACCATCGCCGAGATGGCGCAGATCGCCGGGCGCGCCGGGCGGCACCACCGCGACGGCACCTTCGGCGCGCTGGTCGAGGAAGGGCCGAACGCCTTTACGCCGGAGGAAGTGCTGGCGATCGAGGGGCATCATGTGCCGCCGCTGGAACGGCTCTACTGGCGCAGCGGCGAGCCGGACTTCTCCAGCATCGACGCGCTGATCGACAGCCTCGAAGCGCGACCGAACCATCCGGTGCTGACCGCCGCGCCGGAAGCGATCGACCTGATCGTGCTGAAACGGCTGGCCGAGGAGGATTGGGTCCGCGCCCGCACGCGATCCCCGGCGATGGTCCGGCGGCTCTGGTCCGCGTGCGGCCTGCCCGATTTCCGCAAGCTCGGCCCCGACCCGCATAGTCGTTTCGTCGGGCGAATCTTCGGTCATCTGAGCGAAGGGGCGGGGCATATCCCGCACCAATGGTTCGCGGACGAACTGCAGCGGCTCGACCAGATGAACGGCGATGTTGAGACGATCGCCGGGCGAATCGCGGCGGCACGCAGCTGGGCCTATATTGCCCACCGCGCCGACTGGCTGCTCGACCCCGAACATTGGGCGGCGCGGACGCGCGGCGTCGAGGAGAAGCTGTCCGACGCGCTCCATGACCGGTTGCGGCAGCGTTTCGTCGATCAGCGGACGACGGTGTTGTTGCGGCGGATCGGTGCCGGTGCCGCCGACCTGCCGGTCGATGTCGCGGCGGACGGATCGGTCAGCGTCGATGGCCATGCGCTGGGCCGGCTGACCGGCTTCCGGTTCGAAGTATCGTCCGACACGCGCGTCGCCGACAAGAGGCTGTTGATCGCCGCCGCTGAAAAGGGGCTGGCCGGCGAACTGCGCAAGCGCGGCGCCGAACTGGTCGCGGCGACGGACGCCGAATTGTCGCTCTCAGCCGAACCGGGGGCGGTGCCCGAACTGACGTGGAACGGGCTGACCGTCGCGACCTTGACCGGCGGCACGACGCTCGACCGGCCGGTGGTGACGCTGGACCGTAGCCTCTACGTGCTCGACCGCACGGCGCAGGGGCAGGTGCGCGACCGGTTGGCAGCCTGGGTGCAAAGCGATGTCGCGCGCCGGGCACCGACGCTCGGCGCGCTGGCAGCCCTTGCGCGTGATCCGGCGGCCAGCGGATCGCTGCGCGCGGTCGCGGCGGCGCTGACCGAGGTCGGCGGCATTGCCCCGCGCGACGGGTTCGATGTGATGCTGGCGCCGCTCGACGGCGACGACCGGCGGCGGCTGCGCAAGGCAGGGGTGTTGATCGGCGCGCTCGACCTGTTCGATGCGCGCCTTTTCAAACCGGCGGCGGCCCGGTGGCGCGCTGCGCTGCTGGCGGCACGTGACGGGCATCCGGTCGAGCCGCTGGCGCCGACCGGGGCGACGGTGCTGCCGGTCGGGCAGGGGGCGTGGGGCTTCCGTCGCTTCGGTCCGCAGGCGGTACGCGTCGACCTGATCGAACGGCTGGCCCAGGCGGCACATGACGCGCGCAAGGGGCATGCGCCGTTCGCCCCCGATCCGGCGCTGGCGGTATCGATGGGGCTGAAGCCGGAAACGATCGTACGGCTGATGGCGAAGCTGGGCTTCCGGCCGAGCGCGCCAGCGGGCGATGTGCCCCAATGGCGCTGGGCACCCGCGCGCCGCCGGGCACCGACGCCGACCCCGCGTCCGGTCGCGCGACCGGGCAATGCCTTTGCCGCGCTCGCTGAACTGGGGTTCGACCGCTGATGGCGGCACGCGCGCCGGAACCGGTGCCGCACATGCGGCTCGACATGTTCCTGTGGTATGCCCGATTCGCCAAGACGCGCAGCGCGGCGCAGGCGATCGCCGAACGCGGTACGCTGCGCCTCGATGGCCGTAGGATCGAGCGCGCGCATTGTCCGGTACGCGTCGGGATGGTCATCGCCTTTCCACAAGATGCCCGCGTGTATATCCTGCGGGTCGAGGCGTTGCCGATCCGACGCGGGCCGCCCGCCGAAGCGCGTACGCTCTACACCCTGCTGGAACCGACAGGGTCCGGCCCCGTTGACGGGGGCGACGACCCGGCATAACGCGGTCGCGATACGATTTCTCGGAGTTTGGACGGACCCATGACCTACGTCGTCACCGACGCCTGCATCCGCTGCAAATATATGGACTGCGTCGAGGTGTGTCCGGTCGATTGCTTCTATGAAGGCGAGAATATGCTCGTCATCAACCCGAGCGAATGCATCGATTGCGGTGTGTGCGAGCCGGAATGCCCCGCCGAAGCGATCCTGCCCGATACCGAAAGCGGGCTGGAGCAGTGGCTGGAGCTGAACAACACCTATTCGGCGCAGTGGCCCAACGTGACCCGCAACGCCAACCAGACCCCGCCCGATGCCGATCAGTGGAAGGGCGTCGAGAACAAGATCGAGCATTTCTCGGCCGAGCCTGGCGCGGGCGACTGACGCCAGCCACCATGTTCCACGTGAAACCGAGGCCGGGCCGCAGCAGCGGTTCCGGCCCTTCGGCTTTGCGCTGGTAATTTTGTTGCAACGTTGCTATAATCACACGTGACGGCGGCAGTTTCATGCCCCGCCCGGAGACCACCTTTAGCAACGTCCCGTGTCGCCCGACCTGCCGCCGCCCGATCCAGCGTTGGCAGTAAGCGATGCTTTCGGGACGACGACCACGGAAAGGTTACCAATGGCTGCCAAGGCATTGTCCTTCGATGTCGGCGATTATGTCGTGTACCCCAAGCACGGCGTCGGCCGTGTGATCGAACTCCAGCGTAGCGAAATCGCTGGCATGCAACTCGAACTCTATGTGCTCCGCTTCGAAAAGGAACGCATGACGCTGCGCGTTCCGACCAACAAGGCGGAAAGCGTCGGCATGCGCAAGCTGTCGTCGGACAAGACGATGCGCGAAGCGATGGAAACGCTGAAGGGAAAGCCCAAGGTCAAGCGGACCATGTGGTCGCGTCGCGCGCAGGAATATGAAGCGAAGATCAATTCGGGCGACCTGGTGTCGATTGCCGAAGTGGTCCGCGACCTGTTCCGTGCCGACGACCAGCCCGAGCAGAGCTATTCCGAACGCCAGATCTTCGAAGCCGCGGCTAGCCGTCTGGCGCGCGAACTGGCGGCGATGGAGCAGGTCGACGAGCCGAAGGCGCTGGAGCGGATCATCGAAATCCTGCGGGATGCTGCGGCGATCTATAACAAGGAAAAGACCGCCGCCTGATCGGCGCGCGATCCGAACCGAACGAAAAAGGGCGGCCGGCAACGGTCGCCCTTTTTCGTTGGTGATGGCGGGGGCCACCGGGACGGTCGATCCGCTCGACCCTCCAGACGATCCGCACCAGCGATGCTACGGAGCTACGCCGCGCTGCCGGACGCCGGACAGCGCGGCGGCGGCGTCAGGCCGGTTCGCGCTCCAGCGTCGGATAGTCGATATAGCCTTCCGGCCCGTGCGAATACCACGTCGCCATGTCGTCCTTGTTGAGCGGCGCGTCGCGCTCCAACCGGGCCGGCAGGTCGGGATTGGCGAGGAACGGACGGCCAAAGGCGATGGCATCGGCGATCCCGCTATCGAGTTCGGCCTGCGCCCGCGCGCCATCATAATCCTGGTTCAGCACCAGCGGGCCGGCAAAGACCTTGCGGATTTCGGGCGAGACGCGCGGCTGGGTCGCGCTGCCGAAGGTGCCGTCGGGGCCAGGTTCGCGCAGTTCGAGGAAGGCGATACCCTTGTCCGACAGCAGCTTTGCGGCAGGCACGAACACCGACACCGGATCGCTGTCAACCACACCCTGCGTGTCGCCATTGGGCGAGAAGCGGACCGCGGTCCGGCCGGCGCCGACCTCGGCGATCAGCCGGTCGACGACTTCGCCGAGCAGGCGGATGCGATTTTCCGGGCTGCCGCCATAGGCGTCGTCGCGATGGTTGGCCCCGTCGCGCAGGAACTGGTCGATCAGATAGCCATTGGCGGCGTGCAGCTGGACGCCGTCGAACCCCGCCGCCTTGGCATTGCGCGCCGCACGCGAATAATCGTCGAGCACGCGCGCGATATCGTCCAGCGTTGCAGAGCGCGCCTGTTCATAGGGTTTCTTGCCGTCATAGGTATGCGCCTTGCCCGGCGCCGTGGTCGCCGAGGAGGACAGGGGTGCGGCACCGTCCAGGAAATCGGGATGGACCACCCGGCCCATGTGCCACAACTGGGTCACGATGCGGCCGCCGGCGGCATGGACGGCGTCGGTGATCGGCTTCCACGCCTCGACCTGTTCGTCGGTCCACAGCCCCGGCGCGAACGGCCAGCCCAGCCCTTCGCGACTGATCCCGGTGCCTTCGGAAATCAGCAGGCCGGCGGACGCGCGCTGGGCATAATAGTCGGCCATGATCGCGGTCGGCACATGCTCACGCGTGCCGCGGCCCCGGGTCAGCGGCGCCATCAGCACCCGGTTCGGCGCCTGGATATCGCCCAACGCGATAGGATCGAAGAGACTGGGCATAAACGAAAACTCCCGAAAGCTGCACAAAGGCAGGCGACGTCGCACAGATAGGGCGGTAGGGGGCGGCATGCAGCCGGCCCCGCCTGAAACAAATGCTATGTCGCCCCCAAGAACGCCGAGCGGCGCGATTGTTGCCGTGGTCTGCGCGAACATCGCCCTCGCATTCGGCCCTTGGTTCGTACGCATGGCCGATACCGGACCAGTGGCGGCGGCGTTCTGGCGGATCGCGCTGGCATTGCCGGTGCTGCTGGCGATGGCGGGATGGAGCGACCGCCGGGCATTGCTGCCGACGCGCGCGCTGCTGGTGCCGTTGCTGATCGGCGGGGTGGCCTTCGCGATCGATCTGGGGTCGTGGCATATCGGCATTCGCCGCACGACCATGGCCAATGCCACGCTGTTCGGGAATTGCGCGGTACTGATCTTTCCGATCTACGGCTTCATCGCGATGCGGCGCTGGCCGACCCGGGCGCAGGGGCTGGCGCTGCTGCTGGCGGCGGTCGGGGGCCTGTTGCTGCTGGGCCGGTCGGCGGAATTGTCGTCGCGCCATCTGGCCGGCGATCTGTTCTGCCTGCTCGCCGGGGTGCTTTACGCGGTCTATTTCATCGTGATGCGCGGCGTGCGGCGGACGATGGCGCCGCTGCCCGCGCTGGCGCTGTCGAGTGTCGCCAGCGTGCTGCCGTTGCTGGCGTTCGCACTGGCGCTGGGCGAGCCGATCATGCCGCAGCACTGGACCCCGCTGATCGCGCTGGCGCTGATCAGCCAGATCGCAGGGCAGGGGCTGATGATCTACGCGCTGGGCCATCTCAGCCCGCTGGTCGTCGGCCTCGCCCTGCTGGTGCAGCCGGTGGTCGGCGCGACGATCGGCTGGCTGGCCTATGGCGAGCGGCTGGGGCCGATGGATGCGGTCGGCGCAGTGCTGGTGGCGGCGGCGCTGGTGATCGTCAGCGCACGCCGCTCAGCCGACAGATAGCTCAGGCGATTCCGGCACGACCCAGGTCGACCAACGCCTCGCCGAATCGGGCGATGTCGCCGGGGGCAAAGCCGGCGATGTTGATCCGGCCCGATCCCGCCATGTAGATGCCGTGGGTCGCGCGCAGCCATTCGATCTGCGCCGGGGTCAGCGGCAGCGTCGCGAACATGCCCTTGCCCTGCGCCAGTGGGGCGAGATCGACCGACCCCACCTGTCCCAGCGCCGCCAGCTCGCCGCGCAGCCCCTGCAACCGGGTACGCAGCGCATCCAGTTCGCCGCGCCAGTCGGCGGCGAGCTGCTCATTTTCCAATACGATCCGCACCGCTGCCGCACCATGGTCGGGCGGCATCGACCAGTTGGCGCGGGCCAGCGCCAGCAGGTTCGACAGCACGATGTCGCGCGCTTGCGGCTCGGGCGTGGTCGCCCACAGCGCGCCGGTGCGTTCGCGGTACAGCCCGAAATTCTTGTCGCACGAATAGGCGACGACCGCGAACGGCACCGCGTCCAGCACCATGCGCGTGCCGGCGGCATCGGCCTCCATGCCGTCGCCCAGCCCCTGATAGGCAAGGTCGATGAACGGCACGAGCCGGCTGTCCGCGACCGCATCGGCGATCGCGCGCCATTCCTCCGCCGTCGGATCGATCCCGGTCGGATTGTGGCAGCAACCGTGCAGCAGGATCGCGTCGCCCGCCTCCGCCTGCCCGATTGCCGCGCGAAGTGCGGGCAGGTCGATACGTTGCGCGCCCATGTCGAACATCGCGTGCGGCACCACGACGATGCCGGCGGCGGCAAAGACCGGAGCGTGGTTGGCCCAGCTCGGCTGGCCGACCAGGATGCGGCGCACCCCGGCCTTGGCCAGCAGCTCGGCGCCCAGCCGCAGCGCGCCGGTGCCGCCCGGCGTCTGCAATCCGCAGCGGCGCTCCGCCGGGAAACCCCGTCCGAACACCAGCGGTTCGAGCAGCGCCACGAACCCCTTGTCGCCCTCCGGCCCCAGATAGGCCTTGCTGTCCTGCGTCGCGATCAGGCGCATTTCGGCCTGCTTCACCGCCTGCATCACCGGGGTATGGCCGTGATCGTCGCGGAACACGCCGACGCCCAGGTCGATCTTGTGCGCTCGGGGGTCGGCACGGAACGCCCCGATCAGGCGAAGCAGCGAGTCGGCGGGCTGGGCGACCAGCGAACGGAACGGCATGAAAACTCCCGAAGACGGCGTGGATGCCGCCTATAGGCCGATCGAATGCCTAAGCGGCAGGGGTAAAATCCCATCTCCGGGCAAGGAATGCGCCGCCGTGGCGCGTCGATCACATGTCGGCGAGATAGCGTTCCACATCGTCGCTGCCGCCGATGCGCTGGCCATCGATGAACACTTGCGGGGTGGTGTCGACGCCGTGCTTCGCCTTGAACGCGTCGACTTCCTCGCGGCTGCGCAGGATGCGGTCGTCGACGGTGAAGCCGGCCGATTGCAGCAGCTGCTTGGCCTTTACCCCGAACGGGCAGATGTGGTCGGGCAGGACCATGCGATACAGCGTCGCTTCGCGGGTGTCGGCCATGACGGTTCCTTCTGATGCATGTACGTCGCCATAGCGTGTCGGATGCGCACGGGTTCCGCCGTTGCCGTTTCGCCCTGCGCGTCCTAGCTAAGGTCCATGACCGAAGACGCGATCGCACCGCTGGCACCTGCCGACCTGACGCTCGACGAACTGCGCGCCGCGCTCGCGCCGCTGGTCGCGGCCAATGCCGCGTTCGACGGGTGGAGCGACAAGGCGGTTGAGGCGGCGGCGCGGACCTTCGGCGCCGATGCCGATGTTGCCCGGCTGGCCTATGGCGGCAGCGCGGTCGAGATGATCGATGCCTGGTTCGGCGAGATCGACCGCCGCATGATGGAAGCGGTCAGCGCCGACGCTCTGGCTGCGATGAAGATTCGCGAAAGGATCACGGCGCTGGTCGAGGCGCGGCTGGCGGCGGTCGCGGGCGAGCGGGAAGCGCTGCGCCGTGCGCTGGCGATCCTCGCCATGCCGCGAAATGTCGCGCGCGCGACGAAGCTCGGCTGGCGGACGGTCGACCTGATGTGGCGCTTGGCCGGCGACAAGGCGACCGATTACAACCATTATACCAAGCGGGCGATGCTGGGCGCGGTCTATGGCGCGACGATCGCGGTGTTCCTCGACGACGAAAGCGGCGGCCATGCCGATACCCGCGCGTTCCTGGCGCGGCGGATCGACGGGATCATGCGGTTCGAGAAGATGAAGGGCCGCATCCTGTCGTCGCGCGATCCCGAACGGCGGTTGAGTCTGTCGCGCTTCATCGGGCGGCTGCGCTACCCGGCGGTCTAAACGCCTGCCGCGACGGGCGAAGAATCCGCTTCCCTTGGCGGCTGCTTATTGCTAATCAGTCGCAATGTTGTCGCCCAACCTGCCTCTTTCCCAGCTGCCCCGCACCTGCGGGGCAACGGTCGCATCGGTCGATTGGGAGGGCATGTCGCCGGCGGAGGCGCGACGCCTGCGCGAATTCGGCCTCGACGAAGGGGTCGATATCGAACTGCTCCATCGTGCGATGCTGGCGGGCGGGCCGCTGGCCTGTCGGATCGGACGGATGACGGTGGCGCTGCGCGCGCATGTCGCTGGCGCGATCCGCGTCGCACCGCTGGCGGGCTGAACGGCACCTCTCACGTGAACCCTGCACCTCTGGTCGCGCTGGTCGGCAATCCCAATGCCGGCAAGACGGCGCTGTTCAACGCGCTAACCGGCGCGCGGCAGAAGGTCGGCAATTATCCCGGCGTCACCGTGGAGCGCCATTCGGGGCGCCTTGCCTTGGACGACGGACGCCCGATCGAACTGGTCGACCTTCCGGGCACCTACAGCCTCGATCCCTCCAGCCCCGACGAAGCGGTCACCCGCGACGTGGTGCTGGGGCGGCAGGCGGGCGAGCGGGTGCCCGACGCGCTGATCGTCGTCGCCGACGCCACCAATCTCGACAATCATCTGCGCTTCGTCCTCCAGCTGAAATCGCTGGGGCGGCCGATGGTGCTGGCGCTCAACATGATCGACATGGCGACGCGCGACGGGTTGAAGATCGACCTCGCCGCGCTGTCCGCCGAACTCGGCCTGCCGGTGGTCGCGACCGTCGCGGTGCGCAAGCGCGGGCTGGACGAACTGCGTGCGGCGCTGGCCGGCATCCTCGCGTCGGCACCGCGCACCGCGCCGGTCGAGTCGGTCGATGCCGATATCCGCCATTTTCAGCGCGAGGCACGTCGCATCTCGCGCGCCGCGACCGCCGAACAGCCGCGGATGCGCGCCGTCACGCGGGGCATTGACCGCGTCGCGCTGCATCCGGTGGTCGGCCCGATCCTGCTGCTCGCCATCCTGTTCGTCATGTTCCAGGCGGTGTTCAGCTGGTCCGAAGCACCGATCGGCTGGATCGAGGGGTTGCAGGGCTGGCTGGCCGATACCGCCGTCGCCAACCTGCCCGACAATTTCCTGCGTTCGCTGCTGGTCGAAGGGATCATCAACGGTGTCGGATCGGTGGTGGTGTTCCTGCCGCAGATCCTGATCCTGTTCGTGTTCATCCTGCTGCTCGAAGCATCGGGCTATATGGTGCGCGCCGCGTTCCTGATGGACCGGTTGATGAGCGGGGTCGGCCTGTCCGGCCGCGCGTTCATCCCGCTGCTGTCGTCCTTCGCCTGCGCCATTCCCGGCATCATGGCGACGCGGTCGATCGATGATCCGAAGGAGCGGCTGACCACGATCCTGATCGCGCCGCTGATGACCTGTTCGGCGCGCCTGCCGGTCTATGCGGTGATCATCGGCGCGTTCATCCCGGCGCGGCAGGTACTGCCGGGGGTGGGCCTGCAAGGGTTGGTGCTGCTGGTGCTGTACCTGACCGGCATCCTGGGCGCCGTGATCGCCGCGTTCGTGCTGCGCCGGACCGCGACCAAGGGGGTAGGCGGCGGCTTCCTGATGGAGATGCCGCGCTATCAGCTGCCTTCGATCCGCGACATCGCCATCGGCCTGTGGCAGCGCGCCTATGTCTTCCTGCGCCGCGCGGGCACGATCATCCTGCAGGTGACCGTCGCGCTGTGGCTGCTCACATCCTATCCGGTTGCGCCGGCGGGCGTGAAGCAGTCGGAATATTCGATCGCCGGGCGGATCGCATCGGGGCTGGAGGTCGTGCTGCGGCCGATCGGCTTCAACCATGAAATGTCGCTGGCGGTGATCCCGGCGATGGCGGCGCGCGAAGTCGCGGTGTCGGCGCTGCAGACCGTCTATGCGATCGACGCGGCGGACGAGGAACAGGGCGCGCAGGAACTGGGCGGGCGGCTGGCCGGGCGCTGGAGCCTCGCCACCGCGCTCGCCTTCCTCGCGTGGTTCGTGTTCGCGCCGCAATGCCTGTCGACCATCGCGGTCGCGCGGCGCGAGACCAATGGCTGGAAATGGCCTTTGGTGATGATCGGCTATCTCTTCGCGCTGGCCTATATCGCGGCGGGTGCGACCTATTGGACGGCGGTCGCCTTCGGGCTGGGGTAGGGCTTCGTCACTCCCGCGAAGGCGGGAGTCCATACACGCTCAGGTAGCGCCGGTATCAGGACCGTCAGCGGCACGGGATTCCCGCCTTCGCGGGAATGACGAGCGTTGCCCGACCGCCGCTAGTCGTCCAGCTTCGCCCCATCGAGCAATGCCTTCCGCCGCGCCTCCTCGCTTTCCTCGACCGCCTTCTCCGCCTTGGTCCGGCCGAACTTGCGGCGGTTGGCGTCCGCCTCCTGCGCCCTGGCGACCTTGTCGCGGCCTTTACGGAACCGGTTGAGGTTGATGACGTCGCCCATCGCGGTACGATGAACCGTGCCCCCCGCTTCGGCAAGTACTGGCGTCGCGCAGCCCGGTGGCATAGGAAGCCGGGCTATACTTTTCTCGGAGAACTGCGCCATGGCCGGCAGCGTCAATAAAGTCATCCTCGTGGGCAATCTGGGCCGCGACCCGGAATCGCGGTCGTTCCAGAATGGCGGCAAGGTCGTGAACCTGCGCATCGCGACGTCGGAATCGTGGAAGGACCGCAATTCGGGCGAGCGCAAGGAAAAGACCGAATGGCATTCGGTCGCGATCTTCAACGAAGGGCTGGCCAACGTCGCCGAGCGTTTCCTGCGCAAGGGCTCGAAGGTCTATATCGAAGGCCAGCTCCAGACGCGGAAGTGGCAGGACCAGAACGGCCAGGACAAGTACAGCACCGAAATCGTGCTGCAGGGCTTCAACAGCGTGCTGACGATGCTCGACGGTCCCGGCGGCGGCCAGGGCGGCGGCGGTGGCAACCGCGGCGGTGGCGACTTCGGTGGCGGCGATGACTTCGGCGGCGGTTCGGGCGGCGGCTATGGCGGCGGCGGATCGCGCGGCGGCGGCAGCGGCGGCGGGTTCAATTCCGGCGGCAACAAGGGCGGCAATTTCGGCGGCGGCGGCTTCGGCGACGATCTGGACGACGACGTACCGTTCTGATCGCGGACAGCGGTACGACGAGAGCGGCCCGCCATTATTTTCGTCACCCCGGACCTGTTCCGGGGTCCACGGCGCGGCCAAGCGGTGCGGATCGAGCCTCTATCCATAGCGTTCGCGGCGTGGTGGACCCCGGAACAGGTCCGGGGTGACGATAGGCGCGTGAATGTCGATCCACTTGGCCTCAGCGGCGGTGTCGGGCGACGCGACCCTGTGGATAACTCTGTCGACGAGCCGGCGAACTCACATGCGAGGACCGGCGACCGCCGCCTTGGGCTTGGCTGCCGGTGCTTCCTCGATCACCTTCAGCAGCGCCGGGGTCCGCGTGTCGCGCTTGGCATAGTCGCGCGCCGACATGCCGGCGATGACGTCGGCCTGGTCGGGGTTGGCACCGGCGGCGATCAGCGTGCGCACCATGTCGAGGTTGCGCAGCTGTACCGCGCGGATCAGCGGGGTTTCGCCGCTGCTGTTGCCGAGATTCAGGTTCGCCTTCCGCGCCGCCAGCGCGTTGATCGCCTCGACCGACCCCGATTCCACCGCCAGCAGCGCGGGCGTGTTGCCGCGATTGTCCTGCAGGTTCGGGTTCGCGCCCTTCGCCAGCAGGAAGCGCAGATAGGTCAGGTTGCCGCTCTTCGCGACGATGTGCAGCGCGCCTTCGCCGGTGGTGCGGTCCTTGGTGTTGATGATCGTCTGTCCGGGCTGCCCCAGAATGTCGTTCACCTTGTTCCCGTCCTCGTCGCGGATCGCCTTCAGGAAGACATAGCCCGGCGACATCTGCTGCGCGTGCGCGGCGGCGGGCAGCATCAGCGCGGCGGCGAGGGCGAGGCGGATGGCGGACATGGGAACAGGCTCCACTGGGACGTTACGCGACTTGCAAGCCGTCGCCTATCAGATCATGGCTGGCAACACCATGAACAGCATCCTGCGTACCGTGATTCCGGCGCTCGCGCTGGCCCTTGCCGCCTGTGGAGGCGCGCCCGAACCGGCCGCCACCCCGCCGCTGGCCGGCGCGCGGATCGGCGGGCCGTTCGTGCTGACCGATTCCACGGGCAAGGTCGTGCGCGATACCGATTTCGCCGGCAAGTGGCGGATCATGTATTTCGGTTACACCTATTGCCCCGATGTCTGCCCGGTCGATGTGCAGAATATCGCGGCGGGCGTGAAGGCGTTCGAGAGCGAGGAGCCGGAATTGGGCGCGAAGGTCGTGCCGATCTTCGTGACGGTCGATCCCGAACGCGACAGGCCTGCGGTGGTCGGCAAGTTCGTCTCCGCCTTCCACCCGCGCATGGTCGGGCTGACCGGCAGTGCGCAGGCGATCGCCGATGCCGCGCGCGCCTATGGCGTGACCTATGCCAAGCAGCAGTCGCCCGGCGCCACCGAATATCTGATGGACCATAGCCGCACCGCGATCCTGATGGACCCCAAAGGCCAGCCGGTCGCGCTGCTGCCGCAGGACGAAGGCGGCGATGCGGTCGCCGCCGAACTGAAGAAATGGGTCCGGTGAGCAGCGGACGCTTCTGGGAAGACCTGCCGCTGGCGGCACTCGACCGGGCGCAGTGGGAGGCGCTGTGCGACGGCTGCGGCAAATGCTGCCTACACAAGCTGGAGGACGAGGATACGGGCGAGATCCATGCGACCAACGTCGCGTGCAAGCTGCTCGACCGCCGCATGGGCCAGTGCAGCGACTATCGCCACCGCCATGCATATGTTCCCGAATGCGTGAGACTGAACGCCCGCAATGTCGGCGACATCGAATGGCTGCCCTCCACCTGCGCCTATCGGTTGCGCAATGAAGGGAAGCCCTTGCCCGACTGGCATTATCTCAACAGCGGGGACCGGGAGAGCGTCCATGCCGCCGGCCAGTCGACGCGCGGCTGGACCGTGTCGGAGAATGACGTCGGCGACCTCGAACATCACCTGACCGACCGGACGCTGTGATCGACGGGGTCGAGGTCGTCCGCCACCCCCGCGCGCGGGTCGCGCGGCTGTCGGCCGATCCGGCCACCGGGCGGGTGCGCCTGACCGTGCCGAAGCGGATGGCGCTGGCCAAGGCGGTCGCCTGGGCGGGGGAGAAGGCCGACTGGATCGCGGCGCAGCGCGCGAAACTGCCGCAGGGGCGCCCGTTCGTCGATGGCGCGGTGGTGCCGGTGGCGGATCGCGCGGTGCGGCTGTTGTGGCGGGAAGGGGCGTCGCGGACGGTTGCGCTTACTCCCGCCGCCGACCGTACCCCCGCGAAGGCGGGGGTCCAGAGCCAAGCAGTGCGACCGTCAGCGATCGACGCCCTGGATCCCCGCCTGCGCGGGGATACGGAAGCCGATGGGGAACTCACCTGCGGCGGCCCGTCCGACCAATTCCCGACCCGCATCGAACGCTGGCTGAAACGCGAAGCGCTGCGCCTCCTCACCGAAGACACCGCCCATTACGCCGCAAAAGCCGGCGTCACCGTCGCCAAAGTCGCGATCGGCGATCCCAAGGCGCGTTGGGGCAGTTGCAGCGGCGACGGCACGATCCGCTACAGCTGGCGGCTGTTGCTCGCCCCCGGCTTCGTCCGTCGGGCTACCGTCGCGCATGAGGTCGCCCACCGTGTCCACATGCACCACGGCCCCGATTTTCACGCGCTGGTCGACGCGCTGTTCGAGGGTAACCCGAACGATGCCCGCCGCTGGCTGCGCACGCACGGTGCGGGGCTTCACTGGTACGGACGGGCGTCCTCGTCCGGGTAACGGTCGGCCGGCGGAGGCTGGCGACGGTCCGGTGCCGGACGGCGCGGCGGTGGCGGCTGGTCGCCGCGCGGGTTCCTGCCCAGCGCCCGGTCGATCCATTCCTGGTCAAGTTGTTCGTCGGGTACGCGCTGCTGCGGCGGCAACGGTGCGTTGCCATCTTCGACCGGCGGATCGGGCTGGGTTGCGCCCGGCTGCTCGACCGGATTGCCGTCGGGATCGACATAGACCCGGTCGTCCGGCGCACCATAATAGCTCTCGGCGTCCGGCTCCTCCTGCCATTCGGGCAGCGTCACCTTGGTATTGAACTCCTCGACCGGGCGGCTGGCCACCGCCTGCCGCATGAACGCGGCAAAGGCGCGGGCAGGGGCGGTGCCGCCCTGCAGCCCGGCGACCGCCTTCGCATCGTCGCGACCCATCCATACGCCGGTGGTGATGCCCGACGAGAATCCCATGAACCAGCCGTCCTTGTACGACGTGGTCGTGCCGGTCTTGCCCGCCACCGGGCGCCCGATCTGCGCCGCGCGGCCGGTGCCGGTGTTGACCGCGGTCTGGAGCAGGTCGGTCATCTGCTGCGCGACATAGGGGGCGACGAGGACGCGGGAGCTGTCGACCTGGTGTTGGTAAATCAGTTGCCCGTTGGCGGTGACGCGGGTGATGCCATAGGGCACCACCGCCGTGCCCCCGCTCGCGACCGACGCATAGGCGCGGGTCAGGTCGATCAGCCGCACGTCCGACGTGCCCAGCACCATCGCCGGCTGGGTATTGATCGGCGTGGTGATGCCGAATCGGCGCGCCATGTCGGCGACGGTCGCGAAGCCGACCTCCTGCCCCAGCCGCGCCGACACGGTGTTGAGCGAATAGGCGAAGGCGGTGCGCAGCGACACCTGTCCGCTGAACCGGCGCGAGGCGTTGCGTGGGGTCCAGCCGTCGATGGTGATCGGCGCGTCGTTGACCTGGCTGTCGGGGTTCATGCCGGCTTCCAGCGCGGCCAGATAGACGAACAGCTTCCACGCCGACCCCGGCTGGCGCGTCGCCTGCGTCGCGCGGTTGTAGATCGAGGACACGTAATCCTTGCCGCCGACCATCGCCCTGACCGCGCCGTCGCGATCGAGCGCGACCAGCGCGCCCTGCACCCCGGCGGGCGCATTGGCGCGGATCGCGGTATCGGCGCTCTTCTGCATCGACGGGTCGAGCGTGGTCCACACGTCGAGCGGCGCCTCGGTCTCGTCGATCAGCGTTTCGAGCTGCGGCAGCGCCCAGTCGGTGAAATAGCGCACGCTGTTCTGCTGCGGCTCGGGCGCCAGCTTGATCGCCTCGGGATTGGCGTCCATCGCCTCGCTGGCGGTGATCGCGCCGGTTTCCTGCATCAGCTTCAGCACGACGCCCGCGCGCCCGACGGCGGCTTCGGCATCGGCGGTCGGCGAATAGCGCGACGGCGCCTTGACCAATCCGGCGATCACCGCCGCCTCCGACAGCGACAGGTTGGTGGCCGGGTGGTTGAAGAAGCGCCGCGATGCCGCGTCGATCCCGTACGCCCCGCCGCCGAAATAGACCTTGTTCAGATAGAGTTCGAGAATCTGGTTCTTGGTGAACTTGCGCTCCAGCGCCAGCGCGAGGATGATCTCGCGGAACTTGCGCCCGACCGTATAGCTGTTCGACAGGAAGATGGTGCGCGCGACCTGTTGCGTGATGGTCGACGCGCCCTGCAACCGGCGGCCGGTGCCGCGATTCTCGATCGCGAACTTGGTGATGCGCGCCAGCGCCACCGGATCGACGCCCCAGTGCGAGCGGAAGCGGCGATCCTCGACCGACACCATCGCCTCGCGCATCGGTACCGGAATCTGCGAGTAGGGGATCCACTCGCCATAGCTCGGCCCCAAAGACACCAGGATCGACCCGTCCGCCGCACGCACCCGGATCATCTGGCCGTTGGGCGAGGATTTGAGCTGATTGAAGCTCGGCAGGTTCGATTTGGCGTTATAGACCGCCACGACCAGCGCGATCGCCCCAAAGATGGCGAGGCCGAAGCCGATCCCCAGCACCCAGCGCAGGATGCGCCACCAGCGGGACGGGGCGGCGGACCGCTTCTGCGGGCTTTGGGGAGAACGTGCCATCTGGATGCGCCGGATACCGCGCCCGCCCCCGGCGGCACAAGCCCCGGGCGCTCAGGCGCATTGGGAATGGCGCGCGCTACTGACGACTTGCTGAACGGGTGCTGACGGAATCGATCCGGGTCCAGCGCGCCGCCGCGCCGACCAGCCCCGGTATCCGCCCGCCGTTGAGCAGCAACGCATGAGTGGGTGGCTGTTCGGCCAGCGTCCGCAGCAATCGGGCAAGCGCGATCGGTCGGTGCAGCCGTCGGCGCAGCGCATGCTGGAACCCGTGCGCGCCGTCCGGTCCGCAACGCTGCCAATGCGCCGCAGCGCGAATGGCGCTGGCGATGGCGATGCCCATGCCTTCCCCGGCTAGCGACGGGATTACCCCGGCCTGGTCACCCAGTCGATAGACGCCGGGCATGGTGCCGCGTGCCCGCCAGCCGTAAGGGACGTTGGCAATGGCATCGATCGCGGGCGTGCCGCCCAGATGCGCGAGTCGCTCCCCCAGCGCCGGCAGTTCGTCCGCCAGAACCCGCAACAGTCCGGGCAGGTCGCCCGCGCCGCGCAGCCGCGACCGGCGCACCGCCATGCACAGGTTCGCGCTGCCATCCTCCTGTAGCACCAGCCCGGCATAGCCCCCGGCAAAGGCGTGCAGCTCGATCGCGTCGCCGACCAGCCGGGTCAGCGCCGGATGCTGCGCGAGCCGGACCCGCACCCCCATCACCGGATCGTCACCGACCACCGCATCGCGCATCGTCCCACGCAGATCGTGCTTGCCGGTCGCGAGGAACAGCGTCTCGCCCGTCACCGCTGCGCCATCGCCGGTATGCAGTGTCGTGCCCTCGGCCGAGCGGATCGTGACGCCGCGTTCGACGCCCGCACCGGCATCCCGTGCCGCCGCCAGCAGCAGCGCGTCGAGGCGCAGGCGCGACAGGCCGATGGCGGGGGCGGGCAGGGGCGATTCGGCGCGGCCCCTACCGGCGAACAGCACCACGCGGCGCACCGCATGCCCGCCCAGCATCGCCGGATCGATCCCGACGCTCGCCAGCGATTCGAGCGTCCGCCACGACAGGAACCCGCCGCACAGCGCATCCTGCGGCTCGCGCGACCGTTCCAGCACCAGCGGCGTCGTACCGCCCTTCGCGAGCAGCAGCGCGGCGATCGACCCGGCCGGGCCGCCGCCGGCGATCAGCGCCGGCGTTCGACGCATAGCCGGAACGGAAAGCGCCGCCGGACCACCGCACCCTCGACCCCTGCCTCGGCAAGGATCGGGAGCCATTCGGCGGGGCGATAGGATCGCGCGATCGACAGCGTGCCATCGGCGCGGACGATCGGGTGCCAACGCATCAGCGTCGCCAGCATTGGATAGCCGCGATGGGCGAAGCGATGGCGGTGCAGGTCGTTGACGAACCAGCCGCGCGCCGCCTCGCCCTCCATGAACGCCAGGAACGCGACCAGCTGCGCATGGGTCATGTGATGCGCGACGAGGCTGGACACGATCACGTCCCAGCCTTCGCCCGCCAGATCGGCATAGTCGCCGGTGCGATAGGCGATCGGCAGGGCAGGGGGCGTATCGGCACGGGCGATCGCTTCGCTGCGGGGGTTCAGGTCGATACCGACCAGTTCCGCCGCCACGCCGCGTTTCGCCGCCCAGCGGGCGATGCGACGCAGCATGTCGCCATCGCCATAACCGACATCGAGCAGCTTCAGCCGCTCGCCCGGCCGCACGACGCTGTCGAGGAACGCCAGCGTCGGCCGCGCCGCCATGGTGACCGTGTTGACCCGCGCCAGATCGCGCAGCACCGCCGCATAGGAGTCGGCGCTGAGGGCAGGATCGTCCATCGCCTCTTCGGCGTGCGCGCGCGGAAAGCTCATGCCGCGCTCCGAAAGCCGAAGCCTTCGGCGGCAAGGCCGGGACCGAAGGCCAGCGCGATGCCGTTCGCCACCGGCGTTCCGTCCAGCATCGCCGCCAGCACGAACATCAACGTCGCCGACGACATATTGCCATGGGCAGCCAGAACGCCACGCGACGCCGCCAGGGCTTGCGGAGACAGCGATAGGCTGCGCTCCACCGCGTCGAGGATCGACCGCCCGCCGGCATGGACCGCCCAGCCATCGACCTGCGACAGCGCCCGGCCCCCGGTTGCGGCGGCGGCGAAGTCGGGGTCGGTCAGCGCCTGCGCGATCCGGCCCGGCACCTCGCCTGACAAATGCATCGCAAAGCCGGCATCGGTGATGTCCCAGCGGATCAGCGCCGCCGAATCGGGCAGGGTCGCGGCAAAGGGGGTCTCGATCGCAAAGCCGCCCTCGTCCGCCGTCACCAGCGCGGCGGCGGCGCCGTCGCCGAATTGCAGCATCGCCAGCAGCGGCTCCAGCGTGGTCGCCGGTTGCAGGTGCAGCGTCGACAATTCGACCGTGACGACCAGCACGCGCGCTTCCGGTTGCGACCGGACGATGTGGCGGGCGCTGCGCAGCGCGGCGACGGCGGCATAGCAGCCCATGAACCCGACCAGCAGCCGTTCGACCCGCGGCGACAGGCCGATGCGCGCGGCGATGATCTGATCGATGCCGGGCGCGACGAAGCCGGTGCAGCTCGCCACGACCAGATGGGTGATCCCGTCCAGTGCCACGCGATCGCCCAGCCCCTCGATCGCGGCGATCGCCAGCGTGGGCGCGGCATCGGCATAGATCGTCATCCGCGCGGCGGTGCCGGGCATGGCGTCGGCATAGAAGCCGCCGGGCGCCACCGGCGACCCGCCATCGACCCCGATCGGCAGCACCGACCAGCGATGGCCGATCCCGGCGCGCTCGACCATGCGGTCGAACAGTTTCGCCTCGCGATCGGGCAGGCGACGTCGCGCCCAGCCGATAAAGGCGTCGTGGATATCGTGCGAGGGGGTTGCCGTCGCGACGGCGTTGAGCCAGGCGGCGGGCGCAGGGGCGGGGGTCATCCTGCGCTCAACGCGCGGGGAGCCGATCTGCTACCCGATCAATCCTTCCACGCCCACCACAATTGGGCGGGGGGCATGTTCCACCATTCCATGTCGTGATCGATGCGCGCGAACTGCCGGTCGAGAAAGTCGCGCACGCGCGGGTTGAATTGATAGACGAGGAACGCGCCGCCCGGCCGCAATACCGCCTGCGTCGCCGCGGCGATCGTGTCGCCGACACCCGGCGGCAGCGTGGAAAAGGGCAGGCCCGACAGGACGTAATCGGCATGGGGATGGCCATGCTCCGCCACGATCCGCTCCACATCCGCCGCCGAGCCGTGCACGGCGGAAAAGCGCGAATCGAGGATCGTCGCGTTCAGATAATCGATAAAATCGGGGTTGGTATCGATCACGATGAGCTGTGCATCGGGGGCGAGCCGTTCGAGGATCGGGCGGCAAAAGGTGCCGACGCCCGGTCCATATTCCACCACGACCTTGGCACTGGCCCAGTCGATCGGGGCCAGCATCTTGCGGATCAGCTTGTTCGACGACGGGATGACCGACCCGACCATCACCGGATGCTTCACAAATCCGCGCAGGAAGATGCCGGCTGGCGATGGGACACCGCGCGGCTTCCGTCGGGTCGCGGCGTTTGAACTCGTCGTCATGCAAATCCTCGAACGGATGGCGCATAGGGCCATGGTCACGGCGTCGTCGCAAAAGCGCAACGAACTTGCAAGCGGATCGGTTTCGTCGTGCGACGAATGTCCGACGCAGGACGACAGGGACCGGTCGTGCCGGTCCCCGCTTTCCCTCATCCCTTGGGCCCGCGCCCCTCGACCATGCCGGGCGCGATGAAGCCGATCGGCTGGATCGCCACCGCATCCTGTTTCAGCCGGGCGGACATGGCGCGATATTCCTCCTCCATCGCCACCGTCACCGACGCGCGCGAGTCCGCCAGCGCTGCCTCGAAATGCGCCATCGTCACTTCGCGCGTGTCGAGCGAGGCACGCAGCGCGACGAGGCCGGCGCGTCGCACCACGTCCTCCAGATCGGCACCGGTAAAGCGTTCGGTCCGCGCGGCGATGGCGTCGAGGTCGACATCGGCCGCCAGCGGCATCTTCTGCGTCTGGATGCCGAGGATACGGGCGCGTCCCGCCCGGTCGGGCACGCCGACATAGATCAGCTCGTCGAACCGGCCGGGGCGCAACAGCGCGGGATCGACCATGTTCGGCCGGTTGGTCGCGCCGATCACCACCACCGATTGCAACTCCTCCAGTCCGTCCATCTCCGCCAGGATCGTGTTCACCACCCGTTCGGTCACCTGCGGCTCGCCGAGACCACCGCCGCGCGCGGGCACCAGCGAATCGAGTTCGTCGATGAAGATGACCGTCGGGGCCACCTGCCGCGCGCGGGCGAACAGGCGGGCGATCTGCTGCTCGCTCTCGCCATACCATTTGGACAGCAGGTCGCTCGACTTGGTGGCGATGAAGTTCGCCTCCGCCTCGCGTGCGACCGCCTTCGCCAGCAGCGTCTTGCCGGTGCCCGGCGGGCCGTAGAGCAGGAACCCCTTGGCCGGGCGGATGCCGAGGCGGCGGAACGAGTCGGGCGATTTGAGCGGCAGTTCGACGCCTTCCTTCAGCCGCATCTGCGCATCGTCCAGCCCGCCGACATCGTCCCAGCGGACGGTCGGCGCCTGCACCATCACCTCGCGCATGGCGCTGGGCTGCACACGCTTCAACGCCTCGACGAAATCGTCACGGGTGACCGACAGGCTGTCGAGCACGTCCTGCGGGATGGTGCCGGCCGACAGGTCGATGCGCGGCATGATCCGCCGCACCGAATCGATCGCCGCCTCGCGGGTCAGCGCCGCCAGATCGGCGCCGACAAAGCCGTAGGTGGTGCGTGACAGCTCGCCCAGATCGACATTGTCGTCGAGCGGCATGCCGCGGGTATGGATGCCGAGGATCTCGCGCCGTCCGCGCTCGTCGGGAACGCCGACGACGATCTCGCGGTCGAACCGGCCCGGACGGCGCAGCGCCTCGTCGATCGCTTCGGGCCGGTTGGTCGCAGCGATGACGACGATGTTGGCGCGCGATTCGAGCCCGTCCATCAGCGTCAGCAGCTGGGCGACCAGCCGCTTTTCGGCCTCGCCCGATACCTGGCCGCGCTTGGGGGCGATCGAATCGATCTCGTCGATGAACACGATCGAGGGCGATGCCTTGGTCGCCTCCTCGAACACCTCGCGCAGCCGCTTTTCCGATTCGCCATAGGCCGATCCCATGATCTCGGGACCGTTGATCAGGAAGAATTCGGCGTCCGATTCGTTGGCGACCGCGCGGGCGAGGCGGGTCTTGCCGGTGCCGGGCGGGCCGTGCAGCAACACGCCCTTGGGCGGATCGACGCCAAGGCGCTGGAACAGTTCGGGATAGCGCAAGGGGAGTTCGACCATCTCGCGCAGCTGGTCGATCGTCTGGCCCATGCCGCCGATATCGTCATAGGTGACGTCGGCACGCCGCGTCTCGCGCGGTTCCTCATATTCCGACCGCAGCTCGATCTCGGTCGATTCGTCGATATGGACGACGCCCTTGGGCGTGGCCGAGACGACGGCCAAGCGGATTTCCTGCAGCGAAAACGCTGGGGCATTCACATAACGGCGGACATTGGGCGACAGATTGTCGACCCGCTGGTGGCCGGTGGTGGCGACGATATCGCCTTGGCACAAAGGCCGCCCGAAAAAGGTGCGCTTGAGCGCGTTGGCCGACCCTTGCAGCCGCAGATTCTGTTGGGCGGGCGCGAAGACCACCCGGCTGGCCGGGCGCGACTCGGCCTTGCGCACCTCGACCTGATCGCCCGAGCCCACGCCGGCATTGGCGCGCTGCAACCCGTCGATGCGGACGATATCGAGGCCTTCGTCCTCGGGATAGGGGGCGATGGCGCGTGCGGGGGTCGTCTTTTTGCCGACGATCTCGACGACGTCGCCTTCGTTGACACCGAGCAGCGCCATGACCGAGCGGGGGAGATGGGCGATGCCGCGCCCGCTATCCTCGGGCCGGGCATTCGCCACCTGTAGCCGCCGTCCGCCTGTTTCGCTGTCCGCCATCAACTTTCCGTCCTGCATGAAGGCACAAGGAACGGCGGATATGGGCGGTGGGTTGCCGGCAACAAGGCGAAAAAAAAGGCCGATCGAAACGACCGGCCGGAAAGTTTTTAGGAGAGGATGCCTGAAAGGCACGCCCTACGTGCGGTGCGGCGTCTTTTTGTGCAAGTGCGAACAAATCAATTCGCATTGCATAAAATGCAACACCATCCCTCCGTATCGTTGTAAGTGACACGCTTGCGGTGCAGCGTGTACCGCACCGCAACCAATTTTCAGGGTATCGGATGCGTCGCCTTCCTCCTCTCACCGCGATCGAAGCGTTCGTGCATGTCGCGCGCCTCGGCTCGGTCAAGCTTGCCGCCGACGAACTGGCGCTGTCCTCGCCCGCGCTCAGCCGCCGGGTGCAGGCGCTCGAACGCTTCATCGGCAAGCCGCTGTTCGAACGCCGGCACCAGGCGCTGCGGCTGAACGACGATGGCGAGCGGCTGCTGGCGCTGCTCTCGGGCGCGCTCGACACGCTGTCGGACGCGGTGGAGCAGATGTCGGGCGCGGTGGAGGTGCTGCGCCTGCGGCTGGGCGTCCTGCCGCTGTTCGCGATCCAGCGGCTGATGCCGCGCATGGGCGATCTGCACGACCAGCATCCCGAACTGCATCTCGATTTCGACACCGCGCATCACGGGCTTGGCCGGCTGGGCGAGGGGATCGACGTCGCGATCGTGCTCGATCATGCGATCGACCCGGCATTCTATGCGCGGCGACTCGACCGCAACCGGATCTACGCGATCGCCGGGCGGGCGTTGATCGATCGCACGCCGATTACCGATCCGTCACAACTGGCGCAGCACACCGCGCTGATCCACCGCGACATGCCCGACACCTTCGCCAACTGGATGCACGCGGCCGGCGTGCCGGACGTGGAGCCGGTGGCGATCGACCGGTTCGATTCGGGCACGTTGATGCTGGAGGCCGCCGCACAGGGGCTGGGCGTCGCCTTCATGCTGGAATCGCATTTCGAAACCGCGCGCGACGACCGGCTGGTGCCACTGTTCGATATGGCGGTCGATTCGACCTACAGCCATTGGTTCGTGTGCCGCCCGCGCATGTTACAGCAACGGCCGGTGAAGCTGTTTCACGACTGGCTGGTCAAGGCGCTGGACGCGCCGGCGGAGTAGGGGGGGGGAACACCCGTCATTCCGGCGAAGGCCGGAATCCATTGTGTCGGATGTTGTCGATGGTTCGCAACCGTCCCCCCATCCATGGATCCCGGCCTGCGCCGGGATGACGGATGGGGGGGGCGGCGGAAGGCGTCTACGCTTCCGAGCGCGCGGTCACGATCTTGCCCGGGTTGCGCGGCGGCTCGCCCTTGGGCAGCGCATCGACGGCGTCCATGCCGCTCTCGACCACGCCCCACACCGTGTACTGGCGGTCGAGGAAGGTCGCATCGTCGAGGCAGATGAAGAACTGGCTGTTGGCCGAGTTCGGGTCCATCGTCCGCGCCATCGAACATACGCCGCGGACATGCGGTTCGGCGTTGAATTCCTGCTTGAGGTTCGGTTCCTTCGACCCGCCGGTGCCGTCACCGCGACCACCGTCGCCGCCCTGCGCCATGAAGCCGTCGATCACCCGGTGGAACGGCACGCCGTCATAAAAGCCCGAATCGGCCAGCTTGACGATTTGCGCGACATGGTTGGGCGCGAGGTCGGGGCGCAGCTTGATGCGGACTTCGCCGGTATCGAGCGTCATCACGAGCGTGCTGGGGGTATCGGCCATTGAAAGCTCCTTGAAAGTCGGGGTCTAGCTAGGGGTTCGAACGGCTAAGGACAACCGCACAGGCGTTGGCACGGCGGTGCAGCATGGCTACAGCGGGAACCGACTGCGCCAGAAGGAGGGTTGCGACCATGACCGAACTCGACCTTCCCGATACGACCAGCGAACTGGACGAGGACGACCGGCTGAAGCCCGAATTCGTCCGTGCCGTGTGCGAGGCGGTCGACCGCGGCGATGACGAGGCCGCGCGCGAGCTGGTCGAACCGCTACACCCCGCCGACCTCGCCGACCTGTTCGAACTGGTGCCCGGCGAACAGCGCGCCGCGCTGGCCGCCGCCATCGCCGAACGGCTGAACGGCGATGTGCTGGCGGAGATGAACGACTGGGTCCGCGACGCGGTGATCGAGGCACTGACCGCGACCCAGGTCGCCGATCTCGCCGCCCAGCTCGACACCGACGACGCCGTCGCGATCATCGAGGACCTCGACGATGCCGAACAGCGCGCGGTGCTGCGCGCGCTCGACCCTGACGACCGTGCCGCGATCGAGGAGGCGCTGTCCTACCCCGAGGAATCCGCCGGCCGCCTGATGCAGCGCGAGCTGGTCGCGGTGCCCGAACACTGGACCGTCGGCGACGCGCTCGACTATCTGCGTGCCGACGATGTGCTGACGACCGATTTCTGGGAAATCTTCGTGGTCGATCCGGCGCACAAGCCGGTCGGTACCTGCCAGCTGTCGTGGATTCTCCGCACCCCGCGCTCGGTCGCGATCGGCGACGTCATGGCGCGCGAACAGACGCTGATCCCGGTCGACATGGACCAGGAAGAGGTCGCGCTGCGCTTTCAGAAATATGCGCTGATCTCCGCCGCCGTGGTCGATGGCGGCGGGCGGCTGGTCGGGATGATCACCGTCGACGACGTGGTCCACATCATCCAGGCCGAAGCGGGCGAGGACGCGCTGCTGCTGTCGGGGGCCGGCGAAGGCGACATCAACGAACCGATCCGCGATTCGTACAAGGCGCGCGTGCGCTGGCTCATCACCAACCTCATCACCGCGCTGTTGCCGGCGACGATCATCGGCGCGTTCGGCGCGACGATCGATAAGATGGTGACGCTGGCCGCGCTGATGCCGATCGTCGCCGGCCTCGGCGGGAATGCCGGTACGCAGACCATGGCGGTCACCGTCCGCGCGCTTGCCACCAACCAGCTGACCCAGTCGAACACGGTGCGCGCGATCCGGCGCGAGATGATCATCGCGCTGATGAACGGTGCGACCGTCGCCGCGCTGATCGGTACCGGCGTGACCCTGTGGTTCGGCAATCCGCAGCTGGGGGCGGTGATCGGCAGCGCGATGCTGCTGAACGTCGTTATCGCCGGGTTCGCGGGCGTGTTCGTGCCGCTGACGCTCGACCGGTTCAACGCCGACCCGGCGGTCGCGTCGTCGATCTTCGTCACCATGACCACCGATTCGATGGGGTTCCTGGTTTTCCTGGGGCTTGCGACCGTCAGCGGACTGACTGGTTGAGGCGGACGCCGGCACTTCCCATCTGGGGCGCGTGCCGCTCCATCTGACCAAAGTCGCCTTCGCTATCGAATCGGTCGAACAACTCGCCGACCGGCTGGCGACGCGCCATGCCGAGGGCGGGTTCCTGACCACCCGCTACCTGCCCAAACGCGCCGCCGAGATCGAAGGCGGATCGCTGTTCTGGATCCTGAAGCACCGCCTCGTCGCGCGCTCGCCGATCCTTGGCTTCGGTGAGGCGGAGGGCGGGCGGGTCGCGATCCATCTCGGACCCAAGCTGGTGCTGGTGGAGGCCCGGCCGAAGCGCGCGCATCAGGGCTGGCGCTATCTCGAGGAGGCCGACGCGCCCGCCGATCTGGGCGGGGAGGGCAGCGGCGCGGACGAACTGCCGCCGCGGCTGATCGGCGAGCTGATGGCGTTGGGATTGTTGTAGAAAAGTGGTTCGCGCGGAGGCGCGGAGGCGCGGAGGAGGTTGCGGCTTTCCTGCCGTTCCGCGTCAGCGGAACCCTTCATCCCCGTGGCAGCTATTCAGAAAACAGATCGCTGCGCGATCGGGTTGCAGCAAACGCAACCTCCTCCGCGTCTCCGCGCCTCCGCGCGAACCCCTATTCTTCTACCCGACCAGCCCCGGATAGGCCGCCTTCGCTGCGGCCACCTTCGGCCGGTCCCATCGCATGATGTACGGATGCGACGGGTTCCGCCGGGCGAAATCCTGATGATAGGCCTCGGCGGGATAGAAGGCGCCGGTTTCGACCTTCGTCGCGATCGGCTTCGGAAACGCCTTCGCCCGCGTCAGCTGCGCGATGTAGCGCCGCGCGGTCAGCGCCTGCGACGGGTTTTGCGGGAAGATGGCGGAGCGATAGCTCGGCCCCGAATCGGGGTACTGCCCGTTCACCTGCGTCGGATCGTGCGCGACCGAGAAATAGAGCCGCAGCAGCGTGCCATAGCTGACGACGCGCGGGTCGTAGGTGATGCGAATCGCCTCGGCATGGCCGGTACGCTCGGTCGATACCTGGTCGTAGGTGGCGGTCTGGCGCGTGCCGCCGGCATAGCCGCTGACGACCGATTTGACGCCCTTCACCCGTTCGAACACCGCCTCCATCCCCCAGAAGCAGCCGCCGGCGAGTACCGCGGTGGCAAGGCCCGGGGTCGGCGGCACGTCGCTGACGACGGTGGGGATCGGAACCGCGCGTTCGGCAGTCGCCGGCGGGATAGACAGGGCGCCCACGCCGATGGCGGCGATGGCGACGGGCAGCAGAAACTTCATGGCAAAGGTTCCTCGGGCGGACCGGGAACCAAGATGGGGTGCGCAACCGCGCACCGCCAGATCAACCGATGCGTTCGACCACCGCCGGTGCGGCACGGACCGACTTCGCGTCGCTGCGATCGGCCACCTGCACCGCGACCAGCGCGACGGCACCCAGCGCGAAGCCGCTGATGAAATGGCGAAGGAATCCGGTGCGCTTGGCGGTCATCTGTCTCATCCTCTTGCCCGGCCGCTCCCCCGTATGGTTCGCGGCGTCCGGCGGAGCCGCCTCAGCGGTGCCGCCCAATGTTCGATGCAAGATATAGGTTTGCGGGGCTGAACCGACGCTGGCGCGTCCGTTCATGTTGCGCACAGCCTCAACCATGTTGCGACTGCGAAATCAAGGGCGGCGAGGGTGCGGGATCGGCAACGCTGCGTTGCGCAATCGACGCGCGGGCACGGCTGCGATGCTTGTCGACATACATCAGGCGGTCGGCCTGGGTAATCAGGTGGTCGAGCGTCTCGAACGATCCCGCCGCCCATCCGATGCTGACGCCGGTGGCATGGCCGGGGCCGAGCAGCGCGGACATGCCCTGGTCGAACCGGGCGACGATTCCGGCGGCGATCGCTTCGGCATCGGCGGCGTCGATGCCTGGCAGGACGCAGACGAACTCGTCGCCGCCCCAGCGGAACACGCGCCCGGTCATCGCGATCGACGCCACCGCCGCCCGGGTCGCGATGCGCAGCGCCGCGTCGCCGGTGGCATGGCCATGGCGGTCGTTCAGCGCCTTGAACCGGTTGAGGTCGAGCATCAGCACCGCACCGTCGCCGCGCCAGCCGATGCGTGCCCGGTCGAACGCGGTGCGGTTGCCGGCACCGGTCAGCCCGTCACGCTCGGCCAGCGTCGCCAGCCGCTGTTCGCACCGCTCCGCATCCATCGTCATCAGCGAAAAGCCGCGGAACATGATGAACGCGACCGCGCCGGCCGCCAGCCATGCCGCGGGTCCGCCATGCATGCCGGTGGGTTCGGGGCCGAGCTGGCCGGTAACGGCGAACCATGCCCGCCCGAGGAACATCGGCACCGTCATCGTGAACATCACCGCCACGATCCATCCGGTACGCAACGCCTCCTGCCGGGCGATGCGGACGGCGACGACGACCGTCGCCACGTCGAACAGCGAGCGGACGACATTCAGATAGGCGATGCGATATCCGGCATCGACGGGACCGGACCATAGCAGCATCGGCAGGGCGACGATGCTGGCGATCGCGATCCATGGCCACAGACGCTCGGAAGGGTCGGCGAAGCGGCGCATGCCGATATAGATCAGGCCATAGCTGGTCGCGGCGATCGCGTTGCCGATATTGATCAATCCGGGAAGGTGCAGCGGACGCAGCAGCGGCGCGACCGCGCTCGCCCCCAGCAGGACATGCCCGACACCCCACCACTTGGCCCAAGAATCGAACCGCCCGCCGGCCGCTGCCGTCAGATGCACGATCCCGGCCACGACCGAACACAGCGCGACCATGATGTACAGGGTGGAAATATCGAGCAGCATGCAGTCCCTATCACAACTGTCGTGGTGATAGGGACGATGCCCTAACAGTCCGTTTCTACGGCGTAATTACTTGAGCGCGGCGCACGCCGACCGGATGCGGGCGCACGCTTCGGCCAGCAGTTCGTCCGACGTGGCATAGCTGATCCGCATCGCGGGCGACAGGCCGAACGCCGCGCCCTGCACCGCCGCGACCCTGGCGTCCTCCAGCAGATAGCCGACGAAATCCTCGTCGGTGTCGATCCGCTTGCCCGCCGGAGTCGTCTTGCCGATCAGCCCGGAGATGTCGGGATAGACATAGAAGGCGCCTTCGGGCGTCGGGCAGGTGATGCCGGGAATCGCATTCAGCTCGGCGACGACCAGGTCGCGCCGCCGCTGGAACGCGGCGTTGCGTTCGGCCAGGAACGACTGGTCGCCATTCAGCGCGGCGACGGCGGCGGCCTGCGCGATCGAACAGGGATTGCTGGTCGATTGCGACTGCAGCTTGGCCATCGCCTTGATCAGCCATGCCGCGCCCGCAGCATAGCCGATGCGCCAGCCGGTCATGGCATAGGCCTTCGAACAGCCGTTCACCGTCAGCGTGCGGTCGTACAGCGCCGGGTTGACCTCGGCGATCGTCGCGAATTCGAAGCCGGGATAGACGATATGCTCGTACATATCGTCGGCGAAGATCCACACATGCGGATGCCGCTCCAGCACCTTGCCCAGTTCGCGCAGCTCGTCGCGGGTATAGCCCGCGCCGGTCGGGTTGGATGGCGAATTGAGGATGACCCACTTCGTCTTCTCGGTGATCGCGGCATCGAGCTGTTCGGGGGTGATCTTGTAATTCTGGTCGGCGCCGGCCGCGATGAACACCGGCGTCCCGCCCGCGAACTGCACGACGTCGGGGTAGCTGACCCAATAGGGCGCGGGCACGATCACCTCGTCCCCCGCATCGACCGTCGCGACCAGCGCGTTGAACAGCGTGTGCTTGCCGCCGACATTCACGCTGATCTGGTTCGCGGCATAGGTCAGGCCGTTGTCGCGCTTGAACTTCGCGATGATCGCGTCCTTCAGCTCGACGGTGCCGTCGACATTGGTATATTTGGTCTTGCCGGCGCGGATCGCCTCGATCGCGGCGTCCTTCACGAAATCGGGCGTGTCGAAATCGGGTTCGCCCGCGCCCAGGCCAATGACGTCGACGCCCTGCCGCTTCAGTTCGAGCACCTTCGACGTGATGGCGAGGGTCGGCGACGGGTTGATGCGGTCGAGCGCGGCGGAGGGCTTCATGGGACGTCCGATGCTGAGAAGGAACAGGTGGACGCGCCCTTACGCCCCAATGTTCGCATCTGCAACCAAGCGCGCACGAATCAATCCGCGAACCGCGTTGCCGATGTAAAATCCTTGCGCAAGATCGGCGAGGGTCAGCGGCATCTCGACCGCCTCGCCCCGTGCGATCAGCTCCGCGCGCAGCACGCCGGGCAGCAGCCCCCGGTCGAGCGGCGGGGTCAGCAACTGTGCCCCACCACCGACGAAGATCGAGGTGAAGCTGCCCTCGGTCAGCTCGCCATCCTCGCCGACGAAGATCGTCTCGAAACAGCCGGGCGGCGGCGCGGGCCAGAAGCGGCGGTCGCTGGTCTTGTGCGCGAGGCGCAGGTCGCGGCGGTCTAGCGGCAGGCGTGCCACCGCGACATCGACCGGCCCGGCCAGCGCGGGCGGCAACGGCGTCACGTCGACCGCGATCGCCCCGCTGCGCGACAGCAGCAGCCGCACCCGCGACGCTTCGCGCAAGCGGAAGGTCGCCGCCTGCAATTCGTTGCGCGTCGCATGGCGATCGAACGCGAACCCCAGCGCCCGCGCGCTCTCGGTCATCCGCGCCAGATGCCGCTCGAGCAGCGGCATGCCGCCATGCGGGTCGAACGCCATCGTCTCGATCAGGTCGATCGGCGTCGGCGTGACGTCGAGGAAGCGCGCCTTGGCGAGGCATTCATGCCATTCGGCCTCGGCGACCGAATCGGCGACGACGCCCGATCCCAGTCCCAGCGTCGCGTTCGCGCTGCCGGCGGGCAGGCGCAGCGTGCGGATCGCGACGTTGAACGATGCGTCGCCATCGCCGTCGATCCAGCCGATCGCCCCGGTGTAGATGCCGCGTGCACGCTGTTCGACCGCATCGATCGCCTGCATCGCGCGACGCTTGGGCGCGCCGGTGATCGATCCGCACGGGAACAACGCCGCCAGCGCATCGACCGCGTGCCTACCCGGCGCCAGATCGGCGGTCACCGACGAGATCAGCTGGTGGATGCTCGGATAGGTTTCGACGACGAACTGCTCGGGCACGCGCACGCTGCCGGCCACGCCGACACGCGACAGGTCGTTGCGCATCAGGTCGACGATCATCAGGTTTTCGGCGCGCTGCTTGGGGTCGCTTGCCAATGCCTGCGCCGCGGCGCGGTCGCGCACCGGATCGGGATCGCGCGTCGCGGTGCCCTTCATCGGCCGCGCGGTGATCCGCCCCCGTTCGACCGAAAAGAACAGCTCGGGCGAAAAGGACAGCAGCCAGTCGCTGCCGGTCCATACCACCGCGCCATGCCCGGCGGCGGCGCGCGGTCGAATCGCGGCATAGAGCGCCATCGGATCGCCGACCACCGGGACCTGCGCCCCGAAGGTCAGGTTCGCCTGATAGATATCGCCCGCCGCGATCAGGTCGAGAATGTCGGCACAGCGCCTGGCATAGGCATCGGCGGCGATGCCCGGCGCGACCGATCCGATCCACGCCCCGGCCGGATCGGGCAGGGCGGTGGCGACGTCGATCGTCTCCGTCGTGTCGAACACGCCGAACCACAGCAGCGGGCCGTCGCCGGCCCGCACCGGCGCACCCGGCACCAGCGCGGCGCCGGCCTCGTAGGTCATATAGCCCGCGACGCTCTCGCCCGCCGCCGTCGTCGCCTGCACCTGCGCCAGCGCATCGGCGACCTCCTCCACCCGATCGGCGCGGATGATCCGGCCGGGTGCACGGTACAGCCGTGCGGTTCCGCCCGGCCGGGCATCGTCGAACAGCACGAAAGGCCAGGTGGTGTCGAACATTCCCCCACGCTTGCCGGTTGCGCGCGCGCGGGGCAAGCATTGTGACGGTGCTTTGTGTACGCGGGATTAAAGCTGCTCCACTTTCGTGGACGCGGTACCGGCCCGCTCCCCCACCCGACCACCCACAGCGTATCCTGATTGGGTGGTCGGGTGGGGGAGCGGGCCGGTGCCGCCTGATCCGGCTTTGCCGGATCAGCCCGAAAACGATAAGGCGGCGGCATGACCCCATCCCCGATCCGCGCGGCGATCGTGCCCGTCACCCCGCTCCAGCAGAATTGCACGCTGATATGGTGTACGAAGACGATGCGCGGGGCGTTCGTCGATCCCGGCGGCGACCTGCCGCGCCTGCTCGCCGCCGCCGAGCAGCAGGGTGTGACTATCGAAAAGATCATCCTGACCCACGGCCATATCGACCATTGCGGCGAGGCGAAGCCGCTGGCCGAACAGCTGGGCGTACCGATCGAGGGCCCGCACGAGGCGGACCGCTTCTGGATCGCGCGGCTGGACGAGGACGGCAAGCGCTGGGGCCTGCGCGGCGTCCCGTTCGAACCCGACCGCTGGCTGGTCGAAGGCGACACGGTCACTGTGGGGGAGGCGAGCTTCGCGGTGTACGAAACACCGGGCCATACGCCCGGCCATGTCATCTTCTTCCACGAAGAAGCGCGATTCGCGCTGGTCGGCGACGTGCTGTTCCAGGGATCGATCGGTCGCACCGACTTTCCGCTGTCGGACCATCAGGCGCTGATCGACTCGGTCGTGGCCAAGCTGTGGCCGCTGGGCGATGACGTCGCGTTCGTGCCGGGCCATGGTCCGGGCAGCACCTTCGGCAATGAACGCGCGACGAACCCGTTCGTGGGGGACAAGGTGCTGGCCAGGTAAGCGCGATATCGCATACCCGCGCAGGCGGGGATCCAGGGACAAGCAGCGCCACGCCGGCGTTCGGCGCTCTGGATCCCCGCCTGCGCGGGGATACGGTTCGGTGGCAGGCCGCCAAACCCAACCCAATGCTTGCAACCGCGCACGAAAACGCTATAGGCGCGGTTCGCTTCGCGACCAGCCTGTCTGCCGGTCCGGCGGGTCGCCGGTCGCGGAAAAGCGGTCCGGCACTTGCCTGGGCCGCGTCGTCAGTTGATCGCGAAACCAACTGATACCCAAGTGATAAAGGTGCCGAAATGGCAGTTCCCAAGAGAAAGACCACGCCCTCGAAGCGCGGTATGCGTCGCAGCCACGACTCGCTGAGCATCGAGTCGTTCCAGGAATGCCCGAACTGCGGCGAACTGAAGCGTCCGCACAATCTGTGCACCGCTTGCGGCCATTATAACGGTCGCGAAGTCGTCTCGGTCGAAGCGTAATCCGCTCCACCGGACAGGAAGGCACGCATGGCTGACGGGTCCTGGATCGCCATCGACGCGATGGGCGGTGACGAAGGGCTTGCCACCATGCTGGCGGGCGTCGCCCATGCACGGCGACGCCACGAATCGATGCGCTTCCTGCTGGTCGGCGACGAGGCGGCGATTCGCGCCGGTCTCGAATCGCATCCCAACCTCAGTGCCGCGTCGGAAATCGTCCACGCGCCTGAGGTTGTCGGTTCTTCCGACAAGCCCAGCCAGGCGATTCGCCGGGCGAAGACCACGTCGATGGGCATCGCCATCAACCTGGTGAAGCAGGGGCGCGCCGCCGCCGCCGTGTCGTCGGGCAATACCGGCGCGCTGATGGCGATGGCGAAGCTCGCGCTGCGCACCATGCCCGGCATCGACCGGCCGGCGCTGGCGGCGTTGCTGCCGAGCCTCGGCGACAACGACCTCGTCATGCTCGACCTCGGCGCCAATGCCGAATGCGATGCGCGCAACCTCGTGCAGTTCGCGGTGATGGGCGCCGCCTATGCCCGCACCGCATTGGACCTCGAATCCCCCCGCGTCGCGCTGCTGAACATCGGCACCGAGGAGCTGAAGGGCATCGACAGCGTGCGGGAAGCGGCGGCGACGCTGCGCGCCTCGCCGCATCTGCCGATGACCTTCACCGGCTATATCGAGGGCGATCGCCTGTCGCGCGGGCAGGTCGATGTCGTCGTCTGCGACGGCTTTTCCGGCAATATCGCGCTGAAGACGGCGGAGGGGACGGCACGCTTCGTCGCCGACCTGCTCAAGCGGGCGTTCCGTTCGTCGGTCCGCTCGAAGATCGGGTTCCTGATCTCGAAGCCGGCGACCGAGCTGCTGCGCCACCATCTCGACCCCAACAACCATAATGGCGCGGTCTTCCTCGGCCTCAACGGGCTGGTGGTGAAGAGCCATGGCAGCGCCAATGCGATCGGCGTGTCGAACGCGATCCAGGTCGCCGCCAAGATGGTGCGCGACGACCTCACCCGCAGCATCGCCAGCGATCTGGCCGGTATCGAGGCACAGGCAGCATGATTCGCGCGATCGTCACCGGCACCGGATCGGCGCTCCCCGCCAACCGCGTCTCCAACGCCGACCTGGCCGAGCGGGTCGATACCTCCGACGAATGGATCGTCGAGCGCACCGGCATCCGTTTCCGCCACATCGCCGCCGAGCATGAGACGACCTCGTCGCTGGCGACCGATGCCGCGCGCGCCGCGATCGCCGCCGCCGGGCTGGAACCGGGACAGATCGACCTGATCGTGCTGGCGACCGCCACCCCGGACCAGACCTTCCCGGCGACCGCGACCAAGGTGCAGGCGGCTTTGGGCATCGACGATTGCGTCGCGTTCGACGTCGCGGCGGTCTGTTCGGGGTTCCTCTACGCGGTGCAGGTCGCCGATTCGATGCTGCGGGCCGGCGTCCATCGCCGCGCGCTGGTGATCGGGGCCGAAACCTTCAGCCGCATCCTCGACTGGGAGGATCGCACGACCTGCGTCCTGTTCGGCGACGGCGCGGGCGCGATCGTGCTCGAGGCGCAGGACGATTCGGACGGACGCGGCATCCTGTCGACCCGGCTCCACGCCGACGGTCGCCACAACCAGCTGCTCTACGTCGATGGCGGCCCGTCGACCACCGGCACCGTCGGCAAGCTGCGCATGAAGGGCAAGGAAGTGTTCCGCCATGCGGTGGTCAACCTTGCCGCCGTCATGGGCGAATCGCTCGACCTCGCCGGGCTGACCCCGGCCGATGTCGACTGGGTCGTGCCGCATCAGGCCAATGCCCGCATCCTCGATGCGACCGCGCGCAAGCTGAGCCTCGCCCCTGAAAAGGTGGTCGTCACCGTCGACCGGCACGCCAACACGTCCGCAGCCTCGGTTCCCCTGGCGCTCGACGTCGCGGTCAAGGACGGGCGGATCAAGCGCGGCGATATTGTCGTGCTGGAGGCGATGGGGGGTGGCTTTACTTGGGGCGCCGCCGTAGTGCGTTGGTAATCCTTTCGTATTTTTGAATCTTCGTATACGGCCTGCTATCGGTTCGTCGTATTTCGAAGGGGAACAGAACCGATGGCAACCGATGGCACGCTGACCCGCGCGGACCTTGCCGAAGAGATGCACCGCGAAATCGGCCTGTCGCGCGCCGATTCCGCGCGCGTGGTCGAACAGATTCTGGGGCATCTGTGCGAGGCGCTCGCCAAGGGCGAGAACGTCAAGATTTCGGGCTTCGGCAGCTTCGTCCTGCGCGACAAGGGCGAACGCGTCGGCCGCAATCCCAAGACCGGGGTCGAGGTGCCGATCGCGCCGCGGCGGGTGCTCACCTTCCGTGCCAGCCAGATGATGCGCGACCGCATCGTCGCGGCGGGCTGATCGGACCCGATTGGCGCCCCCCGTCGACAAATCGGCCGGCGCCTATCGCACGATCGGTGAGGTCGCGCGCGAACTGGGGGTGCCGCAGCACAAGCTGCGCTATTGGGAAGGGCGCTTCCCGCAGATCAAGCCGCTGACCCGCGCCGGCGACCGCCGCCATTACCGGCCGGAGGATGTGGCGCTGCTGCGTCGCATTCACGGCCTGCTGGGCGAACAGGGCTATACCGTGCGCGGCGTGCAGCAATTGCTGGCGCAGGAGGCCAAGGCCCCGCTGCCGGTCGCCCCGGCGCCACGCCGCGCAGCGCGCATCACCGAACTGCGTGCCATCCGGGCGTTGTTGTCCGACGCGCTGGTGGCGGATGGGGCGGGGCGGTAGCTTTCTCGCCACACACGTCGCCCCAGCGCAGGCTGGGGCCTCCATCGGCTCCTGTCCCATGCTACAACCGGGAGATCCCAGCCTTCGCTGGGATGACGTATCCGGGGCGAGGCCCAAGAAACGCCCCGCTTTCCCCCACGCCCAAACCTGCTAAACCGCGCGGGCGATGAGCGTATCCGACACCGAAGCCACTCCCGACGCCGCCCGCCCAGGCTGGCGCGCCCGTTTCGCCCGTATCCGGCGGCGGTGGTGGTTCCGCCTGCCGGCCTTCGCGTTCCTGCTGGCCGGGATCGGCGTGTTCCTGATCTGGCTGTTGCTGTGGCGCACGCTGCCCTCGGTCGATTCGCTGCGCGCCTATGAACCGCCGCTGCCGACCAATGTCCGGGGGATCGAGGGCGATCCGATCCACAGCTATGCCCGCGAACGCCGCGTGCAGCTGTCCTATGCCGAATATCCCCCGCTGCTGGTCCGCGCGTTCCTGGCGGCGGAAGATCGCACCTTCTTCGAACATCACGGCGTCGATTATCCCGGCATCGCGGCGGCGGTCTTCACCAACCTGACGCGCAGCGGCCGCCCGATCGGCGCGTCGACCATCACGCAACAGGTGGCGAAGAACCTGCTGCTGACCAACGAGGTCAGCTATGTCCGCAAGGCGAAGGAGGCGTTGCTCGCCTATCGCATCGAAAGCGCGCTGACCAAGCAGCAGATCCTCGAACTCTATCTCAACCAGATCGCGCTCGGCCGGAACGCGTTCGGCGTCGAGGCGGCGAGCCACGCCTATTTCGGCAAGGAACTGCGCGAGCTGACGCTGCCGCAAATGGCCTATCTGGCGATCCTGCCCAAGGGGCCGTCCAATTACACCCCCGAACGTGGCTATGATCGCGCGATCGCCCGGCGCAACTGGGTGCTGGGCGAAATGGAGCGCAACGGCTTCATCACGCCGGCCCAGCGTGCGGCGGCGGTCGCCCAACCGCTCGGCACCATCCCGCGCCAGACCCCGCGACAGGAAACCGCCGGCGGCTACTTCATCGAGGAAGTGCGCCGCCAGCTGCTCGACCGGTTCGGCGAGAATGCGAAGGACGGTCCGCACAGCGTCTATGCCGGCGGGCTGTGGGTGCGCACCTCGCTCGACCCGAAGATTCAGCAGGATGCGCAGGACGCGCTGCGTTCAGGCCTGATCCGCTTCGATTCGGGGCGTGGCTGGTCCGGCCCGCTCAACAAGCCGCGGCTGGAGGTCGACGAGGACAATTGGCAGTCGGCGTTGCTTAACACCAACATCGCCATCGATTATCAGGACTGGCAGGCCGCCATCGTCATCGCCAAGGATGGCGGCGAGGCGCGGATCGGTTTCGCCGACGGGCGCACCGGCGTCCTGCCGCGCGGCAATGCGGTGATGCCGGTCCGGGGGCAGGGCGGCACCGCCTTCGCCGCGATCCTGCCCGGCGACATCCTCGCAGTGGCCCCTGCCGGCAGCCAGTGGTCGTTGCGCTCGGTCCCGCGCGTGTCGGGCGGCATGGTGGTCGAGGACCCGCGCACCGGCCGCATCCTCGCCATGCAGGGCGGCTTCGACAGCCGCATCCAGTCGTTCAACCGCGCGACCCAGGCGATGCGCCAGCCCGGATCGACCATCAAGCCGATCGTCTATGCCGCCGCGCTGGAGGCGGGGATGACCCCGGCCTCGATCATCGTCGACGGCCCGTTCTGCGTGAACCAGGGCGGGCGGCTGGGCCAGAAATGCTTCCGCAACTTCGGCGGCGGCGGCGCCGGGCCGCACACCATGCGCTGGGGCGTCGAACAGTCGCGCAACCTGATGACGGTGCGCGCCGCCGCACAGACCGGCATGGACAAGGTCAACGACCTGATCCAGCGCGTCGGCGTCAGCGACACCAAGTTCCCGCCGTACCTCTCTTATGCGCTGGGCGCGGGCGAGACGACGGTCATGCGCATGGTCAATGCGTACTCGATCCTCGCCAATCAGGGCCGCGAGCTCAAACCCACCGTGATCGATTTCGTGCAGGACCGGCGCGGCAAGGTGATCCTGCCCGAAAACTGGCGCGCCTGCGACGGCTGCAACGCGCCCGACTGGGACGGCAAGCCGATGCCGCGTCCGCAGATCAAGTCGCGCCAGATCATGGACGCGATGAGCGCCTACCAGATGGTGCACATCATGGAGGGGGTGATCCAGCGCGGCACGGCGACCACCCTGCGCGATCTCGGCCGCCCGATCATGGGCAAGACCGGCACCTCGACCGGTCCCACCGACGTATGGTTCGTCGGCGGCACGCCGCAGATGATCGCCGGCCTGTATCTGGGCTTCGACACGCCGCGCAATCTGGGCGGCTATGCGCAGGGCGGCACGATCGCCGCGCCGATCTACAAGAGCTTCGCGGTCAAGGCGTACAAGGACATGGAGGTGCTGCCGTTCCGCGCGCCCGCCGGCATCCGCATGGTCCGCATCGACCGCGCCAGCGGCCGTCCGGTCTATGGCGGCTGGCCGACGACCGACCCCAAGGCCGGCATCATCTGGGAAGCGTTCAAGCCCGAGACGGAGGCGCGCCGCGCCACCGGCCGGCTGGGCGAGGCGCGCGCGCCCGTCACCCGCGACCCGACCCGCGCCGCGCCGGTCCAACGACAGGCGCAACCGCGCGACAGCGACTTCTTGCAACGCGAAGGGGGAATCTACTAGCGCGCGCCCTATATCGGCGGCATTCCCCCTGATGACGTTTTTCCGGAGTTTCCCCCATGCGCGCCGAAGCGCAAGCCCATGTAGACAAGATCAACGATGCCCTCGCGCTGCTGCGCCGCTTCCTCGATTGGGACCGCGCGCTGCGCCGGTTGGACGAGCTGAACGCGCGCGTCGAGGACCAGGCATTGTGGAACGATCCCAAGGCCGCGCAGGAAGTGATGCGCGAACGCCGCCGGCTGGACGAGGCGATCACCGCCACCCGCACCATCGAGCGTGAGCTGTCCGACACGGTCGAACTGATCGAGATGGCCGAGGCCGAGGGCGATGCCGAGATGGCCGACGAAGGCGTCGCCAACCTCGCCGAACTCGCGAAGCGTGCCGATCACGACAAGGTGCAGGCGCTGCTGTCGGGCGAGGCCGATGCCAACGACACCTATATCGAGATCAACGCCGGTGCCGGCGGGACGGAGAGCCAGGACTGGGCCGGCATGCTGCAACGCATGTACACCCGCTGGGCCGAACGCCGCGGGCTGAAGGTCGAGCTGGTCGACCAGCATTCGGGCGAACAGGCGGGCATCAAGTCGGCGACGCTGCTGCTGAAGGGCGAGAACGCGTACGGTTTCGCCAAGACCGAGGGCGGCGTCCACCGCCTCGTCCGCATCAGCCCCTATGACAGCGCGGCACGGCGCCACACCTCGTTCGCGTCCGTCTGGGTCTATCCGGTGATCGACGACAATATCGAGGTCGAGTATAACGAAAGCGACCTGCGCATCGACACCTATCGCGCGTCGGGCGCCGGCGGGCAGCACATCAACACCACCGATTCGGCGGTGCGCATCACCCATATCCCGACCGGCATCGTGGTGCAGTGCCAGAACCAGCGGTCGCAGCACAAGAACAAGGCCGAGGCCTATAACCAGCTGCGCGCCCGCCTGTATGAGCGCGAGCTGGCGATCCGCGAGGCGGAGGCCAATGCCGAGAACGCGACCAAGACCGATATCGGCTGGGGCCACCAGATCCGCTCCTATGTCCTGCAACCCTATCAGATGGTGAAGGACCTGCGCACCGGCGTCGTCTCGACCGCGCCCGGCGACGTGCTGGACGGTGCGCTCGACCCGTTCATGGCGGCGGCGCTGTCGCAACGGGTCACGGGCGAGAAGGTCGATGTCGAGGATGTCGACTGAGATGCACCGCGCCGTCCTCCCCGCGCTGCTGATTCTGGCCGGCTGCGACGCGACGCAGCCGAACCCGATCGCCAATGCGCAGCGGGAGGACAAGCCGGACTTTCCCAAGGCCGACCGGCCCGTGGCGACGATCGTGTCGGCGCGCTGGTCGACCGAGGAAGCGCGCGACCGGCTGAACGAGGCCGAGCTGGTGATGGACAAGGCCGGCATCGCGCCAGGCATGACCGTCGCCGATATCGGCGCGGGCGAGGGCTATTACACCATCCGCCTGGCACAGCGGGTCGGCGACGACGGCCGCGTGCTGGCCGAGGACATCATCCCGCAGATCCGCGACGCGCTGGCGCACCGGGTCGCGCGCGAACGCCTCGACAATGTCAGCGTCCGGCTGGGCGAACCCGACGATGCCAAGCTGCCGGTCGACAGCTTCGACCGGGTGCTGATGGTCCACATGTACCACGAGATCGCCGAGCCCTACGCCTTCCTGTGGAACCTGCGCCCCTCGCTGCGCCCCGGCGGGCGCGTGGTGGTGGTCGACGCCGACCGCCGCACCCAGAATCACGGCACCCCGCCTGCGCTGCTGAAATGCGAGTTCGAGGCGGTCGGCTACCGGATGGTCGAGCTGCAGAAGATGCCCTCGGCCGGCGGCTATATCGCGATGTTCACCCCCGAAGGCCCGCGACCGGAGCCGAAGAATATCGTGCCCTGCCGGGTGCCGACGCCCACGCCGAGTGCGGGTCCCAGCGGCACCCACAAGGGCTGACCGGCCGGTTCCCACGCCCCCCGTTCGGTTCGAGCAGCTTCGAGCCTGTCGAGAAGCGTCCGTCGAGAACGCGTTTCTCGGGGCACCCCTTCTCGACTACGGTTCTCGACAGGCTCGAACCTCCGCTCGAAGCAAACGGAGGGCGTAGGGGACGGAGACGGGATCGAGGCAGCGCAAACGGCGTGTGGGTTCCAACCCCAACCCCACCCGTCACCCCGGGCTTGACCCGGGGTCCCGCTTCTTCCTTCTACAATCGCCAGTCCAAAAAGCGTCGCCCCGGATCAAGTCCGGAGTGACGGGTAGTACCCCGGGCTAACCTTCGCCTGAAACTCACCCCAACAGAACCGGCGCCAACAACAGCAACAACTTCACATCGACCGCCTTGCCCGCCGCCCGCTGCCCGGCCACGAACCCGGCCACGCCCTCCAGCGGCACCCGATGCACGACGATATCCTCGCCGGGCACCCCGCCACCCTCACCGACCTTCACCAGATCACCGGCGCGAAACAGCGTGAAACTCTCCGACACCATCCCCGGCGACGAATGATATTCGCCAAGCGGCACCATCGACCCTGCGCGATAGCCGGTCTCCTCCTCCAGCTCGCGCGTCGCCGCCACCGCCGCCGCTTCGCCCGCCGCATCGTCGCCGACCAGTCCGGCGGGCAGTTCGATGCAGTTGCGCCCCAGCGGCACGCGATATTGCTCGACCAGCAGCACATGGCCGTCATCGATCGCGACGATCACCGCCGCGCCGATCCCGTTCGCGCGCCCGACATATTCCCAGCGGCCACGCTTCTTCGCGGTGATGAAGCGCCCGGCCCACATCACCTCTTCGGGGGCATCGGCATCGATCATAGTTCGATCAACCGGTCGGGAAGTTCGTTCATCGGTCTGGCTCCTGTCGGAAAATGTTCGGCGAGCACCGCGCCGATCGCGCCCACCGCCGCGACGATCCCGTCGGCCGGCCGGTCCTGCTTCAACGCCACCAGCAACGCCGCCAGCGCATCGCCCCATAGTGCCGGATCGACCCGGTCGTGAATCGCGGCCTCGGCGATCAGTTCGGCGCGATGTTCGTCGAGCGACAGGTACAGCAGCACGCCCGTCGCCGCGACCGTGCGGCGTTCGGCGGCGGCACGGAACAGCAGCAGCGCGCGCGCATGGACCCGCCGCGCCTTGGTCGCCGCCGGGGTCAGCGCCATGCGGAGCGGCATCCACGCACAGCCATAGCGCACGATCAGGAACACCGCGCCCTGCACCCACGCCAGTGTCGACAGCAGGAACAGCGGGGTAGGGGCATCGCCCCACGGCTCGACCCAAGCATGAAAGGCGAGCAGCCAGCCCGGCCACAATGCGGTGCCGACCAGCACCAGCAGCATCGCCAGCACCGCCATGTGCAGCCCTACATCATGATAGGCGTCGGACCGCCGGGCGAGCACGACGACGATCTCGCCCTCGGTCGCCGATTCGGCCTGCGCCACCGCATCGCGGATGCGCGCCCGGTCGGTATCGTTCAGGTGCATCACCAATTCCCGGAAGCGCCGCCGCCGCCGAACGATCCGCCGCCGCCACCGGTAAAGCCGCCGCCACCCCACCCGCCCGACGATCCGCCGCCCGACCAGCCCCCGCCACGGCTGCCGCCGCGTGCGGCACCACGCGCCAGTTCGTCGGCGATCGACCACAACACGACCTGCGCGACGTCGCCCGCCGTGCTGCTGCGATGCGTCCGGCCCCATGGCCCGGCGCGCCGCCGCCGTCCCGAAAAGACCAGCATGCAGAAGATGATGACCCCGATCGCGATGAAGAAGATCGCGCCGGTCGGCAGGCCGCTCCCGCCCGATCGTGGCTGCTGACGCCGGCCCCGGTCGAACGCCGCCGCCGCGGCATCGACCCGCGCCTGCGCTTCCTCGGGGCTCAGCCGCAATTGCGCGATCACCGCATCCGCTCCGGCGGTCATCGCGCCGGGCACGTCGCCGTCCTTCAGCTTCGGCATCATCTGCTGCTGGATGATCGCACTCGATATCGCGTCGGTCAGGATCGGTTCGAGGCCATAACCGACCTCCAGCCGCGGTCCGCGTTGCCCCGCGGGATTGTTCGGCGCAATGAACAGGATCGCGCCGTTATCCACATCCTTGAGGCCCACGCCCCAGGCTCGGCCCAGCCGATAGCCATACTCCTCCAGCGGATAGCCTTGGGTGTCGCCGATCGTCGCCACGACGAACTGCCGCTTGGTATCCTTCTGTAAAACCAGCAATTTCTGCGTAAGGTCGGCGCGAGTTTCCGCCGGCAGGACGTTGGCATCGTCGACGACCAGCCCGGTGAACTTCGGAAATGTCTGCGCGGCGGCGGGCAGTGCGCAGACTGTCCACAAACTTATCCACAGGCAGATCAACAGGCGCCGCATCGGGCCGCGCGTCAGTTCGAATTGCCGAAATTGACCTGCGGCGCGACCTCCGCCCCGGCCTGCGCCTGAAAGCTCTGCTTGGGCTTGGCGCCATAGAAGATGCGCGCGCCGACCGCGTCGGGGAAGGTGCGGATGCGGGTGTTATATGCCTGCACCGCCTCGTTATAATCGCGCCGGGCGATCGCGATGCGGTTCTCGGTACCCTCCAGCTGCGATTGCAGCGACAGGAAATTCTGGTTGCTGGTCAGCTGTGGATACGCCTCGACCACCGTGCGCAACTGGCCCAGCGCCTGGGTCAGCTGGTTCTGTGCCGCCTGGAACCGCTGGAACGTCGCCGGGTCGGACAGGTCGTCGGTGGTGACGTTGATCGACGTCGCGTTCGCGCGCGCTTGCGTCACCTGCGTCAGCACGCGTTCCTCCTGTCCGGCGAATCCCTTCACCGTCGCGACGAGGTTGGGGATCAGGTCGGCACGGCGCTGATACTGGTTCTGCACCTCGCCCCACCGGGCGTTCACCTCTTCCTCGGCGGTCGGCACGCTGTTCACGCCGCATGCCGCCAGCGGCACCGCCATCATCACCACCATCGCCCGCCGCATGTATATCATCCTGTCCGGTGCTTGCCTGGCACCATGGTATCGAAGCACTATGCCACCCTCAAGCAGAGACGGGAGGGCCAGGTCCATGCTCAAGGAATTTCGCACGTTCGTCGCGCGCGGCAACGTGCTCGACCTCGCGGTCGGGGTCATCATCGGCGCGGCGTTCGGCACGATCACCAAATCGCTGACCGACGACATCATCATGCCGGTGATCGGCTACATCTTCGGCGGGTTCGATTTTTCGAGCTATTTCATCAAGCTCGGCCCGATCCCGGCGACCTATAAGGGTAGCCCGGACAGCTATAGCGCGCTGAAGGCCGCTGGCGTGCCGCTGTTCGGCTACGGCCAGTTCGTCAGCGTGGTGATCAATTTCGTCATCCTCGCTTTCATCGTGTTCCTGCTGGTCAAGTTCGTGAACCGTGCCATCGCGACGGTGCATCAGGAACAGAAGACCGGCGACGTCACCCCCGCCGCCGACCCGCCCGAAATCGCGCTGCTGCGCGAAATCCGCGACGAATTGCGCGCGGGCAAGACGCTGTCGGAATGATGCCGTACCCCCGCGCAGGCGGGGGTCCAGAGCCAAGAAAGCGACGCTCGCCGCCTGTAACCCTGGATCCCCGCCTGCGCGGGGATACGCTTATGCCGCCGCCAGCTCCTGCGCCGCCGCTGCCGCCAGGCTGGTCCCGTCGAGGATTCGTGCCGTCTCGTCCCGTACCCGCGCCATCGCATGACGGATGGCGCAGCTCGCCTCGTCCTTGCAGTCGCCGCACGGGCGGTACGCGGTGCGGCTGACGCAGGGCACCAGCGCCAGCGGCCCTTCGATCACGCGGATGATCTCGCCCAGCGAAATCAGGTGCGCTGGCCGCGCGAGGTGATAGCCCCCCGCCTTGCCGCGCGTCGACGACAGGAACCCCGCCTCGCGCAGGTCGGCGAGGATCAGTTCGAGGAACTTGCGCGGCACGTTCGCGGCGGTGGCGATGCGGTGCATCGGCATCGGGGCCTCGCCCGCCGGCTGTTCGGCAAGGAACAGCATCGCGCGCAGCGCATAGCGGGAACGCTGGGTCAGCATGATCCTGTCGCCCATGCCACCGCATCGCGCGCAAGGGAAGTCCGCTTCTTTTCAAAGCCGGGACAAGCGCCTATATCCCCTCTCGCCGGCTTCCAGCCGGCTATGACGATAAATGGCGGCGTGCAATAGACGCAGCGGACCCGGGGGCAGTACCCGGCGGCTCCACCACCTGCGCCGGATGGTCGACACGCGTGAAGCGTGCCGACCCAGCGGCTCAGCTGATGGGGCCGAACCAGGATCGACGTGTGTTGAAAAGCGCTGTTTTCGTTCGGAATGGGACCACCGCAACGGCCCATACACACAAGTGCCAACGATAACGAAGCACTCGCGATTGCGGCGTAACTAAGGGCCTCACGGCCTGAAGTTACTCCAAAATAGCGCGGTTGGACCGAACCGGGCAACAGAATCGGATTCCAGCGGTACGGGGAGCACCGGGCAACAGAAGCTCCCCACTGATCCCATTCTCTGACCGGGTATGTCGCCTTGTCGACCGGGCGGGCCTTCCCATCATCGTCATTCCCGCGCAGGCGGGAATCCATACACGCCGAGGTCGGCGATGGAGCCGCGGCGGCAGCGTCTATGGACTCCCGCCTTCGCGGGAGTGACGAAAGGATAAGGGCTAGCCGGGAGGTTCCCCGCAGCCGCCTTCCCCGCTACGCGCACCCCATGGACATCGACCTCATCGCCCTGCTCATGCTGGTCGCCTTCTGCGCCGGCACCATCGACGCGATGGCGGGCGGGGGCGGGCTCATCACCATCCCCGCGCTGCTCGCCGCCGGCGTGCCGCCGGTCATGGCGCTCGGCACCAACAAGCTGCAAAGCGCGTTCGGCACCGCCGGCGCGACCTTCGCCTTCTGGCGCAAGGGGCATATCGACCTGCGCCGCTCGTGGCGGTTGGCGCTCGCCTCGTTCGGTGGCGCGGCGGTCGGCGCGGCGCTGGTGCAGGCGATCGACCCGCAGTTCCTTGCCGGGCTGCTGCCGGTGCTGCTGGTCGCGATGGCGCTGTATTTCCTGTTCGGCCCGCGCCTGTCGGACGTCGACACCCACACCCGCCTCGCGCCCGCCGGGCTGCTGCTCGCGGTGGCGGCGATCGGCACCTATGACGGGTTCTTCGGTCCCGGCACCGGCTCCTTCTTCACCCTGCTGCTCGTCACTGCCGCCGGCATGGGCGCGACGCGGGCGGTCGGGCATACCAAGCTGCTGAACCTCGCCAGCAATCTCGCCGGCGTCATCGTACTGGTCGCGGGCGGCCATGTGTGGTGGGTACTGGGGCTGTCGATGGCGGTGGCGAGCGTGGCCGGCGGACAACTCGGCGCGGCGCTGGCGATCCGGTTCGGGGGCAGGGCGATCCGCCCGCTGCTGGTGGTGGTGTCGCTGGCGCTGACGGTGAAGCTGGTGGCCGACCCGGCCAATCCGCTGCGGGTGTGGTTGGGGATCTGACCTCACACACCACCCCTTCATCCCACCCCGTTCGGTTCGAGCAGCTTCGAGCTTGTCGAGAAGCGTCCGTCGAGAACTTGCTCGTTTGGGGCAGCCCCTTCTCGACTTCGGTTCTCGACAGGCTCGAACCTGCGCTCGAAGCAAACGGGGTGGGGATAACGGGGAAGGGGCAGGGGCAGGGCGCTCAGTCCAACCGCGCGCCAGCCACCCGCGTCAACCGACACGCCAGATCCGCCTCGCCCGACGCCACGATCCAGTCCTCGCCATCCGCCACGATTCCCGTCGTGAACACCACCGGCTGCGGCAGATACGCCTGATGCGCGATCGGCGCGATCAACGCGGACGCCGCCTCCAGCACCGGCCGCGTCTCGTCCCGCTCCCGCACCTCGCGAGCCTCGGCATCGATCAACGCCCGGTACGTCCGATACACCCCGACCGCGCCCTGTTTCTCGACGCCGTGATACAGCATCATCCACCCGCGCTTCGTCCGCACCGGCGGGGTCCCGCCGCCCAGCTTATACGCCGCCGCGCCCTTCAACGGCCGCAAAGCCGGTTCCGCCAAAGGCCGCCAGTGCAGCATGTCGGGGGAGGTCGCGAGGTTGATGCTCGGTCCGCTCCCTTCCGCGCCATCGGGCGCTGCGACGAACCACGCATCCGACAGCGGCCGGGTGAGCGACACGAACCGGTCGCCGACCCGCCCCTCGAACGGCACCATGTCCTTGTTGCCATGGTCGAGCACGATCCCCTGCGACCGCCAGGCAAAGCCGTCGTCCGACCGGTACATCACCGTACACAGCCGCCCGCCCGACACGCCGCACACCGTCATCCAGTACGTGCCGTCGATCGCCACGATGCGCGGGTCCTCGACGCCGTACTGGGCATAGTCCGCCGACGGCTCGACCGCGCGGTCGTAATGGACCGCCACCACCCGCTGCCCGTCCGCCGACAGCTCGACCGGCAACAGCCATGACAGCGAGGTGAGCCCGAGGAACGGATAGGCCCCGCCCTTCAAGGAAAAGAACCGCGGATCGCTGACATCCGCCGCATCGGCCGGAAACGCGTCGAGCACATAGCGCCCGCCCGTCCAGCGGATCGATCGCACGCAGCCATGGCGCACCGGTTCGCGCAACGCCTCCGCCACCCGCACCAGCAGCAGCAGATTGCCGCTGGGCAACCGCGTCAGCGCCGGGTTGAACGCACCCAGCACATAGGTCGGCTCGGACAGGTCGCGCCGCAGCGGCGAACGGGTGAGATCGACATCGTCCGGCGCAAAAACGATCCGGTCGTCGCTCACGCCGCGTCCCCGTCCTGCAGCGATCGGTGATGCCGAATCACCTCGTCGATGATGAAGCGCAGGAATTTCTCGGAAAATTCGGGGTCGAGATCGGCATCGCGCGCCAGCGACCGCAACCGTGCGATCTGCGCTTCCTCGCGCCCGGGATCGGCCGGGGGCAGGCCGTTCTCGGCCTTGTACTCGCCGACCGCCTGCGTCACCTTGAACCGTTCGGCCAGCAGGAACACCAGCGCGGCATCGATATTGTCGATGCTCTGGCGGAATCGTTGCAGCGTCGCGTCGGCCATGGCGTCCTCTTCCGGTTCGTGCCGCCCCTTTCGCGCGACGGGACGGGCGGCGCAACCCCGCCTTTCCCTTGCGTTCGAGAGCGTGAACCGCCACATCGCTGGGACATGACGGCTACCCTGCACCGCCTCGACAAGCGGACCGACCCCTCCCTCGATCCGCTGATGGCGTTGGTCGCCGACGACATGAACCGCGTCAACGCGGTGATCCTTGATCGCATGCAGTCGAAAATCCCGCTGATCCCCGAACTGGCCGGTCACCTGATCGCCGGCGGGGGCAAGCGGATGCGGCCGATGCTGACGCTCGCCTGTGCCAAGCTGATTGGCTATGGTGGCACGCGCCACCACCTGCTCTCGGCGGCGGTCGAATTCATCCATACCGCGACGCTGCTGCACGATGATGTGGTCGACGGGTCCGACCTGCGCCGGGGCAAGCGCACCGCCAACATCATCTGGGGCAATCCCGCCAGCGTGCTGGTCGGCGACTTCCTGTTTTCCAAGAGCTTCGAACTGATGGTCGAGGCGGAAAGCCTGAAGGCGCTGCGCGTCCTGTCGGGCGCCTCCGCCGTGATCGCGGAAGGGGAGGTCAACCAGTTGACCGCCATCCGCCGCATCGACACGCCCGAGGATCGCTATCTCGACATCATCGGGGCCAAGACCGCGGCGCTGTTCGCCGCCGCCTGCCGCATCGCCGCGATCGTCGCCGACCGCTCCGACGCCGACGAGGCCGCCTTGGACGCCTATGGCCGCAACCTTGGCATCGCGTTCCAGCTGGTCGACGATGCGATCGATTACGTCTCCGACGCCGACACCATGGGCAAGGACGCCGGTGACGATTTCCGCGAAGGCAAGATGACGCTGCCCGTCATCCTCGCCTATGCCCGCGGCGACGAGGAATCGCGTGCCTTCTGGCGCGACGCGGTGTCGGGCAAGCGGGCGTCTGACGCCGATCTGGCGCATGCCATCACCCTGATCCGTTCGACCCGCGCGGTCGACGACACCCTCGCGCGGGCGCGGCATTATGGGCAGCGGGCGATCGACGCCATCGGCCGCTTTCCCAATGGTCCGGCGAAGGATGCGATGATCGAAGCGGTCGAATTCGCCATCCGCCGGGCCTACTGAAACGGATACGATTCTTTAAGAAACGCTTTATAAACAATATGCTGTGACATTGCGGCCCGTGCCACACGACGGGCGCCGCCATGCACAGGACTCCCATGCGTATCGCCGACGATCCCGCCTTTCGCGGAGCCATCACCTCCGCGCCGTGGATGCTCGACTTCGCGCTGTTCGGCCATTGGGACCTCGACACCGTCCAGCGCTTCGGCGCAGGGATCCGCGATGCGGTGACGCGCCTGCCGGCGCTGGGCGTCCGTCCGGGCGAGCAGGTCGCGCTGTTCGACATTACCGGCTTCGCCGTCCAGTCGCCCCAAGTCCTCGCCGCGCTGGGCGAGATCGCCGACCGGTCGCGCACCACCTCGCGCAAGATCGCGCTGGTCCGCAGCAGCGCGCTGCTGTCGATGCAGGCGAAACGTGCGCTGCCGCACCTGCGGATGTTCGATTCGCGCGAAGCGGCGCTGGCCTGGTTGCGCGAGGATGGGCCGGCTTGAAGCGCGCGTCACCCCAACGCCGCGCCGGTCGACTGGCACAATAGCCAGCCCCACCCGTCACCCCGGGCCTGACCCGGGGTCCCGCTTCTTCTACGGCGGCAGTAGAAATCCGGGGTGAAGGGGCGGGGGGCGACGAAAATCCGCCCACCACGAACGTCATCCCAGCGCAGGCTGGGGTCTCCCGGTAACAGCACGCAGCAGACGCCGCACGAGATCGACGTCACGCCAATGCCGGCTTTCCTACACGCCCACACCCTGCCACGCTGCCGTCACGCTCTTTCCCATCGTGACCGCCACCCGCCCGCCACCACGGCAAACGCCACGGCGCGCGCAAACTCGCCGCGAGTGTGAACTTGGTGAACTTTGGGCTGAGCCCGCCCGTCGCGGCACCCGCAAACGCCACGCGCAAAACCGTGGCTAGTGTGAACTTAGTGAACTTTGACCCTCAGGCCGCCCGCTTCTCCAGCGCCTGCGCCGCCTCGGCCATCAGCGTCGCGATGATCTCGGCCGCCGGTTCCTCCTTCGTCACCATGCCGACCGACTGCCCGGCCATCAGGCTGCCATGTTCGACATCGCCGTCGATCACCGCCCGGCGCAGCGCGCCCGCCCAATAATGTTCGATCTGCAACTGCGCCTCGGCCATCGCCACGCCGCCTTCGTCCAGCATCTGCGCCACTTCGCGCTGCTTGGCGGTGAACAGCTCGCCCCCGGCATTCTTCAGCGCACGCACCGGAATCACCGGCAGGCGCGGGTCGATCTGGACACTGGCGACCGCATCACGCGCCGACGCCCGCAAAAACGCCTTCTTGAACGCCGGGTGCGCGATCGATTCGGTCGCGCAGACGAAGCGCGTGCCGAGCTGCACCCCCGCCGCGCCCATGTCGAGATAACCGGCGATCGCCTCGCCCCGGCCGATCCCGCCGGCGACGAACACCGGCACCTGGTCCGCGACCTCGGGCAGCATTTCCTGCGCCAGCACGCTGGTGGAAACCGGGCCGATATGCCCGCCGGCCTCCATCCCCTCGATCACCAGCGCGTCGGCGCCCGACCGGATCAGCTTCTTGGCCAGCGCAAGGGCAGGCGCAAAGGCGATGACCTTGGCACCGGTCGCCTTGATCGCCTCCAGCGACCCCTTGGGCGGCAGCCCGCCGGCCAGCACGACATGGGTGACGCGGTGGCGCGCGCACACCTCGATCAGGTCGAACAGCGCCGGGTGCATGGTGATCAGGTTCACGCCGAACGGCTTGCTCGTCAGCGCCTTGGTCCCCGCGATCTCGGCATCGAGCAGCTCGGGGGTCATCGCCCCGCACGCGATGACGCCGAACCCGCCGGCATTGGAAATCGCGGCGACGAGGTTGCGCTCGCTCACCCACGACATCGCGCCGCACAGGATCGCGGTTTCGGAGCCCAGGAAGTCACAGCCGCGCGCCATGCGGCGCTCCAGGCGCTCGGCGCCGATCGATGCGTTGGTCATCCCTCCGCCTAGCGCGGGGCGACCGCTTCGGGCAAGCAGGGACGATGATGCGACAGGAACATGGCGAGCTGGTGGTCACCACCAACGGACAGGGGCTGGTGCTGAGCACGGGACAGGTGCGGCACTGGGTCGATTCGACCGGCATCGCCAGCGGGCTGCTGACCCTGTTCTGCCGCCACACCTCCGCCTCGCTGCTGGTACAGGAAAACGCCAGCGAGGCGGCGCGCGACGACCTCGAACGCTATTTCCGCCACATCGCGCCCGAAAGCGACCGCTACGCCCATGACGAGGAGGGGCCGGACGACATGCCCGCCCATCTGCGCACCGCGCTGACCGACGTATCGCTGTCGATTCCGGTGATCGGCCACCGCCCGGTGCTCGGCACGTGGCAGGGCATCTACCTGTTCGAACACCGCCGCGCGGCGCACCGGCGAAGGATCGCTGTCCACCTGATCGGAGAATAATGACGTTCTGGTGTTTGGGACCAAACCGTTCGTGCTGAGTAGGGACTGAGCTTGTCGAAGACCCGTATCGAAGCACATGTCCTTCGATACGCCCTTTCGACTGCGCTCAATGGCTACTCAGGACGAACGGACCGGGTTTGCAACGTCCCGCTCGGAGCTTACCCCTCCGCGTCCAGCCCGTAGGCGGTATGCAGCACGCGCACCGCGAGCTCGGTATAATCCTCTTCGATCAGCACGCTGACCTTGATCTCCGACGTGGTGATCGCCTGGATATTGATGCCGCGGTCGGCCAGCGCGGTGAACATCGTCGAGGCGACGCCGGCATGGCTGCGCATGCCCACGCCGACCACCGACACCTTGGCGACGCGGGTGTCGTGAAGCACCTTCTGGAAGCCGATATCGTCCTTCGCCTTTTCCAGCGTGTCGAGCGCGCGGGCCAGTTCGGCCGACGGCACGGTGAAGGTCACGTCGGTCGACCCGGTCGAATGGGCGATGTTCTGCACGATCATGTCGACGTTGATGCCGGTGCCGGCCAGCGGCGCGAAGATCGATGCCACCGCGCCGGGGCGGTCGGGCACCGCGACCAGCGTGATCTTCGCCTCGTTCTTGTCGTGGGCGATACCGGTGATGAGCTGCCGTTCCATGTCCGTCACTTCCTCTTCGCCGACGATCAGCGTTCCACGATAACCGTCCTCGTCGCGGGTATCGTCGAACGACGACAGCACGCGCACGCGGACCTTTTCCTTCATTGCCAGCCCGACCGAGCGGGTCTGCAGCACCTTCGCCCCGACCGAGGCGAGTTCGAGCATTTCCTCGTACGTCACCCGCGCCAGCTTGCGCGCACGCGGCACGATCCGCGGGTCGGTAGTATAGACGCCGTCGACATCGGTGTAGATGTCGCAGCGATCGGCCTGCATCGCCGCCGCCATCGCCACCGCCGACGTGTCCGACCCGCCGCGCCCCAGCGTGGTGATGCGGTTGGCGTCGGTCACGCCCTGGAATCCAGGGATCACCGCCACTTCGCCCTTGGCGAGCGACTCGTCGAGCGCGGCCGTGTCGATCGATTCGATCCGCGCGGTCGCATGGGCGTCGCTGGTGCGGATCGGCAATTGCCAGCCGAGCCACGAGCGCGCCGGCACGCCGATCGCCTGGAGTGCGATCGCCAGCAGCCCGCTGGTCACCTGCTCGCCCGACGACACCACCGCGTCATATTCGCGCGGGTCGTACAGCGCCGATGCCTCGCGGCAGAAGCCGACCAGCCGGTCGGTGTCGCCCGCCATTGCCGACACGACCACTGCGACCTGGTTGCCGGCCTCCACCTCGCGCTTCACGCGCTGGGCGACGTTGCGAATACGTTCGATCCCCGCCATCGAGGTGCCACCGAACTTCATCACGATCCGCGCCATGCGTTTTGCCATTCATCCTTGGGGGGAATGGCGGCGGCTGATAGGAGAGCGCCATGACGAACGCAAGCAACGCAATCTTTATGTCCGAAAAAGCCGCGCCCACGCAATCAAGCGTCGTCGCGCGCGAAGCCGCCCATTTCGGCGAGATGGCGGCCGACTGGTGGAACCCGAAGGGCAGCTCGGCGATGCTCCACCGGCTGAACCCGGTGCGGCTGGCGTACCTCCGCGCGGCGATCGATTCGCATTGGGACGGCGATGCGGCCGGCTTCACGCCGCTGGCCGGCAAGACGGTGCTCGATGTCGGCTGCGGCGCCGGGCTCCTCGCCGAACCGCTCGCCCGGTTGGGCGGGCAGGTGACCGGCGTCGACGCCGCGCCCGAAAATATCGGGGCCGCCGCCGCCCATGCGGCGCTCACCGGCCTGTCGATCGAGTATCTGGCGGGTGGCGTGGAAGCGATCGCCGGGCGGCAGTTCGACCTCGTCACCTCGCTGGAGGTGATCGAGCATGTCGCCGACCCCGCCGCCTTCGTGCGCGGGCTGGCCGATGCGGTCGCACCGGGCGGGCTGCTGGTCGTGTCGACGCCCAACCGCACCGCGCTGTCGCGCCTCGCCATGATTACAGTCGCCGAGGGGACGGGCATGATCCCGCGCGGCACGCACGACTGGGACCGGTTCCTCACCCCGCCGGAACTGACCGCGCATCTGCAGGCGGTGGGGATGACGGTGTCGCCGCCCGCCGGCCTGTCCTTCTCCGCCGCGCGCGGCTTCACCCTGTCCGACGATATCGCGCTCGACTATTTCCTGACCGCGACGCGGGGCTGATCTCCGACCCGAACCGTACGTCACCCCAGCGAAGGCTGGGGTCTCCCGCGGCTCTTGCTGCGTGCTGCCACCGGGAGATTCCAGCCTGCGCTGGAATGACGTTTGCGGGTCAGGCGGATCGGCCCCCGGCAGTCACTTCTTGTCGAGGTTGATGACGAACATCGGCCCGAACTCGAACACCTGCTTGCCCGTCGCCAGCTGTAACGACGCCATCAGCTCGCCCGCCGCATAGTCGCGATCCGCCTTGCCCGTCACCTGATGGAACTCGAACGCCTCGCCGACCTCGATCGGGCCGCCGATGACCTGGCTGTACGGTTCCTTGTTCAGCTGGATACCGGCCACCGCGATCCGCGCCTTGGTGCCCGGCGCCATGCCGTGTGCGCGCGCGTGGAAGGCGAGGACGAGGCGGTCGCCCTGCTTCACCGGTTCGGTGGTCGGCGACTGGAGCTGGATCTTCCATGCATCCTTGTCGGCGCCGGGAATGGCGAGGCGGATGACCTTGCCGCCATCGACTTCCTTGACGCGGGTCAGCGGCGGCTTGGGCAGGCCATAGACGTTCAGGCTCGCCGGCATCGGTGCATTGATGACCTTGGCGGCCATGTCCTCGGCGCTCTGCGCGACGACCGGCGCGGCGACCATGGCAACCAGCGCGGCCGCCATCCAGCTCTTGTGCATATCCCCTCCCAAGGAAATTATAGGCGGCCATCGTAATCGTATCCACATCTTCCGATCAACCGTCAGCGTTGTCAGAAATTTGATCTTGGTACGGCGCGTGCCCATCTGGAACCGATGACCGGATCGCTCGACCGCTTCGTCATCGCGCAACAGCGCGACCATGCCACCGCGCTCGCCGAACTGCGCGCCGGGGCCAAGCGCAGCCACTGGATGTGGTACATCTTTCCGCAGCTGCGCGGGCTGGGGCAGAGCGCGATGGCTGAGACCTATGGCATCGCCGATCTCGCCGAGGCGCGGGCGTATCTGGCCCATCCGGTGCTCGGCGCGCGGCTGGTCGAATCGGCCGAGGCGCTGCTGGCACATCGCGGCAAGGATATCGTCGCCATCCTCGGCAGCATCGACGCGATGAAGCTGCGCTCGTCGATGACCCTGTTCGAGCGTGCGACGGCGAATACCGAACCGCGCTTCGCCGCAGTCCTCGACGCTTTTTACGCAGGCGCGCGCGACCCGGTGACGCTACGCCTGCTCGGCTAACACCGCCATACGCCGGGCGATGGCGGGCAGGGTTCCGTCCGCAAAGGCGGCAGCGAGCAACCCCTCGCTGAACCGATCGCCCCGGATGAGCATCGTCAGCATCCTTGCCAGCAGGTCGGTATCGGCCATGGCGACCCGTGCCGGATCGTCTCGCAGCGACCGATAGGCTTCGCTGCCCGCAAAGGTCGACCAATCGATATCCGGTCGTACCCAATGCGCGGCATAGGCCGCCTGGACGAAGGCCCCGGCCTCTGCCGACAGCTGGAAATAGGGCATCTCCACCACCCCATCGGTCGATCCGCCGCCGCCCCACGATCCGAAGGCGAACCCCGGATCGGCGAACACCGCTGCGAACGGCGCGAGCGGCACGGGGTCGGGCGGCGGCAGGCGATCGACCATGGCGGCGTCAGCTGCGCGGAGTCAGCTTCAGCAGCTTGGCATTGCTCCCGTCCTGCAACACCCAGATCGCGCCATCCGGCCCTTCCTCCACCTCGCGGATGCGGGCGTTCATCGGCCACTGGTCGCCCTTGGCGGCATTGGTGCCGTTGACATCGACCCGGACCAGCGCCTCGCTCGACAGGCCGCCGATGAACAGGTCGCCGGCATATTGCGGGAACAGCTTGCCCGAATAGACGATCAGCCCGCCCGGCGAGATCACCGGGTTCCACGCGACCTTGGGCGCCTCCAGATCGGGGCGGGTCGAATGGCGCGGGATCGGCCGGCCGTCATAATGGTCCCCCTCCGACACCAAAGGATAGCCATAATTGCGGCCGGGCAGGATCAGATTGACCTCGTCGCCGCCCTTCGGCCCCATTTCCTGCTCCCACAAATTGCCCTGCGCGTCGAACGCGATGCCCAGCAGGTTGCGGTGGCCGTACGACCAGACGGCGGGATGGAAGCCCTTGGCTGTCAGTCCCGGATCGCCCGCGGGCTTTCCGTCGAGCGTCAGGCGCAGCACCTTGCCCAGGGTCGCCTTGGGGTCCTGTGCCGGATCGAATTTCTGCCGTTCGCCATTGGTGAAGAACAGGTGCTGGCCATCGGGGGCAAAGGCGATGCGGCCCGAATAATGGCCGTCGCCGCTGACGAACGGCGTCGCGCGGAACAGTTCGCTGATTCCGGTCACCCGATTGCCGTCGAGCACCCCGCGCGCCAGCACCACGCCCTTGCCGCCGTCACCCGCCACCGAATAGCTCAGATACACCCGCCGGCTGCTGGCGAAGTCGGGGGCGAGGACCACGTCCATCAGCCCGCCTTGCCCCGCCGAATCGACCGGGATCGTCGCGGCGGTCGTCTTCTGGCTGCCATCGGCACTGACCAGCACCAGCGTGCCCCCCTTTTCGGTCACCAGCATCCGTCCGTCGGGCAGGAAGGTCATCGCCCAAGGTGCGTTGAACGTCGCGACCTCGCGAGTCGCGAACGGCACCCCGCCGGTCGGGGTGGTGGCGGTCGGGGAGGGCGTGGGCGTCGGAGTGGCGGTCGGCGCGGGCGACACCGTGCCCGGCGCATCGGCCCCGCCGCCGTTGCACGCGACCAGCAACATCGCGGCGGGGATCAGCGCATGGAATGGCAACATCACGGGAATCCTCTCGAGAGCATCGTTCTTGCCTGCGGCAACGCGCCGCAGGGCGGGGTCGATCCGGCGCCCCTTGCCCGGACATGGTTTTTTACATATATGGACCGTGCTTCCTCGACATCGCCAACGTGCCGAGGCCGGCCCCGACAGGGACCGGCAACGAAGCGGTGCATCTGATGGAGACGGCATGGCGGATATCGCCGAACTGACGCGACTGATCGAACCGGAGGCCAAGGCGCTGGGCTTTGCGCTCGTGCGCGTGAAGATGATGGGCGGCAAGTCGGACCCGACGCTGCAGATCATGGCCGAACGCCCCGACACGCGCCAGCTGACCATCGACGACTGCGCCGAACTGTCGCGCCGCATCTCCGACCTACTCGACGAGAACGACCCGATCGAGGAGGCGTATCGGCTGGAGGTATCGTCGCCCGGCATCGACCGGCCGCTGACGCGCCTTGCCGATTATGACGACTGGAAGGGGTTCGAGGCGCGCGTGACGCTCGACGCCCCGATCGACAATCGCAAGCAGCTGACCGGCATCCTGCTCGGCACCGACGGCGATCAGGTCAGCATCGACGTGCGCAAGCACAAGGCGATGACCGTCCCCTTCGCCGCGATCATCGATGCCAAGCTGCTGATTACCGACGCCTTGCTCAAGGCGACCGCGCCGCTCTCTGCCGAGGGTGCCGACGAATTCGAAGACGAACCTGCCGACGACGAACCGGCTGACGCAGAAGGACTGAACTGACATGGCCACCGCCGTCACCGCCAACCGGGCGGAACTGATCGCGATCGCGAATTCGGTCGCATCGGAAAAGATGATCGACAAGGCCATCGTGATCGAGGCGATGGAGGACGCGATCCAGCGCGCCGCCAAGACGCGCTACGGGTCGGAAAACGACATCCGTGCGAAGCTCGATCCGCAGACCGGCGACCTTCGCCTGTGGCGCGTGCTCGAAGTCGTCGAACTGGTCGACGATCACTTCAAGCAGATCGGCGAGAAGGACGCGCAGCGGCTTCAGAAGGGCGCGACCGTCGGCGACTATATCGTCGATCCGCTGCCCCCGATCGAATTCGGTCGCATCCAGGCGCAGGCATCGAAGCAGGTCATCCTGCAGAAGGTCCGCGACGCCGAGCGCGAGCGCCAGTTCGAAGAATTCAAGGACCGTCAGGGTGAGATCATCACCGGCGTCGTCAAGCGGGTCGAATTCGGTCACGTCGTCGTCGATCTCGGCCGCGCCGAAGGCGTCATCCGCCGCGACCAGCAGATCCCGCGCGAAGCCGTCCGCGTCGGCGACCGCGTCCGTTCGCTGATCCTGAACGTCCGCCGCGAAAACCGCGGTCCGCAGATCTTCCTCAGCCGCGCGCATCCCGACTTCATGAAGAAGCTGTTCGCGCAGGAAGTGCCCGAAATCTACGACGGCATCATCGAGATCAAGGCCGCCGCCCGCGATCCGGGGTCGCGTGCCAAGATCGGCGTCATTTCGCATGACGGCTCGATCGATCCGGTCGGCGCCTGCGTCGGCATGAAGGGCAGCCGCGTGCAGGCGGTCGTGCAGGAAATGCAGGGCGAAAAGATCGACATCATCCCGTGGTCGCCCGACACCGCGACCTTCGTCGTCAACGCGCTGCAGCCGGCGAACGTCGCGCGCGTGGTGCTGGACGAGGAAGAGGACCGCATCGAAGTCGTCGTTCCCGATGATCAGTTGTCGCTCGCCATCGGTCGTCGCGGCCAGAATGTCCGCCTCGCCAGCCAGCTGACCGGCAAGGCGATCGACATCCTGACCGAAGCCGATGCGTCGGAAAAGCGGCAGAAGGAATTCATCGAACGCTCGGGCATGTTCGAGAAGGAGCTCGACGTCGACGAGACGCTGGCGCAGCTGCTGGTCGCCGAAGGCTTCGGCGAACTCGAAGAAGTTGCCTATGTCGAGATCGAGGAACTGGCGAGCATCGAAGGCTTCGACGAAGACCTTGCGCAGGAGCTGCAGAGCCGTGCGCAGGAAGCGATCGAACGCCGCGAACAGGCCGCTCGCGAAGAGCGGACCGCTTTGGGCGTCGAGGATGCACTGGCCGAACTGCCGTACCTGACCGAAGCGATGCTGGTCACGCTCGGCAAGGCCGGCATCAAGACGCTCGACGATCTCGCCGACCTCGCGACCGACGAACTGGTCGAAAAGAAGAAGGCCGAACCGCGCCGTCGCGGCGACGATGCCCCGAAGCGCGAAGCGCCCAAGGGCGGCATCCTCGCCGAATATGGCCTGAGCGACGAGCAGGGTAACGAGATCATCATGGCCGCCCGCGCCCATTGGTTCGCCGATGAAGACGCGGCGACCGAAGAATCGGAGGACGCAGTTGCGGAATCCGACCAATGACACCGCGCGGCTAACCGACAGCCCCGAGCGCAGCTGCATCCTGTCGCGTGAGCATGGCTCGCGCGACGGGCTTGTGCGGCTCGCCCTGTCGCCCGATGGCGACGTGCTGCCCGATGTGCGTGCCAAGGCCCCCGGCCGTGGCGCGTGGATCGGCGTGAGCCGGGCCGAGCTGGAAACGGCGATGGCCAAGGGGAAGCTGAAGGGCGCGTTGGCGCGGGCGTTCAAGGGCGCGGCGCTGACGATTCCGGCCGACCTGCCGCAACTGGTCGAGGATGCGCTTCGGCGGCATGCGCTCGACCGGCTGGGGCTGGAGGCGAAGTCCGGCTTCGTCGTCATCGGCGGCACCGCGATCGATAAGGCGGCGCGTAGCGGCAGGCTGTACGCGCTGTACCATGCGTCCGACGCCGCCCCCGACGGCGCCGGGAAACTGGCACAGGCATGGCGTGTCGGAACCGATGACGAAGGTTCCGGGCGCAAGGGATTGGCATTGCCGGTCCCACGCACCATATTGTCATTGGCGCTTGGGCGCGAAAATGTGGTACATGTCGGCCTGACCGACGCACGGGCGGCACAGCGAGCCAATGACGCGCTGTCCCGCTGGCTGCACTTTATCGGACCCGAACCTATCCCTGCGGCTTGCGAAACACCTTCGCAGGGCGCATCGACGGCGCAATTTTCCGGCATGGACGATGCCGGACACATGGGCGTCGACCAATTGAAGCAGGACTCTGAGTAACCGGATGAGCGACATCGACAACGACAAGCCGAAGCTGGGCACCCGCGCGCCGCTCGGCCTCAAGCGCACCGTGGAGACCGGCAAGGTGAAGCAGAGCTTCAGCCATGGCCGCTCCAATACGGTGGTCGTGGAGGTGAAGCGCCGCCGCGTGCTCGGCCGTCCCGGCGAGGAACAGCAGGGCACCGAACAGCAGGCCGCCCCCGAAGCGGCGGCACCCGCCCCGCAGCGCGCGCCGGCTCCCGCTCCGGCGGCCCCCGCACCGCGCCCGGCGGCCAGCAGCAATGCCGGCCTCTCGCGCCACGAGCTGCAGGCCAAGCTGCTGCGCGAGGCCGAAGAGGCCCGCATGAACGCGGCCGAGGAAAATCGTCGTCGCGACGAACGGATCGCGCGGGAAACCGCCGAGGCCGAACGTGCGCGCGCCGAGGAAAAGGCCCGTGCCGCGTCCGAGCCGAAGCCGGCTCCAGCACCCGAACCGACCCCGGCCGCCGAAGCGCCCGCGACGAAGCCTGTCGAGGCCGCGCCGACGCCTGCGCCCGAACCGACCCCTGCGCCTGCTCCGGTAGAGGCGACGCCGGCTCCGGCACCGGTTGCGGACACGCCGGCTCCTGCGCCGACGCCCGCACCTGCGCCCGCTCCGGTCGAGGCGAAGCCCGCCCCGGCACCGGTGCAGGCGAAGCCCGCGCCACGTCCCGCACCGGCTCCGGCTCCCGCGCCGCAGCCGATCATCCTGACCGCCGACCCCAACCGGCCGGCGCCGCGTCGCTTCACCCCGGTGCAGCGTCCGGAGATCCCCAAGCCGCAGCCCAAGCCCGAACCGGCGCCTGCGCCGACTCCGGCCGCCGCTACGGCACGTCCGGCCGCCGGTGGTCAGACGGCACGTCCGACTCCGTCGGGCACCGGTCAGGCGACTCCGCGTCGCAACGAACCGGCGCGGGGTGCCGCACCGTCGCGTGACCGCAAGGGCGACGATCGCCGCCAGTCGGGCAAGCTGACCGTCACCCGTGCGCTGGGCGACGACGGGGCGCGTTCGCGCAGCCTCGCCGCGCTGAAGCGTGCGCGGGAAAAGGAAAAGCGTGGCTTTGGCGGCCCGCGCGAGCCGCAGGTCAAGCAGGTCCGCGACGTGCAGGTGCCCGAGGCGATCACGGTGCAGGAACTCGCCAACCGCATGGCGGAAAAGGGTGCCGACCTCGTCAAGACGCTGTTCAAGATGGGCATGCCCGTCACGATGACGCAGACGATCGATCAGGACACCGCCGAACTGCTGGTGACCGAATTCGGCCACAACATCGTCCGCGTCAGCGATTCGGACATCGACCTCGCGCTCGACACGACCGAGGATTCGGCCGAAGCGCTGCGTCCGCGTCCGCCGGTCGTCACGATCATGGGTCACGTCGACCACGGCAAGACGTCGCTGCTCGACGCGCTGCGCGGCACCGATGTCGTGCGCGGCGAAGCCGGTGGCATCACCCAGCATATCGGCGCCTATCAGGTGACGATGAAGGACAAGTCGAAGATCACCTTCCTCGACACGCCCGGCCACGAAGCGTTCAGCGAAATGCGCGCGCGCGGTGCCGACGTGACCGACATCGTGATCCTCGCGGTCGCCGCCGATGACGGGCTGATGCCGCAGACGATCGAGGCGATCCATCACACCCGCGCCGCCGGCAAGCCGATGATCGTGGCGATCAACAAGGTCGACAAGCACGAGGCGAACCCGCAGCGCATCCGCGAACGCCTGCTCGAACATGACGTGCAGGTCGAGGAAATGGGTGGTGAGACCCAGGACGTCGAAGTGTCGGCGCTCAAGAAGACCGGTCTGCAGGAGCTGATCGACAAGATCCAGCTTCAGGCCGAACTGCTCGAACTGCAGGCCAACCCCGACCGCGCCGCCGAAGGCAGCGTGATCGAGGCGAAGCTCGACAAGGGCCGTGGTCCGGTCGCGACCGTGCTGGTCCGTCGCGGTACGCTGAAGGTCGGCGACGTGTTCGTCGTCGGCGCGGAAAGCGGCAAGGTCCGCGCGCTGATCGACGACAAGGGTCGTCAGGTGAAGGAAGCCGGCCCGTCGACTCCGGTCGAGGTGCTGGGCCTGTCGGGCGTGCCGATGGCGGGCGATCCGCTGCAGGTCGTCGAGAGCGAAGCACGCGCCCGTGAGGTCGCCGAATATCGTCAGGGCGTGCTGCTCCAGAAGCGCACCACCCAGGCGCCGGCCAGCCTCGAGAGCATGTTCTCCGCGCTCAAGTCGAAGCAGGCGATCGAATATCCGCTGGTGGTCAAGGCCGATACCCAGGGGTCGGTCGAAGCCATTGTCGGCTCGCTCAACAAGATCTCGACCGACGATATCCGGGTGCGCATCCTGCATTCGGGCGTGGGCGGCATCACCGAGAGCGACGTGACGCTGGCAGCGGCTAGCGGCGCGCCGATCATCGGCTTCAACGTGCGTCCCAATGCGAAGGCACGCGAGATTGCCGAGCGGAACAAGGTGGCGTTGAAGTACTACGACGTCATCTACACGCTGACCGACGATATCCGTGCGGGCATGGCCGGTACCCTGGGTCCGGAAGCGTTCGAAACGGTCGTCGGCCGCGCCGAAATCCGCGAGGTCTTCTCGGCGGGCAAGCATGGCAAGGCCGCAGGGCTCCTGGTGGTCGAAGGCATCATCCGCAAGGCGCTCAAGGCGCGCATCACGCGCAACGACGTCATCATCTATCAGGGTGAGATCGCGTCGCTGCGTCGCTTCAAGGACGATGTCCCCGAAGTGCGCGCAGGCCTCGAATGCGGTGTCACGTTCACGCAGAACTTCACCGACATCAAGGCGGGCGACTTCCTTGAAACCTACGAAGTCGAACTGCGCGATCGCACGCTGTGAGTAACGGGCGGCAGGGGGCAACCCTTGCCGCCACGCTTCGCCCTCGGCTCCGTTTCGCGGTTGCATGGGTGATCGGCGGGGCGGCGGCATTGTTCGTCGCCAATGCCCTGTCGGGCACTGCAATGTTGGTTGTCGTGCCGGTGTTGGCCACGTCGTGGCCGGCGCTCATGCTGGAAGGTGCCGTTCAGGCATGGCGCTGGCGATCGGCGGGCATCCCGGCATTGTTGCTGGTGTTCGTTCCCGTCCTTTCCCTGATGTTCGCGGCGTTCGCAGCCAATCATGTCCTCTACTGGTCGCATGTCGCACCGTCGTGGATGATGCTCCGGTCCGACCGTGCCGCCTTTGACGGGGCGTTGGCCGGTGGTCCGATACCGACTGGCATTACCGGCATCTTCCGTGCTCCGCCGCGCACCGCCTTCCGCACCATCATCGGCGTCAATGGCGAATGGGCCGGCATCGTTCACGACCCCACCGACCGCATTGCAGCTGCACGCGGCTGGAACGGCGGACCGGTCGCCGCCGACATTCGAAACATCTTCGGCAACAACACCATCTGGTGCCAGCGACTCGACAGCCACTGGTTCCACTGTCAATTCGGTTAGATCATGTCAGACACCACGCCCGAAACCCGCTCCGTCCGCCTGCTGCGCGTCGGCGAACAGGTCCGCCACATCCTGTCGGACATTCTCGCGCGCGGCGACGTGCATGACGAGGTGCTGGAAAAGCATCTCGTCTCGGTCACCGAAGTCCGCATGTCGCCCGACCTGCGCCACGCGACCGTCTTCGTGAAGCCGTTCCTCGGCAAGGACGAGCAGGTCGTGCTCAAGGCGCTCAGGACCAACACCGCCTATCTCCAGTCGGAGGTCGCACGGCGGGTGAACCTGAAATATGCCGCCAAGCTGAAATTCCTGATCGACGAGAGCTTCGACGAAGGCACCCGTATCGACCAGCTGCTGCGCGATCCCAAGGTCGCCCGCGATCTGGAGCCGGGCGAGGGTGAGGCCGAGGGCTGAGTGGCCAAGCTCTATTTCTATTATGCGTCGATGAACGCCGGCAAATCGACGACGTTGCTGCAGGCCGATTTCAACTATCGCGAGCGCGGGCTGACCACTCTGCTGTTCACCGCCGCGATCGACACGCGCGAGGGCGCGGGAACGATCGGCTCGCGCATCGGCCTGTCCGCCCCCGCGACCCCGTTCGATGCCGACACCGACCTGCTCGAAAGCGTGGCCGCCCAGCACCGCCAGCATGCGGTCGGCTGCGTCCTGGTCGACGAGGCGCAGTTTCTCTCTGCCATTCAGGTCGACCAGCTGGCGCAGGTCGCCGACGATCTCGGCGTGCCGGTCCTCGCCTACGGCCTGCGCACCGATTTCCGCGGCGAGCTGTTCGCCGGCTCGGCACGGCTGCTGGCGATTGCGGACGCGCTGATCGAGCTGAAATCGGTCTGCACCTGCGGACGCAAGGCGACGATGAACCTGCGCGTCGATGCACAGGGCCACGCCGTCCGCGACGGGCAGCAGACCGAGATCGGCGGCAACGACCGCTATGTCGCGCTGTGCCGCCGCCATTTCTGCGACGCGATGCGCTGATGCACGGCTGGATCATCATCGACAAACCGCTGGGGCCGGGATCAACGCAGGTCGTTTCGGCGGTCAAGCGGGCGCTGCGCGAGGGCGGCTATGGCAAGCACAAGGTCGGCCATGGCGGTACGCTCGACCCGCTGGCAAGCGGCGTGCTGCCGGTCGCGATCGGCGAGGCGACGAAGCTTGCCGGGCGGATGCTCGATGCGTCGAAGCGGTACGATTTCACCATCCGCTTCGGCACGCAGACCGATACGCTGGACCTGGAGGGGAAGGTGATCGCCGAATCGGCGGTGCGGCCGACGCTCGCGGCGGTCGAGGCGGTGCTGGCGCGCTTCACCGGACCGATTGAGCAGGTGCCACCGGCCTATTCGGCGCTGAAGATCGATGGCGAGCGTGCCTATGACCTCGCGCGCAAGGGTGAGGAGGTGGTCCTTGCGACTCGCAAGGTGACGGTGTTCTCACTGCAAATCCTCCCCGGCACGGGGAGGGGGACCAGCGAAGCTGGTGAAGGGGGATCGCCTCGCAACGCAACCGCTGTGGATGTCGCCAGCCCCCTTCCACCCCCGACTGCGCCGGCGGTCCCCCTCCCCGTGAGCGGGAAGGAGCTGGAGGAAATCACCCTCTCGGCCTTCGTTTCCAAGGGCACGTACATCCGCTCCCTCGCCCGCGACATCGCCCTCGCACTCGGCACGGTCGGCCATGTCACCATGCTCCGCCGGACCAAGGCCGGGCCGTTTACCCTCCAATCGGCCATTTCGCTGGACAAACTGGCGGAATTGGGTAAGGGCCACGCGCTTGAAGAAACGCTCCTGCCACTGGGGGCGGGGCTGGACGACATCCCGGCTCTGTCCCTCGACCCCGATCAGGCAGGGCGGCTCCGCAAGGGGCTTCGACTGATCGGGTTTGCAGCGGACGACGGTCTGGGCTTCGCGACACTGGACGATGTGCCGGTGGCGCTGGTCGAGACCGAAGGCGGGGAAACCCGTGTCGTCCGCGGCTTCAACCTCGAATAGAAAGGACGTTCGATGTCGATCACTGCTGAAAACCGTCAGGCCCTCATCAAGGAACATGCCCGCGCCGAAGGCGACACCGGCAGCCCCGAAGTGCAGGTTGCGATCCTGACCACCCGCATCCAGAACCTGACCGAACACTTCAAGACCCATGCGAAGGACAATCATTCGCGTCGCGGTCTGCTGATGCTGGTCAACAAGCGGCGTTCGCTGCTCGACTATCTGAAGAAGAAGGACGCGGAGCGCTACAGCGCGCTGATCGCGAAGCTCGGCCTTCGGAAGTGACGGGAAGGGCGGCCCAAAAGGCCGCCCTTTTTGTCATCCCGGCGGAGGCCGGGATCCAGGAAAACCGATGCGCGGCAGCGCATTCCACGCTAACCACACCAACTGGACCCCGGCCTTCGCCGGGGTACGAAAACCGATAAGACCGCGCTACAATTCGGTAGCGCCGTCCGAGCCGAACCGGCTCACTCCGCAGGCATTGATCTGCAAGCTGCCCCGGCGTGCATAGGGCCGCCGGACGCGAAGGAAACGCAATGTTCGATATCAAGAAAAGCACCATGGACCTGGGCGGCAAGACGCTGACCCTCGAAACGGGCCGTGTCGCCCGCCAGGCCGACGGCGCGGTCATCGCGACGCTCGGCGAAACCGTGGTGCTGTGCGCGGTTACCGCCGCACGCTCGGTCAAGGAAGGCCAAGACTTCTTCCCGCTGACCGTCCACTATCAGGAGAAGTATTCGGCTGCGGGCCGCATCCCCGGCGGCTTCTTCAAGCGCGAACGCGGTGCCACCGAAAAGGAAACGCTGGTCAGCCGCCTGATCGACCGTCCGATCCGCCCGCTGTTCCCCGAAGGCTTCTACAACGAAATCAACGTCATCGCCCAGGTGCTGAGCTATGACGGCGAGAACGAGCCGGACATCGTCGCGATGATCGCCGCGTCCGCCGCGCTGACCATTTCGGGCGTGCCGTTCATGGGCCCGATCGGCGCGGCGCGCGTCGGCTATCAGAATGGCGAATATATCCTGAACCCGACGCTGGATCAGGTGAAGGAAGGCGATCTCGACCTGGTCGTCGCCGCCACCGGCGACGCGGTGATGATGGTCGAATCCGAAGCCAAGGAGCTGTCGGAAGAGGTCATGCTGGACGCCGTCGTGTTCGCGCACGAAGCGTCGAAGAAGATCGTCGACTGCATCATCGACCTCGCCGAACAGGCCGCCAAGGACCCGTGGGAACTGGCGCCGGTCGCCGACCAGTCGGCCGCCAAGAAGAAGCTGAAGTCGCTGATCGGCAAGGACCTGACTGCCGCCTACAAGCTGACCGACAAGCAGGCCCGCCAGAACGCGATCAACGAGGCGCGGACCAAGGCGCGCGACGCCTTCGCCGACCTCAAGGAAAGCGATCCGGCCCAGTATCTCGGCACCTTGAAGCTCGTGAAGAAGCTGGAAGCCGAGATCGTCCGCACCGCCATCCTAAAGGACGGCCGCCGCATCGACGGTCGCGATACGAAGACGGTCCGCCCGATCGAGGCGATGGTCCACTTCCTGCCGCGTGCGCACGGCTCGGCGCTGTTCACCCGTGGCGAGACGCAGGCGATCTGCACCACGACCTTGGGCACCAAGGACGCCGAGCAGATGATCGACGGGCTGAACGGCCTGCACTACGAACGCTTCATGCTGCACTACAACTTCCCGCCTTATTCGGTCGGTGAAGTCGGTCGTTTCGGTGCGCCGGGCCGCCGCGAAGTCGGCCATGGCAAGCTGGCGTGGCGCGCGCTGAACCCGGTCCTGCCGTCGAAGGACGAGTTCCCCTACACCATCCGCGTCCTGTCGGACATCACCGAGTCGAACGGCTCGTCGTCGATGGCAACGGTGTGCGGCGGTTCGCTGTCGATGATGGACGCGGGCGTGCCGCTGAAGCGTCCGGTGTCGGGCATCGCCATGGGCCTGATCCTCGAAGGCAAGGATTACGCGGTCATCAGCGACATCCTGGGCGACGAGGATCACCTCGGCGACATGGATTTCAAGGTGGCGGGCACCAGCGAGGGGATCACCTCGCTGCAGATGGACATCAAGATCGCCGGCATCACCGAAGAGATCATGAAGGTCGCGCTGGCCCAGGCCAATGAAGGCCGCGCCCACATCCTCGGCGAAATGGCCAAGGCGCTGGGCGAGACCCGCACCGAGCTGTCGGCGCACGCGCCGCGCATCGAAACCTTCACCATCGACAAGTCGAAAATTCGCGAAGTCATCGGCACCGGCGGCAAGGTGATCCGCGAGATCGTCGCCACCACGGGTGCCAAGGTCGACATCGACGACGAGGGCGTCATCAAGGTGTCGTCGTCCGATCCGGCGCAGATCGAAGCCGCCGTCAACTGGATCAAGGGCCTGGTCGAAGAGGCCGAGGTCGGCAAGATCTACAACGGCAAGGTCGTCAACCTTGTCGATTTCGGCGCCTTCGTGAACTTCATGGGCGGCAAGGACGGCCTCGTCCACGTCTCCGAAATCCGCAACGAGCGGGTCGAGAAGGTCGCCGACGTCCTGTCCGAAGGGCAGGAAGTGAAGGTCAAGGTCCTCGAAGTCGATCCGCGCGGCAAGGTGCGCCTGTCGATGCGCGTCGTCGATCAGGAAACCGGTGCCGAGCTGGAAGACACCCGCCCGGCGCGCGAACCGCGTGAGCGTTCGGACCGTGGCCCGCGTGGCGACCGTGGTCCGCGGGACGGCGGCGACCGTGGCGATCGTGGCCCCCGTCGTGACGGCGGCGACCGAGGCCCGCGCCGCGACCGTGGCGACCGTCCGCGTCGTGAGGAATCGAAGGAAGACGGCGGCAACGCCGGCCTGCCGTCGTTCATCACCGACAACTGATCGGCCTACGCTTCGGCGTACAGGGAAGGGGGCTCGCGGCGACGCGGGCCCCTTTTTCGTACGCGCTCCGTAGGCGTATCCCCGCGCAGGCGGGGGTCCAGAGCGACACACCGCCCCCCAGCCCAAACGTCACCTCAGCGCAGGCTGGGGTCTCTCTCGAATGGAGAAGAAGATCGGTTTCACGCGAAGGCGCGAAGACGCGGAGAAGAAGGAAGTATTTCGCGCAGAGACGCGGAGGCGCAGAGGGGGCCCGCACCGGGAAACGCCGGCGGGATCAGGAGACCGGCTCGCTCGCTTTAACATGCAATAAGGCGGCTGGCGCGGTATGCCGTCACCCCGAGTGCGACCCCTCCGCGTCTCCGCGCCTTCGCGTGAACCAGCCTTCTTCTACCTAAATCCCCGCATACCAATCATAACCCGCGACATCCTCCCAGAAGCCGCCTTTGCCCCCGGCGATCCCACCCAGCGACGCGACCGCCTCGATCCGCTGCACATACTTTGCGTGCTTATACCCCAGCTGTCGTTCAACCCTGAGCCTCAGCGGCGCGCCGTTCGGCACCCCCAGCAGCCGGTCGTTCAACGCCCACGCCAGGATCGTCTGCGGGTGGAAGGCATCGACCAGATCGATCGATTCGTAATAGGGTCGCCCGCCGATCGCATCGGCGCAGTGGAACACCAGATAGCGAGCATCGGGCCGCAACCCCGCCAGATCGAGCAGCCGCGACAGCCTTGGGCCGGTCCATTTGCCGATGGCGCTCCAGCCTTCGACGCAATCGTGTCGGGTAATTTGTTGCCGCGACGGCATCGACCGGATCTGGTCGAGTCGCAACGACAGCGGCCGGGCGACCAGCCCGTCGATCGTCACGCGCCAGTCGGCGAAGCGGTTCGCGGCGTGCGCGTTATAGTCGGGCGTATTGGGGTTGTTGGTGCCGTTGGCGCGAAAGATCGGCGAGCGTTGATCGGGCCGATATTCGACCGCCAGCGCGTCGCGCGCGGTGATCGCGCGCTGCAGGCCGCGATGGACATCCTCCGCTCCGCCCAGCACGCTTTGCGCCGTCGGCAGCTGTGCCACCCGGTCGCACGCCGCGACCAGTCCGCCGGCCCCGACCACCAGCGCCGAACGGCGGGAGATCAGCCGGCTCATTCGGGCATCCGCCAGCGCCCGGTGATCATCGATCGCACCTCGTTGAACGCGCCGGCAAGGATCACCAGCACCAGATGGACGATGACGAACAGCGTGATGCCGCTGGCCGCGAGGAAATGGATCGACCGTGACGACTGCCGCCCGCCCAGCAGCTCCAGCACCCACGGAAATGCCGCGTTCAGCCCCGGCGACATGGCGATGCCGGTCAGGATCACCAGCGGCAGCAGGCCGAAGATCACCAGCACATAGCTCAGCTTCTGCAACACATTGTAATCGCCCGGCGCCTCCGGATCGTGGAAGCGGAAGGCGAGATGCGCGCGGATATCGGCCAGCAGGTGCCGCCGCGACAATTCACCCCGCCTGAGCGCCAGATCGCGCTGGAAATGGCGGTTGCTCAGGCTGGCGATCATATAGGCCAGCAGCCCGAAGCCGAGCACCAGCGCAAAGGTCAGGTGCCAGTTGCGGGCGAGCGCGAGGTTGTAGGTCTGCGGGATCGTCACCCACCCCGGAAACCGGTCGAACGTCAGCCATGCCCGGTCGAAATTCGCGCCATAGCGCCCCCAATAGAGCCGGGGATGCGCGTTCAGGATCATCAGCCCGCTGCCGATCAGGATGATCACCGCGACCGCATTGACCCAGTGCCACAACCGGGTGGCGAGCGCATGGCGGTGGATCGTTCGCGTCGTCATGCCGGCATCCTATGCCGCGAGCGGGGCACGGCGAAAGGGCGTTGCACCCTGCGTCCGGATCGTGCGTTGGGAACCGCCATGACCGACTTTCACTCCTATGCCCCGGCGGAGGGCCATCGCCTGCCGCATGATCCGTTCAACGCGATCGTCGCCCCGCGGCCGATCGGCTGGATCGCGACGTGTTCGAGGCAAGGGAAACGCAATCTCGCCCCCTACAGTTTCTTCAACGCATTCAACTATCGCCCGCCGATCATCGGCTTCGCCTCGACCGGGGCCAAGGACACGCTGGCCAATGCCCGCGATATGCAAGAGTTCGTGTGGAACCTCGCGACCCGGCACCAAGCAGAGGCGATGAACGCCACCTCGGCGATGACCGAAGCGGACGAGTTCGCGCTCGCCGGCCTCGACACGCTGCCCTCGATCGTCGTCGCGCCACCACGCGTCGCGGGATCGCCGGTCCAGTTCGAATGCCGCACGACGCAGATCGTCCGCCTGACCAACAGCCATGGCGGCGACATCGATACCTGGCTGGTGCTGGGCGAGGTGGTGCAGGTCCATATCGACCCGGCGCTGCTGGAGGACGGCATCTATCGCACCGAACGTGCGCGCCCGATCCTGCGCGGCGGCGGGGCGGGGGACTATTTCGAGCTTGGCGACCGCTTCGACATGCGGCGGCCGGGCTGAATCCTCCCGGGCACGGGCAGAGGGATCGCGCGCAGCATGGTGGAGGGGCGGTACGCAGGCCGGCTGCTATCCGTACGCGCGCACGAAGAACACGACCGTCACGCTGAACGTCACCAGCAAGGTCCACGCGCGAATCTGGCCGGGCGTCAGCCGCGCGCCGACCTTCGCGCCCAGCCACCCGCCGAGGATGCCGCCGAGGATCATCGGCACGCACGCCGCCCACACCACCATGCCGGTCGCGACGAACACGATCGCCGCCGCGCTGTTGGCGGTGGCGAGCATCAGCGTGCGCGGCGCGGCCATCGACTTCACGCTCTGCCCGGCGAGCAGGCCATAGGTCGCGCTGACCATCATGCCGACGCCACCGCCGAAATAGCCGCCGTAAATCCCGAGCAACACCTGCGCCACGACCAGCGTCGTCGGCCCGATCGCGACGCGGTCGTGCAACCAGTCCGCCGCCCGCCGCCCGAACGCGATGGCGAGGAAGGCGAGGAGGAGCAGCCACGGCACGATCACGTCGAACAACGTGCTGGGCGTCCACACCAGCAACAGGCTGCCGAGCAGGCCGGAGACGAAGGTGATGGTCGCCAACACCCGGATCGGTATCCCGCCCAGCGGCCCCAGCCCCCGGCGATAGGCCCAGGCGCTGGCGATCGCACCCGGCTGCAACGCGACGTTGGAGGTCGCGTTGGCGACCGATCCGGGCAACCCCAACGCGATCAGCGCGGGCATCGTCGCGAACGTCCCGCCCCCGGCCAGCGCGTTCATCGCACCGCCGAGCACGCCGGCGCCAGCGGCAAGGGCAAGGGAAGTCGCATCGAGCATGGTCGCGCTAGATACTATCGCCGCGGCGCTGTCGAGGGGGCGGTGGCCGTGGCCGGACCGATGCAGTAGAGCGATTTGGTGGATGCCTTGCCGTATTTGCCGGAGAACGGCGTCACCACCCGCAGGACAGGCGGCGCATGTCGTCACCAAGCAAGGCCGTTTGTCCGTCCGCTGATGGTTCGACGGATATCATCGCCGAGCGAGGTCGCTTGATGCAGCGCCGGTGGCCGTTTCATCAGGTGCCTCTCAAAGCCCGCATCATCGGGCTTGGGATCATGATCGGCCCGCTGTTCGTCCTGTTCCTGATCGGAATGATCTTTCTACGGCCGGACCCGATCGATCAAAGGCAGGTTTGGGGATGCTATGTCGCCAACGGCGCCCCTCCGCTCATGGTCGATCGGGATCGTATCCGTATCCTGGATGGCACCGGGCGTAGCCTGCGATACGTCGCGGAACCGGCAAAGCAAGGCTATCGACTGACCGTGCGCCCAGCCCTTCTACCGCAACCTTCCCCGGCCGGCACCTATGTCTTCGCACAACAGCGGGGCGGTGGCTATTTCTGGCCGTTGCTGACGGGTGATTCCGATGATCCCCGACGCCTGCATACTCCGGCCGACTATGGTGGCCGGTTCAGCCTTTACGCGTCGGATAGCAGGTTCATCGTGTACGTCCGCTTGCGCGATGGAGCAGCGTGCGGCTGAGGGGAGGATGCCGGTGACCCGCGCCGCGACGGGCGGTCACCGACAACCCGGCTTTCACGCCGCTTCCGCCGCCTCACGGTCGCGCTCCGCCCGGCTCTTCTTTTCCGCCGCCGTCTTCAACTGGCCGCAGGCCGCGCCGATATCCTGCCCGCGCGTGCGGCGGACGGGGGCGGAGATGCCGCCTTCGAACACGATGTCGCTGAACGCGCGGATGCGGTCGGGCGTCGAGCATTCATAGGGCGCGCCCGGCCACGGGTTGAACGGGATCAGATTGACCTTGGCCGGCAGCTGGTATTTGCGCAGCAGCCGCACCAGTTCGCGCGCATCGTCGTCGCTGTCGTTCTTGTCCTTCAGCATCACATATTCGAAGGTGATGCGCCGGGCATTGTTGGCGCCGGGATAGTCGGCGCACGCCTGCAACAGCTCGTCGATGCCGTATTTGCGGTTAAGCGGGACGATCTCGTCGCGGACTTCCTTGGTCACCGCGTGCAGCGAGACGGCAAGGTTCACGCCGATCTCCTCGCCCGCGCGCGCCATCATCGGCACCACGCCCGACGTGCTGAGCGTGATCCGCCGCTTCGACAGGGCAAGCCCGTCGCCGTCCATCACGACGCCCAGCGCGTCGCGCACCGAATCGAAGTTATACAGCGGCTCGCCCATGCCCATCATCACGATGTTGGTCAGCATCCGCCCCTCGGGCTGGCTCGGCCATTCGCCCAGCGAATCGCGCGCGAGCATCACCTGTCCGACAATTTCGCCCGCGGTCAGGTTGCGGACGAGGCGCATCGTGCCGGTGTGGCAGAAGGTGCAGTTGAGCGTGCAGCCGACCTGGCTGGACACGCACAACGTCCCGCGATCGGCATCGGGGATGAACACCATCTCGTAATCCTGCCCGTCGGGCGAGGTCAGCAGCCATTTGCGCGTGCCGTCGGTCGACACATGCGCTTCCTTCACGTCCGGCCGGCCGATGACGAAATGCTTGTCCAGCACCGGATGCTGCGCCTTGGCGATGTCGGTCATCGCCGCGAATTCGGTCGCGCCGCGATTGTAGATCCAGTGCCACAGCTGCTTGGCGCGCAGCTTCGCCTGACGCGCATCGAAGCCGGCCGCCTCCAGCGCGGCGCGAATCTCTGCCTTGGACAGCCCGACCAGGTCGGTGCGGCCATCGGGACGCGGCGCAAGGCCGCGCGGCACGGGCACGGGATCGACATGGCCGGGAATCGGCATGGGCGGCGTCGAGACTGTCAGCATGCACGCGATATAGCCGATTTGGGGTGGGATTTCCACTGGTGGGTAAGACCCGCTCCGCCACCCGTCATCCCCGCGCAGGCGGGGATCCATATACGCAGCGGTAGCGGCTTTAGCGCGAACGTCGGCGGCAATGGATTCCCGCCTTCGCGGGAATGACGAACCGGGGCGGCAGTCAGCCTACAAACACGCCAGCGCCGCCGCATCGATCGCGGTTGCCGCGCCCGACAGCGCATAGACATCGACGAATGCCGCCCCATTCGCGGCCACGCTCTCGATGCTCATCGAACGCCCGCCGCGCATTGCTGCGACGATCGCGCGGTCGGTGGCGACATCGGGGCTCCACGCATCGATCCGTCCGGCGGTCAGGTCGAATCGCCGCTCACCGATCGCCAGCACGACGCCCGCCCGTGCCGCCTTGGGCCGGCTGAGCCGCACGTGCAGCTGCCCGCGCACCCTCGCGCCCGGCCACGTCGCGACGCTGGCGAACGGCGCGCCGACCTTCCCCTGCACCGGGCGGCTGATCGCATAGCAGCGCGTCGGCCCCTCATCGCGAAACGCCCCCCAGCGCTGGTGAATGCCGATCGCCTGCGGTGCCGCGACCGCCAGCAGCAGCGCGATCAAGCAGGCGCGGCGAGCGAGGCCCGCCCCCGGCCGATATGCGGCACGCTCTCGCGCCCGCCCTCGATCAGCGCGATCGACCCTTGCGACAGGTCGTCGGCGACCGGTGCGGCGAAGCGCGGGTCGATCGGCGCGCCGGTCAGCACCCCGCGCAGCACCCGGCTGGACATGCCGTGCATGATGACCAGCCGGTCGCCGGGATCCTCCGCCGTATCCGCCGCCCAGCTCGCCACCCGCGCGGCGATTGCGTCATACCATTCGCCGCCGGGGGCGGGGCGGCGGTACAGCCGCGCCTCGACATCGAGGAAATCGGCATCCGCCCCGGTCAGCTCGCGATAATAGCGGCCCGACCATTCGCCCATGCCGATCTCGACCAGCCGGTCGTCGCGCCGCGCCGCGTGCCAGTCGAGTTCCAGATGTTCGGCGATGATCGCCAGCGTCTGGAGCGCCCGTCCCGCGCTCGACGCCCATAAGGTGATCGCGGGCCTGACCCCCAGCATCTCGCGCAGCGCGGCGCCCATCGCATCGGCCTGCGCGAAACCGGCGCGGGTCAACGGGGTGTGGGGGTGATCGCCCTGCATCCGCTGCGCGATGTTATAGACGGTCTCGCCATGCCGGGCGATGAAGTCGCGACCTTTTCGAGCGGGCGGGGATTGGGTTGCCATGGTCCTGCTTTCAAGCCGGTGTTGCGCAATTGCAACGGATTTTGCTGTTTAGGTGAGGTTCATGCAACGCCCGGCCAAAACGTCCATTGAACCCCCGCGCCCTGACCATGGGCGGTGATAATGGAGTTTAGACGATGCGTACCCTCATTCTTGGTCTTGCCGCTGCCGGCACGATGCTGGCGACCCCTGCCTTCGCGCAGGACGTGAACCCCGCCTTCACCGGTTTCCGCGTCGGGGCGCTGGCCGGTTATGACGGTATCCGCCCGGGCAGCACCGAGGATAGCGATCTCGACGGCGATAACCAGACCGTGAACGGCATGGTGTACGGCGTGGACGCCGGCTACGACTTCGCGCTCAGCAACTTCCTGATTGGTGTCGAGGGCGAATATACCGGGTCGACCGGAAAGGTCGAAACCGCGCGCACCGACCCGAACTTCTTCGGCTTCGGCAGCGTGAAGACCGGCCGCGACCTCTATGTCGGCGCCCGCGCCGGCCTGATGGCGGGTCCGCAGACCCTGGTCTATGCCAAGGGCGGCTACACCAACGCCCGGCTGAACGTCGTCGCCAGCGACGGCAGCGTCGACACGCGCGAGAATTTCGAACTGAACGGCTATCGCCTGGGCGCCGGCGTGGAACAGTCGCTGGGCAACCGTGCCTATGCCAAGCTCGAATATCGCTATTCGAACTACAACAATGCCGACTTCCAGGCCCGCAACGGCAGCGTGACGTCGCAGTTCGACATCGACACCGACCGCCACCAGGTCGTCGCCGGCGTCGGCATCCGGTTCTGATGCTTGGCGGGAACGCGCCTAAGGGCGCGTTCCCGCAGGCGGTGCCGGCCCGCTCCCCCACCCGGCCACCCACGACAGCATCCTGAATGGGTGGCCGGGTGGGGGAGCGGGCCGGCACCGCAAGTCGCGCGAGAGAGCGATCAAACGCACCTGTTTACTTCTCAGTAACCAAGTTGCGCGAGGAGGGTCGGAGCAGTTTGCTCCGGCCCTTCTTTGCGCTAGACACACTGCTCGGTTTTCTATGGGGTCGGCACCGAATCCGCCGGCCCAAGTGCGAGCGCATCCGCGCGGGGGAACATCATGAAGGCGACGATCGAACGCGCGACCCTGTTGAAGGGCCTCAGCCACGTCCAGTCGGTGGTCGAGCGGCGCAATACCATCCCGATCCTGTCGAACGTCCTGATCGAGGCGGGCGAATCGAGCATCCGCCTGATGGCGACCGACCTCGACCTGCAGATCGACGAAACCATCGCCGCGGCGATCGACCAGCCCGGCGCGATCACCGTGTCGGCCCACACCCTGTTCGACATCGCGCGCAAGCTGCCCGACGGCGCGCAGGTCCAGCTGACCGCCGCCGAAGGGCGGCTGACCATCGTCGCCGGGCGCGCGCGCTTCAACCTGTCGACGCTGCCGCGCGACGATTTCCCGGTCATTGCCGAGGGCGAACTGCCGACCCAATTCGAACTGCCCGCGACCACGCTGAAGGCGATCATCGACAAGACCCGCTTCGCGATCTCGACCGAGGAGACGCGCTATTATCTCAACGGCATCTTCCTGCACGTCGCCGACGACAACGGAAAGCCGGTGCTGAAGGCCGCCGCGACCGACGGCCACCGCCTCGCGCGCATGACCGTCGAACGGCCCGAGGGCGCCGACAAGATGCCCGACGTCATCGTGCCGCGCAAATGCGTCGCCGAACTGCGCAAGCTGCTGGACGAAGTCGATGGCTCGGTCGGCGTGTCGCTGTCGGGCAGCAAGATCCGCTTCGACCTGGGACAGGCGATCCTGACCAGCAAGCTGATCGACGGCACCTTCCCGGATTATTCGCGCGTCATCCCGACCGCCAATGACAAGCTGCTGAAGCTCGACCCGAAGAGCTTCATGGCAGGTGTCGATCGCGTGTCGACCATCGCCACCGAAAAGACCCGCGCGGTCAAGATGGCGCTCGACCGCGACAAGATCACCCTGTCGGTCACCAGCCCCGAAAACGGCGCGGCGGCGGAGGAAGTGCCCGGCGAATATACCGCGCTGCCCTTCGAAATCGGCTTCAACAGCCGCTATCTGCTCGACATTCTGGGGCAGATCGACAGCGACCTGTGCGAGGTGCACCTGTCGGACGCCGCCGCGCCGACGCTGATCCGCGAAAGCGACGCCTCGCCCGCGCTCTATGTGCTGATGCCGATGCGCGTCTGACGCAGCGGGGCTACGGACAAATACGTCATCCCGGCCTGCGCCGGGATGACGCTTGTTGGAGAGCGTTCATAGCGCAGTCGGCCCGATGATGCGGACTCCGCTTTACTCCCCGTATCCGTCCGCTATTTATCGCTAGACGATAAAGAAGGAATTGCCGTGAAACTGGTCCGGGGTGCGTGGAAGCTGCTGGTCGGGATCAAGGACGGCCTCGTGCTGATCCTGATGCTGTTGTTCTTCGGCGCCCTGTTCGCGGCCCTGTCGGCCAAGCCCAATACCCGCATCACCGACGGCGCGCTGGTCCTCGACCTCGCCGGGTCGATCGTCGAGCAGCCGGCGGAGGCCGATCCGGTCGCGCTGCTGAGCGGCCAGCCGGCAGCGCAGGAGCTGCGCCTGCGCGACGTGGTCCGCGCGCTCGACGCCGCGCGCACCGATTCGCGGGTCAAGGCGGTCGTGCTCGACATGGACAGGTTCACCGGCGGCTATCCGGCGGCACTGGCCGAGGTCGGCGATGCCGTTGCCCGCGTCCGCGCGAGCAACAAGCCGGTGCTGGCCTATGCCACGCTCTACACCGACGGTGCCTATCGCATCGCGTCGAACGCCAGCGAAGTGTGGGAAAATCCGTTCGGCGGCACGATGTTTCGCGGTCCCGGCGGGGCGCAGCTCTATTACAAGGGGCTGATCGACAAGCTGGGCGTCAACGCCCATGTATATCGCGTCGGCCAGTTCAAGTCGGCGGTCGAACCCTTCACCCGCGCCGACCAGTCCGAACCGGCCCGCGCCGCCAACCAGGCGCTGTACGGCGCGATCTTCGACCAGTGGCGCGCGGCGGTGCAGAAGGCCCGGCCCAAGGCGCAGCTCGACGCCTTCCTCACCCGCCCCGATGCGGTGATCCAGGCGGCGGGCGGCGACATCGCCCAGGCCAATCTGCGCGGCGGCATCGTCGACAAGCTGGGCGACCGTCTCGCCTTCGGCAAGCGCGTCGCCGAACTGGCGGGCGAGGACAAGGGCAAGGCGGCGGGCAGCTTCCGCACGATCAAATATGCCAGCTGGCTGGCGGCGAACCCCGCGCCGACCTCGGGCGATGCGATCGGCGTCATCACCGTCGCCGGCACGATCGTCGATGGCGAGGCGAAGCCCGGCACGGCGGGCGGCGACACCATCGCCAAGCTGCTGCTCGACGGCCTCGCTACCAAGAACCTCAAGGCGCTGGTCGTCCGCGTCGATTCGCCGGGCGGCTCGGTGCTGGCCTCCGAACGCATCCGCCAGGCGATCCTGCAGGCCAAGGCGGCGAAGTTGCCGGTCGTGGTGTCGATGGGTGGCCTCGCCGCGTCGGGCGGCTATTGGGTGTCGACCCCGGGCGACGTGATCTTCGCCGAACCCAACACCATCACCGGGTCGATCGGCGTGTTCGGCGTCATCCCCACCTTCGAGAACACGCTGTCCAAGATCGGCGTCACCGCCGACGGCGTCGGCACTACGCCCTTGAGCGGCCAGCCCGACGTGCTGCGCGGCACCAATCCGGCGTTCGACACGATCATGCAGAGCGGGGTCGAGCATATCTATGCCCGCTTCACCGGGATGGTCGCCCAGTCGCGCGGGCTGCCCCAGGCACGCGTCGATCAGATCGGGCAGGGCCGGGTGTGGGACGGTGGCACCGCGCGTCAGCTGAAGCTGGTCGACCGGTTCGGCAACCTGACCGATGCCGTCGGCGAAGCCGCCCGCCGCGCCGGGCTCGATCCGGCCAAGGTGCAGACCGTCTATCTCGAAAAGGAACCCTCGCCGCTGGAAAAGGCGCTGAAGGGCTTTGCCGACCGTCAGCGCGGCGACGCGCCGGACCAGGCGGCGACCGACCTGCTCGGCCGCGTCGCGATCGAACAGCGCAGCGTCCTGGCGCAGGCGCTGGGCGACGCGCGGCGGATGCTGACCGCGCCGGCGGGGGTGCAGGCGCGCTGCCTCGAATGCGGCGGGCTGGGGCCGGTCCGGGCATCGGCGGAGGATGCCTCGCTGTTCGACCTGATCGTCGCGCGGTGGTTCGCATGATCGCGATCCGCCCCGCCCGCAGCGAGGACGCCGCCGCCATCGCCGCGATCTATGCCCCCTATGTGCTGGGCGGCACCGTCTCGTTCGAGACCGAGGCCCCCGACGCCCGCGCGATCCGCCACCGGATGGCGGCCAGCGATGGCTTCTACCCCTGGATGGTCGCGACGACGGGGGAGGCGGATGGCGACGCGGTGCTCGGCTATGCCTATGCCACCCGCTTCCGCGACCGCCCGGCGTACCGCTATGTCGTCGAAACCTCGATCTACATGGCCGGCGGCGCGCAACAGAAGGGGACAGGGCGGCTGCTCTACGAAGCGCTGGTCGACACGCTCAGGGCGCAGGGCTTTACCCAGGCGATCGGCGTGCTGTCGCTGCCCAACGACGCCTCGATCACGCTGCACGAAGCGGTCGGCTTCCGCCGCGCCGGGGTGTATCGCGAGATCGGCTTCAAGCAGGGGCGCTGGATCGATGTCGGCTTCTGGCAATGCCAGCTGAACGACAGCGCGGTGCCGCCAAGGGAGCCCAAGCCGTTCAGTGAGACGGGGGTGGTGCGGGGCTGACCCCGCCTCCTACCTCCCCGTTCGGTTCGAGCAGCTTCGAGCTTGTCGAGAAGAGGGTTGGGTGAACCATGCCCCGCATGGTTCAGGATTGTCCGGGGGACAATCCGACCCAACCCTCGTCGAGAACGCCTCTCTTGGGGCAACCCCCTTCTCGACTACGGTTCTCGACAGGCTCGAACCTACGCTCGAAGCAAACGGGTAAGAGGTCAGGGCCGGAGAGTATCCTATCGGCATGGCTTCACACCCCAACCGTTCGTGCTGAGTAGGGACTGAGCTTGTCGAAGGCCCGTATCGAAGCACTTGGGGCCAGTCCTTCGATACGCCGCTTCGACAAGCTCAGCGGCTACTCAGGACGAACGGCGGGGGCAGGATGGGCCGGGCAACCCTACCGTTTCCCCCGATACGCCGGCAGCGCGATCCGGAACCGGATCGCCGCCCCGCGCAACGCGAACCCCGCCGCCGCCGCCGGCAGCGCCGCGACGAACGGCGGCAGCCCGCAGCCCACCAGCACGACATGCAGCCCCGCCGCCAGCGCCGCCGCCGTCACATACAGCTCCGGCCGCATCAGGATCGACGGCACGCCCGCCAGAACGTCGCGCAATATGCCGCCGACGCACGCGGTCAGCACGCCCATCATCCCCGCCTGCAGGGGCGGCACGCCATAGCTCAGCGCCTTGGCCGCGCCGAACACACCATAGGCCGCGAGGCCCGCGGCATCGAGCCAGTCGAGCGCCTTGTCGTGCCACCAATGTTCGGGGGTGAACCACACCAGCAGCGCCATCCCGACACAGATCGCCGCGACCGGCGACCCGTGCACCCAGAATACCGGCGCGCCGATCAGCAGGTCGCGCACCGTCCCCCCGCCGACCCCGGTGATGAGCGCAAAGAAGGCGGCGGTGACGAAGGTCTGCGCCGCGCGCGTCGCCGCCAGCGCGCCCGACGCGGCGAACACCGCGATGCCGATCATGTCGAGCGCGCCGAGCATCTGCCCCAGCGCCTGCGGAGAGGGAACCATCCCGCCTCGCTATCGTACCTGCAGGGTCTGATCCAGTGATGCCGGGTCGAGGCGGTGGCCGCCCCCATTCCCACCCGGAAAGGATCGGGTGCGGGTGTCGGAGCGGCCGGCGCCGCGTCCACGCCGGCGGATCGGGCGACGGGGGCATTGCCCCGCCCCCCGCCGATCGGGCAATAGGAGCATCATGCGTCGTCTGACCCCCGCCGCCACCCTCGTCACCATGCTGCTCGCCGCGCTGGCCGGCATTGTCGATGCGCTGGCTTTCAGCGGCCTCGGCGGCTTCTTCGCCTCGTTCATGTCGGGCAACTCGACCCGCTTCGGCGTCGGCCTCGCCCATGGCTGGAACGGCGCCGCCGCGACCGCTGCCGCGCTGGTGCTGTCGTTCGTCGCCGGCGCGATGTTCGGCACCATCGCCGGCGCGGCGGCGAGCGAGCGGCTGGGGCCTGCGCGTCGGGCGGAGGCGGTGATGGGGCTCGTCACCATCCTGCTGGCGCTGGGCGCGGCCCTCGCAACCTTTGCGCCGCTGACCCTCGCCATGCTGCTGCTCGCCGCCGCGATGGGCGCGCAGAATGGCGTCGTCGCGCCCGATGGCGAGGTCCGCGTCGGGCTGACCTACATGACCGGCACGCTGGTCCGCATCGGCCAGCGCCTCGCCCGCCGCCTGATGGGTGACCGTACCGCACCGGGCCCGCGCCGCGACCTGCTGCTGTGGCTCGGCTTCGTTGCCGGGGTGGCGATCGGCGGGGTTGGCTGGAACTGGCTGGGCCTGGCGGCGCTCTGGGTCGTCGCGGCACTGGCCGCCGCCCTCACCATGCTGGTCGCGCGGGTCGATTGGGAGTGAGGTCGGCCACCGGCCTAACCCCACCGTCACCCCGGGCTTGACCCGGGGTCCCGCTTCTTCTTCTACGACGGTCGGCTAACAAGCGGGACCCCGGATCAAGTCCGGGGTGACGGTAAGGGCGGGGTGTCGTTGTCCGACTCGCCCTCCACCCGCCGAACCTCCTCCACCGGCAGCAACGCCCGCACTTCGCCCACGAAGCGCACCACCGAAATCGGCTTGGTCACATAGGCGTTCGCGCCCGCGGTCCGCACCCGGTCCTCGTCGTCGCGCCCCGAATAGGCGGTGACCGCCATGATCGGCACGGTGCGTAAGCGCGCATCGGCCTTCAGCATCTGGATCAGCTCCAGCCCCGTCATGTGCGGCAACTGGATGTCGGTGATGATCAGGTCCGGCAGGAACGCCCGTGCCTTCGCCACCGCCTCGCGCCCGTCGCGGACCGGTTCGGTTTCGAAGCCATGCGCGCGCAACAGGTCGCAGAACAGCTTCAGGTTCAGTTCGTTGTCCTCGACAACGAGTACCCTTTTTGCCACGCGCATCACATCCCGTTGGAAGTTCGAAAGGCTGTCTAGGCGATGCGCAGGCCGGAAACAAATGAAGACGCGGCGACCCTGGGCCTCAACGCGCTGGTGTGGGTGATCGGCGACGATAGCCGGCGCGACCGGTTCCTCGCGCTGACCGGCATCGACCCTGCCGAGCTGCGCGCGCGGGCGGGCGACCCCGGCTTCCTCGCGCAACTGCTCAGCCATCTCGAAAGTTACGAACCCGACCTCATCGCCTGTGCCGAGGCGCTGGCCGTGCCCCCGACCGCCCTGGTCCGGGCGCGCGCCGAACTGGAGACCGCATGAAACCCCTGCTCATCACCGATTGCGACGAAGTCCTGCTGCACATGGTCCGCCATTTCGGGACCTGGCTGGGCGAGGAACATGCGATCGCGTTCGACATGGCCGGGGGCGATTTCGCGACGTCGATGACCCGCGCCGACGGCACCGTGCTCGACCGCGCGGAGATGTGGAGCTATCTCGACGGCTTCTTTCCCGGCCAGATGGCGCGCCAGACCCTCGTCCCCCATGCCCGCGAGGCACTGGCGGCGCTGGCGACCCAGGCCGATATCGTGGTCCTGACCAACCTGCAGGACCATTGCCGCACCCACCGTATCGACCAGCTGGCCGAGCACGGCATCGTCCACCGCGTCGAATGCAACCAGGGGGGCAAGGGGCCGCCGGTCGCCCGGCTGCTGGCCGAATACGACCCCAGCGTCGCGGTGTTCGTCGACGACCTGGCGGTGCATCATCAGTCGGTAGCCGACACCGCGCCGCAGGTGTACCGGCTGCACATGGTGTCCGAACCCGACCTCGCCATCCATGTGCCCCCCGCCCCCGCCGCCCATGCCCGCATCGACGACTGGGTCGAGGCGCAGGCATGGATCGAGGCCCGCTTCGCCACGGGACGGCCCGCGCAGGCTTGACCCCATCCGCTATCCACGAAAGGAACGCTCCATGGCTTATGATATCCCCGCAAAGCTGGCCGAACGCGGCCTGTCGCTCCCCGCCGCCGCCGCCCCCGTCGCGGCCTATGTCCCCGCGGTAGAGGCCGGCGGCCTGCTCCACCTGTCGGGCCAGCTGCCCTTCGAGGACGGCAACCTGATGACCGGCCGCGCCGGCGAGGACCGCGACCTCGCCTATGCCACCAGCGCCGCGCAGAAATGCGCGCTGATGATCCTCGCCCAGGCCGAAAAGGCACTGGGCAGCCTCGACCGGATCGAGCGCGTCGTGAAGCTCGGCGTGTTCGTCAACTCGGCCGGCAGTTTCACCGACCAGCCCAAGGTCGCCAATGGCGCATCGGAACTGATGGTCGAGCTGTTCGGCGATGCCGGCCGCCACGCCCGCAGCGCGGTCGGCGTGCCGGTCCTGCCGCTCGGCGCCGTCGTGGAGATCGACGCGATCCTCGCCATCCGCGCCTGATCCTGCCGGATACGTCATCCCAGCCAAGGCTGGGATCTCCCGGTAATGAAGCCCGCGCCTAGCCGCAGGAGACCCCAGCGTCCGCTGGGGTGACGTCGTCCAGGAGGTCCAGCCAAGCACACCCGTTGTTGCGCCCCTGCAACAGCGGGTGTGTCGTATCCGTACCCTACGCAATTTCCATTGTGCGGCGCGGCACGCTTCGACATATTCGGTCGCAGAGGGTCAGACCGCCCGGGCCAGCAGGTCCACCGAATCGCGGCGACCTTCGAACGCAGGAGAATCACCACGGAACCTAGAAAGGGTTTACGATGCGATTCTCGACCTTCCTCCTGGCCGCGATCCTCGCCGCCACCACCGCCATGCCCGCCTTTGCGCAGGACACCGCCCCGCCCGAACCGATCACCATCAGCGGCAGCGCGACCGTCGCGTCCGACTATCGCTTCCGCGGCGTGTCGCAGACCGACAAGAATGTCGCGGTCCAGGGCGGCATCACCGTCGCCCATGAAAGCGGCGTCTATATCGGTACCTGGGGTTCGAACCTCGCCGGCTGGGGCACGTTCGGCGGCGCCAATCTCGAACTCGACCTGATCGCCGGCTACAAGCACAGCTTCGGCGACGCGACCGTCGATGCCGGCGTCACCTGGTACACCTATCCGGGCGGCTTCGACGAAACCGACGTCGTCGAATTCTATGGCAAGGTCTCGGGCACCGCCGGCCCGGCCACGCTGACCGCCGGCGTGTTCTATGCGCCCAAGCAGACCTCGCTCAGCTACGTCACCGCCTCGGCCACCCCGCTGATCCCGGGCGACGGGCGCAAGGAAGACAATATCTACCTGTCGGGCGACGCCGCCGCCGGCGTGCCGAACACGCCCGTCACACTCAAGGCGCATATCGGCTATTCGGACGGCAATCCCGGCCTCGGCCCCAACGGCACCAGCATGGCGCCGACCGGCAAATACTGGGACTGGCTGCTCGGTGCCGACTTCGCCTACAAGAACCTGACGCTGGGCGTCGCCTATGTCGACACCGACCTGTCGAACAGCGAAGTCGCCTATCTCCAGCCGAACTTCAGCAAGACCACCAACGGCAGCCCGATCGGCGCCAGCACGGTGGTGGTGTCGCTGACCGCGGCGTTCTGAAGGGACGAAGAAACGTAAACCCCGTTCGTGCTGAGTAGGGGCTGAGCGCAGTCGAAGACCCGTATCGAAGCACCCGCCTCAGGCAATCCTTCGATACGCCATTTCGACTTCGCTCAATGGCTACTCAGGGCAAACGCAAAGAGCTTTAACCAAACCAAATCCCATTCGGTTCGAGCAGCTTCGAGCTTGTCGAGAAGCGTCGGTCGAGAACACCCCGTTTGGGGACACCGCCTTCTCGACTATGGTTCTCGACAGGCTCGAACCTGCGCTCGAAGCAAACGAAGGGGGGCGGGGAGCAGGTAGGGCAAAAGAAAGGCCGGTCACCCCGTGGGGCAACCGGCCTTTCCCAAACCCGAAACCAAACCCCTTACGGCGTGGTCGTCCGCGCCGTCTGCCCGTCACCCGCCGGCGCCGCGATGATGTCGCGGGTCGTCGAACCCTTGTCGACGACGTTCGTCCCCGGATCGGCCACGCCCGAGCGGATCCCCGCATCGGCCGCACCGGCACCGCCGGCCTGTTCCAGCGTCAGCCGCTCGGTCGCGCTACGCTGCGCCGGGCCGCCGAACAGCGCCTGCATCGCCTGGGTCGAGGCGGCGGTGTCCTGCGGACGCGGTGCGCCCGGCTGCGGCGGCACCAGCGCATAATCGGGCGGGATCACCAGCGGCGCCTGGCGCGCGACGGCGAATTCGTCGGGGCGCTGGCGGTTCAGGGCATTGCCCTGACACCCGGCAAGGATCAGGCCGAGGCTGCTGATGACGACAAACTTACGCATTGGCCTTCTCCACAGGAACATCGTGCTTCGGCTTCGGCGTGAACAGCGCGCGGACGAGCAGGATCACGACACCGATCGAAATCGCCGCATCGGCGATGTTGAATACCAGAAACGGGCTGTAGCCGAAAACATGGAAGTCGGCATAGTCGACGACATAGCCGAAACGGACCCGGTCGATGATGTTGCCCAGCGCCCCGCCCAGCACCAGCCCCAGGCCGATCAGCTCGGGCTTCTGCGTCTCGCGCCGGATCCATACCGCCACGCCGGTGGCGATGATCGCGGTCATCGCGACCAGTGCCCAGCGCGCGAATTCGCTGCCGGCCTGCAATAACCCCAGCGACACGCCGAAATTCTGGACGAAGCGCAGCGTGAAGAAGGGCAACAGGTTCAGTTCCGCTCCCGGATAATCGATCCCCATCGGACCAGTGACCCAGTATTTGACGAACTGGTCGACGATCAGCACCAGCAGCGCGATCCCCACCGACATCTTGCGCAGGCTCATGCCACCACCTCCGCACAGCGACCGCACAGGTCGCCATCGACTGCCACATCGGGCAGGTGCCGCCAGCAGCGCCCGCACTTGGCCTCCTCCGTCCGCGCTACCGTGATCGGCCCATCGGCTTGGCGCACCTTCGCGACGATGAACAGCTCGGCCAGCTCGTCCGCCGGCAGCGGCAGCGACGGCACCGTCACTTCGGCCTCCAGACTCGACCGCACCGTCTTCGCGCGGCGCAGCGGCTCGATCGCCTCGGTTACCTGCTGGCGCAGCACGCGCACCTCGGCCCATGCCGTGCCCAGCGGCTGGTCGGCGGGCAGCTGCGGCAGTTCGGGCCATTCGAGCAGATGGACCGACCCGTCCTCGCTGGCAAAACGCGCCTGCCACACCTCTTCCGCCGTGAACGCCAGGATCGGCGCGGCATAGCGGACCAGCGCGTGGAACAGCACGTCCAGCACGGTGCGATATGCCCGCCGCCGCACATCTTCGCTCGCGTCGCAGTACAGCGAATCCTTGCGGATATCGAAGAAGAACGCCGACAGGTCCTCGTTGGCGAAATCGGTCAGCGCGCGGGCATAGCGGTTGAACTCAAACGCTTCCGCTGCCGCGCGCAGCTCGGTATCCAGCTCGCCCAGCAAGTGCAGGACATAGCGCTCCAGCCCCGGCATCTCGGCCACCCGCACCCGCTCGTCCTCGCTGAAGCCGTCCAGCGCGCCCAGCAGATAGCGGAAGGTGTTGCGCAGCTTGCGATAGGTATCGCCCGTGCCGGCCAGCACTTCCTTGCCGATCCGCACATCCTCGAAATAATCGGTCTGCGCGACCCACAGGCGGAGGATGTCCGCGCCGGATTCGCCGATCACCTTCAACGGATCGACGACATTGCCGAGCGACTTCGACATCTTGCGCCCGTTGCCGTCCAGCGCGAAGCCATGCGTCAGCACCGCATCATAGGGTGCCTGCCCCCGCGTCCCGCAGCTTTCGAGCAGCGACGACTGAAACCAGCCGCGATGCTGGTCCGACCCTTCGAGATACAGGTTCGCGCGGGTGCCTGCCCCGAAGCGCTTCTCGATGGTGAAGACATGGGTGCAGCCCGAATCGAACCACACGTCGAGAATGTCGGTCACGACCTCATAATCGGCGAGGGCGTAGTCCGCCCCCAGCAGCGCCTGATGATCCGCCGCATACCACGCATCGGCCCCGCCCTCGCGGAAGGCGGTCAGAATGCGTTCGTTGACGGCGGGGTCGCGCAGATAGTCGCCGGTCGCCCGGTTGACGTACAGCGCGATCGGCACACCCCAGGCGCGCTGGCGGCTGATGACCCAGTCGGGCCGCCCCGACACCATCGCCCCGATCCGGTTGCGCCCCTTCTCCGGCACGAACCGCGTGCGTTCGATCGCATCGAGCGCGATTTCGCGCAGAGTCGCGCCGTTACCCTCCCTCTCCCCTTCAGGGGAGAGGGTCGGGGAGAGGGGACTGCCGTCGAGATGGGTCACCGAGAGCAACGGATCACCCGACACCCCCTCTCCCAACCCTCTCCCCTGAAGGGGAGAGGGCTTAGAAGAACGGTCCATCGGAATGAACCACTGCGGTGTCGCCCGGAAAATCACCTTCGCCTTCGACCGCCAGCTATGCGGATAGCTGTGCGCAAAGTCGTCCGACGCCGCCAGCAGCGCGCCCGCTTCGCGCAGGTCGCGACAGATCGGCCCTTCCTCCAGCTTGCCGCCACGCCCGGCGGCAACGAATTTCGGGTTGATGACGCTGCCTTCGCCGCCCAGCCACGCCCAGTCGTCGCGGTAGCGGCCATCGCCCTGCACCGCGAACACCGGTTCGATGCCGTTCGCCTTGCACAGCTCGAAATCGTCCTCGCCATGATCGGGGGCCATATGGACGAGGCCCGTACCGGCATCGGTCGTCACGAAGTCGCCGGCCAGCAGCGGACGCGGCTTGGCGAAGAATCCGCCGCGTGCGTGCATCGGGTGGCGCGCGGTAGCGCCGGCGAGGTCGAAGCCCTTGATGACTCCTTCAACTTCTACCTTGGCGACATACTCTCCTGCGAACATGCCTTGCTGGCCAGCATTTGCGCGCGAGTAAAACTGCGGCCAGAGCTGTGTCGCCGTGAGGACACGCTTAACGTCACCGTTCTGCAACGTTACTCGAGCGATTCCGTACTCGATCTCCGGCCCATAAGCCAAAGCCTGATTGACCGGGATCGTCCACGGCGTCGTCGTCCAGATCACCGCATGCGCGCCGACCAGTTCGGGCGCATTCGGCGCGTCCACAATCTCGAACGCCACGTCGATCTGCGTCGACACGACATCCTCATACTCCACCTCGGCCTCGGCCAGCGCGGTCTTTTCGACCGGCGACCACATCACCGGCTTGGCCCCGCGATACAGTTGCCCGCTCATCGCGAACTTCAGCAATTCCTTGGCGATCGTCGCCTCGGCGTCGAACTTCATGGTCAGATACGGGTCGTCCCAGTCGCCCATCACGCCCAGCCGCTGGAACTGGCCCTTCTGCACATCGACCCATTTCGCGGCATAGGCGCGGCATTCGGCGCGGAACTCAGGCGCGGGCACCTCGTCCTTGTTGCGCTTCTTGGCGCGATACGCCTCCTCGATCTTCCATTCGATCGGCAGGCCGTGACAGTCCCAGCCGGGAATGTACGGCGCGTCCTTGCCCATCAGCGACTGGGTGCGGACGACGATGTCCTTGAGCACCTTGTTCATCGCATGGCCCATATGAATGTCGCCATTGGCGTAGGGCGGGCCGTCGTGCAGCAGGAAACGCTCGCGGCCCTGCCGTTCGGCGCGCAGCCGGTCGTACAGCCCCATCTTCGCCCAGCGATCGAGGATCGCGGGTTCCTTGGCGGCCAGGCCGGCCTTCATCGGGAAGTCGGTCTTCGGCAGGAAGACGGTGTCGCGCCAGTCGCGCGTGGGTTCGCTGGTATCGGTCATAGGATTGCGCCAGCGATTAGCCGATGCGCGGCCCCACGCAAACCGCTTTCCTACAAGGGCGCATCAGGTCAGGATCGCCGCGCTCTTTGCATCGTCGTTATCCCTGCTCCGCGAGGGCAGAATGGTTCACGCGAAGGCGCGAAGACGCGGAGAATGTCCCGCCCGCACCCCCCGCCCGCGATCGGGAGACGCCAACCTCGTTGCAACCGCAGGACAAGGCCGCTGGCGCGGATGCGCTCGCCCGGACCGCAACCCCTCCGCGCCTCCGCGCCTTCGCGTGAACCGATTTCTTCTTCACGCCACCAGCGTCAACTTCCGCGCCCGGAACGGCCCTGCGCAACCCTTCAACCCATTGAAAAAAAACGAACCAGCCGCCCATCCAAAAACGAACGTACCGCAACCTTCGCCAACTTCCGAAGCTACCCCAGCACCGTCCGAGCACGATCACAATCCGCCGCCATCTGCACCTTGAGCGCATCGAGCGACTCGAACTTTTCCTCGCCGCGCAGATACTCGATCAGAGCGACTTCGATCGTCTGTCCGTACAGATCGCCTGCAAAATCAAAGAAATACGGCTCCAGCAGCTCGACCGGTTCGCCCTCGATCGTCGGCCGGATGCCCAGATTCGCCGCGCCTTTCAGCACCCGCCCGTCCGCCAACCGCCCGGTCACCGCATAGATGCCGTAAGCGGGGCGCAGATAGCCGCCCATCGACAAGTTGGCGGTCGGATAACCCAGCTGCCGCCCGAGCTTCGCGCCATGTTCCACCACGCCCTCGACCGCGAAGGGGCGGGTCATCAGCGCCGTCGCCTCGCGCGGACGCCCCTCGCGCAGCGCATCGCGGACGCGCGACGACGACACCACCGCCTGTCCGTCGCCGACCGGCGCGACCGTCTCGGCCGAAAAGCCATGCGCCTCGCCCAGCGCCTTGAGGGTCGCGACATCGCCGCCGCGCGCCTTGCCGAAGGTGAAGTCGGTCCCGGTCACCACCCCGCCGACGCCCAGCATCCCGACCAGCCGCTCGGCCGCGAACGCCTGCGCCGACAGCCCGGCCAGCACCGCGTCGAAGGTGAACACCAGCATCGCATCGGCCCCGGCCTCAGCGAATAGCCGCTCGCGCTGGTCGAGGCTGGTGAGCCGGAGCGGCGGCAGCCCCGGCTGGAAATAGCGGCGCGGATGCGGGTCGAACGTCGCGACGATCGCCGGCCGGCCTTCGGCGCGCGCCCGTTCGACCGCGCGCCCGACCACCGCCTGGTGCCCGGCATGGAATCCATCGAAATTGCCCAGCGCGACGATGCCCCCGCGCAACGACGCGGGAACCGCCGCGCCACCGTCCAGACGCTGCATCGCCGCCCCTTAGCGGGCGGGCGCTGCCGGCGAAAGGGGCTGCATCCCGGCGCGCAGCACGAGGATGGCGTTGCCGCCCATCACCTTGTCCAGTTCGTCCTGCCGCAACCCGGCATCGCGCAGCGCCTCGGCGACCAGCGCGACCCATGCGGTATCGAACGCGGTCGTCACCGCGCCGTCGAAGTCGGACCCGAGCGCCACATGATCGATCCCGGCCACGTCGCGGACATGGACGATGGCCTTCGCGATCGCCTTGGGATCGGTCGAACACACCGCGCCCGCCCAATATCCGATGCCGACCACCCCGCCGGTCCGGGCGATGCCGCGCACCTCGTCATCGGTCAGGTTGCGGTTGACTCGGCACGTCGCCTGCACCCCGCCATGGCTGGAGACAATCGGCCGCCTTGCGACCTTCAGTACGTCGGCGATGCCGGCATGGCTCAGATGCGCGACATCGACGATCATGCCCCTGTCCTCCATCCGCGCGACCACCTGTCGCCCGAACGGGGTCAGGCCGCCCTTGGCCCGGCCATGCATCGACCCGGCAATCTCATTGTCGAAGAAATGGGTCAGGCCGGCCATGCGGAACCCGCTGCGATACAGCCGGTCGAGATTGGCCAGGCTCCCCTCCAGCCCGTTCAGCCCCTCGATCGACAGCAGCGCACCGGTCGGTTTGACGCAGGGGAAATCGGGCGCAGCATGATGCGGGCAAGGCCGCGTATTCGCCCGCGCGACCAGCAATGCGTCCAGCTCGCGCGGGCTGGTGATGAGCCGCAATTCCCCGTTCGATGCCCGCGCCGCGCGGCGCAGCTTCGTCGCGTGCCACAGCGACCGGTTGAGCAGCGATCCCCAGGTCCGGACCGGCTGCAACTGTGCGATCACCAGCGGGGTGATATTGTCGCTGTCGTCGCCGTTCGAGTCGTAATTCTGCCCGCGTGGCGTCTTGGTTACCGACGAAAAGACCTGCAGCGCGACATTGCCCCGCTGCAACCGTGGCAGGTCGACCTGACCCCGCGTGCCGAGCGTCAACAGGTCGCGCGACCACAGCAGCGTGTCGGCATGCAAATCCACGATCGGGTCGGCGAAAACCGGTTCGGGGGTCGGCTTGGCCAGTTCCCGGGCGAGCGCGTCCGGATCGATATCGGCGCCCATGCGCTGCTCGATCGCCGGCGTCGGCTCGACCTTGTTCATCGACCGCTCGACGATGCCGGGCGCCAACGCAAGGAAGCCGGCGGCCAGAATCGCCAGCAATGCCACGCCCCACCAGATCGCCCTGCGCATCCGCTCCGTTCCCCCACGCGCCGTTGCCCGGCGCTGCCGCCCCTTACGCGGTCGTGGGCTGACGGAGCAATGTGACGAAGCTGTACCCCGGACGTTCTCCCTCGGCACTGTGGTCCTCGCGCCACGCCTCGACCCAGCCGGTAAAGGGCGGGACGAACGCATCGCCCGCCGGGGTCGCATGGACCTCGGTCAGCTCGACCCGCTCGATCCGCGACAGGAGCAGGGCGAAAATTTCCGCCCCGCCGATGACTGCGGCTTGCCCACCGGCCAGCGCCAGCGCGGCCTCCGGATCATGCACCACCTCCGCCCCGTCCGACCGCCAGTCGCGGTCGCGGGTCAGCACGATATGGCGCCGGCCGGGCAGGGGGGAGCGAAAACTCTCGAACGTCTTGCGCCCCATCACCATCGCCCGGCCCATGGTCAGCGCCCTGAACCGCTTGAGGTCGGCGGGCAGGTGCCATGGCAGCTGCCCATCGACCCCGATCACGCCATTGTCGGCCCGCGCGAGGATCGCGTCGATCATATCGCCACCGCCGCCTTGATATGCGGCTGGGCGACATAGTCATGCAGCACGAAATCTTCGAGCGCATAGCCGTCGATCGCCTCGGGCTTCCGCACGATCTCCAGCCGGGGCAGGGGGCCGGGGGTGCGCGACAGCTGCTCGCGGGCCTGATCGAGGTGATTCTCGTACAAATGGCAGTCGCCGCCGGTCCAGATGAACTCGCCGACCGCCAAATCGCATTGCTGCGCCAGCATATGCGTCAGCAGCGCATAGCTCGCGATATTGAACGGCACGCCCAGAAAGATATCGGCGCTGCGCTGGTACAGCTGCAACGACAATTTCCCGTTCGCGACGTATGTCTGGAACAGGCAATGGCAGGGCGACAGCGCCATGGCGTGCAGCTCGCCCGGATTCCACGCGGTCACGATCTGTCGCCTAGAGGCCGGGTTGGTGCGGATGGTGTGGATCAGCTCGGCGATCTGGTCGATATGCCGCCCGTCCGCCGCCACCCAGTCGCGCCACTGCTTGCCGTACACCGGGCCGAGGTCGCCGTTCGCATCGGCCCATTCGTCCCAGATGCTGACCCGCTGCTCCTGCAACCAGCGCACATTGGTATCCCCGCGCAGGAACCACAACAGCTCGATGATGATCGAGCGCAGATGCAGCTTCTTGGTGGTCAGCACCGGAAAGCCGGCCGACAGGTCGAAGCGCATCTGGTGCCCGAACACCGACCTTGTGCCGACTCCGGTGCGGTCGTCGGTCGGTACGCCATCGTTCAGGGCGCGCTGCATCAGATCGAGATAAGGGGTCATGGGGGCGTCTTAGGCTGCGGGTTGTGGGCTGGGAAGAAGGAAGAGGTTCGCGCGGAGACGCGGAGCCGCGGAGGGGGTGCCGTCGCGCGTCAGCGCTTTCCGTTCCTCCGCCGTCAACTGGGATAAGGCCGCTGGCGCGGGTAACGGGCCAGCGTGCGAAACCCCTCCGCGTCTCCGCGTCTCCGCGCCTCCGCGTGAACCCCTCCCTTCTTCTTCCCGGGCACCGGAAACCAAAAAAAGGGCCGATGCGTCACCGCACCGGCCCAGGGGTTTTTCCGCAGGAGGAAACTGTGGTTCCGGGCGGCAGGGGACTAGGCCGCCGCCCGGTAGGGAAACTCAGTAATTGTAGGCGCGCTCGCCATGTTCGCCGAGGTCGAGGCCTTCCAGCTCGACTTCCTTCGACACCCGGCCACCGGTCAGCGCCTTGGCGACGAACCATGCGATCGTCGTGCCGACCGATGCCCACACGATGGTGACCAGCACCGCGAATATCTGCACGCCGAGCTTGGCGCCCATGTCGTAGTCGGCCGCACCCGGACCGCCCAGCGACGGGGCATAGACGACCGCCGTACCGATCGCGCCGATGATGCCGCCGACGCCATGGATGCCGAACGCGTCGAGCGAGTCGTCATAGCCGAGCTTGGGCTTCACGACGGTCACTGCGAAGAAGCACACGACCGAGGCGACGGCGCCCAGCACGATCGCGCCGAACGGACCCGAATTGCCCGCCGCCGGCGTCACCGCGACGAGGCCGGCGATGATGCCCGAGCAGAAGCCCAGCGCCGAACCCTTATGCCCCGAGAACTTCTCGGCCAGCATCCAGAACAGCCCTGCCGAAGCGGTGGCGACGAAGGTGTTGATCATCGCCAGACCGGCGGTGCCATTGGCTTCCAGCGCCGACCCGGCGTTGAACCCGAACCAGCCCACCCACAGCAGCCCGGTGCCGACCATGGTCAGCGTCAGCGAGTGCGGCGCCATGCGCTCGGTCGGGAAGCCCAGCCGCTTGCCCAGCAGGATGGCGAGGACCAGCGACGACACGCCGGCATTGATGTGCACCACCGTGCCGCCGGCGAAGTCGAGCGCACCCGCCTTGAAGAAATAGCCGCTCGATGCCCACACCATGTGCGCGATCGGGAAATAGGTGATCGTCAGCCAGACGATGGCGAAGACCATCACCGCAGCGAACTTGATCCGCTCGACCACCGACCCCAGCACCAGCGCGATGGTGATCGCGGCGAAGGTCATCTGGAAGCTGATGAAGACATATTCGGGGATTTCGACCCCGGCGGTGAAGGTCGCCGCCTGCGACGCCGAGGTGACGCCCGCCAGGAACGCCTTGCCCGGGCTGGCGATGAAGTTCGCCAGCGTGGCGCTCGACACGTCGGGACCAAAGGCCAGCGAGTAGCCGTACATGACCCAGATCAGCATCGCGAGCGCCGCGACCGCGCCGATCTGCGTCATCACCGACAGCATGTTCTTGGTCCGCGTCAGGCCGCCATAGAATAGCGCGAGGCCCGGCACGATCATCATCAGCACGAGGACCGTCGACACCATCATCCACGCGGTGTCGCCCTTGTTCACGGTCGCGACCGGCGCGGCGGCGGCGGCGGGTGCCTGCAGCGCGGCGTCCTGTGCCCAGGCGGGCAGCGCCGCGAACAGGCCGAGGCCCATGCCGGCGATCAGTTTCTTCGGATGTTGCATGATGCCCCCCATCACAGCGCGGTCAGGTCGGTTTCGCCGGTGCGGATGCGCACCGCCTGTCCGACGTCGAGAACGAAGATCTTGCCGTCGCCGATCGCGCCGGTGTTCGCGGCGGACTGCACCGCCTCGACGACGCGCGCTGCGATCTCGCTGTCGCACACGACCTCGATCTTGATCTTGGGCACCATGTTGGTGCTGTATTCGGCCCCGCGATAGATTTCGGTCTGGCCCTTCTGCCGCCCGAATCCCTTCACCTCGCTCACCGTCATGCCGGCGACGCCGATCTCGGTCAGTGCTTCGCGTACCTCATCCAGCTTGAACGGCTTGATGATGGCGATGACTAATTTCATGTCGCCCCCCGTGTCGCATCATTGCTCGGGGGAAACGTTGCAACGGCCATGCCAAAGTGCCGTACCACCAATTTTCAGGCGTTGGCGGCGCGGTTGCCGGATTAACGAGCGGTTAATTTGTGCAGCGCGTCACGACTGCCCGTTTTTCAGGCAGGCCCGTCGGCCGCGTCGAGGATTGCGCGCGCCGCATCCAGATCGTCGTCATCGACCATCACCCGCACGGGGATCAGCAGCCAGCTGCCATCGCCGATGCTCGCCTCGCCATCGAAGGCGACCGCCGGCACGCCCTCGCTTTCCAGCCGCCCGACGATGATCTGCGCCTCGACCCGCGGAAACCGCCCCAGTTCGGCCAGCGGCATCAGGCGGTGCCGCCGACGGTCAGCCCGTCGATCAGCAGCGTCGGCTGCCCGACCCCTGCCGGCACCGACTGCCCGGCCTTGCCGCACATGCCGATCCCTTCGTCCAGCGCAAAGTCGTTGCCGATGCCCCGCACCTGCTTCAACACTTCCGGCCCGTCGCCGATCAGCGTCGCGCCCTTGATCGGCGCACCGATCCGGCCATTCTCGACCCGGTACGCCTCGGTGCAGGAAAACACGAACTTGCCCGACACGATGTCGACCTGGCCCCCGCCGAACGACTTGGCGAAGATGCCGTTCTTCACCCGCGACAGCAGCTCGGCGGGGTCATCCTTCCCCCCGGTCATGAAGGTGTTGGTCATCCGCGGCATCGGCGCATGGGAAAAGTCCTGACGCCGCCCGTTGCCGGTCGGCGCGACGCCCATCAGCCGCGCGTTCAGCCGGTCGTGGATATAGCCCTTCAGGATGCCGTCCTCGATCAGGATATTCTCCTGCGTCGGCGTACCCTCGTCATCGATGCTCAGCGACCCGCGCCGGTCGGCGATCGATCCGTCGTCGATGACGGTCACGCCCGGTGCCGCCACCCGCTCGCCGATGCGGCCCGAAAAGGCGCTGGTGCCCTTGCGGTTGAAATCGCCCTCCAAGCCGTGCCCGATCGCCTCGTGCAGCAAAATCCCCGGCCAGCCCGCACCCAGCAGCACCGTCATCTCGCCCGCCGGCGCGTCGACCGCCTCCAGATTGACCAGCGCTTGGCCCAGCGCCACGTCGATCGCCCGGTTCCACGTCGCGTCGGCGAACAAGGATTCGTACAGATAGCGCCCGCCGATCCCGAAGCTGCCCGTTTCGCGCCGCCCGTTCGCCTCGACCACGATCGACACGTTCAACCGCACCAGCGGCCGGACATCGGTGGCGACGAAGCCATCGGGCCGCACGATCTCGACCACCGTCCACGACCCCATCAGGCTCGCCGACACTTGGCACACGCGCGGATCGCGCGCCCGAGCGGCGGCATCGATCGACTGGCACAGCGCGACCTTGTCGGCGAAGGGGATCAGGTCGAGCGGATCGGCGGCGGTATAGAGATGCCTATTGTTGCCGCGCGGCGGCGGTGCCTTCGCCCCCTTGGCCGGATCGATCAGCGCCATCGTCTCGCCGGCCCGGCGGATCGCCGCCTCGGACAGCTCGTTGGCGTGCGCAAAGGCGGTCGTCTCCCCCGAAACGCCACGCAGCCCGAACCCGGCATGGGTATCGTAGGACGCGGTCTTCAGCCGCCCGTCGTCGAAGCCGAACGCCTCGGACCGGCGATACTGGAGATAGAGTTCGCCATCCTCGACATTGGCCAGCGTCGCCTGCGTGGCGCGGAGCGCAGCGGCGGGGTCGAGGTCGCCGGAATAGAGGTACGAGCGGGGATCGGTCGGGGTCATGCGGCCAATATAGGGCGGCGGCGGCGTGGGGGAATGGGGTGTCGGTCCCCGGTGTGCGGGACGAGCGACCACGTTGCCTTTGGGCGTGCCGGCACATAGCGTTCGCCCATGCACGAGCGCGACGTCAGCTACTCGATCTATGCTTTCGCCGTTCTGGCCTTTGCGGGGTTGAGCGGCCTGTCGACGGTCCTCGGCGCGGTAGCGGCCGGCGATCCGCCGAACCTGCCGTTCCTTGTCCTGACATTGTTGTGCCTGGCGAGTGCGCTCTGGCTTGCCTGGCGTCTGGTGCCGGGCCTTCATGCCATGGCCCACAGCATCGCCCCGGCGGAACGGCGCGTCGGCCGGTTATGGCTCTCCGCGATGTCGTGCGGCCTGCTGGGCGGCGGCGCGCTGGCGTTACTGGCGTCGGACGCAAACGCCATGCTCGACAGCCGGAACGATTGGATGGTCTATGGTGGTTGCGCCCTTCTGGGGACGTCATTCCTGCTCGCGTTTCTTGGCAGCGTGATGGTCCGCCCTATGCCTGACAACGAAGCCTGACGGCGTCTTTTCAGCTTTTGCGATATCGGGCCTCCCCCCAAGCCAAAGTCGTCGCCATTCCTGCCCCGTGCCGCCGTCAGCTGCCGACGTAGCCGGGGTCGCGTTCCAGTGCTTGCAGCCACGGGCGGTCGGCCATAGGCTGAAGAACTTGAAGGGTGGAGCATCGACGAATGAAGCAGAAATTTCAGACGGCGGCTAACACAGCGCTGGTCGTGTTCGGCATCTGTACGGCGCTCAAATGGGGCAGCGGCGCGGCCTATGCCGTCGGCGTCTGGGTCGGCGCACACTGACGGCACGGCGCGACCGGATCCAGGCGGTGGAGGCCGAGGAGCAGGAACCAACTGGCCTGCTGCCGGCAAGCCCGCTGCGCCGCCGGGTGTTCCTCATCTGCATGGCGGTGGTTGCCATCTCCATCGTGATGCAGCTGGTATGGGCGGTGCAACGGCACTTCTGACCTAAACCGTCACCCCAGCGAAGGCTGGGGTCTCTCGCGGCGCTCGTCCCGCGCGATCGCCGAAATACCCGGCCTGCGCGCGGATGACGTTGGGGCGGGGTAAGGAAACAGTCTCACCGCCGCGGCAAAGCCGCGTCGTCGGTCGGCGGGCAACGGCGAGCTTGCCCGCCGCCGGCCGGGCGCGGGCCTTGCTGGTCGTCCGAACTACGTTCGGCCTTACCGGCCCGCGCCGTCCCCATGATCCTTCAACTGGCTGTGATCCGCCCCATCCGCCGGCCCGCCGACCAGCACGAAGCGCCGGTCGCAATAACTGCAATCGACATAGCCCGTCTCGTCGATCTGCAACCACACGCGCGGGTGGCCGAGCGCGGGGGCGATGTCGCCGGCGCCGTCGCAGGCGACGCGGGGGGTGGTGACGCGGAGGAGTTCGGGCGGAGGCAGCATGTCTGCGCGAATAGCAACGGTGCGAAGCCTCGACAAGTCGATGCTTCCCTTGGGGCCCCCACGGGCGTATCGGCAACCCCCATGGAAACCCAAGCCGCCATTTCGATCCGCGACCTGTGCAAGACCTATGCAGCGGGGAAGGGCGGCGCTGCGCCCAAGGTGGCACTCGACGGCGTGTCGTTCGACGTGCCCCGCGGCCAGATCTTCGGGCTGCTCGGCCCCAACGGCGCGGGCAAGTCGACGCTGATCAACACGCTGGCCGGCCTCGTCAACAAGACCAGCGGCAGCGCGTCGATCTGGGGCTTCGACATCGACCAGCACCCGCGCAATGCGAAGGCGTCGATCGGCATCGTCAACCAGGAAATCCTGTTCGATCCGTTCTTCACCCCTGCCGAAACGCTGGAGATCCAGGCCGGCCTCTACGGCGTGCCCAAGGGCCAGCGCCGCACCATGGACCTGCTGCGCGCGGTGCATCTGGAGGACAAGGCCAACGCCTATGCCCGGACGCTCTCGGGCGGCATGAAGCGGCGGCTGATGGTGGCGAAGGCGATGGTCCATTCGCCCCCGGTCCTCGTCCTCGACGAACCGACTGCCGGCGTCGATATCCAGCTGCGCAACCAGCTGTGGGACTATGTCCGCGAACTCAATGCGGCGGGCGTGACGGTGGTGCTGACGACGCACTATCTGGAAGAGGCCGAGCAGCTCTGCGACCGTATCGCCATCATCAACCATGGCCGCGTCGTCGCCAACCAGCCGACTCGCGAACTCCTCGGCATGGCACAGGAAAAGGCGGTCGAACTGACCCTCGACCGCGACGTCGCCGACCTGCCCGATGCCAGCTGCTTCGAAAAGGTCGAGCGCAAGGGCGACCGGCTGCTGGCGATCACCTATCGCAAGGACGTCGCCAATGCCGGCGAGGTTCTCGCGGCGGTGACCGCACAGGGCTACGGCATCGTCGACGTCGTAACGCGCGAAGCGGACCTCGAGGACGTGTTCCTCAACCTGACGAACAGCTGAGCGGCCCGTACCGCGCGCTCCGTACCCCCGCGCAGGCGGGGGTCCAGGGCGTCAGACGCTACCGCTCGCCTGCTTGGCTCTGGATCCCCGCCTGCGCGGGGGTACGGCAAGCGTGCAGCATCCATTCCCTCTTTGTTCTTGCGCTGTCTCGTACCGTAGCGCATTGTAAACCCGCGCAATGTCGGACCCCACCCGCAAGATCATCCATGTCGACATGGACGCCTTCTTCGCGTCGGTCGAGCAGCGTGATGCCCCCGAGCTGAAGGGCAAGCCGGTCGCGGTCGGCGGGTCGAGCGGGCGCGGGGTGGTCGCCGCCGCCTCCTACGAAGCGCGCGTGTTCGGGGTGCGCTCCGCCATGCCCTCGGTCACCGCGCTGCGCCGCTGTCCCGACCTGATCTTCGTCCGCCCCCGCTTCGAGGTCTACAAGGCCGTCAGCCAGCAGATCCGCGCGATCTTCCTCGACTATACCGATCTGGTCGAGCCGCTGTCGCTCGACGAAGCCTATCTCGACGTCACCGCCAACCGGCTCGGCCTGCCCAGCGCCACCGCGACCGCCGAGGAAATTCGCGCCCGCATCCTCGACACCACCGGCCTCACCGCATCGGCGGGGATCAGCTACAACAAGTTCCTCGCCAAGCTCGCCTCCGACATGAACAAGCCCAACGGCCAGTTCGTGATCCCCGTAAAGGCCGGCCCGCGCGTCGTCGCGTCGCTCCCGGTCGGCAAGTTCCACGGCATCGGCCCCAAGACGGTGGAGCGCATGGAGGCACTCGGCATCCGCACCGGCGCCGACCTTGCGGCATGGAGCCTTCCCGACCTGCAACGCACCTTCGGCAAGGCGGGCAGCTGGTATCACGGCATCGCCCGCGCCGAGGATCACCGCCCGGTCCGGCCCAACCGCGTGCGCAAGTCGTCCGGCTCCGAAACCACCTTCCACCACGACCTGACCGACCCGGAAGCGATCGAGGAGCGGGTGCTGGCGATGGCCGACGACGTGTGGGACTGGGTCGAAAAGACCGGCCAGCACGGTCGCACCGTCACCGTGAAGGCGAAATACGCCGATTTCCGCATCGTCACCCGCAGCCGCACGCTCTCCGCCCCCGTCGCCGACCGCGCGACACTCCACGCCACGGCCCGCAGCCTGATCGCGACGCTCTACCCTTTACGCATGGGATTGCGGCTGGTCGGGGTAACGATGGCCGGCTTTGGCGCGGGCGAAGGCCCGAGTGGCCAGCTGGACCTGTTGTAGTGACCGCCCAGCCCGTACCCCCGCGCAGGCGGGGGCCCAGAGCCACAGGCGCCTACGGGAGTTTGCTTGGCCCTGGATCCCCGCCTGCGCGGGGATACGGCGCGCAACACTTTGACGCACCGGCCCAACCCGCCTACAACACCCGCGTCCCCGGGGGAGCGTTCCGTCACGCTTGAGAGGAAGGCCGCAGCCTTCGACCCGCTGAACCTGATCCGGCTGACACCGGCGTAGGGAGGGAGCGGCATCACGAGTCCCGCCCCCTCCGCATGGAGTGGAATATGGCAGACATCCCCGCAAAGACCGAAATCGGCGTAACGACAGGCCCGATCCGTGGCAGCCGCAAGATTCACGTCGGCCCCCTGAACGTCGCGATGCGCGCGATCGACCTCGATCCCTCTTCAGGCGAACCGCCGCTCAACGTCTACGACACGTCGGGGCCGTACACCGACCCGAACGCGCGCATCGACATCATGGCCGGCCTGCCGCAGCTCCGCCGCGACTGGATTCTCGCGCGCGGCGACGTCGAATCTTACGACGCCCGCGAAATCCGCCCCGAGGATAACGGCCAGCTCGGCCCCGATCGTTCGGGCGGCGTCCAGCCCTTGCCCAACGTCGTCAAGCGGCCGCTCCGCGCCAAGGCGGGGATGAACGTCAGCCAGATGCACTATGCCCGCCGCGGCATCATCACCCCCGAGATGGAATATGTCGCGACCCGCGAAAATCTCGGCCGCGAGATGCTGCGCGAGTACGTCCGCGACGGCGAGAGCTTCGGCGCGGCCATCCCCGATTACGTGACCCCCGAATTCGTCCGCGACGAAGTGGCGCGCGGCCGGGCGATCATCCCCAACAACATCAACCATCCCGAAACCGAACCGATGGCGATCGGCCGCAATTTCCTGGTCAAGATCAACGCGAACATCGGCAACAGCGCGGTCGCATCGAACGTCGCCGCCGAAGTCGACAAGCTCGTCTGGTCGATCCGCTGGGGTGCCGACACGGTCATGGACCTGTCGACCGGCCGCAACATCCACGACACCCGCGAATGGATCCTGCGCAACTCGCCCGTCCCGATCGGCACCGTGCCGATCTATCAGGCGCTGGAAAAGGTCGGCGGCATCGCCGAGGAACTGACCTGGGACATCTTCCGCGACACGCTGATCGAACAGGCCGAACAGGGGGTGGATTACTTCACCATCCACGCCGGCGTCCGCCTGCCGTACATCCCGATGACCGCGAAGCGCGTGACCGGCATCGTCTCGCGCGGCGGGTCGATCATGGCCAAATGGTGCCTCGCCCATCATCGCGAATCGTTCCTCTACGAACATTTCGACGAGATTACGGAGATCATGAAGGCGTATGACATCGCCTATTCGCTGGGCGATGGCCTGCGCCCCGGTTCGATCGCCGACGCCAATGACGAAGCGCAGTTCAGCGAACTCTATACGCTGGGCGAACTGACCCACCGCGCCTGGGCGCAGGACGTGCAGGTCATGATCGAAGGCCCCGGCCATGTGCCGATGCACAAGATCAAGGAGAATATGGACAAGCAGCTGCAGGTCTGCGGCGAAGCGCCCTTCTATACGCTGGGGCCGCTCACCACCGACATCGCGCCCGGTTACGACCATATCACCAGCGGCATCGGTGCGGCGATGATCGGCTGGTACGGCACGGCGATGCTCTGCTACGTCACGCCCAAGGAGCATCTGGGCCTGCCCGACCGCGACGATGTGAAGGTCGGCGTGGTGACCTACAAGCTCGCCGCCCACGCCGCCGATCTGGCAAAGGGTCACCCCGCCGCCAAGATGCGCGACGATGCCCTCAGCCGCGCCCGCTTCGAATTCCGCTGGCGCGACCAGTTCAACCTGTCGCTCGACCCCGATACGGCGGAAAGCTACCACGACCAGACGCTCCCGGCCGAAGGCGCCAAGACCGCGCATTTCTGTTCGATGTGCGGCCCCAAATTCTGCTCGATGAAGATCACGCAGGAAGTGCGCGACTTCGCCGCGAAGCAGAACGCCCCGGCGGATACGTTCCTCGCCGCCGACAAGGTGGACGCCGACCGCGCGTTGTTCGCGAACGGCACCGCAGCGGCCGAAGCCGGCATGGCGGAAATGAGCGAGAAGTTCCGCGAGAAGGGTGGGGAGGTTTACCTGCCGGCGGAGTGAGGTGGAGGGTGGGGCGTACACCCCACCCGGCAACCGTTCGTCCTGAGTAGTCGCTGAGCTTGTCGAAGCGACGTATCGAAGGACCGTCTGAGGCGGATGCTTCGATACGGGTCTTCGACTTCGCTCAGCCCCTACTCAGCACGAGCGGTTGTGTTGAAAGTGCCACCCCAAAGATCCTCCCCGCTATGCGGGGAGGGGGACCATGCGCAGCATGGTGGAGGGGCGCGGCCGCGAGCGGGACGGTGGTAAAGCCACCGCCCCGCCGCAACTTCAGATCAGGGGCACTCGGGCAGGCTGAGCAGGTTGTTCGGCTGCTCGCCGTCGTTCTCGGTCTTGAGATATTTGTTGCCCGCTGCGCTTCGGGCAACCTCCACCCACGCAATCGAGCCGCCGACATTGGTGTAGAAGCGCCACCTACCAGTTTCGATCTCGATGATCGCTTGCTGCTGTGTGAGTTTCCAGCGCGTCGGATAACCGCCTCCCACATGGGAGATGCGGTCATAGGCGCTGCTACGATAGGTTTTGTTGATGCATTGGATTTCGGCAGTCTGTGTCATATCGCGCTCCGGCGATCCCGTGCGCAGACGCCTGCACGGTTGATTGCGTCGCGAAGGTCCACTAAACTCCTAGGGCTTACCAAGCACCGGAGAGTGGGCGTCTGCCTCCTCCGCTAGGGGTCACTTCCGTTGGCGCGGTTGTGGCCCCAATTCTTTTGGCCGAAGACAATGGCCAATCGCCATCACCTGCACAGCCTAATTTCGTCCCCGCAAGCGGCGGGGGAGAACCCGGTGTTTGCTTTTGTCCGGGGCGATCCCCACGATAGTTATGAGGGAACCTACGCCACTTAACCCACCAATCAAGTAAAATCTATAAGCGATCTGTATCTGCTTATGTCCGTTCGGACGAATATGAAAATGCGTGATCCATGTTCCAGAGGGTTCGGCAGATACGGCACCGAGGAACTGCGCTTCAGGGGAAAGCTACGCCCCGCTCGAACCCGCGCACCGACGCCAACAACCGCTCAGCATTCTTCGGCGACCGCAGCAGATACAGCGTCTCCTCGATCGACGCCCATTCGCTCGCTGCAATCATCACGACGCCCTCGCCACGCCGGCGGGTGATCGCCACCGGCATCCGGTCGGCGACGACCCGGTCCATGACCGCTTTCAGATCGGCACGCGCGGCGGACAGGCTGATTGATTCCATCCGCCGAGTGTACCGGAACCGACGCCCACTGCAACGCATCCCCCAAAAACCACTGTCCTACAAGTTCCCAATATGTTCCCCTGCCCTCCATGCACGCCAACACCCAGCTCCCGGAGCATTCGCCCGCGCCCGCACCGGCGCTCGACCCCTCGAACCTGACGGTCCCGTCCGAGACGCCGTATCTCGACGCCAACGGCTATGACCCGGCCGCCTATCAATGGGTCCCGGTCCTGCGCAAACCGCGCAGCGACGGCTGGTCCGAAGCCAAGCAGCGCGACTTTATCGAGGCGCTCGCCGATGGCGGATCGGTCGCCGAAGCCGCCCGCGCCGTCCACATGTCGGCCAGCAGCGCCTATCGCCTGCGTCGCTCGCCCGGTGGCGAGGCGTTCGCCCGCGCCTGGGATGCGGCGGTTGCGCAAGCGGTAGGCATGCTGGTCGACGTCGCGTTCGACCGGGCGATCAACGGCACCGTCGAACCGGTGCTCGACGCCGATGGCCGCCGCGTCGGGTCGAAGCATCGCCCCGGCGACCGGATGTTGATGTTCCTGCTCGCCGCCCATTATCCCGACCGCTACGGCAAGCAGCAGCGCCGCCGCCCGGCCCCCGGCGAGGCGGAGGCACCGCCCCCGGCCTCGGCGCAAAGCGTGGCGGCGGCGCTCGACGCGCTTTCCCCCGTCACCCCGGCCGAGCCCGAAAAGCTGATGTCGCCCGCCGATCTCGACGTCGCGATCCAGGTCGCCGACCTCAGTGACGGCCGCCTGCCCGGCTGGCTCGACCCCGATCGCCGTATCAAGCCCGTCGCGCGCAAGCGGGTCGAACCGCCGCTCCACGACGCGCTCGCCGCCGCGTTGGCCGCGCAGGACGACATCTATATCGGCGAACCCGGTCCCTTGGGCGAAGCGTTCGAGGTCGAGCTCGAACTCGCCAAGCGCGGCATCGTCGTGCCCCGCCCCAAACCGAACCGCCGCGCCCGCCGCGCGCAGCGACGAGTGTGAACTTAGTGAACTTTGGACGGGAAACGCGCTGTGGAATTTCAACCGTCGACCCCAACCGCCACGAACGTCACCCCAGCGCAGGCTGGGGTCTTCCGGTTGTAGCGCACGGCAAGCGCCGCTTGAGACCCCAGCCTCCGCCGGGGTGACGGTTCCGTGCGTGAAAACCGCCACCCCTCTCGTCACCCCGGGCTTGACCCGGGGTCCCGCTTCTTCTTCTGCCGCCGTCGCAAGAAAGCGGGACCCCGGATCAAGTCCGGGGTGACGGGACAGTAGCTGGCCGCCGTCACATGCAAAAAGGGGCGCCGCGATCCCGCAGCGCCCCCTTTCGGTCCTTCATGCCGCGTGACGCGACTTACATCGCGTTGCGCACGGCCTGTTCGACCTGGGCATTGTCGTCGTCGTCGGCCTTGTCGGCGGCGTCCTCGCCCATGTCGCGGACGTTCTCAGCCTGTGCTTCCAGCGCGTCCGAAACCTGTTCGTTGCTGGTCATGTCGGCCTGGTCTTCCAGCGCGTCGGCGCGGTTCTCGGTCATCGCCTCGATATTGTCGGCGGCCTTGTCGTCGGCATTGCCACCGCACGCGCCCAGCAGCATCAGCGCGGCCAGGCCGGTCGCCGTCATCATCGTCTTCATGGCAATTCCCTCTTTGATCCCGCCCCTGTGGCGGACAAGCGTGTTCAATCGCTTGGAAGGGCCGATGGTTCCGTCTGCGTATCGAGCGGGGGGATCGCCCAGTCGATGCTGCCGCGTCCCTGCGCCTCGAGGAACGCGTTCGCCTGGCTGAACGGGCGGCTGCCGAACCACCCGCTATGCGCCGACAGCGGGGAGGGGTGGCGGCTTTTCAGCACCAGATGCCGCCCCCCGGCGGAAACGTCGCGGACGAAGCCCGCCTTCTTCTGGGCATGCGCGCCCCATAGCAGGAAGACGCTCGGCCGGCCCTGTTCGGCGACGGCATGGACCACCGCATCGGTCAGCGCCTCCCACCCCCGGCCGGCATGGGCGGCGGCGCGGCCCTGCTCGACGGTCAGCACCGCGTTCAGCAGCAGCACCCCCTGCCGCGCCCAATGCTCCAGAAAGCCGTGCGCGGGCGGCACTACGCCCAAGTCGCTGTGCAGCTCCTTGTAGATGTTGCGCAGCGACGGCGGCACCGCCACCCCCGGCCGCACCGAAAAGGACAGCCCATGCGCCTGTCCCGGCCCGTGATAGGGGTCCTGCCCCAGGATCACGACCCGCACCTTGTCGAGCGGGGTGAGGGAGAGTGCGGTGAACCAGTCGGCGCTGTGCGGCAGGATGCGCTTCCCCGCCGCCTTCTCGGCCTTCAGATAGTCGCGCAGCGCCGCCATCCCCGGACTGGCAAAGACGGGGCCGAGCGCGTCCGCCCAGCTCGGGTCGATCGCGCTCGGGATCATGCCCGCTTGCGCACGAACTCGGCGCGCAGCACCAGCCCCTTGATCCCGTCGAACTTGCAGTCGATCTCCTGCGCATCGCCGGTCAGGCGGATCGACTTGATGAGCGTCCCGCGCTTGAGCGTCTGCCCCGCGCCCTTGACGGTCAGGTCCTTGATCAGCGTCACCTGATCGCCATCGGCCAGCACATTGCCCACCGCATCGCGCACCACGACCGCGTCGTCATCGGCCGGCGCGGCGGCGACCTGCGACGCCGGCATCCACTCGCCGCTCGCTTCGTCATAGATATAGTCGTCGTCGCTCATGGCCTGGCCCTTTCGATCCGCTCACGCGGATGCGGTGCCAGCCCGCTCCCCCACCCATCACCATACTGGCGTAGGTGGTGGGGCGGGGGAGCGGGCCGGCACCGCCTCTCATGATCGAAGGCGTAGCCGAGCGACCACGGTCAGAACAACCCCGGCACCTCGCGCTGCGCCGTGTTCGGCCGGGCAGGCTGCAGCAGCGTGCGCTCGTCGAAGCGCACCGTCTCGCGCTGCGCGCTGCTGCCGGTCGAGGCGGAGATGCGGCTGCACGTACGGCCCGCAAGGAAGTCGAGCGCGCGGGCGACCGACTGTTCGCGATTGTCGCCCAGCGGATAGCTGATGTCGTCGCTCGCCTGGCAGGTATTGGGCACCGTCGTCGCGAGGCCGTCATAATAGGCCGCCGACCGCGCCGAATTCTGCACCGCCAGCGCGACGATGCGCAGCCGGTCGTCGCAGTTCGCCCGGTCGACCGGGATCTGTCCGACCGGCTTGCCATAAGTGTTGGTGCCGATCAGCGCCATGTTGTTGCCGAGATAGGGCACGAAGCCGTTGATGACGAGCTCGCTGGCCGATGCGGTCCGCCCGGTGCCGATAAAGGCGATCTTGGTCGGGGTAACCGACTGGGCGGTCGGCGCGAAATACTTGACCGTGTTGCGCGACGCCTTTTCGGGACGATAGCTGGTATAGCTATACACGTCGTTCGTCGACTTGCCGCCGCCCATCAGGTCGCCCATCAGGTTCGCGATCGAGATCAGCCCGCCGCCATTGTAGCGGAAGTCGATGATGAACTCGTTGATGCCCTGCGCCCGGAAACTGGCAAAGGCGTCCTTGAGCGGTGCCTCGGCCGAATCGATGAAGGTGCGCAGGTTGATATAGCCGACCTTCTTGCCGCCGTCGGTCAGCACCTTGGCGCCATAGCGGGTGGAGACGGGCAGGAGCGAGAAGTCGGTCTGGGTCACCGTCGCGGTCTTGGTCTCGCCCGCGATGGTGCGGAACTGGAACACCCGCGCCGTGCCCGGCGTATCGGGGCCAAGTGCCGCGTTCAGCCCGGCGGTCCCTTCCGAATCGATGATCGTCGATACGTTGCGCAAATTGCTGGTCGACGTGCCGATCTGCAGGATCTCGGTCCCGCGATCGATCCCGGCGCCCAGCGCCGGCGCGTCTTCGAACGATTCGATCACGAACAGCCGCCGCCCGGTCTGGTCGAGCGCGAAGCGGGTGCCGAACCCGGCGGTCGCGCCCGAGCTGTAATAGGCATCCTCTTCCTTGATCGACGTCAGATAGGTGAAATACCGGTCCTTGCGCTGCGCCCGCGCCGTCGCGGTCAGCGAATCGATATAGTCGTCGACGTTCGAGAACGCCGCCGGATTGGGATTGGCCGGCAGCGTTTCGGGGAAGAGATACCATTCGCGCAGCTGCGCGAGCGCCCAGTCCTGCCGCTCGCGCAGCGAACAGCCCGCCGTGGTCGTCGGGGTGGGGGTCGGCGTGGCGGTGGGCGCCGGGGTCGGCGCCGGACTGCCGCCGGTCACGCTGCCCCCGCCACCACCGCCGCCGCCACAGGCCGACAGTATCGCCAACACGCCCAACGCCGCCCCGATCCGTACCCGCATCACATCCACTCCATGAACTGACGCCAGCCTAGATGGCTGGATGACGAAGGGAAGGGGGATTCGCCGTCCGGTCCCGTTCGAACAGCGACAATGCTGCGCCCATGCTGATCGCCGGCTGAACAGGCGGGACCAGTCGCCACAACTGTTGCGGTCGGACCACAATGGCGAACGGCGTCATCGTGGCGTTCAGTATTTCTTTGCGCTTTCGCGGCATAGCGGGTGGGTGTCGGATTGCCTTACACCTGTATCGGGATCGCCGCGATGATTCGGCTGTTCAAGCATTACATCCCCCATGCCGTGCTGCTGCTCGGCCTGCTCGACATCGCCGCGCTGCTCGTGGCGGCCGAACTGGGCTGGATCACGCGCGCGATGCAGATCGGCATGGCGGTGGAGCCGATCCACACCCGCATCCCGCAATTGGCGAGCTTCGCGCTCAGCCTGGAAATCGCGATGGTCGCGGTCGGGGTGTACGGCACCGACGCGCTGCAATCGGTGAAGTTCGCCGCTGCGCGCCTGATCGTGGCGATCCTGCTGGGCGTCATCTTCCTCGCGGTGCTGTTCTTCGTGGCGCCGGGCATCACCTTCTGGCGCTCGAACCTGCTCTATGCGGTCGGCTTCGCCGCGGTGCTCCTGCTCCTGCTGCGCATCGTCACCGGCACGCTGCTGGGCGGACAGGCGTTCAAGCGGCGGGTGATCGTGCTGGGCGCCGGCCCGCGCGCACAGCGGCTCAAGGACCTCGGCCAGCGCCCCGGTGCGGGCTTCGTCGTCGTCGGCTATATCGCGATGAGCGAGGCGAACCGGGTCATCCCCGAAGCGATCGCCCGCGACGCGATCTACAACCTCGCCGACCATGTCGTGCTGCTCGGCGCCTCCGAAGTCGTGCTGGCGCTGGAGGAGCGGCGCAACGCGCTGCCGCTCAAGGACCTGCTGCGCATCCGCACGACGGGCGTGCACGTCAACGAAATCTCGACCTTCCTCGAACGCGAGACGGGCCGCGTCGACCTCGACAGCGTCAACCCGTCATGGCTGATCTTTTCGGACGGCTTCTCGTCGGGGCGGATGGTGTCGAGCGTGTTCAAGCGGATGTTCGACATCGCCGCCAGCCTGCTGCTGCTCGCGCTGACGCTGCCGGTGATCCTGCTGGCGGCGCTGGCGGTGAAGCTCGACAGCCGCGGACCGGTCTTCTACCGCCAGCGCCGCGTCGGGCTGTACAGCAGCGGCTTCGACATCCCCAAGCTGCGCTCGATGCGCACCGATGCGGAGGCGGCCGGTTCGGCCGTCTGGGCCGAAAAGAACGACCCGCGCATCACCCGGATCGGCCGCATCCTGCGCAAGACGCGGATCGACGAACTGCCGCAATGCTGGAGCGTGCTGATCGGCGAGATGAGCTTTGTCGGCCCCCGCCCCGAACGCCCCGAATTCGTCTCCTCGCTGGAGGAAAAGCTGCCCTATTATGCCGAACGGCACATGGTGAAGCCGGGCATCACCGGCTGGGCGCAGATCAACTATCCCTATGGCGCGTCGATCGACGATGCGCGGCAGAAGCTCGAATACGACCTCTATTATGCCAAGAACTATTCGCCCTTCCTCGACCTGCTGATCCTGCTCCAGACGATCCGGGTCGTGATCTGGTCGGGCGGGGCGCGCTGATGCGATGCTGACCGGGGTCGTCGTCTGGGGCCATGCCATCGCCGCGCTGCTGTTCGGCGCGCTGGCCTTCTGGGCTGCACGCCATGGTCCGGCCGATGGCGCGCTGCCGCGCCGCTGGCTGTCGGTCGCGCTGGCGCTGACCGCCTTGTGGGCGCTGGCGGTGGCGGGGATCGCCACCGACCATCCGCTGACGCATCTGCTGGCCGGCTTGCGCACGCTCGGCTGGCTGGTGCTGCTGTTCGCGATCCAGCGGCGCACCGGCACGCGGGGGGGCGAAGCGCTCGGGCGGACCATGGCTTATGGCGCGGTGGCGGTGGTCGACGTCGCGCAGCTGCTGCTCGAGCTGATCGGCGCGAGCGCGCGCAACGCCACGGTCGCCGGCCTGATCGGCGATGTCGCGACGGTGCTCGGCATGCTCGCGGCGCTGGGGGCGCTGCTGCTGCTGCACGGCCTGTTCCGCTCGACCGCCTCGGCCGCGACCCGGCTGGTGCTGGTGACGGCCGGCGCCTTCTGGCTGATCGACGTCAATGCCAGCATCGCCAGCTATCTGTTCGGCGGCGTCCCGGCCGAGCTGATCGCCGCGCGGGGCGTGGGCGTCGCGGCCATGGCGCTGCTGGTCGGCCTCGCCCTGTCGCGGCCCGGCGATGGCGGCGTGCAATTCTCGCGCACCGCGACCTTCCACACCCTGTCGCTGCTCGGGCTCGTCGCCTATTGCGCGATCACGATCATGGCGACCAGCCTGATCGAGGCGCTGGGCGGCTCCCATGCCCGGATCGCGCAGACCGCCTTCGTCTTCGGATCGACCGTCGCGGTGCTGACCGCCGCCTCGTCGGGCTGGCTGCGCGCGTGGATCAAGGTGAAGCTGGTCAAGCACCTCTTCCGCCACCGCTACGACTATCGCGCCGAATGGACCCGCTTTACCGAAACGCTGGGTGAGCCCAAGGGCGGCGCCCCGCTCGACGAACGGCTGATCAAGGCGGTCGGCGACCTGACCGATTCGCCCGCCGGCCTCCTGCTGGTCGCCGATGGCGATACGCTGTCGCTCCAGGCGTCGTGGTGCTGGGACGGGGCGGCGCTGCCCGACACCGCCGGCGGCGCGCGGCTGGCGACCTATCTCCAGGCGACCGGGCGCATCCTCGAACTCGATCCGTTGCGCGACCACCCCGAAGACCCGGAGCGCGCGGCGGTGCCCGATGCGATGCTCGACCATCCCGATGCGTGGGTGGTCGTGCCGCTCCCGCATCTCGGGCGGTTGATGGGCGCGATCCTGCTCGCCCGGCCGATCCTCGCCCGCTCGCTCGACTGGGAGGATTTCGACCTGCTGCGTATCGCCGGGCGACAGGTCGCCAGCTACCTGGCCGAGGAACGCGCCCAGTCCGCCCTGTCCGAAGCGCGCCGGTTCGAGGAATTCAATCGCCGCTTCGCCTTCATCCTGCATGACGTGAAGAATATCGTGAGCCAGCTGAGCCTCGTTGCGCGCAACGCCCCGCGCCACGCCGACAATCCCGACTTCCGCGCCGACATGGTCGCGACGCTGAACGAATCGGCGACCCGCATGAACGACCTGCTCGCCCGCCTGTCCGAACGCGAACCGCCCCGCATCGAAGCGCCGCGCGCCGTCGCGCTGGCGACGATCGCCGCCCAGTCGGTCCAGCGCTTTCGGGCGCGCGGGGCAGTGGTGGTGGAGGGGACGAGCACCCTCCACGCCGCGGCCGATCCCGCCCGGCTGCAACAGGTGCTCGACCATCTGGTGCTGAACGCATTGGATGCCGGCGGCCCTGATCCGGTGCGCGTGGTGCTGGGGCAGGACGGCGACCGGGTGTGGATCGACGTGGTCGACACCGGCGCCGGCATGACCCAGCAGTTCGTCCGCGACGATCTGTTCCGCCCCTTCGTCTCGTCCAAGCCGACCGGCTTCGGCATCGGCGCGTTCGAGGCGCGGCAGCTGGCCCACGCCATGGGCGGCACGATCGAGGTGGAGAGCCATCCGGGGCGCGGCTCGCGCTTCCGCGTCACGCTGGCGGCGGCGACGCCCACATTGGAGCAGGCGGCATGACGACACGCAAATGCCTGTTGATCGTCGAGGACGATGCCGGGCTGCAACGCCAGTTGCGCTGGGCCTATGAGGGCTATGACATCGTCGTCGCCGGCGACCGCGAGGCGGCGATCGCCGCCGTCCGCGCCGAGGAACCGCAGGTCGTCACCCTCGACCTCGGCCTGCCGCCCGATCCCGACGGGGTGAGCGAAGGCTTCGCGACGATGGAAGCCATCCTCGCCATGAAGCCCGATACCAAGGTCGTGGTGGCGAGCGGCCATGGCGACCGGTCGAGCGCGCTGCGCGCCATCGATCTGGGCGCATGGGATTTCTATGCCAAGCCGATCGACATCGACGCGCTGGGCCTGATCGTCGCGCGCGCCTTCCACGTCCATGCGCTGGAGGCAGAGAACCGCCGTCTCGCCGACCGGATCGAGGGGCAGGCGGTGCTGGGCGGCATGATCACCGCCGCGCCCGAAATGCTGAAGGTCACCCGCACCATCGAACGCGTCGCCCCGGCCGACGTCTCGGTGATGCTGCTCGGCGCATCGGGTACCGGCAAGGAACTGCTCGCGCGCGGCGTCCATGACGCATCGCGGCGCAAGCGCGGCAATTTCGTCGCGATCAACTGCGCCGCCATCCCCGAAACCCTGCTCGAAAGCGAGCTGTTCGGCCATGAAAAGGGCGCGTTCACCGGTGCGGTGAAGACCACCGAAGGCAAGATCGAACAGGCCGCGGGCGGCACGCTGTTCCTCGACGAGATCGGCGACGTGCCGCTGCCCTTGCAGGTGAAGCTGCTGCGCTTCCTCCAGGAACGGGTGATCGAACGCATCGGCGGGCGGAAAGCCATCCCGGTCGACACCCGCATCGTCTGCGCGACGCATCAGGACATCGACGCGATGGTCGCCGACGGCCGCTTCCGCGAGGACCTCTATTACCGCCTTGCCGAGATCGTCGTCCGCATCCCCTCGCTGTCCGAACGGCCCGGCGATCCCGCCTTGCTCGCCCGCCACTTCCTCGACCGCCACGCCGCGCAGATGGGGCTGGGGCCGAAGCGCTTCGCCCCCGATGCGCTGGCCGCGATCGAGGCATGGGGCTGGCCCGGCAATGTCCGCGAGCTGGAGAACCGGGTGAAGCGCGCCGCGATCATGGCCGATGGCAAGGCGGTGACCGCCGCCGATCTCGACCTCGCCAGTCCCGACATGGCGTCCGGCCCGATCAACCTGAAGGCGGTGCGGGAAGCAGCGGACCGCTCGGCGATCCGCTCGGCGCTGGCACAGGCGCAGGGCAATATCTCGGGCACCGCCCGCCTGCTCGGCATCAGCCGCCCGACCCTCTATGACCTGATGAAGAGCTATGACCTGCAACCCTGACCGATCGTTCCGCGCGCTGCTGGGCATGGGCGGGCTGGCGGTCGTCGCCGCCGCGCTGGCCTCGCTCGGCGGCGTGCTGCCGGCGCGTGCCGACGCCGATGCGCGGACCCGGGTCGCGCAGGCATTGGCGCAGTTCGAAGCCGGCCACTGGACCGTGGCTCGCGACCGTGCCCGTGCCGCGACCGAGGCCGATCCGGCATCGGGCTTTGCGCAGGCGGTGCTGGCCCGCACGCAACTGGCGCTGGGCGACGGGGCGGGGGCGCAGGCATCGCTCGACCGCGCGACCAAGGCCGGGTTCGCTGTCGCCCGCGCGCATCAGCTCTACGCCCATGCCCGCTTGCTGCAGGGCGATCCTGCCGGCGCGATTGCCGAGGCCGACCGCACCACCCCGCGCTATCGCGGCTATGCCACGACCATCCGCGCCCAGGCGCTGGCGGCCGGCGGCGATGTCCGCGCCGGGCTGTCGACGCTGGAAGACCGGGTCGCAGCAGCCCCGCGCGACGCATTTGCGTGGGTCGCGCTCGGCCGGATGCAGCAGGATGCGGGCGACATGGTCGGCGCGATCAACGCCAGTGCCGCCGCCGTCCGCGCCGACCCCGCCTCGCCCGACGCGCTGCGGCTCCGGGCACAGACGATGCGGACGCAATATGGCCTCGTCGCCGCGCTGCCATGGTTCGAATCGGCCTTGGCGCGCGACCCCTACGCCCATGACACGTTGATCGACTATGCCGCGACGCTCGGCGATGTTGGGCGCGCCCGCGACATGCTGGTGGCGGTACGCCGGGCGATGGCGGTGCGGCCGGGCAGTCCGCAGGGGCTGTACCTGCAATCGGTGCTCGCGGCGCGCGCCGGCGACCTCGCGACCGCGCGCAGCGTGCTGGACAAGGCGGGGCGGGGGCTGGCGGGCATGCCCGGCGCGCTGCTGCTCAGCGGCTCGATCGGCCTCGCCGCCGGCGAAGAGGCACAGGCGGCTATCCCCTTACGCGAACTCGTCGCACGGCAACCGACTAACATCACCGCGCGCAAGCTGCTGGCGCTGGCGCTGCTGCAAACCGATTCGGCGCGCGAGGCGTTCGACACCATCCTGCCGGTCGCCTCGCGCAGCGATGCCGACAGCTACACACTGCTGCTCGCCGCCCGCGCGCTGGAGCGGATCGGCGACCGCGCCAATGCCGCGCCGCTGTTCGACCGTGCCGCCGCCCTGACCCGCGGCCGCTCGGGTGCCTTTGCCACCGGCGAGAATCTCGCGACGCTCGCCAACGACGCGGCCGCCGCGCCGGGCAATCCGGCGGCGGCGCTGCCCTATGTCCGCGCGCTGTCGGCAAGCGGCGATGCGGCCGGCGCCCTGTCGGCGGCGCAGGCGCTGGCCGATGCCAATTCCGGCTCGCCCGCCGCACAACTGGTGCTGGGCGATGCGCTGGCCGGGGCGGGGCGGATGGGAGAGGCGGCGACCGCCTATGCCCGTGCCGCCGCCACTCGCTTCGACGAAGCCACGATGCTGCGGCTGGTCGATGCCCGCGACCGCGCCGGGCAGCGCGATCAGGCGAGCGCCACCCTGTCGCTGTTCCTGACCCAGAACCCCGGCAATGTCGTCGCGCTCCGCCTGCTGGGCGAATGGCAGGTCGCGGCGGGTGAGCATGACGCGGCGATCGAGACGCTCGAGCGCTTGCGCGAACGCATCGGCGATCGCGACGCGGCGGTGCTGGCGCTGCTCGCCTTCGCCTATGCCGGCGCGGGCGAGCCGGAGGCGGCACAGGGCTATGCCAGCGCGGCCTATGCGCTCGCTCCGTCCAACCCGATGACGGCCGATGCGCTCGGCTGGGCGCTCTATGCCGGTGACAATGTGGGGGCAGCGGTGCCGCTGGCGGTCAAGGCGGTGCGGCTGTCGCCCGGCGATGCCACGATCCGCTGGCACATGGCCCAGATCGCCGACGCCGCCGGCAACCGCCCGGTCGCCATCGCCAATGCGCAGGCGGCACTGGCCGACGCCCGCTTCGCCGACCGCGCAGCGGCACAAACGCTGATCGCCGGGAGCTGAGATCACCAAACCCGTCACCCCGGACTTGATCCGGGGTCCCGCTTCTTCTTCTGCGTTCGATCAAAGGCGGGACGTCGGCGCAAGGCCGGGATGACGTGCCCTGGGCCTTTGCGCTAGGGCCGCCCCATGACCGACCCGCTGCTCCGCATCGCCGAGGCGCTCGAACGCCTGTCGCCTCCGCCGCCACCCGCCGCCGATCCGCTGGGCCATCCCGCCTATGGCTGGGACGGCATGGTGCTGCGTGCGGCACGCAGCTTCCGCCCGCTTCCGCTCGACCGGCTGGTCGGCATCGACGCGCAGAAGACGGCGTTGACCGACAATCTCACCCGGCTGGCGGCCGGCGCGGCGGCGCATGACGTGCTGCTCTGGGGCGCACGCGGCACCGGCAAGTCGGCACTGGTCAAGGCCGCGGTCGGGCAGGTGCAGGCGACCGGCGGCGCACTGGCGCTGGTCGAGGCACCGGCCAACGCGCTGGCCGGACTGCCCCGCCTGTTCGCGCTGCTGGCCGCCGTGCCGCGCGCCTTTGCGGTATTCGTCGACGATCTCGGCTTCGACACCCCTGCCGATGGCCGCGCGCTGCGCTCGCTGCTGGAGGGTGGCACCGAGGGACGGCCCGGCAACGTCCGCCTGATCGTCACCGCCAACCGCCGCCACCTCGTACCCCGCGACCTCAAGGAACAGGACAGCGCCATCAACCCGCGCGACGGCATCGACGATGCGCTGGCACTCGCCGACCGCTTCGGCCTGTCCTTGGGCTTCCACGTCGTCGATCAGGACCATTATGTCGCGATCGTCGAACGCTATTGCGCCGCCTATAACCTGCCGTTCGATGCGCAGGAAGCGATCAACTGGGCGACAAAGCGCGGCAGCCGCTCGGGCCGGGTGGCGTGGCAATATGTGACCGACCTGGCCGGCCGGCACGGGAAAGCGGTGTAAAGGTCCTTCCCCGCACGGGGAGGAGCCTTACGCCTCGGCCATCTCGGCCAGCGCCAGCCAGCGTTCCTCGGCGGCATCCTTCTCCGCGCGTGCCTTGTCGATCTGCGCGGTGAGCGCGGCGAAGCGCTTCGGGTCCTTCGTGTACAGCGCCGGATCGGCCAGCAGCGCCTCGTCCCGCGCGATCGCCGCCTCCAGCTCCTCGATCCGGCCGGGCAGCAGGTCGAGGTCGCGCTGGTCCTTGTAGCTCATCTTGGTCGATTTGGGCTTCGCTACCGCCTCGACCGGCTTGGCGACCTTCGCCTTCGCCACCGTCCGCTCGCGCCGCTTCGCGACCCAGTCGGCATAGCCGCCCGGCACGACATCGACATGGCCCGAACCATCCAGCCCCAGCGTCACCGTCACCGTCCGGTCGAGAAAGTCGCGGTCGTGGCTGACGATCAGCACGGTCCCGGCATAATCGCCGATCACCTCCTGCAACAGATCGAGCGTCTCGAGGTCGAGGTCGTTGGTCGGTTCGTCCAGCACCAGCAGGTTCGACGGCCGCGCAAATTCCCGCGCCAGCAGCAGCCGCGACCGCTCGCCCCCCGACAGCGTGCCGATCCGCGCTTCGGCGATCGACGGATCGAACAGGAATTCCTTCAGATAGCCATGGACGTGCTTCTTGGAGCCATTGACCTCGATCCAGTCGCCACCGTCCGCCAGTACGTCGCGCACCCGCTTTTCCGGTGCCATCAGCTTGCGCTGCTGATCGATGACGATCCCGTCCAGCGTCTGCGCGCGCATGATCTTGCCCGCGTCCGGGTCCAGATCGCCGGTCAGCAGCCGCAGCAGCGTCGTTTTGCCCGCACCATTGCCGCCGACGATGCCGATCCGGTCGCCGCGCCGCACCCGCAGCGAAAAGTCCTTGAGGACCGTCCGGTCGCCGAACGCCTTGGTCACATGCTCGGCGTCGATCACGACCTTGGTCTTGGTATCGTCGGCTTCGACCTGGATCTTGGCCGTGCCCTGCGGCCCCTGCATCGCCGCGCGCTGGGCGCGCAGTTCATGCAGCTTTTCCAGCCGCCCCATGTTGCGCTTGCGTCGCGCGGTGACGCCACGGTGGAGCCAATGCTCCTCGATCTTGAGCTTCGCGTCGAGCCGTTGCGCGGCGCGCTCCTCTTCGGCGGCGGCCTGTTCCATCCATGCCTCGAACCCGCCGAACCCGATCTCCGCCCGACGGATACCACCGCGGTCGAGCCACAAGGTCGACTTGGTCAGCCGCGTCAGGAAGGTCCGGTCGTGGCTGATGACGATGAACGCGCCATTATAGCGGTTCAGCCATTCCTCGAGCCATTCGATTGCCGACAGGTCGAGATGGTTGGTCGGTTCGTCGAGCAGCAGCACGTCGGGATTCTCGGCCAGCGCGCGGGCGATCGCTGCCCGCCGCCGCTCGCCTCCGGAAGCGGTGGCGGCTTCGCGGTTCAGGTCGATGCCCAGCTGGTCGGCGATCGCATCGACCTCATGCTCGGCCGGCGCCCGCGGCCCCCTGAGCGCAAAGTCGCGCAAGGTCGCGTAGCCATCGACCTTCGGGTCCTGCTCCAGCAGCACGACATGGGTGCCCGGCACGATCGTCCGGCGCCCCTCGTCGGCATCGATTCCCCCCGCGATCAGCTTCAGCAGCGTCGTCTTGCCCGCCCCGTTGCGCCCGATCAGCGCCAGCCGGTCGCGTGTGCCGACATGGATGTCGAGCCCGCGAAACAGCCAGCCATTGCCCTGGATCAATCCAAGGCCCTCATAGGACAATATCGGTGCAGCCATGTGTGGCAGGTAAGCCGCACTCGCGAACGAAGCAAGTTACGCCAGCCTGTCTGCCCTATTCACGGGCTGTTCAACGCGTTGCCCCTATGCCACGCCTCATGTCGATGGTCGTTCGGTTCCTTGTGCTGGGATTGCTGGCGGTGTCGGGAAATGCGCAGGCATTGCCCGACCAGGTGCTGCGCGATCACCAGGCCGCGCGCACCGCGCGGGCGGAGGGCCGCATCCTGCCGATGCGCGAGATCGAACGCCGCGTCCTGCCACAGATGCGCGGTGCCCAGTATCTCGGCTTCGACTATGATCCCGATCGCGGGATTTACACGCTCAAATTCCTGCGCGATGGGGCGGTGATCTGGGTCGATGTCGATGCCCGGACCGGTCAGGTTACCGGCCGCAGCCGTTAAGCAACTAGGGGAGAACAGCCGATGCGCGTCCTGATCGTCGAGGACGAACCCAATCTCGGCCGCCAGCTGCGCGCCACGCTGGAGGGTGCGGGCTATGCCGTCGACCTCGCCACCGATGGCGAGGAGGGGCATTTCCTCGGGTCCACTGAAACCTATGACGCGATCATCCTCGACCTGGGCCTGCCCGAGTTCGACGGGCTGACCGTGCTCGATCGCTGGCGCAAGGAAGGGCGCACCGCCCCCGTGCTGGTGCTGACCGCGCGCGACAGCTGGTCGGACAAGGTCGCCGGGCTGGATGCGGGCGCCGACGATTATGTCGCCAAGCCGTTCCAGACCGAGGAACTGATCGCCCGCCTGCGCGCGCTGATCCGCCGCGCCTCGGGCAATGCCTCGGCCGAACTGACCGCCGGCGACATCCGCCTCGACACCCGCTCGGGCAAGGTGACCAAGGCCGGCGAACCGGTGAAGCTGACCGCCCAGGAATACAAGCTCCTGTCGTACCTGCTCCACCACAAGGGCAAGGTGGTCAGCCGCACCGAGCTGATCGAGCATATCTACGACCAGGATTTCGACCGCGATTCGAACACGATCGAGGTGTTCGTGACGCGCATCCGCAAGAAGCTGGGCGCCGACGTCATCACGACGATCCGGGGTCTGGGCTACAGCCTCGACGAACCGGGCGCGCCGAAGCCGGCGGGCGCGGAGGACTGAAGCGAGCGTCATGACGAGCGGCACCGATCCTGCCCCGCGCACCTATGTCCGGGTGACGGGATCGCTGTCGCGGCGGATGATCCTCGTCGCGGCGCTGTGGATCATGCTGCTGCTGGCCGGTGGCGGCTTCGCGCTCGACCGGGTGCTGGTGTCGGCGGTGACCCGCAACACCGATGACGGGCTCGAATATCTGCTCAATTCGCTGATCGTGTCGGCGGAGATCGATTCGACGGGCGAGGTGACGTTCAACCGGCAGCTGTCGGATCAGCGCTTCCTCGAACCCTATTCCGGCCTCTACTGGCAGGTGAGCGGGCCGGGGCACGAGACTTGGCCGTCGCGCTCGCTGTGGGACCGCAAACTGCCGGTCGATGGCAAGCGCTATACCGACGTCCATGTCTATGACGCGCGGCCGTTCCCCGACCAGAAATTGCGCATCGTCGAACGCGACCTGACGCTGCCCGGATCGCCGACCGTCTGGCGGTTTCAGGTGGCCGAATCGCGCGACGTGCTCGACGGGTTGATCGCGGCTTTGCGCAAGACGCTGGTGCGCTCGTTCGCGCTGCTGGGGCTGGGGCTGATCGTCATGGCGACGCTCCAGACCTGGTACGGCCTGCTGCCCTTGCGCGCCGTTCGCGATGCGATCGCCCGGTTGCGCGCAGGCCAATCGGCGCGGGTCGAAGGGGCGATGCCGGCCGAGGTCGCACCCTTGGTCGAGGAACTGAACGCGCTGGTCGAACATAACGACAAGCAGGCGGAGGAGGCGCGGCGCCATGCCGGCAACCTTGCCCATGCGCTGAAAACCCCGCTGACCGTCATCATGAATGCCTCCGCCGCGGGACAGGACGACCTTGCCGACACGGTGATCCGCGAAGCGCGGACGATGCGCCGGCAGGTCGACCACCACCTCGCCCGCGCCCGCGCGGTCGGGCGGCGCGGATCGGCACACAGCCGGGCGGACGTATGGGCCTCGGTCGAGGCGGTCGAACGCGCCGTCGCCCGGCTCTATCCCAATGTCCGCATCGACGTGGACGGGCAGAAGGACCTGATCGCCCGGATCGAGCGGCAGGACCTCGACGAAATCCTCGGCAACCTGGTCGAGAATGCCGCCAAATATGGCGGCGGCAGCGTCTTCGTCACCGCGCGTGCCGATGCGGGCTTCGTCGAACTGCTGGTCGAGGACGACGGTCGCGGCATTCCGGAGGCGGACCGGCTGCGCATTTTCGATCGCGGCGTGCGGCTCGATTCGGGCAAACCCGGCACCGGTCTCGGCCTCGCCATCGTGCGCGACGTGGCGGAGATTTACGAGGGTACAGCGTCGCTCGAGGAGAGCGAGGATCTGGGCGGGTTGCTGGTGCGGCTGAGGTTGCCGTCGGCGTAACCCCCGTCTCCCTCCGTTCGGTTCGAGCAGCTTCGAGCTTGTCGAGAAGCGCCCGTCGAGAACCATGCGTTTGGGGCAACCCCTTCTCGACTACGGTTCTCGACAGGCTCGAACCTGCGCTCGAAGCAAACGGGGGACGGGGGACGGGGGACGGGGGACGGAGCCTACAACCCCCGCATCGCTGCCGCCGCGATCGACGCACTCCGCTTGCGCGCCGCCGGATCGAACATCGCGCCGGTCACGATTACCTCGTCCACCTGCGTCCGCTCGATGAACTTCGCCAGTCCCGCCCGCACCGTGTCCGGTCCGCCGATCGCCGAGCATTCAAGCACATGGTCGAGGATCGCATTGCCCTGCGCCCCGATCTGCGAGCGGTAGTTCGCGACGGGCGGGGGCAGTTCGATCGGCTGGCCGGTACGGATCGCGACGAACATCTGTTCGGTCGAGCTGGCGAGCAGCCGGGCCTCTTCGTCGGTATCCGCTGCCAGCACGTTGAACGCGGCGGCGGCATAGGGTTTGTCGAGCACCGAAGAGGGACGAAAGTTACGCCGATACGCCTCCAGCGCCTGGTCGAGCGCGGCGGGGGCGAAGTGCGAGGCAAAGGCGTAGGGGAGGCCGAGCATGGCCGCGAGTTGCGCGCCGAACAGCGACGACCCCAATATCCACAGGTCGATGTTGGCACCGGCGCCCGGCACCGCGCGGATGCCGGTGCGGCCGTCGTCCGCGAAATAGCTCTGCAATTCGACGACGTCCTGCGGGAAGGCGTTGGGGTCGCTGTCCAGCGTGCGGCGCAGCGCCCGCGCAACCATCTGGTCCGATCCCGGCGCACGGCCCAGCCCCAGGTCGATCCGCCCCGGATAGAGCGCGTCGAGCGTCCCGAACTGTTCGGCGATGGTCAGCGGCGCATGGTTGGGCAGCATGATGCCACCCGCACCGACGCGGATCGCCTTCGTCGCGGCGGCGACATGGCCGATCACCACCGCCGTCGCCGCGCTGGCAATTCCCGGCATGCCGTGATGTTCGGCCACCCAGTAGCGGTGAAATCCCTCCGCCTCGGCATGGGCGGCAAGGTCGGCGGCGGCGGCGAGCGCTTCGCCTGGGGTGCCCCCCTGACGGACGGGGACGAGGTCGAGCATCGAATAGCGGGTCATTCGAGAGAGATGGGGAGCAGGTTGCGAATTGCCACCAATCCCACATTGGCCGCGCCCAAGCCGGGCTTACAGCAGCAGCTCGCCGCGCATCACCGTCACGCACTGTCCGCCCAGCACCGCGCGATCCCCGTCCAGCGTGCAGGTCAGATGCCCGCCGCGTGCGCTCGCCTGAAACGCGGTGAAGCGGTCGCGGCCCAGACGCTCTGCCCAGAACGGGGTGAGCGCGGCATGCGCCGATCCGGTCACCGGGTCTTCGTCCACGCCCCAGGCGGGCACGAAGACGCGGCTGACGACATCGGCGATATCGCCCGGCGCAGTGACGATCGCCATGACGTGACAGGCCGACAGCGCCGCCATGTCGGGCGTGCAGGCGTGCACCGTCGCCGCATCCTTCACCAGGATGATGCTGGTTTCCTGCGCGCCCGACACGCTCGCGAACACCTCGCCCTCGACGCCCAGCGCCGCCAGCAACGCCACATCGGGGGCAGGCGCAACCCGCGTCACCGGCAGGTCGAGCGTATAGCCATCGCCCTCCCGCCGAACGATCAGCACCCCCGCCTTGCGTGTCGCGAACCGCACCGCGTCGCGCGTCCCCATCAGCACATGGCCGCTGGCGAGCGTGGCATGGCCGCACATCGCGATCTCGACGGTCGGCGTGAACCAGCGCAGTTCGTACTCCGCCTCGCCGTCGCTTGCCGGCACGACGAAGGCGGTTTCGGACAGGTTATGCTCCAGCGCGATCGACTGGAGCAGCGCATCGTCGGGCCATGCGTCGAGCGGCATCACCGCCGCCGGATTGCCCGCGAAGGGCCTGTCGGCAAAGGCGTCGACCACGGTGAAGGGCATCGCCATCAATAGCTTCCCACGCGCTTGCCGAACCAGTGCGGCGTCACGTCCGCCTCGACCAGCGGATTGTCGGTGTCGACATGGCCTTCGGGGTCAAGATGGATCAGCACCTCGACCTTGGGGAATGCCTGGCGCAGCGCGCGTTCGACCCCTTCGACCACGTCATGCGCATCGGCGACGGTCATGTCCCGGGCGACCTCCATGTGGAACTGCGCGAAATCGTGGCTGCCCGACCGGCGGGTGCGGAAGTCGTGGATGCCGCGCAGCCCCTCCTGCCGGGCGGCGACGTCGAGGAAGGCGCGGCGCTCCTCCTCCGGCCATTCCTTGTCCATCAGCTGGTCGATCGCCTGGCTCGACGCCTGGAACGCGCCCCAGCCCAGCCATAGCGCGATCAGGATGCCCATCACCGGATCGGCGCCGCGAATCCCGAAAATCTGGTCGAGCACCATCGCGACGATGACCGCGAGGTTGAGCAGCAGGTCGCTCTGATAATGGACATTGTCGGCACGGATCGCGACCGATCCGGTGCGGTTGATGATCGACTTCTGATACGCCAGCAGTGCGAAGGTGGCGATCATCGCGATCACCGACACGCCGATGCCGAACTCCACGTCCTGCGTCTCGCCCGGCGCGCCGAACGCGGCGATGGCGCGCCACGCGATACCCGCCGCCGATGCGGTGATGAGCATGACCTGGAACAGCGCGGCCAGCGCCTCCGCCTTGCCATGGCCGAAGCGATGGTCGTGATCGGCGGGCGTCGCGGCGAGGCGCACGCCGTACAGGGTCACGAGGCTGGCGAGCAGGTCGAGCGCGGTATCGGCAAGGCTGCCGAGCATCGCCACCGACCCGGTATGCCATGCGGCAAAGCCCTTCAGCCCCAGCAGGAACAGCGCCATCGTCACCGACGCGATGGCGGCGCGGGTGGCGAGTGGGATCACCCGCTTGCGTTCGGTCTCGGTCACGGGAACAACAGTCCTTGGCTCCAGCCGTCGTCGGTCGCGGTAAAGACCCGGCGTTCGTGCAGCCGGTGCGCGCGGTCCTGCCAGAACTCGATCGTCCGCGGGGTAACCCGGTATCCGCCCCAGAAGGGCGGGCGCGGCACGTCCTGCCCGTCGAATCGCGCCTGTACCTCGGCGAAGCGTGCTTCGAACGTGTCGCGGCTGTCGAGGGGGCGCGACTGTTCGGAGGCCCATGCCCCCAGCTGCGAATCGCGCCCGCGCGAGGCGAAATAGGCGTCGGATTCGGCGTCGGAGGCGAGCGTCACCGGCCCCTCGATCCGGATCTGCCGGCGCAGCGACTTCCAGTGGAACAGCAGCGCCGCGTTGGGATTGGCGGCCAGATCGCCGGCCTTGCGCCCTTCGCGATTGGTATAGAACACGAATCCGTCGCGGCCATGCCCTTTCAGCAGCACCATCCGCACCGACGGCCTCCCCGCGGCATCGGCGGTGGCGAGCGCCATGGCATTGGGGTCGTTCGGCTCGCTGGTCTGCGCCTCGGCGAACCACTCGTCGAACAGGGCAAAGGGATCGGTCATGGCCCGCCCATACGCCCTTTCGCAGGCGATTTCACCCCGGCCCGATGGGCAGCGCCGCGGAACGACTCTTTCCCCTGCGAATTGAATCGGTTGAGCAACGATTTCGGGACAACCGGCATGACGGCACGCGCATATTGGCAGGGGCAGATTCGCCTCGCCCTCGTATCGATCCCGGTCGAAATCTACAGCGCCACCAAATCGGGGGCGAGCATCAGCTTTCGCCAGATTCACGAACCCAGCGGCAAGCCGATCCATTACGAGAAATCGGTGACCGGCATCGGCCCGGTCGACCCGGACGAGATCATGAAGGGATACCAGCTCGAAAAGGGCGAATATGTCCTGCTCGACCAGGACGAGATCGACGCGGTCAAGCTGGAGTCGAAGAAGACGCTGGAGCTGACCCAGTTCGTCGACGCGCATGAGATCGACGTGATCTATTACGAGAAACCCTATTTCGTGGTGCCCGCCGACGACCTTGCCGAGGAAGCGTTCGTCGTGCTGCGCGAGGCGTTGAAGCGCACGAAGAAGGTCGGGCTGGGCCAGCTGGCGCTGCGCGGCCGGGAATATGTCGTCAGCCTGAAGCCGTGCGGGCGCGGGCTGGTGCTGGAGACGCTCCGCTATGCCGACGAGGTCAATCGCGCCCAGTCCTATTTCCGCGACATTCCCGATGCCAGGCCCGATGCCGATCTGCTCGACCTGGCCGAGACGCTGATCGCCAAGAAGACCGCCGCGTTCGACCCGCAGGAGTTTCACGACCGCTATGTCGATGCGTTGAAGGACCTGATCGAGCGCAAGGCCAAGGCGAAGGGGCGTAAGATCGTCGATACCGACCCCAACGAAGATCGACCGAGCGGCGGCAATGTCGTCGACCTGATGGCGGCGCTCAAGAAATCGCTCGAGAAGCCGGCGGCCAAGGCACCGGCGAAGAAGACCACGCCGAAGAAGCGCGCACCGGCGAAGAAGGCCGCCACGACGCGCAAGCGGGCCTGACATGGCGCGCAAGTCCGATCCGCTGGCCACCTATAACGCCAAGCGCGATTTCGCGCGCACCGCCGAGCCAGCGGGGACGCTGGCCAAGGGGCAAGGCAACCGCTTCGTCGTGCAGAAGCATGACGCCACACGGCTACACTATGATTTCCGGCTGGAGGTGGACGGGGTGCTCAAAAGCTGGGCGGTGACGCGCGGACCCAGTCTCGACCCCGATCAGAAGCGGCTGGCGGTACGCACCGAGGATCATCCGCTCGATTATGCCGGGTTCGAAGGGGTGATCCCGGCGGGCGAATATGGCGGCGGCACGGTGATGTTGTGGGACGAGGGCACCTGGTCGCCGGTCGCGGGCAAATCGGCGACGGATTTGAAGAAGGGGCATCTCCATTTCGTGCTGGCGGGCACGCGGATGCGCGGCGAATGGCTGCTGGTCCGGCTCAAGCCCCGTGGCAAGGAGAAGCGCGAGAACTGGCTGTTGCGCAAGGTCGCCGATGGGGAAGCGGGCGGCACCGACACGCTGACTGCAACGATGCTGACCAGCGTGACCACCGGGCGGACGATGGAGGAGATTGCCGAGAGCAAGCCCGCCCCGCGCAAGGTGGCGGCCGAAGCGAAGCGCCCGGCGTTCGTCGAACCGCAGCTTGCGACGTTGGTCGATGCGGTGCCGACGGGCGGCGAATGGCTGCACGAGGTGAAATATGACGGTTATCGCATCCTGATCGCGACCGGTGGCACCGGTCCCAGACTCTACACCCGCACCGGGCTGGACTGGACGGCGAAGTTTCCCGGCATTGCCGAGGCGGCGGCAAGCCTGCCGCCGGGCCTGTTGCTCGATGGCGAGGTGGTCGCGCTGAAAGACGGCAAGCCCGATTTCTCGACCTTGCAGGCGGCGATCAAGGACGGTGGGGAAATGCGCTGCTTCGCCTTCGACCTGCTGCGCGATGCCGATGGCGACCGACGCGACGAGGCGCTGGTGCGGCGCAAGGAGCGGTTGCAGCGGGTGCTGGCCGGGGCCGATCCGCGCATCGCCTATTCCGACCATGTCACCGGGTCGGGCGAGAAGCTGTTCGCGGCGATGTGTGCGGAGGGGTTCGAGGGGATCGTGTCGAAGCGCGCCGATGCCCCCTATCGCGGCACCCGCTCGCGCAGCTGGCTGAAGGTCAAATGCACCCATCGGCAGGAATTCGTCATCCTCGGCTGGCTGCCGAGCGAGGCGAAGGGGCGGCCGTTCAAGTCGTTGTTGCTGGGTGTGCAGGAGGAAGGCGGCCTGCGCTATGCCGGCAAGGTCGGCACCGGATTCGACGCGGCGAACATGGCGGAGGTGGCGGCGGCACTGGCCCCGCTGGCGCGCAAGACGCCACCAGTCGAGCTGCCCGCCGTGCAACGCCGGGGTGCGCGCTGGGTCACGCCGAAGCTGGTGGCGGAGATCGCCTTTGCCGAATTCACCGCCGACGGGCTGGTGCGCCATGCGAGCTTCATTGCCTTGCGGGGGGACAAGGCGGCCAAGGACGTGGTGCGCGAAACGCCGGTCGCCGCCGATGCCGCGCCGGCGGTGCGCATCAGCCATCCCGAGCGGGTGATCTTTCCCGGCGACCGGCTGACCAAGGGCGATCTGGCAGCCTATGTCGAGCGGGTCGCGCCGTTGCTGCTGCCCGCAGCCGCCGACCGGCCGCTCAGCCTGGTGCGCTGTCCGCAGGGGCGGGGCAAGGCGTGCTTCTTCCAGAAACACGACGCCGGCAGCTTCGGCGATGCGGTCCATGCGATCGATATTGCGGAGAAGGAGGGGAAGCGCGAACCGTATCTCTATGTCCGCGATGCCGCCGGGCTGCTGTCCTGCGTGCAGATGGGGACGATCGAATTCCATGGCTGGGGATCGGGCGTCGGCGATGTCGAGCGGCCCGACCGGATGGTGTTCGACCTCGATCCCGACGAGGGGCTGGACTTTGCCGATGTGAAGCGCGCGGCACATGATATCAGCCGGCATCTGGGCGATCTGGGGCTGGCGAGCTTCGCGATGCTGTCGGGCGGCAAGGGGGTCCATGTCGTCGTTCCCCTCACCCCGCAAGCCGAGTGGCCGACGGTCAAGGATTTCGCCGACCGCTTCTCCCGCGCGCTGGCGCAGGCCGAGCCGGACCGCTTCGTAGCGACGATGGCGAAGGCGAAGCGGAAAGGACGCATCTTCATCGACTGGCTGCGCAACCAGCGCGGCAGTACCGCCGTGCTACCCTATTCGGCCCGCGCAAGGACCGGCGCGCCGGTGGCGGCCCCGGTCGCGTGGCGCGAGCTGGACGACATCGACAGCGCAGGCCGCTGGACGATCCGCGACGCCGACGAACTGCTGAAGCGCGCCGACAGCCGACTGCTGACCGGCTGGGGCGTCGCGGATCAGGTGTTGCCGGACCGGTAAGCGCGCCACCGGCCACTACCGTATTCCCGGGCAGGCGGGAATCCAGGGTTGCTTCTTGCACCGGTTGCGTTCGGGGCTCCGGACCCCCGCCCGCGCGGGGGCACGCCTCGGCTATTGGCCGCTCCGCTCCGCCAACTTGCGCTCCCACGCCAGCGCGTCGCGCACGATCTGGTCGAGATCGGCATGCTGCGGCCGCCATGGCAGGGTGGCGAGGATCGTGCTGTTGTCGGCGACCAGCGCGTCGGGATCGCCGGCGCGGCGGCCTTCCAGCCGGCGGTCGATCGTCATGTTCGTCACCCGGTCGACCGCGTCGAGCACTTCGAGCACCGAATAACCGCGGCCATAGCCCGCGTTCATCGTGTGGCTCTTCGCCGGATCGGCCATCAGCAGGTCGAGTGCATGGACATGGGCATCGGCCAAGTCGGTGACGTGGATATAGTCGCGCACGCCGGTCCCGTCGGGGGTCGCGAAATCGGTGCCATAGACGCCCACATGGCCGCGCTTGCCGGTCGCCGCCTCGACCGCGACCTTGATGAGATGGGTCGCACCCGCCGTCGACTGGCCGCTGCGCCCCTGCGGATCGGCGCCCGCTACGTTGAAGTAACGCAGTGCCGCATAGTTGATCGGATGCGCGGCGGCGACGTCGGCCAGCATGATCTCGGTCATCAGCTTCGACATGCCGTACGGATTGATCGGCTGTTTCGGGCTGTCCTCGCGCACGGGCACGACTTCGGGTATGCCGTAGGTCGCGGCGGTCGAGGAGAAGATGAAGTGCTTCACCCCCTCGCCCACCGCGCTCTCGATCAGGCTGCGCGAGGCGGCGGTGTTGTTGCGATAATATTTTAGCGGGTTCTCGACCGACTCCGGCACCACCACCGATCCGGCGAAGTGCAGGATGGCATGGACGTCATGGTCGCGCATCGCCGCGCGCACCGCCACGTCGTCGCTGATATCGGCCACGACCAATGTCGCGCGCGGATCGACCGCCCAGTCGAAGCCCGTGACGAGGTTGTCGACCACCACCACCTCATGGCCCGCGTCGAGCAGCGCCAGCACCGCATGGCTGCCGATATAGCCCGCACCGCCCGTGACCAGAACCTTGCCCATTACCGTACCCCCGATTGCGTCGCCGTGATGCGCGCCTATCTCTGCGACCAAAGGAGATTACGCAATGGCTACCGAACAGGCGACCTTCGCCGGCGGATGTTTCTGGTGCACCGAGGCGGTGTTTCGCGACGTGATCGGCGTGGAGCAGGTCGAAAGCGGCTATATCGGCGGCACGGTTGAGCATCCGACCTACAAGCAGGTGTGCGGTGGCGACACCGGCCATGCCGAGGCTATCCGCATCACCTATGACCCGGCCGTCATCGGTTACGACGATCTGCTCGACATTTTCTTCGCGACGCATGATCCGACGCAGCTGAACCGGCAGGGCAACGACGTCGGCACCCAGTATCGCTCGGCGATCTTCCCCCATTCGCCGGAACAGGAAGCGGCGGCGCGTGCCGGGATCGAGCGCGCGGGCGAAGGGCGTGGCACGATCGTCACGACCATCGAACCGCTCGCCACCTGGTATCCGGCCGAGGATTATCATCAGGAATATTGGGACGGCGAAGGCCAGCGTAATCCCTATTGCCTGGCGGTGATCCCGCCCAAGCTGCAAAAGCTGCGCAAGAGTTTCGCCGCGCGGAGCAAGGCGGCCGAATCGGCTTGAACCGCCACTCGGTTATCATAAGTTTGCAAGGGCCGTGCCAAGACTGCGCGGCCCTTGTGTCGTTTCGGGTAAATTGCTATCCCGATCCCGGCCACAGGGGCGACGAGACATGGGGGCGACGATCGATACGACCGGATCGGACCGGCGGTTCGCCGCGATCCGCGACTATCGGCTGATCGAGGCGATTGGCGATGGCGGGCAGGACGACCTTGCCCGGCTTGCCGCCGAAATCTGCGAAGCGCCGGTGGCGCTGGTCACCCTGCTCGCGGCGGACCAGCAATGGTTCGTGGCGGCGGTCGGCACCGATCTGTGCGGCACGTCGCTGGGCGATGCGATCTGCACCCTCGCGCTCGATGTCGAAGACATCCTCGTCATTCCCGACCTCTCGACCGATCCGCGTACCTGCAACAGCGGGATCGTGACAGGGGAACCGCATATCCGCTTCTATGCCGGCGTGCCGCTGCGCATTGCCGAAGGGGTTCCGGTCGGGACGCTGTGCGTGATCGATGTCGTCGCCCGTCCCCAAGGGTTGAGCAACACCCAGCGCGACATGCTGCTGCGGCTCGCGCGGCAGGCGGTAACCACGCTCGAACTGCGACGGCTGCTCGCCGAACGCGACGAAACCCTGCGCCGCATCGCCGAGACCGAGGCGGCGCTGAGCGGCAACGAGCAACGCTGGCAGCGACTGTTCGAAAATATCAGCGACGGCTTTGCATTGGGCGAGGCGATCCGCGACCCGGACGGGCAGGTGGTCGATTGGCAGTTCGTCGACGCCAATCCGGCGTGGTTCGCGCTGTCGGGCGTGGACCGCGAACGGATGCTGGCACTGACCGGACGGCGGCTCGATCCGGCTGCCCCCGCGCACTGGGCCGACGAATTGCACGGCATGCTGTCGGACGGCGTGCCGATCGGTTTCGTCCACCACATCCCCCATCTGCGCCGCTGGTTCCGCGGCCATTGTTTCCGCATCGAGGGCGACCGGTTCGGCGCGATCCTGCGCGACATCACCGCCGAACGCGCAGCGGATGGCCGCCAGTCCGCGCTGATCCAGCTCGGCGACCTGCTGCGCGACTGCCACGATGTCGCCGATGTCGCGCGGGCGGCGTCGGCGCTGATCGGGCAGGCGCTGGACGTCAGCTGTGCCGGGTTCGGCCGGATCGACGCCGGTCTGACGCAGGTGGAAATCGGTCCCGACTGGACCGTGACCGGCGGCGCGTCGCTAACGGGGCGACAGGCGCTCGACACCTTCGGTGAACTGGCGGGCGATATCGGACGGGGCGACGCGATAGTGGTCGCGGATGTCCAGCACGATCGTCGGACGGCGGGGCATGCCGATGCGCTGATCGCGCGCGGCATCGGCGCGTTCGTCATCGTACCGGTGCGCCGCGACGGACGAATCGTTTCCGCATTCCTCGTCTGCATGACCGGTCCGCGCCAATGGACCGGGGAGGAAATCGTGTTCCTGCGCAAGGTGGCCGACCGGGTCGAGGTCGGCATGGCGCAGGTCGAATCGGAAGCGCGGCAGAATCTGCTGATCCAAGAACTCGCTCACCGGCTGAAGAACACCCTGTCGATGGTGCAGGCGATCGCCTCGCAGACGCTGCGCGGGTCGGTCGACCGCGCGCCGCTCGACGCGTTCGAACGCCGGTTGCAGGCGCTGGGCGTGGCGCATGACGTGCTGGTCGAACGCAACTGGGTTGGTGCCGACATGGCGACGACCATCGGACAGGTAATGGCGGTGTTCGGCTGCGACGACCGCATTACGCTGACCGGTCCCGACGTGGCGCTCGGCGCCCGGGCGGCGCTGGCGCTGGCGTTGATGCTGCACGAACTGGGCACCAACGCGGTCAAATATGGCGCGCTGTCGACCGTCGAAGGGTCGGTGCTGCTCGACTGGCAGGTGGCCGACGATCAGCTGAGCATGACGTGGCGGGAATGCGGTGGCCCGTCGGTGCAGCAACCGGCCCGCCGGGGGTTCGGGTCGAAGCTGTTGCGGCTGGGCCTGGCGGGAACGGGGGACAGTGAAATCTGTTACGATCCGGCGGGCGTCCGCGTGTCGATGCGCGCCAATCTTGCCGATCTGGTCGGCGGCTGACCAACGAAAACGGGCCGCCCCGACAGGGACGGCCCGTATCCTGTACCGTTACGGCAGGTGCTTAGCGCACCGAACCGCGACGCACGAGGTTCACGATTGCCAGCAGCACGATCGCGCCGACCAGCGAATACAGGAAGCTCATCACGGTGATGCCGTTGTTGATGTTCGCACCGGTCACGAAACCGGCGATCACGGCACCGACGATGCCGACGACGACGTTCAGGATGATGCCCTGCTGCGCATCGGTCCGCATGATGATGCTGGCGAGCCAGCCGACGATGCCACCAACAACCAGCCAGATGATGATACCCATGTGACGTCCCTCCATTGCTGCCTGCAACCCGGCAATTTCGTACCGGGAGTACTGAGGGAAAGACTCACAAACGTCCGGCTTGTTCCGCCTCCGTTTTAACTGATAGGCTCAATATTTGCGCTGCTGCCGCTCATACAGGGACTTGTAGTGCTGGATCCGCGTCACGCGCAGGCCCGGCATCCCCGACCGGTCGACCGCGCGCTGCCAGCTGGCGAATTCCTCCGCCGACAGGTTGTAGCGCTGGCACACGTCGTCGACGCTCAGCAGGCCGCCATTGACCGCTGCGACCACTTCCGCCTTGCGTCGCACGACCCAGCGGGTCGTATCGGGCGGCGGCAGCGAATCGATCGTCAGCGGTTCGCCGAGCGGACCGATCACTTTTGCCGGACGGATTTTGTGGTTCTCAATCATACTGGACCTCGAGCCGGGGTCGCCCCCTCAAACCTTCTTGCGCGGTCATACGCGAACGCGGTTGAACATCGGCTAAAACGGCTAGGTAAACATCGTCTTCATCCGTTCGCATCGTGCCATCCCTTCGCGACGGGCCGGTGTTCCGGTACGACACATGCCCTCAGCAGGGCGGCAGTCCACCCGTTGAACGCCCCGTCCGCCGGATTGAGCAGGGACACCGGCGCGCGGTTCCATGCCAGTCGGGTCTGCAGTCGCGCCGTCGGCGTCGCCGCCTGCCGCCCGGTCGCAGCCGCCAGCAACACGGCCAGCTCCGTCGGCAGGGTGGTGACCGTGGAACCACGGTCGAAACGGGCGAAACTCAGATCCAAATGTTCTTCCAGCAACAGGACTTAGGGGATGGTGTTACCTCGACAACGTTGAAGGTCCGGTAAATGGCACCGCATTTTTGCAACCGACGCGCGAAGCGCCTATCTGGCGGGCCATGGACCTTGGTGAATTTCAACTGGATGCGCCCGTTTCGGCGCGCCGCATCGTCGTGGCGATGTCGGGCGGCGTGGACAGTTCGGTGGTCGCCGCACTCGCCCATGCGACCGGGGCGGAGACGATCGGCGTCACGCTGCAGCTCTACGATCATGGCGCGGCGGTAGGACGTGCCGGATCATGCTGCGCCGGGCGCGACATTCGCGATGCGCGTGTGGTGTGCGACAGGCTCGGCATCGCCCATTATGTCTTCGACCATGAAAGCAGCTTTCGCGAGACGGTGATCGACGATTTCGCCGATGCCTATCTGGCCGGGCGCACGCCGATCCCTTGCGTGAAGTGCAATATGGGGCCGAAATTCACCGACCTGTTCGCGCTGGCCCGCGACCTGGGTGCCGATTGCCTTGCGACCGGCCATTATATCCGGCGGGTGATGGGGCCGGCCGGGGCCGAATTGCACCGTGCGATCGATACGGCGCGCGACCAGAGCTATTTCCTGTTCGCGACGACGCAGGCCCAGCTCGACTTCCTGCGTTTCCCGCTGGGCGCGATGCCCAAGGCAAGGGTGCGCGAGATCGCCGCCGAACTGGGGCTGGGCGTCGCCGGAAAGCCCGACAGCCAGGACATCTGCTTCGTCCCCGATGGCGATTATGCCGGGCTGGTGCGCAAATTGCGGCCCGAGGCGAAGGACGGTGGCGAGATCGTCGATCTGGAAGGGCGGGTGCTGGGCCGCCATGGCGGACTGGTCGGCTATACCGTCGGGCAGCGGCGCGGCCTCGAGATCGGCGGGCTGGCCGAACCGCTCTATGTCGTACGCCTCGAACCCGCGACGAAGCGGCTGGTCGTCGGCCCGCGCAGCGCGCTGGCGGTCGGCGCGGCGCGGCTCTCCGACATCAACTGGATCGGCGGCGACCATGCCGGACCGCTGACCGCCAAGGTACGATCGATGGCCAAGCCGGTGCCGGCGCGGCTGGCGGGCGAACGGCTGGTGTTCGACGCGCCCGAATATGGCGTCGCGCCGGGACAGGCGGCGGTGCTCTATGCCGGTGACCGCGTGCTGGGCGGCGGCTGGATCGAAGGGACCGAGGCGGCCTGAAGGATCCTCCCCGCTTTGCGGGGAGGGGGACCGCCGCGAAGCGGTGGTGGAGGGGGCTGGCGGCATGCGGCGAGGTTGCCTTGCGCGGCCTACCCCCTCCACCATGCTGCGCATGGTCCCCCTCCCCATGATATGGGGAGGATCGGCTTGCCGCTTGCGCTTCGTCCCCTTACAGCCCCGACCCGATGCTGCCCGCGCTAGCCCATGTCCGCGACTGGATCTTCGATCTGGACAATACGCTCTATCCGGCGTCGTCCAATCTGTTCGCCGAGATCGAGGCGCGCATGGGGCACTATATCTGCGACCTGCTCGGCTGCGATGCGGAAGAAGCCCGTCGGGTACAGAAGCTGCATTTCCACAATCACGGCACCTCGCTGTCGGGGCTGATGGCCGAACAGGCGGTAGATCCGCACCATTTCCTCGATTTCGTCCACGATATCGACCTGTCGCCGCTGGTGCCCGATCCCGACCTGCCGCGCCTGTTGGCAGCGCTGCCGGGACGCAAGCTGGTCTTCACCAATGGCGACGCGGCCTATGCCGGCCGCGTCCTGGCGAAGCTCGGCCTGTCGGACAGTTTCGCCGGCATCCACGATATCCATGCCACCGCCTATCATCCCAAGCCGCATGTCAGCGCCTATGAAGGGCTGTGCGCGGCATGGGAGATCGACCCGACGACCGCCTTGTTCGCTGAGGACATGGCCCGCAATCTCGTACCGGCCAAGGCGGCGGGAATGACCACCGTGTGGGTCGACAACGGGTCCGAACAGGGGCCGGGGACGGCACGCGACCATATCGATTACATCACGCACGACATCGTCGCGTGGCTACGCTTCGTGGAGGAATCATGACCGACCTTGCCGCCCAGATCGACGCCGCCTGGGAAAACCGTGCCGAACTGACCGTCCATACCCAGGGCGAGGTCCGCGTCGCCGTCGACGCTGCGCTGGCGCTGCTCGATTCGGGTGAGGCGCGGGTGGCCGAACCGGTCGGGGACGGCTGGCAGGTTAACCAGTGGCTGAAAAAGGCGGTGCTGCTGTCGTTCCGCCTGAACGACAACCAGATCATGGACGGCCCGGGCGGCACCAACTGGTTCGACAAGGTGCCGGGCAAGTTCACCGGATGGGGCGAGCATCGCTTCCGCGACGCCGGGTTCCGTGCGGTGCCGGGCAGCATCGTGCGGCGCGGCGCCTTCATCGGCAAGGGCGCGATCCTGATGCCGAGCTTCGTCAATATCGGCGCCTATGTCGGCGAAGGCACGATGGTCGACACCTGGGCGACCGTGGGCAGCTGCGCGCAGATCGGCAAGAACGTCCACCTGTCGGGCGGTGCGGGCATCGGCGGTGTGCTGGAGCCGCTGCAGGCCGATCCGGTCATCATCGGCGACGGCGCCTTCATCGGCGCGCGGGCCGAGGTGGCGGAGGGTGTCCGCGTCGGTGAGGGTGCCGTGCTGTCGATGGGCGTCTATCTCGGCGCGTCCACCAAGATCATCGACCGGGCGACCGGCGAAGTGTTCCGGGGCGAAGTGCCGCCTTATGCGGTGGTCGTGCCCGGATCGATCGGTGGCGGCGACGGCAAGCCGGCGCTGTACTGCGCGGTAATCGTCAAGCGGGTCGATGCCCAGACCCGCTCGAAGACCAGCATCAACGACCTGCTGCGCGACTAATATATCCTCCTCGGCACGGGGAGGGGGACCAGCGAAGCTGGTGGAGGGGGGTGTCCTCGTCCACCACCGTTGCGTTTTGTGAGTACCCCCCCTCCACCCCGCCCTCTGGGCGTGGTCCCCCTCCCCGTACTGGAGAGGAACTGGTAGGCCGACACCATGACCCGCCCCCGTTCCATGATCCGCAGCTTTCTCCATGGCGAAGCGTCGGGCGGTATCGTCCTGATGCTCGCCTCGGCGCTGGCACTGCTGCTTGCCAATCTGCCCGGCATCGACACCGCCTATTTCCACGCGCTGCATATCGTGACCGGGCCGGTGTTGAGCGACCGGCATGGGCCGATGACGCTGCATTTGTGGGTCAACGACGCGGCGATGGCGTTGTTCTTTCTGCTGGTCGGTTTAGAGATCAAGCGCGAGCTGGTCGACGGGCGGCTCGCCACGTGGGAGCAACGCCGCCTGCCGGTGATTGCGGCGATCGCCGGCATGGGCGTCCCGGCGATGTTGTACCTGCTGGTCGCGCGGTCGACGCCGGGTCTCGCGCAGGGTTGGGCGATCCCGGCAGCAACGGACATCGCCTTTGCTGTGGGCGTCATGGCGTTGCTGGGCAAGCGGGTACCGGCGGCGCTGAAGCTGTTCCTGACGACGCTCGCCATCGTCGACGATATGGGGGCGGTGGCGATCATCGCGCTCGGCTATACCAGCGATCTCGACCTGACGGCGCTGGGCGGTGCGGTGCTGGTGCTGGCGATGCTGGTCGCGCTCAACCGGGCGGGGGTGATGCGTCTGGCACCTTATCTGCTGCTGGCCGTACCCTTGTGGTACTTCGTGTTCCTGTCGGGCATCCACGCGACGGTTGCCGGGGTGCTGGCGGCGATGACGATCCCGGTCAAGCCGACGCCGGGCGCACCGGAGGCGATCGATTCGCCGCTGCACCGGCTGGAACATGCCATCCATCCCTGGGTCGCGTTCGGCGTGGTGCCGCTGTTCGGCTTCGTCAATGCCGGGGTCGCGGTGACCGGCGTGCCGCTGTCGATCCTGTGGGCGCCGCTGCCGCTGGCGGTCGCGGTCGGGCTGTTCGTTGGCAAGCAGGTCGGTGTGCTGGGCGCGATTTGGCTGGCGGTGCGCAGCGGGCTGTCGTGCCGGCCGGGCGATGCGAACTGGATGCAGCTCTGGGGCGTCGCCGCGCTGGCCGGGATCGGCTTCACCATGAGCCTGTTCATCGGCGGGCTGGCCTTTGCCGATGACGCGGCGGCCATCGATCAGGTGAAGATCGGGGTATTGGCCGGGTCGCTGCTGTCCGCGCTGCTCGGCGCGACGCTCCTCCGCCTCGCGCCGGTCAGGGGTAGGTAGCGTCGACCGGGCGCTGCCCGGCCATCGCCTTCGCCACCGCTTCGGCCTGACCCAGCACGCGCAACACGTTGCCTTGCGCCAGCGCCGCGAGGTCGGCATCGCTCCACCCGCGCCGCGCCAGTTCGGCGAACAGCAGCGGATAGCCGTCGACCCCGCCCATGCCTTCGGGACCAGTGCCGGAAATACCGTCATAGTCGCCGCCGATGCCGACCGACGCGCGACCGGCGCCCTTCGCGATATGTTCGACATGGTCGGCCATCGTTGCCGCCGTCACGCGCGGAGCGGGGTTGGCGGCTTCCCAAGCCTTTACCGCTGCCGGTGCCTGCGCACCATACAGGTTGCCCGGCAGCCCCTGTGCCTTGGCAAAGGCGCCGCGGCGATTGTCCCATGCGTTCCACTCCGCCGACAGGAAGGCGGGATAGGCATTGACCATCACCACCCCGCCCTTCGCGCCGATCGCCCGCAGCAGATCGTCGGGAATGTTGCGTGGCCGGTCGGCGAGCGCGCGGGCGTTGGAGTGCGACGCGATCACCGGTGCCTTCGATTCGGCCAGCGCCGCCGCCATCGTCGCATCGGACACGTGTGCGACGTCGATCAGCATCCCCAGCCGGTTCATCTCGTGCACCACCTGCCGACCGAACGGGGTCAGGCCGTTGGCCTGCGGCGTATCGGTCGACGCATCGGCCCAGCCGACGCTCTTGGTATGCGTCAGCGTCATGTAGCGCACGCCGAGATTGTAATATTGCCGCAGCACCGACAGCCGCCCGTCGATCTGGTGCCCGCCCTCCACGCCGATCAGCGAGGCGACGCGGCCGCTCCTGGCGATGCGCGCCATGTCCGCCGCATCGCGAGCCAGCGCCATCCGGGTCGGATTGGCGCCGATCATCCGGCGGACGATGTCGATCTGCTCGATCGTCGTCTCGACCGCCTGCGGACCTGTCGTCGTTGCCGGGATCCAGACCGACCAGAATTGCCCGCCGACATGTCCACGCTTCAGGCGGGCGAGGTCGGTCTGCAGCGGCGGATCGATCTTGCTCGTATCGCTGGTCAGGTCGACCGATTCGACCGCCGCGTGATGATGTTCGCGAATGCCCCACGGCAAGTCGTTATGCCCGTCGATGATCGGCGCGCGTTCCAGCACCCGTTCGGCCCGTGCGCGGTCCTGTGCGGAAGGGGCGGGGGCCTGTGCGGCGGCGAGGAGCAGGAGCGGCAGGATCATGGATCCCACGCTAATCCGTCGCGCGTAGGCCGGACAAGTGCTACGCATGGCATCGGCCATGCGCCGGGGATATGGGAGACGTGCCGATGTACGCCATGCTGTTGCTGCTGGGACAGGCCGCGACGCCCGCCGTCCCGCTGCCAGGCCCGCCCGAGCGAATCTCGATCCTGGTCGATCCCTGCGCGTCGCAGCGGCGCAATTCGCAGGACGACGAAATCCTGGTTTGCGGGGAGGGCGTGCGCGAGCCGCGTCTGCCGCTGCCATCGGAACGCGCGCCCCCCGACCGTCCGCTCGCATCCAATCCTTATGCCGATGGGCGGGGTGCGGAGCTGGCGGCCGACAGCCCATGTGCCACCCTGTCGCAGGGCTGCACCACCGGCGTCGATATTTTCGGTGGCGGCACCTTTGCCATTCGCGCGATCGGCAAGTTGATCGACCCGGGCAGCTGCTGTGAGGAACCGGACGAATACAAGGATGTCGGCAAGCTGGTCGGCGACATCGTGCGCGGGATCAAGGGCGGCCCGTCGAAGAAGGAGCGGGCGAAGCGCGTGGCGATCCCGCTCGATCCGGCGGTGCCGTTGCCGGTAGCGGCCGTAGCGGCGAAGTAGGGGGGCTCGAAGATCCTCCCCGTGCCGGGGAGGATCTTCGCCTCCGGGGGTGACGCGGGAGTGAATCCCGCGTCGTCGGTCGTCGCTATGGCGACGCCGGCCGTCGCCGCCTTGTGCGCTTGGGGCATTGCCCCTTGCGCACCGGTCAGCAGCTTGCGCTGCTTCGCTCAAAGCTTGGCGGTTAGCTCCGGCACCACGTTGAACAGGTCACCCACCAGCCCGACATCGGCAACCTGGAAGATCGGCGCGTCCTCGTCCTTGTTGATCGCGACGATGACCTTGCTGTCCTTCATGCCCGCCAGATGCTGGATCGCGCCGGAAATGCCGACCGCGATATAGACTTCCGGCGCGACGATCTTGCCGGTCTGACCGACCTGATAGTCGTTCGGCGCATAGCCGGCATCGACGGCCGCACGCGAAGCGCCGACGGCGGCGTTCAGCTTGTCGGCGAGCGGATCGATCAGCGCGTGGAACTGCTCTTCCGATCCGAGCGCACGACCCCCCGACACGATGATCTTGGCGCTGGTCAGCTCGGGGCGTTCCGATGCGGCGATCTCGGCGCCGACGAAGCTCGACACGCCCTTGTCGCCGGTCGAGGCGACCGCTTCGACCGTGGCCGATCCACCGGTCGCTGCCGCCTTGTCGAACGCGGTGCCGCGCACCGTCAGCACCAGCTTGGGATCGCTGGTCTTGACCGTCGCGATCGCGTTGCCGGCATAGATCGGGCGGGTGAAGCTGTCCGGCCCCTCGACCGAGAGGATCTCGCTGATCTGCATCACGTCGAGCAGCGCGGCGACGCGCGGCGCGATGTTCTTGCCGGTGGTGGTGGCCGGCGCCAGGAAGGCGTCATGGCTGCCCATCAACTCGACGACCAGCGGCGCGACGTTTTCGGCGAGGTTATGGGCATAGGCGGCATCGTCGGCGACCAGCACCTTGGTGACGCCCACAATCTGCGCGGCGGCCTGTGCCACGCCATCGACGCCCTGACCCGCGACGAGCAGTTCGACCTCGCCCAGCTTCGCAGCGGCGGTGACGGTGGCATAGGTTGCGTCCTTGACCGACTGCCCGTCATGTTCGACCCAAACCAGCGTCTTCATGCGACCACTCCCAGCGTCTTGAGCTTACCGACCAGTTCGTCGACATCGGCGACCTTCACGCCCGCCTGGCGCTTGGCCGGTTCCTCGACCTTCACGGTCGTCAGGCGCGGCGCGACGTCCACGCCCAGATCGGCGGCGGTCTTGGCCGCCAGCGGCTTCGACTTGGCCTTCATGATGTTGGGCAGCGACGCGTAGCGCGGTTCGTTGAGGCGCAGGTCGGTGGTGACGATCGCCGGCAGGGTGAGCGCGACCGTCTCCAGCCCGCCATCGACTTCGCGGGTCACGTTGACCTTGTCGCCCGCGACCTCGACCTTGCTGGCGAAAGTACCCTGCGGATAGCCGGTCAGCGCGGCCAGCATCTGGCCGGTCTGGTTGTTGTCGTCATCGATCGCTTGCTTGCCGAGGATGATTAGCTGCGGCGCTTCCTCGTCGATCACGGCTTTGAGCAGCTTGGCGACGCCCAGCGGCTCGACCTTGGTCTCGCTGGTGATGAGGATCGCGCGGTCGGCGCCCATCGCCAGCGCGGTGCGCAGCGTATCCTGCGCCTTCTGTTCGCCGATCGAAACGACGACGATCTCGGTCGCCACGCCCTTTTCCTTCAGGCGGATCGCTTCCTCGACCGCGATCTCGTCGAACGGGTTCATGCTCATCTTGACGTTGGCCAGGTCGACACCCGACCCGTCCGCCTTCACGCGGGGCTTCACATTGTAATCAAGCACACGCTTGACCGGCACCAGCACCTTCATGAGCACTCCCTCTCAAAACGTTTTACGCGGTGGCATCGCGCGTTTCTCTGGCGGTTTTGCGTGGGTTTCGCAAGTCCGGTATGGAAACGCAGCGACGCCGTAGCGGCAGGTGGCGACCCTAGCGCGAATCGCCCTGCCACCCCAACGAAAAAGGGCCCGGACGTTTCCGTCCGGACCCCTTGTCCGTCGCAGGCAAAGGGCGATCAGGCCGCCTTCTGCACTTCCGCGACGATCTTCTTGGCGGCATCGCCCAGGTCGTTGGCGGGGACGATCGCGAGGCCCGAATTGGCGAGGATGTCCTTGCCGGCCTGCACGTTCGTGCCTTCGAGGCGGACGACCAGCGGCACCGACAGGTTCACTTCCTTCGCGGCGGCAACGATGCCTTCCGCGATGATGTCGCACTTCATGATCCCGCCGAAAATGTTGACGAGAATGCCCTTCACCGCCGGATCGGCGAGAATGATCTTGAACGCCGCGGTGACCTTCTCCTTGTTCGCGCCGCCGCCGACGTCGAGGAAGTTGGCCGGGAACATGCCGTTCAGCTTGATGATGTCCATCGTCGCCATGGCGAGGCCGGCGCCGTTGACCATGCATCCGATATCGCCGTCGAGCTTGATGTAGGCCAGGTCGTACTTCGACGCCTCCAGCTCCATCGCGTCTTCTTCGGTGGTGTCGCGCAGTTCCATCAGGTCCTTGTGACGGAACATGGCGTTGCCGTCGAAGCCGACCTTGGCGTCGAGCACGACCAGCTTGTTGTCGTCGGTGACGGCAAGCGGGTTGATCTCGATCTGCTCGGCATCGGTGCCGAGGAACGCGTCGTACAGCTTCGATGCGACGCTGGCGGCCTGCTTGGCGAGGTCGCCGGTCAGTTCGAGCGCGGCGGCGACGGCGCGGCCGTGGTGCGGCATGAAGCCGGTCGCGGTGTCGATGTCGATCGAGTGGATCTTTTCGGGCGTGTCATGCGCCACGGTTTCGATATCCATGCCGCCTTCGGTCGAGGCGACCATCGAGACGCGGCCGGTCGCGCGGTTGACGAGCAGCGCGAGGTAGAATTCCTTCGCGATGTCGACGCCGTCGGTCACGTACAGGCGGTTGACCTGCTTGCCGGCGTCACCGGTCTGGATGGTGACCAGCGTGTTGCCGAGCATGTCGGTGGCGTGGGCGCGGACTTCGTCGGCGGTCTTGGCGAGGCGGACGCCGCCCTTGGCATCCGGACCCAGTTCCTTGAACTTGCCCTTGCCGCGGCCGCCGGCATGGATCTGTGCCTTCACGACATAGAGCGGTCCGGGCAACTTCGAGGATGCTTCGACCGCTTCCTCGACGCTCATCGCCGAGAAGCCGGCGGGGACGGGCACGCCGAACTTCGCGAGCAGTTCCTTGGCCTGATATTCGTGAATGTTCATGGATTCGCCTTCCGCCTCTCGGGTGGGTGCCTGATAGTTGGCAAAGTTGCCGCGCTAAAGCACATGCGGGAGGTCGAATCCAGCCCAAATCGACCTTAATGCGATTGCGTCGCAGATGCTTTACGAGAGAGCGGTCGCGCAGAGCGCCGCCATGCCCGCCGACAGAGAGCGCGACAGGCCGGCGGATTGCAGGCCGCTGCGCAACCGCGCCTCGGGCACTGCGCAGCCCGTGAGGCCGGCGAGGACCAACAGGGCGGTAAGGCGTCGCAATGTCATGGCCGAGCCGCTATATGCCCGCGATGCACTGGGCAATCGGCATCCTGATCTTCCTCGCCACCGTGATCTTCATGGAAGGCTTCGCCTATGTCGCGCATCGCTGGCTGATGCACGGGCCGGGCTGGTTCCTGCACGCCAGCCACCACCGCCCGCGCCATGGCAACTGGGAGTGGAACGACCTGTACGCCGCGATCTTTGCGGTGCCGTCGATCGTGCTGCTGCTGGGCGGGGTGCAATGGGGGTGGTGGCCGGGGACGATCTGGATCGGCGCGGGCATCGCCGCCTATGGCGCGATCTATTTCGGCTTCCACGACATCATCGTCCATCGCCGGTTGCAGCACCGCTATCTGCCGAAATCCAGCTATATGAAGCGGATCATTTCCGCGCACCGGCTGCACCATGCGGTCGAGACGAAGGACGGCACGGTCAGCTTCGGCTTCCTGTGGGCGCCCAGGCCCGAGGAGCTGAAGGCCGAACTGAAGCGGCGCGGCAATGCCGGGGTGCGCGCGGCGACCGCGACGACCCGCGACCGCGTCGAGCATCCATGACCGCCGGCGGATGGCAGGCGCGGGCGCTGTCGTGGCTGCTCGCGATCTTCGCCACGCTGGCGATGGTCGGCGCGGTGGCGACGATGTCGACCAATGGCGGACCGACACGATCGGGCGCCGAAGTTGACAGCGACGCCACCCGGCAGGTCGATCCGCGCACCGGCGCGCCAGTGCCGCCGCCCGCGCCCTTCACCACCGGCGCGCCGCGCGTCGAGACGCCGCAGAGCATCGCCGTCGCCGCGCAGGCCGCCGCGACGCGCAAGGTCGCCGACTGGCTGGCGGTGCTGACCTATGCCGTGCTGGCGCTGGTCGCGGTGCTGGCGGTCGGGGTGCTGGCGCTGTTCCGTATCGCACAGGTGCTGTCCGAGCGGCGCGATTAGCCGGTGATCGTCGACCCGTTCTTCTATGTCGTCGCCGTCATCGCGGTGGCGATGCAGGGGCTGGCCAAGGGCGGGTTCGCCGGCATGGGCGCGCTGTCGATGCCGCTGCTGGCACTGGCGATCGATCCGGTCCGCGCCGCCGCGATCCTGTTGCCGATCCTGATCGTGCAGGACGTGGTGGGGGTATGGGCGTTCCGGCGGACCTTCGACGGGCGGGTGCTGGCATGGATGCTGCCGGGCGCGGTGATCGGCATCGCCCTCGGCTATGGCTTTGCGGCGTTGGTGTCACCTTCGGCGGTACTGGCGACGGTCGGGCTGATCTCGATCCTGTTCGGTGGCTGGCGATTGTGGACCGAGCGCCATGGCATGCCGGTCGCCAGCCGTTCGCCGGGCTGGGTCGGCACCTTGTTCGGCGTCGCATCGGGCATCACCAGTCAGATCGCCCATGCCGGACAGCCGCCGTTCCAGCTCTGGGTACTGCCGCGCCAACTTCCGCGCGACGTGCTGGTGGGGACGACCGCGCTGTATTTCTGCGCGGTCAACTGGCTGAAGGTGCCGGCCTATATCGGCCTTGGCCAGTTCACGCGCGCGAACCTGCTGACATCGGCCGCGCTGCTGCCGGTGGCGATCGCGACGACGTTCGGCGGGGTGTGGCTGGTGCAGCGGGTGTCGGCGAAGCGGTTCTACACGCTGATCTATGTGCTGATGATCGTGGTGGGGGTGAAGCTGGTGTGGGACGGGGTGGTTTAGCCGGGCAGGCATGCCGCGAAAAGACGATGGCCTGTGTCGTTTCGGCACCCTAGGCTATGCCATGGCCGTTCACCGTCGTCCGCTCGCACCCGTCATTTGCCTGTTTGTTTCGGCATGTGCCGGACAGGTGACGCTGATCCCGCCGCCGACACCGATCGCAGCGCCAATAGCGAAAGACGATTACAAGGTACGGTCACTCGCGGACGTCGATCCCGCACAACCCCTGGCCGGAGCAATGGCGGGGCAGACGCTCAGCCTGTTCGGCCGCGAGGACCTGATCGCCCGCACCAGCAGCGATTACAAGCCGACGGCGTGTTCGCCGATCGCAGGGGCGGGGGATGCGATCGGGACGATCATCGAACGTGCCCGCAAAACCTCGATCGTGATCGTCAATGAAAGCCATGAGCGATCCGAGCATCGCGGCTTTACGGCGCGGGTTGCGCGTGCGCTGCGTCCGCTCGGCTATGACGTACTGGCAATGGAGACATTGTCGATCCCGGCGCTGGGAACGCCGGACAAATTCCTGCCGCCCTATCTCAAGCGACCGGATCAGCTGTATTTCGAAGATACCGACGGCTATTACCTCTATGAAGCCGGTTTCGGACGACTGGGGCGGGAGGCAAAGGCGCTGGGGTATCGCCTGTTGCCCTATGAAGAGCGGTTCAGCGAGACGGCAGCGACCCTGTCCCTGGATGAGGGCATCGCCCGGCGCGAAACGGCACAGGCGGAGCAGCTCGCCGCCTACATCGCCGCGCATCCCAAGGCCAAGCTGCTGATCCATGTCGGTTATTCGCATGCAACCGAAGTGCCGCGTGCCGACGGCCAACGATGGATGGCGACGCGACTGAAGGCGATCACGGGTATCGACCCACTGACCGTGTCGCAGACGACCTGCCGGGGCGGCGGTAGCCGGGAGCGGCTTGCCGTGCTGCCCGCCGAGCAGCGGCCCGGTACGTTCGACGTGGTCGTAGATCATCCGACGGCGAAGTTCGTGCGCGGGCGTCCGGCATGGCGGGTGGCGGCAGGCGACCGGGTGGTGTCGATCCCAACCGCGTTGCGCCCGGCCAAAGGCTGGCGGATCGTCGAGGCGCGGCCGGTCGGGGAGAGCGAGGCGTCGGTGCCGATGGACCGGGTGGCGATCCGGCCGGGCGAGGATATCGCGCTGCTACTGCCGCCCGGGCGGTATCAGCTGAAGGTGGTGGACGTACCGATGGCCGCGAAGGAGTAGGGGGGGCTGTGCCATCGTATTCGGCATGCGTGTCCAGAGCGTTGTCCCGGCGCCTTTTCGTTATCAGCCTGACGAATCTTGCGGGGTCAATCTCAACGCTCCCACGCACTTTAGGCGAGGATAATTTTTGATGGACTTGCCCGCTAAGAAATCCCGCTAAGCACTCTCTGACATTCTTGCCTTGGCGGTAGGTGTAGGTGGAATATTCGTCTCCCGATTTTTGCGTAGCACGTTCCCGGCCCCGCCGGGGACGCTTTGGCTATGGGGATGCGTGGCGGTTGGGTTGGCTGCTGCCTGCGGCGTTGCTTTTGGGCACGGTTTTCGTGGCCTGCCGTGGATGCTGCAACTGGTTGGTGTTTACATTTCGCTGCAGATCCCGCTGCAGGTCGGCTATTCCTACGGTGTCCTATCGTTCTGACCGGCAAGAGCGGCAGCACGGTGGTTTGGCAGCGCCGTCGATGGGACGAACAGGCTTTTCCGTTGCGCTGCTATTGCTCCTGACCAATTGTTCGCCAGCAAATCGCGGCGACCTTTCACCAGTCGCCGGTCCGGGCGTGACGCTGGCATCGACCGAAGGCCTGCCGGACGACACCGCACGCCTGTCCGGCAGCGGGGTTACGGCTGACGTTACCGGGCGCTGGTCGCAGCAGAACGAGACGATCGAGATACGCTATCGGGCAGGAGCGGTGCCGGTTCGTATCGCGATACGGGGCGGAGCGACAGGTATCGCCCGCCCGGCGACCTCCGCGTGGGACCGCACGAAACCCTTTCCCGGCAATGCGATCGGTCGACCGTTGCTGGACGAGGCGCCGCTGACGATCGCGGCCAACGGCGAGGCGCGGGTACAGATCGAGTTCGCGCGGGCGAACGACACGCCCTTGTCGATCGGCGATAGGGTGACGCTGGCGGTGCCGATGCCCGACGGAGCGCGCGCGGTGACGTTTCGTGCAGGCGGGGAATAGGCGACCCGCTACGTCCTACGTCGCGCTGCAAGGTGACGCGAGCGATGGGACGTGACAGGATCGAACCGCACGCTGCCGAAACGGACGAACGACTCGCCCGGCGGCTGGTGAAGGAGAGGATCGATGTCGCGTCTGGTCAGGCAGCTGTCGGCCTATGCCGAATATCATCGCAACGGACATAATGTCGCGACGCACATGGTCGGCATTCCGCTGATCCTGTTCGCCATCGCCGTACTGCTGTCGCGGCCGGCAATCGCGCTGGGCGAGGGGCTGGTGGTCACGCCGATGATGATCGTCGCGGCGGTTGCGGCGGCCGGCTATCTGCGGCTCGACCTGATGTTCGGTGCGGTGCTCGCGGCGTTCCTCGCGCTGATCACGTGGGCGGGGAGCGGGGTGGCCGCCTGGTCGACCGGCGCGTGGCTGGCGGTCGGGCTGGGCAGTTTCGTGGTCGGGTGGACGCTGCAGTTCGTCGGCCATTATTTCGAAGGGCGCAAACCGGCATTCGTCGACGACCTGTCGAGCCTGTTCGTCGGGCCGCTGTTCGTGGTGGCCGAGGCGGCGTTTATGCTGGGCCTGCGGCAGCCGGTGCGGCGGGCGATGGAAGGGGCCCTCCGCCCGCATTGACGCGGGCGGGGCGGCCCGTCCGGATCAGTCGAACAGGCTCGACACCGACGATTCGTCGGCGATGCGGCGGATCGCTTCGGCGAGTAGCGGGGCGATGGTCAGGTGGCGGATCTTCTGCCCCTGCGCGATCACGTCGTGGTTGCCGATCGAATCGGTGATGACCAGTTCCTCGAGCGCCGATGCCTCGACCCGGGCGACCGCGCCGCCCGACAGGACGCCGTGGGTGCAATAGGCGACGACGCCGACCGCGCCGGCCTGCTTGAGCGCCGCGGCGGCGTTGCACAGCGTGCCGGCCGAATCGACGATATCGTCGATCAGGACGCAGAAGCGGCCCTCGACATCGCCGATGATGTTCATCACTTCCGATTCGCCGGCGCGCTCGCGGCGCTTGTCGACGATGGCGAGGGGGGCGTTGTGCAGCCGCTTGGCGAGGCTGCGCGCGCGGACCACGCCGCCGACGTCGGGCGACACGACCATCAGGTTATGTTCGCCGAACCGGGTCTTGATATCCTCCGACATCACCGGCGCGGCATAGAGATTGTCGGTCGGGATATCGAAGAAGCCCTGGATCTGCCCGGCGTGGAGATCGACGCACAGCACGCGGTCGGCGCCGGCCTCGGTCACGATGTTGGCGACCAGCTTGGCCGAAATGGGCGTGCGGGGGCCGGGTTTGCGGTCCTGCCGCGCATAGCCGAAATAGGGGATGACGGCGGTGATGCGCCGTGCCGACGCGCGCTTCAGCGCGTCGATCATGATCAGCATCTCCATCAGATTGTCGTTGACCGGATAGCTGGTCGACTGGACGACGAACACGTCCTCGCCGCGGACATTTTCCAGCACCTCGACGAAGATTTCCTCGTCGGCGAAGCGCCGCACGCTGGCCTTGGTCAGCGGGATTTCCAGATAGTCCGCGATCGCGGTCGACAGGGGAAGGTTGGAATTGCCCGCCAGCAGCTTCATGGGTGCGCCCGTATCCATGATGGAAAGAATGGGTGCGCCATAGAGCGCGCGGACGAATTGTGAAACCCATGTGACGCCCGCGTTTGCGCCGATGCGACAAATGGGCGAGAGGGCTGCGCCATGACCGTCACCCGCTTCGCCCCCAGCCCGACCGGCTTTCTCCATATCGGCAACCTGCGCACCGCGCTTCACAACTGGATGTTCGCGAAGAAGGCGGGGGGCAGGTTCCTGCTCAGGATCGACGATACGGATGCGCAGCGCAGCGAAGAGCGGTTCGTCGCGGCGATCCGGCGCGATCTGGCGTGGCTGGGGCTGGTGCCCGATGGCGAGGAGCGGCAGTCGGCGCGGTTCGATCGGTACGAGGCGGTGTTCGCCGACATGGTGGCGCGCGGGCGGATCTATCCGGCCTATGAGACGCCGGAAGAGCTGGATTTGCGGCGCAAGATCCTGGCCGGGCGCGGGCTGCCGCCGGTCTATGATCGTGCGGCGCTGAAGCTGAGCGACGAGGATCGGGCGCGGCTGGAGGAAGAGGGGCGGCGGCCGCACTGGCGGTTCCGGCTGGAGGCGGAGCCGATCGCATGGGACGACATGGTGCGGGGGCCGCAGCGGTTCGACGGGGCGCTGCTGTCCGATCCGGTGGTGCGGCGCGCCGACGGGTCGTGGCTGTATCTGCTGCCCTCGGTGATCGACGATGCCGATATGGGGGTGACCCATGTCGTGCGCGGCGAGGATCATGTGTCCAACACCGCGACGCAGATGCAGATGTTTGCCGCCATGGGCGCAACGCCGCCGGCGTTCGCGCATGAGGCGCTGCTGGTCGGCAACGAAGGCAAGCTGTCGAAGCGGCTGGGGTCGCTGGGCGTCGAGCATTTCCGGGAGCAAGGGATCGAGCCGGAGGCGGTCGTCGCGCTGCTGGCGCGGCTGGGGACCAGCGATCCGGTCGAGCCGGTGGTCGATCCGGCGCCGTTGATCGCGGCGTTCGATTTCGGCCGCTTCGGGCGCGCGCCGGCGCGGTTCGACGAGGGCGAGCTGGCGCAGGTGAATGCGCGGATCGTGCACCAGCTGCCGTTCGAGCGGGTGCGGCAGGCGCTGCCCGAGTGGATGGACGCGGCGGCATGGGATGCGGTGCGCGGCAATCTGGAGCGGGTCGCGGACGCCGCCGACTGGTGGCGGGTGGTGACCGGGCCGGTCGATGCGCTGCCGGTGGCGGAGGAGGATCGTGCGTTCCTGACCCGCGCGGCGGAGGTTGCCGCCGGGCTGGCATGGGTCGATCCGTGGGCGGAGCTGACCAGTGCGCTGAAGGCCGAGACGGGCCGCAAGGGCAAGGCGCTGTTCCTGCCGCTGCGACGCGCACTGACCGGTATGGACCATGGGCCGGACATGGCCGCGCTGCTGCCGCTGATCGGGCGCGAGCGGGCGGTCGCACGCCTGACGGGCTGACGCGCACGTCAGCTTTACACCGCCCTCGATAGGGTATCTCATCGCATCGGCCGACTGGACGGCAGGAGATACGAATCGAGAAGGAAGGTGGCATGGCATATCAGGGACAACGTGGCCTGAACCCGGTGGGATTGGGCATTGCGATTGCGATCAACGGCGGCCTGCTGGCCGTGGCGATCCTGACGGCGACGACGGTGGTCACGCGGATCGATCCGTGGAAGCCGATCGAAGCGGTCAACGTCCCCATCGAACCGCCGCCCCCGCCCGTCGATATGCCCAAGCCGGTCGAAAAGGCGCTGCCCGATCCCGCGCCGGTCCCGCCGCTCTACGCACCGCCCGCGCCGATCCCGGTGCCGGGCCCGATCATGACCACCACGACCGACATGCCGGTGGCGCCACCGCCCGTCGCCCCGGTGGTGACCGCGCCCGGCGGTACGGGCACCGGCAGCCCGGTGACGGTCGCCAGCCCGCTGCCGGTGCTGGTCAATGCCAGCATCGACCCGCGCTACCGCGCCGATTTCCAGCCCGATTATCCCGCGATCGAACGCAATCTGGCGCGCGACGGCGTGGTGGTCCTGCGCGTGCTGGTCGGTGCCAATGGCCGGGTGAGCGCGGTCGAGCAGGTCAGCGCTACGAGCGATGCGTTCTTCGAAGCGACCAGGCGGCGCGCGCTGTCGAAATGGCGCTTCCGCCCGGCGACCCGCGACGGGGTGGCGGTGGAGAGCTGGCGCGAGATGACGGTGCGCTTCACCATGGAGGATCGCTGATCGGGGTGGCCCGTACCTCGCCGGGGTGCGGGCCTTTAGAAGAGTTGGTTCACGCGAAGGCGCGGAGGCGCGGAGGGGGTGCGTCCGCTGCAACCCGATCCGCGCCAGCAGCCTCGGATCGACCGGGGCAAGCGGCGAAATCGTCTCCCGTTCGCGAGAGACTCGCCTGGAACGCAACCCCTCCGCGCCTCCGCGCCTCCGCGTGAACCATCCTTCTTCTGCACCCGTCCCGAGGGGCTGGCGATCAGACGCCCCCGCGACTATCTTGGCCGGAGTGAAGATTCGCCATCTATTCTCGCCGGTTCATGCCATTCGCGATTTCGTGAACTTCGCCCGCGCGCGCGAAAAGCATGAATGGTGGTTCCTGCTGGCATCGATCTGCGTCGTGCTGGTGATCGGTTGGGCGTTCGTCCACGATTCGCATTTCGAACGCGAGTACAAGCCGAACATCATCTATGTCGAAAGCTGGCCGGCGAACCGCACCGACGAAGAGATCATCGCCCAGCAGCAGATCGACCTGGCCAAGGAACGCGCCGAGGCCGCCGAGTTCGAACGCGAACGTGCCGCGCGGCAGGCGGAATGGAAGAAGATCGACGACAAGCTGAAAAGCTGGGGCATCTGACCCGCTTGGCAACCGCCGGGACGCCCGACGACGCGCGCTGGATGGGCGTCGCGCTGACGCTGGCCGAGCGGACGCGGGGACGGACCGCGCCCAATCCCAATGTCGGGTGCGTGATCGTCCACGACGGTCGGATGGTCGGGCGCGGCTGGACCCAGAGCGGCGGGCGACCCCATGCCGAGGCGGCGGCGCTCGCACAGGCCGGGGAACGGGCGCGCGGCGCGACCGCCTATGTCACGCTGGAGCCGTGCGCGCATGTCTCGACGCGGGGGCCGGCCTGTTCGGACCTGCTGGTGGCCAGCGGGGTAGCAAGGGTCGTCATCGCCCTGACCGATCCCGATCCGCGGACCAACGGACAGGGCATCGCGCGCCTGCGGGCAGCGGGCATCGATGTCGTCTGCGACGTGCGGGCGGACGATGCGGCACGCAGCATGGCCGGGTTCCTGAAGCGGCGGGCGCTCGGGCGGCCGTTCGTCACCCTGAAGCTCGCCCTGTCGCTCGACGGGGCGGTGTCGCGCGCCGACGGGCAAAGCCAGTGGATCACCGGACCCCAGGCGCGCGCGCACGGCCATCTGGAGCGCAGCCGGCATGAGGCGATCCTGGTCGGACGCGGCACGGCGGAGATCGACCGGCCGGCGCTGAACGTCCGCCTGCCCGGCTTGGCCGAACGCAGTCCGCAGCGGGTGGTGCTGTCGGCGGACAGCGCGGCGCTGGACGGGTTCGCGATGCTGTCGTCGATCGATGCGCTGGCCAGCCTCTCCGGCGATCATGTGCTGGTCGAGGGCGGGGCGGCGACGGCGGCGGCGTTCCTGCGCGCGGATGTGGTCGACCGGCTGCTGCTGTACCGGGCGCCGATCCTGATCGGCCATGGCCGGACGCTGCCCGATATCGGATTGCCCGATCTGGCACAGGCGCATGGGCGGTGGCGGCTGTACGACGCCCGGATGCTTGGCAGCGACCGGCTGGAGGTCTACGAGCGCGTCAGGATCGGGCGATAGCACCCGTTCGTCATCTCCGCGCAGGCGGGGATCCGTATACGCCGTCGGTAGCGAACGTGCCGAACCGTCAGCGGCTATGGCTTCCCGCCTTCGCGGGAATGACGAAGGAGCAGTTACCGAGCGATCCGTGAGAAGGAGCGAAGCGTGTTCACCGGGATAGTCAGCGACGTAGGGCGCATCGAATCGATCGACGGGCCGGGCGACCTGCGCGTGAAGATCGCATGCGCCTATGACACCACGACCATCGACATGGGCGCGTCGATCGCCTGTTCGGGCGTGTGCCTGACCGTGGTCGAGAAGGGCCCGAACTGGTTCGCGGTCGATGTGTCGGGCGAAACCGTGTCGCGCACCGCCGACCAATGGGTCGCGGGCCGTCCGCTGAACCTCGAACGCGCACTGAAGCTGGGCGACGAGCTGGGCGGGCATATCGTTACCGGCCATGTCGATGGCGTCGGCACGGTCGTGGACGTCGAGGCCGACCAGGATTCGACCCGCGTGACCTTTGCGATTCCCCGCGCGCTCAGCCCGTTCGTCGCGACCAAGGGGTCGGTGACGATCGACGGCGTGTCGCTGACCGTCAACGACGTCGCCGACGATGCGGCGGGCACGCGCTTTACCGTCAACCTGATCCCCCATACCCAGGCGGTCACCACGCTTGGGACCCTTGCCATCGGGCAGTCGGTCAATATCGAGATCGACGTGCTCGCCCGTTATCTGATGCGAATGGAACAAGTCCGTGGCCAACGCTGAATTGGCGGGTCTCCGCCACGCCTTCCTGTCGTCCCCCGAAGAGATCATCGACGAGGCCCGCAACGGGCGGATGTTCATCCTGGTCGATGACGAGGACCGGGAGAATGAGGGCGATCTGGTCATCCCGGCGCAGATGGCGACGCCCGATGCGGTCAATTTCATGGCGCGCCACGGGCGCGGGCTGATCTGCCTCGCGATGACCAGGGGGCGGGTCGAGCAACTGGGTCTCGACCTGATGGCGCGCAACAACGGCACGCGGCACGAAACCGCCTTCACCGTCTCGATCGAGGCGCGCGAGGGGGTGACGACCGGTATCTCGGCAGCCGATCGCGCGCGGACCATCGCGGTGGCGATCGATGCGAGCAAGGAAGCGTCGGAGATCGTGACGCCCGGCCATGTCTTCCCGCTGGTCGCGCGCGAAGGCGGGGTGCTGGTGCGCGCCGGCCATACCGAGGCGGCGGTCGACGTATCGCGCCTTGCCGGGCTCAACCCCTCGGGCGTGATCTGCGAGATCATGAACGAGGACGGCACCATGGCGCGGATGGACGACCTGGTCGGCTTTTCGCAGCTGCATGGCCTGAAGATCGGGACGATCCGCGACCTGATCGCCTATCGCCGGCGCCACGACCATCTGGTCGAAAAGCGCGCGGAGACGGTGTTCGAGAGCGAGTGGGGCGGCGAATGGCGCGCCATGACCTTCTGGAACAAGGCGACGGGCAGCGAGCAGGTCGCGCTGGTCAAGGGGCTGATCGATCCGGGCAAGCCGACGTTGGTCAGGATGCACGCGCTGTCGCCCTTTGCCGACCTGTTCGGCGAGGGGGGCGAGCGCGGCGGGCTGCTCAGCAAATCGATGCGGATCATCGGCGAGGAAGGGGCGGGTGTGGTCGTCGTCATCAACCGCCCGCGTCCCGACGGGCTGACCCTCGCCATCCACGCCCGCAGCGGGGCGCCGGTGCCCGACATGGAGGAACTGCGCGACTATGGCGTCGGGGCGATGATCCTGAACGAACTGGGCGTCGAGGACATGGTGCTGCTGACCAACACCCATCACACGCTGGTCGGGCTCGACGGCTATGGGCTGAAAATCGTCGGCGAACGGCCGATCACGGAGGATTGAACATGGCGAAGGTGCTGATCGTCGAGGCGCGGTTTTACGACCATCTGAACGACCTGCTCTTGGAAGGCGCGCGTGCGGCGATCGAGGCGGCGGGGCATGAACATGAGACGGTCACCGTCCCGGGCGCGCTGGAAGTGCCGGGAGCGATCGCGATCGCCGACGCCGCCGAGACCTATGACGCGTTCGTCGCGCTGGGCGTCATCATCCGCGGCGAGACCTATCATTTCGAGGTCGTGTCGAACGAGAGCGCGCGCGGGATCATGAACCTGAGCCTCGAAGGCGTGCCGGTCGGCAACGGCATCCTGACCGTCGAGAACGAGGCGCAGGCGCTGACCCGGGCGAAGAAGGACGAGAAGGACAAGGGCGGCGAGGCGGCCAAGGCGGCGCTGGCGATGCTGGCGCTGCGCGAGCGGTTTTCGGTGTGACCTAGCTCCTCCCCGCCCGCGGGGAGGAGTTTTCAAGCCGGCGCTACCTCTCCGACCGGCCCCACCTCCGCCGGTTCCCCGCGCGAATAGACACCGGTGAGCAGCCCGGCGGCCAGCACGCGGCCGGCCATCGCCTCCACCACCGCGCTGCGGCCCGGATTGGGATCGAGGTGCGGGGCGTCCTTCAGCGCGAACAGCTGGAAGGCGTAGCGATGCTCGCCATGGCCGGTCGGCGGGTCGGGCGGCAGCCACCCTTCGCGCAGATAGCTGTTGCGGCCGACATCGCCGTGTACCGCGTCGCCGTCGCCATCGGGCTGGATCGCGTCTTCGGCCAGCTGTCCATCGGCCGGGGCGATGTCCCACAGGATCGCATGGACCAGCGGCTGGGGCGAGGGGGCGTCGGCATCCTCGACGATCAGCGCCAGCGACGTGGCAGCCGCCGGCACGCCGCGCCAGTGGAGCGGCGGCGACACCCCCTCACCATCGGCGGTGAAGCGGTCGGGCAGCCGCTGGCCATCGGCAAAGGCGAGGCTGGCGAGGTCAAGGCTGTCGAAGCTGCCCAGCGCCGGATCGACGATCGTCAGCTTGGAGGCGCCCGCACGGACGTTGCGCAACAACGCGCCCAGCCATCCCGGAACATGTTCGAGCATGTCGGTCCTTTCGATAATGGTCGGAACCAGAACCGGCGAAGGGCGCGGCGGGGTCCGTGGTGCGGAAATTTTGGACGGGGCACGATCGGATACCCGGCGGGGTTGCTGCGTTGCAGCAAGGGAACTTGCCGCAAGGAGCCGTCCATGTCCGCATCCACCGAAACACCGCGCCTCGCGCTCGCGTTGCAGGGCGGCGGCGCGCATGGCGCCTATGGCTGGGGCGTCATCGACCGGCTGCTGGAAGAGGATCTGCCTATCGTCGCGGTCAGCGGCGCGTCGGCGGGGGCGCTGAACGGTGCGGCGCTGGTCACCGGGCTGGCGGCGGGCGGACGGCAGGGGGCGAAGGACGCGCTCGAACGGCTATGGGACACGGTGTCGCGCAATTCGCCGCTGCAGGTGTTCGACTTCGGGATGTGGGCACCGCCCTTGTTCGAACCGGCGCTGCGCCGCTCGCTGGAGGTCGGCAAGCTGCTCGGCCGTTATGTCGCGCCGCTGTCGCCGACCCTGCGCGACATGCGGTCGCTCCGGCGGGTGGTGGAGGCGAGCCTCGACCTGTCGCTGCTGACCGATCCCCGTGCCATTCCGCTGTCGATCGCGGCGACGCGGGTGTCGACGGGTGCGGCGCGGCTGTTCGGCAATGCGGAGATCACGCTCGACGCGCTGATGGCCTCGGCCTGCCTGCCCGACCTGTTCGGCCCGGTGACGATCGACGACGAACCCTATTGGGACGGCGGCTTTTCGGCGAACCCTGCGCTCGAGCCGCTGATCTTCGACGGGCACGGACAGAGCGACCTGCTGATCGTGCAGATCACGCCGTTCGTGACGCAGGACACGCCCGAGTCGCTGGTCGAGGTGATGGGGCGGATGAGCGATATCGGCTTCAACGCTTGCCTGCTGCGCGACCTGAAGGCGTTGACACAGGTGCAGGAGATCGCCCGGCGCGCGCCGCCGATCGACGATAACTTCACCGCGCTGGCGAACACCAACCTGCATCTGATGGAGGCACCGCACGCGCTGGCGGCGCGGGGGCCGACCGGCAAGATCGACACGCGCCGCTCGCAGCTCGATGGCCTGCGCGAACTGGGCCGCGAAACGGCGGATGCGTGGTTGCGGGACCATGGCGCAAAGCTCGGCCGCAAGTCGACGCTGACCGCCCTGCCCGAGGCGGTGACGGCTTAGGCCGTCACGATCGCCCCGCCGACGACGGTGACCGGCCAGGGGGTGAGCGACCGGCCGGGGCAGGGGCCGCCGAGGCAGCGGCCGTCTCGAATCGCGAACAGCGCGGCATGCCAGCTGCACGTGATCGCGCTGCGGTCCGGGGTCAGATAGGCGTCGAGCGTTTGCGCCAGCGGCAGACCCATATGCGGGCAGCGGTCGACATAGCCGAATACTGCCTGCCCTTGCCGGACGACGAAGCCGTGGAAGCGTCCGGCGCGCAGTTGCAGGACGTAATTGCGCGCGGTGCCGTCGGGGATGTCGCTCAATGGCCCGATCGTCACCCCGGCCGGGGTCGCGAAGACGCGTTCGTCGGTCATCCGGGCAGCTGCGCCTTGGCGAAACCGGTCCACACATCGTCATAGTCGAGCTGCATCGTCGGCGTGGCCATCGCCCACGCGGTCGGGCGGACGACGTGGCGGGTCTCGAACATGAACGCCATGGTGTCGGCGATGCGGTGCGGCTTCAGATCGGCGGCGACGGCCTTCTCATAGCTCGCCTGGTCGGGGCCATGGCCGTTCATCTGGTTGTGGAGCGATGCACCGCCGGGCGCAAAGCCGCCTTCCTTCGCATCATAGGCGCCGGTCACCAGCCCCATGAACTCGCTCATGACGTTGCGGTGGAACCAGGGTGGGCGGAACGTGTCCTCCGCCACCATCCAGCGCGGCGGGAAGATCACGAAGTCGCAATTGGCGGTGCCGGGCGTCTCGCTGGGCGATGTCAGCACGGTGAAGATCGACGGATCGGGATGGTCGAAGCTGACCGTGTTGATCGTGTTGAAGCGGGTCAGGTCGTAGCGGCAGGGGGCGAGGTTGCCGTGCCATGCGACGACGTCGAACGGGCTATGGTCGAGGGTAGTTATCCACAGCCCGCCCTGAAATTTCTGGATGACGTCGCAGGGGGCGTCGCTGTCCTCGAACCAGGCGGAGGGCGTTTCGAAGTCGCGCGGATTGGCGAGGCCGTTGGCGCCGATCGGCCCCAGGTCGGGCAGGCGGAACAGGCTGCCGTAATTCTCGCAGACATAGCCGCGCGCCTGTCCGTCCGGCAGCTTCACCCGGAAGCGGACGCCGCGCGGGATCAGCGCGATCTGCAACGGCGCGACGTCGATCCGGCCCAGTTCGGTGTCGATCGCCAGCGCGCCCTGTTGCGGCACGATCAGCAATTCACCATCGGACGAGAAGAAGGCGCGGTCCATGTCCTTCGTCGCGGCATAGAGGTGGACGCCGACGCCGCTCTGCGCGGCGACATCGCCGGTTGCGCCATAGGTGACTAGGCCGTCGACCCAGTCGGTCGGATCGCTCGGGAGCTGTAGCGGGTCCCAGCGCATCCGGTTGGGGCTGGGCGGGGTGTCTATGGGGGCGGACTGGAGGTGGCTGGCGCCCACATAGGGCACGAACGCACCGTGATTGGCGGTCGGGCGCAGGCGGTAGAGCCATGACCGGCGGTTCTCGGCACGCGGCGCGGTGAAGGCGGTGCCGGACAGTTGCTCGGCATACAGGCCGAAGGGGACGCGTTGCGGGCTGTTGCGGCCGATGGGGAGCGCGCCGGTGACGGCTTCGGTGGCGATGTGGTTGGCGAAACCGGGGTGGTAGGTCATGGTCACCTCATCTTTCGTCCGGCGTTCTGTCGTCACCCCGGACTTGATCCGGGGTCCCGCTTCTTCGCTACTGTCGGAGAGGAAGCGGGACCCCGGGTCAAGCCCGGGGTGACGTCGTGGTTGGGTCGACCCGGTCGTTGCCCGCCGGGCCGTCAGTCGCAGCGAAGCCGCGCCCTGTGGCCCGGCTCCGTCGCGCTGGCCGGGCGCGGGGCCGGGGCCTTCGCCCCGGCATTCGCTCGACGCTTAGGCGTCGACCGTAATCACCCCGCGCCGAATCTGATCCAGCTCGATGCTCTCGTACAACGCCTGGAAATTACCGTTGCCGAAGCCCTCATTCCCCTTGCGCTGGATGATCTCGAAGAAGATCGGCCCGAACATCGGCTCGGTGAAGATTTGCAACAACAGCCCTTCGTCGCCGACATTGCCGTCGATCAGGATGCGGTTGCGCTTCAGGCGTTCGAGGTCCTCGCCATGGCCCGGCACGCGCTTGTCGACCAGTTCGTAATAGGTCTCGATCGTATCCTGCAGCTTCACGCCGCGCGCGCGCAGTTTTTCGACGGTTTCGAAGATATCCTCGGTAGTGAAGGCGAGGTGCTGGATGCCTTCGCCATTATAGTCGCGGATGAATTCCTCGATCTGGCTCTTGTCGTCCTGGCTTTCGTTCAGCGGGATGCGGATCGCCTTGTCCGGGGCGATCATCGCCTGGCTGAACAGGCCGGTCGCCTTGCCCTTGATGTCAAAATATTTCTGCTCTTCGAACCCGAAAATCTGGTTGTAGAAGGTCGACCAGGTCCGCATCTGCCCGCGCTTCACATTGTGGGTCAGATGGTCGAGCAGGTCGAGGCCGACATTGTTCTCGGCCTCCGCTTCCGCCGCGCCCGGCACCGCTTCCCAATCGTCGTACAGCGAACCCGCATCGCCATGCTGGTCGACCAGATATAGCATCGACCCGCCGATCCCCTCCAGCGCATAGCCTTCGCCCAGTACGCCGCGCGACGCGTCGGCCGGTTTGGCACCGCGCGCGACCGCTGCGTCGAACGCCGCCTTCGCATCCGCCACCCGGAACGCCATCCCCGACGCCGATGGGCCGTGCTGCGCAGCAAATTCCGCAGCATGGCCGTCCGGAATGCGGTTCAGCAGCAGGTTGATGCGGCCCTGCTTGTAGCGGACCACGTCGCGCGTGCGGTGCTTCGAGGCGGCGACGAAGCCGAACTGTTCCAGCTGCCCAGCCATGCGGTCGAGATCGGGGGCGGTGAATTCGCAGAATTCGAACCCGTCGAGGCCCATCGGGTTGACGTCCATGTGGTCCACGGCTGCATCCTCTCCAATTCGTATCAATTGATACCAATCTGTTCCTATGGATCAGTCGAGTCAAGCGTCTCCCATGGCGGCGGCGACCAGCGTGCGGCGAGGTGGTCGATGAAGGCGGTCACCGCCGGGCGTGGGTCTTCGCCATGAACGGCGTGGATGGCGAGGTCGCGGGGCCCCTCCCATGCCGGCAGCACGCGCACCAGCCGCCCCTCGGCCAGCGCCGGCCCGACATCCCATAGCGAACGCAGCGCGATGCCGACCCCGGCCAGCGCCAGTTCGCGAACGATCTCGCTGGAATTGGTGCGGACATGGCTGCGGCCGGTCACCTGCGCCCGACCGCCGGGGCGCAGCAGCGCCCACGGCAACTGGCCCTCGGCGGCGAGCAGCCGGTGGCCGGCCAGTTCCCGGGGGTGGGTGGGTACGCCATGCTCGGTCAGATAGGCCGGGCTGGCGCAGACGATGCGGCGATTATCGGCCAGCCGCCGCGCGACATGGCCGGCGGGCGGATCGGCCGTGATGCGGATCGCGCAATCGATCCGCTCGGCCGCCAGATCGACATAACTGTCGGACAGCGACAGTTCGAGCTGCACCGCCGGATGATCGCGCAGGAAGTCGCCCAGATGCGGCGCGACATGCAGCCGCGCGAACGAGGTCGGCGCGGCAATGCGCAAGGGGCCGGCGGGGGCGGCGGCGGCCCCGGTCACCCGCGCTTCGGCTGCCGCCAGTGCCGACAGGATCGGCGCCAGGTCGGCATGCAGTTGCGCCCCGACCGGGGTCGGGTGCAGCCGCCGCGTGGTCCGTTCGATCAGCCGGGCGCCGAGCCGTGCCTCGAACCGGGCCAGCCGCTTCGACACCATCGCGGGCGAGATGTTCAGCACCCGCGCGGCGGCAGCGATGCTGCCGGTGTCGAGGATCGCGGCGAACAGTTCGTGGTCGGGATCGAGCGGCATTCGTTCCTCGGCGGAATGGCTGTGCTGCGATTATGGGTGGTTCCGGCGGGAAAGACGAGGGCGTATGGTTCCTGCCATATCGTCATTCCGGCGAAGGCCGGAATCCATGGATTCGGGACGTGGCGGCCCCTTCGCGGCGCTTCGTGACCATGGATCCCGGCCTGCGCCGGGATGACGAATAGGAGACAATGCTATGCCGGAAACCTTCGTCGAACGCGCAGGATTGTGGGTCGCGGTCGAACTGGCCGCCTTCCTCGAACGCGATGCGCTGCCCGGCACCGGCATTCCGGCGGACTCCTTCTGGGAAGGGACCGCCGCGATCTTCGCCCGGTTCGCACCGGAGAATCGCGAGCTGCTGGCCCAGCGCGACCGGTTGCAGGCGCAGCTGGATGCCTGGTTCGTCGAACGGCAGGGGCAGGCGATCGATCCGGCCGAGCAGTCGGCGTTCCTGCGCGATATCGGCTATCTGGTCGAGCAGCCGGCGCCGTTCACGGTGCATCCCGACAATGTCGACCCGGAGATCGCGACTTTGGCCGGGCCGCAGCTGGTCGTGCCGATCCTGAATGCGCGCTTCCTGCTGAACGCGGCCAATGCGCGTTGGAGCAGCCTGTACGACGCGCTGTACGGCACCGATGCGCTTCCCGGCGCGCCGGCGGCGGGCGGCTATGACGCGGCGCGCGGGGCGGCGGTGATCGAGCGGGCCAGGGCGTTTCTCGACGAGGCAGTTCCGTTGGCGAACGGCAGCTGGCGCCACTGGGACGGTGGTACGCCCGAGCTTGCCGACGCTTCGCAGCTGGTCGGGCGGGCGGGCGACAATTGGCTGCTGCGTCACCATGGGCTGCACATCGAACTGGTGATCGACCGCGCCCACCCGATCGGCGCCGGCGATCCCGCCGGGCTGGCCGACATCCTGCTCGAATCCGCGCTGACCACCATCTGCGATCTGGAGGATTCGGTCGCGGCGGTCGATGCCGAGGACAAGGTCGCGGCGTACGCCAACTGGCTGGGGCTGATGCAGGGGACGCTGACCGCGCGCTTCGCCAAGGGCGGGCGCGAGGTGACGCGGGCGCTGGCGGAGGATCGCCGCTATGTCACGCCCGAGGATGGCGAACTGGTGCTGCCGGGGCGCTCGCTGCTGTTCGTGCGCAATGTCGGGCATCTGATGACGACGCCCGCCGTCCGCCTGCCGGACGGCAGCGATGCGCCCGAAGGCATGCTCGACGCGATCGTCACCAGCCTGATCGCGTTGCACGACCTGAACGGCCCGCGCGCCAACAGCCGCGCCGGATCGATCTATATCGTCAAGCCCAAGCAGCATGGCCCGGAGGAGGTCGCCTTTACCGACCGGCTGTTCGATGCGGTCGAGGACCTGCTGATCCTGCCGCGGTACACGATCAAGGTCGGGGTGATGGACGAGGAGCGGCGGACCTCCGCCAATCTGGCCGCCTGCATCCATGCGGTGCGGCACCGGATCGTGTTCATCAACACCGGCTTCCTCGACCGCACCGGCGACGAACTGCACAGCGCGATGCATGCCGGGGCGATGATTCCCAAGGGCGAGATGAAGGGCGCGGACTGGATCGTGGCGTACGAGGATCGCAACGTCCAGATCGGCCTTGCCTGTGGTCTCGGCGGGCGGGCGCAGATCGGCAAGGGCATGTGGGCCGCGCCCGACCGGATGGGTGACATGCTTAGCCAGAAGATCGCGCATCCGATGAGCGGGGCAAGCACCGCCTGGGTCCCGTCGCCGACCGCGGCGACGCTGCATGCGCTGCATTATCACGCCATCGACGTCGCGGCGCGGCAGGCGGCAAGGGCCGGCGAGCCGGTGGCGTCGCTCGACCGGCTGCTGACGCTGCCGTTGGCCGGGCGGCGCAACTGGGACGCGGCGGAGGTGGCGCGGGAGTTGGACAACAACGTCCAGGGCATTCTCGGCTATGTCGTGCGCTGGATCGATCAGGGGATCGGCTGTTCGAAGGTGCCCGACATCCATGACGTCGGCCTGATGGAGGACCGCGCGACGCTGCGCATTTCGTCGCAGCATGTCGCCAACTGGCTGCTGCACGGGGTCTGCACGACCGCCGACGTCGATGCCGCGTTCGAACGGATGGCGGTCAAGGTCGATTCGCAGAATGCCGACGACCCGGCGTATCGGCCGCTGGCGAGCGGCATCGCGCTACAGGCGGCGCGGGCGCTGGTGTTCGAGGGGCTGGAGCAGCCCAATGGCTATACCGAGCCGTTGTTGCACGCGTATCGGGCGGTCAGGAAGGCAGCGGGGTGAGCGGGCGGTATGGATCATCGTTGCATGGCTCTCCCCGCTAGTGCGTCTGCTGACGCCTGGTTGCGGACGCACCGGCATCCACTAGACTAGCCGCCATGAAGATGATGCCCGCACTTTGCATTGCGATGGCGACGATGGCCGGGTGTGTCGCGAATTTCGCGTCCGCTCAAGCCGGCGCTCCCCCGCCTTACGATCACTGCTTCGCGGGTCCCTTCGTGCTCACTTTCGAGCGCGGCTCGGCACAGCTTACGGAATGGCATAGAGAGGTGCTTGCCACGGTTCGATCGGAAGCAAAGCACTGCGGTGGTGTAATGATGATCGAAAGCTATCCTTCCGATGACGGGCCGCCTGATTTGCAAAGGCGGCGGGCATCTGTAGTGTTTGACCACTTGAAGAATAGAGGCGTCCTTCCGGACAGGGTTGCGATTGGGCTGCCGGCGCGGCCATGGCCGACACCCACCGAGGACGGACGCCAACGGCACATTCAAGTCTTTCTCGCGATCTGGCGCTGAACAGGCGAACGTCCGCTTCCCACCGGAAACTTGTCACCCCGCCGCGACACCGCCCGCCGCCGGCTCCAGCGCATTGATCGCGGCATGGACCCGCGCCTCGATCTCCTCGCGCGGCAGACCGGCCGGGATGGGATCGAGGAAGCTGATGGTAATCACCCCCGGCCGGCTCGGCCCCTTGCGCGGCATGCAATGCCCGCTGTCGAGCGCGACCGGGACCACGGGCATATTCAGCGCCTTGTACAGCCCGGCGAAGCCCGATCGCAGCGGCGGGGCTTCGCCGACCGCCACCCGCGTGCCTTCGGGAAAGATCAGCACCGAGCGGTTCTCCGCCCGCGCCACGGCGGCTTCCTTCAGCATCTGGCGCAGCGCCTTGGACGATGCGTCCCGGTCGACACCGATCGCGCCATAGGCCTTGGCCGTCTTGCCCCAGAAGGGCATGTCGATCAGCTCACGCTTCATCACGATCAGCGGACCATCGATCAATTCGGCCATCTCCAGCGTCTCGAACATCGCCTGGTGTTTGACCGCGAACAGATAGGTGCCGCGCGGGCGCTCCCCCTCCACCCGCACCCGAACGCCCAATATCCAGCGGGCGAGGAAGCGGTGGACGCGGATCCAGACATGGGCGTGGCCGTGCATCGCGTCGCGGCCGATCGCGGCGGAGATCGGCGCGGTCAGTACGATCGGCACCGACGCGCCATAGAACAGGATGCGGAACAGCCAGGTGCGGACCCACGCGATCACAAATCGATCCCCAGCCGCATCACCAATCCCCGCACCAGATATTTGTTGTACTCGCCGAACAGCAGCGCGAAGCCGGGATTGGCGGTGACCGGATCGCGCACGATCTCGACCGAGTTGCCGAGCGCATGGCGCAGCTCCATGGCTGCCCGGGCCATATGCCAGTTGGAGGTGACGAGGCGGATCGAGCGATAGCGGTTGCGCCGGACCCAGTCGGCGGTCTCGTCGGCGTTCGACCGGGTGTCGACCGCCTCATGGCCCAGATCGACGCAGCAGCGGAACAGCCGGCGCGGCGCACCGTTCGCGGCGGCAAGTTCGTCGGGGCGCACATCGGGATCGACGCCGGTGACCAGCATCCGCCTCGCCTCGCCCCGCTCGATCACGGCAAGGCCGCGCTCGATGCGACCGGGGCCGCCGGTCGGCACCACCACGCCATCGGTGCGGCGCGCATCGGTGAGCGGCGTCGGCAGCGTGACCGAGAACAGAGCAAAGCCCAGCGCATAGAGCAGCAGGACGACCGCGAAGATGCGCCCCATCACAGCACCCGCGCCAGTCGCCGCAGCACCGCGATCCGCGCCGCCAGCATCGCAAGGCCGGTAAAGGCGAAGGGCAGGGCGGCGATCAGCGCCCAGTCGGCACCCGCCAGCGTCACGCCGTCGGCCAGCTGCGATTCGAGCGTCGCCATGCGTTCGCCGAGCGCCACGATCACCAGCGCGCCCGCCAGCGCGCCGATCAGCCCACCGGTCAGCGTATCCTGCCCGATGCGGCGCTGGAACAGGCGTGCGATCTGAAGGTCGGTCGAACCCAGCATATGCAGGATGTCGATCGTTCCGCGATGCGTATCAAGCCCTGCGCGTGCCACGAGCAGCACGACGGCGGCGGTTGCGCTGGCCATCACCAGCACCAGTCCGAACGCGGTTAGCCCGATCGCGCCAACGAAGCTGCGCACCGGGGCGAGCCACGTCGCATGGCGGTCCACCCGGATGCCTGCGCCGACGCCCTTGGCCAGCGCCTCGACCCGCGCGACCGCCGCGTCGTCGCCGCTGCGCAGGTCGACGTCGATCATCGCCGGCATCGGCAGGTCGGCGTCCAGCCCCGCCTCGCCCAGCCAGGGTCGCAGCAATTCGGCGAGGCGGGCACGGTCGACCTCCGCCGCGCGGGCGACGTCGGCCGAGGCCTTGAGCCGCGCCAGCAGCCGGACGACCTCGGCATCGCGCCGGGCGGCGTCGCCTTCGATCACCTGCACCGTCAGTCGCGCGGCCAGCTGGCGGTCGAGCGCCCCCCCGGCATTGCGCGTCGATAGGCCGAGCGCGGCGCTCAGCGTCGTCAGGAAGATCATGATCGCCATGATCCACACCATCGCGCGGCGCCCCTGCCGGTCGTCGAGCAGCGGCTGTGCGGCCGAGCGTGCGGTCATGCCGCGCCTGCGACAAAGGGATCGACCAGCCGCCCGCGATCGAGCTGCATCAGCCGGGCATCCGGTACGCGGTCGAGCAAATGGTGGTCGTGCGTCGCCATGACAACCGTTGTGCCCAGCCGGTTAAGCGAGGCGAACAGCTTCAGCAACCGTTCGGCCATGTCGGGATCGACATTGCCGGTCGGTTCGTCGGCGACGAGGATTTCGGGCCGGTTGATGACCGCGCGGGCGATGGCGACGCGCTGCTGCTCCCCGCCCGACAGCGTCGGCGGACGCGCATCGGCGCGATCGCTTAAGCCCACCCAGGCCAGCATCTCCCCCACCGGCTCGGCAATGTCCTCCTCCGGCATACCCGCAACCCGCAGCGGCAGCGCGATATTGTCGCGTGCCGAGAGGTGCGGCACCAGCCGGAAATCCTGGAACACCACGCCGATGCGGCGGCGAAACCCTGGCAGGCGACCGCGCGGCGAGGTCACCATATCCTCGCCGAACAGGCGGATGACGCCCCGACTGGGCCGCTGCGACAGATAGAGCAGGCGCAGCAGCGACGTCTTGCCCGCGCCCGATGCGCCGACCAGGAAATGGAACGTCCCGGCACTGAGCGTGAAGCTGACATCGCTCAGCGTTTCCGGCCCCTGACCATAGCGAAGGCCGACATTTTCGAACTGAACGATGCTGGCCACGGGCGCCCTTGCTTCCACCGGTCTTCCGCCCATCGCACAAGGTCGCGATTGTCTCAAGCATCACGCAATCGCGCCTTGCCATGGACCGCCAACCCGCCGTAGATTCGGCGCTCGGATTATAGTCGCGCCCAGTTGGCTCCGCAGGTTGGCGGCCCGGCGCGGCCCATGCAGGGGGCAGGGGACGATGATCCTCGAATGTACGCAATGCCATATGCGCTATCTGGTCGCCGATTCCGCGATCGGACCGGCCGGGCGCACCGTGCGTTGCGCCGGTTGCCGGCATAGCTGGTTCCAGCCGCCCGCGATGCTTGACCTCGGCACCACCGCCGCGGTCACCCCGCCTAGCGAGCCGGCGCGCGTGGCCCAGCCGGCGATGGCCGATGCGGCTGCCGACGCCCCCCGTCCGCGCAGCGCGCCGCCGGTGGCGCCGGCGGCGACGCCCGACGCGCCCTATGCCGAAGCGCCGCGTCCCGCGCCGCTGCGCGCGCGCAGCACCGAACCGCGCTGCTATGTCGATCCGGAGGCCGAACGCGCCGAGCGGGGCGAACCGATCAACGCCTTCGCCCATCAGGCCCCGTTCGTGCCGCGCCGCAACCCGGCGCGCCGCCGCACCGCCATCGCGGTCGCCGCCGGCGTCGCGATGCTCGCGGCCTGTGGCGGCATCCTCTACACCGGAACGCCCGGCATCGCCGAACAGCTCGGCCTGCCGATCGCGTCGAGCGCCAGCGACGCGCTGAAATTCGCGATCAACACGCCCGAACGCCGCCTGCTGTCGAGCGGCAACGAACTGTTCGCGGTGTCGGGGCGGATCATCAACGAAACCGGCAGCCGCCAGCGCATTCCCGACATTCGCGCAGTGTTGAAGGACAGCCAGAACCGCGACGTCTATAGCTGGACGATCAAGCCGCAGACGCGGGTCATCGGGCCGAGCGGGAGCCTGAGCTTCAACAGCGCCGCGCTGGACGTGCCGGCGAACGCCAAGGAACTCGAACTGAGTTTCGCTTCGGGGCTGTAAGACGGTCGGGCACAGCGCGCTACCTCCCCCCATCGTCACCCCGGACTTGATCGGGGGTCCCGCTTCTTATTTTTCGCGCGGCAGATAAAAAGCGGGACCCCGCGTCAAGCCCGGGGTGACGTGAAAAGCAGGATTCACGCCGCGATCGGAAAGCGCAGCAGCCGGTCCTCCAGCGCGATCAGCGCCTCTGCGCCGGTCCCGACCGCGCGCACGATCTCCGGATGATGCGCGTCCAGCCCGCCGGTCAACGATCCGAACGCCGGCAGGATCAGCTTGCTGGCGGTCGCGACGAAACAGCGCCGCGATACGCCGCGCCCGCGCAGCTTCACCCGCAGCTTGGGATGGAAATGGCCGGACAATTCGGGACGTGGCTCGGCCGGATCGGCTTCGTGGCGTAGCACCACGCCGTCGACCACTGCCTCGTCGACCAACCGCCCGCCGCAATGGTCGGCGACGATCCGGTCATGGTTGCCGGTGATCCACGTCCAGTCGACCCCGCCGGTCAGCGCACGCAACCGGGCCTGCGCCTCTTCCGACAGCCGGTCGCACCCGCCGATATCGTGGAAACTGTCGCCCAGGCACCAGATTTCCGCCGGCTGCGTCCGGGAGACCACCGCCTCGATCCCGGCCAGCGTTTCAAGGGTGTCATAGGGCGGCAGCATCTGCCCGAACTGCGCGAACCAGCTGGCCTTTTCGAAATGCAGGTCGGCCAGCAGCAACGCGCGCCGCGCCGGCCAGTACAGGGCACCGGCCGGGAGGGCGGCAAAGGCGTGGCCGGCGAACGAAAGGCGAACCATGGCATGCCTATAGCGCAGCGCGTGTGGCGCTCAAGCCGCGGGGGCGTAACGATCGTGTTTGCGGCACTGCCCCAACCCAATCGTCACCCCGGACTTGATCCGGGGTCCCGCTTCTTCTTCTAGCCGCGGGAAGAAGCGGGACCCCGGGTCAAGCCCGGGGTGACGGTATGTGTAAGCACCCCCGCTCTTACAACCAAACATCAACCACATGGATCGCCAGCCCGACCATGCCGCCGACCAGCGTGCCGTTGATGCGGATATATTGCAGGTCGCGACCGACCGCGTTTTCCAGCCGGCCGGTGATCGTCTGCGCATCCCAGCCGCGTACCGTGTCCGACACCAGCCGGACGATGCCGTCGCCATAATCGGCGACCGCGCCGACCACCGCACGGCGGGCGAAGCGGTTGACCTTGGCTTTCAGCACCGGATCGGACTGGAGCGTCCGGCCGAGCTGGCGCATCGCCTCACCGATCGGCCCGGCGAGCGCGCGGTCGGGATCGCGCGCGGCGCGCAGCATGCCGCCGCGAATCTTTTCCCACACCCCCATCCACCATCCGGCGAGCGCGGGATTGTCGATCAGGTCGTTCTTCAACCGCTCGACCTTCGCCTGCATCTCCGGCGAATGTTGCAGGTCGTGCGCCAGCAGCGCGAGGCCCTCATTCGCCTTCGCGCGCAGTGGGTGAGCCGGGTCCTCGGCGACTTCAGCCAGCATCTTGTGCAGGCCGCGCACCACCGACGTCGCCAGCGTCTCGTCGAGGCCGGTCCAGCGCAGCACCGCCCCGGCGCGCTTCTGGATCATCGCGCGGACCAGTTCCTCGTTCGCGTCCAACGTCTTGGACGTCCAGCGGATGATCGCATCGACCAGCGGCAGGTGCCGGTCGTCGGCGATCGCCGCCTCCAGCGTGCGGCCGAGTGCGGGCGACACCTGCATCGCGCGCAGCCGGTTGGCCAGCGCACCGCGCACCATCGTCCCGAACTGGTCGGGGTCGAGCCCTTCGAGGACATTGACCGCCAGCCGCGACGCGCCATGGCGCAGCCGCCCGCTGCGCGCTGCCGGATCGGCCAGCCACTTGCCCGCCGCCCCCGCCGCATCCACCCGGTGCATCCGCCGCGCAACGACCCGCGCCGTCAGGAAATTGTCGCGCAGGAACGCGGCCAGCGTATCGCCGATCCGGTCCTTGTTGCGCGGGATGATCGCGGTATGCGGGATCGGCAGGCCGAGCGGATGGCGGAACAGCGCGGTGACCGCGAACCAGTCGGCAAGGCCACCGACCATCGCCGCTTCGGCAAAGGACTGCACGAAGCCCCAGGCGGGATGGACGCCTTCCATCCGCCGCGACAGCAGGAACAGCGCGGCCATCGCCACCAGCATGAACGTGGCCAGCCGCCGCATCCGGCGGAGCGGAACGGGAACCGCATCGCCGGCGCGGGTGAGAGGGGATGCCATCCCCGAAACAATCGCCGGATGGCCGGAAAGTTCAATAGGAGCGGTACGCCGCCCCCACTCAAATACGTCACCCCAGCGAAGGCTGGGGTCTCCTGCGGCTCTTGCTGCGTGCTGTCACCGGGAGACCCCAGCCTGCGCTGGGGTGACGCTTGGGGCCGGGCGGGTTCCATCCCCGTCCGGTCTGGCCGAACGGGGGAAAGCCGACTTACTCCGCCGCCGGCAGCGACTTCGGCCCATCACCCGGCGGCAGCGGCGCACCGGGCTTGTGGTCGATCGCCAGGCCATCGGCATCGCCCGGACGATAGGTCAGCAGGCGCCGCGACAGGCGCGGGCCGATCCAGCGTTCGAGGCCGACCGCCAGGCTGAACGCGCCCGGCACGATCAGCAGCGTCAGCAGCGTCGACAGCGTCAGGCCGCCGATCACGGTGATCCCCATCGGCCCGCGGAAGGACGAATCGCCCGAAAGCGCCAGTGCGGTCGGCACCATGCCGGCGACCATCGCGACCGTGGTCATCACGATCGGCTGCGCCCGCTTGTGCCCGGCATCGAGGATCGCGACCTCCTTCTCGACGCCCTTCTCCATCTCCTCCAGCGCGAAGTCGATCAGCAGGATCGAGTTCTTGGCGACGATGCCGAGCAGCATCAGCAGCCCGATATAGACCGGCATCGAGATCGGGTTGCCCGTCACCCACAGCGCCAGCAGGCCGCCCAGCGGCGCCAGGAACAGCGACCCCATGTTCACGAAGGGCGGCATGACCCGCTTGTAGAGCAGCACCAGCACCGCGAAGACGAGGAAGATGCCCGAAATCACCGCGACGATGAAGTTCTGGATCATCTCGCCCTGCCACTTCGCCTGACCGACGGTCAGTTCGGTGACGCCCAGCGGAAGGTTCTGCATCGTCGGCAGCTGATGGATCGCCTTCATCGCGACACCCGACACGACACCGGGGGCCAGGTCGGCACCGACGACCAGGCGCCGCTGCTGGTTGATGCGGTCGATCTTGGTCGGGCCGGCGCCGAAGCCGATATCGGCGACGACCGACAGCGGGACCGATCCGCCATTGGCGGTCGGCAACGGCAGGTTCTGGATCGTCGACAGCCGCGAGCGGGCATCGCGCGACAGCGCGACCCGGATCGGAATCTGCCGGTCGCTCAAGGAGAAGCGCGCGCTGTTCTGGTCGATATCGCCCAGCGTCGCGATGCGGATCGCACCCGACAGCGCGGCGGTGGTGACGCCGAGGCTGGCGGCGAGGTCGCTGCGCGGGCGGATGATGATTTCCGGACGCTTCAGATCGCCCGACACGCGCGGCGCCACGATCATCGGCAGCTTCTCCATCTCCTTGACCAGCTTGTTCGCGGTTTCGTTCAGCTTCGCCGGATCGTCACCGCCCAGCGTAATCGACAGGTCGCGGCTGGAGCCGCCCCAGCCGAACTGCGACCGGAACGACACGCGCGCATCGGGGATCGCCGCCAATTGGGGCGCGAGGCCGCGTTCGAACTCGGTGCTCTTGACCGTTCGCTTGGCGGCAAATTCCTCGTCGTCCAGCAGGCCAAACCTGTGGCGGACGCGCTCGCCGAAGCTGGGTTTGTCGATCAGCTCGGCGGTGACGCGGCCATTGCCGGCATAGCTCGACGAATAGACCGACTTCACCATCGGCTGCGACGCGAGCAGCCGTTCGACCCGCTTCACGACGGCGGCGGTCTGTTCCAGCGTGGTGCCGGGGACCATTTCGACCGTCGCGGTCACCCGCTCGCGATCCTGCGGCGGCTGGAACGTCTGGGGCAGGACCATGAACATGACGACGGTCAGCGCCAGCGCGGCGATGGCGGCGACGACCGTCGACCAGCGATGGCGCAGCGTCCAGCGCAGCACGCCCATATAGCGGTCCATCAGCCAGCCTTCGCCATGGCTGGCGGTGCCGTGGGCCTTCAGGAAATAGGCGGCGATCATCGGGGTGATGAGCCGCGCGACGGCAAGGCTCATCAACACCGACGCGACGACGGTCAGGCCGAAATTCTTGAAGAACTGGCCCGAAATACCCGGCATCAGGCCGACCGGCAGGAAGACCGCGACGATCGCCATCGTGGTCGCCAGCACGGCGATGCCGATCTCGTCCGCCGCATCGATCGATGCCTGATAGGCGGATTTGCCCATCCGCATGTGCCGGACGATATTCTCGATCTCCACGATCGCATCGTCGACCAGCACGCCCGCGACCAGACTGAGCGCCAGCAGCGTCATCTGGTTGAGCGTGAAGCCCAGCATGTCCATGAACCAGAAGGCGGGGATCGCCGACAACGGGATGGCCAGTGCCGAGATGAAGGTCGCGCGCCAGTCGCGCAGGAAGATGAACACGACGACGATCGCGAGCAGCGCGCCCTCGTACATCGCAGTCATCGCCGAATGATATTGGGTTTCGGTGAACTCGACCGAATTGGACAGCAGGGCGAAGCGGACCTGCGGGTTGCGCTTCTGCAGCTCGGCGAGCTTCTTTTCCGCTTCGTGGAAGACGGTGACGTCGGACGCGCCCTTGGCACGCTTGATGTCGAACGCCAGCACCGGACGGCCATTATATTCGGCGCGGCTCTTGGGCTCGGCATAGGCGTCGCGGACATCGGCGATGTCCGCGAGGCGGATCGACCGTCCGCCGGCGACCGGGATCTGCGTCTGCGACAGCGCATAGGCGGTCGAGGCATTGCCCAGCACGCGGACCGATTGCTGCGACCCGGCGATTTCCGCCTGACCGCCTGCCGCGTTCAGATTGACCTGCCGCAGCGCCTGGTTGACCTGGGATGCGGTCAGCCCCTGCGCCTGCAACCGCGCGGGGTCGAGCGTGACGCGGATTTCACGGTCGACGCCGCCGACCCGTTCGACGGTCGCCATGCCGTCGATCGACAGCAATTCCTTGGCCACCGTATTGTCGACATACCAGCTGAGCTGTTCGGGCGTCATGTCGTCGGCGATCGCGGTCCACGACGCGATATCCGAATCGGTCGTATTGGCGCGATAGATTTGCGGTTCGAGGATGCCGTCGGGCAGCTGGCTGCGAATCTGGTTCACCGCCTCGCGCACGTCGTTGACCGCGCGGTCGATCGGCGTGCCGATGTCGAGCTGGATGACGGTGGTCGACGACCCTTCGGTCACGGTCGATTCGATCTGGTCGATGCCCTGCAGGGCGCGCACCGCGGCCTCGACCCGCTGCGTCACCTGAGTCTCGAGCTCGGTCGGGGCGGCGCCTGGCTGGCTGATGACGACGATCGCGACCGGGAATTCGATGTCCGGGTCCTGGTTCACGTCCATCCGCATGAAGCTGACGATCCCCGCGATCGTCAGCGCGAGGAACAGCACCAGCGGCGGCACCGGGTTGCGGATCGACCATGCCGATATGTTGCGGAAACCCATGGCGCTATTCCTTGCGGGCGGGGGTGGCGGCGGCGCGGACCGGCACCACCTGCTGACCCGGATTGAGGAAGGCGCCTGCGCTGGCGACCACGCGCTCGTCGCCCATCAGGCCCGACGCGATCAGCGCGCCTTCGTCCGATACCTCGGCGACCTTCACGTCGCGGCGCACCGCCTTGTCCTGCGCATCGATGACATAGACATAGCTGCCCTTGTCGTCGCTCAGCACCGCCGATTCGGGCAGCAGTGGCGCGGTCGACGCGCCGGCACCGATCCGGGCGCTGGCAAAGCCGCCGGGCCGCAGCGCCGGGTCGTAGTTCAGCGCGATGCGGGCGATGCCCTGCCGCGTCTGCGGGTCGATGATCGGCGAGACCTGCCACACCTGCCCCTTGAACACGCGGGTGTCGCCGACCGGCACGACCTCCGCCGGCACGCCCGCGCGCACCGTCGCCAGATCGGCTTCGGACAGCTGCGCGCGCATTTCCATCTGCCCGCCCATCGCGATGCGGAACAGCACGCCGCTGCCCCCGCCGATCACCTGCCCCGGCTCGACCGCGCGGGTCAGGACGAGGCCGGCGGCGGGCGCGCGGATGTCGAGCCGGCGGTTGCGCGCCTGCGTCTCGGCCAGCTGCGCCTGCGCGACGCTCACGCGCGCATTGGCGGCGTCGCGGGTCGCGGTCTTGCGGTCGATATCGGCCTGCGACACGAAGCCGCGCTCGACCAGCTGCTTCGACCGGTCGAGTTCGGTCTGCGCGATCTGCGCGTCGGCGCGGGCGACGCGGACCTGCGCGGCCAGCGACTCGGCGGTCTGCGCCTGCACCGACCGGTCGACCGTGGCCAGCACCTGTCCGGCGCCGACCCAGCTGCCCGGTTCCACCAGGACCTGCGTGACGAGCCCGCCTTCGCCGACGACGCCGACCGGCATCTCGCGCCGGGCGGCCAGCGAACCGGTGCCGGTGACGGTACGGGTCACGGTGTCGCGGCCGGGTACGACAACGGTTACCTTGGGCAATGCGCCAGCGGCGGCACCGGCGGGCGGCGCCTTGGCTGCCGGGGCATCGCCGCCCTTGCGACCGAATGCCCAGAAGGCGCCGATGGCGACCAGCAGGATGACGACGATCCCGACGATGACCGCGCGGTGGCGCGATCGCTTGGTGCCGTCCGGGCCGGTCAGCATCTGGCGGTCCCCCGCGATCGACGTCGATTCGTAATTCATCCACCCCATCCCATTGAGGGCCCCCAGCCCCGGCCGAGCTGTATTATCTTAATACAGCACCTTTCTCAAGCATACACATCGCGTTTTTCGATAAGAACGACAAGCCTCGCATCGATTGCGTTCAGCGTGCGTTTTGGCGCGGTCCCGTAACGACCGCCGTGCCGTTGCAAATTGATTTCGAAAGAGGATGTGCCGATGCTCCGTTCCGCCCTGATCCTGGCCGCCATCGGCGGCGCGCTGCCCGCCGCCGCGCAACAGGTCGCGCCCGCCGTCGCGCCGGTCCTGACCGATGCGACGCTGCTGGACGTGGTGGCCGAAGGAAAGGCGACTCGCGTCCCCGATATCGCGACGATTCGCGCCGGCGTCGTCAGCCAGTCGCCGACCGCCGCCGCCGCGCTGTCCGACAATGCGCAACGCATGACCCGGGTCGTCGCGGCGCTGCGCAAGGCGGGCGTCGCCGACCGCGATATCCAGACCGCGCAGATCCAGCTCCAGCCGCAATATCGCTATGCCGAGAATCAGCCGCCGGCGATCACCGGTTATCAGGCGAGCAACAGCGTCTCGGTCCGCTTCCGTGACGTGGCGAAGAGCGGCTCGATCCTCGACGCGCTGGTGGCGCAGGGCGCGAACCAGATCGACGGGCCGAACCTCTCGGTCGATGCCGCCGATGCCGCGCTGGACGAGGCGCGCACCGACGCGATCCGCCGCGCCCGCGCCCGCGCCGAACTCTATGCCAAGGCGGCGGGGATGCGCGTCGACCGGATCGTGTCGATCGTCGAGAATGGCGGCGACCAGCCGCCGATGCCGATGCCGGTCATGGCACAGGCGCGGATGGTGAAGATGGCCGACTCCACCCCGCTGGCGGCGGGGGAGCAGGACCTGCGGGCAACCGTGTCGGTGCGTTTCCTGCTGCGGTAAAGGGCGCGGTGCGCCCCTTCTTCGTCACTCCCGCGAAGGCGGGAATCCATTGACGCCTCCGCTTGCGAACCAGCCGCGACGGCAGCGTGTATGGACTTCCGCCTTCGCGGGAGTGACGAAGGGTGGTCGGGCGGTTACCCCAGAAACCGCTCGGCAACATCCGCCGGCACCCGCACCAGCCGCCCGCTCTGCCGGTCGAGCACCGCCCAGGTCGTCCGCGCATCGACCTTTACCCGCCCGTCCGCGCCGGTGAAGCGCATCAGGCGGTCGAACCGTGCCCCGCGCGGCGCCTCGCCGACCCAGGTCTCGGCGGTCACCGTTTCCCCGGCGGCGACATTACCGCGATAATCGATCTCGTGCCGGGTGATGACCCAGACATAGGCGGCCTGCTGTTCGGGCGTCGCGACCGCCATCCAATGTTCGACCGCCACATCCTGAATCCAGCGGACCCAGACCGCGTTGTTCACATGGCCCAGTTCGTCGATATCGTCGGGGCCGGCGGTGATCGAACGGGTAAAGCGGGGGGCGGTCATTGCGGGACGATCGGCTCCGTTGCGGGACGGGGCTTCAGGCCGCTGTCCGAAATCCGCCATGCCCGTTGTTCGGCGGTCGCGCCATCGATATCGCCGCTCCGGTGCAACGTGACCGGCCCGGTCATCGCCACCGGGGTTCCGTCGCGCAATTTGCCCGTCACCCGCACCGGAATCGGGATATAGCGCTGTCCTGCCCCGGCATCGATCCGTCCGGGCGCGCCGACGACCGCGCGATAGTCGGCATATTTGGCGAAGGACTGGGCAAAGGCCGCCTGCGACATGCCCGATGCCTGTCCGCCATTGCCCCATAGCCGCCACGCATCGCCATAGCGGCGCTCGCCGATCGCGGCGAAATAGTCGCGCAGCACCTGCACCGCCGCATCCGCGCCGGGCTCGGCCATGGTCCCGCTGGGGGCGGGGGCAGGCGCGGGGGGCGGCGCGGACACGCCGGGGATACCCTCGCCGGCCGGCATGGTGGTCGCGGGCGTCACCGGCGTCGGCGCTCCGGCGGCGGGCTCGGGCGGCGCCGCCACCAGATCGGCTTCGGCCGTCTGGTTGACGACCGCGGCATTGTCTGCCGAACCGCCGCCCCCGCATCCTGCCAGCAGCAACGCCAGCACGGCTCCGCCCGCGATCCTCATGGCTCGATCGCGTCGCGATCGGCATCGTCGAGGTCGTCGTCCTCGGCGAGATTGTCGTCGTCGAAATCTTCCTGCAACTCGTCCTCGGACTGGTCGCCCTGTCCGGTGATCGTCACATCCTCGTCCTCCTCGGCGAGTTCGTCGTCGACCATGTCGAGTTCGTCCTCGTCCTCGTCGTCGGACATGCCCAGATCGGGTTCGAGGTCGGTCAGGATAGTGCCGTCGCTCGGCCCGTCGCGCGTCGCCTCGAGGATTTCGGCGCGCTGGCTTTCGTCATAGCCGTCCTCGTCATAGCCGTCGTCGCCGGTGCCCTGTCCATTCACCTGATGCCCGCCCATGGCGCGTCTCCTATCCAGTCAGGCTGGGGAAACCCGCATGCCGCCGGGCGGGTTCCTAAAGTTCGATCCACTGACGTGGAAACGGTGCCGGCCCACTCCCCCACCCGGCCACCCATTAAGGATACGCTGTGAGTGGCCGGGTGGGGGAGTGGGCCGGCACCGCCCTGATCCAGCTTCGCTGGATCGGCCACTACCCACGCCGGAACAGCCGGCCATGTTCGGTGCGAAACACGACGAGCAGAGCAAGCAGGCCGAGGCCGAGGAACCCGCCGTACAGCGGCACCGTCGTCCCGTCGAACGATTGGCCGATGATCGCGCCGAGCACCGCGCCGCCCAGCATCGACACGAATCCCTGCAACGACGACGCGGTCCCGGCGATCGACCCCATATTCTCCATCGCCATCGCCGAGAAATTGGAGGTGGCGAGGCCGAAGCACGCCATCATCATCGCCTGCAGCACGATGAAGTTGACCAGCGATTCGACACCCGCCAGCGTCACCGCCAGGTGCACGCCCGCCACCGCGACCAGCCCGAGCAGCGCCGCGTGCGAGATCAGCCGGGTGCCGAAGCGCATCACGATCCGCGAATTGAAGAACGATCCCGCCGCCATCGTGCTGGCGACGCAGGCGAAGACGACCGTCAGCAGCTTCGGCCGCTCGAACGTCACCTCCATGATCTGCTGGATCGACCCGACGAACCCGAACAGCCCGCCCGACAGCAATGCGGCGGCGATGGTGTAGCCCACCGCATAGCGATCGCGCAGCACGATGCGATAGCCGGCGAGGATGCGGCTGGGCTGGAGCGGCTGGCGCTCCGATTCCGGCAGCGTCTCGGGCATGCGCAGCACGAACCAGGCGAGGATGATCGCGGTGACGATCGCGATCCCGCCAAAGATCCAGCGCCACGACGCGAAGACCAGCACCAGTTCGCCGAACGACGGTGCCAGCACGGGGGCGGCCATGAAGAAGATGAACGCCAGGCTCATCACCCGTGCCATCGCCCGCCCCGAATAACAGTCGCGCACCAGCGCGATGGTCACCACCCGTCCCGCCGCCACGGCGGCACCCGATGCCAGCCGGGCGATCAGCAGCAGCATGAAGCTGCCCGAAATCGCCGCGACCAGATTGGTGATCGCGCTGGCGACCAGCCCGACGATCAGCACCGGCCGCCGGCCATAGCGATCGGCGAGCGGCCCATAGGCCAGCTGCGCGACCGAAAAGCCGATCAGGAAGGCGGTAATGACGAACTGCCGCATATTGGGCTCGGCGACGTCCAGCGTCTCGCCGATTGCGGGGAGCGCGGGCAGCATCGAATCGATGCCCAGCGCCGTCAGCGCCATCAGCGCCGCGATCAGCGTCACGAACTCGCCGAACGGGAGCGGCGAACGGTCGGCGGAGGGCGGGGGCGTGCGCGTTTCGGCGGGGGATTCGATGGTCTGCGACATAACGGAGCCTCCATGGCCCATGTCGCCCGCCGGGTCACGCACAGGATGACCCTGTTCCTGCCGCTCGCCTACGTCTATCTTCATGCGCATACCCGTATTGTTCAGGATGTTGAGACTCATGGCTGACACGCCGCTTTCGCAGGTTCCGCTGATTTCGATGGCGCAGGCGGAGCAGGACCCCGACGGTTTCGCCCGCGACTTCGGCGGGTCGTTCCAACGCTTCGGTTTTGCGATGGTGTCCGACCATGGCGTCGATCAGGGCGTGATCGATCGCGCTTGGGCGATGACCAAGGCGTTCTTCGACCTGCCCGAGGCGGAAAAGCGCCGCTATTTTGTCGAGGGCGGCGGCGGCGCGCGCGGTTATACCCCGTTCAAGACCGAAATCGCCAAGGGCGCGACCCATGTCGACCTCAAGGAATTCTGGCATGTCGGCCGCGAACTGGCCGCCGGCCACCGCTATGGCGACGTCATGCCCGCCAATGTCTGGCCCGACCGGCCGGAGGGGTTTCGTGAGGCGTTCCTCGACCTGTTCGCGGCGCTCGATGCGGCTGGCGACCGGCTGCTCTCGGCGATCGCGCGTTATCTGGGGCTGGAGCCGAACTGGTTCGACCGCGCGGTGAAGGACGGCAATTCGGTCCTGCGCCTGCTCCATTATCCGCCGGTTCCCGCCGACGCCCCCGAAGTCCGCGCCGGCGCGCATGAGGATATCAACCTTATCACCCTGCTGCTGGGCGCGGAGGAAGCCGGCCTCGAACTGCTCGACCGCGACGGCCGCTGGCTGCCGGTCGCCCCGCCGCCCGGCGCGATGGTGGTGAATGTCGGCGACATGCTGCAGCGGCTGACCAACCATGTCCTGCCCTCCACCACCCACCGCGTCGTCAACCCGGCACCCGAACGCCGCGGCCATTCGCGCTATTCGATGCCGTTCTTCCTCCACCCCGCGCCCGATTTCCTGATCGAGACGCTGCCCGGCTGCGTCAGCGAGGAGCGTCCCAACCGCTACGAAACCCCGATCACCGCGCACGACTATCTCTACCAGCGACTGGTCGAGATCGGTCTTATCAAGAAGTAGTTTGTAGAAACCGTTTGGTTCGAGCAGCTTCGAGCGAAGTCGAGAAGCGTCCGTCGAGAACGCGTTGCCAACGGGAACAGCGGGGTATGCCAACACCCTTCCCCTCCCGCGCCACACCCTCTAGAGACATGAAACCGGCCGGAGCGATGCTCCGGCCGCAATTTTGTTACGTGTGCAACAAGAGGAATATATGACCCAACCGCTCCGCATCGCCATCGCCGGTCTCGGAACCGTGGGCGCGGGGGTCATTCGGCTGATCGAGACCAATGGCGAGCTGATCGCTAGGCGTGCCGGTCGCCCGATCGAGGTCGTCGCCGTGTCGGCCCGCGACCGTTCGCGCGACCGGGGCGTCGACCTGTCGCGCTATCAATGGGTCGATGACACCGCCGCTCTGGTCCATGCCGGCGATGCCGATGTCGTGGTCGAGCTGATCGGCGGATCGGACGGCCCGGCACTGACGCTGGCGCGCACGTCGCTGTCGGCGGGCAAGAGCTTCGTCACCGCCAACAAGGCGATGATCGCGCATCACGGTCTCGAACTGGCCGAAGTCGCCGAGGCCAAGGGCGTGGCGCTGAAGTTCGAGGCGGCGGTCGCGGGCGGCGTGCCGGTCATCAAGGGCCTGCGCGAAGGGGCGGCGGCGAACGAGATTTCGCAGGTCTTCGGCATCCTCAACGGCACCTGCAACTTCATCCTGTCGAAGATGGAAAGCGAAGGCCGCGATTTCGCCGAGGTGCTGGCCGAGGCGCAGGCACTGGGCTTTGCCGAAGCCGATCCCAGCTTCGACATCGACGGCGTCGATGCCGCGCACAAGCTCTCAATCCTCGCCAGCATCGCGTTTGGCACCCGCCCGGCATTCGATGCGGTGGCGGTGACCGGCATCCGCCACGTGCTGGCCGCCGACATCGCCGAGGCGGCGGCCTTGGGCTATCGCATCCGGCTGGTCGGGGTGGGCGAGGCCGGGCCGCACGGGCTGTTCCAGCGGGTGCATCCGCATCTGGTCCCGCTCGACCATCCGCTGGCGCATGTCACCGGCTCGCTCAACGCGGTGGTCGCGGAGGGCAATTTCGTCGGCCGCCTGTTCTTCCAGGGCCGCGGGGCCGGGGACGGCCCGACCGCCAGCGCGGTGGTCGCCGACCTGATCGACATCGCCCGCGGCGAATTCGGCCCGCCCTATGCGATGCCCGCAGCGTCGCTCACCGCCGCCGCGCCCGAACAGGCGAGCGAGCGGCGCGGGCGCGCTTATGTCCGGCTGCATGTCGCGGACAAGGTCGGCGTGCTGGCCGAGATCGCCGCCGCGATGCGCGACGCGGGCGTATCGATCGAAAGCCTGATGCAGCGCGGCGCGAACGCCGATGGCAGCGTGCTGGTCGCGATCGTCACCCATGAAGGCCCGGAACGCTGCATCGCGCAGGCGCTGGAAAAGCTGGAAAGCTCGGCCAGCGTGCTCGGCCGTCCGATGTGGATGCACGTGCTGGGCGGGTGAGGGCGCCCACGGCCTGACCGCGGCGGACAACTGAGCTAATGCGTCACCCCGGACTTGATCCGGGGTGACGCTTTCTACCGACCGTCGTAAAATAAGAAGCGGGACCCCGGGTCAAGCCCGGGGTGACGGATGCCAAGGACGGTAACGCCAAGGCCACCGGGACCGACCGACAATCCCTTACGGCAGCGGAATGCTCGACTCCGCCTTCGCCCGCGCCCGCCGTTCCGCCCGCGCCGCATTGGCCCGCTGCACGAAGCACCCGGTCTGCCCGCCGACGCCCGCCGTCGAGCAGCTGCCGGTGCCGAACGAGCCGGCGTTCAGATTGTCTTCGACCCGCGTCGCCCAGCTTTCGCCGTCGCGCGTCGGTTCGGCGTCGCGCAGTTCCTTCGGGATGCGGAAGCGCTCGCGCTCGCTGCGGCGGACGCAGACCACGATTTCCTCGCCATCGGCATTGGTCGGGCATTTGTCATTGCCGTAAATGACCAGCGTCCCGTTCTGCACCTGTGCGGCGGCAGGGGCGGCGGGCAGGGTGAAGGCGGCGATCGCGGCGGCACCGGCCAGAAGCATGCGGGTCATCATTTCCTCCTGTCCGGATAACGCCCGGTCGGTCAAATACGTTTCGAAACTTCGATGGCGACGCGGCATCCCGCGCGGATCGCCGCCGACAGCACGGGATAGGCCGGCGCGCGTTCGGCACCATGCGCCAGCGCCGCTTCCTTGTGCTCCAGTTCCTCGGCCTGGAACCGGGCGATCGCCTCGCTCAACTCGGGATGATCGTCGCCCAGTTCGGCGAGCTGATCCTCATAATGTTTGTCGATTTCGGTCTCGACCGCCGCGGTGCAGGCCATTGCCGCCTCCGGCCCGATCGCCGCCGTCACCGCGCCCAGCGCAAAGCCCGCCACGTCCCAGAAGGGCTGGATCAGCGTCGGTCGCACGCCGCGCTCGGCGATCAGCGCGTCGAAATAGGCGCGGTGTTCCGCCTCCTGCAACGCCATGCCCTGGATCGCCGCCGACATGGGGCTGCGGTCGCCCATCACCGCCAGCTGCCCGGCATAGATGCGGGTTGCGCCATATTCGCCCGCCTGATCGACGCGGATCATCGATTCCAGCCCGCCGGGCCTGCGGTCGCCGGGTCGCCACTTGGTCATGTCCGCCTCCGTGTCGCGAGGATCAGTACCGCCAACGCACCAGTGATCGAAAGGATCGCGTTGAATCCGGCCAGCGAAATGCCGAACAACGTCCATTGCGGCACGTCGCAGCGTACGACCGGTTGCCGCACGATCGCCGCCAGTAAATCCCCCCCGGTCGCGCCGAGCGTGTTGGCGCAGGCGGTGATCCCCTGCCACCAATGATATTCGACCCCGGCATGGAACACGCCGATCGCGCCGCTGACGAGGATCGCGATCCCGGCCAGGATCACCAGCGCCCGCTTGCCCGACGTGCGCGGCACCACGAACGACAGCGCGGCAAGGCCGATCGCGGCATAATGCGGCCAGCGCTGCCAATGGCACATCTCGCACGGGTACAGCCCGCCGAGATATTGCGACGCCAGCGCGCCGGCGATCAGCGTGAGCGGCAGCAGCAGCGCGATCCAGCGCGCGAGCGGCAGGTCGTTGGCCCGCATCCGCTCAGCGCTTCGCCGGCCTGGGCGCCGGCGCCGCTGCCATGCGCGTGGTGGGGCCGACGCGACCCATGGTCTGGAGCGCATAATAGAGCTGAAAATCCTCGATACCGCGCTTCTTGAGCGATTCGGCGCTTTCGGCGAAGCGCGGATCGTCCTTGGTATCCTCGGTCAGCGTCTTGTCGTCGACCCCGGCCTCGTTGACGAGGTGGCGGCGCAGATCGGCCTCGCGATACACCGGCCGGTCCTTGTAATCCGGGTCGGAAATCTGCGGCACCTTCAGGTCGGGGTCGATGCCGCCTTCCTGCACCGACCGGCCCGATGGCGTATGGTAGCGCGCGGTGGTCAGGCGGACGGCGGTGTTCTTCGACAGGTCGAAGATCGACTGGACCGATCCCTTGCCGAAGCTGCGCTCGCCCATCACGATCGCGCGGTGATGGTCCTGCAACGCGCCGGCGACGATTTCCGACGCCGATGCCGTGCCCGGATTGGTCAGCACGATGATCGGCAGCCCCTGCGCCAGGTCGCCCGGCACCATTTCCTCGGCGAAATAGCGTTCGGTATCCGCCTTGTCGCGCCCGCGCTGCGACACGATCTCGCCGCGCGCCAGGAAGGTGTCGGACACCTCGATCGCCTGGGTCAGCAGCCCGCCGCCATTGTCGCGCAGGTCGATGATATAGCCCTTGGGCTTGTGGCCCAGCGCCTTGTCGATCCCGGCGATCGCGGCGCGGGTATCGGCGCCGGTCGTCTCGCTGAAGGTGTTGATGTTGATGACGCCGATGCCGTCCTTGACCTCCCACTTCACCGGCTTCTGCACGATCGTGCTGCGCACCAGCGTCAGCTCGATCGGCTTGTCGCGACCGGGACGGACGATGGTCAGCGATACCTTCGACCCCGTGGGTCCGCGCATCTGCGCGACCGCCTCATCCAGCGTGCCGCCGACGATCAGCTTGCCATCGACATGGGTGATGTAATCGCCCGACTTGATCCCGGCGCGCGCCGCCGGCGTATCCTCGGTGGGCGTAATGACCTTGACCGCGCCGTCCTCCAGCGTGACCGACAGGCCAAGGCCCGAATAATTGCCGGTGGTGGCGATGCGCAGATTCTCGAAATCCTTCGCATCCAGATAGCTCGAATGCGGGTCGAGCGCGGCCAGCATGCCGCGCATCGCGCCTTCCATCAGCGTCTTGTCGTCGACCTTGTCGACGTAGCTCGCCTTCACGCGATTATACACGTCCATGAAGTTGTCGAGTTCGCGGAAACTGCCGGCATCGGCCTGCGCCATCGCGCCGGTGGCAACGGGAACCAGCGCCAGCGCACCGACGATGGCGGTGGCCTGAAAGAACGAACGGGACCTACGCATAAACGCTTGGATGCTTTCGACTGCGGTACGTTTGTCACATTAGCGATAATTCGCGCCGCGATCAAAGCGCTGTCTTGCTGAACGGGCGGTGACGTTCGGCCATGGTCCGCTCGGCGTCGACGGGCGACGCCGGTATCACAGGAAGCCGTTCCCCCGGGCTCGACCCGGGGTCCCGCTTCTTTTCTACCGTTGGAGAGAAGCGGGACTCCGGATCAAGTCCGGCGTGACGCAGACGTTTGTTCGATTCGTCGAAGTCGATCGATCCTCAGAACGCCGACCAGTCATCCTCCACGACCGCCAGCGCGGTGTTGCCGGCAACTTGCGGGCGCATCGGGACGACGGTTGCCGGTCGGGGAGCCGGCGCCGGGACGGCGCGGACCGGGGCGATGCGGTGGCCGGGTTCGCCCAGGCGGAAGCTGGTGATCTGCCGCGCCATGCCGTCGGCGTCCGAAGCGAGGCTGCGCACCGCCGCCGTCGCCTCCTCGACCATCGCCGCATTCTGCTGGGTCATGCCGTCCATTTCCGACACGGCGGTGTTGATCTGGTGCAGGCCGGTCGCCTGACGCTCGGCCGATGCCGCGATGCTGGCGACCAGTCCGTCGATCTGCCCGATCCGGTTGATGATCCGGGTCAGCGCATCGCCGGTTTCGACGACCAGCTGCACGCCGCTGCCGATCTGGCTCGACGATGCGGTGATGCGGGTCTTCACGTCCTTGGCGGCATCGGCCGAGCGTTGCGCCAGCGCGCGCACTTCGCTGGCGACGACCGCAAAGCCCTTGCCGGCGTCGCCCGCCCGCGCTGCCTCGACCCCCGCGTTCAGCGCCAGCAAATTGGTCTGGAACGAGATGCCGTCGATCACGCTGATGATGTCGCTGATCTCGGCGGAGGCGCGTTCGATGCCGTGCATCGCCTCCACCGCGCGGCGGACGACCTCGCCCGACTGGTCGGCTTCGGCCCGCGCCTCGCTGACGATGCGGTTGGCCTGCGCGGCGCCGGCGGCGGTTTCGCGCACGGTCGATGTGATCTCGTCCATCGCCGCCGCCGTTTCCTCAAGGCTCGCGGCCTGCTGCTCGGTCCGCTGCGACAGGTCGTCGGACGCCTGGCGGATGTCGTCGGCGCCGTTGTTGATGCTGCTCGCCGCCTCGGTGACGGTCGCGAGCGTCGACTGGAGCGCGGCGACGGCGGCGTTGAAGTCCGCCTTGATCCGGGCGAACGGCCCGGTCAGATCGGCATCGATCCGCGAGACGAGATCGCCTTCGGCCAGCTTCGTCAACGCCGTGCCGAAGCTGTCGACGATCAGCGTCGTCTGTTCCTCCTTGGCCCGTTCGGCGGCGACCAGCTGATCGCGCAATTCCTGCGTCGCACCGGCCAGCTGGCCCAATTCGTCGCGGCGGTCGTTGGCGGGAATGGTCACCGCCATGTCGCCCGACGTCATGCGCTTCAGCGCATCGACCAGCGCCAGCAGCGGCGACAGGACGAAGCGGCGGGTCGCGAAGCCGATCGCGAGGACGACGGCAAGCGTCGCGGAGGTCGTGAAGATCAACAGGATGTTGGCGAACCGGGCGATGGCGTTCGCTTCGGCACTGACACTGGCCAGATGCGCTTCGATCGCATCGGACAGCGTGCTCATGCCGCCCTCCAGCTTTTCGAACGCTTCCAGAAAGCCGGGCAGAAGCGCGGTGGCACGCGCCGGATTCGTCGCGGCGGCGTCGGCGATGCGCTCTGCGGTGGCGATATAGGCGTCGACCAGCGGCTGGATGCGGCGGGCTTGTGCCGAGATGGCGGGCGCGTCGGCATAGGCGGCGTCGGCAGCCAGCGCCTTGCGCAACGCCGCCGAGTCGTCCGTCAGCGCCTGCCGGTTCGCCGCCAGATCGAGATCGCCGGCCGACGTGGCGCGCAGCACCGACAAGACGTCGCCCCGAATCGCATCGTGCATCATGTCGGCGGTCATGTGGTTGCGCAGCAGGGCGGTCCCCTGCGTGATGCTGGCGCGGGCATCGGCCTGTCGTCCGTTGGACCAGACCCGGGCACCGGCCGATCCCAATACCAACAGCACGATTGCGGCGATGGCCGCCAGAACCATCCGGTTGATCGATTGCATGCGGCCGTTCCTCCGAATCTGTCGTTCGGTACGGTATGGACGCCAACGGATAATATACGGTTACCCTGCCATTGACGCTCTGGCCTACAGCATCGCCGCCAGGTCGACCGGCACGCCGCGGCGGCGCAGTTCGATCGTCACCGGCGGCGCGTCGCCCGTCGGCGCGCGGCCGATGGGCGTGCCGGCGACGACCCGGCCGTCGACCGGACCGACACTGGCGGCAAGGCCGGTAACCGTCGTCGTCCAGCCATCGCCATGGTCGAGAATCACGACGCGGCGATAACCGCGAAACCGCTTGCTGAACGCGATCCGCCCCGGCGCGGGCGCGACGACGGTCGCGCCGGGCGCGACGGTCAGCGTCAGCCCGCGGGCACGCACCCCGCTGTCGCTGATCTCGCCGAAGCCGTTGGCGACCGCACCTTTGACCGGCAGGCGGTAGGCCGGCGGGGGTAACGCCGGCGCAGCGGCATCGGGGCGGGGCAGCGGGCCGGGCAGGGCGGCAAGCGCGGCACGGGTATCGCGCGCCTCGCCCAGTTCCTCCAGCCGGTCGACGATGTCGCGGGCCTGTTCGCCCAGCGCGATCGCGCGGTCGGATTCGACCATCGCCCCACGAGCCAATTCGCGCGACCGCAGCCGCTGCGCCGCCTCCGCACGGACCAGCGCCAGCCGCTCGCCTTCCAGCCGGGCATTGCTCGCCGCCAGCGCCGCCAGCGCGACCCCGGCCTGCGACCGCAGCCGTGCGGCGTCCGTTACCCCGGCCCGCACCGCGGCGGTGCGCTGCTGCATCGCCGGCACGACGGTTCCCAGCACCGCACGGACATGGACCAGATCGTTGGTCGACCCCGGCTGCGCCACCGCCAGCCATGCCGGCCGCGTGGCGAGCGACTGCAACGCGCCGACCAGCCGCGCGACCGGCGCCTGCCGCGCCGCCAGATCGGCACGCCGCCTGGCGAGCAGCTCGCCGATCAACGCCACGCGGGCCTGCGCCGCCGCGCGACTTGCCTTTGCCGCCGCGATCCGCGCGGCGAGGGCTGCCTGCGCCGCACCGGTCCGTTCGGCTCCTGCCTGTGCCGCCCGCGCCGCCTGTTCCAGCCGTTTCGACCGGGCGGCCGCCTCGACCGCTGCGCGCTTCGCGGCACCCAACCGTTCGCGCCCGGCCGCTACGGGGTCGTCCTGCGCCCAAACCGCCGCCCCTGCCAGCACGGCGAGGGCGGCAATCGGGACGAACGCGCGCCTCATCCTTCGCGGTGATAGGGGTGGCCGGCGAGGATGCTGGTCGCGCGCCACAATTGTTCGGCCAACATCGCCCGCGCCATCAGATGCGGCCATGTCGCCCGTCCGAATGCGAGCAACAGATCGGCCGCTTCCCGCTGCGCATCGTCGAAGCCGTCGGCCGCACCCAGCAGGAACCGCGTCTCGCGCACGCCATCGTCGCGCCAGCGGCCCAGCTGCGTCGCGAACGCCATCGACGGCAGGTCACGGCCCTTCTCGTCCAGCATCACGATCCGCGTCCCCGGATCGACCGCCGGCATCCTGCCCCCGGTATCGGGCAGTTCGGTGATCTTCGTCGGCCAGCTGACGCGCTTCAGATAGCGCTCGATCAACTCGCCCTCGGGACTGCGCCCGATCCGCCCGCGCGCGACGATATGCAGCAGCACGGGCGGGTCCGGTTCAGGCGTGCGCGGTCGGGTTCAGCGTATCGCCGAACGCCCACATCCGCTCCAGATTGTAGAAAGTGCGGACTTCGGGGCGGAACAGGTGGACGATCACGTCGCCGGTATCGATCAGCACCCAGTCGGCGGTCGGCAGCCCTTCGATGCGCGACGGACGCCCGAATTCGGCCTTCACCCGCTCGGCCAGCTTCTGCGCCATCGACGCCACCTGCCGACTCGACCGGCCGCTGGCGATCACCATGTAATCGGCGATGCTCGATTTGCCGGCGAGCGGGATCGACACCGTTTCGACCGCCTGGTCGTCGTCGAGGCTGGCCAGCACCATGCGATGCAGCGCTTCGGTCTCGTTCATCGCATCGCTCGGGTCGGTAGGGGTCGGCAAGTTCATCAGCTTTCAGGGGCCTGTGCGCCGGACCGGTCGGACGAGATCATCCGGCGGTGCCAGGCAGGGTCGGCGGCGCGGATCGCGGTCGCCGACGTCGGATCGGGACGGAAGCGCAAACGGACCAGTGCCGGCAAACTCCACATCGTCCATCGTTTCGCCTGGCCTGCGGGCCGCGCATGGCGCCGCAACCAACCCATCGCAGGACTAGCGAGGGCACGTCCATCATAGCCCGGACGCGCGACCACCGCAATCGCCACCGTCCGCGCGATCCCGCGCCAGTCCCGCCAGCGGTGGAACTCCGCCAGATTGTCCGCGCCCATCAACCAGATGAAGCGATGCTGCGGATACAACCGCACCAATTTGCGTAAGCTATCGACGGTATAGCGGGTGCCCAGCCGCCGCTCGATCGCGGTCGGCCGGATCGGTGCGTGGCGCGCCACCCGCTCAGCCGAGGCCAGCCGCGCGGCCAGCGGTGCCATGCCCGCCGCGGGCTTCAGCGGATTGCCCGGCGACACCAGCCACCACACCTCGTCCAGCGCCAGCGCACGCTTCGCTGCCAGCGACACCCGGCGATGGCCCTTGTGCGCCGGGTTGAACGATCCGCCGAGCAGCCCGATCGCCTTCGCCTTCAAGGCCGCGTCTGCCCGGTGCCCCGCACGATCCACTTGTACGTCGTCAGCCCCTCCAGCGCGACCGGCCCGCGCGCGTGCAAGCGGCCGGTAGCGATGCCGATCTCCGCGCCCAGCCCGAACTCGCCGCCATCGGCAAACTGCGTCGAGGCGTTCCACATCACGATCGCCGAATCGACGCGCGCCAGGAAATGCTCCGCGGTCGCCGCATCCTCGGTAAGGATCGCATCGGTATGGTGCGATCCATGCGCCGCGATATGCGCGATCGCGTCGTCCACCCCGTCGACCAGCTTCACCGACAGGATGGCGTCGAGATATTCGGTGTCCCAGTCGTCGTCATTCGCCTCGAGGATGGCGGGATGCAGCGCCCGAACCTCCGCATCGCCGCGCAGCTCACACCCGGCGGCGATCAGTCCGGACAGGATCGGCAGCGGATCGGCATAGCCGCGGTCGATCAGCAGCGTCTCGGTCGCGCCGCACACACCGGTCCGGCGCAGCTTGGCGTTCACCACCACGGCCTCAGCCATCGTCGGATCGGCGGCGCGGTCGACATAGCTGTGGTTGAGGCCATCGAGATGCGCCAGCACCGGCACCCGCGCCTCCGCCTGCACCCGCGCGACCAGGCTCTTGCCTCCGCGCGGTACGATCAAGTCGATCATGCCATCCGCCCGCAGCATGTCCCCCACCGCCGCGCGATCGGTCGTCGGGATCAATTGCACCGCGCCCTCGGGCAGGCCGGCACTCGCCAGCCCCCGCGCCATCGCCGCATGGATCGCCCGGTTGCTGCGGATCGCCTCGCTCCCGCCGCGCAGGATCGCGGCATTGCCCGCCATCACCGCCAGCGCGCCAGCGTCCGCGGTCACATTGGGCCGGCTTTCATAGATGATGCCGATTACCCCGATCGGCACGCGCACCCGCGACAGCGCCAGCCCGTTGGGCCGTTCGCTGCGGTCGATCACCCCGCCCACCGGATCGCGCAGGCCCGCCACCGCATCGACGCCGACCGCCATCGCCTCGACCCGGGCGGGATCGAGCCGCAACCGGTCGAGCATTGCCCCCGACAGGCCGTTCCCCTCTGCCGCGGCAATGTCCTGTGCATTGGCGGCGAGGATGCGGGCGGCGTCCTCGCGGATCGCGGCGGCGGCGGCCCGCAGGGCGGCGGCCTTGGTGGCGGTCGGCATGGTGGCGAGCGCCTGGGCGGCGGTGCGGGCATCGTTTCCCAACCCGCGCAACATCGGCTGTATCGTCGTCGTCACTGCGTCGCTCTTTTCGTCACCATCGGGGCCTTGTCCACGGGGTAGAGGGTGGGGCACCGCAACGTCCAGCAAGAAAGCCTTACGCCAACAAAACCTCTGCTGTATTGCTGTAATAATACAGTAATAAACAAGTGTTTCTAAACATTGCTAAGTGTTGCGAACTGGTAACAGTGTGAACGAAATGTCAGGAACCCCCTTCACATCGTAGAACATGCACGATCTGATGCGTGCAGCGACCCCGAGAGTTTTCGGGGATCGACAATCGGGCAAGGGTTAATTGGCCCGAAAAAGGGGGTTTCATGAAGTTTACCGTTCTGGCGCGATCGACCGCCTTGGCCTCTTCTTTGTTGCTGTTTGCCGGTACGGCATCGGCGCAACAGGGCACCGACAGTGCCGCTGCCCCCGGTGCGGGCACCTCGCTCAGCGCACCGCAGGATGAAACGCGCACCAACGCCGATGGCGAACCTGCCACCGACGGCGTGATCGTCGTAACGGGCTCGCGTCTCTCGCGTCCGAACGACGTGTCGCCCGCTCCCATCACCACGGTTTCGGCCGCGGAACTGACCCAGACCGCCCGCGTCTCGATCGGTGACGTGCTGAACGACCTGCCGCAGCTGCAGAGCACCTTCAGCCAGCAGAACTCGACCCGCTTCCTCGGCACCGCCGGTCTGAACCTGCTCGACCTGCGCGGTCTGGGCACGGCACGTACGCTCGTGCTGGTCAATGGTCGCCGTCACGTCGCGTCCAACATCCTGGGCGGCGCGACCGCCGTCGACATCAACACGATCCCGACCGACCTGCTCGAAGGCGTCGACATCCTGACCGGCGGCGTTTCCGCGGTCTATGGTTCCGACGCGCTCGCCGGCGTGGTCAACTTCCGCCTGAAGACCAATTACGAAGGGTTGCAGCTTCGTGCGCAGGGCAGCATCACCGACGAAGGCGATGCGGGTTCATATTTCATCAGCGCGACCGGCGGCAAGAACTTCGCCGACGGCCGCGGCAACGTCGCGATCAGCCTCGAATACGCCCGGTCGGAAGATTTCTTCGCGTCGGACCGTCGCCAATATCGTCAGGCGGACGGGTTCATCACGACGGGGATCGACGCCGCGGGGCCGGGCCTGAACGGCCTGCCCAACTTCAACGGCGTTCCCGATGCCATCTTCATGCGCGATATCCGCGTCGGGACGTTCTCGGACGGCGGTCTCGTATCGATCGCGGGCGCCGGCATCGGTGCGACGTCGCCGGCGGCGTGCGGTCGCGATCCGCTGGGCCGCGCCTATACCTGCAACTTCCTGTTCCAGCCCGGCGGCAGCCTCGCGCAGCAGACGGGAACGCGCGTCGGCATCGCCAACGGCAGCGCGGCACAGGCCAGCGCCGCCCCCGGCGGCAGCTTCCTCGGGGGTAACGGCAATACCCGTCGCGAAGGCACGCTGTTGCAGCTTCTGCCGCAGCTCAACCGCTATTCGGCGAACCTGATCGGCCACTTCGACGTGTCGCCGGCGTTCGTGCCGTATATCGAAGCGAAATATGTGCGCGTCGAAAGCGTCGGTCTGGGCGGTTCCGGCCCGGCATTCTTCGTCGGCGGCACGCTCGGCGACATCTACGAACGTCCGCGGCTCGACAACCCGTTCCTGAGCGCCCCGGCGCGCGCGACGCTGTCGGCGCAGCTGCTGAACTCGGTCAACAACGGCATCAACCCCAACGGTTCTGCGGTGGCGCTGACCGCGGCGCAGCAGGCCACGTTGCGGGCCCAGATCGCCGACGGATCGTATCGCTTCATCTTGCGCAAGAACCTGACCGATCTGGGTTCGCGTCGTGAGGATGCGCTGCGCGAAACCTTCCGCGTCGTGGCGGGCGCGCGCGGCGATCTGGGCAGCGGTTTCAACTACGACTTCGCCGTCAACTATGGCGAGTTCAAGGAACAGACGAAGGTCCTCGGCAACGTCGACGTCCAGCGCCTGAACCTCGCCCTGGATGCGGTTCGCGACCCCGCGACCGGTCGCATCGTTTGCGGATCGCAGCTCAATCGTGCGCGCGCGAATGCCGGTTCGACGCCGGGGATCGACTTTAACGGCGACGCGGCCAACCTGACCGCGGACATCACCAACTGTCAGCCGCTGAACCCGTTCGGGGTCGGTTCGGCCTCGCCCGAAGCGATCAACTACATCCTGCGCAACACCACCTCGGCGGGCAAGATCAGCCAGTTCAACGTCGTCGGCTCGATCGCGGGGGACAGCTCCGCCTTGTTCACGCTGCCGGGCGGCCCGGTCCAGTTCTCGCTGGGCGGCGAATATCGCCGGGAAACCAACTTCTTCCAGGCGGATCCGGCGGTCGAGGCGGGCTACACCTTCTACAACGCGCTGGCGACGTTCGACCCGCCGGCGTTCGAAGTGAAGGAAGCGTTCGGCGAACTCTCGATCCCGATCGTGAAGGACCTGCCGCTGCTGCGCGACCTGACGGTTTCGGGCGCTGCCCGCGTGTCCGACTATCGCGGGACGGCCGGCCGGGTCTGGGCGTATAACGGCAGCGTCGAATGGTCGCCGATCGAAGACCTGCGTCTGCGTGCCAATTACGGTCGCGCGGTCCGTGCGCCCAACCTCGACGAACAATTCTCGGCCGCGGGTCAGAACTTCGCGAGCGTGAGCGATCCGTGCTCATCGGACAATATCGGTGCCGGCACCCAGTTCCGCGAAGCGAACTGTCGTGCGGCGGGCATTCCGGCGTCGTATAACTATCGCTACGTCCAGACGCTGGAAATCCGCACCGGCGGCAACCCCGACCTGCTGGTCGAGACCTCCGACTCGTGGACCTATGGCGGCGTCTATCGGCCCAGCTACGTCCCCGGGCTGTCGCTGTCGGTCGACTATTACAACATCAAGGTCGACGACGTGATCAGCGCCGTGTCGGCACAGGGGATCATCAACAACTGCTACGACACGCCCTCGATCGAGAACAACCAGTTCTGCACGCTCTTCCAGCGTGTGGGAGCCGGCGCGACCGGTCCGAACGGGGAAGAAGCGTTCCGGATCATCGAAGGCAGTCTGCTGCAATCGTCGCTGAACTTCGCCCGGCTGGAAACCCGCGGTATCGACGCCAACCTGTCGTACACCCGCAAGATCGGCGACGTCCGGGTGTCGGGTCAGGTCATCTACACGCACGTTTTCTCGAACAACAGCTTCCTGAACCCGCTGCAGCCTGACTTCGCCAACACGATCGTCGGCGAACTGGGTCTGCCGAAGGATCAGGTCAACGTGAACATCGGCGCGAACTTCGGGTCGATCAGCTTCGACACGCAGTTCCGCTATCTCGGCAAGCAGGCGGTCGGTGCGATCGAGAATACGCGGAGCTTCCAGGGCCGTCCGCCCCAGAACGCCGACGATTTCGACATCCAATATTATCCGGACGTGCTCTACATCGGCGCGCGGCTCGGCATCAACGTGACCGACACGTCGAACTTCTACATCGGGGTCGACAACCTGACCGATCGCCTGCCGCCGCTCGGCGCGACGGGCACCGCTGCGGGCAGCGGCATCTTCGACAATATCGGCCGTCGCCTCTACGCGGGCGTCACCGCCCGCTTCTGATCGCACGGGTACGCAACTATGGGGGCCGGCGCATTGCGCCGGCCCTTTTTCTATGGCCGATCCCGGCTGGGAAGATCGGCGAAATCCGCGCCGACCCGCGCCCCTCACCTATCGCCGCCTTCGGCGTCTTGTCCCTTTCCCGGCGGGAGAGGGAAGGAGCGGCGCAGCCGCGGAAGGGTGAGGGCGATCAAGGTGGTCGAGTTCGACTCCAGTTTCCGAAAAAAAGGGGCTGCCGGTCATGCCGACAGCCCCCTGCTATCCGGTCGACGAAGCGGCCGTTACCGCTCGACGCACATCGCGATACCCATGCCGCCGCCGATGCACAGCGTCGCCAGGCCCTTCTTCGCGTCGCGGCGCTTCATTTCGTACAGCAGAGTCGTCAGCACCCGCGCGCCCGATGCACCGATCGGGTGGCCGATGGCGATCGCGCCGCCGTTGACGTTCACCTTGTCGGCGGTCCAGCCCATGTCCTTGCCGACGGCGAGCGCCTGCGCGGCAAAGGCTTCGTTGGCTTCGACCAGGTCGAGGTCCTCGACGCTCCAGCCGGCCTTTTCCAGCGCGCGGCGGGACGCGGGGACGGGGCCGATGCCCATGATCGACGGGTCGACGCCGGCGGTCGCCCAGCTCTTGATCGTGGCCAGCGGTTCGAGCCCGCGCTTGGCCGCCTCGTCGGCCGACATCACGACCAGCGCGGCGGCGCCGTCGTTCAGGCCCGATGCGTTGGCGGCGGTCACCGTGCCGTCCTTCTTGAACGCCGGACGCAGGCCCGACACGCCGTCGACGGTGGCACCGGCGCGGATATATTCGTCCTGGTCCACGACGGTGTCGCCCTTGCGGCCCTTGATCGTGACCGGCGCGATCTCGTCCTTGAAGCGGCCCTCGGCGCGGGCGGCCTCGGCGCGGTTCTGCGACTGGACGGCGAATGCGTCCTGTTCGCCGCGCGTCAGATCATATTGCGCCGCCAGGTTCTCGGCGGTGATGCCCATGTGGTAGCCGTTGAAGACGTCGGTCAGGCCGTCCTTGATCATCGTGTCGACCATCGATCCGTCGCCCATCTTGGTGCCGGCGCGCAGCTGTACCGCATGGGCGGCGAGCGACATGCTTTCCTGTCCGCCCGCGACGACGATCGTCGCATCGCCGGTCTGGATCGCCTGTGCCGCCAGCGCAACCGCGCGCAGGCCCGATCCGCAGACCTGGTTGATGCCCCATGCCGGGACTTCCTTGGGAAGACCCGCCGCCATCGACGCCTGCCGCGCCGGGTTCTGGCCGTGGCCGGCGGTCAGCACCTGGCCCAGGATCACTTCCGACACATCCTCCGGCGCGACACCCGCCTGCTCCAGCGCGGCCGCGATCGCCTGCCGCCCGAGTTCGTGCGCGGGCACCGCGGCAAAGGAGCCCAGGAAACTACCAACAGGCGTACGCTTGGCGGCAACGATAACGACGTCGGACATGGGCAATCCTTCTCCCTGAGGGTTCGCGCGCTATCTAATGGCAGGAACGTCGCTTAGCCAGCGCCCAAGCGGTTCCCACAACACGCCGCGGCCCCGGCTGCCGACGATCATGCCGACATGCCCCGCGGGCACGATCCGCTGGTCGGACAGGCCGATCGCGCTGGCGGCGGGAACGATGCGGTCGCTTTCCGCGACGAATTCGACCATCGGCAGCGGCGGGCGCGGCGACATGATCCGGCCGCCGACACTCCAGCGCCCGCGTCCGGGCAGGTCGGCGTCGAACAGGTCGTCGAACAATTCGCGGCCTGCGGCATAGGGGATCGGCGCGCCGCCATTGGCCCAGTCCTCCAGCGCGATGAACGCCTGCGCCGCCGCGCCGACGGGATCGAGATCGGCGAACCGGACGAACTTGTCGACGGTGCGCGCCGGGTCGATCTGCCAGAACATGGATTGCAGCAATTCCATCGGCAGCAGCCCCAGCTGCTCCACGGTCGTTTGTGCCGCGGTCCACATATCGGCGATCGCGGCGCGCCCGGCCTCGCCGAACCCGTCGAAGCGCCATGGCGTCGCGATCAGCGCGAGCCCGGCGACCGGCGCGAACGCCGCGGCGGCCAGTGCGATGGTGCCCCCCAGGCAATAGCCGACCAGCAGCGGCGGTTCGTCCAGTCCATCGCACAGCCGCGCCACCGCCTGCGCATGGTCGCCCAGGTCCATCGCCCGGTCGGCAGGCGTCGGCGTGCCCCAGTCGACCAGCAGCACCCGCAGCCCCTGTCCGGCCAGCCAGCGCAGCAGCGAATTGTCGGGCGCGAGGTCGAGGACGAAGGGCGGGTTGATGAGCGAGGGCACCACCACCACCGGCCGCCCGTCGCCGCCATAGTCGCGCAAGCGGATGCGTCCGTCGCACGCGATCGCCTCCGGCATCGCCACGCGCGGCAGGCGCGGTGCGTCCTGATACGCTCTCAATCCCGCCAGTGCGCGGGCGCGGGCATGGGGATCCTTAGCGGTTTCGCTGCGCAGCATCGACAGAAACAGCGTCAGCGGGCGCGGGCCGTGTTGCGGCGCGGTATCAAGCGGTGTACCCATCCAGTCATCTTTCGCGCAAAGGTTTTTTCCCATGAAGAAGGCAGCGGCCGACGGCAGCCCCGTCATCATCAAGAAATACGCCAATCGCCGGCTCTATAATACCGAGACGTCCTCCTACATCACGCTGGAGCATCTCGCGGCGATGACGCGCGAGCATCGCGACTTCAAGGTCGTCGATGCCAAGACCGACGACGACATCACCCATAATGTGCTGACGCAGATCATCATGGAAGAGGAAAGCCGGGGGCAGACGCTGCTGCCGGTCAGCTTCCTGCGCCAGCTGATCACCCTGTACGGCGATTCGATGCAGGCGATGGTGCCCGGCTATCTGGAGGCGTCGATGGACAGCTTCCGCCGCAACCAGGAACAGTTCAAGACCGCGGTCGAGGGCGCGTTCGCCCATTCGCCCTTCGCCGAGATCGCCAAGCGCAACCTGGCGATGTTCGAGGCGGCGGCGCATGCGTTCAAGCCGGGTGCGCCGGGCGCCACACCTGCGCCGGGCGCGACCGAAGCCCCGGCCAAGAATGACGAAATGGCCGCGCTGCGGGCCGAACTGGCACGGTTGCAGGACAAGGTCGACAAGCTGGGGTGAGGTTCGACCGATCTATTCGGTTCGAGCGGCTTTGAGTGTGTCGAGAGGCGTCGGTCGAGAATGCCCGCCCGGCGGAACCCCGTTCTCGATACGCGCTCTCGACTTCGCTCGATCGCTACTCGAACCGAACGGAGTGGGGAGTGGGGAGCGGGAAGTGGGAAAGCCGACACCCCCACCCGTTCGTCCTGAGTAGCCGCTGAGCTTGTCGAAGCGGCGTATCGACGGACCGGTGGTTCGGGGCGTTCGGCTTCGCCTAGTCTCTACTCCCCAACGGGGGAGCGTTGGGCCACACAAGCGTTCTCGACGGCCGCTTCTCGACAGGCTCGAAGTTGCTCGAACCGAACGGGGAGTATGGGGGAGGGGACATTGCCTCCCCCACTTCGCTCACTTCGGCTTCAAGAACCGCAGCGTCATCCGGTCGCTCTCGCCGATCGCGGCATATTTCGCGCGGTCGACGTCCTTCAGGCGATAGGTCGGCGGCAGCGTCCATACGCCTTGCGGCCAGTCGGCGGTATCCTTGGGATTGGCGTTGACGTTCGACCGCGCAGCCAGCTTGAACCCCGCCTTGGTCGCGAAGGCGATGACCGAGCTTTCCTTCATATAGCCCGATTTCTCCTCGGCGGCCGCGTCGCGCGCCTCGGGCAGGCGGTGTTCGACCACGCCCAGCACGCCGCCCGGCTTCAGCATGCGGAACATCGCATCGAACGCCGCCTGCGCCCGGTCGGCGCCGCCGAAGCGCCAGTTATGCACGTTGCGGAAGGTCAGGACCTTGTCGGCGACGCCGTCGGGCACGCCCGCCTGTCCGGCCTCCGCCGGGAAGGCGACGGCCTGCGCCTTGCCGAACGCGGTCGCGTCGCGTGCCTGCAGCTTCGTCAGCATGTCCGATGTACGCGGCAGCGGACCGGCGGCGACATAACGCCCCTTTTCGCGCAGCATCGGCGCCAGAATTTCGCTGTACCAGCCATTGCCGGGCCAGATTTCGACCACCGTGTCGGTTGGCTTCACGCCGAAGAAGGTGAGTGTCTCGACCGGATGGCGATAGCGGTCACGCGCCACATTGGCCGGGCTGCGCAGCGGCGACCCGACCGCCGCGGCGAGCGGGCGGCGCGGTGCCTGGGCCGGGGCGGGGGTGAGGGCGACCAGCGCGGCACTTAGGACTGGCAGGAACAGGGCGGTTCGACGCATGGGAGACTCCTGAACGGGAGGAACGGGTGGACGACGCACATCGGTGGTTATGGACGATTGCGGGCGCGGCGGCGATGCTCTTTGCAGTGTCGGTGCTGGCGGAACGTCGCCGTACCCTGCGCCGCGATCCCGACCGGGTCGGCTGGATGCCGTGGACGCTGGTGCAGCTGATCGCCGTGCTGGTGATGGTGTTCGGCGTGGCGATGGCGTTGAAGTAGGGGAAAGTCCGCCGGTTCCGGACGTCGCCGCAGCGAAGGCGGGGCCTCCCCAGTTCCTGCTGCGTGCTACAACCGGGAGATCCCAGCCTTCGCCGGGATGACGCTCGAATCGAAGCGGGTGGATCAGGCTTTAACGCGGTTTCCGATCAGATTGAACCACCGTCATCGCCCTGCGGACAACCGCTCACGCGGCGGGGTGATGTCGGTCCGGGGCTGCGTTGCTCGTCGGTGACGATGCCGATGCATCGCGGCCTCCTCGCGCCTTGTCCCGATCCTAAATCACCTCCGTGCCAGTGATCCAATCTGGTCGGAAATCGCTCTAGTAAAAATTCGCCAGCGTCAGCGAGCGTTCCGCGCCGTCGCACAGCGCCAGCTTCACGACCCGTCCGGGCGTATCGGTGCCCCAGCGCACATCGACCCCGCCATCGGGGGTCAGCGACACCGGCTTGCCCTCAACCGCGCAGATCAGTTCGTCCGCCTTCCACCCGGCCTTCGCCGCCGGTCCGCCCGACATGACATGCAGCACGCGCAGCCGGGCACGGTCATAGCCAAGCAGCAGCCCGCTGGTCGATTTGAGCGGCGGGGGCGGGGCGAACGGGTTGGGGGTGACGACCATCTGCCCGGCGACAGGATCGAGCAGTACGCGGTAGCGCAGCAGCAGCCCGGTCCCGACGCGTCCGGCGACGCGGACCTGTTTGGTGAAGCCGCCATCGCCCTCGATCCGGAGTTCGATCGGGCCGGTCGGCACCCCGCCCAACGCGACCTTGTCGGTCACGGTCATCCCTGCATCGACCACGCCCCCTGCGCCGAAGGCGATGGTCGAGGTCACCCGCGCACCCTTTAGTCCTGCCGCTCGCCACTGGCTGCGCGCGACGCTCAGCGATCCGCCATCGCCGGTATCGACCAGCAGCGGGCGGACGCGATGTTTCCCCAGCGTCGCTTCGGTCAGGTACAGTCCGCTGCCCGCCTGCAGGCTCATCGGAACCCTGGTGCCGGCAAAGGGCATCCGGCCGCTCGGCAACAGGCGGAAGCGGCGATTGGCGAAATCGATGTCGATCGCATGGCGCGCGATCAGGTCGGTGCCGACCAGCACCTCGGCATCGCCCGATGCGCTGGCGAGCAGTTTCGGCAGGTCGATCACCGCGACGCGACCGCCGCTGCGGCTGAACGCACCGAACGCGACCGTTTTCGTCGCGGCCCAGTCGACCCGGATCGCCCCGCCCAGCGCGACGCCGGCGGCAGCATCCTGCGTATCGACGGTCAACTTCGCCCGTCGCGCGAACTCCCGGCTGACCGCGCTATGGTTCAGCCCGGTATCGAGCAGCGCCTGCGCCGCGACGCCATCGATGGTCATTGCAAAGCGCAGATGGTTGGCGGCGGTCAGCGTGAACGGCACCCAGCGCGCCTCCGCATCGGCGGCAAGCTGCCCCTGCGCATGGGCGGCGACGGGCGCGCACAGCAGCAGCGCAAAGGACAGGCGGAGCATCACCGCGCGACTGTAGGCCGGCTAAATCCCCGGCGCTACAGGCATGCCTCCAGCAGCGCCTGGTCGAAACCGTACTGTTTGGCCTTGTCGAGCGTATAGGGGCGCATTCCCATCGAACGGTATTCGCCGATGATCTTGCCGTCGGCGCTCTCGTCCAGATATTCGAACTTGAACAGTTCCTGGGTGACGATCACCGGGCCTTCCATCCCGATCACCTCGGTAATGTTGGTCACGCGGCGCGAACCGTCGCGCAGGCGCTTCACCTGCACGATCAGGTCGACCGAATCGGCGATCTGGCGGCTGATCGCTTCCTTGGGCACCTTGATGTCCGACATCATCACCATGTTCTCCATACGCGCGAGGCATTCGCGCGGGGAGTTGGAGTGGAGCGTCGCCATCGATCCGTCGTGGCCGGTGTTCATCGCCGCCAGCAGGTCGAAACACTCCGACCCACGAATTTCGCCCAGGATGATCCGGTCCGGGCGCATACGCAGCGCGTTCTTCACCAGGTCGCGGATGGTGATCTCGCCTTGCCCTTCCAGGTTCGGCGGGCGCGTTTCGAGCGGCAGCCAGTGCGGCTGTTGCAGGCGCAGTTCGGCGGCGTCCTCGATGGTTAGCACGCGCTCGCCCGGGTCGATCATCTTCGACAGGGCGTTGAGCATCGTGGTCTTGCCCGAGCCGGTGCCACCCGAAATCACGATGTTGAAGCGGCTGGCCCCGGCGACCTTCAGCGCGGTCGCCATCTTGGTGCTCATCGACCCGAAGCCGGCCATCATGTCGATGGTGATCGGCTTGGCCGAGAATTTACGGATCGAGATCGCGGTGCCCTTGAGGCTCAAGGGCGGCACGATCACGTTGACGCGGCTGCCGTCCTTCAACCGGGCGTCGGCCAGCGGCGTGGTCTGGTCGACGCGGCGGCCGACCGAGTTGCAGATGCGCTGTGCGATCTGGAACAGATGCTCCTCGTCGCGAAACGCGATATTGGCCAGCTCCAGCTTGCCCTTGCGTTCGACGAAGGTCTGTTCGGGACCGTTGACCATGATGTCGCTGATCGCCGGATCGGCCAGCAATTCCTCGAGCGGTCCGAGGCCCAGCAGCTCGTCGACCAGCACCTTTTCCAGCGCGAACTGTTCGCGCCGGTTGAGCGTCAGTTTCAGCTCGGCCAGCACCTCGCCCACGATCGGGCGGAATTCCTCGGCGAGCTCGTCCTTGGTCAGGGTCGCGGCGGCTTCGGGGTCGACGCGTTCGAGCAGGCGGGGGAGCACCTGTTCCTTGATGCGGTGGATCGAGGTTTCGAACCCTTCGACCCGGCTGTTGCCGGCCTCACCCGACAGCGCCTGCCGATCGGCGAGGCGCTGCATCGCGTCGCCGACGCCCTGCGGCATCGCGCTCGCCTGTTCGCCGGGCATGGGTTCCAGGTCGCCGCCGGGCAGCGGCACCTGCCCCAGCGGCGGGAATTGCGGGGCGAGGTCGAGATCGGCGGGCCGCGCGGATCCCGATCCCTGCATCGGGCGGGCGACGCCGAACGATGGCCTGCCGCCCGATCCGCCCATTCCGCTGCGCCGTCCGAATGCGTTCACGCCTGCCACCCCATCGAATCCTGTGGAGCGAGCCTAGGCGACAAGATTTTACAACTTCCTAACCACGCGGAACGGCACCGTCCGGACGCAAGAAGGGCGGAGCATGTCGCCATGCCCCGCCCCTGTTGCAGCCGTTGTCGCCCGATCAGATGTGGATCGGCTTGCCCTGCACCGCCATTGCCGCTTCCTTGAGCGCCTCGGCATGGGTCGGGTGGGCATGGCAGGTATAGGCGATGTCCTCGCTGGTCGCGCCGAATTCCATCGCCTGCGCCGCCTGTGCGATCATCGTGCCGGCCAGCGATGAGACGATCCACACGCCGACGACGCGGTCGGTCTTGGCGTCGGCGATGACCTTCACGAAGCCGTCGGTGTCGCGGTTGGTCTTGGCGCGGCTGTTGGCGACGAAGGGGAACTTGCCGACCTTCACCTCGCCCCTTTCCTTGGCGGCTTCTTCGGTGAGGCCGACGCCAGCGATTTCGGGCATGGTGTAGACGACCGACGGAATGACGTCGTGGTTCACGATGCCGGTCTGGCCGGCGATGAACTCGGCGACGGCGACGCCTTCGTCTTCCGCCTTGTGCGCCAGCATCGGGCCGTGGACCACGTCGCCGATCGCCCAGATGCCGTCGACCTTGGTGCGGAATTCCTCGTCGATATCGACCTGGCCGCGCTGGTTGACCGACAGGCCGGCCTTGTCGAGCGCGAGACCCTCTGTGTTCGCGCGACGGCCGATCGACACCAGTACCGCGTCCGCGGTCAGGGTCGTGGCCTCGCCACCGGCCGCCGGTTCGAGCGTCAGGGTGGCGGTGCCGCCATCGACCGATGCCGCGGTGACCTTGGTCGCGGTCTTGAGGTCCATGCCCTGCTTCTTGAACAGCTTGGCCGATTCCTTGCGGACCTCGCCGTCGAAGCCGGGCAGGATCTGGTCGGCATATTCGACAACCGTAACCTTGGCACCCAAGCGGCGCCACACGCTACCGAGTTCGAGGCCGATAACACCGCCGCCGATCACGACCAGATGCTCGGGCACCTTGGGCAGCGCAAGCGCACCGGTCGAATCGACGATCACCGCCGCGTCATTGTCGACCTGCACGCCGGGCAGCGGCGTCACCGACGAACCGGTCGCAATCACGATGTCGCGCGCGGTGACGGTACGATCGCCGACCTTTACGCTGTGGTCGTTCTCGAACGACGCATAGCCCTTCAGCCATTCGACCTTGTTCTTCTTGAACAGATATTCGATGCCACCGGTCAGCTCGCCGACTGCCTTCTTCTTTTCGGCATGCATCTGGTCGAGGTTGAGCGACGCGCCCTGAATCTCGACGCCGAACTTGGCAAGGTGACCGCCGGTCGCTTCCTCGTACAGTTCCGACGCGTGCAACAGCGCCTTGGACGGGATGCACCCGACGTTCAGGCAGGTCCCGCCCAGCGTCTCGCGCCCCTCGGCACAAGCGGTCTTGAGGCCCAGCTGCGCCGCGCGGATCGCGGCGACATAGCCGCCCGGGCCGGCACCGATTACGAGGACGTCGAAGTCGTATTCAGCCATTGGTTTGCATCCCGTCCAAATCGTTTCAGGCGATCACGCGGATCGCACCGTCGCCGGTCGCCCGGCAATTCGCAGCGAAGCGGCGCAGCGCCGGCACCCCCTGCATCACATATTCGAGCGCCTCGGCACCCTCGTCTACAAAAACGTCCGCAAGATATACATCGGCGCGCAGCATGGCCGGAGGATCGTAACGGCGTTCGAGCGTCGCGTCGTCCAGTCGATCGAGCGCGTCGGCGAACGCCCGCATCATGGGCGGGGAGATCAGGCCGATCCCGCCCTCGCCATTCTCGTCTGCGCCCAATTCGGGCAGCGCGGCGATAATGATGCCTAGCGGATGACCGACATCGTCGGCCGATCCGGTGAGGAGGTAGTGGACCGCGTGCCACGCCTTGTCGAAGTCGACGAGGTCGAGATTCTCCACGGCTTCTTCGAACACGAACTCCTCGAACACCGATGGGTCGGCAATCAATCGGTCGAGGTCGGACTGACCAGCCCGACGCAGATAGATCACCATGCCCATCGGTGCTCGCCGTTCCTTAGAGGTCGATCAGCAGGCGCGTCGGGTCTTCGATCGCGTTCTTGAGCGCGACGAGGAAGGTCACCGCCTCGCGACCGTCGATCAGGCGATGGTCATAGCTGAGCGCGAGGTACATCATCGGACGCACCACGACCTGTCCGTTACGGACGACCGGGCGTTCCTCGATGCGGTGCAGGCCCAGCACCGCCGACTGCGGCGGGTTGATGATCGGAGTCGACATCAGCGACCCGAACACGCCGCCGTTCGAGATGGTGAAGGTACCGCCCTTCATCTCGTCCATCTTCAGCGTGCCGTCCTTGGCGCGCTTGCCGAAATCGGCGATCGTCTTCTCGACACCCGCGACCGACAGCTTGTCGGCGTCGCGGATGACCGGCACGACCAGCCCCTGCGGCGCGCTGACGGCGACCGAGATGTCGGCATAGTCGTGATAGACGATCTCGTCGCCCTGGATCTGCGCGTTGACCGCCGGAATATCCTTCAGCGCCATCGTCGCGGCCTTCACGAAGAAGCCCATGAAGCCCAGGCGGACGCCGTGCTTCTTTTCGAATAGGTCCTTGTACTTGGCGCGCGCCTCGATCACCGCCGTCATGTCGACGTCGTTGAAAGTGGTGAGCAGCGCGGCGGTGTCCTGCGCTTCCTTCAGGCGGCGGGCGATCGTCTGGCGCAGGCGCGTCATCTTCACGCGTTCTTCGCCACGGGTCGGTGCAGCGGCGGCCGGCGCAGCCGCGGCCGGGGCGGCAGCGGCGGGCGCTGCTGCGGCCGACTTGTCACCGGCGGCGGCAACGACGTCTTCCTTGGTGATGCGACCGTCGCGGCCGGTGCCCTTGACCTTCGCCGGATCGACGCCGTGTTCGAGGATCGCACGACGCACCGACGGCGACAGCGCGGCGGCGTCGACATTGGCGTCGCCGGCGGCCGGGACCTGCTGTGCGGCTGCCGGGGCAGGGGTGGCGACAGGTGCCGGCGCGGCGTCCGCCTTGGGAGCCGGCGCGGCAGCGGCACCGTCACCCGATTCGATCGTCGCGATCATCGCGCCGACCGACACGGTGTCGCCCGGCTGTACGGCGTGCGCGCCCATGACACCGGCCACGGGCGCCGGAACCTCGACCGACACCTTGTCGGTTTCGAGGCTGGCGATCGGTTCGTCGGCGGCGACCGCCTCACCGGGCTTCTTCAACCATTCGCCCAGCGTCGCTTCGGTGATCGATTCGCCCAGCGTGGGGACCAGAACTTCGGTTGCCATCGGATCTTCCTCATCTCCCCCGTGTCGGGGGTAATAACACGGTTAGGATGCGGCCTTGCCGGTGGCGCGATCGCCCTCGGCCTGACGGGTGCGGCGGATTTCGTCGCGGACATTGTGGCCGAGCGCATCGGCGACCAGCGCGCCCTGTTCGGCCTGGTGGCGCTTCATCAGCCCGGTGGCGGGCGATGCCGCCGCCGCGCGACCGGCATAGCGGGCACGCGGAACGTTCGAACCGGCTTCGGCCAGCGCTTCTTCGATCAGCGGTTCGACCAGGAACCACGAACCGTTGTTCTTCGGCTCCTCCTGCGCCCAGACCACATCGGTCAGGTTCGGCAGGTTGCGAAGCCGCGCGACCAGCGCGTCCGACGGGAACGGATAGATCTGTTCCACGCGGACGATCTGCGTCGACGTATCGCCCGCCGCATCGCGCGCCTCGATCAGGTCGAACGCGACCTTGCCCGAACACAGCACCAGCCGCGTCGTGTTCGCATCCGCCGGGGCCGACGGATCGGACAGCAGCCGCTTGAAGTGGGTGCCCGGCAGGAAGTCCTCCGTCTTCGACACGACCATCTTGTGCCGCAGCAGCGACTTCGGCGTCATGATGACCAGCGGCTTGCGGAAATTGCGATGCATCTGCCGGCGCAGCAGGTGGAACAGGTTCGCCGGCGAGGTGACGTTGGCGACCTGCATGTTGTCGCCGGCGCACAGCTGCAGGAAGCGTTCGAGACGCGCCGAGCTGTGTTCCGGTCCCTGGCCTTCGTAACCATGCGGCAGCATCATCACCAGGCCGTTGGCGCGCAGCCACTTGGCTTCACCCGCCGCGATGAACTGGTCGATCATGATCTGCGCGCCGTTGGCGAAATCGCCGAACTGCGCTTCCCAGATCACCAGCGCCTTGGGGTCCGCCAGTGCATAGCCATATTCGAAGCCCAGCACGCCATATTCGGACAGCGGGCTGTCGAGCACCTCGAAGCTGCCATGCTCGATGGTCTTCAACGGCACGAACTTATGCTCGTCGGTCTGGTCGACCCATACCGCGTGCCGCTGCGAGAAGGTGCCGCGACCCGAATCCTGACCCGACAGGCGGACGCCGAAGCCTTCCGACAGCAGCGAGCCGAAGGCCAGCGCCTCGGCAGTCGCCCAGTCGAAGCCCTCGCCGTTCGCGAACATGCCGCGCTTGGCATCGAGCACGCGGGCCAGCGTCTTGTGGATCTGGATATTGTCCGGAACCGTGGTCAGCGTGCGGCCGAGCGAATCGAACAGCTTCTGTTCGATGCCGGTGTCGACCGAACGGCGCGATCCTTCCGGGTCCATCGGCGCATGCAGCCCCGACCAGCGACCGGCGAACCAGTCGGCCCGGTTGGGCTTGTAGCTCTTGGCGTTCTCGAACTCGCCTTCCAGCAGCTGGGTGAACTCGGCGGTCTTCGAAGCGACGAAATCGCCGTCGACGACGCCCTCTTCTGCCAGTCGCTTGCCATAGATCTCGCTGACGCCGGGATGGCCCTTGATCTTGGCGTACATCAGCGGCTGGGTGAAGGACGGTTCGTCGCCTTCGTTATGGCCGAAGCGGCGATAGCACCACATGTCGATGACGATGTCGCGCTTGAACTGCTGGCGGAACTCGATCGCCATCTTGGTGGCGAAGGTCACCGCCTCGGGATCGTCGCCGTTGACGTGGAAGATCGGCGCCTGCACGCCCTTCGCCACGTCCGAGGGGTAGGGCGACGAGCGCGCGAACTGCGGGCTGGTCGTGAAGCCGACCTGGTTGTTGATGATGAAGTGGACGCAGCCGCCGGTATTGTAGCCGCGGATGCCGGAGAAGCCGAGGCATTCCCACACGATCCCCTGGCCCGCGAACGCCGCGTCGCCATGGATCAGGACCGGCAGGACCTGTTCGTGCTTTTCGATATCGCCACGGAAGGTCTGTTGCGCGCGCACCTTGCCCAGCACGACCGGATTGACCGCCTCGAGATGGCTGGGGTTGGCAACCAGCGACATGTGTACCGACACGTCGTCGAAGCTGCGGTCGGTCGAGGTGCCGAGGTGATATTTCACGTCGCCCGACCCGCCGATATCGTCCGGGTTGGCGCTGCCGCCGGCAAATTCGTGGAACAGCACGCGGAACGGCTTGGCCATCACGTTGGTCAGCACGTTCAGGCGACCGCGATGCGCCATGCCGTACACGATCTCGCGCACGCCCAGCTGGCCGCCATATTTGATGACCGCTTCGAGCGCGGGAATCATCGATTCACCGCCGTCGAGGCCGAAGCGCTTCGTGCCGACGTACTTGCGGCCGAGGAACTTTTCCCACTGTTCCGCCTCGATGACCTTGGCGAGGATCGCCTTCTTGCCTTCGGGGGTGAACTGGATCGCCTTGTCGCGGCCTTCCATCCGGTCCTGCAGGAACTTGCGCTCCTCCACGTCCGCGATGTGCATATATTCGAGGCCGACATTGCCGCAGTAATTGGCGCGCAGGATGTCGACGATCTCGCGGATCGATGCCCATTCGAGGCCGAGCGAACCGCCCAGATACACCGGCGTGTCGATTTCGGCATCCGAGAAGCCGTAATATTCGGTGCGCAGGTCCTCGGGCAGCTCGCGGCGGGCGAGGCCCAGCGGATCGAGATTGGCGGCGAGGTGGCCGCGCACGCGATAGGTGCGGATCAGCAGCTGCGCGCGGATCGCGTCGCCGGCGGCCTTTGCGACATCGACCTTCGGCGCGGCGGGGGCGGCCGCTGCCGGGGCAGGCTTGCCGCCGCGCGCGGGCTTGGGCGCCGGCTCCATCTGCGTCGGGTCGAGCGCGGCGGTCAGCTCGTCGGTGTCGGTCAGCGGCCAGCGCTTGCTCTGCCAGCTGGGATGCTGGGTCGCACCCTCCAGCCCTTCGAACCACTGGCGCCAGCCGGCATCGACCGACGAGGGATCCTCGCGGTAGCGACCATAGAGCGTTTCCACGAATGCCGGGCTGACGCCGGCGGCGATGTCGAAATCCTGGCCTTCGTAGCCCATGGTCACATCCTGTCCGCTTTTGCCCGGTCGAACCGGGCGGTGCCCCGTGCGGTTCCGCGCACGGGGCAAGTCACCTTCAACCGTTCAGCACTTCGAGCAGCGTCGAACCCAGCTCGCTGGGGGAAGCCGCAACCTTGATGCCGGCGGCTTCCATCGCCGCGATCTTGCTTTCCGCGTCGCCCTTGCCGCCCGACACGATCGCGCCGGCATGGCCCATGCGACGGCCCGGAGGGGCGGTGCGGCCAGCGATGAAGCCGGCCATCGGCTTCTTGCGGCCGCGCTTGGCCTCGTCGATCAGGAACTGCGCGGCCTGTTCTTCCGCATCGCCGCCGATCTCGCCGATCATGATGATCGACTGGGTCTCGTCGTCCGCCAGAAACAGCTCGAGCACGTCGATGAAGTTCGTGCCGTTGACCGGATCGCCACCGATGCCGACGGCGGTCGTCTGACCCAGCCCGGCGTTCGACGTCTGGAACACCGCCTCATAGGTCAGCGTGCCCGAGCGCGAGACGACGCCGACCGAGCCCTTCTTGAAGATCGAACCCGGCATGATGCCGATCTTGCACTCACCCGGCGTCAGCACGCCCGGGCAGTTCGGGCCGATCAGCCGCGACTTCGAACCCGACAGCGCGCGCTTGACCTTGACCATGTCGAGCACCGGAATGCCTTCAGTGATCGCGACGATCAGCGGGATTTCGGCGTCGATCGCTTCGAGGATCGAGTCCGCAGCGAAGGGCGGCGGCACGTAGATGACCGAGGCATCGGCACCGGTCTTCGACTTGGCTTCGGCGACGGTGTTGAACACCGGCAGGCCCAGATGCTCGCTGCCGCCCTTGCCCGGCGTCACGCCGCCGACCATCTGCGTGCCGTATTCCAGCGCCGCCTTGGTATGGAAGCTGCCGGTTTCGCCGGTCATCCCCTGGGTGATGACCTTGGTGTTCTTGTTGACGAGGATGCTCATCTTCGTTTCCCTTGCTGCTCCTGTAACGGAGCGAAAATCAGGTCAGCTGTCCGAACAGATCGTGCCAGCCGGGGTTGTTCTCTTCGATCAGCCGCAACTTTCACTCGCGGTTCCATTTCTTGATCCGCCGTTCGCGAAGCCGCGCCTCTTGCAGATCATCATGGCATTCGTACCAGACCAAGAGTTTGCAGTCGTGCTCGGTCGTAAATCCCTCAACCGTGCCACCGCGATGCTGATGAATGCGCTGGATCAGATTGCTGGTCGAACCGGTGTAGATCGTTCCGTTTCTACGGCTGGCGACGATGTAGACAAAACCTGCCTTCATCTTGCCGCTCCGTCGTATCCCCGCGCAGGCGGGGATCCAGAGCCACGGGCGTTACGCTCTGTTACCCTGGACCCCCGCCTGCGCGGGGGTACGGTACTTATTTACGCCAGCGTCTCGTCGATCCCCTTGCAGGCGACCAGCAGTTCCTTGACCGCGTCTACCGAGACTTGGAGGTTTGCTTTGGCTTCGGCGCCCAGCTTTACCTCGACGATCTTCTCGACGCCGCCGGCACCGATCACGACGGGGACGCCGACATAGAGGTCATCGACGCCATATTCACCGGACAGATAGGCGGCGCAGGGCAGGACGCGCTTCTGGTCATAGAGATAGGCTTCGGCCATCGCGATGCCGCTGGTCGCCGGCGCGTAGAAGGCCGAGCCGGTCTTGAGCAGGCCGACGATCTCGCCGCCGCCGCCGCGGGTGCGCTTGACGATCGCGTCGACGCGCTCCTTGGTCGACATGCCCATCTCGATCAGGTCGGTGACCGGGATGCCCGAGACGGTCGAATATTCGAGCACCGGGACCATCGTGTCACCATGGCCGCCCAGCACGAAGCTGTTGACGTCCTTGACCGACACCTTGAACTCGTCTGCGAGGAAGTGGCTGAAGCGCGCCGAGTCCAGCACGCCGGCCATGCCGACGACCTTGTTGTGCGGCAGGCCCGAGAATTCGCGCAGGGCCCATACCATCGCGTCGAGCGGGTTGGTGATGCAGATGACGAAGGCGTCGGGGGCATTGGCCTTGATGCCCTCGCCGACGGCCTTCATCACCTTCAGGTTGATGCCGAGCAGGTCGTCGCGGCTCATGCCCGGCTTGCGGGCGACACCGGCGGTGACGATAATTACGTCCGCACCCGCGATGTCGGCATAATCGTTGGTGCCGGTGATCGTCGCGTCGAACCCTTCGACGGGTCCGCACTGCGACAGGTCGAGCGCCTTGCCCTGCGGCACGCCTTCGACGACGTCGAACAGAACGATGTCACCCAGCCCCTTGAGGGCGGCGAGGTGGGCGAGCGTGCCGCCGATGTTGCCAGCGCCGATCAGCGCGATCTTCTTGCGAGCCAAGACGTCTCTCTCCGTAGCAAGTCGGGCGCGGTCCTGCCGCGACGCGGGCGCTGTACGGGGTTTTGGACGGCAAAACAACCCTAAAGCGCCCTTTAATGATAATAGATCGCAAATGCAATAGTCGGCAATCAGGGCGGAATTGCGCGGAAGTAGCGAGGTAACTCCTAAAAAATCGCGACCACGGGCTGCGTTCCGTATCCCAAATGCCGATTCGCGCGTAACCGCGGTGCGACTCTGCTGGCAAGCCGCGCGGGCTTTGCTATGCAGGGCGGGACATTCGCGATCGCTTACAAGGTTTCGTCCATGCCCAACGCCCGTATCTACCAGATCCCCAAGAACGCCATGCAGTCGGGGCGCGCCAAGACGCACACCTGGATGCTGGAATTCGAACCGGCCGAGCCGAAGCAGGCCGATCCGCTGACCGGCTGGGCGGGATCGGGCGATACGCGCGAGCAGGTGAAGCTGAAATTCCCGTCGCTCGACGCCGCGACGGACTATGCGACGCGCGAAGGCATCGCGTTCCATGTCGTGCCGGCGCCCGAGCGCAAGCTGAAGCTGCAGGCCTACGCGGACAACTTCAAGTGAGGTTGCGCGCGCTGGCCTTGGTCGCGGTGCTGGCGGCGACGCCGGCGCTTGCCGCGACGCCGATCGCGGGCCGTTATCTGACCGAGGACGGCGCGGGCGTGATCGAGGTGGCACGCTGCGGCGACAAGGTCTGTGGCCGGCTGGTGCGCATCATCAAGGCGACGCCGGGCGCACCGACCACCGACGTCAACAATAGCGACCCGGCGCTGCGGTCGCGGCCGATCCTGGGGATGCCGATCCTGTCGGGCTTTGCCGATGCCGGGAGCGACTGGCGCGGGCGCATCTATGATCCGCGCAACGGCAAGAGCTACAAGTCGATCGTGTCGAAGAACGCCGACGGGTCGCTCAAGGTACAGGGCTGCATCGCGATCTTCTGCCAGACTCAGGTGTGGAAGCCGGTGCGGTAGAATTTAGTTTGCTATGTCGCCCGTATGCCAGCGTTGCAGTTGAGCGATGCGGGCGTAGATTTCTTCGAGTTCTTGCGCCTTTTTGAATGCATCATCCGCCAATATGTCGCGAAGATTGGTGATGACTGCGGCCGTCCCTTGCATATTGACGGTTGCGGCATTGTTGTTGGTAGTGCCGTAGTCGATGTCGACGCCAACAATGCAGTTTGCGCCCAACGATCTCGCTTTCATGGCGAGAAGCGACCTGGCCGCGGCTTCTCCTTTGTTGACCTTGTGGCTCATGCCGGAGTTAACATTGACCATCCCGGCGAAATCAGAAAATCCTTGAGTAAATTCGTTGAAGAACCCGGTTCCCACAGTAATATTGGCTGTTACTAGGTTCTTTAAGCGAATATCGGCGGTCGCCGGAAGCCATGACATCGTAAGCATAGGAAAGTCCGTCACTCGATCTTGGGCAAGTGCGGATTTATCGGCAAGTTCCGAAAGGATGGCTTGTTTGGCTTGCGCTTCGGGCGTCGTCCCGCATTTGTAGCACAAGCCGCTGTAATTCGTGCCCATGATAAGATTGACGAACGTCACCGTCTCGCTCGATTTACGCTCGTTGGCAGATTTGAAAGTCGAGCCGGGCGTAATTGCAGACCCGCAATTTTGGCATTCATCGGCCAAGTTTATGTGCTCCTATTTCAAAGCTAATCTTATCCGATCTGCATCATGCCACAAGCGTGAGGTGATGTGCAGTCGTGCGTGAGTATCAGCAATTTATGCCGCCAGCGTGGTGGCCGGTACGATGATCTGCGGCAGGATGCGGAAGCCCGGTCGCGCAAGCAGATAGCCCTGGATGTAGCGGATGCCGAGGTCGCGCAGTACGGCATATTCCTCGGCCGTCTCGATCCCCTCGGCGATCACCTGCATGCCGAGCGAGGTGGCGATGCGCACCATGCCCTCGACGATCAGCCGGCGCGGCACGCTGACGTCGATGCCGCGGATCAGGTCCATGTCGAGCTTCAGATAATCGGTCTGGAAGTTCGCGAGCAGCCCAAGGCCGGCATGGCCCGCGCCGAAATCGTCGAGCGCGGTCGCAAAACCCATCGCGCGATAGGTGTCGACGATGGTGCGGACATGGTCGGTGTCCGCCATCTCCTCATTCTCGGTGAATTCGAAGATCAGCCGGTCGGTCGGGAAGGCGTGGGTCCGTGCGGCTGTCAGCGTCGCCTGGATACAGGCTACGGGCGAATAGACCGCGTTGGGGAGGAAGTTGATCGACAGCCGTGCGTCGGTGGACAGGATGCCCGCCTTGACCGCGCCTTCGATCGCCGCCGTGCGGCATTGCTGGTCGAAGGCGTAGCGATTGTCGGGGGTCACCTGCGCCAGGATCTGCGCGGCGCCTTCGCCGTTCCGGCCGCGCACCAGTGCCTCGAACGCGAAGGGCAGGCCGGTATCGGCGTCGACGATCGGCTGGAACGCCATCGCGATCGCGAAATCGGGCTGGTCTTCGCGGCAGCCCCTGCATCCTGATCGCGTCATTGGGTGATCCCTTCGCACGCTGGCGTAGGGGAGGGAGGTTTCGGGGGTGTTAATGTGGATATGGGTGACGTAAAAAAGGCCGGAAGGGGGTGTCCCTTCCGACCTTTTTCTGTTGGGGTTTGGATCCCGCGACGGCAAAGCCGCCGCGCGTCGGTCGGGTGACAGGCACCCGCCGGCCGGATCGATGTGAGTCCTGCGCGAGCCATCGCTCGCGCAGGCCACATTCGATCAGAAGTCCATGCCGCCCATGCCGCCCATGCCGCCGCCGGCAGGCATCGACGGAGCCTTGTCTTCCGGCAGTTCCGAAACGGTGGCTTCGGTGGTGATGAGCAGGCCGGCGACCGAGGCCGCGTTCTGCAGCGCGGTGCGGACGACCTTGGTCGGGTCGATCACGCCGGCGGCAACCAGGTTCTCATACTGGTCGGTCGAGGCGTTGAAGCCGAACGAGGTGTCGTTCTGGTCGAGCAGCTTGCCCGAGACGACGGCGCCGTCATGGCCGGCATTCTGCGCGATCTGACGCACCAGCGCGGTCAGCGACTTGCGGACGATGTCGACGCCGCGCGTCTGGTCGTCGTTCACGCCGGTCACGCCTTCGAGGGCCTTGGTCGCGTACAGCAGCGCGGTGCCGCCGCCGGGGACGATGCCTTCTTCGACGGCTGCGCGGGTCGCGTGCAGCGCGTCGTCGACGCGGTCCTTGCGCTCCTTCACCTCGACCTCGGTCGCACCGCCGACCTTGATGACTGCGACGCCACCGGCGAGCTTCGCCAGACGCTCCTGCAGCTTCTCACGGTCATAGTCCGACGAGGTGACTTCGATCTGCTGACGGATCGCGTCCGTGCGGCCCTTGATCGCGTCGGCTTCACCGGCACCATCGACGATGGTGGTGTTGTCCTTGTCGATCGTGACGCGCTTGGCGGTGCCGAGCATGCCGAGCGTGACGGTCTCGAGCTTGATGCCGAGGTCTTCGCTGATGACTTCGCCCTTGGTCAGGATCGCGATGTCTTCGAGCATCGCCTTGCGACGATCGCCGAAGCCGGGCGCCTTGACCGCTGCGACCTTCAGGCCGCCGCGCAGCTTGTTGACGACGAGGGTCGCCAGCGCTTCGCCTTCGATATCCTCGGCGATGATGAGCAGCGGACGGCCCGACTGCACCACCGCTTCGAGGATCGGCAGCATCGCCTGCAGCGACGACAGCTTCTTCTCGTGGATCAGGATGTACGGGTCGTTGAGTTCGACCTGCATCTTTTCCGGGTTGGTGATGAAATAGGGCGACAGATAGCCGCGGTCGAACTGCATGCCTTCGACGACGTCCAGCTCGAATTCGAGACCCTTGGCCTCCTCGACCGTGATGACGCCTTCCTTGCCGACCTTTTCCATGGCTTCGGCGATCTTTTCGCCGACTTCACGGTCGCCATTGGCCGAGATGATGCCGACCTGCGCGACTTCCGACGAACCCGACACTGGCTTCGAGCGCGACTTCACGTCCTCGACCACCTTGGTCACGGCGATATCGATGCCGCGCTTCAGGTCCATCGGGTTCATGCCGGCGGCAACCGACTTCATGCCTTCGCGGACAATCGCCTGCGCCAGCACGGTGGCGGTGGTGGTGCCGTCGCCCGCGATGTCGTTTGTCTTCGAGGCCACTTCGCGCACCATCTGCGCGCCCATGTTCTCGAACTTGTCCTTCAGTTCGATTTCCTTGGCGACCGACACACCGTCCTTGGTGATGCGGGGCGCGCCGAACGACTTGTCGATGACGACGTTGCGGCCCTTCGGCCCCAGCGTGACCTTCACCGCGTCGGCGAGGATGTCGACGCCGCGCAGGATGCGTTCGCGGGCGTCACGACCGAATTTTACGTCCTTGGCTGCCATGGTGGCTACCCTTTCAAATTCTGGAAGTTTGCGAAGGTGGCGCGAAATGAGGGTTCACGCCACGATATAAGTAGCGAAAGGAAACTTATTCTCAGCCAACGATGCCGAGAATGTCGCTTTCCTTCATGATGAGCAGGTCTTCGCCATTGACCTTGACCTCGGTGCCCGACCACTTGCCGAACAGGATGCGGTCGCCGGCCTTGACGTCGAGCGGAGCGACTTCGCCCTTGTCGTTCTTGGCACCGGCGCCGGCGGCGACGACTTCGCCTTCCTGCGGCTTTTCCTTGGCCGTATCGGGGATGATGATCCCGCCGAGCGTCTTCTCTTCGGCTTCGACGCGGCGGACGAGCACGCGGTCGTGCAGCGGACGGAAGTTCATGCGCGATTCCCTTTTGCGATAACTGAACATGTCTTGGCACTCGCCCGTGGGGAGTGCCAGCGCCCCGGATATGTGGAGCCGTTCAGGTGCCGTCAAGCGGCGCGGGAACAAATTTGATGCTGATGTGTGCCGTGCGTCAGACGGAGCGCACCAGGCCGAGTTTCTCCCGCCGCCGCCAGCGATCGACCAGCAGCAGCGCGACCGCCAGCAGCCCGAAGGCGAGGCCGATCCACACGCCGACCCCGGCGAGCGGCGTCCAGAAGCCGAGCGCCACCGATACCGAGAAGCCGACCGCCCAATAGCCGATCAGCGCGATCACCATCGGCACCCGCGTATCCTGCACCCCGCGCAGCACGCCGGCCGCCACCGCCTGCGCCCCGTCGGCCAGCTGGAAGATGGCGGCGATCGCCAGATATTGCAGCGCCAGTGCGATCATCGCCGCATTGGCCGGCGCGTCGACATCGACATAGACCGACAGGAAGGCGCGCGGGAACAGCCAGAGCAGCAGCGCGGTGAACCCCATGAAGCCGGTGCCGACCGCCAGCGCCGACCAGCCCGCGCGCGCCATCCACAGCCGGTCGCCCGCGCCATAGGCCATGCCGACCCGGATCGTCGCCGCCTGCGCGATGCCGAAGGGCACCTGGAACAGGAAGGCCGCGATCTGCAGCGCGATGGCGTGGGCCGCGATCTCGGTCACGCCGATCCGCCCCATCAGGAAGCCGGCGGCGGAGAACAGCGCGCCTTCGAACGTCATCGTCGCGGCGATCGGCACGCCCAGCACGACGATCTGGCGCAGGCGCGACCCTTCGCCGCGCCACCAGTTGCCGAACAGGCGAAAGCGCCGCAGCCGCCGGTCGACCACGAGGACGGCGGCATAGGCAAGCATCATCGCGATCGCGGTCGACAGGCTGGCGATCGCCGACCCCTCCAGCCCCAGCGCCGGAACGCCGAGATTGCCGAACACCAGCAGCCAGTTGGCGAAGATCGACACGCCCAGCCCCATGGCGGTGATCGCCATCGCCCAGCCGGGCCGGCCCAGCGCCGAAGCGGTGATGCGCATGACGGTGCCCGCCAGCGCCGGGATCATCGCCCAGAGCAATATGTCGAGGAACGCATCGGTCCGCGCCGCGACCCGCGCATCCTGTCCGGCGAAGAGCAGCAGCGATTCGCCATGCGCCATCAGCGCCATGAAGGGGATGCTGCCCAGCACCGCGATCCATGCCGCCATGCGGAAGGAGCGGCGGACCTCGCGCACCGCATGGCGCCGCTGGCCCAGTTCGGCGGCAATGATCGGCGCGGCGGCACCGACCAGCCCCGACATGGCGAACAGAATGACGCCATAGACATAGACGCCCAGCGTCGCGGCGGCGAGTTCGACCTCGCCCAGTCGCGCGACGAACACCACGTCGACGGCATAGACCGCCATCTGCAACAGGTTCGCGCCGACCAGCGGCGCGGCGAGGCGCAGCGTCGAACCCAGTTCGGCGCGGGCGGTCGCGGGCGCGGCGGGGGCGGCGGCGTTGGTCATGGGGGGGCGTGTAGTCGGTTGGGCGCGGGGACGCCAGTTTCGGGGGCAACTCCCTAGTCATTCCCGCGAAGGCGGGAATCCATACACGCCGACGTTTCGGCAGGAACCGCGCAGGTAGCGTTTATGGACTCCCGCCTTCGCGGGAGTGACGAGGGGGGTATGCTTGTCGGTAAAGGGGGGTGGCACCGGCTGAACGAGTTTTCGTCACCCCGGACTTGATCCGGGGTCCCGCTTCTTCTTCTGGCGCGGGAAAGAAGCGGGACCCCGGGTCAAGCCCGGGGTGACGATGGACGAGGGCAATTCGTCAAAGGTCGATCGGTCCCGACACGCGCTGCTACGACAGGGATGCCCGATGACCTTTGCCCCTTTTCCGGTTAGGACGGGGCGATGACCGACGATGCCGATCCCCGGCCGACGCGCGCGCCGCGTCGCGATGCCGCCCGGCGGCGCGATGCGCTGATCGCTGCTGCTGCCCACAGCTTCACGACCCATGGCTATGGCGTGCCGCTGGAAACCATCGCGGCGGCCGCGGGGGTCGGGCGGGCGACGCTGTACCGCAATTTCCCCGACCGGGCCGCGCTGGCGCTGGCGATCTTTTCGCGTGAGGCCGACCGGCTGGAGGAAGCGCTCGACCCGTCGCTGCCGATCGCGCAGACGATCGAGGCGATGGTCCGCAACGGCGCCGACGCGCTGGCGCTGAAGGCCCGGATCGCGGCCGAACTGCACCTCGACCGCGCCAACATCTCCCGTTTTCAGGAGCTGCGGCTGCGGATGGAGCGGATCCTCGCCCCCGCGCTGGCCGCCGCACAGCAGCGCGGCGAGGTGGCGATCGACATCACCCCGCGCGACCTGCTGTTCACGATCCGGATGGCCAGCAGCCTCGTCCAGCCCTATATGACCGAGGGTGAGGTCAGCCTGCAGCTGGCGGCGGCGTTGCGGCTGTTGCTGAACGGCCTGCGTCCGCGCTGACCGGATCGGTCCAGCCAAGGCCCAGCGCCTTGTTCACCGCGATATAATATTGGGTCAGCTGGGCGCGGGCCTGCGTCACCGCGGCGGTCGCCGACAGCTGCTGGCGTTCGACGTCGAGCTGGTCGATCAGCGTCGTCGTGCCCGCCGCCACGCGCTGGCGGTTGAGCGCGGTGGCGCGCCTTGCAGTCGTCTCCGCCTGTACCAGCTGGCCCAGCTGCCGGCGGCTGTTGCCATAGCGCGACAAGGCGGTCTCCGCATCCTGCAGCGCGTCGAGCACGGTCTTGCGATAGGTCGCGTCCGCCTGATCACGCTGCGCCTCGCTGACGCGGGTGGCGGCGCGGGCCTTGCCGAAATCGAGGAACGACCAGCTGAGCGAGGGCGCGGCGATCGCGGCGATGTTGCCGAGGTCGAAGATATCGCCGGGCGAGGTGCCGCCCAACCCCAGCAGGCCGAGGAAACGGATCCCGGGCAGCTCGCGTGCCCTGGCCACGCCGATCCCGGCGGTGCCGGCGGCAAGCTGGCGTTCGGCGGCGCGGACGTCGGGCCGCCGCGCGATCAGCGCGGCCGGGTCGCCGACCGCGACCTGTGCCGGGGGCAGCGGCACGAGCGCGACGGGGCCGAGGGTCGCGTCGAGCGCGCCCGGCGTGCGGCCGGTCAGCACCGCCAGCTGGTTGCAATATTCGTCGCGCTGGGCGGCGAGCGGGATCGCCTGCGCCCGCGTATTGTCCAGCTGGGTCTGGAGCCGTTCGACCGACAGTTGCGACGCGGTGCCGGCGGCGAGGCGCTGGCGGGTGAGGGTCAGCTGCTGTTGTTGCAGGCGGGTGGTCGCGTCGCTCAAGCCGATGCGGGCCTGAACGTCGCGCAAGGCCACATAGGCCTGCGCGACGGCGGCCGACAGCGATACCTGTACGTCGGCCAGATCGGCGAACCGGGCGTCCTCGGTCGCGCGGGCCTGTTCGGTGCGACGCCGGCCGCCGCCGAACAGGTCGAGTTCCCAACTGGCATTGGCGCCGACATTGTAGAACTGGACATCGGTGCTGCCGCTGCCCGGCTCGATCGGGGGCAGGCGCGCGCCGAGCACGGTCGCATTGGCGCTGACGCTGGGCAGTTGCGCGGTGCGCTGCTGCGTCAGCTGGGCCTGCGCCTCGCGCACGCGGGCAAGGGCAAGGTCGATGCTCGGGCTGTGTGCCAGCGCGTCGTCGACCAGGCGGGTGAGCAGCGGGTCGTTCAGCCCCTCCCACCAGCGCGCGAGGCCGGGGGCGGCGGTGAAGGCGGGGTCGGTCGCACGGGCGAACGATCCACGCCGTACCGCGTCGCCTGCGGTCGCGGGCGGGCCGGCATAGTTCGGGCCGACGGTGCAGGCGCCGAGCAGCAGCAGGGCGATCAGGGAAAGGGGTCGCGTCGTCATCAATGCACCGTCGCCGGTTTGGCGCCCTTGGGCAGGGGGCGGAGGAACAGGACGAGGGGCAGGACGCAGAAGGTGCCCATGCCCATGATCCAGAAGATGTCGTTGTACGTCATGGTCAGCGCCTCGGCCGAAATCTGTTGCGCGAGCAGCCGAAGTCCCACCGCCGGATCGCCGACCGCGTGGCCGAGCTGCGCGACATAGGTCTGCACCTCGGGGCTGTTGGCGTTCAGCGTCTCCTCCATCCGGCGCGAATGGAAATACATCCGCTGGTCCTGCAGGATCGAGATGCCGGCGAGCGAGAAGCTGCCGCCCAAATTGCGGAAGGCGTTGAACAGGCCCGACGCATCGCCCGCATCCTCGGGCGGGACCGAGCGGACGCAGGCCTGGCTGAGGAACAGCATGCACAGGATCTGGCCGACGCCGCGCAGCAGCTGCGACGCGGTGAAGTCCGGGCCGGAGGATTGCGCGGTGAGGCTGGCGTCGAGCAGCGCGGCGGTGCCCATGATCAGCAGCCCCATCGACACCGCGATGCGGATGTCGATCCGCTTCAGCAGGATCGGGACCATCGTCATCAGGATCAGGCTGGGGATGCCCGACAGCAGCACGACCTTGCCCGCCTGCAACGCATTATAGTTCGCCAGCGCGGCGAGGAACTGCGGGATGGCATAGCTGGTGCCGTAGAGGACGACGCCTAGCACGATGCCCATCAGGGCGACCGCGCCGAATTGCCGGTCGAGCAGCAGCTTGAGCTTGATGATCGGGCGCCGCGCGGTCGCCTGTCCCCAGAACAGCAGGACGAAGCCGACCGCGCTGGTGAACGCCATCCAGCGGATGAGTTCGGAATCGAACCATTGTTCGCGCTGCCCGTCCTCGAGGAACACGGTGAGGCCGCCCAGTCCCAGCGCGAGGCCGGCGATGCCCAGCCAGTCCGCCTCGCGGAACAGGTGCAGCTTCGCCTTTTCATGCGGCAGCCCGACCAGCAGCAGCGTGACGAGGATCGCGCAGATCGGCACGTTCAGGAAGAAGGCATAGTGCCAGCTGATATTCTCGGTCAGCCAGCCGCCGACCAGCGGCCCCAGCACCGGCCCCAGGATCGCGGTCACGCCGAACACGGCGATGCCGACCGGCTGCTGGTGCGGCGGCAGGCGCTGGGCGATGATCGTCTGCGCGGTCGGGATCATCGCCCCGCCGGTGAACCCCTGTCCGACGCGACCGACAATCATCATCGGCAATGTCGTGGCGATGCCGCAGATGACCGAGAAGATAGTGAACAGTCCGGCGGCGATCAGCAGGAAGGTCCGCATCCCCAGCATCCGCTGCAACCAGCCGGCCATGGGGATGATGACGATTTCGGCGACGAGATAGGCGGTAGCGATCCACGTCCCCTCGGTCCCGCTGGCGCCGATCTCGCCCTGGATGGTCGGCAGCGCCGAATTGACGATCGAGATGTCGAGCGTCGCCATCAGCGCGCCGAGATTGCCCGCGATCACCGCCAGCCATGCCGCAAGATCGGCCCGCTGTGGCGGGGCGGCGGTCACGGCCGCGCTGGCCATCTCAGCGGCCCGCCTGCTCGCGCAGTTGCTTCAGCTCGTCGCGTGCGCTGCGGGTGTCGACGGTGACCGTGACCGATAGACCGGGAACCAGCAGGCGGCGGGCCTCCGGTGTCGCCTCGATCGAGACGCGCACCGGCACGCGCTGCGTGATCTTGGTGAAGTTGCCGGTCGCGTTCTGCGGCGGCAGCAGCGAGAATTGCGCGCCGGTGCCCGGCGCAATGCTTTCGACCCGGCCCTTGATGTGGACGCCGTCGAGCGCATCCACGTCGATCTCGACCGGCTGGCCCGGGCGCATCAGCGCGAGCTGCGTTTCCTTGAAATTCGCGGTGATATAGAGCCGGTCGAGCGGCACGACCGACATCAGCCGGGTGCCGGCCTGCACGAACTGGCCGATGGTCACGGTCTTGTCGCCGATGCGGCCGGCGATCGGTGCGGTCAGCTGCGTCGCGCCGACATCGACGCTGGCGGCGGCGAGCTGCGCGCGGGCGGCCTGTCCCTGCGCGCGGCCCTGCGCGACCTGGCTTTGCAGCGAGGCGACGCGGCGCTGCTGCGCGGCGACGGCGGCTTCGGCGGCGCGGACATTGTCGGCCGACTGGCGCGCGGTGACTTCGAGCTGGGCCAGGGTCTGGCGGGTTTCGGCGCCCGAAGCGGCGAGCGGGCGGTAGCGCGCGACTTCGCCGGCGTCATAGGCGGCCTTGCTGCGCGCGGCGGCCAGCTGGGCGCGGGCCTGATCGATCGCGGCATATTGTTCGGTGATCTGCGCGCGGGCGGTATCGGCCTGCGCGCCGGCGACGGCGATCTGCGCCTCGGCCTGCGCCGCCCGCGCACGGGTGTCGCGCGGGTCGATGCGGACCAGCGGCTGGCCGGCGGTCACGTCCTGATTGTCGCGGACCAGCACTTCTTCGACATAGCCCGAAACCTTGGGCGCGATCGTCACCATGTCGGCCTGCACGGTGGCGTCATTGGTCTCTTCGAAGAATTTGCCGTTGTTCTGATAGTCGATGTACCACCAGCCGCCGACCACCGCCGCGACCACGACCAGCGCGATCAGGATCCATTTGGCCCGGCCGTTGCCGCGCTTCGCCTCGGTCGCTTCGTCCGCCGGCTGATTGTCGTGCTGTTGGTCGCTCATCGGTCGCCTGGGTCCGCCCTGTCCGGCCGCCCGTCGCGGCAGACCCTGTATTAAGTGGACGATTTGTCCGGATCAAGGCGGGCTTGGGTGCGGCGCACAAAAATTCCGGCAAAGATGCGCGGATCGGCCATGCGCAGCGTGGCAAGGATGGTGGCGATCACCAGCTGGTCGTCATGGTGCAGGAAATGCCCGCCAGGCAGGCCGACGACCTGCGCAGGGCTGCCGCGGAGCGTCGGGCACAGGCTGTCCGATTCCTCGCGGCCATAGATGCAGATGACCGGTGCCCAGTCGAGCGTACGCATCGCCGCGGAGGGACGGGCATCGGGCGTGCCGTGATAGAGGATGCCGGTGGGGTCGGAGCGGAAATAGACGGTTTCGGCAGGCACAACGACGCTGATCGCCGCGACTTTCGCGCGCAGGTCGGCGGGCAGGTCGGGGGCGGTGGCCGATACCATGTCGGCGCCGAACGACTGACCCATCAGGATCACCCGCTGCGCCCCGGTCCGTGCCAGCGCGGTGCGGATCGCGTTCGCGACGATCGCATCGACCTGTTCACGGGTCTTGCGCGTGCCGAAATTGACCGGGGAGCTGACCCCGACCACCGGGATGCCGTGCGCGGCGAGCGCGGGCACGACCTCGCTGCCCAGACCGAAGCGCAGCCCCATGTCGCCCGAGATATAGACGGCGGCGACCGCCGGATGCTTTCGGCCCCCGTCGAACAGGCGCAGCGACTGGCTGTCGATCAGATGGAGCGCTGGGGCAGCGAGACCGAGCAGCACCAGCAGCCCGGCAAGGAGCGCGCCGATGCCGAAACGGCGGCGCAGGCGACGACGACGGTCGAGACGGTTCATGGCTGGGATACTTTCGGTTCGGGCGCGAGGGTGTCGGCGGCGGGAGCGGGGGGCAGGTAGAGCGCGGGCTGGGGCCGCGAGATCAGGCGGGACAGGTCGCGCAGGCCCCGCAACAGGCCGACACCGCCGGGCCCGGCGATGTAGCGCGGCTCCCATCCCGGCGCGAACTTCTCCTTGTAGGTGCGCAGGCCCCGGAAACCGTAGAAGCGCTCGCCATGGCGGAAGATGAACGCCGCCGCCTTGGCCCATGCCGGAGCGAGCCGGCGATCCTCGATCCCCGACAGCGGCGCCATGCCGAGCGAGAAGCGGGCATAGCCGTGTTGCTGCGCCCAGAGCATCAGGTTGACGAGCAGATAGTCCATCGTGCCGGGCGGGGTGTCCGACCGGTGGCGCATCAGGTCGACCGACGCCTCCTTGCGGTTTTCGGTCAGCCACAGATTGGCGAAGGCGACGATGCGGTCGTCGATCGTCACCACCGCCATGTCGAAGAACGACAGATAGGCGCGGTCGAAATGGCCGAGGCTGAAGCCCTTTTCCCGCTGTGCCTTGGCCTGGAGCCATTCGTCGGAGACCGATTCGAGTTCGTCCATGATCGGGCCGAGTTCGCTGGCGGCGACGATGTGCATCCGCGCGCCCTTGCGCGCGACCGCGCGTTCCGACTTGCGCAGCGCGCGCAGGCGGGGGGTGTCGAGGGTGAAGCTGGTCAGATCGACTACGGCATCCTCGCCATATTTGACGATGCTCAGCCCCATGCCGATCGCGATATCGAGCACCGGCGACGAAATCTGATAGAGCAGCAGCCGCCCCTGGTCGCGGTCGGCGAGGTCGCGGAGATTCCACAGCAGCTCGCCCCATGCCTCGCGCGGGCCGACCGGATCGCCCATCACCACCCAGCTGGCACCGTGGACCTGGTACATGACGAAGGCGTCGCCGGCGTCCGACAGCAGGAAGCGCTTGTCGCCGGTCAGCGCCAGCATCGTGTCGGTCCGGTTCGCGCTGGCGAGGATGCGACGCACGGTCACCGAATCGACCTCCGACAGCGCGCTGCGGGCCGCCGTCGCGGTCGGCGACATCAGCCGCCAGACACAGGCACCGGCGAGCATGACGATGACGCCCAGCGTCGCGCGCAGGAAACGCGGCGCATCGCTGTGCAGCGCAAACTTCCACCACAGATTTTCGGAATAATCGACATGGCGATAGGCGAAGAAGCCCGCCCAGATCGTCAGTGCGATCACGGCGGCGACCGACGCGACCCAGCCGGGACCGACCGGTTGCCCGGTGACGGCCGTGCGGCGGTAGAAGGCGCTGCGGGTCCATTGCAGCAACGCGGCGACGGTGAGGCAGGCGGTCGCCTCCTCATAATCCAGCCCCTTGAGAATCGAAAACAGCGCGGCGGCGATCAGCAGCGTGCGGGTGGCGAGGAACGCGCCGTCGAGGCGACGATAGAGGGCGGGGGCGAGCAGGAGCAGCGCGGTGCCGGTCAGGCTGGCAGCGATCGAACTGAACTCGATCATCGGCAGCGGCAGGATGGCGGCGAGGTCGCCCATGCGGGCGCGAACCGAGGGGAGCGAGCCGGACAGCAGCAGCATCGCACCGGCCATGAAGGTCGCGACGCTCAGCGCCAGCGGAGCGACTCCGGTGGCGACGGCGCGGACGCCCGAGAGGAAGCGGCTGGAGCGGCGGCGCTGGCGCGCACCTTCGTGCCACGCCAGGACGAAGACGCCGAAGCCGAGCGGCAGGAGGTAATAGAGCACGCGATAGGCGATCAGCGCGGCGAACAGGGTGGCGCGGTCGACCGGGACCACCGCCAGCACGACCGCTTCGAACACGCCGATGCCGCCCGGGACATGGGTGACGACGGCGGCGACGATGCCGAGCGTATAGGCGAGGATGAAGGCGGGCAGCAAAGCGGGCGCGGCGCCGGGGATCAGGACGAACAGCGCGGCACTGGCGCAGGCGATGTCGACCAGCGCGATGGCGATCTGGAGGAGGAGCAGACCGGGGCTTGGCAGGGGCAGGGTAAAGCCGAACAGGCGGATCGGCGCGCGCACGACCGCGCAGGCGCCGAGCAGCGCGATCGTCAACACGGCGATGCTCCAGCCGGCGGCCTGGACTTGCGTTGCCGACAGTTTCAGGCCGGCAAGGTCGAGCGCGCCCGGGTGCAGCAGCAGCGCGACTCCGGTGACGCTGACGACTCCGGCCCAGAAGGTGCCGCTGGCGATGGCGACGACGCGCGCGACGTCGGGGCCGTCCAGCCCGGCGGCGCTGTAGATGCGGTAGCGCGCCGACCCGCCGGTCAGCAGCGCGAGGCCAAGATTGTGGCTGAGCGTATAGCTGGTGAACGAGGCGAGTGCGGCGGTGCGCCAGGGGAGCGGGCGGGCGATGGTATGCAACGCCAGCAGGTCGTAGAAGGTCAGCGCCAGATAGCTTCCGGCGGTCGCGAGCAGGGCGAGGACGATCTTGGTCACCGACAGGTCGTGCAGCGCGGCGCGGACATCGGCGAAGCGGATCTCCTGCGTCAGATGCTGGAGCGCGGCGAAGCCCAGCGCGATGAGGGCAAGGACGACCAGGACGCCGATCGGCGTGCGATAGCGATCGAGCAGGCGGCGCAGCTCAGCCATGCGGCACCTGTTCGATCCGCGACCAGCTCTGGGTCCGGCAGAGCATGCCGCCCCACATACAGCCGCGAATCCGGAGCGTATCGGGGCGGGGCAGGTCGATGCGCGAGGCGAAGCGGCGGCCCATGTCGGGCACGAACACCGTGCCGGTCCACGCTCCGCTGCCATCGGCGGCGTAATCCTCGAGCAATTCGGTGCCGAGCAGCCGGTCGACGCCGCCATCCTTCGCATCGGCGCGCGCGGACGGGCTGGCCCACACCACCCAGCCGCACAGATGCGCGCCGCACGGACCGGTGCGGACCGCGACATTGTTGTGCGGGCTGAGCCACAGGCCGGCGGGCAGCTGGGCCGGCGTGTTGGCCGCGGCGGGCATGGCCAGCGCCAGCGCCGCGATTCCCGCCCATCCGCGCATCGTTCGATTCCCCTTCATGGGGAAGGGCGTAGCGAATGGCGGGTTGCCGGCGGTTCAGCGGGCGCTGAACAATCGGTAATGTTTGGGGGCTTTTCGTCATTCCCGCGAAGGCGGGAACCCATAACCGCCAACGGCCGAGAAGGAATCGCTAGCGTCGGCGTATATGGACCCCCGCCTTCGCGGGGGTGACGCATGGGGCGTGCGCCTACCGGTTCAACGCGTAGGTGATGATGAAGCATGCCGCCGTCAGCAGCAGCATCGCGAGGATGAAGGTCGCATCGGCGATCCGCTCCAGCCAGTGCAGCCGCCTGGTGCCCTGCACCCTGAGCGCGAAATAGGAGCTGAGCGTCGCGATCAGGAAGAGAAGCGCGTCGACCGAGAGCAGGTCGTCGGCGATCGTCTGGCGCGCGCGCATGGTGATGGTGACGTGCAGCAGCCCGATGCCGGTCAGGCAGACGCCGACCATCGCCGAGGCGATCGGGCAGATCATCCGGCAGGTGCGCTCATCCAGCGCGATGCGGCGGCGATGGGCGGAGGACGGGGGAGGTTCGCGCTGATCCATGGCGCCGCATGGCACCCCTGCCGGGTGAGTCGTCAAGCGCGAAGCGGTGCCGATTCGCCGCATGGCATGTGGCGGCAAGGCAACGCCATCGGCGCAAATCGGGGATTTCGCGCATCATATCGCCAAAGCGCATTCGGTTCGCTATGGGGCGCATCGCCGAACCGCGATGCCGACGCGTTGGGCGTGCGACGCTCCCGAAGAGCTGTCACACTTCGCCGATAGGGCGACACGTTCATTCGGCAGGGGAATTTCGATGACGAGCGCAGCGCTGGAGCGGGATGGACGCCCCGGCCCGAAACTGGACGACGGCTTCGGCCGCGCCGGTACGTTTGGATTCGCCACGGCGATCGTCGCCGCTCTCGGCTATGTCGTCTACAACGTCTATCACGATGCGGCGGCGGCCAGCGTCGATCCGCTGACGCTGATGCCCTTCGCGCTGCTGGTGCTCGCGCTGATCATCGCGCTGGGCTTCGAATTCGTGAACGGTTTCCACGACACCGCCAATGCGGTCGCGACCGTGATCTACACCAATTCGATGCCCGCCCATGTCGCGGTGGTGTGGTCGGGAGTGTTCAACTTCCTGGGCGTGCTGATGTCGACCGGCGCGGTCGCGTTCGGCATCATCTCGCTGCTGCCGATCGAGCTGATCCTGCAAGTGGGGTCGTCGTCCGGATTCGCAATGGTGTTCGCGCTGCTGATCGCGGCGATCGTGTGGAACCTCGCCACCTGGGCGCTGGGCATTCCGTCGTCGTCGTCGCACACGCTGATCGGGTCGATCATCGGCGTCGGCGTCGCCAATGCGATCCTGCAGGGGCGCAACGGGTCAGCCGGGGTGGACTGGGACAAGGCGACCGAGATCGGCAAGGCGCTGCTGGTGTCGCCGATGATCGGCTTCGGCGTCGCCGCGCTGCTGTTCCTCGCCATGAAGACGCTGATCCGCAACCGCAAGCTGTACGAGGCGCCGGTCGGCGACACGCCACCGCCGCTGTGGATTCGCGCGCTGCTGATCTTCACCTGCACCGGCGTCAGCTTCGCCCACGGGTCGAACGACGGGCAGAAGGGCATGGGCCTGATCATGCTGATCCTGATCGGCACGGTGCCCACCGCCTATGCGCTGAACCGCGCGGTGCCGGCACAATATGAGGCGCAGTTCGCGACCAACAGCGCCGCCGCGGTGCGCGTGCTGACGCCGCAGGGCGATGGCGCGCTGCCCGACGACGCGACCGCGCGGTCGCAGGCGCAGCGCTACATCACCGACCGCAAGCTGACCGCCGAAACCGTGCCCGCCGTGACCACGATGGTCGGCGCGATCGAGCAGCAGGTCCGCGAATATGGCACGCTGGCCAAGGTGCCGGCCGCCGTCAGCGGCAATATGCGCAACGACATGTACCTGACGTCGGAAGCGGTGAAGAGGCTGGCCAAGGAGCCGACGCTGTCGCTGACCGAAGGCGACAAGAAGGTGCTGACCGAATATCGCGGGTCGCTGGACGCCGGCACGCGCTTCATCCCGCTATGGGTCAAGGTCGCGGTCGCCTTCGCCCTGGGTCTGGGCACCATGGTCGGGTGGAAGCGGATCGTGGTCACGGTGGGCGAAAAGATCGGCAAGACCCACCTGACCTATGCGCAGGGTGCGTCGGCCGAACTGGTGGCGATGGGCACGATCTTCGGTGCCGACAGCCTCGGCCTGCCGGTGTCGACGACGCATGTCCTGTCGTCGGGCGTCGCCGGCACGATGGCGGCGAACCGGTCGGGGTTGCAGATGTCGACGGTGCGCAACCTGTTGATGGCATGGGTGCTGACGCTGCCGGTGTCGGTGCTGCTGTCGGGGTCTCTGTACCTGCTGCTCAACCGGATCTTCTGACCTGCGCGACGGGGAGCGACGCATGCCGACCTCCCCGCCGCTGCGTCGCGACCCGGTCGCGTGGGTGATCCTGATCCTCGTGTGGTTTTCCTGCGCGTGGTTCGGGTCGTGGGAGTTCAACCCCAACAACGCCGTCCGCATGTTCGCCACGCTGTCGCTGGTCGAGGAGGGCGACGCCACCATCGACGAATATGCCGCGCTGACGATCGACAAGGCGCATTTCGGCGATCATTATTATTCGGACAAGGCGCCCGGCATCACCGTGCTGGGCATCCCCGCCGTCATGGTCGCGAATGCCGTGTCGGGCCAGCGCGCCAGCGATTTCGTGCCGGGGTTCGAGAATCGCGAGTTCAACCGTTTCCTCAAAATTCGCATCCGGCTGGTGGCGATCACCATCTGCGCGGTCTTGAGCGCGCTGGCGGCGATGCTGCTCTACGATCTGGTGCGCAGGGTTACCCGCGATGTCGAGGCGGGGGCGGTCGCGGCTTTGTCCTATGGGCTGGGCACGACGGTCTGGGGATGGTCGACGACGATCTTCGGCCATGCGCCGGTCGCCGCGCTGCTGGTGATTGCGAGCTGGGCGGTGTGGCGCGGGACCGGGCCGGGGCGGTCGTGGTTTCATGCAGTGGTCGCGGGCCTTGCGCTCGGCTGGGCGGTGCTGATCGAACATTCCGCGCTGATCGCCGGGCTGCCGGTTGCGGGCTATGCCTTGTGGCGGCTGCGGTCGCTGCCGCGCGGGGAGGCGGTGCGGACCGTTGTCGTCGCGCTGGCGGTCGGGGCGAGCGCGCTGGTGGTGCTGGTCGGCTATAACCTGATCGCGTTCGGGACGGTGTTTCGGCTCGGCTATTCGGGGGTCACCGACTTTGCCGGCATGCAGGAGGGGTTTTTCGGGCTGACCTATCCTAAGCCCTATGTCCTGTACGAACTGACCTTCGGCGAGCGGCGGGGGATATTGTGGGTCGCGCCGATCCTGATCGTCGCGCCGTTCGGCATCGCGATGCTGGTGCGCGATCCGGCGACGCGGGCGATCGGCTGGTTGGCGGTCGCAGGGGCGGTGGTGCCGTTCCTGATCAACGCCAGCTATTATTACTGGGACGGCGGCAACGCGACGGGGCCGCGCCACGCGCTGCCAGCGGTCGGGTTCCTGTGCATCGGTATCGGCGCGTTCTGGGCGCAGGCGACGCGCTGGTCGCGAACCGCTGTCGCGGTGCTGCTGGCCGGGTCGGTCGTACTCAACATGGCGATCGCCAGTGCCGAGATCACCGCGCCGGGGGGCGAACCGCGCGCGCTGGCGGTGGCGGTGTTCCGCGAGCGGTTCGATCCCGGCTATCTGCGGACGGTGGCGGACGAGTGGTTCGGGTACACGCCGTGGCAGGGGCTGGCGATCTGGGCTGCGGTTGCCGGGGTGCTGACGGTCGCGTTGGCCGGGTTGGTTCGGCGGGCGAAGGTAAAAGAAAGATAGGGGTTCGCGCGGAGGCGCGGAGACGCGGAGGGGTTGCGCCTGTAGCAACCCTCTCTCGCGCCGGCGGTCTCTTTCCCGTTGCAACGGGAACAAGCGTCTCCCGATCGCGCGGCATTCGCCTGGAACGCAACGCCTCCGCGTCTCCGCGCCTCCGCGCGAACCCCTATTCCGCCGCCTCCGCTTGCGGCACCGGGATGGTGAAGCCGAACCGCGCCTCCACCTCCGGATCGAGCCAGGCATGGATATGCGCGCGGTCGGTGTCGGAAATGTCGGCATAGGCGGTGGGGGTGAAGGGGCGCTTGCCCTGCCCCTTGTAGCTGTCCTGCGACACGAACGGGTCGGCCATGGGCAGGCCGGTGGCGGCGGACAGGTCGGCGATCACGCCGGCGGGGTCGGCGACGAACGCTTCATGGCTGAGCAGCGCGACATGGTGCGCGCGGTCGTGCAGGCCGCTCCAGTGGCGCAGCTTCGCGGTACGCTTGGCGAGCGGGTTGGCGAAGCGTTCGCCGGTATCGGGGCAGCGTTCGTGCAGCATCTCGCGCCCCAGCACCGGATGGTCGTCCTCTACCCCCCAGAACTCTTTGTCCCAATAGCTGTGCCACGGCGCGCGGATGAAGTCGGAGAAGCCGAGCGCCTTCAGCTCCGGATGGGCGTGCCAGGGCTGGCGATGCAGGCTGCGCACCCAGTCTACGGACTCGCGCGCGACCGCCAGCACCATCACGTCGCGCGGGAAGAGCACCTGTTCGGGCACGAACCAGTGTTTGAAGCCGTAGCTTTCGGTAAAGGCGGCGGGGCCGAGATTGGCCTCGATCGATCGGATCAGGACGTTGGTCCCCGAACAACGCTGTCCATAGACCTGGATGGCGCGGATCGGGGTATCGCCGCGGCGCAGGATGGAGAGGCCGGCACGCGGGGTCGTCCAGGTCGACATGCAGTTCATATTCCCATGCGAATCATCGGAAATCATTGTGATCCCGAAATAATTTTCGCTTGTCGGGGCTACGCAGGGAGCCGGCAAGGGTTCCCGGCGTTCGTGCAGCCAGACGGGTTTCTCCGGGGGACATATGACGACGCGGCCGATCACCTTCTTCATCCATCATCAGGGGCGTGGCCACGCCAACCGGGCGATGGCGATCATCCGCGAACTGCCCGCCGACCGCCGCGTGACGATCCTGTGCGCGCGGCCCGAATTGTTCGACGGGTTCGACCGGCCGGTCGATCTGGTGCAACTGCCCAACATGATCGGCGCGCCGGTGCCGACGGCCGCGCTGTTCGATCAGCCGACGCCGGAAGTGCTGCATTGCGTGCCGCTGGGCGTGGACGCCACGCGGCGGACGATGCGCACGATCCTCGACCATCTCGACGATGCCGCCCCGGCCTTGTTCGTGGTCGATGTATCGGCGGAGATCGCGCTGATGGCGCGGATCGCCAGCGTGCCGGCGATCAAGATCCGCATGCATGGCGACCGCACCGATCCGGGGCATCTGGGCGCGTATCAGGCGTGTGTCGGGCTGCTGGCGCCGTTCGACGAGAGGATCGAGCAGGACGACTTCCCCGACTGGGGCCGGGCCAAGACCTGTTATACCGGCGGGCTATGCACCACCACCGATGCGGTGCCGACCAAGGCGGAGGCGCGGGCGCGGCTGGGGATCGATCCGGAGCGCGAGGTCGTGCTGGTGCTGACCGGCGGCGGCGGGGCGGGGACGCCCTATGCGCCCCTCACCATGGCGGCGCGGGCGGTGCCGGACGCGCTGTGGCTGGTGGTCGGACCGGTGCACCGCGAGGGGCATGAGACCGATTTCGGCAATCTGGTCGAAAAGGGCTGGGTCGATGGCGTGACCGACCACATTGCCGCCGCCGATGTCGTGATCGCATCCGCCGGCGACAATACGGTGCATGAGATCGCGCGGGTCGGGCGGCCCTATATCTGCGCGCCCGAATGGCGGTATTTTGCCGAGCAGACGCGCAAGGCCGACCGGCTGGCGGAAGTCGGCGCGGCGGTGGCGCTGCACCAATGGCCGGGGTCGCTTAGCCCCTGGCGCGGGTTGCTGGATCAGGCGAAGGCGCTCGACCCGGCGGCTTTGGCGGCGCTGTATGATCCGGGCGCTGCGGCGCGGGCGGCGGACTATATCGAGGGGCTGGCGGTGCGGCTCTGGGCCGACTGACGCGCGGCACGGGCGAACAGCGCGGCGCTGGCGAGCCATAGCACGCAGAAGAAGGCTGTGCCGCCCAGAGTCGTGCGAACGCCGACCGGGTTGGGCGCAGCCCAGCCGGCGGCGATGCCGGTCAGCCCGATCGCGAACTGCGTCACGGCGGTGGCGGCCATGGCACGGGCGACGCCACGGGGGCGGAGGCGGGCGAGGAGCGTACCGCCGACCGCGACCAGCAGGACGAGGCCGAAGACCGCGTTGACGTCTTTATCCTCGCTGCCGAAGAACCCGACCGCCGCGTTGATCCACACCAGCAGGAACGCGGCGGCGACCGCGACCAGCGTGCCTGCACGATAGGCAAGGCCGGTCGACGCGCGCTGGCCCAATTCGATCGCGCCGCCTGCTACGCCGAGCATGACGGCCGCGAAGACATAGTCGGCGGGCGTCCATGGCGCGCCGGCGACGAACGGCACGGCGAGCAGCGCGGCGGCGGCGCTCCAGCCGAGCAGGTGCGGGTTGATCGAACGGGTCATGGGCGGTCCTTTCGCGGTCTCTGCCGGAGGGTATCGCAGGGCGATATGGATCGCGAAGGGAGGGGTTGTGCAGATTTGATGGAGAATTATCGGCTCGTTCAAGCATGGCCGTACCCCCGCGCAGGCGGGGGTCCAGAGCCTCAAGCGCCGCGCTTCGTTACCCTGGACCCCCGCCTGCGCGGGGGTACGAAGAAGGGAGGGTGACGGAGAGGTAACTAGCTGAACAGCGCATCCTCACGCCGGCTGGCGGCGATTTCCGCCAGCGTCGGCGCGCGCAGGCGGTCGATCGTGTCGCTGTCGGCGCTCCACCGGATCAGTCCAGCCTGTGCGAACTGGCCCAGCCAATAATCCATGCACCACCGCCCCCAGCGCGCGCGGAAGCGGGTGGCGTTGCGCAGGATCGCGTCGAACTGGTGGAGCGGCGGGATGTGGACGGGGTGATGCTGGTGAAACGCCACCGCGCCGCCGACCCACGCCATCGGGATGCCGGCGGCTGCCAGCCGCCAGGCGAAATCCGTTTCCTCGCCGCCATAGCCGACATAACCGGTGTCCATGCCGCCTGCCGCGTCCCATGCCGAACGGGGCAGGGCGAAGGACAGGCCCCATAGCTCGCCATGGCTGGGGACGGGGCGGGTTTCGTCGTCGGACAGCGCCGGCTTGGCCGGGTGGCGGACGCCCTTCGCCGGATCGAAGGGGCCGGGCGGCAGATAGCGCACCTCGCCCAGATAGACGCCGGGCGCGGTGTCCAATGCCTGGTCGTAGCGTTCGACCAAGGTCGGCGAGGGCACGCAATCGACGTCGAGGAAGATCAGCCGCTCGCCCCGCGCGGTCGCAGCGGCGGCGTTGCGCGCTTCGGCCAGCGGCATCGGGTCTCCCGGCACGAACACCTCCCGCACCGGTACGCCGGGGTCGGGCAGGCCGGCGGGCGCTTGCGGCTGCATATAGGCGATGACCAGCTCGTCGGGCTTGCGCGTCTGTGCGGCGATGCCCCACAACAGATTCGCCAGTTGCGCGGTCCGCCCGCGCACCAGCGTGCAGACCGAGATCACGCCGACAGACGCTGTGCCGGTTGCCCGCGGAAATGGGCGACTCCCTCCATGATCCCGAACGCATAGCCGCGCCGGGCGACATAGCTGTGGGCGAGGTCGGGACGCTGCGCCAGGCCGTCGGAATAATTGCCGACGATGATCGCATGGGCGCAGGCGCGCAGCATTTCGACATCGTTGCCGCTGTCGCCCGCGACGATCACCTGATCACGGCGCATCTGCGCGCGGCGGCGGACATAATCGACCGCCGTCCCCTTCGACGCGGCCAAGGGCAAGATGTCGAGATAGCGGCCATGGCTGTGGATCACCGATGCGGCGAAGCCAGCGCCGGCCAGCAGGTCGCGGATACGTTCGGCAATGTCGGGTTCGCCACCGGTGAAATAGCTCAATTTGTGGCTGCGCTGTTCGAGCGGGCTTTGCGGGCGCAGCTCGCCCTGTTCGGCCAGCAGGGCGGCGATGGCGGCACGATCCCAGCCGGCGTCGATGATCGCGGTCCACGCATCGTCGCGGGCGTACACGCCGCCATGGATGCGGTGGTAGATTTCCGATCCGACCGAGGTGATCATGACGGCGGGCGGTGCGACCTGGTTCTGCGCGAGGATCGCCAGTGCGCTGTGCAGGCTGCGCCCGGTGGCGATGCCGAACAGCATGTCGTGCTGGTCGCCGTGCCACAGGTTGAACGCCTGCGCCGCCTCGGTTTCACCCAACAGCGTGTTGTCGATATCGGAGACGAGCAGCAGGCGTGGCGTCTCGATCGCCGGAGCCGGCGGCGCGATCACCGCCGCCGCCAGTTCGGCATAGCGCGCGACATGGCCGTCCCAGTCGTACAGCTCGGCCGCCGTTGCGCCGGCGTGCGAATAGGTGTCCCATAGCGCATCGTCGGACAGGATCTTCAACATCGCCTGCCCGATGGCATGCGGGTCGCGCGGGTCGACGAGGATGCCGTTGTTGCAGCCTTCGATGATGTCGTTCGGCCCGCCGCTGTCGGTCGCGACCAGCGGCAGTCCCGACGCCGCCGCTTCCAGCAGGGTCAGCCCGAAGGGTTCGTTGAGCGCCGGATTGACGAAGATGCCGCGCTTGGCCCGGGCATGGGCGTAGATGGCGGGGACTTCGTGCGGGGCGTGGGTCTTGGGAATCGCGACCGATCCGTAGAGGTCGTAGCGGTCGATCAGCGCGAACAGCTCGGCCATGTTGCCAGCCAGTTCGGGTTCGAGGCTGCGCGGATCGTCGCGCGTGCCGGCCACGATGACGAGGTTCGCGGCGGTCTGTAGCGCCGGGCAGCGGCCATAGGCATGGACGAGCGCGGCGAGGTTCTTCTTGCTGACCGGGCGGGCCAGCGCGAGGATGACGGGCTTGGAGGGGTCGGCGAGGAAGCGGTCGATCCGCGCATCGACCAGCGCGTCGGTGCAGTTACCGGCGAACAGCCCGAGGTCGCTGCCCGGCGGGATGATGCGGATGCGGCCGGGATCGTAGCTGGGATAGCCGGCATATTGCACCTCCGCCTCGTCGCGCGAGGAGGCGATGATCGCATCGGCATGGGCGATGGCATGATCCTCGATTGCGATGCGGCGTTCGAGGCCGGCGGTTTCGGCGCAGTCGGTGCCGAACGCCACCTGCTTGACGCGGCCCAGCGAATGGGCGGTGAAGATATAGGGAATGCCGAGCCGCGCCTTGACCGCCGCCGCCACCGCGCCGGCATCGGCATAATGGGCGTGGATCAGGTCGGGACGGCGGTCGAGCGCCGCGATATGCGCGACCAGTGCGTCGACGAAGCTGTCGGTCTCCGTCCACAGCGCTTCCTTCGGCAGATAGGCGTCGCTGGCCGAGCGCAAGCGGACGATGCGCGTCGTATCGTCGATAAACTCGCTTTCGCGCCAATAGCCTTCGCCCAGCGGCCCGCCACGAAAGGCTCTGGTGACGATTTCGGTCCGGGTAATGCCTGGATGCCCGCCAGTCGCGGCAACCAGATCGAGGAGGTAGCGGATATGGCCGCCGGTATCCGCCGTCACTCCATATTCCACCTCACGCGCGCGAAGACATCCCTGCAGGGCGAGGTGGAGGATGAACATTACGGAACTTTCCCGTTGAAAAACGCGGACTTATTGCCGCCCTGACAGGAACCGTTGCCGCTTGGCTTTGTTCCGGTGGGCGATGGTATCCCCGCTTCGCATCGCGCAGATCGCCCCGGTCATCTACCCCACGCCGCCGCGCGGTACCGGGGGCACCGAACGGGTCGTGTCCGACCTGACCGAGGCGCTGATGGCGATGGGCCATGACGTGACGCTGATCGCGCCCAGCGACAGCGTGACCACCGCGCGGCACCTGTCGGCGCATCCCAGCCTGTCGGCGCTGGAGGCGTATCACGGCCCGGTCGCACCGGGCGTTCCTGCCGCGCTGGAGGCGGCGCAGCTGGGGCTGCTGGCGCAACATCTGACCGAGTTCGACATCGTTCATTGCCATGGCGAATTCGCCCATGCCGCGGTGCTGGGCGACCGGATCGGGCGCAGCCTGACGACAGTGCACTGGCGGCTCGACGAGCTGGACCGCAAGTTATTCTTCCACAGCTTTCCCGAATTGCCGGTCGCGGCGATCTCGCAGGCGCAGGCCCGTGACCTGCCGCGCGCCAATCGGGCGGGCGTCGTGCATCACGGCATTCCGGCCGACCGGTTCGTGGCCGGACCGGGCGGGGAAGGCGTCGTTTTCATCGGCCGGATGACCGATCAGAAGCGGCCCGACGTCGCGATCCGCGTGGCCCGCGCCGCCGGGCGGCCGATCCGGCTGGCAGGCGGGATCGATGTCGGCAATCCACGTTATTTCGAGGAGCGGGTCGCGCCGCTGCTGGGCGACGATGCGATCCATGTCGGTGAGGTCGACGACCGCGCGAAACAGGCGCTGCTGGGCGAGGCGGCGGCGCTGCTCTTCCCGATCGACTGGCCCGAACCGTTCGGGCTGGTGATGATCGAGGCGATGGCCTGCGGGACGCCGGTGATCGCGTGGGATCGCGGCAGCGTGCGCGAGGTGGTCGAGCCAGGCGTGACCGGCTTCATCGTGAAGACGGAGGAAGAGGCGGTCGCCGCGCTGGCGAAGATCGACACGATCGACCGGGCGCGGGTGCGCGCACGGTTCGAGGAACGCTTCACCGCGACACGCATGGCGGAGGATTATGTGACGCTCTACCGGCAACGGATCGCCCTCGCATCGGGAGCGGGCGCATGAGGATCGGGCTGCTGACCTGGGCCTATCCGCCCGAAAAGAGCGGCCTGTCGCGCGCCGCGTGCGAAATCGCCCATGCGCTGGCCGAAGCGGGGCATGACGTGCGCGTCGTCACGATGGACCGGACGGGCCGCAGCAGCAGCGATGGCGTGGAAGTGATCGGTGCGGCCGAGGACGGGTGGTTCGCCCGGCTGCGGCGCTGGCCCGGCATCGGCCATCTCTGCGGCCCGGCGATGGTCGCGCGGACGGTGCGGCGGCTCCATGCCGAGCGGCCGTTCGACGTGATCGAGGCGACCAACTGGTATGCGCCGGGCCTGTGGGTCGCGCTGACCGGGCCGGCACCGCTGGTGACGCGCAATTCGACGCCGGTCGCGACCAGCGCGGCGAAGCCACGGACGCTGCGCGACCGGATCGACCGCTGGGCGGCGGTGACGCTGGAGGCATTGTCGGCGCGGGCGTCGGCGGGGCTGATCTCCAATACCGAGGCGCATGGTGCCAAGGTCGCCGCACTCTATGGCACGCAGCCGCCGGGGCCGGGCCATGCGGTGATCGGCCTCAGCCTGCCGCCGGCGATCGTCGATGCGGGGCGGGCGGCGCCCTATCCGCCGGGCAACGACGTGCTGCGGCTGTTGTTCGTCGGGCGCAACGAACCGCGCAAGGGGACCGATGCGCTGATCGGCGCGCTGCCGGCACTGGCGGCGGAGGCGGATGCCGGCACGCTGCCCGACTTCCGGCTGACGATGATCGGGCTGCACCGGCAGGAACTCGATCGGTTACCGCCGGCGGCGCTCAAACGGATCGACAGCTATCACCGGGTCGAGGACGACATGCTGCATGCGTCGCTTGCCGGGGCCGATATCGTCGTCGCGCCGTCGCGCTACGAGAGTTTCGGGCTGGTCTATCAGGAGGCGATGACCTTTGGCCGGCCGATCGCGGCATGTGGCGAAGACCCGAGTGCGCGGCTGTTCGTCGGCGGCAGCGGCGCGGGGTTGCTGGCAGACGACTGCACCGCGGACGCGCTGGGCGCGATCTTGCGGCGGATGCTGCGCGACGACGATCTGCGGCAGGCGTTATCGACCGCGGCGCGGGTGGCGGCGGGACGCTTCACCCGCGCCGGCTTGGCCGGGGAGACGACCGCCGCTTATGTCGCGGCGGTGAACGGGCGCAGCAGCGCGGCTTCGTCGCCGGGGCGTCCGGCGCCGGCCGACATGGCCTCATAGACCCGCGAGCGTTCGATCACGCGGGCGCGGACGAGGTGATGGTCGATCGCCCCGGCCAGCGCCAGCGACGTGCGTTCGAACGGCACGACCGGGCGTTCGTGCACGGTGCCGGCGAAGCGGATGTGCGCGCGGGTCAGGCGATATTGGATGTCGGGCCACAGCGCGGATTGCGCGCCATCGACCAAGTTGCGGCGCGGCAGCCCCAGCGCCCACAGCCCGTCCCGATCCGCCGCTTCTGTCAACCAGCCGAGCGCGGCCAGCAGCGCAGCATCGGGCGTCTCGTCGCTGTCGAGTTGTAGCACCCAGCCGTCCGCCAGCGCCTGCACCCGGTTGCGCTGTGCCGCGAAGTCGCCGTTCAGCGGATGGGCGTGGACCTGCGCCCACGGCACCGCCTGCGCGAGCGATGCCGCATCGTCCGGCGTGCCGTCGAGCAGGACGATCGGGCGGGGAAAATGCGGCCGCAAATCCGTCAGCATCGCGGCGGTCGCATCCGCTTCCCTCGCGCGGGCGATCATGCCGAGCGTTACGGCATGCGGACATGGCGTGGCGGGTTCGCCGTCGACCAGTCCGAGCGCCCAGGCGGCGTTGCGCCGGGCATGGGGGGCGAGCGCGAAGCCCCGTTCCGGTGTGCCATCGCGCAGGCTTTCGGCGATAGCGTCGCGTAGCGTCGCGGCGTCGAAAGCGAGAGTGGCGACCACCAGACCGCAATGGGTGCATTCCGGCAGCGCGCGGTCGTGCCAGCGGTCGTTGCCGCAGATCGGACAGCGCGGCCCGGCGATCGCTTCGGTCATATGGCCACCCTCTTGCGTTACGGTCAGCGGGAACGCACGACAGGCTCGGCAGTTCGCCGGTGACAGGGCAACGGGGACGAACATGGACACGATCATCGTCGCGGGCGCGACCGGCGATTTGGGCGGGCGGATCGCGAAAGCCGCGGTCGCGCGCGGGGCGAAGGTGCGTGCGCTGGTCCGCCCCAGCACCGCGGCCGGCCGGATCGCCGCGCTGGCGAGCATCGGCGCCGATCCCTGCCCCGTGGATTTCGACGATGCGCAGGCGCTGGCCCATGCCTGTCGCGGGGTGGTGTGCGTCGTGTCGGCGCTGAACGGGCTGGGCGAGACGATCCTCGATACCCAGACGAAGCTGCTCGACGCGGCGCTGGGCGGTGGGGCGGCGCGGTTCATCCCGTCGGACTTTTCGATCGACTATCGCGCGTTGCCGACCGGCAAGAACCGCAATTTCGACCTGCGTCGCGCGTTCCGTACGCGGATCGACACCGCGCCGATCCTGGCCACGTCGATCTTCAACGGCGCGTTCGCGGACATGCTGAACGGGCAGATGCCGTTGATCCAGCGGCGGGTGCGGCGCGTGCTGTACTGGGGCGACGCGGACGTGAAGTTCGCGCTGACGACCAAGGACGATGTGGCGGCCTATACCGCCGCCGCCGCACTCGACCCCGCCGCGCCGCGCAACCTGCAGATCGCCGGCGCCGAGGTCAGCGCGCGCGATCTGGCGGCGTTGATGGGGGAGGTGACGGGCAAGCCCTATGGCCTGTTGCGCGCCGGGTCGCTCGGCGCGCTGGAGCGGATGATCGGGGTGACGCGACGGCTGTTCCCGGCGCGCGACCAGGTGTTTCCGGCGTGGCAGGGGATGCAGTATCTCCACAACATGTTCGACGGTCGTGCGCCGAGCGGGCCGGTGGATAATGCGCGGTACGAAGTGGCGTGGACGCCGTTGCGGAATGTCGTGAAGGAACAATGACGTATCCCCGCGCAGGCGGGGATCCAGGGTAACCGGGCGGCGCGCTATTGGCTCTGGACCCCCGCCTGCGCGGGGGTACGATCAGTTTTCGGGGGAGAAGGAGGCGAGCGGTAGCACCATCCCCGCCACCACGAACCAGCATCGGTCGACCGCCGCCGCCACCGCCTGGTTGAGCCGCCCCGCCTCGTCGCGAAACGCGCGGCCCAGCGGATGGTCGGGCACGATGCCCAGGCCCACTTCGTTGCTGACCAGCATCAGCGGGTGCCGCGCCGCGCCGATCGCCGCGATCAGCTCGGCGCTATGCCGCGCGACGTCATGCCCGCCCAGCATCACATTGGTCAGCCACAAGGTCAGGCAATCGACGAGCACCGGCCCCGTAGCCGCACCAATCGCCTGCGGCAGGTCGAGCGGACATTCGACCGTGCGCCAGCCGGGTCCGCGATCCGCGCGGTGGCGGGTGATGCGGTCGGCCATCTCCGCGTCCCACGCCTCCGCCGTGGCGAGATAGGTCCATGGTCTCGGCAGCGCTTCCATCGTCGTCTGCGCCAGCCGGCTCTTGCCCGAGCGCGCGCCGCCCACGAACAGGGTTGTCGTCGCCATCTTGTCCTGTGCCCCGATGCGCTCTAAGGGCGCGGATGCGACAGGTTCCCAGAAATGGGATGAAAAGGGAACCCGGAAGCGCGTTTGCGACGCGCCATCCGGGGCTGCCCCCGCAACTGTGACCGGCGAGCCTTGCTCCCCCGTGTGCCACTGGACCCAAGGTCCGGGAAGGCCGGGCAAGGCGATGACCCGCGAGCCAGGAGACCTGCCCGTCGCGGTTGTCCTTCGCGCGGACGGGGTGTGCCGGGCGATCGAGGGTTTCCTCGCGTGACGACGTCGTTTGGGGGTCGTGCGTGCGGAGAACAGCCTGTTCCGGCGCCCGCGCCGCGCGTCCCCTTGTTTGATGCCAAGGGGGATTACCCGAATGAAGACCCGTTTCCTGTTGCTGCCCTGCCTGTTGGCAGCGACCCCGAGTTTCGCGCAGAGCGCCCAGTCGACCACCGGCCTCGAACGCGTGGCGGACGGCGATGACGAGATCGTCGTCACCGCGAACCGCGAGGCACGCCCGGTCGATACCGTGGGGCAGGCGGTCACCGTGCTCGACACCGCGACCATCGAAACCCGGCAGGCGGTGGTCGTGTCCGACCTGCTGCGCCAGACGCCCGGCGTCACCGTCACCCGCAATGGCGGTATCGGCACGACGACCAGCGTCAACATCCGCGGCGCCGACAGCGATCAGACCGTCGCGCTGATCGATGGCGTGAAGCTCAACGACCCGTCGTCGCCCGGCGGCGGCTTCAACTTCGGCAATCTGCTGATCGGCAACATCGCTCGCATCGAAGTGCTGCGCGGTGCGCAGTCGGTGTTGTGGGGCAGCCAGGCGATCGGCGGCGTCGTCAACCTGATTACCCGGCAGCCGACCGAAGAACTGGCGATCAACGCCCGCGCGGAAGGTGGATCGTTCGGCACCGGGCAGGCCTTTGCCAACGTGTCGGGCAAGTCGGGGGCGGTATCGGCAAGCCTGGGCGGCGGGTTCTTTACCACCGACGGCATTTCGGCCTATGCGCCGGGACGCGAAAAGGACGGCTATCGCAACTATGGCGCGAACGGCAGCGTCGCGGTGGCGCTGGCCGACAATGTCTCGGTCGATGTGCGCGGCTTCTATTCGAACGGCCGGACCGAGATCGACGGCTTTCCGGCGCCCACGTTCAGCTTCGGCGATACCCGCGAGGTCGGGAACGCGGAGCAATGGACCGGCTATACCGGGCTGAACGCCGCGCTGTTCGACGGGCGGTTCCGCAACCGCATCGGCTATGCCCATACGTCGAGCAACCGCACCAACACCGATCCCGACGGCACGCCGACCGAAACCTTCCGGGGCAAAGGGCGCAACGACCGGCTCGACTATCAGGGATCGTTCGACGTCACCGACGCCGTCTTCGCGACCTTCGGCGTGGAACGTGAAGTGTCGCGCTTCACCACGGCGAGCTTCGGCGGGCCGGCGACGACCGGTCGTGCGCGCCTCTTCGGGGTCTATGGCCAGCTGGCGGTGACGCCGATCGAAAACCTCACGCTGACCGGGGGCGTGCGCCATGACGATCATAATGTGTTCGGCGGAGCGACGGTGTTTTCGGGCAGCGGTGTCTGGTCGCCGAACGGCGGCAATACGCTGCTACGCGCCAGCTATTCGGAAGGGTTCAAGGCGCCGACGTTGTACCAGCTGCAGAGCGAATACGGCAACGCGCTGCTGACCCCGGAACGCTCGCACGGCTGGGACGCCGGCATCACCCAGCGTGGGCTGGACGGTGCTGTCGAGGCGAGCGCGACCTGGTTCGACCGCACGTCGAAGGACCTGATCGCGTTCATCTCCTGCCCCGCCAACGGCACCGGCATCTGCGCCGGGCGGCCGTTCGGCACCTATGACAATATCCAGCGCGCCGAGGCGAAGGGGCTGGAATTCGCGCTGAAGCTGAAACCCGTCGAGGCGTTCACCGTCGCCGCCGCCTATACCTATCTGGATGCGCAGAACCGCTCGGCCGGGACTGCCAATTTCGGGCGCAAGCTGCAGCGGCGCCCGGCGGACAGCCTGACCGTCAATGCGGACTATCGCTGGGCGTTCGGCCTGTCGACCGGGGCGACCGTCACCATGGTCGGCGACAGTTTCGACAATGCGTCGAACACCCGCCGGCTGGACGGCTATGTCCTGACCGACCTGCGCGCGGCGTTGCCGATCACGGAGCGGGTCGAGGTCTATGGCCGGGTCGAGAATCTGTTCGACGAACGCTATCAGACCATCTTCCAGTATGGCACGCCGGGCCGTGCCGCCTATGGCGGCGTGCGGGTCCGTTACTGATGGAAAGCCTCGCCGAATTCTGCGCGCATGGCGGCCGGGTCGCCGCTGCTGCGCGTGCGTTCGGCGGGGACGACTGGATCGACCTGTCGACCGGGATCGCGCCCTGGGCCTATCCGGTCGACAGCCTCGATCCGGGGCTGACCCGGCTGCCCGAGCCGGGCGAACTGGCGGCGCTGGAGGCGGCGGCGGCGCAGGCGTTCGACGTCGTCGATCCGGCGCAGGTGGTGGCGGTGCCGGGCACCGACCTTGCGCTGCGGCTGCTGGCGGTGGTGCTGGCAGCCGAGCGGCCGGCGGTGGTGCGGCCGGGCTATGCCGGGCATCTTGCCGCATGGGGTGAGGCGCGATGTGTCGCGGCGTTCGCCGATCCGGGCGATGCCGATCTGCTGGTGCTGGCGTCGCCCGCCAATCCCGACGGACGCGTGACGCCGGCCGCGACGCTGCGGGCATTGGCGCAGCGGATGACGGTGGTCGTCGACGAAGCCTATGCCGACCCCGCGCCCGGTCTGTGCGGTGAGGCATCCGACCGGCTGGTCGTGCTGCGGTCGTTCGGCAAATTCTATGGCCTGCCCGGCGTGCGGCTGGGCTTCGTCATCGCCGGACCCCGCGTCACCGGCGCGCTTCGGCATTTGCTGGGCGACTGGCCGGTGTCGACGCCCGCGATTGCGGTCGGCACCGCTGCCTATCGCGACACGGCATGGCGTGAGGGGCAGGTCGAGCGGATCGAGACGGTCGGCGCGCTGCTCGACTTCGCCCTGTCGCGCTTCGAGCTTGTCGGGACCGCGCCGCTGTTCCGGCTGATCGGCACGGCCGACGCCCATGCGCTGTTTCGTCACCTGTGCAACCATGCCATCCTGACCCGCCCGTTCGCCGACCGGGCGGATCGGTTGCGCATCGGCCTGCCGCCCGATGGCGCGGCGCTGGCCCGTCTGACCACCGCCCTTGCGGAGTATGTTCGATGACCGAGACCCCCGACGATTATGCGAAGCACAATGCGCGGATGCAGCGCATGGCGGTGGCGCGCGAAAAGATGCAGGCGCGCCGCACGCTCGAACGCGGGCTGCTGATCGTCCATACCGGCAACGGCAAGGGCAAGTCGTCCAGCGCGTTCGGCATGGCAATCCGCAGCATCGGATGGGGGATGAAGGTCGCGATCCTGCAATATGTGAAGGGCAAGTGGGAGACGGGCGAGCGCAACTTCTTCGACGCGCATCCCGACCTGGCGAGCTTCGAGGTGATGGGCGAGGGCTTCACCTGGGAAACGCAGGACCGCGCGCAGGACATCGCCGCCGCCCGCGCCGCATGGGAACGCTCGAAAGAGATGATCCTCGACCCCGCGATCGACTTCGTGATCCTCGACGAGTTGAACATCGTGCTGCGCGACGACACCCTGCCGATCGCCGAAATCGTCGCGTTCCTGAAGGACCGGCCGCTGACCAAGCATATCTGCATCACCGGCCGCAATGCGAAGCCCGAACTGCTCGAACTGGCCGACCTCGTCACCGAATTCGGCGAGGTGAAGCACCCCTATCATGCCGGGTTCAAGGCGCAGAAGGGCGTCGAATATTGATCCGCCTCGCTGCCTTGCTGCTGGCCGCGCCGGGGCTGGTGTCGGCGGCGCCGCGCCTTCCCCGCGTGGTGTCGATCAATCCGTGCGTCGATGCGGTGCTGGCCCGTGTCGCCGATCCGGCGCAGATCGTCGGTATCAGCCATTATTCGCAGGATATCCGCGCAACCTCGGTGCCGCTTAGCTGGTCGAACCGGTTCAAGGCGACGTCGGGCACGGCGGAAGAGGTCGTCGCGCTGCGGCCCGACATCGTCCTTGCCGGCCCCCATGTCGAACCTGCGACGATCGCTGCGCTCAAGCGGCTGAAGATCGCGCTGGTGCAATATCCGGTGGCGGAATCGGTGCCGGAAAGCATGGAGCAAGTCCGCGCCATCGCCGCCGCGACCGGCCATGCGGCGCGGGGCGAAGCGCTGGCGGCACGGATCGCAGCCGCCGCGACCCCGGCGCGGGTGGCGCCGGTCGGCGCGCTGGTGTGGCAGGGGAACGGACTGGTGCCCGGGGCGGGCACGCTGACCGACGACCTGCTCAAGCGTGCCGGTTTCCGCAACATGAGCGCGGCCTATGGCCTCAAGCAATGGGACGTGCTGCCGCTCGAATATCTCGTCGCCAACCCGCCGCGCGTGCTGCTGTCGACCGCGCCGGCGGGCGTGCAGGACGACCGGATGACCGGTCATCCGGCGGTGCGGCGGCTGGCGCAGCATATCAAAGTCGCCCCCTATCCGACGCGGCTGATGAATTGCGGCGGGCCGACGATCATCGCGGCGATGGCGCGGTTGCGGCAGGTGCGCGGGGCAGTCACGTCATGAAGCGATTGACCCTCGGCCTGATCGTCCTGCTGCTGATCGCCGTCGCGCTGTCGGTAGCGGCGGGCAAGGTGTGGGTGCCGCTCGACGCGTGGACCGCCGACGATCCGCGCTCGATCATCATCGTGGAGTTGCGCCTGCCGCGCACCGTGCTGGCGTTGCTGGTCGGGGCGGCGCTCGGCCTGTCGGGGGCGGTGATGCAGGGCTATCTGCGCAATCCGCTGGCCGATCCGGGACTGTTCGGCGTGTCGTCGGGCGCGGCGTTCGGCGCGGTGCTGGCGCTGTATTTCGGCTATGCCGCGCAGATGTGGCTGCTGCCGGGCTTCGCGCTGGTCGGCGCTGGCGTGACGATGACGTTGCTGGCGCTGATCGCCGGACGGTCGGGCAGCCTGATCCTGTTCACGCTGGGCGGCATGATCCTCACCAGCATTACCGGGTCGCTGACGTCGCTCGCGATCAGCCTTGCGCCGACGCCGTTCGTATCGTCATCGATCGTGACGTGGCTGCTGGGCGCGCTGACCGACCGCAGCTGGGACGATGTGGTGGTTGCCGCACCGCTGATCGCGCTGGGCATGGGGGTGCTGGCGATGACCGCGCGGTCGCTCGACGCGCTGACGCTGGGCGAGGCGGCGGCACGATCGATGGGTGTCGATCCGGCGCGGCTGCAACGGCTGGTCATCCTCGGCGTCGCGTTGACCGTCGGGGCGTCGGTGGCGTCGGCGGGCATCATCGGGTTCGTCGGGCTGATCGTGCCGCATCTCGTCCGGCCGCTGGCGGGCAACCGGCCCTCGGCGATCCTGCTGCCCTCCGCGCTTGCCGGGGCGGTGTTGCTGACCTTTGCCGACAGCCTCGTGCGGCTGGCCCCGACCGTCAGCGAACTGCGGCTCGGTATCGCCATGTCGATGCTGGGCGGGCCGTTCTTCCTGTACCTGTTGATCGCGATGCGGCGGAGGCTGGCATGACCGATCTGGTGGCCGATGCGATTTCGCTGACATTGGGCAGCAACCGCGTGCTCGATCAGGTGTCGTTCGCGTTCCGGCAGGGGCGGGTGACCGCGCTGCTGGGGGCGAACGGCGCGGGGAAGTCGAGCCTGCTCGCCTGCCTCGCCGCGCTGCGCCGTCCGGATGCGGGTGCGGCACGGCTGGGCGGCGAGGATGTGCAAGCGATCGACCGGCGCGCGCGGGCGCAAGCGATCGGGCTGTTGCCGCAAGCGGCCGATGTGCACTGGGACATCGACGTGCGTACCCTGGTGGGCCTCGGGCGGTTCGCGCATCGCGGGCGCTGGGGCGAGACGCAGGCCGATCGCGATGCGGTGAAGGCGGCGCTGGCGGCGACCGACATGACCGACCTCGCTGATCGGGGCGTCGAGCGGCTGTCGGGGGGCGAGCGGGGGCGGGCGCTGCTGGCGCGGGTGCTGGCGGGAGAACCCGACTGGCTGCTGGCGGACGAACCGCTTGCCAGCCTCGACCCCGCGCACCAGCTGGACGTGCTGGCGCGGTTGCGCGGGGTGGCGGCGGGCGGGCGCGGCGTGGTGCTGGTGCTGCACGACCTGCATCTGGCGGCGCGGGTGGCGGACGACGCGGTGCTGTTGAAGGACGGGCGGATCGTTGCGGCGGGGGAGGCGGATGCGGTGCTGACCGCGCCGGCCATCGCCGAAGCCTATGGCATCGATGTCGAGATCGGCCGCACGCCGCAGGGGCATCGCTACATATTTCCGGTCGCGCGGTGATCGCGCTGGCGGCGCTGATCGTCGAGGCGGCGCTCGGCTATCCGCGGCGCTGGTGGCATCCGGTCATGGGCGTCGGCGCGCTGATCGATTCGTTCGAGCGGCGCTGGAACCGGCGGCGTCGTGCCGAGGGGATTGCGCTGGTCGTATTGCTCGTCGGGTTGTCGGTCCTACTGGGATCGGCGATCGAGCGGCTGGGGACGATCGTCAGCGTGGCGGTCGCGACGACCGGTCTCGCCCAGCGCAGCCTGCACGATCATGTCGCGGCGGTGGCGCGGCCGTTGGCGGCGGGCGATCTGGGCGCGGCACGGCAGGCGGTGGCGATGATCGTCGGGCGCGATACCGCCACGCTGGACGAGGCAGGCGTCGCGACGGCGGCGATCGAGAGCCTTGCGGAAAGTTTCTGCGATGGCGTGGTCGCACCGGCGCTGGGCCTGTTGCTGTTCGGGCTGCCGGGGCTGTTCGCGGTGAAGGGGATCAATACGGCGGACTCGATGGTCGGGCATCGCACGCCCGAGCTGCGCGCGTTCGGATGGGCGGCGGCGCGGGCCGACGATGTCGTCAATTTTGTGCCCGCACGGGTTGCAGGCGCGCTGATCGCGCTGGCCGGACACGGTGGCTGGCGGGAGATGCGGCGCGACGCCCCCCGCCATGCCTCACCCAATGGCGGTTGGCCGGAGGCGGCAATGGCCGGCGCGCTGGGACGGCGGTTGGGCGGGGCGGTCAGCTATGACGGCGAGCCGGCGCAACGCGCGGTGCTGGGCGATGGGCCGCCGCCGCATGCGGCCGACCTGACGCGGGCGCTTGGCATCTATCGCACCGCCTGCCTGTTGCTGTGGATGCTGGTCGGGATCGTCGCTTGGGCGCGGTGATGCTCCAGGGGACCGGATCGGATGTCGGCAAGTCGGTGCTGGTCGCCGGGCTGTGCCGGCTGCTGACCGACCGGGGGTTGCGGGTGCGCCCGTTCAAGGCGCAGAACATGTCGAACAACGCCGCCGTTTGTGCGGATGGTGGTGAGATCGGTCGGGCGCAGGCGTTGCAGGCGATGGCGTGCCGCGTGCCGCCGACGACCGACATGAACCCGGTGCTGCTGAAGCCGCAAAGCGACCGCACGTCGCAGCTGGTGGTTGGCGGACGCGTGGCCGGGGTGATGGCGGCGGGCGACTATCGGCGGCGGCGACCCGAATTGCTGGCCGAGGTGCTGGCGGCCTATCGCCGCCTGTCCGGCGAGGCGGATATCGTGGTGGTCGAGGGTGCGGGATCGCCCGCCGAGATCAATCTGCGCGCGGGCGATATCGCCAATATGGGCTTTGCGCGGGCTGCCGGAGTGCCGGTGGTGCTGGCGGGCGATATCGATCGCGGCGGGGTAATTGCGGCGCTGGTCGGCACGCAGGCGGTGATCGATCGGGCCGATGCGGCGATGATCCGCGGATTTGTGGTCAACAAGTTCCGGGGCGATCCGGCGCTGTTCGAGGATGGCAGGGCGGAGATCGTGGCGCGTACCGGCTGGCGCGATATCGGGCTGGTGCCATGGCTGCCCGATGCCGCGCGCCTGCCGGCCGAGGATGCGGTGGCGCTGGGACGTGGGGGCGAAGCGGGCGACGGGCCGCTGATCGCGGTGCCGATGCTGTCGCGCATCGCCAATTTCGACGATTTCGATGCCCTTGCCCATGATCCGGCGGTGCGGTTGCGGATGATCCCGCCGGGCCGGCCGTTGCCGGGCGATGCGTCCCTGGTGATCCTGCCGGGGACGAAGGCGACGATCGCGGACCTCGCTTTCCTGCGCGAACAGGGCTGGGATATCGACCTTGCCGCCCATGTCCGGCGTGGCGGGCAGGTGATGGGTATCTGCGGCGGATACCAGATGCTCGGCACCGGCATCGCCGATCCGGACGGGATCGAGGGACCGGCGGGACAGGTCGCCGGGCTGGGGCTGCTGCCGATCGATACGGTGATCGCGGGCGCCAAGACGACGCGGCCGGTCACCGGCACGCTGGCGGACGGAGCGGCCTTTGCCGGCTATGAAATTCATGCCGGCGTGACGACCGTCGCACCGGGTACGCCGCCGCTGCTGCATTTCGCCGATGGCACGCCCGATGGCGCGGTCGCGCGCGACGGGCAGATTGCCGGTTGCTACGTTCATGGCCTGTTCGATGCGCCCGCCGCGCGGGCCGGCCTGCTCGCGCGGATCGGCGCGCGCAGCGACCCGCTCGACCGGCGCGACGCCATCGATGCCGCGCTCGACGGGGTGGCGCGGGCGCTGGAAACCGCGCTCGATATCGACGCATTGCTGGACATTGCCGGGGAGGCCCTATGATCGACGAGATTCGCGCGCATCTGGACGCGCTCGCCAAGCCGCGCGGGGCGATGGGGCGGCTGGAGGCGCTGGCAACCGAACTGGTGCTGACCCAGGGACGGATCGATGCGCGCACCGCACCGCGCCGCATCGTGCTGTTCGCCGGCGACCATGGCTGTGCCGGTGAGGGAGTGTCCGCCTGGCCGTCCGAGGTCACGCAGATGATGGTGGCGACCATCTTGTCGGGACGCGCGACCAGCAACGCGCTGGCCGCTGCCGCCGACTGCCCGTTGCGGCTGGTCGATGTGGGGATGATGGGGCCGCGCGTTGCCGGTCCCGACTTCTTCCGCGACGCGCGTATCGGCGATGGTAGCGCGCCGCTTGGCACCGGACCGGCGCTGTCCGTCGCGCAGTTCGACGCGGCGTGGGCGGTCGGGGCGGCGGAGGCGGATGCGGCGATCGATGCGGGGGTCACACTGTTGATCGCGGGCGAAATGGGCATCGGCAACACGACGCCAGCCGCCTGCCTGACGGCGTTGCTGACCGCTCTGGATCCCGATGCGGCGGTCGGGCGCGGTGCGGGGGCGGACGATGCCGTGCTGGCGACCAAGCGTCGCATCGTGGCATCCGCCGTGGCGAGGGCGGCGGGGGTTGGCGATCTGCGCGAGGCTATCGCGTCGGTCGCCGGCTATGAGATCGCGGCGATGGCCGGTTTCTACGCGACCGGCGCGCGGCGCGGGGCGACGCTGCTGCTCGACGGCTATGTCGCGACCGCCGCCGCGCTGATCGCCGAACGGCTCGCCCCCGGCAGCGTCAGGGCGATGATCGCCGGGCATCGCTCCGCCGAACCCGGCCATGGCGCGGCGCTTGCGGCGCTCGGGCTGACGCCGGTGCTCGACTGGGAGATGCGGCTGGGCGAGGGGAGCGGAGCGCTCGTGGCCCTGCCGCTGCTCGACGCGGCGGCGGCGTTGTTGAACGATGTCGTACGGCTCGACCAAATCGGGGCGGATCGTGCCGACTGAGTGCCCGCGCTGGGCGCCGCCGCTGCTGGCGGTGCAGTTTCTGACCCGGTTGCCGGTGCCGTGGCTGGCGCGGCTGACGGCGGAACAGGCGGGCGTCGGATTGGCGCGGGCGATGGCGTGGCTGCCGCCGGTCGGGTCGCTGATCGGTGCGGCGACCGGCGTGACCTTCGTGCTGGCGCAAGGGCTATGGCCGCCGATGATCGCCGCGATCGTGGCGCTGATGGTCGAGGCGCTGCTGACCGGTGCGTTTCACGAGGACGCGGTCGCCGATTTCTGCGACGCGTTCGGCGGCGTTGCGAGCGGCGACCGCGCGTTGACGATCATGAAGGACAGCCGGATCGGCAGCTATGGCGCGCTGGGCTTGGGGCTGGTGGTGCTGCTGCGCCTTGCCGCGATGGTCGCGCTGCCGCCGATGCTGGCGATGGCGGCGATCGTCGGCGCAGCGACGGCGGGCCGGCTGTGCGCGGTGACGCTGGCGGCGATGCTTGCGCCGGTCGGCAGCGGTGCGGGCATGGCGGTGCGGGCCGGGCGGATGCCGGGCGGGCGGCTGATGCTGGCGGGGCTGCTGGCGCTGCCGGGCCTGGTGCCGATCCTGTGGCTGGCGCCGGGAGCGGTGGTCGCCGCGCTGGTGGCGATGGCGGCGATGCTGGGGTGGCTGGCGCGCTTCCTGATGCGGCGGATCGGCGGGAGCACCGGCGACTGCCTGGGCTTTGCGGCGGCGATGGGACAATTGGCACTGCTGCTGACGGTGGCGGCGCGGTGAAGGTGCTGCTGCTGCGCCACCCGCCGGTCGCGACGGCATGGCGCGGGCGCTGCTATGGCCGGTCGAACATGGGGTGGAGCCGCGACGGCTGGGCGATGGCGCGGCGGATCGTCGCGGATCTGCCGCCGGTCGATGCGGTCGTCCATTCGGGTGCGCAGCGCACCGCCCGGCTGGCGGCGATGGTCGAGCAGGCGCGGTGCGTGCCGGCGACCGCCGATCCCCGCTGGCTGGAACGCGATTTCGGCTATTGGGAGGGGCGGCGCTGGGACGCGATCTGGCGGGAAAGCGGCGCCGAGATTGACCGCATGATGACCGATCCGGAAGCCTATCGCCCCGGCGGTGGCGAAACCGGGCGCGACATCGCCGACCGGGTAGCGGCGGCGTGGGACGCGCTGCCCCGGGTCGCGTCGGTACTGGTCGTCGCGCATGGCGGACCGATCGCCACGCTGCGCGCGCTGCGGGCCGGGGTGCCGCTGACGCGCGCGGTGGACTTCATTCCGGCGTGCGGCGAGGTCGTGCCGCTTCAGCGATATTGCCAGTAGCGGACGTAATCGACCTTCATCGACTGGGGGAAACGGGTGTCGTCGATCCCCATCTTCCCGCCCCAGTCGCCCCCGACCGCGACGTTCATGATCAGGTTGAACGGCCGGTCGAACGGCCATGCCGCCTGCCCACCGGGCTGGTCGTTGTCGACCCGCATATAGCCGCGACCGTCCACCCCGATGGTGATCGAATCCGGTTTCCAGTCGAGCTGATAGCGATGCCATTCGCCGCAGGCGGTCCGCATCTTCAACGATCCGCCGCGCTGCGTTCCCCGCGCATGGTTGAAGGCGGCGCTGTGCAGCGTCGCATGGACGAGGCCGGGTTCGTATCCCACCAGTTCGAGAATGTCGATTTCGCCCCCCGCCGGCCAAGTGCCGTTGGGCGGCAGCATCCATAGCGCCGGCCAGATGCCGCGCCCGCACGGCAGCTTGGCGCGGATATCGTAGAAGCCATAGCCCATCGGCCGCGTCGAAACGATCCGGGCGGAGGTATAGGCCTGCCCGCCGGCATCGGGCCCCTTGGGCGTTTCGCGGCGCGCCTCGATCACCAGCGCGCCCTTTTCGACACGGGCGTTGGCCGGGGTGTTGGCCGGCGCATAATATTGACGTTCGTTGTTATACCATCCGGCACGGTTGCGGCTGGTGTCGAAGCGCCAGTTTGCCGGATCGATCCGCTTGCCCGAAAACTCGTCGGCGAAGGTCGGCGACCCGCCAGGCGGGGCGATGGCGACGTCGACCGCATGGTTCGACGCGCCGAGCGTCGCGGGCGTCTCCTGCGCCTGTGCCGTCGCGGCAAAGGCGATCGTCGCCAGCATCCCCATCATCCTGCCCATCGATACGCTCCTGCCATCGCCACCGGACGCCTGCCCGTGCCGTGCTAGGGTAGGAAGCGTGCAGGGGCGAGCGCAACCCCTGTCGGTACCGACCGTTCAGGCGACAACCCCCGGAACCGGAGCAGGCGAATGACGATAGAGCAGTTCGATTATCACGATGGCGACACGGTATTGCAGGCCGGCATCGCCTTTCCCGCCGGTCAGGACAAGGCACCGGCCGTGCTGGTCGTCCATCAATGGGCGGGACGCGGCGACGGCGAGCACAAGGTTGCCGAGCGGCTGGCCGACCTCGGCTATGTCGGGATCGCCATCGACATGTTCGGCAAGGACGTAAAGGGCAATCCGGGCGGCGACAACAGCCACCTCATCAACCCGCTCCTGTCGGACCGCGCCGCGTTGTTGCAGCGGATGCGCGCGGGGGTGGCCTTTGCCGCGACGCTGGACCGGGTCGATGCGTCGCGGATCGCGGCAATCGGCTATTGCTTCGGCGGGCTGTGTGTCCTCGACCTCGCGCGCGGCGGCGCTGACGGGGTGCTCGGCGTGGTGAGCCTGCACGGGATGCTCGATGGCAACGATCTGGGCGGCGACGGACCGATCGCGGCCAAGGTGCTGGTCGAACATGGCTGGCGCGATCCGATGGCGGCGCCGGACAAGGTGCTGGCCTTTGCCGAGGAAATGGGTGCGCGTGACGCCGACTGGCAGCTCCATGCCCATGGCCGCGCCATGCATGCCTTTACGAGGACGCAGGCCGCCGCGCCGGAAAAGGGCATGGCCTATGACGCCGATGCCGATCGCCGGTCGTGGGAATCGGTGCAGGGGTTCCTGGCCGAGCTTTTCTGATCCGGTTGCGTCGGTCGGCCCGCACCCCATCTTTACGGTAACGAAGGAACGCAAACCATGACCGAGTATCGCAAGACCGAAGAGGCGCTCGCCCGCCTGACGCCCGAGCAATTCTATGTGACGCAGCAAAGCGGCACCGAGCGGCCGGGCACCGGCGAATATCTCCACGAAAAGCGGCCCGGCATCTATGTCGACATCGTGTCGGGCGAACCGCTGTTCGCATCGGCCGACAAGTTCGATTCGCATTGCGGCTGGCCGAGCTTCACCAAGCCGATCGAACCGGCCAATGTCGCCGAGCTGCGCGACACGACGCACGGCATGGTCCGCACCGAGGTCCGCTCGGCCGGCGGGGACAGCCATCTGGGGCATGTCTTTCCCGACGGTCCGCGCGACCGCGGTGGCCTGCGCTACTGCATCAATTCGGCGGCGCTGCGCTTCGTGCCCCGCGAAGCGATGGAGGCCGAAGGCTATGGCGCCTATCTCGACCAGGTCGAGGGATAGGCGCAGGCGCCACGCTCCAAACGGCGTGGCGGTCCCCCAGGGGGATCGGGTATCGATTTCTGCTAGAAACTGGTGCTGCCGGTGAGGATTGAACTCACGACCTCAGCCTTACCAAGGATGCGCTCTACCACTGAGCTACGGCAGCACTCCGAGCCGGGGGGAAACCCCTCGGCGGCGGGAGGGGCCTATGTGCAGGCATTCGCGGTGATGTCAAGCGGCCGTTGCCATATTGCGGGCGAATTGCGTAGAAAGTCGCGATGAGCGAAGCGGAACGCAAGGCACGGCTGGCACAGGCGCTGCGGCAGAATCTGCGCCGGCGCAAGGAACAGGCGCGGGCGGAGGTTGCGCTCGAGCAACCGGCGCAGGCCGCCACGGGGCAACCGGCGGCCGACTGAACCCTGCTCGATTGTTGACAGCGTTGACGGCGGGCGACACTTTCCCCGAAGAATCGATGGGGAGAGGTCGGATGCGTCGCTGGTGGTTGCTGCTGATCGCGTTGTTGCTGGCACCGGTGGCCTGGGGCCTGCCGGCGGCGGCGCCTGCCGGATCGCCGGTGGCGGCGCATGGCCGGCTGGCGGTGAAGGGCAATCGCGTGGTCGATGCGCAGGGCAAGCCCTATGCGGTCCATGGCATGTCGCTGTTCTGGAGCCAGTGGCAGCCGCGCTATTATGATCCGGCGACGATCGCGTGGCTGGTGCGCGATTGGCGCGTAACGGCGGTGCGCGCCGCGATCGGCGGGCAGCAGGGCGGCTATGATACGCAGCCCGAGGCGGAGACGAAGCGGGCCGAGGCGGTGATCGACGCGGCGATCGCGCACGGTATCTATGTCGTGGTCGACTGGCACGCGCATCAGCCGCGGCCCGACGATGCGGTGCGCTTCTTCAGCCATATCGCGACCAAATATCGCGGCGTGCCGAACCTGATCTACGAAACCTATAACGAGCCGCTGCCCGAACATGGCTGGGCGACCGTGCTGAAGCCCTATCACGCCAAAGTGATCGGCGCGATCCGGGCGATCGATCCGGGGGCGTTCGTGGTGGCGGGCACGCGCAGCTGGTCGCAGGACGTGGACGAAGCCGCCGCCGATCCGCTGCCCTTCGCCAATGTCGCCTATACACTGCACTTCTACGCCGCGACGCATAAGGGCGAGTTGCGGTCCAAGGCGGAGACGGCGATGCAGCGCGGCATCGCGCTGTTCGTCACCGAATATGGCACGACCGCCGCCAATGGCGACGCACCGATCGACGCGACCGAGACGCGGACCTGGTGGGAGTGGTGCGCGAAGCACGGCATCAGCTATCTGAACTGGTCGGTCGCGAACAAGGACGAGGCGTCCGCAATCCTCAAACCGGCGACGCAGGGCCTGTCGGGATGGAGCGAGGCCGAGCTGACCGAATCGGGCCGGCTGGTACGGACGCATCTGCGCGCGCTGCGCTGACGCCTTGTCGCTCGCGGGAGGGGCGTGGCATGTAGGCCCCATGACCGACTCCCGCCCGCTCGCCTATCGCCACACGCCCGGCACCGGCCCGACCATCCTGTTCCTGCCGGGCTATGCGTCCGACATGAGCGGGACCAAGGCGCTGGCGATCGAGGCATGGGCGCGAGAGAGGGGGCGGGCGTTCCTGCGGTTCGATTATGCCGGGTGCGGCGAAAGCCCCGGTGCGTTCGAGGCGCAGACGCTGGCCGGCTGGGTCGACGATGCGCTGGCGATGATCGATCACGCCATCGAAGGCCCGGTAGTGCCGGTCGGATCGTCGATGGGCGGCTGGATCGCGCTGCTCGCCGCCCGTGCCCGGCCGGAGCGGATCGCCGGGCTGGTGGGGATCGCGCCGGCCCCCGACTTCACCGACTGGGGCTTTTCGCAGGCGGAGAAGATGGCGCTGCTGACGGAAGGACGGATCGAGCGGCCGTCGCCCTATGCCGATACGCCGACCGTGTTCACCCGCGCCTTCTGGTCGTCGGGCGAGGCCAACCGGGTGATGCACAGCGAGCTGCCGATCGATGCGCCGGTGCGGCTGGTGCAGGGGCAGCGCGATGCCGATGTGCCGTGGGAGCGCACCGTCCACCTCGCCTCGCGCCTCCGTTCAGCCGATGTGCAGACTGTTCTCGTCAAGGATGGCGACCATCGCCTGTCGCGTGATGGCGATATCGCGCTGATCCTGCGCGCCATCGAGGATGTACTGGCCTGATGTTCTCCCCGCTGCTGTTCCTCGCGCTCCAGGCCGCCGCCGGGCCGCAATTGCCTGTGGGTGCCACGCCCGAAGCGCGCTATGATCAGTGCGTCGATGCCGCGACGACCGCGCCCGAGCAGGCGGAGAAGATCGCCGGGCAATGGCGGCTGGTCGGGGGTGGGTTCCTGGCGCGCCAGTGCCTTGGGATGAGCTATGCCACGCGGCAGAAATGGACCGCGGCGGCGGAAGCGTTCGAGCAGGCGGCGCGCGAGGCGGAGGTGGCGAAGGACGCCCGCGCCGCGAACTATTGGGCGCAGGCGGGCAATGCCCGGCTGGCCGATGGCGATACCGCCGGAGCCGGAACCGCGCTGGATGCTGCGTTGGCCAGCGGGGCGCTGACCGGCCTTGCACGGGGTGAGGCACAGCTTGATCGGGCGCGGGTGCGTGTGGCGGGGGGCGACCTGCCCGGTGCGCGCGGCGATCTCGACCGGGCGCTGAAGGATGCGCCGGCCGATCCGCTCGCCTGGCTGTTGTCGGCGACGCTGGCGCGGCGGATGGGCGACCTGACGCGGGCGAAGGCGGACATTGCCGAGGCGCTGCGGCGGTCGGCGGACGATCCGTCGGTCCAGCTGGAGGCGGGCAATATCGCCGGCCTGTCGGGCGATACCAAGGGCGCCCGGGCGGCGTTCGAGGCGGTGCAGCGGCTAGCCCCGGACAGTGCGCAGGCCAAGGCGGCGGACGCCGCGCTCGACACGCTGCCGCCTGCCTGATGGCGGTTGCGGTGTCCCGGTGCTGACCCGATATGCCGGGTCAACGCACATGGGAGCCGTACATGACCCGCTATCTCCACACCATGATCCGGGTGACCGACCCGGATGCGACCATCGCCTTTTTCGACATGCTGGGCCTGAAAGAGGTTCGCCGCATGGACAACGAAAAGGGCCGATTCACGCTGATCTTCCTCGCCGCGCCGGGGCAGGAGGGCGTGGCCGAGGTCGAGCTGACCCATAATTGGGACCCCGAACCCTATGCCGGCGGGCGCAATTTCGGGCATCTCGCCTTCCGGGTCGACGATATCTACGCGACCTGCCAGACGCTGATGGACGCCGGCGTCACGATCAACCGTCCGCCGCGCGACGGACACATGGCGTTCGTAAAGACGCCCGACGGCATTTCGATCGAGCTGTTGCAGGACGGGTCGCTTCCCGCCGCCGAACCCTGGGCATCGATGCCGAACACCGGGACGTGGTGATGGAGATCGTCCAGATTCCGGTGCTGTCCGACAATTATGCGTGGCTGCTGCACGACGCGGCGAGCGGCGAGACGGTGGCGATCGATCCGGGCGCGGCGCAGCCGGTGCTGGATGCCGCCGCAGCGCGGGGCTGGACGATCACCGCCATCTGGAACACCCACTGGCATCCCGATCATGTCGGCGGCAATGCGGCGATCAAGGCGGCGACGGGGGCCACGGTGACCGGGCCGGAGGCGGAGCGGGCGAAGATCGCCGACATGGACAATGGCGTGGGCGAGGGCGCGATGCTGTCGGTCGGGGAGCATGCCGCCACCGTCTGGGCGGTGCCGGGGCATACCGCGGGCCATGTCGCGTTCCACTTTGCCGACGACGCCGTGCTGTTCAGCGGCGACACCCTGTTCGCCATGGGCTGCGGCCGGTTGTTCGAAGGGACGGCGGCGGAGATGTTCGGCAATATGCGGCGCTATGCCGAGTTGCCGGCCGATACGCGGGTCTATTGCGGGCACGAATATACCCTATCCAACGGCCGCTATGCGCTGTCGGCCGAGCCGGACAATGCCGCCATCGTCGAGCGGATGGCGGCGGTCGAAGCGCTCAGGGCCAAGGGCGAGCCGACCGTGCCGACGACGATCGGCGCGGAGCTGGCGACCAATCCGTTCCTGCGCAGCCGGTCGGCGGAGGAACTGGCACGGCACCGCGCGGCGAAGGATGCGTTCTGATCGGGTAAGGAGAGGCGCGATGAAGCGAATGGCATGGACGGCGGCGCTGTTACTGGGCGCCTGCGCGACTCCGCAGCAACTGGCGGAGACGCAGGCCCGGGGCGACCGGGAGCTTGCGAAGATGCTGGCGGGGCGGGTGGCGGGCAAGCCCGAGAACTGCATCCCGACCGGCTTCATTGACGGGCCGCAGGTGGTGGGCGATTCGCTGATCTATCGCCAGACCGGCAAGCGGCTGTGGCGGACCCAGGTACGCGACCGCTGCCCGTTCCTGCGCGACGATCAGATCGTCGTGTCGATCCTGTACGGGGCGCAGGTGTGCCGCAACGACCGGTTCCGGCTGGTCGATCGCGGTGCGCCGATCGCGTCGGCGGATTGCACGTTCGGGGAGTTCGTGCCGTATGACAAGGTGGGGTGAGCCTTCACTGCCACCTCCCCGCTCTCCCGTTTGGTTCGAGCTTGTCGAGAACGGGGTGCCTCAAACTCCGCGTTCTCGACTGACGCTTCTCGACAAGCTCGAAGCTGCTCGAACCGAACGGGTTTGGGGGGATGGAACTCTCTCCCGCCCGTTCGTCCTGAGTAGCCGCTGAGCCTGTCGAAGCGGCGTATCGAAGGACCTCCAGGGTGCTTCGATACGGGCTTTCGACTTTGCTCAATCCCTACTCAGCACGAACGGCGGTACGGGATCACAGCACGTAGCGGCTGAGGTCGGTGTTCCGTGCGATGCTGGCCAGCTGCTTTTCTACATAGGGCGCGTCGATCGTCACCGCTTGGCCCGCGCGATCCTCGGCGTCGAAGCTGACCTCTTCCAGCAGCTTCTCCATCACCGTCTGCAGACGGCGGGCGCCGATATTCTCGACCTCCGCATTCACCTCCGCCGCGATGCGGGCGATGGCGGCGATGCCGTCGTCGGTGAAGGTCACCTCGACGGATTCGGTGCCGAGCAGCGCGCGATACTGTGCGGGCAGCGATGCCTTGGTATCCGACAGGATCGCGATGAAATCGGCCTCGGTCAGGCCCTTCAGCTCGACCCGGATCGGCAGGCGACCCTGTAGTTCGGGCAGCAGGTCGCTGGGCTTCGCCACATGGAACGCGCCCGACGCGATGAAGAGGACATGGTCGGTCTTCATCGGGCCGTATTTGGTGGCGACGGTCGTCCCCTCGATCAGCGGCAACAGGTCGCGCTGCACGCCTTCGCGGCTGACCGAACCGCCGCGCACGTCGCTGACCGCGATCTTGTCGATCTCGTCGAGGAAGACGATGCCGTTCGCCTCGGCATCGGCCAGCGCAGCGCGGCTGACCTCGTCCTGGTCGAGGCGCTTGTCGGCCTCTTCCTCGACCAGCTTGTCCCAGGCGGCGCGGACGGTCAGCTTGCGGCGCTTCTGCTGGCCTCCGCCGAACGCCTTGCCCATCATTTCCGACAGGTTGATCATCTGCGGCGCGGCACCGGGGATTTCGAACGGCATCTGCGGGGCCGCGTCGAGCTCGATCTCGACTTCCTTGTCGTCGAGATGGCCGTCGTTGAAGCGCTGACGGAACGCCTCGCGGGTCGCTTCGCTGGCGCCCTTGCCGGTCAGCGCGTCGAGCAGGCGGGCCATCGCCGCTTCCTCCGCCTTGTCCTTGACCGCGACGCGGCGGCGTTCGCGTTCCAGCCGGATCGCTTCCTCGACGAGGTCGCGGGCGATCTGTTCGACGTCGCGGCCGACATAGCCGACCTCGGTGAACTTGGTCGCCTCGACCTTCACGAACGGCGCGTCGGCGAGCTTGGCCAGACGCCGGCTGATCTCGGTCTTGCCGCAGCCGGTGGGGCCGATCATCAGGATGTTCTTGGGCGATACCTCGTCGCGCAGGTCGGGCGAGAGCTGCTGCCGACGCCAGCGGTTACGCAGCGCCACCGCGACGGCGCGCTTGGCGTCCTGCTGGCCGATGATATGCGCGTCGAGGGCAGCGACGATCGCCTTCGGAGTCAGATTGTCTTGCATGGAATGTCCGTCAGTTCGCGCTGTCGAGCGCTTCGAGGGTGACGCGATCGTTGGTGTAGACGCAGAGTTCGGCGGCGATGGCCAATGCCTTGCGCGCGACCTTTTCGGCGTCGCCTTCATAGTCCGACAGCGCGCGGGCGGCGGCGAGGGCGAAATTGCCGCCCGATCCGATCGCGGCGATGCCGGCTTCGGGTTCCAGCACGTCGCCATTGCCGGTGACGACCAGCGTCACGTCCTTGTCGGCGACGATCAGCATCGCCTCCAGGTTGCGCAGGAACTTGTCGGTGCGCCAGTCCTTGGCCAGTTCGACGGCGGCGCGCAGCAGTTGGCCCTGATGGCGCTCCAGCTTCGCTTCCAGCCGTTCGAACAGGGTGAAGGCGTCGGCGGTGGCGCCGGCGAACCCGGCGATCACCTTGCCGTCGCCCAGCGGGCGGACTTTCCGCGCATTGGGTTTCATGACCGTCTGTCCGGCCGAAACCTGCCCATCCCCCGCGATCACCACGCGACCGCCGCGACGCACGGATACAATCGTGGTGCCGTGCCACACCGTCTCTTTGCTCATGGGCGCGATATGGGGAGGAGGTTGGGTTGGACAAGGTGGGCTTCAAATCCTCCCCGCTCTGCGGGGAGGGGGACCATCCGAAGGATGGTGGAGCGGTGCGCCGCGAACGCAGTCGTTGCGTGTGGGGCGCTGCCCCTCCACCATCGCCTTCGGCGACGGTCCCCCTCCCCATGGAATGGCGAGGATCTTTAGCGTTCGGCGCCTTTCGCCTTCCCCCAGGCCCTGGCCGCTGTGTAGCCGAGATAGCCGGTGCCGAAGAGGGCGTACAATTCCTCCGGGATGCCGCGCAGATAGGCGGTCATGCCGCGCGCGATGCCGGCGGCCATGTCGGGCTGGACCGCCGAGATCAGCCCCATCGGGATCGCCCAGAGCAGCAGCGCGTACATGACGTATAGGAAGCCCGGCCGCGCGCGCGAGGTCCACGGGTCGGTCGACTGCGCCTCCGCGACGATCGCGGAGAGTTGCGCCTTGACCCGGTCGAGATCGGCGGTGGATTCGAGTTTCAGCAGTTCCAGCTTGGCCGCGTCGCGGGCCCTGGGGTCGGGGATCAGCTTGTCGAGCAGCGCCGCGATCGGCGCGATCAGGGAATCGATCATAGGGCCTCCGAAAGGTCAAAGTTCACTAAGTTCACACTCGTGGCGTATCGACGCGCAGGGCGAGCCAGCCGTAGAGAAAGGCTTCGTTAGCGGGGCGCGTTTCGGCCAAGCGGAGATAGCGTTCGCCCTGCAAGGCGTTGATTGCCTTGACCAAAACCGCCTCTGCCGCCGGGCCGCGGGTGGCGAGGAGGGTGTCGAGCGCGGCGAGCGTCTGCGCGCCGATGTTGCCATCGACCGCGATATCGCCCCAGTCGCGCTGCTGGCGGTTGAGCGCGTTCAGGATGCGCTGGAGAAAGGTCGCGGCGACCGACGGTCCCATGTTGACGCCGGTGTCGAACAGTTCGGCGGCGAGTAGCGGCGCACGGGTCGCTACCGCCGCGAAGTTCGGCGCCTGCCAGTAGCGGCGGCGGTAGATGCGTGCGGCGAGGGCGCGGGGCAGGTCGCGCATCGCGCCGGTGTAACCTTCCGCGCGGGCGACGGCTTGGGTGATGCCGTAGCGGGTCGCGCCGCCACGGTCGGCGGGGTGGTCGACATAGCCGCCTTCGCGGTCGATCACGTCTTCGATCAGGGTGGTTGCGTCCATTTCGTCCTCCTGTTGGAGGTGGAACGTAACCAGAACGTTTTGTTGTAGGAAAGCGGCCATCGCGGCGCGCGGGGCCGGGATGGCCGCGCCGGCGCGGGCGGGGGTCCAGGGTCAGGTGTGGTGAGGGCAGTGGTTGGGGCTCTGGACCCCCGCCTGCGCGGGGGTACGGCCGGCCGCTATCTTACCCGTTTGGTTCGAGCAGCTTCGAGCTTGTCGAGTAGCGGTAGTCGAGAACGGGGTGCCTGGGGCGGGGCCTTCTCGACTTCGGTTCTCGACAGGCTCGAACCTGCGCTCGAAGCAAACGGGAGGGGAAGGGGCGACCTTCCGGCCGCCCCCGCCCGTATTACTTGACGTCGAGCATTACCACCGACTTGGCCGGCAGCGTCACCGACAGCGTGCCGTTGGCGATCTGCGCGCCGGTGAAGGTCGCCGGTACGACCGCGTTCGGGTTGTCGAAGTTATTGTGCGCGGTCATCGTCGGGGCGGTTAGGACGCGGCCGGTGATGGTCGTGCCCGCCACGCCGGTCAGCGCGACGTTGATCGGGGCCGGGCGGTTCGGGTCGGCGTTGGACAGCGCGATGTGCACCGCACCGTCCTTGCCGCGCACGGCCGAGGCCGACACCGCCGGGATCGCCCATTTGTCGCGCGAATAGTATGGGCTGTCGATCGTGATCGGCAGGACGGTGCCGTCCATGAACGGCTTGTACATTTCGAACACGTGATAGGTCGGCGTCAGGACCATCTTCGGCCCGTCGGTCAGGATCATCGCCTGCAGCACGTTCACCATCTGCGCGATGGCGGTCATCTTCACCCGGTCGGCATGCTTGGCGAAGATGTTCAGGTTGATCGCGGCGACCAGCGCGTCGCGCAGCGTGTTCTGCTGGCGCAGGAAGCCCGGCGTCGTGCCCGGGTCCTGCCCGTACCACGTGCCCCATTCGTCGACGGCCAGCCACACGCGCTTCTGCGGATCATATTTGTCCATGATCGCGCTGTGCTTGGCGATCAGTTCCTCCATCTTCCAGGTGAGGCCGAGCGTTTCGGCCCATTCGGATTCGGTGAACTGGGTCGGCGACGCCTTGGGTGCCCAGCCGCCGGGGACGGTGTAGTAATGGAGCGAGACGGCATCGATGTGCCGCATCGCTTCGCGCATCATCACCTCGGTCCAGTTATAGTCGTCGGAATTGGCACCCGACGCGATCTTCAGCACGCGGCTGCCCTCGGGCGACTTGATGAAGGTCGCGAAGCGCTTCGTTTCGTCGGCGCCATATTCGGGGCGCATGTTGCCGCCACAGCCCCATAGTTCGTTGCCAATGCCGAAATAGGGGACCTTCCACGGTTCCTTGCGGCCGTTGCGGGCGCGTTCGTCGGCCAGCGTGCCGGCGCGCTGGGTCATATATTCGACCCATTCGGCCATTTCGCGGGCGGACCCGTTGCCGACATTGCCCGAGATATAGGCTTCGGCACCGACCTGTTCGGTCAGGTCCATGAATTCATGGGTGCCGACCGCATTATCCTCGGTAACGCCGCCCCAGTTGGTGTTGATCTTGACCGGGCGCTTGGCCTTCGGCCCGATCCCTTCGCGCCAGTGATATTCGTCGGCGAAGCAGCCGCCGGGCCAGCGGATGACCGGCACGCCGAGCCGCTTCAGCGCCGCGACGACGTCGTTGCGGAAGCCGCGGGTATTGGGGATTCGACGGTCGTTGCCGACCCACAGGCCGCCATAGATGCCGTTGCCCAGATGCTCGGCGAACTGGGTGAAGATACGCCGGTCATAGGTGGGACCGGCCTGATCGCCGCGAATGGTGATTCGCGCCGGCTCGCCCGGCTGCGGCGTCGGCGCCGTCTGGGCCGTGGCGGTCGCCGCGATCAGCAAGGATGCGGTGCCCAGCGCAAAGGCGCGTGCGCGCTGGCGCAGTTTGAGGCGCGTGGTGGTCCGGCCGGTCATGGGATCAATCCCCCCTATGTCGTTTTTGTCTGACTAATGCGTAGCGAACCCGTCCGGCGCGATCAAGAGCGGATCGGGATGCTTTGCAGCCGGGGGCGGGGCGGGTAAGAGGGGCGATCCCTCTCCCTTATCGACAGGTTTTGCTCTTTTGACGTCCTCCCCCCAGTCGTGCGGCCTCGTCGCGATCCTCGGTGCCCCGAATGCGGGCAAATCGACCCTGGTCAATGCACTGGTCGGACAGAAGGTCGCGATCACCAGTCCCAAGGCGCAGACGACGCGCACCCGGTTGATGGGCATCGCGATCGAGGGCGATACCCAGCTGCTGCTGGTCGATACGCCGGGTATCTTCGAGCCGAAGCGGCGGCTGGACCGGGCGATGGTGTCGGCGGCGTGGGAAGGCACGGCGGGCGCCGATGCGATCGCGGTGGTGGTCGACGGCAAGGGCGGGATCGGCCCCAAGGTCCGCGCGATCGTCGAACCGCTGGCCGACCGGAAAGAGCCGAAGCTGCTGATCCTCAACAAGGTCGACATTGCCGACAAGCCGCGCCTGCTGGACCATGCCGCGCGGCTGCACGAAATGGCGGCGTTCGAGGAAACGTTCTTCGTCAGCGCCACGACCGGCGACGGGCTGGCGGAAATGAAGGCGGCGCTGGCGAAGCGGATGCCGGAAGGGCCGTGGCATTTCCCCGAGGATCAGGTGAGCGACGCCACCGACCGGATGCTGGCGGCGGAAGTGACGCGCGAGCAACTGTACCACCAGCTGCACGAGGAACTGCCCTATGCGAGCGCGGTCGACACCGAACGCTATCTGGAGCGTGAGGACGGGTCGGTCGAAATCCACCAGCAGATTTACGTGGCGCGTGATACGCAGCGCGCGATCGTGCTGGGCAAGGGCGGGCAGCGGATCAAGGAAATCGGCGCGACGGCGCGCAAGGAATTGCAGGAATTGCTGGGGGTGCGCGTGCACCTGTACCTGCATGTGAAGGTCAAGCCGAACTGGGAAGAGGACCGGATGCTGTACCGGGATATCGGACTGGACTGGGTGGAGTAGTTTCGCAGGCTCCAGGCGTACCCCCGCGCAGGCGGGGGTCCAGGGCAGCGAACGCTGCCGTTTCGCCCTTGGCTCTGGACCCCCGCCTGCGCGGGGGTACGGTTTGGCACTCAGAACAATTTCCGCACCGACAGGCGGACGATCCGGCCGTAAGGGTCGAGGAACGACGGCTGGAAGCGATAGGGCACCGCGTCGTTCCGGTCGCGGACATCGACGCGGTCGTTGAGCAGGTTCTGCACCTCGAACTGCAATACCATCCGCTTCGCCCATGGCGCGCGGGGGGCGAGCTTGTCGGCCTGGACTTGCGAATAGAGGCCGAGGAAGGTCAGCCCCGAAAAGCGCAGGTCGGACGCCGGCAGCGTGCTGCGGATGCGGGTCGCGGGGCGTTGGTTGCCATAGACGCCCATGCGGAAGGCGCCGACCGATCCGCCGATATTGCCCATCAGCTCATAGCGCGGGCGGCCGCTGTTGCCGTCCAGCGTCTCGCCGTCGAGCAGGTCGAGTTCGCCCTGTCCCTGTCGGAGCGTCAGCCGGTCGGACAGGCGGGCGGTCGCCGTCAGGAACGCCCAGAGCTGTGGCCGGTCGGGCGGCGGCGGCGCGTCCTTGGCCGGAGGCGGCGGGGTGGGGCCGATGGGGCCGAAGAACGAGATTTCGGCCTTAACCTTGCGCTCGACCTCGCCGAACAGGTTCACCGGGCGGATGTCGGCGCGCAGCAGCCGGCCGCTATCGTCGCGGACGAAGCGGTCGGGGAACGCCGCCTGCAACGCCGCCGTCGCGCTGACCAGATTGGCGACCTGATCGGTGATGCGCGTGTCGACATAGCTGACGCCGAGGTTGAGCTGTTTGTTCTTGATCGGACGCCAGCCGATGCCGAACGTGCGGATCTGCCGTTCCTCCGGCCGCAAATCGGTATTGCCGCCGCCGGTCACCGCGATCGGCGCGCTGGCCCCGGTCACGAAGTCGAAGAACGGCGTGTTGGGCACGGTGACGATCGGCTGGGTCAGGGTCGCGATGGCCGGCGGGGTGCGCGCGGTGTTGATCGACGCGGTGATCTGCACCGGACGCTTCGGCGCCCAGTTGAGCGCGAAATTGCTGCTGGCGAGGCTGCCATAGTCCGACACGCCGGTCAGGCCGAGCATGACATTGGCCGACAGCGAGCCGATCGCCGACAGCACGCCGCGATCGGTCGAAGTGAGCGGCAGGTCAAGGCTGGCGCTGCCGCCCTGCACGGTACGGGTCAGGGTGCTGGCGGCGCCTGCATCGTCGGCCAATCGTCCGCTACTGTCCGAGCGGGCGTAATCGGCGTTGAGCGTCAGCTGCGCGGGGCCGGCGGGCAGTTGCAGGACCGGGCCGTTGGCGGTCGCCTTGGCCATAAGCGTGCCGGTGACGGTGCGGCTGCGCGTGACGATCATCGGCCGGGCGGTGAGGGCGGGGGAGAGGTCGAACGGATCGGCGCCACCATCGACCGCCGCCTGCAACGCATCGGCTGCGATGCCGCGATCGACGGCGGCACGGGCGCGGACCCGGTCGTATCCGCCGGTGACGGTCCACAGCCAGCGCCCGACCCCGCCCTGCACGGTCGAGGCGGCATGCAGCGTCAGATTGTCGTTGCGCTGGGTCAGCACCGGCCCTTCGTCCAGATAGCGGTCGAGCAGCACCGGGCGGTCGAAGGGCAGCGGCGATCCGGCGGGCAGGGCGAGCGTCGCTCCCTGCAACCCGGCCAGCGCGCGGCCGCGATCCGCCTCCATCGTCAGGTTGAGCGAGGCGAGCATCGTCTTGCCGATCGGCACGACATGGGTGCCGTCGACCTTCAGCGCGTCGCGGCTGCGCAGCGAAAGGAAGGGGGCGAGGTCGGTCGCGCGGCGGCTGCCGGACGCGTAGGCGGCGAGCGTGCCGCGCTGTACCGGGTCGAACGGTACTGCGGCGGCGGTTATCGGCCGTCCGGCGAGCGAATCGAGCGCGGGGTCGATGCTGCCGCCGTCCGGCGCACGAACGTTGCCGTTGCGGTCGAACGGGCTGTCGCTGTCGGGCAGATAGGGGCGCTGCGATGCGCGCAGCGGATTTTGCCGGTCGTACGTGATGGCGAGGACGGTGCGGCGGTCGCCGGCGATGCGGGTCGACCCCAGTTCCAGCCGTTCGGTGCCGCCGCCGCCATCGGTCGTCGTCCCCGCCCCCTGATCGAAGACCAGCGCGCGAAATTTCTGTTTCAGCACGAAATTGACGACACGGACCGTCGGCGCAAAGCCGAAGCGGGCGGCGTCCTGTTCCGACAGCACTTCGGTCCGCTCCAGCGCCTCGGGCGGGAGCGTCCAGATTTCGCGATAGCCCGAGATGCGGCGGCCGTTGAGCAGGAAGACGGGGTCGCCGCCGCTGGCCGAGCTGGTCAGCGGTTTGAGCAGCTGGGCCAGCTGTTCCATGCTGGTCGCGCCCAGCGCGCGGAGCGCCGCGGCGTCGAGCACCGCAACCGGCGCGATGTCGCCGATGGCGGAGCCGGGCGGGCGCTTGCCGGTGACGACGATTTCGTCGCGCGGCGAGTCGTCTTCCTCCTGCGCGGCGGCGGGCAGCGGCACCGCCAGCACGGCGGCACCGGCCAGACTTCGCCCGACTGCCATCCTCATCCGCCGCTCCACGTTCGTTGCGGCGACCGGGCTAGGGGCGGTTTCGGACCGAAGCGTGGCGAAAAGCGGCCAAGGCGCGGCGGACGCGCAAAAAGGGCCGGCCCCTCCCGAAGGAAGGACCGGCCCCGAGTCCGACACCCCGTTACGCCACCGGGGGTGCCGGAAACCGGTTAGCGGTTGCAGTAGCGCGGCGGGTCGGCCCGATCGATCGCCCGGCCGGCGACCGCACCGACGCCACCACCCAGGATGGTGCCGAGCAGGCGGTTGCCACGACCGGCAACGGTGTTGCCGAGCAGGCCGCCGGCGATCGCGCCGATCACCGTGCCGCCGTCGCCATTCTCGCAGCGCGCGCCGCGACGGTTGTACTGGCGGTCGCGATAATAGCCGCGGTCGCCGCGATATTCACGATAGCCGCGACCGTCGCGATAATCCCGCTCGTAGCGGTCCCCGCGCCAGCTCTGCGCCGAAGCGGCGGTCGGAGCGGCGGCGGTAGCGACCGTGGCAAGCGCGGCAGCGGCAAGCGTCAGCTTCTTGAACATGGGTCTTCTCCCTCAAAACTCGGTGACGGTGGTTGATCCCGTGTCGGGAAGTCCGTCTGTGATTTGGGGTATGCGCCGATTCGCTTGAGCCGATACTGAATGCGCCTGTTAGCTGCCGTTCATTATTCAGGCGGAACGGATGGCGAGATTTCGTCACTCCCGCGAAGGCGGGAGTCCATACACGCTGTCGTTAGCGACCCTGCCGCGCCGTCGGCGTTTAAGGATTCCCGCCTTCGCGGGAATGACGAACGTGGGGCGCCGAAACGACCCGCATCCTATGCGGGTTTTGCTTTAGTTCCCTCGCGCAAAACCCTATATACTCGCTATGGCAACGAACCCCAATCAGAACGACTACGGCGCAGATTCGATCAAGGTGCTCAAGGGGCTGGACGCGGTCCGCAAGCGCCCCGGCATGTATATCGGCGATACCGACGACGGCTCCGGCCTGCACCACATGGTGTTCGAGGTCAGCGACAATGCGATCGACGAGGCGCTGGCCGGGCACTGCGACCGCATCCTCATCACGCTGAACGCCGATGGCTCCGTCTCGGTCGAGGATAATGGCCGCGGGATTCCGACCGGCATCCACAGCGAAGAGGGCGTGTCGGCCGCCGAGGTCATCATGACCCAGCTGCACGCCGGCGGCAAGTTCGAGAACACCAACGACGACAATGCGTACAAGGTGTCGGGCGGCCTGCACGGCGTCGGCGTGTCGGTGGTGAATGCCCTTTCCGACTTTCTCGACCTGACGATCTGGCGCGACGGGCAGGAGCATTATATGCGCTTCCGCCGGGGCGATGCCGAAGCGCCGCTGAAGGTCGTCGGCCCATCGGAAAAGCGCGGCACCCGCGTGACGTTCCTGCCCTCGGCCGAGACGTTCAAGATCACCGAGTTCGATTTCGACAAGCTGGAACACCGCTTCCGCGAGCTGGCGTTCCTCAATTCGGGCGTGCGGCTGGTGCTGGTCGATGCCCGGCACGAGGAGCCGCGCGAGGTCGAGCTCTATTACGAAGGCGGGATCGCCGCGTTCGTGAAATATCTCGACCGGACCAAGAACCCGCTGATGCCCGAGCCGATCGCCATCAACGGCTTCCGCGACGATGTCGGCATCGACGTCGCGCTGGAATGGAACGACAGCTATTACGAGAACGTCCTCGCCTTCACCAACAACATTCCCCAGCGCGACGGCGGGACGCACATGGCGGCGTTCCGCGCCGCGCTGACGCGTACGCTCAACAATTACGCCGACAAGTCGGGGATGCTGAAGAAGGAGAAGGTCTCCCTCACCGGCGACGACATGCGCGAAGGGTTGACCGCGATCGTGTCGGTCAAGCTGCCCGATCCGAAATTCTCGTCGCAGACCAAGGACAAGCTGGTGTCGTCGGAGGTCCGTCAGCCGCTGGAAGCGCTGATGGCCGACAAGCTGGCAGATTATCTGGAGGAAAATCCGGGCAATGCGAAGGCGATCATCCAGAAGGTGATCGACGCCGCCGCCGCGCGCGAGGCCGCGAAGAAGGCGCGCGAGCTGACCCGCCGCAAGGGCGCGATGGACATCGCGTCGCTGCCCGGCAAGCTGGCCGATTGCCAGGAACGCGATCCCGCCAAGTCCGAACTGTTCTTCGTCGAGGGTGACTCGGCCGGTGGTTCGGCCAAGCAGGGGCGCGACCGCCATTTTCAGGCGATCCTGCCGCTGCGCGGAAAAATTCTGAACGTCGAGCGTGCGCGGTTCGACCGGATGCTCGCCAGCCGCGAGATCGGGACGATCATCACCGCGCTGGGCACCGGCATCCGCGACGATTTCAACATCGCCAAGCTGCGCTACCACAAGATCGTCATCATGACCGACGCCGACGTCGACGGCGCGCATATCCGTACGCTGCTGCTGACCTTCTTCTATCGCCAGATGCCCGAGATCATCGAGGCGGGGCACCTCTATATCGCCCAGCCGCCGCTGTATAAGGCGACGAAGGGCCGGTCGGAAGTGTACCTCAAGGACGACAACGCGCTCGACGAATATCTGGTCGAGGCCGGGGTCAGCGCGCATGTGCTGGAAAGCCCGGCCGGTGCGCGCAGCGGCGACGACCTGAAGGCGCTGCTGGGCCATGCGCGGCGGATGCGGACGCTGATGCGCTATGTCCCGCGCCGCTACGACATGGGCATCGTCGAGGTGCTGGCGCTGGCCGGCGTGCTGGATCCGGCGATCGGGCAGGCGGATCGCGATACGCGGTTGCAGGACGCGGTGTCGCGCATCGGCCGCACCGATGGCGAGGCGCAATGGACCGCGCGGGTGACCGAGGATGGCGGGCTGCAGTTCCAGCGCCGCTGGCGTGGCGTCACCGACACCCACAATATCGAACCGGCGTTCCTGCTGTCGGCCGAGGGGCGCAAGCTCCATGCGTTGGCGGCGGAGGAAGCGGCGAGCTATGCCGGCGTGTCGAAGCTGGTCAGTGCGCGCAGTGCCGGCGAAGCGGCTGCCGAAGGTGAGGAAGAGGCGCCTGCCGTTGCCGCGAAGGGCGAGACGCTGGTCGCGCGGCCGAGCCAGTTGCTCGACGCGATCCTGGCGGCCGGGCGCAAGGGCCTGTCGATCCAGCGTTACAAGGGGCTGGGCGAGATGAACGCCGAACAGCTGTGGGAAACCACGCTCGATCCGGCCAACCGGTCGATGCTGCGCGTCGCGATCGACCAGGCGGACGTGGCGGACGAGATCTTTACGCGGTTGATGGGCGATGTCGTCGAGCCGCGGCGGGATTTCATTCAGGAGAATGCGCTGAACGTGGCGAATCTGGACGTTTGACAGGCGGGGTTATGCCCGTTCTCCTTGAGCGTATCCCCGCGCAGGCGGGGATCCAGAGCCAAGGACGTTGCGCTTCGTAACCCTGGATCCCCGCCTGCGCGGGGATACGGTCTTTTGGTGGACGGGCGTTATCCACAGGGAAGCCGTACCCCGGCGGAGGCCGGGGTCCAGCTTCGGTGCGGTAGCGATGGAGTCGCGGACGTATCCCAACTGGACCCCGGCCTTCGCCGGCGTACGGCGGGGGTGAGGGTTGCTATCCTGGCCCCCAATCCGCTCGGTTCGAGCAGCTTCGAGCTTGTCGAGAAGCGTCCGTCGAGAACCCTGTGTTCGGGGCAACCCCTTCTCGACTTCGGTTCTCGACAGGCTCGAACCTGCGCTCGAAGCAAACGGGCGGGTAAGTGTCAGGGGCGGACAGGACGCTGGGGCAGAGGTAACTGCGAACCAGGAACCACTAATCCAGCGCCATCGCCTCCGCCGCCAGCGCCCCCGCCTCGACGAGCAGCGCGTCGTCGGCCGATCCCTGCGTCACGCGCTCGCGCCCGATCAGCACCAGCACCGGAACGGCAAGCGGGCTGACCCGGTCGAGCGTCACATGCCGAATGCGCGCCTGTGCCGTCTCCAGCAGTTTGGCCAGCCGCCCGACATCGGTCATCCGTGCGCGGGCGTCCTCCCATGCTGCCTGCAGCAGCAGGTGGCCGGGTTCGTATTTGCGCAACACGTCGTAGATCAGGTCGGTCGAGAAGGTGACCTGCTTGCCGGTCTTGCGCTTGCCCGGATGCTGGCGCTCGACGAGGCCACCGATCACCGCGACCTCGCGGAACGCGCGTTTGAGCAGCGCCGACCCCTGTACCCAGTCGACGAATTCATGTTCGAGAATGTCGGGCGAAAACAGCGCGGCGGGGTCGGTGATCGGTTCGAGGCAATAGCAGGCCAGCGCATAGTCGTTCGAGACGAAACCGATCGGGTTCAGCCCCATCGCCTCCATCCGCCGGGTGATCAGCATGCCGAGCGACTGGTGCGCATTCCATCCTTCGAAGCTGTAGGCGACCATATAGTGCCGCCCGTCATGCGGGAAGGTTTCGACCAGCAATTCGCCCGGACGCGGCAGGACCGAGCGGCGCGACTGGATTTCCAGCCATTCGCGCACATCGTCCGGAAAGCGCGACCATTCCGATGGATCGGCGAGGAAGCCGCGCACGCGGTCGGCGAGGTTGGTCGACAGCGCCATGCGCGTGCCGCCATATTTGGGGATGCGCGCGGGCTTGCTGCTGGCGCGGACGACGAGGTCGGTCAGCTCGATCTTCTCCACTTCCAGGCTCATGCCGGCGAAGAAGAAGGTGTCGCCCGGCGACAGGGTGGAGGCGAAATATTCCTCGACCGTGCCGAGCCGCCGGCCGTTCTTGAACCGCACGTCGAGCGTCGGGGCGTCGACGATGATCCCAGCGTTGAGGCGATGCTGCGCGATGAAGGCGGGCTTGGTGACGGTCCATAGCCCGTCGCTGCCCAGCCGCAGCCGTTTGAACCGGTCATAGGCTTTGAGCGCATAGCCGCCCTCGGCGATATAGTGCAGCACGCGGTCGAACGTGTCGGCGTCGAGCGCCGAATAGGGGAGCGCGCCCTGCACCTCCGCCAGCATGTCGGCGGCGGCGAAGGGTTCGGCGCAGGCGCAGCCCATCAGATGCTGGGCGAGGACGTCCAACGCGCCGGGGCGGAAGATTTCGTGGTCAAGTTCGCCGGCCTCGACTGCATCCAGTGCCGCCTGCGCCTCCAGAAATTCGAAGCGGTTGCCGGGCACCAGCAGCGCCTTCGACACCTCGTCGAGCCGGTGGTTGGCGCGGCCGATGCGCTGGAGCAGGCGCGACGACCCCTTGGGCGCGCCCATCTGGATCACGCAATCGACATCGCCCCAGTCGACGCCGAGGTCGAGGCTGGCGGTGGCGACCAGCGCGCGCAGGCGGCCGTCGGCCATCGCCGCCTCGACCTTGCGTCGCGCCTCGCGGTCGAGGCTGCCGTGATGGACGCCGATCGGCAGCTGCGCGTCGTTCGCCAGCCACAAATCCTGGAAGATCAGTTCGGCGAGGCTGCGGGTGTTGCAGAAGACGATGGTGGTACGGTGGCGCTCGATTTCGCGCATCACCTGTTGCGCAGCATAGCGGCCGGAATGGCCCGACCAGGGGATGCGGTCCTGCGGCAACAGGATGCGAATGTCAGGGTCGGCGCCCGGCTCCCCCTGCACCAGCGTCACCGCATCGATATCGCCATGGGGGGCAAGCCATGCGCGATAGCCGTCCGGGTCAGCGACCGTCGCCGACAGCGCGACGCGACGCAGGGTCGGAGCATGGCGTTGCAGGCGGGTGAGGCACAGCGCCAGCAGGTCGCCGCGCTTGTCGGTGGCGAAGGCATGCACTTCGTCGATGACGATCGTGCGCAGCGACGCGAACAATCGGTCGGCATCGGGATAGGACAGCAACAGGCTGAGCGATTCGGGCGTGGTCAGCAGGATATGTGGCGGTTTGCTGCGCTGGCGCGCCTTGCGGTCGGACGGGGTATCGCCGGTGCGCGTCTCGACGCGGATGGGGAGGTCCATCTCGGCGATCGGGGTCAGCAGGTTGCGCTGCACGTCGACCGCCAGCGCCTTCAGCGGCGAGATGTAGAGGGTGTGGAGGCCTTCGCTCGGGCGCTCGATCAGGTCGGTGAGCGTCGGCAAGAAGCCGGCGAGCGTCTTGCCGGCACCGGTCGCGGCGACGAGCAGCGCGTGGCGGCCGGCGCGGGCGACGTCGAGCATGTCGCGCTGGTGGCGGCGCGGGGACCAGCCGCGTGCGGCGAACCAGTCGGCAAGGGGGGCGGGGAGGTCGCGCACTTCGCCTGATGTAGGGTGGCGCGGGGCGGGTGCAACGCGGGCCACCTGCCGTATCCCCGCGCAGGCGGGGATCCAGAGCCGCGAACGTTTGCGTCTGTGGCCCTGAACCCCCGCCTGCGCGGGGGTACGGTGGCTTGGCTGGGTCGGCGCTACACCGCCACCATCGGCGCGGGCTTCCCCGCTGCCACCCGCCACCTTGCCGTCGTCTCCGTCACGAATTCCGGCGTCGTGACGCTCGACACGGTACGGAACTGCGCGTCGGCATGGGTCGGCGTCAGAGTGAGCAGCAGATAGCCCTTGCGGTCCTGATCGCAGTAGCGGACCTCCGGCGCCCCCTTTTCGATCACCTTGCCGAGGCCCGGCAGCAGCGAGCCATAGGACGGGCTGGAAATCGCGGTCGCGCCGAATTCGTTGGCGACCAGCCGTCCGCTATCGTCGTGCAGGTCGTTGGCCCAGCCGGCATGGCTGTCGCCCGACAGGACGATCGGCCGCGACTTCGCGCGGCGGAACGCGGCGTAGAGCCGTTCGCGGGCCGGGGGATAGCCGTCCCAGCTGTCGAAATTGAACGGCAGGCCGGCGCGATAGCTGCGCTGCGCGGCGGCGATGCGCGGGGCATAGGCGGCGGGCAGGCGGTTGAGCATCGCGGCATAGCCCTCCGCCCCCAGCTCCTTGATGAGGTCGGGACCGGGCACCTTGGCCATCACCACTTGGTTGCCGAGCAGCTGCCACGGGCGCTTGTCCCGCACCGAGCGGGCCAGTTCGCGTTCGACCCAATCCTGTTGGCCGCGTCCCAGCAGTTCGCGATCCGGGCGGGCGCGGACCGCCATCATCGCGGCATAATCTTCGGGTTCGATGCCGGCGCCCTTGGGCGCGGCCTGTTCCGAGCGGGCGAGCAGGCGGGTTTCGACCATGACGAGGGTCGTCAGGTCGCCGAAATCGAAGCTGCGGTTGATCGCGGCCCAGGGCTGGCCGGGCTTGGGATCGCGAATCGGCATCCATTCGAAATAGGCCTGCATCGCCGCCGCCTTGCGCGCCGCCCAGTCGCCTTCGGTAGAGGGGGTATGGTTCTCCGCGCCGCCGACCCAGGCGTCGTTGGCGCTTTCGTGATCGTCCCACACGCAGATGAAGGCGGCGCGGGCGTGCGCCGCCTGCATCGCCGGGTCGCGCTTCACCTGCGCGTGACGGGTGCGGTAGTCGGCGAGCGTCACGATCTCATGGGCCGGTTCGGGCAGCCGGTCGAGCTTGCGGCCGATGTCGGCACCATAGCCCTCCGCGCCATATTCATAGATGTAATCGCCCAGATGCAGCACCGCGTCGACGCGCGGTTCGGCGGCGATCGCGGTATAGGCGTGCCAATATCCGCCGGGATAGAGCTGGCACGACACCACCGCGAGCGCGATCTGCGGCGTGGCGCCGCGCGGCAGGGTGCGGAAGCGGCCCTTGGGCGAGGCGGCGCCGTCGGGCGCGGTGAACCAGTACCAATAGTCGGTGCCGGGTTTCAGGCCGGTCGCCTGCACCTTGGCAGTGAAGTCGCGCGCCGCCCGCGCGGTCGTGCGGCCGGAGGTAAGCGCCGGACCGTCGCTGCTCGCGGCGACATGCCAGTCGAGTGCGATGTCGCCGCTATCCGCCGCCGCCGGCGTCGCGCGGGTCCACAGGATCGCACCGTCCGCCGCCGGATCGCCGCTGGCGACGCCATGCACGAACGTCGCGGACGCGGCGGCATGGGCGATGCTCGGCAGGGTCAGCGCGGCGCTGCTGCCCATCAGGCGGAGGGCGTCGCGGCGGTTCAGGGTCATGGGGCAGGGCCTTTGTCGAAACGATATGGCCGGCTTCCTATGCAGCCTATGCGACAGGTCCGTGACGTCATCGACCTGTCATGCCGCCCCCCTAGAGGCGCGCCGTCAATAAGGGGATATTGCATGAAATCGTGTCTGCGTTCGACCGTCGCCCTGCTCGCGATCGGTTGTTCGACCACCGCCTTCGCCCAGGCCAATGTCCAGCCGCAGGGGGATGATGCGGACGAGATCGTCGTCACCGCGCAGAAGGTCGAGCAGCGGATCGAGGACGTGCCGGTGACCGTGACGGCAGTGACGGGGCAGAAGATGGCGGACCTCGGCGTGTCGACGCTGGCCGATGTCGCGCAATATATTCCGGGGCTGGTCGTGCAGGAGCAGAGCGCGAACAATCCGGGTTTCGTCATTCGCGGGATCACGTCGGATTCGGGATCGGCGCAGCAGGGCGCGCGGGTCACCTTCTATTATAACGGCGTCGACATCAGCCGGTCGCGCGGGGCGTATCAGGACCTGTTCGACCTCGAGCGGATCGAGGCGGTGAAGGGGCCGCAGGCGACATTGTTCGGCACGGCGGCCGCGGTCGGTGCGGTGTCGATCCTGTCGGCGAAACCCAAGTCCGGCTTCGCCGCCGACCTTGCCGCCTCCTATGGCAATTTCAACCGGACGCAGGTGTCGGGCATGGTCAATGCCGGCAATGACACGCTCGCCGCGCGCGTTGCCTTCGCGTACAAATATCGCGACGGCTATGTCCGCAACATCGCGGGCGATGCGAACGTGCCCAACCAGAATCAGGGGCGCGTCGATCAGGACGACCTGAACGGGCAGGATCAGCGCGGGGTGCGCGGATCGCTGCGCTGGACGCCGAGCGATGCGGTCACCGCCGACCTCGTGCTGACCTATGACGGCCAGCGCAATCCGGGCACCGCGTTCAAGAGCCGCGCCTTCGCGCCCACCGGCGGGCAGACCGGCGATTACGGAACTGCCGAACTGTCGGGGTCGCCCTATTCGTTGGAGGTACTAGGCAAGCGCAAGCTCGGCCTCGACCGCGACGTGTATGACGCCAACCTGACCGTGTCGGTCGATCTGGGGCGCGGCGTCACCTTCACCACGGTCAACGGCTATCGCCGGTTCAACAGCCTCGAGACGTTCGACGCCGATGGCGGCCCGGCCTGGTATCTGGAATTCGCCGAGGATGCGAAGGGCGACCAGTGGAGCCATGAAGGCCGCTTCAACTTCACCGGTGAGAAGGCACGGGCGTCGTTCGGGTGGAACGCCTTCTTCGAAAACGGCTATCAGCGCGTGCCGTTCTCGACCGAGGAAGGCACCTATCTCGCCTGTTCGGTGACCGCCGGCTATGCGCCGATTCGGGCTATCCTGAACCAAGCCGGCATCCCGACCGGTCCAAATTGCGTCGCGGCCAATGGCACGGTGCCCGGCGCGCGGGCGACGGCGGTGCTGTCGCGTGGGAGCCTGACCGAACTGCCCTATGCGGCGGAGTTCACCAATTTCGGCAATAACGACACCTATTCGATGTTCGCCGATGCGACCTGGATTCCGGTCCCTGCGCTCGAACTGACCGCCGGCGCGCGGGTGCTGATCGAGGATCGGCAGTCGGGCTATAGCTCGGTCCAACCCTTCTCGCGGCTGCTGGCAGGCGCCGGGGTGTTCACCAGCCTGCTCGGCACCGCCAATACGAACGGCGCGAAGTTCGAGGCGGAGCGCAGCTTCGCCGCCGTGCTGCCGCGCTTCAACGCGCTGTTCCGCCTGTCCGATGCGGTCAACCTCTACGCCACCGTCAGCAAGGGCCGCCGCTCGCCGGTAGTACAGCTGGCCGCGGCGCGCACCGGCAGCAGCGCGACGGCGGGCGTGATCCCCGCGCTCCAGATCGTGCCCGAGGAACTGGTGTGGAACTACGAAGGCGGCATCAAGGGCCGCGTCGGACCGTTCAGCGGTGCGGCGTCGGTGTTCTACCAGCGCTATGACGGGTTCCAGGTGTCGGTGACCGAGAACGGCGTGACCACGACGCGCTCTGCGGGCAAGGCGGACAATCTGGGCGTCGAGCTGGAGGGCAATCTGCGCCTTGGGCAGATGCTGTCGCTGTTCGGCACCTTCGCCTATCTCGATGGCGGGATCGGCGACGATGCCACCAACGGCGTGTTCGCGGGCAATCGCTTCCGCTTGCAGCCGGACATGACCGCTTCGGCCGGGGCGAACCTGCGGGTGCCGATCGGGTCGGCGACCTTCTATGCCGTGCCGAACATGACCTACCGGTCGAAGGTGTTCTTCGAACTGCCGAACCGCGAGGCCATCTCGACGCCGGGCTACACGCTGTTCAACCTGCGCGCCGGCGTGGAGCTGGGCGAGCGGTTCACCATTGGCGGCTTTGCGCGCAACCTGACGAACGAGCGCTACCTGATCGACGCGGGCAATACCGGCGGCGGCTTCGGTGTGCCGACCTATATCCGGGGCGAGCCGCGTTTCTATGGCGTGGAGCTAGGGGCGCGGTTTTAAGCCAGTCCACTCGTCACCCCGGACTTGATCCGGGGTTCCGCTTCTTTCCCACGCTAGAAGAAGAAGCGGGACCCCGGCTCAAGGCCGGGGTGACGATAGCGTTGAAACACAAAAAAACGCCGGTGCCACGGATCTCGGCACCGGCGTCAGTTTCAGGGAGGTCAGAAGCTGAAGCGCGCGGTCGCCGAGATGGTGCGGCCGTTGATCGAACGGGCGCGGACGATGCCGTTGGCCGGGATCGCGCCTTCTTCCGCTTCGGTCAGGCCGATCGTGTCGAACAGGTTGTTCGCGTTGACCGAGAACTGGACCTGCTCCGCCGGGCGGAACTGCACGAAGGCGTTGACCTGCGTATAGCCCGGCAGCTTCAGCTGGTTGCTGTCCTGCGCATAGCTCGACGTGGTGCCGATGACGTTGGCACCGAGCGTGAACCGGTCGACGTCGATCTGCGGCGTGGCCGAGAAGACGAACTCCGCCTGGCGGCGCGGGCGGTTGCCGACCGTGCCGGGGTTGACCGCGTCGCTGACGATCTTCGCATCGGTCCACGTGCCGCCGGCATTCAGGCTGAACGGACCGCGCTTGATGCTGCCCTCCAGCTCGATGCCATAGGCACGGTAGTTGCGGTCGAAGAAGCGCTGGGTCGTCGCCTCGAAATTCTGCTCCTCGGTCCGTGCCCAGAAGCCGGTGGCGTAGAAGGCAATGCCGTTCGCGCGGTACTTCATGCCGGCCTCGGCCTGGCGGACGATATCGACCGCCGCGTCGGCGTTGAGCAGGCCGCCGGTGGTGGTGCTGACGGCGGGTCCGAACAGGAGGCGGTCGGCATTGGCGCGCCCGCCACGGCTGTAGCGGCCGAACAGCGCGAGGTCGGGGCTGAGGCGATAGTTGGCGCCGAGCGAATAGGACCAGTAGTTGAAGTCGTAATCGACCGGCGCCGGGCTGCCCAGCGGGATGATCGCGACGCGGCGTTCGGCGTCCGCGATCACGCCGTCGCGGTTGATGTCGCGGGTGGTGATGCCGACGCGCCCGCCGCCCAGATCGGCGCCGGCCACGGTGCCCTTGGCCGATCCGAAGTCATAGCGGACCGACCCGTCGAGCGTCAGCGCGCCGCCCGACCAGTTGAGCGAGGCGAAGGGGGCGTTGGTGTCGTAGTTCAGGTCGTAGCTGCGACGGCAGCATCCGCCGAAATAGCTGGCGGCATAGCCGAACACGCCGTTCTGCGTGATCGAGGTGCCGACCGCGTTGCGGACGTTGACCAGCGCAGCATTGCCCCCGCCGACCACGTCGGACAGCAACGACGTCCACAGCCAGTCGGTGTCGATCGTCTGGCGCGACTTGTAGAAGCCGGCGGTGAGGCCGAGCGTCCCGCCACCCAGCGCAATGTCGTGGCTCAGGCGGAAATCGTTGGTGATGTTGTCGAGGCTGTTGAGCTTGGTGTCGAACACCACGATCTGCGCGAGCAGGCCGTTGCCGTTGAGCGTCGCCGGATTGGCGATCACGCGGCCGGCATTGGGGCCGGTGGCATAGCTGAGCGTCGAGCCGGCACCGGCCAGCGCGGTGGCGATGGTCGCCGCCGAATCCACATTCGCCGGGAAGTTCGAGATGAAGCGGCCGGAAATGTCCGAATAGCGGAAGCGGTTGGTGACGTTCCACCCCGCGGCCAGCTGGAACTGGGTTTCGAAGCCGACCGCCTTGACCAGCGGATGCTGGCCATCGCGGATGTCGTTGACGACGGGGTTGTTGTTGCCGTCCAGCGTCAGGTTGCGGGTGATGTTGGGCGAATGCAGCGTGTCGCGGTTGATCGAGAAGCCGGCGATCTCGCTGTATTTCGGATCGTCATTGGTGCCACTGACCCGGATCGGGTTGGGAAGATAGGCGATGGCGCGGTCGTCGAGATATTTGCCGTACAGCCGGACATAGCCGCCGGTGAATTCCTTGGTGACGTTCAGCTTGATCTGCCCGCCGCGATTGGCGTCATAGCCCGCCTCGCGCGGCCCTTCGCCGAAGCGGTAGAAGCCGCCGACATGGACGCGCAGCGTGTCGGACAGGTGCTTGCTGTACGAAAAGTCGGTGCGGAAATCGCGATAGTCGATGCCGGTCGCCCCCTGGATCACGCCGCCTTCGCGCTCGCCGGTGTCGGAGATCATGTTGATCACGCCGCCGGGCGAGTTCGACGCGAAGGTCGAGGCGGAGCCGCCGCGAATGGCCTCGACCCGGGCGACGTTCAGGTCGGCGCGCAGGAAGATGTCGGCATTGCCGAAGGTGATGTCGCCATATTCGAGGATGGGGAGGCCGTCTTCCTGCAGCTGCAGGAACTTCGACCCGCCCGAGGCGACCGGCAGGCCGCGCACCGCGATATTGGCATTGCCTTCGCCGCCCGAGCTTTCCGAACGGACGCCGGGGATGTTGCGGAACAGTTCGGCGACCGAGCGCGGTGCGTTTGTCTGGAGCGCTTCCTGGCCCAGCGAGCTGACCGAGACCGAGCTGTCGAGCCGGTTCTGGCCGCGCGCGACGCCAGTGACGATGATGTCGGCATCATCGGCGGGGGCGGTATCGTCGGCGGGCTGGGCGGTATCGGTCGCGGGCACATCGGCGGTCTGCGCCAGCACGGGCAGCGGCAGCGCAAGGGCGGTCGACGCGAGCAGAATATGGAACGCCTTCATGGTCCCCTCCTTGGGAAATGGTCCGGCGATTACCGGTTCACGAATCGCAAATAATCGGCATTGCAAACGATTGCAACGTTCTGGTTCATAGCTATTGCAAAGGATTGCATAACTTGTTGCACCAGAGCCACACTGCTGGTCGCGAGGGGTGGCGTCATCGTTCGGTCATGGCCGCGTAACCGGTCTGCCATGCGGGCGCGGCAGGGGCTCGGCCCGGAGGGAAGCTGGGGCGCTTCCAGGGGAACAAGAACACATGGTTGCTGATTTTGCGCGGTCCTCGCAGGGCCTTTTCATGCGTGCACTGCTGAGCGGTGCGGCGTTCCTGCCGACAGCGGCGCTCGCCGGGCCGACCGAAGAGGTGCCGGTAGCGGTCGATCCGAGCCCCGCCGATGACGAGGGCCAGGAGATCGTCGTACGCGGCAGCCGCCCGATCGCCGAATCCGAAGCCGCCGCGCTGGAAATCCAGCGCAACAGCCCGGCGCTCGTGTCGGTCATCGCCTCCGACGCGGTCGGTCGCCTGCCCGACCAGAATATCGCCCAGGCGATCAGCCGCCTGCCCGGCGTCGCCGTCGAGCGTGACCAGGGCCAAGCGCGCTACGTCAACCTGCGCGGCGCTCCCAAGAAATGGACCACGCTGTCGTTCGACGGCGTCAACGTCGTCAGCCCCGAAGGCCGCGCCGCCCGCTTCGATTCGATTCCCTCGGCGATCGCCAAGCAAATCATCGTGCGCAAGGCGGTGACCCCGGACATGGTCGGCGAGACGATTTCGGGCAATATCGACATTATCACCCGTTCGGGGTTCGATCAGGACGGTTTTCATGTCGCGGGCAAGGCCGGCTATGGTCTGGTCGAGCTGGGCGACCGGCGCGAGTTCGAAGGGTCGCTGGTCGTGTCCGACCGGTTCGACACCGGCATCGGCGAATTCGCCGTGTCGTCCTCGGCCAGCCTGTATCGGCGCGGCATGGTGACCGACAATTTTGAAACCGATTGGGAAACGGTCGAGCAGGACCGCCGTCCCGGCGCCGCCGACCGCATCTGGGCCCGCGAGACCGAGAACAAGCTCTACCGCCTCGTCCGCAAGAATTATGCGCTGTCGACCCGGCTCGACTGGAAGCCCGCGCCTGGCCACCGCATCTATGCCGAGACGATCTATTCGGCGTTCCAGGACGACGAACAGCGCAACAACTATATCTTCGACCTCGACGATCAGCAGTCGCGCGTGCCGATCGGCACCGCCGCGTGCACCGTCAACGCGACGCCGCCGGCCGGCACCACCGGCTATGCCGATATCTGCACCGGGAACACCCCGCTGCGCGGCACCGTCTATGGCATCGACCTGAATTCCAACTTCACCGTGCGCGCCTACAAGCAGTCGGTGTTCACCAACACGCTGGGCGGCGACCATGATCTCGACACGTGGCGCGTGTCGTGGCGGGCCAACTATACCCGGTCGATCGACGACCGGACGCAGCCGGCGCAGCTGAACTATGACAGCCCGTCCTTCGGCACCAACGGCGCCAATGCCGCCAACCGGCTGACCGTCGCCTATGACCTGACCGATCCGCAACTGGCGCGCGTGCAGCTCTATCGCACGATCCGCAACGCCAACGGCACCTTCGCCCGCGGCGACCGGGTGACCGCGATCGAGGATTTCCCGCGCTCGCTTGCCCGCCTGCGCTCGCTGATCGCCGCCGACACCACCGACGCCTATACCGCGCGGCTCGACCTCAGCCATGACGTCGACGGGCTGCTGGGCGAACGGACGACCTTCGCGGTCGGTGTCCGCTTCGACGACCGGACCAAGTCGGTCGACGAACGGCTGCTCGAACTCAACAGCGCGGCGCAGTTCACCGCCGCCGGCATCCCGACCAATTACGGCCAGATCGCGATCCCCGGCGGGTTCCAGGGCGAAATCCCGCTCGGCTATACCTTCCAATATTTCGGCAAGGGCCAGATCCTCGATCTGGTCGACCGCGCGAAGACGATCGGAACCTATCGCGATCAGTTCGCCAACCTCTATGACGTCAACGAGCGCATCTATTCGGCCTATGCGATGGCGACGGTCACGACCGGCTGGGGCAATGTCATCGGCGGGGCGCGGGTCGAACATATCCGCAACCGCTCGTCGGCGTTCGTCAACGGCAACGCCGCCACGCCGCTGACCATCGATCGCGACATCACGTTGGTCTATCCCAGCCTGCACCTGAACTACGACGTCAACGACCGGATGAAGGCGCGGCTGTCGTTCAACACCGGCGCGGCGCGGCCGGATTACGATCAGCTGGCCCCCAACCTGTCGTTCAACGATGCGAACCTGACGATCTCGGGCGGCAATCCCGACGCGAAGCCCGAAAAGGCGATGGGCGTCGACGCCTATGTCGAATATTATGTGGCACCCGCCGGCTTCCTGTCGTTCGGTGCCTATTACAAGCGGCTGCGCGACGTGCTGTTCGACACGACCCGCACCTTCAACAGCGACGTGCTGAACGCGAACGGGGTCGACCGGTCGCAATATCTCTATTCGGCGATCGCCAATGGCGGGACCGGGTCGATCATCGGCATCGAAGGCGCGATCCAGCAGCAGCTCGACCCGTTCGTCGCCGATCTCGGCCTGCCCGACTGGATGGGCGGGTTCGGCGTGCAGCTGAACGCGACGCTCAACCGCAGCCGTGCCGAAACGCCGGACGGCGGCCGGGTACAGCTGCCCGGCGCGTCGGACGCTGTGTACAATATCGGCGCCTATTACGAGAAATACGGCTTCTCGGCGCGGGTCCAGTATCAGAACCGTTCGCGCTGGCTCGACGATCTGGGCAGCACGGCCGATGGCGGCGACTTCTATTGGGCGAAGGACGACGAACTCGACGCGTCGCTGCGCTATGCGGTCAATCGCAACGTCGAACTGTTCGGCAATTTCAGCAACCTGCTGAACGGTCCGGGTCGCCGCTATGTCCGTGAGACGCGCTACACGATCGAGCGGGAATCGTTCGGCCGCCGCTATCAGGCGGGCGTGCGGGTGAACTTCTGATGCGGCGTTTGGCTCTGGTTGCAGCGTTGCTCGGCGGGTGTGCGGTGACGCCCCCGCCGGCAGCGACCACCGCTGCCGTACCGGTCGTGCCGGCGGCCGCGGAGACCGATCCGGTCGATACCGCCGCCGATGCCGCCGACGATCCTTCCATCTGGCGTAACCGGCGCAATCCGGCGGCCAGCCTGGTGATCGGCACCGACAAGAAGGCCGGCATCCATGTGTACGACCTGTCGGGCAGGCGGCTGAGCTTCACGCCCGCCGCGCGGCTCAACAATGTCGACCTGCGCGAGATCGACGGCCGGGTGATCGCGGCGGCAAGCGACCGGGCGGACGAGACGCAGGCGCATGTCGCGCTGTTCACGCTCGACACGGTGGCGAAGAAGCTGGTGCCGCTGGGGCGCTATCCGGTCGGAACGGGTGAAGCCTATGGCATGTGCCTGTGGACCCGCAAGGCCGACAAGGCGCTGTTCGGCTTCGTCGTCATGAAGGACGGGCGGATCGATCAGGTGTCGATCGATCTGGCCGGCGCGACGCCGGTAGCGCGCACGGTACGGTCGATGAAGGTCGGGACGCAGGCGGAAGGCTGCGTGGTCGATGACCGGACCGGCCTGCTGTATGTCGCCGAAGAGGATGTCGGGCTGTGGCGCTTCGCCGCCGATCCCGCCGCTCCGGTCGACGGCACCGCGATCGCCAGGGTCGACGCTGCCACCCTGGTCGCCGATGCCGAAGGGCTGGCACTGGCCCCGGCCGGCCGGACCGGCGGCTATCTGGTGGTCAGCAGCCAGGGCGACAATGCCTATACGCTCTACCGTCTGCCGGACGTCACCTATGCCGGGCGCTTCCGCATCGGCGGCGGGGCGATCGACGGGACCAGCGAAACCGACGGGATCGATCTGATCCTCGGCGATTTCGGGCCGAAATTCCCCAAGGGGCTGATGGTCGCACAGGACGGCGACAACGCGCCGGAGACGCAGAATTTCAAGTACGTCTCATGGACCGATGTGATGAAGGCGCTGCGGCTTCGATAAGCCATCAGTACGTCACCCCAGCCTGCGCTGGGGTGACGTACTGATGCGAACGAATTACCGCTGCGCGCGCGGCTTCCACGTGATGACGCGGTAGACATAGCCGATCACGATCGCGACCGACATCGCGATGGCGATGGGACCGACATAATGGTCGAGCTGCTGGAAATTCGATCCCAGCCACAGCCCGGCATAGGCCAGCACCGCATTCCACACGATGCTGCCGGTGAAGGTTGCGAGGAAGAAGCGCCAGCGCGGCATGCACGCCATGCCGGCGGGTAGCGAGATCATCGTGCGGAACGTCGGCATGAAGCGGAAGATGAAGACCGTCTTGCCGCCATGCTTGCGGAAGAAGCGGTGCAGCTTTTCCACATCCTCCCATTCGACCGTCAGCCACCGGCCCCAGCGATCGACGAACGGCTTCAACCCCAGATAGCCGAAGCGCCGCCCGATCGCGTACCAGAAATAATTGCCCGCGGTCGTGCCGGCGGTGCCCCATAGCAGCAGCGGCACCATCGCCATGTCCCCGCGCGCGACCGCCATGCCGCCCAGCCCCATGATGACCTCCGACGGGATCGGCGGGATCACATTCTCCAGCGCCATCAGCAGGAAGATGCCGATATAGCCGCCGCGCGCGATCGCATCGAGGATGAAGGTCGTCATGGGGGTTCCGAACGTCCGGGTCGGGGTTTCGTGCCGTGCGTGCCGGTTGCCCCATCCTGCCAACCACGTCACCCCAGCGCAGGCTGGGGTCTCCCGGTGATGGCGCGGGACAAGAGCCGCTTGAGACCCCAGCCTGCGCTGGGGTGACGTGCGTGGCTGGTTGGTGTCGTTACCGCTCCGCCACCCGCGCCTCGATCGCGTCCCAGATCATGCCGGCAACATCGGTTCCGTCGAACTTCTCGATCGCGACGATGCCGGTAGGCGACGTCACGTTGATCTCGGTCAGCCATTCGCCGCCGATCACGTCGATCCCGACGAAGATCAGCCCGCGCCGCTTCAGTTCGGGCCCGAGCGCGGCGCAGATTTCGCGTTCCTTGTCCGTCAACTCGGTCTTGGCCGCCGTGCCGCCGACCGCGAGGTTGGAGCGGATCTCGCCGGCACCCGGCAGCCGGTTGACCGCACCCGCGACCTCGCCATCGACCAGCACGATGCGCTTGTCGCCCTTCGCCACCGCCGACAGGAACGCCTGGACCATATGCGGTTCGCGATAGGCGGTGTTGAAGACCTCGATCAGCGAGGACAGGTTCTGCGCATCGGCATCGATCTTGAAGATCGCCTTACCGCCATTGCCGTGGAGCGGCTTGACCACGATCGAGCCATGCTCGTTCAGGAACTTGCGTGCCTCGTCCACCGACCGGGTGATGAGCGTCGGCGGCATGAAGCGCTGGTAATCGAGCACGAACAGCTTTTCGGGCGCGTTACGCACCGATGCCGGGTCGTTGACCACCAAAGTCCGGTCGCTGATCCGCTCCAGCAGGTGCGTCGCAGTAATGTAGCCGAGGTCGAACGGCGGATCCTGCCGCATCAGCACGACATCGGCCTGTTCGCCCAGATCGAGGCTGACGGCGTCGCCGAACGCGAAGTGATCGCCCACCACCCGCTGCACCGTCACCGGCCGGGCCTGCGTCCATACCCGGTCGCCCGACTGGTTGAGGTCTTCGGGCGCATAATGGAACAGCCGGTGGCCGCGCGCCTGCGCTGACAGCATCAGCGCAAAGGTCGAATCGCCCGCGATGTTGATGCCGGCAAGGGGGTCCATCTGGACGGCGACGGTCAGCGACATGGGGCACACTCCGGTTGGTTGCCGCTCAGGTAGGGGGCCGGCGGGGGAAAGTCACGGGGGAGCGAGAAAGGCCGGTCCTACCGCAACGGCTTGCCCGAATCCTTCCACCGGTCGAGGACCTGCGATTCCGGTGGCAGCGTATCCTTCGGCTCCACCACGGGTGTCGCGCTGGCCACCGGCGTCGGCGGCGCGACGAACGTCGGCGGGACCAGCGGGACGTTCGGGACCGGCACCGCCTCCAGCGTCGGCGGCGGGGGCAGGGGGCGTAGTGGCCCCGGCATCGGCTCCATGCCGATATAGCGGTCGGTGAACGCCGCGGGGGTGCCCCACCACCCCTTCCACCGGTGGAAGAAATGCGCGCCGAACACGCCGGTCATCACCAGCGCCCGGTTCCACGACGGGGTGACGGCATAGGTATGGTAATGCGTCGCCAGCCCGACGGGCGCGAAGACGTCGCCCGACAGCGCACGCGCGGCGACCCGGCGCGAGCGCAGCCAGACCGACGGTGCCGGCACCCGGGCCATCGCCCCGTCGCACGCAAAGCTGAACTGGCATACCGGCCGGTTCGACCCCTGGAACACCACGCCGCACACGGTCGCCGGAAAGGCGGGATGGCGCACGCGGTTCAGCACGACCTGCGCCACCGCCCGCTGCCCGGCATCGGGTTCGTTGCCTGCTTCGTAATAGACGGCAGTGGTCAGGCATCGCAGCGCGCGGGCGCGGTCGAGCTGGCTACCACGCAATACGAACGGGCGGGCCGGGCGGATCGATGCGTCGCCGAGGTCGCCGGCATCCGCGTTGGCGGGAAGCGCGGGCAGGGGCGCCGTGCCGGTCTCCCCCCGGCGGACCGGGGCGTCGAGCAACAGTTGCGCCGCGCCGGGGAAATGATCGTCGGCCTCATAGCCGGTCGCCACCGGCGGTGGTGGCGCGGACGGATCGCGATGCTCACGCGCCGCGATCCCCGCCCGCACGGCGATCGCCCCACCGACGAGCAGCAGGGCCGCGCCGCCGATCCTGCGCACGCGCCGGTTGATGGGGGGAAGGGCCGCCATGGGGCAGGACCTAGCCGGAAAAAGTATCGAAAGTCGCAAGATTCCGAGGTCTAGAGTGTGATCCATCTGCATTAAAACGTCACCCCAGCGCAGGCTGGGGTCTCAAGCGGCTCCTGTGGCGTGCTGTCACCGAGAGATCCCAGCCTTCGCTGGGATGACGTCCGATTCAAGTTGGATGGATCAGCCTCTAGAATGCTCACGTTCCGTCACCCCGGATCGAGTCCGGGGTGACGGTGCGACTCCTACTTCACCCCCAGATCGGCGCGGCTGAGGTCGACCGACGCGGCGGGGATCACGACCAGCTGCGGATAGGCGGCGCGGAGCGGTTCGAGAAACTGCTTCGCGTCGCCGACCACGACGATGCTCGCCGCCTTCGGGTCCATGACCTTGGCCGCCGCCTGCTGCACCGCCGCCGGACCGACCGCCTCGATCGAGGGAAGGAAGGTCGCGATGCGCGCCAGCGGTACTCCGTCCGACACATAGGTGACGATCGTACCGGCGATGCCGCTAGTCCGTTCGATCGTGCGGCCGAAATTGCCGGTCAGCACCGCCTTGCGTGTCGCCAGTTCGGCTTCCGGCGCGGGTTCGGCACCCATGCGGCGCATCTCGTCGGTGATGATCTTGACCACCTCCGGCGCGGACGGGTTCTTGGTCTGGGTCGATGCGCCGACCGCACCCCCGTTCCGCCGCGCATCCAGCTCCGACCGGGCACCGTAGGCGAGGCCGCGCTTGATACGGATTTCCTGGTTCAGGCGCGACGAGAAGCCGACACCCAGCGTCGCGTTGGCGACGGCGGCGGGGAAATAGGCGGCGTTGCTGCGCGCGATGCCCGGCCGCGCGACGACGACGCCCGCCTGTCCGGCACCGGGCATGTCGACGACGATGACGCGGGGGGCGGGGGCGGCGACCTGCGGCACCGGCGCGGGCGTTGCGTTCGGCTGGCTGCGCCAGTCGCCGAACAGCTGCGTCGCCAGCGCCATCCCGGCATCGGGGGTGATGTCGCCGACCAGCACCAGAGTCGCCTTTTCGGGCTGCCATGCGCGGGCATAGGCGCTGGTGATGTCGGCGCGGGTGATCGCCTTCAGCGTGGTCGGCGTGCCGCTGGCGGGATGGCCATAGGGCGCGCCGCCGAACACCGCGCGGTCGGCGACGAGGCTCGACAACTGCCCCGGATCGGTCAGCGCGACGCTGACCCCGTCGATGGTGCGGGTGCGCAGCCGGTCGATCTCGTCCTGCGCGAACGCCGGGTTGCGCGCGACATCGGCGAGGATGCCAAGCGCCGGCGCGACCTGTCCCGACCCGACGGTCAGCGTGACGTTCTGCGAATCCCATCCGGCACCGCTGCCGATGCTGCCGCCCAAAGATTCGACCGCGCGGGCGATCTCGGTCGCCGAGCGGGTCTTGGTCCCCTGCGTCAGCAGCCCGGCGGTCAGTTCGCCGACGCCGGCACGATCGGCGGGATCGGCGACCGCGCCACCGCCCGCGACCAAGGCGGCGGTCACCACCGGCACCCCGCGCTTTTCGACCAGCACGACGCGCATGCCGTTGGGGAGGCGGCGTTCGACCGGCACCGGAATCGCGACCTGTACCGGCGCAGCCGGGGCGGGCGGCAGCACGCGCTGGCCTTCGGGTGCCGGGGTATGGATCGCGATGCCCGGCGGCACGGCGAGCGGTGCGGTGACCACGCTGTTGGCGATGGCGATGGTGTCGCTGCTCGCCCCCGCCGGCTTGGCGGTATCGGGCAGATAGCGGATCGTCGCGGCGCGGTTGGCGGGGAGCCACGTCTTCGCGACGCGCTGGACATCGGCGGCGGTGACGCGACCGATCGCGGCCAGCGCCTTGTCGGCGGCCTTCGGATCGCGCTCGACGATCACGCCCTGCGCCAGCGCCGACGCTTTCCCTTCCGCCGTCTCGCGCGACAGCAGTTCGGCGGTGGTGATCTCGTTCTTGGCCTCGGCCAGTTCGGCCGCCGTCGGCGGCGTCGCGATCAGGCTGGCGACCTCGCGCTTCAGCGCCGCTTCGCCCTCGGCCACCGATTTGCCGCCGGCAAGAATCGCGTAGAGCGACAGCGTGCCCGGTCCCTGCTTGGCATCGAGTTGCACGCCGACATCCTGCGCGATCTGGTCACGATAGACGAGGCTCTGGTGCAGGCGCGAATTGTCCCCGCCCGACAGGATCGCGTCGAGCACCTTCAACGCCGCCTGATCGGGATGATTGGCCGGCGGCAGCGGATAGCTGATGAGTATCGCGGGCAGCGGGGTGTTCGCCTCATAGACCGTCTTCGTCACCGGCTGCTGGCGGACCGGTTCGTCGACGCTCACCCGCGGGATCGGACGGTTGGGCTTGGCGATGGTGCCGAAATACTGGTCGACCCAGCGGTTCAACTGCGCGGGATCGAAATTGCCCGCGACCACCAGCACGGCATTGTCGGGCCGGTAATAGGTCGCGTGAAACGCGCGGATATCGTCGATGGTCGCCGCGTCGAGATCCTCGATCGATCCGATGCCCGGCCGCGCATAGGGGTGGTGGCTATACGACACCATCGGCGCATAGAGGCCGAACAGCTTGCCATAGGGTTGGGCGAGGATGCGGCTGCGCAGTTCCTCCTTCACCACCTCGCGTTCCGACGCGAAGGTCTTGGGATCGACGACCAGCGTCGCCATCCGGTCGGCCTCGGCGAACAACAGCCGCTGCAGGTGGTTGGCAGGCACCACCTCGTAATAATTGGTATAGTCGTCGGCGGTCGACGCGTTGTTGTACCCGCCGACATCCTCGGTCAGCCGGTCGAGCTGTTCGGGCACCAGGTTCCGCGTCGCCTTGAACATCAGATGTTCGAACATGTGCGCAAAGCCCGAGCGGCCGGCGGGATCGTCCTTCGACCCGACATCGTACCACACCTGCACCGACACGTTCGCGCTGGACGTGTCGCGAATGGCATAGACGCGCAGGCCGTTGGCGAGCGTGCGTTCGGTATAGGCGATCGGCGGTACGGTCGGGCTGGCGGCGGGCGCCGTCGGGGCGGGGCGCTGCTGCGCGTGAGCCGGGGCAAGCAGGGCGGTCGAGATCAGCAGCGCGAGGCCGAAACGCATGGGGGCAACTCTCCGGACGGATGATGCGGCAGGTGTGGGCCGCATTGCCCCGGAGTGTCAACGTATCGCCGGTTACGACGTCGCGATCGAACCGAAATGCTTCGTCACTCCCGCGCAGGCGGGAGTCCATACACGCGAGCGTCGCGGAAAAGGCGCAACCGTCAGCGGTTATGGATTCCCGCCTTCGCGGGAATGACGAGAAGAAATCAGTCCTTCTTGCGCCCCGAATTCGCGTAGAGCAACGCGGCGGCCAGTGCGGCCGATCCGATGCCGATGCCGATCGGCACCAGCGGCCAGCCCTGCCCCTTCGACGGCTGCTTGGTTTCGGCGGCGGCGTCGGCGACGCGCTTCACCTCCTTGGCGGCGGCGGTCACTTCGTTCAGTTCGGTCTTGTCGGTCATGATCCTCTCCCTCTTGTCGGGGTTCAATGCTTGGGGGCGGTGTAGCGTGCCCGGAAATCGTCGGCAAAGGCGGCCAGCGTGTCGCTCGCGATCGCGGCGCGCAGGTCGACCATCAGCGCCTGGTAGAAATAGAGATTATGCTCGGTCATCAGCATCGCCCCCAGAATCTCGCCCGCGCGGACGAGATGGTGGAGATAGGCGCGGCTGTGGCCGTGACAGACCGGGCAGGCGCAGTCGGGGTCGACCGGCCCCAGATCCTCGGCAAATTTGGCGTTGCGGATGTTGATCGGGCCTGAACGGGTGAACGCCTGTCCGGTGCGGCCCGAGCGGGTCGGCAGCACGCAGTCGAACATGTCGATGCCGCGTTCGACCGCGCCGACGATGTCGTCGGGCTTGCCCACGCCCATCAGATAGCGGGGCTTGTCCACCGGCAGCTGCTGCGGCGCATAGTCGAGCACGCCGAACATCGCCTCCTGCCCTTCGCCCACGGCAAGGCCGCCGACCGCATAGCCGTCGAAGCCGATATCGATCAGCGCGTCGGCGGAGCTTTTCCGCAGTTTTTCGTCGAGCGCCCCCTGCTGGATGCCGAACAACGCGGCGCGCGAGGAATGCTCCTCACCCGAATCGAACCCGGCCCGGCTGCGGCGTGCCCAGCGCATCGATCGTTCCATCGCGCGGGCCTGCACCTCGCGGGTCGAGGTGGTCGGGACCAGTTCGTCGAACGCCATGACGATGTCGGAGCCGAGCAACCGCTGGATTTCCATCGAGCGTTCGGGACTCATCAGGTGACGGGTGCCGTCCAAGTGGCTCTTGAACTCGACCCCGTCCTCCGACCGTTTGGTCAGTTCGGACAGGCTCATCACCTGATAGCCGCCGCTGTCGGTCAGGATCGGGCGGTCCCAGCCCATGAACTTGTGCAAGCCCCCCAGCCGCGCGACCCGCTCCGCGCTGGGGCGCAGCATCAGGTGATAGGTGTTGCCGAGCAGGATGTCGGCGCCCGACGCACGCACGTCCTGCGGCTTCATCGCCTTCACGGTGGCGGCGGTGCCGACCGGCATGAAGGCAGGCGTGCGGATGTCGCCGCGCTGCATGGCGATGGTGCCGGTGCGGGCGCGGCCGGACGTGGCGGTGACGGTAAAGGCGAAACGCGGGGCCATAAGGCGAGCCGTCATGCCGGACCTTCCCCGCGCTGTCGACCGTTGTTGCGGTTTGACGGGAGAGAAGATCATGGCCGAACCGATGAACCCGGGTGACGATGCGGCGCCGGGCACGCCCGGGACGGGCGAGGATGTGTGTCCGCGCTGTGGCGGCACGGGCACGATCCGCGATGGCGAGTGCGAGAATTGTGGCGGTACGGGGAAGGTGATCGAGGGGATTGGCGGGGGATAAGATCCTCCCCGGCACGGGGAGGGGGACCGCTCGCGTCAGCGAGTGGTGGAGGGGCAAAGCCGCGAGCGCTACGCCTGGGGCAACGCCCCTCCACCAGCCTGCGGCTGGCCCCCCTCCCCATGATATGGGGAGGATCTTCTGGTCAGATCGCCGCCAGCGCCTGTTCGAAATCGGCGATCAGATCATCGGCATCCTCGACCCCGATCGAGATGCGCACCAGATTGTCGGTAATCCCCAGCGCCACCTTGCGCGCGTCGGGCACCGACAGGTGCGTCATCCCCGCCGGATGGCTCGCCAGCGTCTCGGTCCCGCCGAGGCTCACCGCCAGTTTGGCGATGGTCAGCGCGTCGAGGAACGCGAACGCCTCGCGCTCGCCGCCCTTCAGGTACAGCGAGAAGGTCGACCCGCCGCCGGTGCAGTGACGACGATAGATGTCGGCCTGGCGATCGTCCTTCAGGAAGCCGAGATAGCCGACCCGCTCGACCTTGGGATGGTCCTTCAGGAACGCGCAGACCTTCGCCGCATTCTCGCCCGCGCGGCTCATGCGCAACTCCAGCGTCTCCAGCGAGCGCAGCAGCATCCACGCCGTGTTCGGGTCGCAGATCGTGCCGATGGTGTTGCGCATCGACCGGATGGTGTTGATGTGCGCCTTCGATCCCAGCACGCCGCCGGCGACCAGATCGCTATGTCCGCCGGCATATTTGGTCAGCGAATAGACGACGAGGTCGGCGCCGTGCTGCAGCGGTTGTTGCCATAGCGGCCCCAGAAACGTGTTGTCGATCGCGATCGGCGGCTTTTCGACCGTGTCGCCGAACACCGCGTCACGCGCGGCGGCGACCGCTTCGATATCGACCAGCGCGTTGGTCGGGTTGGCCGGACTTTCGAGATAGATCAGCGGCACGCGGCCCTCGGCCTTGCGCAGCACCGCCTCGATCTCGTCCTGCGTCGCGCCCGCCGGAAAGTCGAGATAGTCGACCCCGAAGCGGCCCAGCACGCGGCCGATCAGCGTTTCGGTCGCGGCATAGAGCGGCCCGGAATGGATGATCGTATCGCCCGGCTGGACCATCGACAGGAACAGGGTCGCGATCGCCGACATGCCACTGGAAAAGACCAGCGCATCCTCCGCCGCTTCCCAGACGCCGAGGCGGTCTTCGAGGATTTCCTGGTTCGGGCCGTTGAAGCGCGAATAGACGAGGCCCTCCGCCCCGCCGGGACGCTTGCCGGTCACGCCCTCGAAATGCCGCTTGCCTGCCGCCGCATTGGGAAAGACATAGGTCGAGGTCGCGAAGATCGGCGGTTTGAGCGAGCCTTCGGACAGTACCGGATCATAGCCATGGCCCATCATCAGCGTCGCAGGCTTCAACCGGCGCCCGCCGACGGTGTCGACCGGGAGCTTGGGGCGGCGGCGCGGGGGAACGCCGGTCAGGTCGGCTTCGGTTTCGTCGGTCACGAATCTCTCCTTTTTCGGGAAGGGTAGCGATAGTTACGACAGAAACCAAATTACGATGTGGGGGGGCACAAGCCACCACGTCGTACCCCCGCGCAGGCGGGGGCCCAGGGCCAAGCAGGACAACGGTTGCGCTCGGGGCTCTGGACCCCCGCCTGCGCGGGGGTACGGCGAGGGCGCTACGCTGCGATCCCAATTACCGACAGCTGCCGCCCATAATCCGCTTCGCCGCGATGCGTCGCGCGGCGGAAGCTGAAGAAGCGGTCCTCCTGCGCATAGGTGTCCTGCCCCAGCGCCTCGATCCGCCGCACGCCCGCCGCCGCCAGCCGGTGGACGACATAGGCCTCAAGGTCGAACCGGGCATGGCCCGGGCGGTTCTCCGCGAAGAAGCGTTCATTCTCGGGATCGGTCGCGCAGAAGCGTTCGACGAAGCCCATATCGACCTCATAGCTCGCGCGCGCGATGCAGGGCCCCACCGCGGCGGCGATGCGGTCGGCACGGGCGCCGAGCTTTTCCATCTGGGCGATGGTCGCATCGGTCACCCCGGCCAGCGCCCCCTTCCACCCGGCATGGGCCGCGCCGACCACCCCCGCCTCGCGGTCGGCGAGCAGCACCGGCGCGCAATCGGCGGTCAGGATGCCGAGCAGGATGTTCGGCCGTTCGGTGACCATCGCGTCGCCCTGCGGCCGTTCCCCATCGGGAAAGGCGGTCAGGACGCGCACGACCGAGGCCGAATGAATCTGGTACAGCCCGCACAGTGCCGCCCCCGGCAGCACCGCCTGAACGGCGCGCGCGCGGTTCTCGGCGATGGCGGCGGGATCGTCGCCCGATCCAAGGCCAGTGTTGAGGCCGGCGACGACTCCGGTCGACACCCCGCCGCGCCGCCCGAGAAAACCGTGCGCCACCCCCTCCAGCGCAGCGCTGCGCAACACTTCCACCGTCATAGCGCCACCCGCATAACGTCATCCTCGTCCCGGTGGTTGCCGACCATGAAGGCGTAGGTACCGACCCGTTCGAACCCATAGCGTTCGTAGAAGCGCCGCGCGCGATGGTTGTCGATGAACACCGACAGGAACAGCTCGTCGGCGCCGGTCGCGCGCGCCTTGGCCAGCATATGCTCCATCAGCGTCGCGGCGAGGCCGGTGCCTTGCGCTTGCCTACGCAGATAGAATTGGCGCAGTTCGATCGGCTTTCCGGTCGGTTCGAACGGCAGCGACGGCGGACCGAGCTTGGCATAGCCGACCGCGTCGTCCCCCGCCATCGCCAGCACGACATGGAAGCGCGGGTCGGACAATTCCTCCTCCCATGCCGCCACCGTGAACTTGGCGAGGAAGGCGGCAAGGTCGTCGGGATGATAGAGATGGCCGAAGGTGTCGGTGAACGTCTCGGTCCCGATCGTCACCAGCAGTCCGGCATCGGCGACCGTCGCGTCGCGCAGGGTCGGTGTCATGCCGCGAACCCCGCCGGCACCGGCCAGCCGGGCGAGGTGATCGCAATCGCCTTGAACAGCGTGCCCATCTGTTCCTCCTCCACCAGCCGGTCGCGATCGGCGCGCAGTTGGTCGGCGCGCTCGGGACTGCGGGCGGCCAGCGCCTGCGTGCGGGCGTCGATGCCCAGCGCCTTCAACAACGCACCCTGATCGACCGGGCCAAAGGCGACCGCGTCTTCGGCACGCGCGGCCTCGATCAGCGTCCCGAAATCGACATGCGCGGTCAGGTCCTGCTCGCCCGGATCGTCATAGGGGTTGACGAAGCCGTGCCCGCGCACCGCCTGCAACGTATCCCCCAGCGCCGGGCCGGCATAGCCATAGTCGATGACGATCGCGCAGCCGCCCTGCGCGACGATCCGCTTGGCCAACTGGCGCATTATCGCCACGGCGGCCGGCGCGGTTTCCAGCACCGATCCCACGGCCGCGTCGCGGAACTGGTAGGGAATGATCGGATCGAACCCGCGCTGCCCCATGACCGGAAGGAACAACGTGTCCTGGCACGCGACCAATCGCTCGCGCCAGCCGTCCGCCGTCTTGACCAGCTGGCGGATGGGGAGCGCATCGAAGAATTCGTTGGCGACGACCAGCAGCGCGCCATCCTCGGGCAGGCCGACCGTATCGACCGCCCATTCGGCCTGCGGCACGCGCTTTGCCTGTTCGTCGCGCAGCGTCGGGCTGGTTTCGATCAGATGGACCGGCGGCGTACACCCCGCCGACGCCATGGAGCGCAGCGCATCGGCGGCGAGCGTGCCGCGACCGGGGCCGAATTCGACATAGCGTGACGCCGGACGACCGGCCCGGTCCCAGCTGTCGGCCAGCCCCAGGCCGATCAGCTCGCCGAACATCTGGCTGATTTCCGGCGCGGTGGTGAAGTCGCCGTTGGCGCCCAGCGGATCGCGCGTCGCGTAATAATGCGCGTTGGCCGCACCCATGAACTGGGCGAGGCTGATCGGCCCGGCCAGCGTGATCGCGCGGGCGAGCCGTTCGGGGAGCGCGGGGTCGGCGGCGGTGACGACGGGTTCGGTCAAGCCACGCTCTCCGACCCCGCGATCGGCTCCACCCGCACCCGGCGCCGCTTCGACGTGACCATCAGGTAGATGCCGATCGCGATCATCGGCAGCGTCAGCCACTGGCCCATATGTAGCCCCGTCGCCTGCGCAAATTCCACCAGCTGCGCATCGGGCTCGCGCCAGAATTCGATAATGAAGCGCGCGACGCCGAACCCGGCCATGCCGGTGCCGAGCAGGAAGCCGGGCTTGTAGCGCGCATCGGTGCGCCAGAAGAAGAAGGCGAGGATCAGGAACAGGATCAGCCCTTCGCCCAGCGCCTCATAGAGCTGGCTGGGGTGGCGTGCCGGGTCGAGGCCGCCGGGTACGGTGCGCGGAAACACGACTGCCCAAGGCGCGTCGCTGGGCTTGCCCCACAGCTCGCCATTCACGAAATTGGCGATGCGGCCGAGGAACTGGCCGATCGGCGCGACGCAGGTGACATAGTCCGCGACCCTGAGCGCGCGCAGCCCGTGCTTGCGCGCCAGCCACCAGATGCCGAGGATCAACCCGACCATGCCGCCATGGAACGACATGCCGCCGTCCCACAGCCGCAGGATCTTGATCGGGTCGGTGAACATTTCGGGCGCGTAGAAGATCGCATAGCCCAGCCGCCCGCCCAGAATGATGCCGAGCGTCGCATAGAACACGAAGTCGTCGGCATGGCGCCGCGCCATCGGCGCGCCCGGCTGGTCGAGCAGCTTGAGCAGATACCACCAGCCGCCGAGAATGCCGGTGATATAGGCCAGCGAATACCATTTCAGCTGGAAGAAGCCGAGGTTCAGCGCGACCGGATCGAGGCCGAGATCGGCATAGCGGATATGGCCGGCGGCCATGCCGACATCGCCGGTGGCCGCGGCGAGGGTGGATAGGATCAAGGGGGTACGCTCCGGCTGTGGTCGGTGCGTAATATCCGGGTTGGCGGATCAGGGGAACCCGGGGTGGGCGGACCGGCGCATGGGGGGAAGGCAGCCGGTCCGCCCGAATTGAAGCGCGAACGCATCGGGTATCCCATTCCTTGCAGAGGCTGTGCCAATTTCCCGCGTTGCGGGTTTTGCGCCGATTTTCTGGTTAACGACATCGTTACCGGGATGGCGGGTGTAAACGATCCCGACAGGGCGGCGGCGTCCGCAAAGATTACGCTTGTAAACGTAACGACCACGGGTGTAGTCATTGTTCATGGCCGAACGAATCAGCGATGCCGAGCATGCCGTGATGGAAGTGCTCTGGGACCAGAACCCGCTCACCGCGCAGGAGGTGGTGGAACGCGTCGCCCCGTCGCGCGGCTGGACCGCGAACACCGTCAAGACGCTGCTGGGGCGGTTGCTGGCCAAGGACGTGGTCGGTGCGGAGGAGGACGGGCGGCGCTATCGCTACCGGCCGCTGGTCGCGCGCGAGGAATATGTCGCGGGTGAATCGCAACGGTTCATCGACAAGCTGTTCGGCGGCAGCCTGACGCCGCTGGTCGCGCATCTGGCCGAACGCGACCAGCTGAGCGCGCGTGAAATCGACGAGATCGAGGCTCTGTTAAAGGCGCTGAAACAATGATCGGATGGGCGGTAGAGACGATCGCGGCGACGACGCTGCTGATGCTGCTGGTGCTGATGTTGCGCGGCCCCGTCGCGCGGCGCTTCGGTCCGCAGGCGGCCTATGCGCTGTGGGCGCTGCCCGCGCTGCGCATGATCCTGCCCCCCATTCCCGAAAGCTGGCGTCCGGTGGAGTTCCACCCGATCGGTGCGGCGACCGATCCCGGCATCATCATGCTGGGCGTGCCGGTGGCCGAGGTGCCGGCGCTGCCGCAGGGCTGGGGCATGGCCGATGTGCCGCTGCTGGTCGTCGCGCTGTGGCTGCTGGGCGCGGTCGCGTTCGTCGCGTGGCATATCGTGCAGCATCAGCGCTTCTGCGCGAAGGTGCTGGCGTCGGGCCGGGCGAAGGGGCTAGCGAACGGCCACGTCAAGATGATCGAGACGCGCCATGCCGCCGGGCCGCTCGCCTTCGGCGTGGTCCATCGCTACGTCGCGATGCCGGTCGATTTCCGCGAACGCTATGACGAGCGGGAGCAGGCCTTGGCGCTGGCGCATGAGCTGGGCCACCATGCCCGCGGCGACCTGCTGGCGAACTGGGTCGCGCTGATCGTGCTCGGCTGCCACTGGTTCAATCCGGTCGCGTGGCGCGCGTTCCGGGCGTTCCGGGCGGATCAGGAAATGGCGTGCGACGCGATGGTGCTCGCCCGTGCCACGCCGGGCGTCCGCCACGCCTATGCCACCGCCATCGTCAAATCCGCGCATGGCCAGGGGCTGTCCGCCGCCTGCCACCTGCACAGCGTCAACGAACTGAAAGGGAGACTCATCATGTTGTCGAAGCACCGGGTGATGTCGCCCGCCACCCGCCGCATCGCCGGTGGTGCCACGCTGACGCTGGCGGTGATCGGCCTCGGCCTGACCGCATCGGGGACGGAAGCCGCCGAGAAAATCCGTTCGAAGGTCGAAACCGCGACCGGCGTCGATATCGCCAGCGTCGAGGCGAAGGCGGCGGACGTGCTCGCCCCGGTCGCAGCGATCGTGCCGGCCCAGGCCGCGACCCTGCCGGTGATCCCGGCCGAACCGGCCGCACCCGCGCCGATGCCGCAACCGGCGGTGCGGGCGATCGCGGCGACCACCGCCCTGCCGGCGCAGCCCGCGACCCCGGCCCGTCCGGCGATGCCGGCGAGCTTCACCACGACGCATAACGGCCAGACCACCCGCCTGGTGCGCCAGGGCGAGGGCGACGTGCGCAAGATCGTCGTGCAGACCTTCGACGGCAACGGCAAGCTGCTGCGCCAGACGGTCAACACCGTGCCCGAGGTCAATATCGTCAACGAAAATTGCGGTCCGGGCAGCCAGACCAGCGTGACCCGCACCGAAGGCGGCAAGCAGGTCACGGTCATCTGTTCCGACCGTATCCGCGCCATCACCGAACAGGGGATGCTGCGTGCCCGCGAAGGCCAGCGGCTGGCCGCGCTGGGTGCGGAACGGGCGGAGCTGGGACGGCTGCAGGCCGCGCAGGGGCAGGTCTATGCTCGGCAGGGGATGCGCTCGGCACTCGCCGGCCTCCGCTCGGCACGCGCCTCGATCGTCGCGAACAAGGACATGCCCGCCATCGCCCGCACCAGTGCGCTGGAGGGGATCGACGAGAGCATCCGCGAGCTCCAGTCGCAGATCGATCACGCCGACTGATACCGGATCCACGGACGTTCTGCCCCGTTCGTTCGTGGCAGGGCCGGTCGGCGCCTCTGCCGGCCGGCCCGTTGCCTTGCATCGGGCGCGTGCCGCCGCCATCTGACGATCAATGGCCGAATCTCCCCCCGGTATCCCCCAGCCGCTCGAACCGCTGGTGACGCGCGTGCTGGCGCGCAACGCATCCCCCTATACCCACACCGGTACGCAGAGCTTCGTCGTCGGCGGCAGCGGTGCGGTCGCGATCATCGATCCGGGGCCGGTCGACGACGTGCACCTGGACGCGCTGCTGGCGGCGGTCGGCGACCGGAAGGTTGCGGCGATCCTGTGCACCCACACCCACCGCGACCATAGCCCCGCGGCGAAGCCGCTGGCCGAGCGGACCGGCGCGCCGATCATCGGTTGCGCGCCGCTGACGATGGACGACGAAGGCCCCCGCGCCGATGCCGCGTTCGATATCGACTATCGCCCCGACCGGGTGCTGGCCGACGGCGAGGCGGTGGCGGGCGACGGCTGGACATTGGTCGCGGTCGCGACGCCGGGGCACACGTCGAACCACCTCGCCTTCGCGCTGCCCGAAAGCGGCGCATTGTTCAGCGGCGATCATGTCATGGGCTGGTCGACCACCATCGTCTCGCCGCCCGATGGCGACATGGGCGATTACATGGCCAGTCTCGACAAGCTGCTGGGCCGCGAGGACCGGGTCTATTATCCCGCGCACGGCGATCAGGTCGACAATCCCCGCCGGCTGGTGCGCGGGATGCTCGGCCACCGCAAGCAGCGCGAGGGGCAGATCGCCCGCGCGATCGAACGTGGGACCCACGACATTCCTGCAATGGTCGCGGTCATGTATGTCGGGCTGCACCCCAAATTGCTGGGCGCGGCCGAACGCTCGGTGCTGGCGCATCTGATCGACATGGAACGGCGCGGTATCGTCCGGCGGGAGGGCGCGACATGGCAGCGCATGTAAGGCCGCAGGCGATCCGCCTGGGCGTGGCGGTCGTCCTGCTGATCGCGCTCGCATTCGGCGGCTGGACGCTGTGGCGCCACTATGAGGAAAAATACACCGTCACTACCGAACCCGATAGCGGACAGGCGGTGACGCGGATCATCACCGCGCGGCTGTCGGGGGCGAGTGCGCTCAAGGTCGCCTCGCTGTCGGGCACGTTGCAGGCAACAGCCAGCGACGTGCGCGGCTTCGGCTGGCTGCGCAGCGACCAGGTGGTGAAAATGCCCTATTCGGTCGATTACTTCGTCGATCTGGGGAGCATTGGGGAGGGCGCACTCAGCTGGTCGGCGGACACGCGGACGCTGGTGGTCGACGCCCCCGACGTGACCGTCGCCAAACCGAATATCGACGAAGCCGGGCGGACGTTGGTCCAGACCAGCGGCCTCTACGTCTCGCGTGAGGCGGCGGCGGCACTGGCACAGCGCGTGTCGGCGGTGGCGCAGACCCGCGCCGAACGCGAGGCGCGCAGCCCCGAGCGGCTGGCACAGGCCCGCGAACTGGCGCGCGCCAACCTCGCCCGCCTCCTCGCCGCGCCGCTGGCGGCGGCGGGCGAGGGCGATGTGCGGGTGGTCGTCACCTTCCCGGCGGAGCGAGGCCGGCGGGACGGCGAACGCTGGGACGTGTCCGCACCGCCCGCCGAGGTGCTGGGTAACCGACGATGACAAGCCGGTCGACCGCGACCCTATCCTCGCGCAGGCGGGGATCCAGAGCCGCAAAAAACCAAGGTCGGCGACGGTGACCCTGGACTCCCGCCTGCGCGGGGGTACGGCGATCGGGATCACGACACCCGGCTTGCAGACGAACCGCGACCGACCTAGGGGCTCGGTCACAGGGAGACGATGATGAACGCGCGCACCGAATTGCCCACCGGCACCGACCTGCTGGCCGAAATCGACCGGCTGCGCCGTGAGCGCAACGCCGTCATCCTCGGCCATTATTACCAGAAGCCCGAGATTCAGGACCTGGCGGACTTCGTCGGCGACAGCCTCGACCTCAGCCGCAAGGCGGCGGCGACCGATGCCGATGTCATCGCGTTCTGCGGCGTGCGCTTCATGGCGGAAACCGCGAAGATCCTGTCGCCCGACAAGACGGTGATCCTGCCCGACATGGATGCCGGCTGTTCGCTGGAGGACAGCTGTCCGCCCGAACAGTTCGCCGCGTTTCGCGCGCAGCATCCCGATCACATCGCGCTGACCTACATCAACTGCTCGACCGAGGTGAAGGCGCTCAGCGACATCATCGTCACCTCGTCCTCCGCCGAGAAGATCCTGTCGCAGCTGCCCGCCGACCAGAAGGTGATCTTCGGTCCCGACCGCAATCTCGGCGGCTATCTGATGCGCAAGACCGGCCGCGACATGCTGCTCTGGCCGGGTGTGTGCATCGTGCACGAGGCGTTCAGCGAGACCGAGCTGCTGAAGCTCAAGGCGCAACACCCGAACGCCCCGGTCGCGGCGCATCCCGAATGTCCGGCGATCATCCTCGACCATGCTGATTATGTTGGGTCGACCAGCGGCATCCTGTCCTATGCCAGCGAATTCCCCGGCGACACGCTGATCGTCGCGACCGAGCCGCACATCATCCACCAGATGGAAAAGGCGCTGCCGAACAAGAACTTCATCGGCGCGCCCGGCGCGGACGGCAACTGCAACTGCAATATCTGTCCGTACATGGCGCTCAACACGCTGGAAAAGCTCTATATTGCGCTCCGCGACCTGTCGCCGCGGATCGAGATCGAGGAAGGGCTGCGGGTGAAGGCGAAGGTGTCGCTCGACCGGATGCTGGCGATGGCCAGCGGCACGGTCGGGCTGGGCGACCTGGGACCGCTACGCGCAAGCTGACCCAAAACCCCACGTCACCCCGGCCTTGCGCCGGGGTCCCGGTTCTTCTCCTACGACGCGCGGTCTGCCCTACCGCCCCAGCCAGTGCCGCACGCCACCGCGCGACAGCCCGGTGAGCGTCCCCACGACCACCAGCAGCGCGGCGGCAAGCACCGCGAGCGCGACCAGCGTCGCCGCCTGTCCGCCCGCCGCCCAGATCGCCGCCAGCGCCCACAGGAATACCAGCGCATAGGGCGGGCAGCCGCGCGTCGCGATCAGCGCCGCCGCCGCGATCGCGCCGGCCACCACCAGCAACAGCGCCGACACCAGCGGCGCGGCGGCCCCGGCATCGACCCCGTGAAAGCGCAGCGTCGCGGCGATGTTGACGATCGACGCGACCGTCAGCCAGCTGGTCAGCGCGGTCAGCGGCAGCGCGGCGCACCAGCGCTCCCCGGCGGAAAAGCCGTGCGGCCAGCCCGAAAAGGTCCTCAGCGTCGCGATCAGGCAGAGGAGCGTGAACAGGATGATGATCGCCGACGGAAAGCTCAGCCCGAATAGCTGTGTATAGGCCGCCCATAGCGCATTGCCGAGAAACGCACCCGCCGCCGGCATCCGCAACCGCGCGAGCAACGGGTTGCCGCGCTGCTTCGGCAACGCCTGATACACCGCGAATACGATCGTGCCGGTATAGAGCGCGCCCCAGATGGCGAACGCCCAACCGGCGGGCGTCACCAGCGTTCGCACCATGTTCGACTGCTCACCGATGCTCCGCCCGATGCCGATCCCCGGCAGGAGCGGGGTCAGCAGCTGCGAGACGGCGCAGATAATAGGAAGGGCGCGGGCAAGCGGCGATGCGTCGCTGGTTCGAAGGGCTCGGGTCGGCATGCCCCTGCAAACTCGTTACGCCGCGTTCGGTTGCCGGGGCCGGAAACCGTTCGATCCCCTCTGATGGAGCCGGGACCCTTTCCCGCGTGCCGTATCCCCGCGCAGGCGGGGATCCAGGGTCAAGCGCGCAACTCTTGCCGTGCCTGGCTCTAGACCCCCGCCTGCGCGGGGGTACGGTCGAGCTGGTGGGCCAGGATTGTCGGCTCGAACCGCCCTTACCAACTCCGTCATTCCCGCGAAGGCGGGAATCCATACACGCTGCCGGTTCGGCTGAATTCGCGACATCGGCGGCTATGGCTTACCGCTCGGCCGAAGCCTGCGGCGAACCTCGTGCGCTCGAGCAATCATTCCCCGTACCCCGGCCTGCGCCGGCGTGCCGAACCCCGCCTACCGCTCCAGCGCAGTCCACGCCGCGACGAACGCCCGCGCGCGCTCGCCGACCGTCGCCGCGTCCATCCCTGGCACGTACAGCGCGGACCCCAGGCCGTACCCGGCCGCACCGGCCTTGTGCCAATCCTCCAGCACCGATGGCACGACGCCGCCGACCGGCAGCATCCGCACGTCGCGGGGCAGGACGGCGCGCATCGCCTTCATCACCGCCGGGCTGGCGGCTTCGGCCGGGAACAGTTTCAGCGCCGCGGCCCCGGCGTCCAGCGCCGCGAACGCCTCGGTCGGGGTGGCGATGCCGGGCATGGCGACCAGCCCGCGCTCCGCTGCCGCCGAAATCACCGCCGTGTTGGCGTTGGGCGCGATGATCAGCGTGCCGCCTGCCGCCTCGACCTGCTCCACCTGTTCGACGCGCAGCACCGTGCCGGCGCCGACCACGGCATAGCCCTCCAGTTTCTTCGACAGGCGGGTGATGCTCTCATACGGATCGGGCGAGTTGAGCGGTACCTCGACGATGGTGAAGCCGGCGTCGATCAGCGCGTCGCCGATCGCCTCCACCTCATGCGGCTGTACCCCGCGCAGGATCGCGACCAGCGGGCAACGGGCGAAGGCGGCGTCGAAGGCGGACAGATGGCTCATGCGGACAACTTTCGGATCTGGGTGATGCCGGCGATAAAGGCGGCCTCGCACCCGCTGACAAGGGCGCGGCCGTTCAGGGTCTCGATCGCGGTGGCGTAGAGGGTGGCGAGATCGCCATCGGCGACGAGGTGGACGTCGCGGCCGTCGCCGATGCGCGCAGCGACGTCGCTGCCGATCAGCACGCCGCTGGCATAGGAGGCGGCGTCCGCATCGTCGCGCAGACCCAGCACATGCGCCGCACGGATGCCGAACAGGCTGGCGGCGAGGTCACGCTTCGCCCCTTCGCGCACGCCCTCGCGGAACGCATCCCCGGCGGCGACCGGCGCGGCCAGCTGCGGCGCGAGGACGCCACCGCCTTTCAGCAGCGCGAACAGCTCGCCGGTCATCGCGGTGGTGAAGGCCGTGACCTTGCCCCCGGTCAGCTCGACCCATTTGCAGTGCGTGCCCGGCTGGCACAGCAGCGCGTCCGCCGGAACCTGTCCGGCGAGCGCCGCGCCGAGCAGCTGCACCTCCTCGCCGCGCATCACGTCCCCGTGACCGCTGCGGGTGAAAGAAAGGCCGGGCACGATCGCCGTACGGTCGTCGATCCACGTCAACTGCGCGGCAATGTCGGCGATATCCGCCGGCACCGCGACATAGGGGGCGACCCGCCACCCGATCGTCGACCCGACCATGCCCGCCATCAGCACCGGCAGGTCGCCCAGCTCCGCCCGGATCGCGGCCAGTTCCTGCGCATAGGCATCAGCCGGCGTGGTCGACACGCCCTGCGGACTGCGCAGCGTGGCGGCGATGCGCCCGTCCTCGACCCGGTACGCACGCCGGTTGGTCGTGCCCCAGTCGATCGCGATGAACGGGCTCACCACCATGTCGCGTACAGCGCGATCAGGATCAGGACGACGCCCAGCCCGGCGACATTGAAGCCGGTCGAGGTGCCGAACGACACGCCCTGCATGGTGATGCGATTGGCATCGCCACGCCCCTTCATCGCCAGCGACAGCACGACCGCGAGGCCGAGGCTCAGCAGGAACACGATCCCCATCCGGTCCATGAACGGAATGCCCGGTGCGACCGTGCGGAACAGCCACGACAGCACGACCGACGCGATCGCCGCGCCGATCGCGCCGGCCTCGGTCGCCCGTTTCCAGAACAGGCCGAGCAGGAAGATCACGGTGATCCCCGGCGTGAAGAAGCCCGAAAATTCCTGGATGAACTGGAACGCCTGGTCCGCGCCGCCCAGCAGCGGCTTCGCGGCGAGGATCGCGATCAGGATCGCGACGGTCGCGGCGATGCGGCCGCTGCGGACCAGCTTGCGCTCCATCACCGCATCCATCGCTCCGCTCTCGCTGGTGCGCTTGGCATAGAGGTCGAGGGTGAAGATGGTCGCGATCGAATTGATCTTCGACGCAGTCGACGCGATGATCGCGGCGATCAGCGCCGCAAAGACCAGCCCGAGCAACCCGGAGGGCAGCAGCCGCATCATCGTCGGATAGGCTTCGTCGGGCTTGGCGAGGTCGGGCGCCAGCACGACCGCGGCGATGCCGGGCACCACGATCACGAGCGGCATCAGCAGCTTGAGGTATGCCGCGAACACGATGCCCTTCTGCGCCTCGGGCAGCGATTTCGCGGCGAGTGCCCGCTGGATGATATACTGGTTGAACCCCCAATAGCTCAAATTCGCGATCCACATGCCGCCGATCAGCACCGAGAGGCCCGGCAGGTCCTTGTAGAAGGGATTGTCGCGCGACAGGATCATGTCGAACTTTTCGGGCGCACGCCGCGTCAGCTCGGCGAATCCGCCCATCACCCCGGCATCGCCCCCGATCTGCGACAGCGTAAGATACGAGATGGTCAGCCCGCCGAACACCAGCAGCGTGACCTGCACGATGTCGGTCAGCGCCACCGCCTTCAAACCGCCCCGCAACTGATAGAGCAAAGCGAACAGGCCCAGCCCGACCAGCGCCACCGTCTGGTCGACGCCCGCGACCTGCGTGACGGCGATCGAGCCGAGCCAGATGATGCTGGTCAGGTTCACGAACACGTACAGCGCCAGCCAGAACACCGCCATCAGCGTGCGGATCGACGGGCCGTACCGCTGTTCGAGGAACTGCGGCATCGTGTAGATTTCGTTGCGCAGGAAGATCGGCAGGAAGAATTTGCCGACGATCAGCAGCGTCAGCGCCGCCATCCATTCATAGGAGGCGATGGCGAGGCCGATCGCATAGCCCGACCCCGCCATGCCGACGATCTGTTCGGCCGAGATATTAGCCGCGATCAGCGACGCGCCGATCGCCCACCATGGCAGCGACTTGGACGCGAGGAAGTAGTCCGAGCTGTCCTTCTGATGGCCGCCCTTGTCGCGGCTGACCCATTGGGCCAGCCCGAAGATGCCGATCGCGTAGATCACGACCACGATCAGATCGATCGTCGACAGACGCATGTTAATCCTCCACCGCCCACTGGCGCTTTGGGACAGGACAATTATACGATGAATGGCAGCTGTCCAGTACGAAGCGGCCGATAAGGGGAGAGAGAGGGACCATGGCGGTGCGGATGACCGGGATGCCCGGCGGCAATCTGACGCGCGCGACGCTCGACACTCTGGGACGCGCGATCGTCACCGGTGAATATGACGACCGCCCCTTTCCGACCGAGGCGGAGATCGGCAAGACCCATGGCATCAGCCGCTCGGTCACACGCGAAGCGGTGAAGATGCTGACCGCCAAGGGGCTGGTCAGCGCCCGCCCGAGGCAAGGGACGGTGGTCCGCCCGGCAGCGGCATGGAACCTGTTCGATCCCGATGTGCTGCACTGGCTGCTCGACCGCAAATTCTCGGTCGAGCTGCTGCGCCAGTTCAACCAGCTGCGCGTCGCGATCGAGCCGGAGGCGGCGGCGCTGGCGGCGGTCGCGGCCGATGACGACGACCTCGCGCGCATCCGGCAGGGCCTGTCACGGATGGCGGCGGCCGAGCGGGGCGAGGACGATGCGCTGGACGCCGATATCGACTTCCATGTCGCGATCCTGCTGGCGGCGAAGAACCCGTTCTACGCCCAGTTCCGCGAGATGGTGGCGACCGCGCTCAACACCTCGATCCGCTTCACCAACACGATCGTCGGCCGCTCGGCCAGCGTCGAACAGCATGGCGCGGTCGCCGACGCCATCGCCGCGCGCGACCCCCTCACGGCCCGCGCCGCGATGCGCGCGCTGATCGGCGACGTGCTGGAGCTGATCGAGCAGCGGGGGGAGGGGTAGGCCGGGCCGGCACCGCTTCCCCGAAAATAGTCGTCATTCCCGCGAAGGCGGGAATCCATACACGCCGACGCTGCGCTTCTTTCACGACCGGTCGCGGCAATGGATTCCCGCCTGCGCGGGAATGACGAAGCTCTAGCGATCCGCCTTCAACCGCTCCCCATGCCAGCGCACATGATCGGCCATGAAGGTCGAGATGAAGTGATAGCTATGGTCATACCCCGGCTGCATGCGAAGCGTGCAGTCGATCCCGGCATCCGCACAGGCCCGCGCCAGCAATTCCGGCCGCAGCTGTTCGGCCAGGAAATTGTCGGCATCGCCCTGATCGACCAGCACCTCCTTCACCCGCGCGCCATCCTCGATCATCGCCACCGCATCCGCCGCGCGCCATGCCGACCGGTCGTCGCCGAGATAGCCGCCCAGCGCCTTCTCGCCCCACGGCACCTGGCCCGGCGCGACGATCGGCGCAAAGGCTGACACCGACCGGAACCGGTCGGGATTGCGCAGGGCGATGGTCAGCGCGCCATGCCCGCCCATCGAATGGCCGGTGATCGACTGGCGGCTGCAATCGAGCATCGGAAATTCGCTGACGATCAGCGCGGGCAGCTCGTCCTCGACGTACGACCGCATCCGGTAATGCTTCGCCCACGGCTCCTCGGTCGCATCGACATAGAAACCCGCGCCCAGCCCGAAATCCCACGCGCCTTGCGGGTCGTCGGGCACGCCTTCGCCGCGCGGCGAAGTGTCGGGCGCGATGAAGGCGATCCCCGCCTCGGCGCACGCCGCACGGAACTCGCCCTTGTCGGTGACATTGGCATGGGTGCAGGTCAGGCCGGAGAGATACCACAGCACCGGCGCGCGCTGCCCTTCGTCCAGCGGCGGCACGAACACCGAAAAGGTCATCGTCGTGCCGGTGGCGGTCGATTCATGTGAATAGACGCCCTGCGTGCCGCCATGGGCGCGGGCGGTCGAAACGGTCTTCATGGGCGCTCTCCCTCGATAGGCGGACCGGGCTATAGGGCAGGGACGTGCCGCGACGATAGCGGTTCCCGCCCCCTCGACAGCGCGGGGCGGATCGCCGACAGAGCGCCATGGCGCGGCTGATCCTTCTCAACAAACCCTATGACGTGCTGTCGCAATTCACCGATCGCGGGACGCAGGGCGCGCGTGCCACGCTGTCGGACCATGTCGCGGTGCCCGGCGTCTATCCCGCCGGGCGGCTTGACCGCGACAGCGAGGGGCTGTTGCTGCTGACCGACGACGGCCGCCTGCAGGCGCGGATCGCCGATCCCCGGTTCAAGCTGCCCAAGACCTATCTCGTGCAGGTAGAGGGCGCGCCCGACGCCGCCGCGCTCGACCGGCTGCGGCAGGGCGTCGCGCTCAACGACGGCCCGACCCGCCCGGCGGAGGTGATGGCGATCGACCCGCCCGACCTGTGGGAGCGCGTGCCGCCGATACGCTTCCGCAAGAGCGTGCCCGACCATTGGCTGTCGCTCACCATCCGCGAAGGGCGCAACCGGCAGGTGCGGCGGATGACGGCGGCGGTCGGCCTGCCGACGCTCCGGCTGGTGCGCTGGCGGATCGGGCCGTGGAGTGTCGAAGGGCTGGCGCCGGGGGAATGGCGGGAGGTGGTCGCCTGACGCAGCTGATCCGTATCCCCGCGGGGGCGGGGATCCAAGCCGCGATGGATCGAAGCCGCCGGTCATCACATCTGTATCCCCGCGCAGGCGGGGATCCAGGGCGCCCGAAGCACTGGTATCGTGCCCTTGCTTGTGTATCCCCGCGCAGGCGGGGATCCAGGGTTACAAAGCGCGACGCCTGTGGCTCTGGATCCCCGCCTGCGCGGGGATACGGCCTGTTGCAGGCCGAACCCAATTCTTCGTCACTCCCGCGAAGGCGGGAGTCCATAGACGCTGACGTCCCGGATCACGCAGAACCGTTGCGGCAATGGATTCCCGCCTTCGCGGGAATGACGATGGAAGCAACCCCACCCGTCACCCCGGGCTTGACCCGGGGTCCCGCTTCTTCTGCCGCCGTAGCAAGCAAGCGGGACCCCGGATCAAGTCCGGGGTGACGACCTTTCGAAGGGGGGGCGAAAATCCCTCAAGCGGCGTTCTGGTCGATCCCCAATTCGCCCAATTTCCGATACAGCGTCGACCGCCCGATCCCCAGCCGCCGGGCGACCTCGGTCATCCGCCCGCGATAATGGCCGATGGCGAGGCGGATGACGTCGGCCTCGATCTCCTCCAGCGCGCGCAGGTTTCCGTCGGGGCGGAACAGCGTGACACCGCCCGCAACATCGTGGCGTTGCGCGGGCAGCACCGGCTGCGGCGCGCCGCCTTCCGCGATCTGTGCGATCTCGGGGAAATCGGCCCGGGTCAGCGCGTCCCCGTCGCACAGCACCGCCGCACGGAACAGCGCGTTCTGCAACTGGCGGACATTGCCCGGCCACGGATAGGTGCCGAGCAGCGCAATGGCATCGTCGGTGATCCCCAGCGGCCGCAGCCCCGGCTGCTGCGCGATCCGCGCCATCAGGTGGCGGGCCAGCGCGGGAATGTCGCCGATGCGGTCGCGCAACGGCGGGATCGTCACCTGCACGACGTTCAGCCGGTAATACAGGTCCTCGCGGAACCGTCCGGCCTCGACCTCCTGCGTCAGCGTCTTGTTGGTCGCGGCGATGACGCGCACGTCCACCTCGCGCGGATGGCGCGCGCCGACCGCATGGATCTCGCCCGATTGCAGCACCCGCAGCAGCTTCACCTGCGTCTCGAACGGCATTTCGCCGATCTCGTCGAGGAAGATCGTGCCGCCGTCCGCTTCCTGGAACCGGCCGATCTTGCGTTCGAACGCGCCGGTGAACGCGCCCTTTTCGTGGCCGAACAGCTCGCTTTCGACCAGATTGGCGGGGATCGCGCCGCAATTGACCCGCACCATCGGCTTGCGGGCGCGCGGGGATGCGGCGTGGATCGCATCCGCGACCACTTCCTTGCCGACCCCGCTTTCGCCCTCGATCAGCACCGGCACCCGCGCGCGGGCCGCCTTGGCGGCGATGGCGAGGGCAGCGCGGAATTGCGGGGCCGACCCGACGATCTCCTCGAATGCCAGCGTCATCGACAGTTTCTCGGTCAGTGGGCGCAGCTCGCCGCGCGTGGCACCACCGGCCGCGGCTTCCAGGGCGGTCAGCAGCCGTTCGGCGGCGATCGGCTTGACCAGGAAATCGCTCGCCCCCGCGCGCATCGCCGCGACCGCGCCCGCCACCGATTCATTGGCGGTGAGCAACAGGATCGGCAGCGCCGGGCGGTTGCGGCGCAATTCGGCGATCAGCGCGGTCGCATCGGCATCCGGCGACCAATGGTCCAGCAGCACCGCGTCCAGCGCCATGCCGTCGGGCGTGCCGAGCATCGCCAGCGCGCTTTCCCCATCCCGCGCGAACAGCGTGCGCCACCCGCGCCGCCCCGCGATCGCCGCGACCAGCCGCCGCTGCGCCGGTTCGTCGTCGATCACCATCAACAGCCTTTGCCCGTCGCGCGTCATATGCTGTCCATGTGTCCCTATCGTCCCGTAACGGAGCAACCATGCGCAGACGTTCGTAAAATTCGACTTAAGCCGATGACGCAATGTCGTTTCCTGCGGCCTCGGAACGGCGCGTCGGCACAGGGCTTGGCGCGCGGGTGGCGGCGCGCTAGTCTTGCGCCAAGATAACGGATCGAGAGGAGTTCCGATGGCAGTAGAAGGCCGCCCGCCCGCCCATGCCGGGACGTACAACAGCTTCCTGCGCTGGTTCACCTGGGGCACCGTGATCTGCGCCCTGATCGCCGCACTGGTCATCTATCTGATCGCGGGCTGACGTGAAGGTCGCGCTGCTCGCCGAACAGGCCGCCGGCGAACGCCGGGTCGCCGCGACCCCCGAAACGGTTAAGAAGTTGATCGGCCTCGGCGCCGAGGTGGCGGTGGAAACGGGGGCGGGGACGGCTGCGTCGATCGACGATGCCGCCTATGCCGCCGCCGGCGCCACCATCGGCGGCCGCGCGCAGATACTGGCCGATGCCGACATCGTGCTGGGCGTCGCCGCGCCCGCGCCGGAAAGCCTTTCCGGCGCAAAGCGCGGTGCATGGCTGCTGGGGAGCCTCAATCCGTTCGGCGACCGCGCGCGGATCGAAGGGTACGCCGCGCTCGGGCTGGAGGCGCTGGCGATGGAATGGATGCCGCGCATCACCCGCGCCCAGTCGATGGACATCTTGTCGTCGCAGGCGAACCTGGCGGGGTACAAGGCGGTGCTCGACGCCGCATCGGAATATGGTCGCGCCTTCCCGATGATGATGACGGCGGCCGGTACGATCAGCGCGGCGCGGGTATTCGTCATGGGCGTCGGCGTGGCGGGCTTGCAGGCGATCGCCACCGCGCGCCGGCTGGGGGCGCAGGTCAGCGCGACCGACGTGCGCTCGGCGACCAGGGAACAGATCCTGTCTCTGGGCGCCAAGCCGATCTTCGTGGAGAAGGTTGCAGGCATCGAGGGCGAAGGCGCGGGCGGCTATGCCGGCGAAATGAGCGCCGAGTATCAGGCCGCACAGGCCGAGCTGGTCTCCGCCCATATCGCGAAACAGGACATCGTCATCACCACCGCGCTGATCCCGGGCAGGCCCGCTCCCCGGCTCATCAGCGACGCGCAGATCGCCTCGATGCGGCCGGGCAGCGTCATCGTCGACCTCGCGGTCGAACAGGGCGGCAATGTCGAAGGATCGGTCGCGGGCGAGGTGGTTCAGCGACACGGTGTCAACATCGTCGGCCATCGCAACGTGGCAAGCCGCCTTGCCGCGGACGCATCGGCATTGTTTGCGCGCAACCTTTACAACTTTCTGGCCGCCTATTGGGACAAGGACGCCGGCCGCCCGATCCTGCCCGCCGATGACGAGGTAACGCAGGCGATCCGCCTGACGCAGGACGGCCAGGTGACGAACACACGCCTGACCGCTTGAAGGGGGAATATCAATGGGTCTGTTCAGCAGCCACGAGGTCGATCCGGCCGAAATCCACGAAAAATACGGCCACGCCCTGATCGCGGGGGAGGAGGTACTGGCCGCCTTCCGCTCGCTCCGCGACACCGCCTTCCTCACCAACCTGCGCTTCGTGCTGGTCGACGTGCAGGGCATCACCGGCTCCAAGATCGCCTTCCGCAGCGTACCCTATCGCTCGATCACCGGCTTTTCGGTCGAAAGCGCCGGGACGTTCGACCTCGACAGCGACCTGCACCTGTGGGTCACCGGGCAGGCGACGCCGATGGTCCTGAAGGTCAGCCGCAACGCCGACCCGGCCGCGATCCAGCGGCTGCTGGCGGAACAGGTGCTGGCGAAACGGTGAGAGCGATCACCTCCTCAAATCCTCCCCATGCGTCGCATGGGGAGGGGGACCACGCGCAGCGTGGTGGAGGGGCTTCGACGGTCCGACAGGCACGACGCCTGCGGCGCGAAATGAGCTTGCCCGAAGTGCTGCTGTGGCAACGCCTGCGACTTGAACCCTATGGCCTGAAGTTTCGGCGGCAGCATCCGATCTTGAAGTACGTGCTCGACTTCTATTGCGCGCGAGCCAAGCTGTCGATTGAGATCGACGGCGAGGCGCATGATCGGGGGAGCCGTTCTGCGCGCGACGCTGAGCGGGACGCCGTCCTCGCTGCACGGGGCCTGACCATCGTCCGCATCCCCGCCCGTGACGTGCTAGCCGACCCCGGCGCCGCGGCCGAAGCGATCGCCGAGACCGCGCTGCCCCTCCAACCCCCGGCTGCGCCGGCGGTCCCCCTTCCCAAGCATGCTTGGGGAGGATCTTGAAGGATAACTCGATGGACTTCCTCTCGATCCTGTCGATCTTCGTCCTCGCCTGCTTCGTCGGCTATTATGTCGTCTGGTCGGTGACGCCGGCGCTGCATACGCCGTTGATGGCGGTCACCAACGCCATCTCCTCGGTCATCATCGTCGGCGCGCTGATCGCCGCCGCCGCCGCGGGCGTGCCGGGGGCCAAATGGCTGGGGCTGCTCGGCGTGGTGCTGGCCAGCATCAATATCTTCGGCGGGTTCGCCGTCACCGAACGCATGCTCGCCATGTACAAGAAGAAGGGGTGAGGGGATGCACGCACCGGTCAATCCATGGGTCGCCTTCGCCTATCTGGTGGCGGGCGTGTGCTTCATCCTCGCGCTGCGCGGCCTGTCGTCGCCAGCGACCAGCCGGCGGGGCAATCGGCTCGGCATGATCGGCATGGGGATCGCGGTGCTGACCACGATCTTTACGCATCTGCCGATCGTCGGCGGACTGTCGGAGCGATCCGACCTCTATGGCGAAACGTGGAGCTATGATGTCGTCACGATCGCCGAAATCCTGATCGCCATCGCGATCGGTGCGGTCATCGGCCTGACCACCGCCAAGCGCATCGCGATGACCGCGATGCCGCAGCTGGTCGCCGCCTTCCACTCGCTAGTCGGTCTCGCCGCCGTCCTGGTCGGGATCGCCGCCTATCTGAACCCGCAGCCGTTCGGCATCGCGATGATGGTGATCCCGATGATCGGACAGCCCTTCGCGGTCATCAACCCGGTCAGCAAGGTCGAGATGGGCCTAGGAGTCGCGATCGGCGCGATCACCTTCTCCGGCTCGGTCATCGCCTTCCTGAAGCTGAACGGCTCCATGTCGGGCAAGCCGATCCTGCTGCCCGGCCGGCACGTCATCAACCTCGCCACGCTGGCCGCGATCCTGCTGCTGGTCGCGCAGTTCGCGCATACGCAGGACAGCTGGCCGTTCTGGGCGGTGGTCGTGCTGTCGTTCGCGATCGGCTTCCTGCTGATCATCCCGATCGGCGGGGCGGACATGCCGGTCGTCGTGTCGATGCTCAACAGCTATTCGGGCTGGGCGGCGGCGGCGATGGGCTTCACCCTCGGCAACACTGCGATGATCATCACCGGCGCGCTGGTCGGCTCGTCGGGCGCGATCCTCAGCTACATCATGTGCCGCGCGATGAACCGCAGCTTCATCAGTGTGATCGCCGGCGGCTTCGGCGCGACCGACAGCGGCGGGGGAGGCGCGGCGGCGATCGACCGGCCGTGGAAGCGCGGATCGGCAGAGGACGCCGCCTTCCTGATGCAGCAGGCCGAACAGGTCATCATCGTCCCCGGCTACGGCATGGCGGTGGCCCAGGCGCAGCACGCGCTCAGGGAAATGGGCGACAAGCTGAAGGAGCATGGCGTCCGCGTGAAATACGCCATCCACCCGGTCGCGGGGCGGATGCCGGGGCATATGAACGTGCTGCTCGCCGAAGCCAACGTGCCCTATGACGATGTGTTCGAGCTGGAGGACATCAACTCCGAATTCGCACAGACCGACGTCGCCTTCGTCATCGGTGCCAACGACGTGACCAACCCGGCGGCGAAGACCGACAAGACCTCGCCGATCTACGGCATGCCGGTGCTCGACGTCGAAAAGGCAAAGACGGTGCTGTTCATCAAGCGGTCGATGGGCGGGGTGGGCTATGCCGGGGTCGATAACGAGGTCTTCTACCGCGACAACACCATGATGCTGCTCGCCGACGCCAAGAAGATGGTCGAGGAAATCGTGAAGGCGATGGACTAAGCCGGCCCGTCCCTCCTATCGGCTCCCGTATACGGATAGGACAGGGGGACGGTTTGACGGCGTTCGAAGGATTTGGTGAGCCGGCAACGCGGCGGGCGATCATCGTCGCCGACGATGCGATCGCGGCGGACGATGCGGCACAGGCGGCGCGCGCGGCCGGGGTACAGCTCGGCGACACGATCGGCTTTGCCGAGATCGCCGACGCGCTCGATGCGATCCCGCATGCCGACCTGCTGCTGGTCGAGGCGGCGGGCGTCGATCCGGCGGACCTCGACCGCGCCCTGCCGCTGCTGGTCGCACGCGCCCGGCGCGACCGGGCGCAGATCGTCGCCAGCTTCCCGCTCGATGCGCTCGACATCGTGTCGCTGCACCTGCTGGGCGGCCCGGCGATCCTGTTGTGCGACGCCCGGCCCGAGGAGCGGGTTGCGGCGATTGCGCTGAGCGGCGGTGTCGCTGGCGGGATGCACGCCGCGGAGCGCGACGCCGAACGCCTGCGCCGACTGAACGCCGAGATCGCGCGTATCGCCGAAGCGCTGCTCAAGCTCAGCCGCGACGGAGGGGCCGGCGACGGCGTGCGCGACCGCGGGTCGGACTTCGTGGCGCCCCCGTCCGAAAGCGAGGCACCGGTCGAGGTCACGGCCGCAACCGTCCGCGGCGCGATCCGCGCGCGCCGGATGCGCGACCAGTATTTCCCCAGGGACCTGTTCGCCGATCCCGCATGGGACATGCTGCTCGACCTGTTCGCCGCCCGGCTGGAGGGGCTGACGGTATCGGTGTCGAGCCTGTGCATCGCCGCCGCCGTACCGCCGACGACGGCGCTGCGCTGGATCACGGCGATGACCGATGCCGGCCTGCTGATGCGCCGCGAGGATCCGAGCGACCGCCGCCGGGCGTTCGTCGCCCTCACCGCGCAGGCGGTGGCGGGGATGGAGCGCTATGGCCAGGCGGTGGCGAAGGCGGGGTTGGGCTGGGCGTAGGGAGTGTCGCCTTGGAGCGGCGCGGCAGGCCACTCATCCAGTGCCGTTCTGCGCTAGCGCAGGCCAAGGCGGCTCAGGAGCCACGCAAAAAACCGCATCGCACCCGCGCAGGCCGTCAGTCGTGGCGAAGCCGCGCCTTATGGCCTGGCTTCGACCCGCTGGCCGCGCTGGCGCATGGTGTGTGCTGCTTGCAGCCCATCCTGCGCTGCGCGGTGGTGGGCGCTGACGGGCTCGAACCGCCGACCCTCTCGGTGTAAACGAGATGCTCTACCAACTGAGCTAAGCGCCCCCTCTGCGGGAGACGTGCCGAATACCGTGGTTTAGGCAGGTTGCAACAGGGATTTCGCAACTAAGGTTCGAAATCCCCGTCCCTCTGACCGACCGGCGCTACTTGAGCGGGAACGGATGGTTACGGCGGATTCGGTCGATCATCAACTTCGACCCCTCCGCCGACAGATGACCATAATCCGATTGGACCGGATTACCGTCGGCTGTCCAAAGCGTGCAACGCCCATCAGGACAAATTGCGTCGTAGACCGAGACGTAGATTGCTCCGGTCGTGGGTACCTTCCGTTTGAACTCGGCATCGAGCGCGCGCCTGTCGGCGACACGATGATCTGCCAGTACGCTTGGATCGTTGCGATACAAGGCGGTGGCAAGGACGCGTGGTAATGCGCGGTCATATTCAGCGATCGGGCCGAATATGATGACGTGATTGGCGTAGCGACGAACGTGTTCGATCTGGCGACGCAGAGCGGGCCAATCGTCATTCGCCCAACGGGCGGAGATGATAACCGTGTCCATGCGGTGCCGGGGGAGGAATTCGTCCGTGATGAAATGCATCAAGGCCGTACAGCGACGCTCCCCGGTGGGATCGGCCACGGGGCGGCAACCCGATGCGGTCGCCTGTAGCAGGTTAAGATCCCGTTGTGCCATCATACCGGGCAGGAAATGCGCCGCATGGCTGTCGCCTAGAAGCAGATAGTTCGGTTTCGTCGACGAAATGGGGAGGCACGTATCGCGCGCATAGGATGCGAATGTGTCGCGGGTGGTAAGGAAGCAACTGCCGACGCGGAAGTTGTCATCCGCGCGATAGTTGATGAACTTTGCCACCCGCTCGACACGAGCAGGCACTTGCCAATAGGCACGTGCGACGAACGGTGTGGCAGCGGCGAAAGCGAGGACGAATAGCATCGATCCCACACCGATCGCCACGACGCGCTTTGAGGAAACGGCCTCATCGCGTTTGCGGAACGGTTGCTCGACAAACCGCCAGGACAGGGTCGCCGCTATGATCGCGATCGCGATGTAGACCAGCCGACCAGCACTGTTCCTCGGTTCGTACACCTGATTGCCCAAGACCCAAATCGGCCAGTGCCAAAGGTACAGAGAATAAGAAATCTTGCCGAAAAAGCGGGCCGGCGGGATGCTAAGCAATCGTCCTGCCAACGTACGACGGGCCGACCCCGACCAGATCAGGCACGCTGCACCAATGCACGCGGGAGCCGCATTGATTCCGGGAAAGCTGCTGATTTTGGTCAGGAGTAGCGCGCTGGCGCCGATACATCCCAGGCCAATTGCACCGACAACATCGGCGACGACGCCACCGCGCGACTCGGGAATCATGCCAAGAGCTAAAACCGACCCGATCATCAGTTCCCACGTCCGGTACTGGACGAGATAAAATGCTGCAGACGGATCGGTAGCTAGTCTCCACTGCGACAAAATCAGAGTTATGACGAGAATAAATCCGACCAAGGGCTTGAGCGCTGCAGGAAAGCGGCGATGGACAAATGCCAGCAGGGGCGGGAAGAAAATATAAAACTGCTCTTCGACCGAAAGAGACCACGTGTGAAGCAAGGCATTAAATTCGGAGGAAGCATCAAAATAGTCGAACTGAGTATAAAAATAAATGTTCGATGCAAAAAGAGCGGATGCCGCCGTGTTCTTCGCTTGCTGCAGCGTTTCATCGGGAAGTAGAATTATGGCAGACGCCCCGCCGGACGCGTCGTTCGTAAAAATCCCAGATGCTAAACCGCCCCGCCTGCGCATCGGTAAAAATGATCTTGGTAATGAGATAGCCGGAGATGACGAAAAATACGTCGACGCCGACATAGCCCCCAGGAATGAAGCGCGCGAAGCCGCAGTGAAACGCGATTACCAGCAGGACCGCGATTGCCCGTAGACCATCGATATCCTCGCGATACTTAATCATCTGCTATCCCCCCGGAATGGCGGGCGGATAGCACGAGCGGGATGCTGCTGCAATGCAGCAACACCCCGCCAGGAACTGATCAGCTTGTCGACTGCCCTATTTCTCTTCCTTCCACACATCCACACCCGCCGCCTTCGGCTCGCCGATCTCGGCCTGGCCCGCGAGGCTGTGGTCGGCATCGTCGGCCAGCGTGTCGAGGTGCATCCACCGCTTCACGATAGGGGAGAGCAGCAGCACGACCACGCCGATGCCGATCGTCCACCACCCGATGCTGTTATAGACCGACAACGTGCCTTCCTTGGTCATTTCGCCGTCATGGCCGCCGGTCGCCTCACCGATCTTGCCGGCCACGAAATTGCCGACCGCCGTCATGTAGAACCACGCACCCATGATCAGCGACGCGAGGTGCTTGGGCGCCAGCCGGTTCATCGCCGACAGGCCGACGGGCGACAGGCACAGCTCGCCGGTCGTCTGGAAGAAATAGATCAGGAAGACGAACAGCACCGGCGTCGCGATTTCCGGGCCGACGGTCCTGGCGCCCCACACGAATAGCAGGAACGAGAAGCCGACCTGCAGCAACGCCAGCGCGAACTTGGCCGGGGCGGAGGGTTCGAGATTGCGCTTGGCCAGCGCCACCCACAACGCCGCGAAGATCGGGCCGAGCAGCACGATGTAGATCGCGTTGATCGACTGGAACAACGAGGCGGGCACCCCGCCGCGATCGACATAGCGGTCGGTATAGAGGTTCAGCGAGCCGCCCGCCTGTTCGAACAGGCCCCAGAACACCGGGTTCAGCGCGATCAGGAACAGGATGGCGAACATCCGCTCGCGCGGTTCCTTGGGCAGCTTGAACGATTCGAACAGCACATAGCCGAGCAGCGCGACGCCCGAGATGATGAGCAGCGTCTCGATCACCGACTGATACTGGATCAGTGCCCAGATCACACCGATCGACGCGACGCCAAGGCCGTACAGCCCCCATTCGGTGCCCTTGGACAGCGGGCGCGGGGCCTCGCCCTGACCCTTCAGCAGCGGCTTGCCCAGCACGAACACGATCAGGCCGAGCAGCATGCCGATGCCCGCCGCGCCGAAGCCGTACGCCCAGCCATAGGTTTCCCCGAGGAAACCGGCAAAGATCACGCCCAGCGCCGCGCCGACGTTAATCCCGACATAGAAGATGGTGTAGGCCCCGTCGCGGCGCAGATCGGTGCGGCTGTAGAGCTGCCCGACGATCACCGAGATGTTCGCCTTCAGGAAGCCCGACCCGACGATGATGCAGGCCAGCGCCGCCCAGAACACGTTGATCGCGGGATCGGCCTGCTTGACGATCGGATCGGTGATGCCGGTCTGTCCCTCGAACGCCATCAGCAGATGGCCGATGGTCAGGATCACCGCGCCGAACAGCACCGCCTTGCGCTGTCCCAGATAGCGGTCGGCGAGATAGCCGCCCAGCACCGGCGTGATGTACACCAGCGAGGTATAGGCGCCGTAGATCAGGTTGGATTCGCCGTCGCCGAACAGCCAGTGCTTCGTCAGGTAGAAGATCAGCAACGCGCGCATGCCGTAATAGGAAAAGCGCTCCCACATCTCGGCGAAGAACAGGACGTACAGCCCCTTGGGATGGCCGGCGAATTCTTCGCCCTTGCTGGCCGCGGCGACGCCGCCCAGCAGCAACAGCAGGATCAGGAACCCCGCTGCGATCGATGGAATGATGGGTAGGCCGAACAAGGATGCATCCCCCGCAAAAAACTGGCGCGCCCGTCGCCTCTTATGGGCGGGGCACGCGGATTGAGCGAGCCTAACGGCGAAAATCGCGATGCCAAGCGGGATTGTTGCGAATGTGACGATGCTTGGCCTGCCGTGCCGCGGCGACTACATCGCGGCCCATGACCTTCAACGACCGCTCCACGCTGCTCGACTATCTGCGCACCCGCCGTTCGGGCAAGCCGCGCGACATGGTCGCACCGGGGCCGGGCGATGCCGAGATCGATGCGATGATCGCGATCGCCGCGCGCACGCCCGACCATGGCAAGCTCGCCCCGTGGCGCTTCGTCGTGGTGCCGCAGGACAAGCGCGCGGCGTTCGCAGCCTTGCTGCGCGAGGCGCAGGTGGTGGAGAATCCCAAGGCGACCGAAGCGCATCTCGAAGCCTGCGACCGCTTCGCGCATGAGGGCGAGGCGCTGATCGTCGTCCTGTCCGCGCCGGTCGACAGCCATATCCCGCGCTGGGAACAGGAACTGTCGGCCGGGGCGGCGACGATGAACCTGCTCCATGCCGCGCACGCCATGGGCTATGTCGCCAGCTGGCTGACGGGATGGATGGCGTTCAGCGACCGGGTGCGCGATGCCTTCGGGGGAGCGAACGACCGCATCGCCGGCTTCGTTTTCATCGGTTCGCCCGGCCGGCCGCTCGACGAACGGCCGCGTCCCGACCCGGCACGCATCGGTACGCGATGGTCCGGTTGAATGATGGACATTTTTGCCGCTTGCTGTATTAAGTCAGCATGACAGCGATCGATCATGAGGACACGCCCGTATATCTGCGCCTGCGCGCGTTGATCGCCGCCGCGATCCTGCGCGGGGAATATCGCACGGGGGACCAGTTGCCGTCGGTCCGCGCCTTTGCCGCCGAACATGGCGCCAACCCGCTGACCGTCGCCAAGGCGTACCAGACCTTTCAGGACGATGGCTATGTCGAGGTCCGGCGCGGCGTCGGCATGTTCGTGTTGCCCGGCGCCGTGGAGCGGTTGCGCATGGCGGAGCGCGAACGCTTCCTGAGCGGGCATTGGCCACGGATTCGCGCGCATATTGACCTGCTGGGACTTGACGCGCACACGCTGTTGGACGAACGCGCGCCGGCCTGACCGGGAACTGCGGCGGACCGGTGGCGGGTATGGCCTGTCGCCGCTTGCAGTCTGGAACCTTTCGTGTCCTCGTCGGTCTTTGGTACCCTTCGTAACGGAACCGTGGCGCGGTGGTGGCGTTCCCTTTTCAACAGGGAGACTGCCGTGGAACGAACCGCCTTGATGCCGACCCGCGTGCCCCTCTACGCGCTGCATGGTCGCAACCATTGCCCGACCTGCGGGGCGTCGCAATGGTTCGTCGGGCGGATCATCGCCGAATGTGCCTGCTGCGGCGATACGCTGCCGATCAACCATGCGGTTCGCCCGACCCAGATGACCGCGCTGCGCAATATCGCGGCGTAAACCCGGTCCGGGGTTACGTAAGGATGGCGGACCGGTCCGCCCTACTCCCCCTTCATCGCCATCGCCCGCGCGTACAGCTCGCGCCGGTCCAGCCCCAACGCCTTGGCCACTTCGCCCGCCGCCTTCGACGTGGGCAGCCGGGTCAGCGCCTCGCGCAGCGCCGTGTCGGCATCGTCCTGCGTCGCGGGCGCCGGGGCTCCGGGCGGGGCGACTACGATCACGATCTCGCCCTTGGGCGGCGCATCGGCATAGCGCTCCGCCAGCGCCGACAATGTGCCGGTCACGCACTCCTCGAACCGCTTGGTGATCTCGCGCGCGACGCCGCATTCGCGCTCGCCCAGCCCTTCCGCCAGCGCGGCGAGCGTCGCCGACAATCGCTGCCCGCTTTCATAGAAGACCAGGGTCGCGCGGACGCCGGCGATCTCGGCAATCGCCTCCGCCCGGGCATGCACCTTGGACGGCAGGAAGCCGGCGAACAGGAACCGGTCGGTCGGCAGGCCCGCCAGCGTCAGCGCCGCGATCGCCGCGCACGGACCCGGAATGGTGACGACGACATGCCCCGCCGCCCGCGCATCGCGCACCAGCTTGTAGCCGGGATCGGAGATCAGCGGCGTCCCCGCATCGGACACCAGCGCCACCGCCTCACTCGCCATCCGCGCGATCAGCCCCGGGCGCATCCCCTCGGCATTATGGTCGTGATAGGGGATCATCGGCCGCTTGACCCCGATATGGCGCAACAGCCCCGCCGTTACCCGGCTGTCCTCGACCGCGATCACATCGGCGCGCGATAAAATATCGGCGGCACGGATAGTTAGGTCAGCGAGATTGCCGATCGGGGTCGCGACGATGTAGAGGCCGGGGACAAGTTTTTCGGTCATCAGGGGTAGGTCCATGGCAGACACGATAGCGCCACGGCAATGGCGGCACCACATCGCGCGCGCCACGGCGCTGATCGGCGCGGCATTGCTCGCGGGGTGCGCGACCATCGTTCCCAAGGGGCCGGTCGAACAGGCGCCGCCCACCACCACCCGCCCGCAGCCGACCCGGCCCGGCCCGGTCACCGGCGGCATTCCCGAGGATAATCAGCGTCACCGCGTCGCGCTGCTGGTACCGCTCAGCGGTCCCAATGGCGGGGTCGGGCGCTCGATCGCCAATGCGACGCAGCTGGCGCTGCTCGACACGCGCAGCGAACGGGTGCGAATCACTACCTATGACACCGCGCTCGGCGCCGCCGCCGCCGCGCAGCGCGCGATTGCGGAGGGCAACCGGCTGATCCTGGGGCCGCTGCTCGCCGACGACGTGCGCGCGGTGGCCCCGATCGCCCGCGGGGCGAAGGTGCCGGTCATCAGCTATTCGAACGACGTGTCGGTTGCCGGGGGCGGTGCCTATCTGCTCGGCTATACCCCGGCGCAGTCGATCGACCGGGTCGTCGGCTATGCCCGCACCAACGGCATGACCCAGTTCGCCGGCCTCGTGCCTGCCGGCGTCTATGGCCAGCGCGCCTCGACCAGCTTCCTCCGCGCCGTCGAGCAGGCCGGCGGACAGGTCGTCTCGATCCAGACCTATGCCCGGGGCGGGATCGCGGCGGCGGTCGCGAAGCTGCCGAAGACCTCGCCCTACGAAGCGATCCTGATCGCCGATCAGGCAGGGCAGGCGGCGCTGGCAGTGCCCGCGATCCGCCGGTCGACCAGCCGTTCGGCCAAGGTGCTTGGCACCGAATTGTGGAACACCGAAACCGGCCTGGGATCGATGCCGGCGCTGAATGGCGCCTGGTATGCCAGCGTCTCGAACGGCCTGTATCGCCAGTTCGTGACCAAATACCGCGCCCGCTTCAACGCCGCGCCATACCGCCTGTCGAGTCTGGGCTATGATTCGGTGCTGCTGACCGTCCGCATCGCCCGCGACTGGGCAATCGGCCGCGACTTTCCCGAAAGCCGGTTGCGTGCCGAGGACGGCTTCGCGGGGCTCGACGGCGCCTTCCGCTTCGGCCGCGACGGCGTGGCTGAACGCGCGCTGGAGGTGCAGGAGGTGCGGACGGGAGGTGCGGTGACGGTGAGCCCCGCGCCGCGGACGTTCGGGGAGTAGGAGCGATTTTGCAATTCGCGATGTTTTATCTTAATAAGAAAATATTACTCCCCTGATGAGCTTCGGCCGTCGGGCGCACGGCGGGCCAAAAGCCCGCCGTTGCTCTTTGTAGGGCAGGCGCCTTGAACACCCATGTCTATATCGACGGGTTCAACCTCTATTATGGGCTGCTGAAAGGCACGCCGTACAGATGGCTCGATCTGGAGCGTTGGTGCGATCAGCTGCTGCCGCGCAACAGCGTCACCAAGATCCATTACTTTACGGCACAGGTCGATGCGCGTCCGCAGGACCCCGACCAGCCGACCCGCCAGTTCGCGTATCTTCAGGCGCTGCGTTCACTGCCCAGAGTCGAAGTGCATCTGGGGACGTTCATGAGTTCGGTCGTCAGTCAGGTGATGGTGGAAACCGATCCCGCGACCGGTCGCTATCGGCGCATGGGCGGAAAGCCGGTCCTCCAGCTCGATCCGGCCGGTAACCCCGTAAAAGCTTGGACCTACAAGAGCGAGGAAAAGGGGTCGGACGTGAACCTCGCCGCGCATCTGCTGCGTGATGCCTATCAGGGCACTGCCAATGCGCAGTAATCGTCTCTAACGATTCCGACCTGCTCACGCCGATCCGCATGGCGAAGGCTGACTGCGGTACGGTGGTCGGACTGGTGCCGCCGCGGCCAAAGGGCAGCATCGAACTCAAGGCACTGGCTGATTTCAAGATCGATCCGCGCGTACATCTGCTCGCCAGTTCGCAGTTGAGCGACCCGGTGGCGACGCCGACCGACACGATTCATAAGCCGCCGAACTGGTAACCCGTCACGCCACCCCGAACGGCACCACCATGTTATCGGCATAATGGCCGACATGCGCCCGCCCCAGATACGGCACGCCCATCGCCCGAGCCCATTTGGCGGCGATCTGTTCCTCGGTCTCGCCGAACCCCGTATCGTCGGGATGGCGGTCAGTCACCGCGCCCAGCCGGATGCCGGCGATGCCCTTCAATTGCGTCGCCTCGCTCAGCTGCCACAACAGCCGGTCGATGCGGTACAGATCCTCGCCGACTTCCTCGACGATCACGACATGGTCGGTCAGGTCGGGCAGCCACGGCGTACCGATCAACGCGCACAAGATGACAAGGTTGAACGCGACGGTCGGCCTTCCGTCGAGCTCCGGGGCCAGCATCGTGCGGTCGCGATTGACCAGCCACGCCAGCGCTCGCGCCGCGCTGTTGGTGCCGCCGGCCTTACCGACCTGCGCCGCCATCGGGCCATGGACCGGCCGCCCGATCCGCCGGGCATAGAGCGCGCCGAGCAGGAACCCCATGTCGGAAAAGCCGAGATAGCTCTTCGCCGCCGCGGCGCGATTGAGCTGCGGCATCACCGTGTCGAGGATGCGGTTCGACCCGTACCCGCCGCGCGCGAACCAGATCGCGTCGAAGCCCGGATCGTTCGCGAATTCGAGAAAGGCGGCGGCACGCTGTTCGTCGGTCCCGGCGAAATGCCCGACATCGAGGAAGCATTGCGGATGCACGACCAGGTCGAGCGTCGGATAGGTGAGAGCGGCATAGCCCTGAGTCCGGGCCATCTGTTCCTCATCCACCCGCCGTGCCGGTGCCACGACTCCGATACGCATCACGCAACCCCGCTTGCCACTCAGGACCAACCCCGATAGCGCCACGCGATGCTGTACGGCAAATCCTTCTTCCTCGTCGGGATCGGCGGGTCGGGCATGATGCCCCTCGCCATGATCCTCGCCGGGCGCGGCGCGACCGTCGCCGGCTCCGACCGCAGCCTCGACCAGGCGAGCCTGCCCGCCAAGTTCGATGCCCTGCGTGCCCTTGGCATCGCGCTCTACCCGCAGGATGGCAGCGGCATCGCGTCGGCCGAGCAGATCGTTATCGCCTCCGCCGCGATCGAACCGACCGTCGCCGACATCGTCGCCGCCGACCGCGTCGGCGCGAAGCGGATGGGCCGGGCCGAACTGCTCGCCGAACTGTTCAATGCAGCAACGCTGTCCATCGGGGTCGCGGGCACCAGCGGCAAGTCGACCGTCACCGGCATGATCGGCTTCATCCTCCACGCGCTAGGCCGCGATCCGACGGTGATGAACGGCGCGGTGATGAAGGACTTCGCCGCGCCCGACCGCCCCTTCGCCAGCGCCCTGGTCGGGCAGGGCGATGCGTTCGTCAGCGAGGTGGACGAGAGCGACGGCTCTATCGCCTATTACCGACCGCACGTCGCGGTGCTGAACAATGTCAGCCTCGACCACAAATCGCTCGACGAACTGCGCGCGCTGTTCGGCGGATTCGCCGAGCGGGCGGGGCGGGTGGTCGTCAATGTCGGCGATGCCGAGGCGGCGGCGCTGGCGGCGACGATCCCGGCGGACAAGCGCACGACCTTCGCGGTGGAGGGCGATGCGGATCTTGCCGCCCGCGCGCTGGTGCTCGATCCCTTTGCCAGCCGGTTCGAACTGGCGGCGGACGGAGCGACCTATCCCGTCGCCCTCGCTGTACCGGGGCGGCACAACGTCGCCAATGCGCTGGCGGCGATCGGCGCCGTGGCGGCGGTCGGGGTGCCGATCGCCGATGCGGCGCGGGCGATCGCCGGCTTTTCCGGTCTCAAGCGCCGCTTCGAACTGGTGGGGCAGGCCGGCGGCGTCGCCGTCATCGACGATTTCGGCCACAACCCGGACAAGATCGCCGCGACCATCGCCACGTTGCGCAGCGCGCCGGGCCGGCTGCTGCTGTTCTTCCAGCCGCACGGCTATGGCCCGCTGAAGGTCATGCGGCGCGAACTGGTGGCGATGTTCGCCGATCGGCTGGTGGCCGACGACCTGCTGGTGCTCCCCGATCCGGTCTATCGCGGCGGGACGGTCACCCGCGAAGTGACCAGCGCAGACATCGTCGCCGACCTGACGGCACTCGGCGCCCCGGCGCGCCACATCGCCGATCGCGACGCAGCGGCGGCGTTCCTCGTCGAACAGGCCCGCCCCGGCGACCGCATCGTCATGATGGGCGCGCGTGACGATACCCTGTCGGAACTGGCGGCGGGCATGGTGGCGCGGCTGGGCTGAAGTTGCCAAATTCGTCATCCCGGCGCAGGCTGGGATCTCCCGGTTATGGAGCGCACTCCTCGCCGCCGGATACCCCCGCCTTCGCTGGGGTGACGCTGGGGCGGGGGCGATGGTTCCTCGAACCTCCCAATCCTTACCAATTCCTTGACATCGCCCGCCTGCTCGGCGACCGGACCAATATCGCAAGCAAATTGTCGAATTAGTCCGACAAGGACCGAGTTGGGGAGGCCGCTTTTGGCACAGACACGGGCGGGTTCCGCCACCACCGGGCTGGCATTCGCCGCCGTCACGACACTGTTCTTCGCATGGGGCTTCATCACATCGCTGATCGACCCACTGGTCGCGGCGGTGAAGGGCATCTTCACCCTGTCCGATTTCGAGGCGCAGTTCGCCGCATCGGCCTTCTTTCTCGCCTATGGCCTCGTCTCGATGCCCGCCGCGATCCTGCTCGGCCGGTTGAAGGCGGTGCCCTCGATCCTGTTCGCGCTCATCACCATGGTCGTCGGCTGCCTGACGATGCTGGTCGCGGCGAACCTCGCCGTCTTCCCGATCGTGCTGCTCGGCCTGTTCATCCTCGCCTCGGGCATCACCATCCTGCAGGTCGCGGCGAACCCGCTGGCCGCCGCGCTGGGTGACCCCAAGCTCAGCCATTTCCGCCTGACGCTCAGCCAGACGTTCAACTCGTTCGGCACCTTCCTGGGGCCCCTGCTCGGCGCGAGCCTGTTCCTCGAAGGGGTCGAGGTAAAGGACGGCACGGTGCTGACCGAAGCGGTGCGCGCCGGCGCGCTGGCCGGGATCGACCGGGCCTATTTCTGGATCGCCGGGCTGATCGCCGCACTGGCAGTGTTCTTCTTCCTCAGCCGCAAGGTTGTGTCGGCCGCCGTGCCGGAAGCGCCTGCGAACACCCCGTCGCCTGCCGCGCTGCTGCGCGACGCCTTCTCGTCGCGCTGGGCGGTGCTCGGCGCCGCCGCGATCTTCATCTATGTCGGCGCCGAAGTCGCCATCGGCACGCAGATGGCGCTGTTCCTCAACGCCGATGCCTGGGCCGCTTCGGACGCCGCGTTCGGCGTGCCGCTGCTGGGCCTCGCCATGGGCAGCGACGGCGTGCCCGGCGTGTCGTTGCAGGAAGCCGGCAAGGCGGTCGCCTTCTACTGGCTGGGCGCGATGGTCGGCCGCGCGATCGGGTCGGTGCTGCTGTCGCAGGTCAAGGCGCACAAGCTGCTGGCGCTGTTCACTGGTATCGCCGTCGCCATGTGCCTCTATGTCGCGTTCGTCGGCGGGGTCGGGGCGGGCTTCGTGGCGCTGGCCATCGGCCTGTTCAACTCGATCATGTTCCCGGTCATCTTCACCCTGACCCTCGAACGCTCGACCGCCAGCGAGGCGGCAACCTCGGGGCTGCTCTGCACCGCGATCTTCGGCGGGGCGGTGATCCCGCTGATCGTCGGGCTGGTGTCGGGTGCGCTCGGCCATGGCGCGGCGTTCGTCGTGCCGGCGCTCTGCTATGCCGCCTTGTGCGCCTTCGCCATCGCCGCCGGCCGCACGCCCCCACGCAACGCCGCTTCGGCCAAGAGCCTTCACTGATCGTCGCAGCGACCATGGTTTCCTACCCCTGATCCGGTTAGGCTAACCGCCTGATTGTCCCGGGAGAGAGATCATGGCCGTTCGCGCCGCGCTGTTGTTGTCCGCCCTCGTACTGCCCGCCACGCTGCCGGCACAGGTCCGTCAGGAAGGGGCGGGAGCGACGCAGGAACTCGACTGCGGCGGCGGCGTCGCCACCGTCGAGGGGGCGGGCAATACCATGATGATCACCGGCCGGTGCAGCGCGCTGGTGATCGAAGGGGCCGGTAACCGCGTGACGATCGACCTCGCCCCGCGCGCCTCGGTCAGGATCGCCGGGGCCAGCAACACCGTCCTCTACCGCACCCCTGATGGCAGCAAGGCGCGCGTCAGTGTCGCCGGGGCGGGCAACCGGGTGTCGATGCAGCGATAGAACTCTACCCTATCGTCACCCCGGGCTTGACCCGGGGTCCCGCTTCTTTCCGTCGATGATAAGCGGGACCCCGGATCAAGTCCGGGGTGACGTCGCTTATTCCGAGAGGCCAGCCCTACGCCGCCACCCGCTCCGCCAGTGCCACCTGCGCCAGCGCGATCGACCCCATCGGCCCGGCCTGATCGCCCAGCGCCGGGGCGACGACATAGTCGCGCTCGGGCAGCGGCAGATAGCCGTTGATGCTCGCCCGCAGCGCCGGTTCGATCCGCGCCAGCAGATGCGGCTGCTTGTTCATCACCCCGCCGCCGATCGCGATCCGCTTCGGCCCCGTGGTGCACACCATCGCATGGCACATTGCGGTGATCGCCGACTCGACCCGGTCCCACACCGGATGATCGTTCGCCAGCGTGGACACATGGACATCGCCCAGCGCCGCCTTGATGCCCGTGCCCGATGCCAGCCCCTCGACGCAATCGTCATGGAACGGGCAGCCGCTGGGCAGCGTGTCGGTGGCCAGGCGCGGCACGCGCAGATGGCCGATCTCGGCATGGCCGATCCCGCGCGTCGGCTTGCCGTTGACGAGCAACCCGACCCCGACCCCGGTGCCGATCGTGACATAGGCGAAATCGTCCAGCCCCTTGGCACAGCCCCACAGCACCTCGGCAAAGGCCGCACCGTTGACATCGGTATCGAACGCGACCGGCACGTCGAACCCGCTCGACAACGCACCGGCGACATCGGTCATCGGCCAGTCGGGTTTGGTCGTGGCGAGGATATGGCCCCAGGTCGGCGAGGACGGATCGAGATCGACCGGGCCGAAGCTGGCGATGCCCAGTGCGGCGAACCCCCCGGCGTCCCACCACTTCTGCAGGATAGCAGCAATCGCCGGCAGGGTGACGGCGGGATGTTCGGTCGGTACGGTTTCCTGCGCCAGGATGGCGTCGGGTCCGTGCGCCAGCGTGCAGACGCACTTGGTCCCGCCCAGTTCGATCCCGGCCAGCGGCAACGCGCCATGCCTGCCCCGTGCCGCCGGATCGAAAGTCATGTTCATCCCCCAAAACCCGTTTTACTTGTGAATATCGATTTAGCGTCGCAGGATTCGGGGAAAAGAGCAAATTGAAATTCTAATTGCGTGTTCCCAGGCGCGACCGGGTGCTCAGCGGGCCGGCGGAATCGGGGTATATTGCGCCGATACCAGCCGCCACCCATTCCCTGTGCGCCGCGCGACATAGCCGACGCGGATCGCCCGCACCGTTCCGTTCGGCAGCGTGATCGCCTTGCGTTCGGTCATGGATGCGGTGTTGCCGTTCACCCGCACGACCCGTTCGTCATGGCGCATCGGCGGGGCGGGGTGGCGCTTCTCGGGCGCATAGAAGCCTAGCACCTCCGCGCGGGAATCGACCGTGCCGACCGGCGAAATCTCGACATAATCGTCCGCCAGCGTGGCGGCGAGGGCGTCGGGGTCGAACGCCGCGCGAGCGGCATCGAACCGGTCGACCAGCGCCGCGATCGCCGCCGAAGGTTGCGGCGCGGCGACGGCCGGCGCGGTGACGCTCATCGCGGCGGCGGCGATCATGCCACCCATGGCACCGATACGTACGATCATCGTCCCTCCGTTATCGCTAACTGCGAATTAACCATGTCGGGCGATACTGGTCCGATCACGGAGGCGACGCCATGCGGAACGATCCCCTGTCACCCGGCCCTGCGCCCGCACCCGCCACCGGATGCGGGACCCGTTTCGAACTGGCGCTGGTCGCCGCGTTCAAGGGCGGGGCGACGCCCGCCGCTCCCTGCCCGCCGCCACGACCGACCAGCGGCTGATCGCTCAGCCGGCCTCCTCTGCCTTCCACAGGGCGGTGGCGCTCGGCAGCAGGAAATGGCTGAACGGCAGGATCGCCGCACCGACCGCCGGGGCATCCTCCGCCAGCATCGCGCGGCGCACCGGGGCAAGGGCGGGCACGTTGCCGACCGTCGCCATTCGCGCGTTCAGCCGCTCGGCCAGCGTATCGACATGCCCGCCGGGCAGCCGTCCGCCGACGAACACCGCCGCCGGATTGATCAGGCAGTTGATCGCGACCAGCGGTTCGACCAGCCGTTCGACCGACGCATCGATCCAGCTGTCGACCACCGCCAGCAGCGCCGGATCGTCGCTGCGTCCGCCCAGCATGTCGGCCAGGGTGAAGCCCGCATCGCGCAGCGGGTGCGACAGCCCCGACAGCGACACGGTATGCTGGATCTGCGCCTGCCCGCCCTTGCCGTCGCTGCCCAGCAGGAAGCCCAGCTCGCCCGATCGCCCCTGCGCCCCGCGATAATAGCTGCCGTCCAGCACCAGCCCGCCGCCCAGTGCCGAGGAGATCAGGACATAGAAGAAACTCGCCTGATGCTGGCCATGTCCCAGCTGTAATTCGCCCATCGCGGCGGCGGCGGCGTCGTTCTCGACAAAGACCGGCAGGTCGAGTGGTGCTGCGAACAGCTCGGCCATGTCGACGCCTTCCCAGACGGTATAATTGTCCGGGCGGCCGGGCAGGTCGACGGTGCCCAGATCGTCGGGCCGCGCGACGCCGATGCCGACGATGCGCTGGCGGTCCACCCCCGCCTCGGCGATCAGCGGGTCGATCGCCGATTGATAGAAGGCGGCGACGTCGTCGGGCATCGGAAACTCGACTTCCTGCGATGCGCGCGCCAGCGTCTGTCCCGCGAAATCGACCAGCACGATCGTCACATGGTCGCGGTCGATATTGATGCCGATCGCGAAGCAGGCGGCGGGATTGACCACCAGCTTGGTCGGCGGCTGCCCGCGCCCGCCGCGCCGCTGCCCGGCCTCCAGCACCAGCCCTTCGCTCAGCAGCCGCCGGGTGATGTTGGCGATCGCCGGCGGGGTCAGCCCGGTGATATTGGCCAGGTCGATCCGGGTCAGCGACCCCGACACCCGGATCGCGTGCAGCGTCACCCGCTGGTTATGGTCCGCCGCACGTTCGAGATTGGTTCCCGACAGGCGGATGGGCGCGCGCTCGATCGTCACCGACCGGCAACCGCATGGATGGGGGGCAACACCGAATTCTCCCTGTACGACGGTCGGGCCGCCGGTTTGTCGGACAACAGCGTGGACCAGCCGGACCCGCGGTTCAATCCGAAACTCACTATCGAAAACCGCGCAATGATCGTTGACAACGCTGTCGGAATTGCCGAACGGGTGGGCAAGAGGAATGTGCGGTTCGCGCGCACGTCGGGGAGAGCGATGTCATGAAACCGGTTACGACGTATCTGCTGGGCACCGCCCTGTGCCTGGGCGCACTGCCCGCCGCGGCACAGACCGTGCCGGCGCCGGCGCCGGCGGCGACCGTCCATCCCGAACTCTGGCCGCGGGCGAACTGGCCGTACAAGGCCGACCCTGCGATCGAGGCGCGCATCGCCGACCTGCTCAAGCGGATGACGCTGGAGGAAAAGGTCGGGCAGGTCGTGCAGGGCGACATCGCCAGCCTGACGCCGGAAGACGTCAAGCGCTATCACCTCGGCTCGGTCCTGAACGGCGGCAATTCCGCGCCGAACAACGACGAATTCGCGCCCGCTTCCGAATGGCTGAAGCTCGCCGACCGTTTCTACGAAGCGTCGGTCGACAAGAGCGGCGGCGGCGTCGGCGTGCCCGTGATCTGGGGCACCGACGCGGTGCATGGCCACAGCAATATCGTCGGTGCGACGCTGTTCCCGCACAATGTCGGGCTGGGTGCGATGCACGATCCGGCGCTGATGCGGAAGATCGCGCAGGCGACCGCCGCCGAAATCCGCGCGACCGGCATCGAATGGACCTTTGCGCCGACGATCACCGTGCCGCAGGACCTGCGCTGGGGCCGCGCCTACGAAGGCTATTCGTCCGATCCGAAGCTCGTCGCCAGCTACGTCACCCAGTTCATCGAAGGGCTGCAGGGCGCGCCGGGATCGACCAACCAGTTGAAGGGTCCCTACGTCCTCGCCTCGACCAAGCATTTCCTGGCGGACGGCGGCACCTTTGGCGGTCAGGATCAGGGCGACGCGAAGATTTCCGAAACCCAGCTGCGCGACATTCACGGCACGCCCTATGTCTCGGCGATCAACGCCGGGGTGCAGACGGTCATGGCCAGCTTTTCGAGCTGGAACGGTGAAAAGATTACCGGTCACAAGGGCCTGATGACCGATGTGCTGAAAAAGCGCATGGGCTTTGGCGGTTTCATCGTCAGCGACTGGAACGCGCATGGCCAGGTGGCGGGCTGCACCAACGCGTCGTGCCCGCGTGCGATCAACGCCGGTCTCGACATGTACATGGCGCCCGACAGCTGGAAGCCGATCTGGGAAAACCTGGTCGCCCAAGTGAAGTCGGGCGAAGTCCCGATGGCACGCCTCGACGACGCCGTATCCAACATCCTGCGCGTTAAGCTGCGCGCCGGTCTGTTCGACGCGGGCAAGCCGTCGTCGCGCCCGCTGTCGGGCAAGTTCGACCTGCTCGGCAGCCCTGAGCACCGCGCGATCGCGCGCGAAGCGGTGGCCAAGTCGCTGGTGCTGCTCAAGAACAACGGTTCGCTGCTGCCGATCAAGGCCGGGGCTCGGGTGCTGGTCGCCGGTGACGGGGCCGACGACGTCGCGCGCCAGTCGGGCGGCTGGACGCTGACGTGGCAGGGGACGGGGATCGATCCGAAATATTTCCCCGGCGCGACCTCGATCTACCAGGGGATCGACGCCGCGGCCAAGGCGGCGGGCGGTTCGGCCATGCTGTCGCCCGATGGCAGCTTCACCGGCGCCAAGCCCGATGCGGCGATCGTCGTGTTCGGCGAAACGCCCTATGCCGAGTTCCAGGGTGACATCAAGACGCTGCAGCTGCGCCCCGAACTGCGCCAACCCATTGAAACCATGAAGAAGCTGAAGGCGCAGGGCATTCCCGTCGTCGCCGTCATGCTGACCGGTCGCCCGCTGTTCGTGAACGCCGCGATCAACGCCGCCGATGCGTTCGTCGTCGCGTGGCTGCCCGGATCGGAAGGGGCTGGGGTCGCCGATGTGCTGCTCAAGGACCGCAGTGGCAAGGCGAAGCGCGACTTCACCGGCACCTTGTCCTTCCCGTGGCCGGCGACGGCGGATGCCACCGGTCCGACCCAGTTTCCGCTGGGCTATGGCCTGACCGGCGCCAGCAGGACGGTCGTGCCGACCCTGTCGGAGGACGCCAAGGTGGCCGAAGCCGATGCCGGCGACGTGTTCATGGACAAGGGCCTGCCCGCGACCGCATGGTCGCTGGAGGTCGGCGGCGCCGGCACCGGCGGCAATACCCGCATCACGACGGTCCCGGCACAGTCGGGCGCCGGCCGCGTGAAGGTCACCGCGACCGACCATGGTGTTCAGGAAGGCGCGCGCCGCTTCGTCGTCGATGGCAGCGGCCCGGCGCAGATCCTGCTCAGCACCCAGTCGCCGGTCGACCTGACGCGCCAGACCAATGGCGACGTGATGCTGACCGCGACGATGCGGGTCGATGCCGCCCCGACCAGGCCGGTCACCCTGTCGCTGCGCAGCGGTCCGGGTAGCGGGCAGGTGGCGCTCGGCCGGCTCGAACCGCTGGGCACCGGCCAGTGGAAGACGCTGGGCGTGCCGCTCAAATGCTTCGGCGGCAATGTGAACATGGGCAAGGTCGACACGCCGTTCGTGCTGACCACCGACGGCACGATGACGGTCAGCGTGGCACGCGTCGCGCTCGGCACCACGGCGGACGTGAAGCTCAGCTGCAAGTAAAAGGTCCTCCCCGATCCGCGGGGAGGGGGACCATGCGCAGCATGGTGGAGGGGGGTATCCGCCTACGGAACCGTTGCGTTGCGGGGCGAGCCCCCTCCACCATCACCTACGGCGACGGTCCCCCTCCCCGTGCCGGGGAGGATTTGCTACCCGAACGCGGACGGCAACACAGGGGCACGGCGATGAAGGCAATCTGGGCAACTCTCCTCCTCGCCGCGACAACCCCCGCCACCGCACAGGAAGCCACCCCTGCTGCCCCGACCCCACCCCGCGTCTCGGTCTCCGGCGGCATCGTCGAGGGCAGGGCCGAGGCCGACCGCATCCTCTTTCGCGGTATCCCCTTCGCCGCGCCGCCGCTGGCCGCCAACCGCTGGCGCGAACCGCAGCCGGTGGTCGAATGGACCGGCATCCGCACTACCACCGCCCGCGCGCCGGCCTGTCTCCAGAACGACTATGGCTGGAACCGCGCCGACCATGTGTTCGCCAGCGAGGACTGCCTGACGCTCGACGTCGGCACCCCGGCGCTGACCGGCAAGCGTCCGGTGATCGTGTGGATTCACGGCGGCAGCAACCGCGCGGGATCGGCGGGCGACATGGCGCTGTCGTCGATCGGCAAGCGCGGGGTCGTCGTCGTCGCCATCCAGTACCGGCTCGGCATCTTCGGCTTCCTGCCCCACCGGGCGCTGGCGGCGGAAGCGGAGGGCAAGAGCGGCAATTACGGCCTGATGGACCAGATCGCGGCGCTGCGCTGGGTTCGCGACAACATCGCCAAGTTCGGCGGCGATCCCGACAACGTCACCATCGCCGGGGAAAGCGCCGGATCGCAGGACGTGTCGCTCCTCCTCGCCTCGCCGCTGGCGCGCGGACTGTTCGCCAAGGCCGCGATGGAGTCGGGCACCCCCGGCTTCGGCCTGCCATGGCGTCCGCTCAAGGAAGCGTTCCGCATCGGCGACCAGTTGGACGTACTGCTCGGCACCCGTGGCAGCGCGAGTCTTCGCACCGTATCGCCCGCCGCGTTGCTGGCGGCCGACCTGAAGCTGCACGATGCGAAGCTGACCGCCGACGATTATCTCTATCTGCGCACGACCATCGACGGCGCGGTCCTGCCCGACACGCCCGACCGGCTGTTCGTCACCGCGCCGAAGCGTCCGGTGATTATCGGCAGCAACGTGCTCGAACTCGACCTGCCCGGCGGCCGTCCGGCACGCGACGGGTTCGTCGACCTGTCGTTCGGCGCCAATGCCGAGGGCGCGCGGACCTTCTACCGGCTCGACGAACCCGATCCGCTGCCGCATCCGCGCCTTGGCACCCGCGACCAGCAGATCGCGACCGACGCCACCTTCCGCTGCCCGGCGGGCAGCCTCGCCAACCTGCTCGCCACCCGCAACTGGCCGGTATGGCGCTACGAGTTCGACATGGCGCGCGACGGCGGGGCGGGGCCGACGACCCATGCGGCCGAGATCGACTATATCTTCAACGATCGCCGCGCCGGGCCGGTCTGGATGCAGGATTACTGGGTCGCCTTCGCCACCACCGGCGATCCCAATGGCGATGGCCGTCCGGCCTGGGCGCGCAGCGTCCGGGGCAAGCCCGCCAACATCCTGTTCGACGCCCGCGGCGCCACCCCGCGCGACGGCGACATCCGCCCGGAACTCTGCCGCCTGCAAGGATCGTTATGACCCCCGATCGTCGCCATTTCCTCGGCCTCGCCGCCGCGTCCGCGTTGCTGCCCGCTGCCGCCTGTGCCGCGCAGGAGGAAAGCTGGGAAGTGAAGCACCAGCGCCAGCTCGCGACCGACTGGCCGTGGCTGGGGCGCTATGCCGCCGACAATGCTGCGCTCGCCGCATCGGGGGCGAGGACCGACATCGTCTTCATGGGCGACTCGATCACCGAAGGCTGGCGCGGCAGCCGCCCCGCCTTCTTCCGCCCCGGCCGGGTCGGGCGCGGGATCAGCGGACAGACGACGCCGCAGATGGTGCTGCGCATGATGGCCGATGTCGTCGCCCACCGCCCGCGCTATGTGCACATCATGGCCGGCACCAACGACATCGCCGGCAATACCGGGCCGATGACGGCGGCGCAGACGCATGACAATCTCGCGATGATGGCGATGATCGCACGTCAGGCCGGCATCGGCGTGCTGCTCGCCAGCGTGCCGCCGGCGGACGGTTTCCCATGGAAGCCGGGCCTCGCCACCGTCGCCCCGATCCGCGCGATCAACGCCTGGGCGAAGGACTATGCCGCGAAGAACCGCATCACCTTCGTCGACTATACCCCGGCACTCGCGACGCCGGCCGGCGCGATGCGGCCGGGCTTTGCCGATGACGGCGTCCACCCGACCCCGGCCGGCTATGCCGCGATGGAGAAGGTACTGACCCCGATCCTGCGCGCCAAGGGCTTGCCGGCCTAGCCGCCCCCAAAACGTCACCCCAGCGCAGGCTGGGGTCTCTCGCGGCTCCTGTCCCGCCGACAACCGGGATACCCCAGCCTGCGCCGGGGTGACGTATGTGGCGGGGCAGGGGGCTTGCCTTCCGTCTCCCGAAAGCTGAACGACCCCGGCCAAGTCGCGACAATCCGACACAATTTTCCGTCCTTTGCGACAAACCCCTGCGACAGCCGTTCGCCATTTTCACCTTCGACCTTGATGGTCCGCAAAGGAGAAAAGGGATGAAGAAGTTCGCACTGATGCTCGCCGGCCTCGGCGCCCTGATGACCGCGCTGCCCGCCGCCGCCCAGCCGTGGCAGTCGGTCAACCAGCGCCAGGCGCAGATCGAACGCCGCATCGACCAGGGTATCCGGAACGGCTCGCTCAGCCGGCGCGAGGCGGTGAACCTGCGCGCCGAATTCCGCCAGATCGCCAATCTCGAACAGCGCTATCGCCGCTCGAACGGCCTTTCGATGCAGGAACGCCGCGACCTCGACCGCCGCTTCGACGCGCTGGCCTACAAGGTTCGCGTCGACAAGCACGACCGCAACGGTCGCCCGGGCTATCGGCGCTGAGCGCGGCAAACCGTATCCCCGCGCAGGCGGGGATCCAGGGCCAGGCACGCTGCGGTAGCATCTGACGCTCTGGACCCCCGCCTGCGCGGGGGTACGGTATCATTTCCCCGCGACGAACGCCCCGATCAACCCCGCTTCGTCGCCCAGCCGCCCCGGCACCACCACCGGCGTCGCGACCGGGGTCAGCAAGTTCGCCCGTACCCGCGCGTCGAGCGCTGCGATCAGACCGGTGGCATTGGCCAGCCCGCCCCCCACCGGCACGATCGTCGCCGACACCGCATGCAGCAGCATCGCGATCGACCCGCCGATCAGGTCGCAAAACCACGCGACCGTCGCATATGCCTTTGCATTGCCCGCCTCAGCACCCCGCGTGATCGCGATGCTGTCGGCGTCCACGCCATGCAGGAAGCGGTGCAGCCGCTCCAGGCCGCGCGCGCTGCCGATCGTGTCGAGACACCCGTGCCGCCCGCAACCGCAGGGGAACACCGGCATCGCATTGGCCGCGACGGGGCTGGCATGAATCACCTGCCCATGGCCCCATTCGCCGCCGATCCCGCCCGCACCGCTGACGATCCGCCCCCGCTCGACCAGCCCCCCGCCGACTCCGGTGCCCAGGATAATGCCGAACACCCGCTCATGCCCTTGGCCCACGCCCATCGCCGCTTCGGCCAGCACGAACGCATCGGCGTCGTTCACCACCCGCACCGGCTGCGCCAACGCCGCGCTGAGATCGCGCGCCAATGCCCGCCCGTCGATGCACGGAATGTTGGCGCTGGTGACCTTGCCGCTCGTCGGATCGACCAGCCCCGCGGTCGCGATCGACACCGAATCGCACGGCACCGCCTGTACCGCATCGGCGAAGGCCGCGACGAACGCCGCCCAGTCGCCGACCGGCGTCGCCGTCTTGCGTCGCCACAGGATCCGCGCATCACCGTCGAACGCGGCGATGTCGATGAACGAACCGCCGACATCGGCGCACAGCCGCACGACGCCTATTCCGCGCCCAGCCAGCCGGCCCGGAACGCCCGCTGCTGTGGCGTCGGCGTCCGCCCGACCGTCTCGCCGCGCACGATCTCCAGCGTCGGATCGGCCGCCGGGGTCAGCGTCGCCACCCGCTCGACCCCGCGCTGGCGATAGCGCAGCTCGGTGGGCGTCCCCGACTTCAATGCCGCAACCCCGGCATTCCACGCGGCCAGATCGCCGACCGGCTGACCGCCCAGCGACAGGATCACGTCGCCGCGATCCGCGCCGGCCGCGAACAGCGGCGTGTTCTGCGCCGGCGACAGCAGCAAAGTCACGCCGTCCTTCTCCTGCGTGGCATTGGTCCGCCCGATCCAGCCCTTGCTTGGGTTAGCGGCACGCAGCACCAGCCCCGCCTGATCCAGCAGCGGCGCGAAATCGGGCAGGAAGCTGCCCTCGATCGTCCGGTCGAAAAACTGGTCGGCAAACGCCTTGTCCCCGGTCAGCGTCGTGAGCGCCGCACGCAGGTCGGCAGGCGTATAGGGCTTTTCCGGCGCGCCATGTGTCGCCCACAACAGCCGCATATAATCGTCGAGGCTCTTGCCCGGAAAGCGCTGGCGCAGCTGCAGGTCGAGCGCGAGGCCGATCACCGCGCCATAGCCGTAATAGGACGAAAAGATGTTCGGCTCGACCGGATCGATCGCGGTCGCGGCATCGACGAACGGCGCGCGGAGACTCATCTCCTGTGGCGAGGCGTTGATCCGCGCGGGCAGGCGCGCCGGGTTGTTGACCACCCCGCTGACCATCCCGCCCATTTCGCCCAGCCATTCATCGACCGACGCCAGCCCGGCGCGGCGGATCGCCAGCGGCCCGTAGTAGCTGGTGAACCCCTCGGCCAGCCACAGCGACGGCGTGGGATTGGCGCGGGTGAAGTCGAACGGCTCCAGTTCGCGCGGGCGCAGCCGCTCGACATTCCAGCTATGGAAGAACTCATGCGCCAGCGTGCCGAGCTGGTCGTCGTTCGCCTGCGCCAGCGAGCGCTGATCGGTGATGATCGTCGAGTTGCGATGCTCCATCCCGTCGCCGGTCACCCACGGGCGATAATCGGCGATGAAGGTATAGGTGCCGAAATCATAGTTCGCCGGCGCGCCGAAGATCTTGATCTCCTCGGCCACCACCTTCTTCGCCTTTTCGGTGAAGCGGTCGAGATCGGCGGCGGTGCCGTCATGGTGCAGCGCCAGGCGGAATGTCTTGCCGGCCTCCTGCCATTCGCGAACCATGTGGTTCGACAATTCGGTCGGGCTGTCCATGAAATATTGCAGGTTCGGCGCCCAATAGCTGCCGGGCGCACTCCCGCCGGGCAGCTGCGTCGCGACCTTCCATGTCGGATCGGGGCTGGTGAAGCGCACGCTGATCGGCTGTGCGTCGTACCCGGTCGCCCACATAAAGGTCGCGGGCATGTTCAGATGCGCGTGGGTCGCATCGATCTGCGCATAGGTGCCATCGCCCCGGTCGGCATAGAGCGTGTAGCTGACGATCACCGTGCCGTCATGCCCGGCCACGCTCCAGCCATAGGGATCGGTGCGGATCAGCTTCAGCGGCCGTCCGGCGCCATCGGTCGCGCTGACGTCATAGACGTTCTTGGCGAATTCGTGGATCGCATAGCGCCCCGGCGACGACCGCGACATCTGCACCCTGAGCGGCCCGGCGGGCACGCCGCGCCACGTCGCGACGATCCGTGCTCGGTGATGCGCGGCTTGCGGGAACGACACGTCGTAGCGCACCGGCGCGTTCGCCCCCGGATCGCTGGCGACGGTCCGCGCGGGCATGACCGGCGCGGTCTGCGCTACGGCGGGCCAAGCGAGGCATGAGGCCAGCAACGCGGCGACCAGCGAACGAACCATGGCAATTCCCCTTCGAGTTGGCGTGCTTGTAGCGGGCGGCGGGGGCGTTTTGAAAGGGTGCGGGTGCCTCCCGAATTGTCGTACCCCCGCGCAGGCGGGGGTCCAGAGCCAGGAACGCCGCCGTTCGCGATGGGAAACTCTGGATCCCCGCCTGCGCGGGGATACGGTTCGACGGAAGCTAAACCCCGTAAAACTCCCGCGCCGCGCCCCCCATCAACCGCGCCCGCGCATCGTCCGACAACCCCGCCGTCAAGCCCTGCGTCGTCGCCAGCCAGTCGCCATACCCATCCCCCGCCGCCGACAGCACCGGCCAGTCGCTGCCCCACAGCAACCGCTCCCCGAACCAATCCACCAGCCGCGCGACCATCGGCGCCAGCGCCAGCGGATCGGCCCCCGTCGCCTGTTCGGTGCGCAACCCCGACAGCTTGCACCATACCGAAGGCCGCTCCGCCAGCGCCGCCATCCCCTTGCGCCAGTCCGCATCCCCCGGCGGCGCCGGCTTGGCGGCATGGTCGATCACGATCGGCAGGCCCGGCCAGCGATCCGCGAACGTCGCCAGCATGCCCAAATGCCGCGGCTGCACCAGCGCATCCAGCCTCAGCCCATGCTCGACCATCGCCGCGACCCCGCGCGCGACATCGCCCCGCAACAGCCAGTCGGTATCGCCGATCGCCTGCAGCATCGGCCGCAGCCCGACGAGCTTGCGCCGTGCCGCCAGCGCCGCGATCCGCGCCGGCGCGTCGGGGCTGTCCAGCGCGACCCAGCCGACCACCCCCGCCACCCACGGATCGCCCTCCGCCAGCTCCAGCAGCCAGTCGGTCTCGCGATCATCGGTCTGTGCCTGGACCAGCACCACCCGATCGACCGGCGCATCGCCCATCGCCGCGCGTACATCGGCCAGGTTGTAGCTGCGATACAGCACGCCATCACTCGGCGCCGGCCAGCCATGGAACGGCGCATCGATCCGCCACACATGCAGATGCGCATCGACGATGCCGCTCATCCCGTCCCCCTCCATCACCGACAGAGTGGCGCGGGGCAGGGGTTGAGCGCAACCCTGTCGTCATTCCCGCGAAGGCGGGAATCCATAGACGCTGACGGTTCGGCTCGATCCGCAACGGTGGCGGTTATGGACTCCCGCCTTCGCGGGAGTGACGAGGGAGACCCTAAATCGCCTCGACCACCGCTCGCTCGAACAACACTTCCCCCGCGCGCACCCGGTCGCCGGTCTGCACCCCGTCCGCCAGTACGAACGGCGCGGGCGTCAGCAGCACGATGGTCGACCCATGTTCGAACCACCCCATTTCCTGCCCCTGCACGACCGGCACATCGACATTGGCGACCGGCTCGGCCCGCTCGCGCAACAGCTTCACCGTGTCGAGGAACGTCAGCCGGATCGCCGCGACCAGGATCGCCGCCACCGGCACCAGCAGGATCGACGTCCCGTCGTCCAGCCGCATGCGCACGGTCGCCCGTTCGTTGCGGCAATACAGCCCGTCGACCCGCTTCAGCGCCGGCGGGTTCACGTTGAAACAATCGCCGGGAAAGTACCGCACCCGCTCGACCCGCCCGTCCTGGGGCGCATGAAACCGGTGATACATGCCGGCGGTCAGCCGCAGCGTCACGAAACTCCCGCCCAGATACGCCTCCCCCTCGCCCCCGGTCAGTTCGGCGATCGAATAGCGCTTGCCCTTGGCCTGCACGATGCTGTCGCCGGTGATCGGCCCGCTGGCGACGATGATCCCGTCTGACGGCGACGCCACCTGATGCGCCTGCGCCGCGAAGGTCCGCGCCCCCGGCCGCAGCCGCCGGATGAAGCAGGCATGCATCGAGCGCCAGCTTGTCTCCGCCGCATCGGACAGGTCGACATCGCAAAAGGTCCGCCACACCGCGATCGACGCCTTCGCCACCAGCGGCTGCTCGACCTTGCTGAACCACCCCATCGCGCGGGTCAGCGTCCGGCGCGGCAGCCAGTTGGTCGCGGCATAGTTCAGCGATTCGATATCGGTCAGCTTCGCGATGGCACGGGCGAGCGGCGAGGGAGCGGTGCGGTCCATGGCCGTCATCAATATTTCCTTATCGGGTCATATTTGCGTCAGCCATGATGGCTCTCGCCCCAGCTCTCGCAGCTACCTTCGCCGCCGGCGTCGCCGGTCTCGCCGCCACCAAGGGCCGCGCCCGTCTGCGGCTCAGCCGCGCCAAGCATGGCTCGCTCACCGGCCATGTCCGCTGGGGCCAGCGCATCGCGCGCCAGATCGCCTTCTACGACTATGACGACGCCCGCTTCTTCGCCGCCGACGACGCACCGGCCGACATCGCTGCGAAGCGCCGCGCCGGCTTCGAACGCCTTTCCGCGCTCTACGCGACCCGCTTCGCCAAGACGGTCGCTGCGACGAAGGCATTGCGCGAGGGGCTCTCCGACCTGCAATTCACCGGCCGCTACCGCGTGCCGTTCCAGTTCAGCGCGAAAGTCCGCGACACCCTAGCGACCGGTGCCTTCTACCAGTCGTCGTCGGGCGTGACCGTCACCGACCTCGACGGCAATGTCTTCTACGACCTTGCCGGCTCGTACGGGGTCAACCTGTTCGGCCATGATTTCTACAAGGACTGCATTGCGCAAGGGGCCGCCCGCGTCGCCGATCTCGGGCCGGTGCTGGGCACCTATCACCCGGTCATCGCCGCCAATGTCGACCGGTTGCGTGCGATCAGCGGCATGGACGAGGTCTCGTTCCACATGTCCGGCACCGAAGCGGTAATGCAGGCGGTGCGCCTCGCGCGCTATCACACCGGCCGCCGTCGCGTGGTCCGTTTCGCCGGGGCCTATCATGGCTGGTGGGGCGATGTGCAGCCCGGCATCGGCAACCCGACGCCTGCCGACAACACGCTGACCCTGTCCGAAATGTCCGACCGCACGCTCCACGTGCTGGCCACGCGCAAGGACATCGCCTGCGTGCTGGTGAACCCGCTACAAGCGATGCACCCGAACAAGGGCGCGCCCTCCGACGGCACGCTGGTCGACAGCAGCCGCTCGGCCCGGCTCGACCGCGCCGCCTATCGCGACTGGCTGGTGAAGCTGCGCGACGTCTGCACGCAGGCCGGCGTGGTCCTGATCTTCGACGAGGTGTTCATGGGCTTCCGCCTCGCAAAGTGCGGCATGGCCGAGGCGTTCGGCGTCCGGCCCGACATGGTGACCTATGGCAAGACGCTGGGCGGTGGCCTGCCCATCGGCGTCGTCTGCGGCCGCGCCGAGCTGATGAAGCGCTTCCGCCCCGAAGCGCCCGCCGACATCTGCTTCGCGCGCGGCACCTTCAACGCCCACCCCTATGTCATGGGCGCGATGGACGTGTTCCTCGAACGCCTCGACTCTCCGCAAGTGCAGGCGATGTACGAGGACGTCGACGCCCGCTGGGACGCACGCCTTGCCCGGTTCAACGAAGCGATGGCGGAGGCCGACCTCCCCGTCCGCGCCGCCGGCATGCAGACGGTATGGACGATCCTCTACACCGTCCCCTCGCGCTACAACTGGCTGCTGCAATATTATGCCCGAGCCGAGGGGCTGGCCCTGAGCTGGGTCGGCACCGGCCGCCTGATCTTCAGCCTGAACTATGACGACGCAGCGTTCGCCGAGGTCGTCGCGCGCTTCGTGAAGGCGGCACAGGCGATGCAGCAGGACGGCTGGTGGTGGACCGCGCCGGGCACGACCAACAAGATGCTGCGGCGACAGGTGCTGAAGGAAACCTTGGCGCGGCGGCTGGGGCGGGGCTAAGGCGTATTCCCGCTCCGCCTCCCGCGTAGGCACGGGACGGCCGGATCGGAGTCGGCGGCACCGCGATCGAGACGGCAGCCTACCCTCGCCGGGCGTCGGACGCCGCGTGCAATGCCTCGATGATCGCCCGGTTCGCCTGATGGCCTGACAGGTCCTGCGCTAGCGTGGCATAGCCCTCGCGACGCAGCGCCTGCCGGATCTGGTTCACCGAAAAAAAGTCCCCCGATGCGGCCAGTTCGACTGCGCGGGTGAGGGCGGGGGTGTCGCGGGTCATCGGGGGATCGCTCGCCGGGTCAGCCGTTGCGGACCCACGGCGTCCGCACGACCGTGCCGGCGATCAGCTTCTTGCCGAACGCCTTGCGCATCGTGTCGGCGGCGTCGCCATTCTTCAGCACGACATGCGTGCCGCCCGAATGCAGCGTCTCGATCGCGCTGATCGATGCGCCATGCTTGCGGCACAGTGACTCGACATCGGTTCGTGCGATGCTCACGTTCATCGCCCGCGAAGTCGTCACCGCGGTCGGGGTGCCCCGTCGCCAATCGTCCTGCATGTCGGTCCAGTCATCATTCGAGCAAACGGACCGCCGGGTCACGTGGAAAGGGTCGACTGGCCGGCGCCGGTAGCGGGTCCAGCCAGTATGGCGGGGCCACTTCCGATATGGGGTCGCGCCAGCGCGTTAACAGGTGGCGGGCGCGGATAATGTTGCAGGAGCGCAACGAGCATGGTCGTTCCGGCGTGGTCGTACTGGAAAGCACTTTCCTACACCGAGGCGCCCTGTCACGCTCGCCGCCGCTCTTTCTCCCGGTTGATCGACCAGCCCAACGAAATGCGACCGGTTCGCAAATGCGCGAAACCGGTCACGAGTGTGAACTTAGTGAACTTATTCCGGAAAAGCGTTTGTTTTCAGTGGGCCGCCACGGGCAAAGCCCGTGTCGTCGTCGGACGGCGCTTTTGGCGCCGCCGGCCGGGCGCCTAATGCGGCGCGGCGCAGCGTTCGCTGCGCCTTGCCCGGCGCTTAGTGCCGTGCAGCCTCCTGCAGATCCGTATCGATCCGCGCGCCCTTCAACAGTTGCACCGGCGCTTTCCGGTACAGGATGAAGTCGTTGAACGGATCGGTCACGATCTTGGTCGCCCACACCAGCCCGGTCATCACGTCGCGCTGGATGAACAGCTGCACCACCCGGAACAGCAGCCCGCCCACCGCGAACGCCAGCCACAACAGCGCCAGATGCCGCAGGAACCCGACGAACCCGACATGCGGTTCGAACACCCCGAAAAAGGTCGGGTCGAGCAGCAGCGGGATCGGCGTCGCCGCCCACAGCCCCATGAAGACGACCTTGCGGAACAGGTTATACCCGACCTTGATCTCTTCCTTATGCTCGTGCGTCGCCTGGTTCACATGGTCGTAGGTCTTGGGCTCGAAGAAGAAATGCCCCGATTGCCGCGCGGTCATCGCCACCAGCCAGCCGAGCAGGCTGGCCACCGCCGGGTCGATCCACACCACGACATAGGCGATCAGGAACGTCGTCGCGCTGACGAAGTGCAGCGCCTGGTTGATGATGCTGTGATGGTAATAGCGATGATCGTCCCACCGCTGTTCCTGCAACGCTTCCTTGAATCCGGGCATCGATAAAGCCTTTGAAGATAAGGGTTTTCAGGCGGTCGCGCCGAGCGCGGGCGTCGGGTGGTTGTCCTGTCCGGCAGCGGCCGCGCGCCGGAAGCACACCAGCGAGAAATGGCCGAGCGGGGGCAGGGGCCGGCGCTCGACCAGCTCGGCCTGCGGGTTGCGGGCCGCCCAGTCGCCATAGATCGACCAGGGGAAATCGGTACGCCAGCCCAGCCGACTGGTGATCGGCATCAGCGCGCGCTCGATCCTGGCGCGCATCCCCGCTTCCGCGCCCAGCCGGGTCGCGATCACGATCATGCCGCCGGGCCGCACCACGCGCAGGAACTCGCTCAGGGCACGGTCGGGATGCGGCACCGCCGACACCACGTACTGCGCGACGACGACGTCGAACGACGCGTCGTCGAAATCCAGCGCCTCGGCATCGCCGATCGCGATCCGCTCGACATGGTTGAGCTTCAGCCGGCGCACCCGGTCGCGCGCCTTGTCGAGCATCTGGTCGGCGATATCGATGCCGGTGATCCGGCTCTCGGCGCGGTAATGCGGCAGCGAGATGCCGGTGCCGACCCCCACCTCGAGGATGCGGCCGCCGACCGTCTCCGCCGCGTCGATCGCCGCACGGCGACCCCGCTTGAAGACGGGGCCGAACACCAGGTCATAGATGGGCGCCCAGCGATCATAGGCGCTCGCCACGCCGACGCGGTTCAGTTCCTGAGCCAATCCGTGCATTTCCTTGTCCAGCGCCGTGCGGCTTGTCTGGCCAATTACGATGACGGGATTCGATGACAGCCCAATGGCGCGGGCATGTCAGCAAGGTTTCAGTTTGATGAGAACGGCCGTCACACCCGCGCAATACTATTGTCGCGCGGGGACGTTACTGCGCCGGCATCGCAAGGACGCAAGTCCGGTCCACTGGCGTGGGGGAAGTACGATGACGACGGCATTTGTATCCCGGACCGATCGAAAGAATACGCAACCGCCGGTAAAGTCGCTGGCGCGCAAGATCCCCGACTGGATCAACGACCCGCAAAGCTATCAGGCGGAAGGCCCCAAAAAGTCCTACCGCACCGTCTTCATCTCCGACGTCCATCTGGGTACGCCCGGATGCAGCGCGACCCAGCTGGTCGACTTCCTCCATTCGTTCGAATGCGAGACGCTGTACCTGGTCGGCGACATCGTCGATGGCTGGCAGATCCGTCGCGGCTGGTACTGGCCGTCGAGCCATAACGACGTCATCCGATCGATCCTGAAGTTCGCCCGCCGCGGCACGCGCGTCATCTACATCCCCGGCAACCATGACGAGGCATTCCGCGACTATACCGGCCTCGAATTCGGCGGGGTCGAGATGGTCGAGGAGGATATCCACGAAACCGCCGACGGCCGCCGCCTGCTGGTGCTGCACGGCGACAAGTTCGACGGCGTGGTGCTCTATGCCAAATGGCTCGCCTTCCTCGGCGACCATGCCTACACCGCGCTGCTGAAGGCCAACAGCGTGTGGAACTTCGCCCGGCGCAAGCTCGGCCTGCCCTATTGGTCGCTGTCGGCCTATGCCAAGCATCGCGTGAAGAACGCGGTCAACTTCATCGGCCGGTTCGAGGAAACCGTCGCCCATGCCGCCGCCGAACACGGCGTCGACGGCGTGGTCTGCGGCCATATCCACACCGCCGAGATCCGCCGGATCGGCGATATCATGTACTATAACGACGGCGACTGGGTGGAGAGCTGCACCGCGCTGGTCGAGGATCATGCGGGCGCCATGTCGCTGATCGACTGGCGGGCCGAGACCTGGGAAAAGGAACTGGCGAAGTCGTCGGGCAAGGCGCCCGTCCCCGGCCGGGTGGTCGCCACCGCGTGAGGATCGCCATCGTCAGCGACGCGTGGAGTCCGCAGGTCAACGGCGTCGTCCGCACGCTCCAGACCACGATCGGCCGCCTGCAACAGCGCGGGCATATCGTCGAGACCTATACCCCCGACGGCTTCGCCACCCGGCCGTGCCCCGGCTATCCCGAAATCCGGCTCGCCTTTGGCTGCGGGCCGGAGCTGGGGCGGCGGATCGCGGCGTTCCGGCCCGACGCGATCCATATCGCGACCGAAGGACCGCTCGGCTGGGCGGCACGGCGCTGGTGCCGGCGGCATGGGCTCCGCTTCACCACCTCGTTCCACACCAATTTCGCCGACTATCTGGCGATGCGCACGCACCTGCCCGCCGGGCTGTTCTGGCCGTTCCTGCGCCGCTTCCATGCGGCGGCCAGCGGGGTGATGACCGCCACCGCCCGCGTCGCCGCGTCGCTGCGCGACCACGGCATCGCCCATACGAAGCGCTGGTCGCGCGGCGTCGACCTGTCGCTGTTCAAGCCCGATGGCGGCCAACTCGACGTCGCCACCCTGCCGCGCCCGATCCTGCTCCATGTCGGGCGGATCGCGGTCGAAAAGAATATCGAAGCGTTCCTGTCGCTCGACGTGCCCGGCACCAAGCTGCTGGTCGGCGACGGCCCGGCGCGCGCCGAGCTGGAGCGCCGCTATCCGCTCGCCCGGTTCGTCGGGTTGAAGCAGGGTGCGGCACTCGCCGCTGCCTATCGCGCCGCCGACGTGCTGGTCTTCCCCAGCCGCACCGACACGTTCGGGCTGGTGATGATCGAGGCGCTGGCCTGCGGCACCCCGGTCGCGGGCTATCCGGTACCCGGGCCGCTCGACATCATCGGGACGGACGGCCGGGGCGGCGGCTCCGCACGGATCGGCGCGGTCGACGACGATCTGGCGGCGGCCGTTACCCAGGCGCTGACCGCCGACCGCGACGCCTGCGCCCGTGCCGGCACCGCCTATTGCTGGTCGCATTGCACCGACCAGTTCGTCGGCAATCTGGTCGATGCGGGATTGGGGACGCAGCCGACGCTGGCGGCGGCATAGCTTCGTCACCCCGGACTTGATCCGGGGTCCCGCTTCTTCTTCTGCGCGGTAAAACGCGGGAGGCCGGGTCAAGCCCGGAGCGACGCGTTGTGGAGCGTCGCGGCGCGCTCCACGTGCTGACCCGCCCTACAGCGCCTTCCAAGCCACGATCGCGCGCAGCCCCAGCACCACCGCATCGTCCGCATCCTGCAAACCACCCGGCCGGCGGACATATTGCACGTCGGGCTGCAGCGTCAGGAACGGCAGCACCGCGTCGCTATAGGTCAGCTCGACCATCCCTTCCGATCCGGCCAGCGCCGGTTCGCCCGGCGGATTGGCCTGGCGATAGGGGGTGCTGAGGTCGGCGCTCGCCACGCCGATCGACAGCTGGCTGCCGGGCCGGTCGGGAACGATGCCCCGCCCGGTCACGCCGAGCTGGAACCCGCCGGCAAAGGGAGTCGTCCGCCCATCGGACCATCCGGCGCGGGCAAAGGCGCGCCAATGCCCTGGCTGGTCGGCCTGTCCGGCCAGATCGGTCTCGACCGAGGCATAGACGCCGTGCGACGCCGCCTCGCCCGGGCCGGTGGTGACGCCCGGCGGGATGATGCGCGGCTGGCGCCGGCTATAGGCCCAGCCGCCCAGCGTGAACGACAGCCGCCCCTGCCACCCGGCCTCCGCCACGAACAGCGTCGAACGCCGGCCGCCATCGTCGGTGGTGCCGCGCGGCGCACGGATCGCGACCGCCTGGACATAGTTCCGCTCGTCCCCGGCGCGCAGCCGGATGGCAAGGTCGGTGCGCGGAAAGATCGACGGGCCGTTGGGACCGGTCGCCGCCAGTTCGGACCCGATGCCGAATGCCGGCGCGATCAGGTGCGACGCGGCGTCGTTGGCGTAGAATTCGCTGTTCAGGTCGTATCTGCCGACCAGCACCGACAGCCGGTCATCGGCGAAACTCTGCTGGATCCATGCCTGGTACAGCAGCAGGTCGGCCCCGGCGACCTCGATATTGTTCACGCCCTGCAACGTGCCGGCGATGTCGTTGGGCCGCCCGCCCAGATTGTTGAGCAGGCTGGCAAAGGCGGTGCCGCCCCGCCAGCCGACCGCGCGGTCGAGGTCGAGCGAGGCGAGCAGGTCGAGATTGTCGAGATAGCGTGCCCCGCGCGCATCGCCCGCCGCCACCCCGACCACATCGCCTTTGTACACCAGGTCGATGGCCAGCGGCCCGGCCGCTTCGTCCTGCGCCCGTGCCGGCGTGACCAGCATCGCCATCGCCATCGCCGTCCCGATCGCCGCATTCCCCAACCAGTTCCGTCCCATGCAACGTCCCCCTGTCGATGCCTGCGATCGCGACGGCCGCCCCCATGGCGGGGGGCGGCGCGCCGGTCAGGTCAGGCTGCCTGTCCGAAAGCGTCGTCGTCGTCGTCCGGCCCGCCCTGCGTCAGGTCGAGCGCAAAGCCGCGCGCGCGGGCCTGCTGGTCGGCGACGGTGTTGATCCTCGTCTTGGGCGCCGCCGCCTTGGCCGGCTTGCGCACCGGGCGCCGCGTCGCTTCGTGGCGTTCGGCCTTGACCCGGAAGAAGGCGATGCTCGACTGCAGCTCCTCGGCCTGACCCGCCAGTTCCTCGGAGGTCGAGGTGATCTGTTCGGCTGCCGACGCGTTCTGCTGCGTCACCGTGTCGAGTTGTTGCAGCGCCTGGTTGATCTGCGATGCGCCGATATCCTGTTCGCGGCATGCGGCGCTGATCTCGGCGACCAGCTCGGCGGTCCGGCGAATGTCGGGGACCAGCTTGGTCAGCATGTCGCCGGCCTGCGCCGCCGCCTGCACCGTATCGCTCGACACCGAACTGATCTCGGCGGCTGCCGCCTGGCTGCGTTCGGCGAGCTTGCGGACTTCGGATGCGACGACCGCGAAGCCGCGGCCATGTTCGCCGGCACGCGCCGCCTCCACCGCTGCGTTCAGCGCCAGCAGATCGGTTTGACGCGCGATTTCCTGCACGATGCCGATCTTTTCGACGATGGTCCGCATCGCACCTACCGCGCGATCGACCGCGATGCCGCTCGTTTCGGCGTCCTTCGACGACTGGCGCGCGATCTTTTCGGTCTGGGCGGCATTGTCGGCATTCTGTTTGATGTTCGCCGCCATCTCTTCCATCGAAGCGGAGGCTTCCTCGGCAGAGGCGGCCTGTTCGGTCGCGCCCTGGCTGACCTGTTCCGACGAGGCGGAGAGCTGCTGGCTGCCGCCCGCGACATTGTCGGCAGCGGCGGTCGCGTCGCCCACGACATTGCGCAGCCGCTTGGTCATCGACACCAGCGCGTTGCCCAGCTGGTCCTTGTCCGACAGCGGCTGGTGATCGACGGTCAGGTCGCCCGCGGCGATGGTATCGGCCAGCGCGGCCGACTTGCGCAGACCGGCGAGCATCGACACCACCGCATGGCCCAGCTGGTCCTTGTCCGACAGCGGCTTCGCATCGACCGACAGGTCGCCCAGCGCGATGGTGTCGGCCAGTGCCGCCGACTGGCGCAGGCCGTCGACCATCTTGACCATCGCATGGCCCAGCCGGTCCTCGTTCGACAGCGGCTTGTGGTCGACCGACAGGTCGCCCAGCGCGATCGTATCGGCCAGTTCTGCCGACTTGCGCAGCGACGCGGTCATGCGGTTGACGGTGTCGACCAGGTCCTTGATCTCGTCATTGCTGGTGACGACGACCTCCTTGTCGAGGTCGCCGACCGCGACCGCGTCCAGCGCGACGCTGACCCGCTTCAGCCCCTGCGCAACGATCCGGCTGATCCACAGCGCGCCGGCGATGGCGATTGCGCAGGCGAGCAGCCCGGCAACGATCAGGATCAGGCGGGCCTGGCTATAGGCTGCGGCGGCCTCGGCCTTGGCCTCTTCCATGCGCGACGTGCTGCGTCCGATCAGGACGTCCAGCGTCTTGGCGATCGTCACCACCCGGTCGCGTGCATCGGTCAGGCTCAGGCGCGCGGCCTCGGCATTCCTGTTTTCCAGGCCCAGTTGGCGGATCCGGGCGTTGATCGCCTTATATTCGTTCCAGTTGTTCGCGACCGTCGCCCAATCGGCCTTCGACCGTTCGGTCGAATTGGCCATCGCATCGCTCAGCAGCGAATCGAGTTCGGTAACCCGGGTGGCCGCGCTGTTTGCGAATTCGCGATTCTGGGCGTCGTCATCGGTCAGTGCCATGTTCTTTTCGAACCGCACGATATCGAGCAACGCCACCTTGATATTGAGATTGCGAACCTGTCGCGTCGCCGGGCCTTCGATCACGTCGACCAGGCCGCTGTTCATCGCCGACATTCGCGAGACGCTGAGGATGATGATCGCCAGCATCATCAACAATACGACTCCGAATGTCGCGGATAGCTTGGTCTTTATCGTAACGCGTTTCATCGAATTCCCTAACATGTCTGGTTTCCGGTCACCCATTATTCCCCGGGTGTTGTCCGCCAGACTAAATCTCAAAAATTGAGATATTGTTTGCGGGCGTTTGATGCGTGGTCCCTTCGCCGTTGGCGTGACGCGCCGTCGCGAAGGGGAGGGCGATCCGCCGGCTTTGGTGAAAGACGCGGCGGATCGTCGGTTCGGGCGGTGCCGTCCGGTCAGGCGGCGTGTTCGAAGGTCACGTCGTCGCTATCCGGGCCGCCCTGGGTCAGGTCGAGCGCGAAGCCGCGCGCGCGGGCCTGCTGGTCGGCGACCGAGTTGGGCTTGGCTCGGGCGGCCGCCTTGGGCTTGGCGGCCACCGGCTTGCGTGCCGCCGGGCGCTTCGCCGCCTTGCCGCTGCCGTCGTCGACGCGGAAGAAGGAAATGCTCTGCTGTAGCTCCTCTGCCTGACCCGCCAGTTCCTCGGAGGTCGAGGTGATCTGTTCGGATGCCGACGCGTTCTGCTGCGTGACGGTGTCGAGCTGTTGCAGCGCCTGGTTGATCTGTGACGCGCCGATATCCTGTTCACGGCATGCGGCGCTGATCTCGGCGACCAGTTCGGCGGTCCGGCGGATGTCGGGGACCAGCTTGGTCAGCATCTCGCCTGCCTGTGCCGCGGCCTGCACCGTGTCGCCCGACACCGCGCTGATTTCGGCAGCGGCGGTCTGGCTGCGTTCGGCCAGCTTGCGGACTTCCGATGCGACGACCGCGAAGCCGCGACCATGTTCGCCGGCGCGCGCCGCCTCGACCGCCGCGTTCAGCGCCAGCAGGTCGGTCTGGCGGGCGATTTCCTGCACGATGCCGATCTTCTCGGCGATGACCCGCATCGCACCGACCGCACGGTCGACCGCGACGCCGCTCGCCTCGGCGTCCTTCGACGACTGGCGCGCGATCTTCTCGGTCTGGGCGGCATTGTCGGCGTTCTGCTTAATGTTGGCGGCCATCTCTTCCATCGAAGCGGATGCTTCCTCGGCAGCGGCAGCCTGTTCGGTCGCGCCCTGGCTGACCTGTTCCGACGAGGCGGAGAGCTGCTGGCTGCCCCCCGCGACACTGTCCGCCGCCAGCGAACTGTTGCCGACCACGCTGCGCAGCCGCTCGATCATCGAATTGGTCGTGTCGACCAAATCCTTGATCTCGTCGTTGCTCCGCACCGTGATCGTCTGGGTCAGATCACCACCGGCGACCTGGGTCAGCGCGCTGCCCAACTGCTTCAGGCCACGCGACACGATCAGGCTGACCCACACCGCGCTGCCGACCGCGATCAGGATTGCAGCAATGGCGACACCGACCAGCATCGTCCGCGCATCTTCATAGCTGGCGGCGGTCTTGGTCTTTGCCTCGGTCATCAAGCCATCGTTGATCGAAACGATTTCGTCGAGCGAGCCGTACATATTCTTGACGGCGTCGCGGGATTGAGAAAGCGACAGGAGCCCTGCATCGTCGCCCTTGCCTGCAAGAGCAAGGGTGCGGACGTTCTGATTGATCTGTTTGACTTTTTCCCATGCCACCGAGACTTCGGTCCAGCGCGGCTTCGCGGTCGCCGACGCGTTTTCCACCGCCTGTCGGATCAGGTCGCTGGTCGCCGCGATCTTGGATAGCGATTCCTGATCGAACTCGCGGACCTGTGCCGGATCCTTCGACAGGGCCATGTTCTTTTCGAGGCGAATGATTTCGTTCACCTCAACCTGTACGCGCAGCGACCGGGCCTGTCGCTTGGCCGGGCCGTCGATGACGTCGACGATATCCGTATTCATGTGCGACATCTGACTGACGCCGATCGCGACGATGGCAATCAGCATCGTCACGATGATGGCGAACGTCACTCCCAGCTTCGCCTTGATTGTCGACCGCATACTTCTCTCCCGACCTTATGCGAGAGCCGAAGTCCGCAAATTACGGAATTAGGCCTACTCGTATACGACACCACGTAGAGACCCGGCTTTAAGAAGACCTTGCCGGGATTTTAACTATTCCCGAAGGGATGTTAACCGCGGACCCGCAAGACGCCGATACTGGCCTCGATGTTATGCGTGTGTCGATGACGGCACTTTCCATAAAGCGGCGCGCCAGCAATGGTTTGATACGATCGCGCATCAAATTTGTCATGCTTGGCGGACGTCGTCGAGCCATTCGACCCGTTAACCAAAAAATTTGTGGCCCACTGTCCATGGCGTTGCCGCACGGCTGCCGCTACCGGTCGGGCCGAGGAACTAGGGGACAGGCGATGGCTGGTGGATTGGTTGCGCTGCTCGACGATATCGCGGCGATCGCGAAGCTGGCGGCGGCATCGCTCGACGATGTGAGCGCGGCGGCCGGACGCGCCGGGGCCAAGGCGGCGGGCGTGGTGATCGACGATGCTGCGGTCACCCCGCGCTATGTCGTCGGCCTGTCGCCTGCGCGCGAACTGCCGATCATCGGCAAGATCGCGCTGGGGTCGCTGCGCAACAAGCTGCTGATCCTGCTGCCCGCCGCGCTGATCCTCAAATTCTTCGCGCCCTGGGCGATCACCCCGATCCTGATGGCGGGCGGCGCGTTCCTGTGCTTCGAGGGGGCGGAAAAGGTCCTCGCCCCGCTGTTCGGCGGTCATCATGCCGAGGAAGCGGCGACCCCGACCGACCCGGCCGAGCTGGAGCGTACGCAGGTCAGCGGCGCGATCCGCACCGACATGATCCTGTCGGCGGAAATCATGATCATCGCGCTCAACGAACTGCCCGCGCTGTCGATCTGGATGCAGGGCATCGCGCTGGCGGTGGTCGGCATCGCGATCACCATCGGCGTGTACGGCGTCGTCGCGCTGATCGTGAAGATGGACGATATCGGGCTGGCGCTGGCCCGCCGGTCGAGCGCGCTGGCGCAGAGTGTCGGGCGCGGGCTGGTGAAGGCGATGCCGGTGGTGCTCAAGGCGCTGGCGCTGATCGGCACGGCGGCGATGCTGTGGGTCGGCGGGCAGATCATCCTGCACGGGCTGGAGGAGTTCGGCTTCGCCACGTTGCCGCACCTCGTCCACGACACCGCGCATCATGTGGCCGAGGCGGTGCCGGGGCTGGGCGGGGTGCTGGAATGGATCGTCAACGCGGCCGGCGCGGCGGTGTTCGGCGTCCTGATCGGCGGGGTCATCGCCGGCGTACTGCACGTCCTGCCGAAGAAGCATTGAGGGGCCACGTCCGCTCGGTTTTGTTACCCCCGTTCGGTTCGAGCAGTTTCGAGCTTGTCGAGAAGCGTCCGTCGAGAACCCTGTGTTCGGGGCAACCCCTTCTCGACTACGGTTCTCGACAGGCTCGAACCTGCGCTCGAAGCAAACGGGGTCGGGGGTCGGGGGTGGGGCGCGAAGGGAGCAGGGGAGGCAAAATCACCTTCCCCGTGCCAACCGCTCCTCGGTCGGCGTAAACGCCGACCCCGTCGCCGCCGCCACCGGCACATCGGTCGCGAAATAGGCGACGCCGGTCCCGCGCCGCAGATCGACCCACAGCCCCGAGCGCAGGCCATAGGCGTCACCGGCATGACCGATCCGCATCCGCCCGTCGCCGAACGGGTCGTCACGGCACCCCCGCACCGGCGTCGCAAGGAACGTCACCGCCAACCCATAGCGGCACATGAACCCCGCCTGTTTCGCTCCCGTCGTCGCATCGCTGCCGGTGTCGCCGTTGGTCCCGTCCCAGGTCCATTGCGGCGTGGTCAGCAGGGCAAAGGCGCGTGGGGACAACAATCGCCCGCGGTCCCCCTGGCCCCGGCGCAACAGCATCCGCCCGATCGCCGCCAGCCCCCGCGCCGAGATGCGCAGCCCCCCTTGCGGCGAGAACATCGCCCCGTTCACCCCCGCACGCCACCGCGACAGGTCGCACGAACCGTCGCGCGCCGGCTCGACCGGGCAGGCGGGCGGGCGGCCATGATGGTCGTCCTTGGTCGGCTTGCCCGCGCGATACTGCACCACCGCCCGCGCCGACACGCCCGGCGCGCAACTCGCCCAGTTATAGCAGGCCTCGATACCCAGCGGCGCGAACACCAGCCGCTGCATCGCCCGGTCGAACCGTTCGCCGGTCGCGCGTTCGATCACGCTCGCGACGATCGGGAAGTTCAGATTGGCATAGGCGAACCACGTACCCGGCGCATGGGCGGCGTCCCATGCTTTCGGATCCGCTAGCACCGGGGCCAGTTCGGCATCGAGCGGCAGGACATAATCGACCCCGTCGACGATCCCCGCCCGGTGCGACAGCAGCATCCGCAGCGTGATCGGCACGTCGGGAAAACGCGGATGCCGCAGCCGCCAGCCGAGCAGATCGGATACGTCCGCATCGAGATCGAGCCGCTTGGCATCGACCAGTCGCAACACCGCGATCGCCGTTACCAGCTTGGAAATGGACGCGACGCGGACCGGATCATCGGCGGTGACCGGACGGTTCGCGGCGATATCGGCCAGTCCACGCGTGACGACCGCCGTTTCGCCCTGTCGGTCGAACGCGACGCGCACTTCGGCAACGGGTTGCGCCGTGGCAGCGGCGAGCAAGGCGACGATCGGCATGACGCCTTCGTACCGCTTCGCCGCCGCCGCTGCCACTATGCCGGTCATGCACCATCGAGCATATCGACCATCGGCATCCGATAGTCAGACAAACGAATCCGCCGAACAGTCCGGCCTCTCTTCGGTAATCGCGTCCAGTTGTTGTTAGCGATAACGGCGCGATGATCCGAAGCTGTGCCGCTTTTTTTCGATTGCCAACACGCAATCAGCTGATATTTGTCAGAGTATTATAAAAACAGAAAATCGTTTGGGGGGGATATATGCGCGGCATAGCTACGATTCTGGCGTCGGTTTCGGCCTTGGCATTTCTGCCATCACCGGCATCGGCACAGGACACATCGGAAGTCCAGTCGTCGCCGGATGTCGCGTCGGTCACGTCCGAAGCCGAGGATGAAATCGTCGTCACCGGGGTCCGCGCCTCGATCGTCGGCGCGCTGAACGTCAAGCGCAACGCGACGCAGGTCGTCGACTCGATCGTGGCCGAGGATGTCGGCAAATTGCCCGACAACAATGCGATCGAAGCGTTGCAGCGGATCAGCGGCGTGCAGGTCACGAACCGCACCGGCGGCGAAGCGGCGGCGATCTCGATCCGCGGCCTGCCCGACGCGCTGACCACCATGAACGGGCGCAACATCTTTACCGCATCGGGTCAGGCCTTTGCGCTGGCCGATATTCCGGCGAACCTCGTCAAGCGGATCGACGTGTACAAGACGCGCGCCGCCGACCAGATCGAAACCGGCATTGCCGGACAGATCGACGTGTTCACCCGGCGTCCGTTCGATTTCAACGGCTTCGCCATCTCGGGCGTCGCGCGCGGCATCTACAACGAACAGGCCGACAGCTTTAACCCGAACGTATCGGGCCTGATCAGCAACCGCTGGGAAACCGGGATCGGCGACATCGGCGTGCTGGTCAGCGGCAGCTATGCGCGCACGAAGTTCCGCGACATGAGCGTGACGTCGGGCGCGATGGTGCCGTTTGTGACCGAAAACCCGCCGCCGGGCTTCACCCCGTTGCAGCGGGTCTTCCCCGAAAGCGGCGCCTGGGTGCCCGGGACCGAGCGCGGCCTGCCCTATGCCGCCGGATCGACCTTCCTGCTCGGTGGGCGGCAGGTGCCCTATTATCTGTCGCGCGACGCGGTGTTCAGCCCCGACGTCGCCGGCACGCGCGAGCGTCCGGCGGTCAACGCCGCGGTGCAATGGTCGCCGAACAACAGCTCGACCTACACCGCCGAAGTCTTCTGGAACCAGTTCAGCGCGACGACGCAGAACAGCCTGTTCTTCAGCTTCGTCGACTGGTGGGGGTCGCTTGGCGCCAACCCCAAATCGACGATCGAGCTGTATCCCGACACCAACATCATCAAGGCGCGCTCGGTCGGCGACGTCTATGGCTTCAACAGCGGCGACTATACCCGGTCGAAGACCAACAGCTTCGTCTATGCGCTGAACGGCGACTGGAAGGTCGGTGACAATGCGCGGATCACCGCCGACTTGTCGTACCAGAACAGCCAGTTCGACACGCAGTTCCTGGCGATGCGGATCGATCGCGTGGCCAAGCGGATCGATGTCGACTTCAACACCCGCAACGGCATTCCCGCCTATAATTTCGACAACAACGCGCTGCTGACCGACCCGACCCAGTGGAATGTCGGCGAATTCTACGACAACGCCAACCGGTCGAAGGGTGACGCCCTTACCCTGCATCTGGATGGTGAGAACCGCTGGGACGAAGGCTTCCTGCGCCGCGTGAAGGCCGGCATCCGCATCGACGATCGCAATGCGATGGATTCGGTGCGGGCGCAGGACGCGCCCGGGCTCGGTCGGCGGTTGTCGACGCTCGATCCGGGCCTGCAATTGCTCAACAAGGACTTTTTCGACGGGCGCGCCAGCGTGCCGACGTCGTGGCTGGTCCCCAACGGCACCTATATCTACGAAAATGTCGATGCGATCCGCCAGCTCTACAAGGGCAGCGTCGCACCGGGGTTCAAGCTGTCGAACGCGCTCAGCCTGACCGATGTGTTCGACATCAACGAGATCACGATGACCGCCTATGCGATGGCGGACGGGCAGTTCGACCTGTTCGGACGACCGTTCTTCGTCCAGGCGGGCGTGCGCTACACCGATGTCGACACCAATTTCGTCTTTACCGACCGCTATAACGGCCGGGTGACCAGCGCGTCGAACGGCACCAGCCGTTTCCTGCCGAGCGCCACGCTGCGCTACGAGATCACCGACGATTTCCGCATCCGCTTCAATTATGGTGAGACGCTGCGCCGTCCGGCGTTCGGCGATCTCAACCCCAATCCCAACCTGGTCGGCGACCTGACCAATGTCGGGCGCGGCAGCGGCAGCGCCGGCAATCCGAACCTGCGCCCGACCACCGCGCGCAACTACGACTTGTCGGCCGAATGGTATTTCGAACGCAACAGTGCGCTCTACGCCACCGCCTTCCGTCGCGAGATCGATGGGCTGGTCGTGCCGGTCACCTCGCTGCTGGTCATCCCCGGCACCGGGCTGAACACCAACCGCTTTGCCGTGACCCGTCCCGAAAACGCATCGAACGGCGTGCTGAAGGGCATCGAGCTGGGCCTGACCTATTTCCCGACCTATCTGCCCTGGGTGCTGGACGGCTTCGGCTTCCAGGGCAGCATGACGCTGCTCGATTCCAAGCAGAACATCCCCATCTCGGACCAGAACGGCAACATCGTCGCCGAAACCGAATCGGCATTCTTCGGCGTGTCCGACCTGTCGTACAATGCAACGCTCGCCTATGATAAGGGCGGTCTGGGCGCCCGCCTGTCCTATGTCTGGCGCAAGGCGTTCCTCGGCAATAACGAGGCGCGGCTGTTCGCCAACCCGATCGGCGTATGGCGGCGGCCCGAAAGCAGCCTCGATTTCCAGCTGACCTATGACGTCACCAAGCGGCTGGGCCTGACGCTGGATGCGGTCAACCTGACCAGCCAGACGCAGCAGAACTATTACAAGTTCGAGGATGCCGGGAACCAGAACCAGTTCAATCTCGGCACCACGCTGTTGTCGCGGACCTTCGCGGTCGGCCTGCGCTACGCGTTCGACTGACCGGGCGGGCGGGGCCAGCGCCCCGCCGCCCTTCGCGATCCCATTCTATTCTGACGGAGTGACCCACCCATGATCCGGTCCACCCTTCCGCTCGCCGCCCTCGTCCTTCTCGCCGGCTGCAACGGTATTTCCGGCAGCGATGCCAGCGGCAATATCAAGGCGCCCGCCGCGCCGGCCCCGACGCCCACGCCTACACCGACTCCCACGGCCAGCCCGACGCCGGTCGGGCTGGCGCTGACCGGCGATACCATGCCTGTACACGACCCTGCGATCATCAAGGACGGCAACACCTATTACCTGTTCGCGACCGGTTCGGTCAGCGATCGCGAAGGGCTGCTGGCGACGCGCACCTCGACCGACCTGAAGGGGTGGACGTGGCGCGGGCCGGCCTACACGGCGTTGCCCGCCTGGGCGACGACGGCGGTGCCGGGCACCAGCGGCATCTGGGCGCCCGATATCGTCAAGCGCGGTGGCGAGTTCCGCCTCTATTATTCGGTCTCGACCTTCGGCAGCAACCGCTCGGCGATCGGCCTGACCACCACCAATGCGTTGAACACCAACACCCCCTCGACAGGCTGGACCGACAAGGGCCCGGTCATCCAGTCGAGCACGTCCGACAATTTCAACGCGATCGATCCGGCGGTGTTCACCGATGCCGATGGCCGCGAATGGATGGCCTTCGGCAGCTTCTGGAGTGGCATCAAGATGGTGCGGCTCGATCCCGCTACCGGCCTGCGCCTCGCCAGCGACCAGACGGTCTACGCACTGGCCAGCCGTCCGTCGCCCGGCGCGATCGAGGCGCCGTTCGTGGTGCGGCACGGCGACTATTATTATCTGTTCGCGGCGTTCGACAGCTGCTGCAAGGGCGCGGACAGCACCTACAACACCGTCGTCGGCCGGTCGAAGACGCCAACCGGTCCGTATCTCGACAAGAGCGGCAAATCGATGCTCGACGGCGGCGGCACGCTGGTGCTGGCATCGGGGCAGGGGACCAATGCCCGCTATGTCGGGCGCGGCCATGTCGCCGTGTTGCAGGAATCAACCGGTGATCACATCGTCTATCACGCCTATGACCGCGAACGGAACGGCGCGCCGACGCTGCAGATCCAGAAGCTGGTCTGGGATGCCGATGGCTGGCCGGTGGCGCAGTAACATGGCCCGGTTCGTCGCGCCGCTCGCCGCGCTGCTGCTGGCCGGTGGCTCGATGGCCCAGGCCCCGGCGCCTGACGGTGACATCCGCCCGGTCCATGATCCGGTCCTGATCCGGCAGGGCGGCACCTGGCACGTCTTTTCGACCGGGATCGGCAAGGACGGGCAGGGGCTGATCGCGGCGCGCACCTCGCCCGACCTCGTCCACTGGCGCGCCGGCACGCCGCCCTTCGCCACGCTGCCCGACTGGGCGGTGCTGGCGATACCGGGGGCGAAGAACATGTGGGCGCCCGACATATCCTTCGTGAACGGGCGCTACCGGCTCTATTATTCGGTTTCGACCTTCGGGTCGAACCGCTCGGCGATCGGGCTTGCCACCAATATGACGCTCGACCCCGCCGCGCCCGGCTATGGCTGGCGGGACGAGGGGGTGGTGCTGCAGTCGATGCCCACCGACGACTACAATGCGATCGACCCGGCGTTCATCGCCGATGGCCAGGGGCGGCACTGGCTGTCCTTCGGCAGCTTCTGGAGCGGGTTGAAGCTGGTCGAGCTGGACCGCGCCACCGGCAAGCCACTGAACCCGCGCGCCAGACCTTTGACGCTCGCCAGCCGCCCGGTGCCGGCCGGCGCACCGTCGATCATCGAGGCGCCCTATATCTTTGCCCGTGGCGGCTATTACTGGCTGATCGCCAGCTACGACTATTGCTGCAAAGGCGTGAACAGCACCTATTACACCGTGATCGGCCGATCGAAGTCGATCACCGGCCCCTATCTGGGCAAGGACGGCAGCTCGATGCTGGCCGGTGGCGGCACGATCCTGCTGCGCGCCGACCTGCAGGAACAGAGACGGTTCCGCGGGCCGGGACACGCCGGCCATTATCGTGGGACCGATGGCGTCGACCGCCTCGTCCATCACGCCTACGACAAGGACAATGACGGTGCGCCGACCCTGCGTGTCGCGACCCTCGAATGGGGCCGCGATGGCTGGCCGACCGCGCAATGAAGGAGAAGATGCCCGTGACCGATCCGCTATCGCGCCGCCTGTTCCTGAGCGGGGCGGCCGTTACTGCCGCCGCCGCAACGCTGCCTGCCTTCGCGCAGCGCCGCCGCCCGAACGGCATCGTCAACCCGCTGGTCAAGAACCGCGCCGATGCGCAGGTTTTTCGCCACACCGATGGCTGGTATTACCTGACCGGGTCGGTACCGGAATATGACCGGCTGGTGTTGCGGCGCGCGCGGACCATCGGCGGCCTGACCAACGCGTCGGAAAAGGTGCTGTGGCGGCATGAGGCGAAGGGGCCGATGTCCGGCTTCCTGTGGGCGCCCGAGCTGCACTGGATCGACGGCAAGTGGATCATGTATTTCGCCGCCGGCCCCAGCGGCGGCGGCGAGGATGTGTTCCGCATCCGCACCTATGCCGTGGTGTGCGATGGCCCCGATCCGATGATGGGCAACTGGACCGTGCTGGGCCAGCTCCAGACGCCATGGGACAGCTTCAACCTTGATTCGACCAGCTTCGTCCATCGCGGCACCCGCTATCTGGCGTGGGCGCAGCGCGAGCCGGGAATCGACACCAATTCGAACCTGTACCTCGCACCGCTGGCGACGCCGCTGACGCTGGCCGCGAAGCCTGCGCGGCTGACCGTGCCGACGCTTCCATGGGAAATCCGGGGCTACAAGGTTGCCGAGGCGCCGGCGCTGCTGGCGCGTAACGGGCGGCTGTTCATGACCTATTCGGCCAGCGCCACCGATGCGCGCTATTGTCTGGGGATGCTGACTGCGCGCGACGATGCCGATATCATGGACCCGACGGCGTGGACCAAATCGCCGGTACCGGTGATGAAGACCGATCCGGCCCGCAGGATTTTCGGTCCCGGCCACAACAGCTTCACCGTCGACGAACGCGGCCGCGACATGATCGTGTTCCACGCGCGCGACTATGAAAAGATCACCGGCGACCCGCTATTCGATCCCAACCGCCATACGCGGGTCCAACCGGTCCGCTACGATGCCGACGGCGTCCCACAATTCGACCCGCCCGTCGCCAACGGTCCGCTGCGGGTTTGATCGAGCGGTCGCATCTGACGGGCGGGGGCGTCCGTCGGATGCGACTGGCTGACCGGCATGTCGCTGCCTGCGGTTGCCCTAGCGGGTTCGGCCTAAGACCTTGTCGAATGGCGGAGCGGGAGGGATTCGAACCCTCGATACGGTTTTGCCGTATACTCACTTTCCAGGCGAGCGCCTTCGACCACTCGGCCACCGCTCCGCATTGCCGGAAGGTGGGTTCCCTAGGGCGCGGCGCGATTTCTGGCAAGCGGCAGTTGCAGGACAGACGATATGCGTGCCAGCATGGCGCATGCACATCGTCTCGCTGATCGCCGCCCTGCTCCAGTCCACTGCATCTGCCGCGGCGCCGCCTGCGCCGGCCGATCCGGTCGAGGCCGACTGGCGGGCGATTCCCGATGACGAACTGATGGTAATGACGCTTGCCGGCAACCGACGGGTCGTGATCCGGCTGGCGCCGCGCTACGCGCCGGTCCATGTCGACAATCTGCGCAAGCTGGCGCGGGCGCATTGGTGGGACGGGACGTCGGTGTACCGCGTGCAGGACAATTACGTCACGCAATGGGGCGACGTGACCGAGAAGAAGCCGCTGCCCGCCGGTGTCGTCGCCAATCCGCCCGCCGAATATGTCGGCAGCCGCTATGATGCGGTGACGCGGATGACGCGGCCGGACCCCTATGCGGCGAAGAGCGGGCATAGCGCGGATGGCTGGCCGGTGGCGAGCGATGGCAAGGCGGCGTGGCTGACGCATTGCTATGCGATGGTCGGGGTCGGGCGGGACATGGCGCCCAGCACCGGTAGCGGGGCGGAGCTGTACACCGTGATCGGCCACGCGCCGCGGCATCTCGACCGCAATATCGCGTTGGTTGGGCGGGTGATCGAGGGGATGGAGTTTCTGTCCTCGTTGCCGCGCGGGACCGGCAATATGGGCTTCTATGCGCCGGATCAGGTGCCGACCCCGATCCTGTCGGTGCGGCTGGCCAGCGACATGCCGGCTGCGCAGCGCCCGCATTATCAGTTTCGCGCGGCCGACAATGCGCGGTTCGCCGCATGGCTGCGCGGGCGGGAGAATCGCGAGCCGCCGTTCTTCACGGTGCCGGCGGGCGGGGCCGATGTGTGCAATGCGATGCCGCCGGTCCGCAAGGCGCCGGTCCGGTAGAAATCAGACGCGCGAGGCGAGCAGCGCGGCGCTGAAGCCGAGGAAGATGCCGCCAGTCGCGCGGTCGAACCAGCGGCGGACGCGCGGGCGGGTCAGGTGGCGGGCGATCGATCGGCCGCCCAGCGCATAGGCGGCGTACCACAGGCATTCGACCAGCGCGAAGGTCGCGACGAGGATCGCGAACTGCGGTGCCTGTGGCCGGGCTTGGTCGACGAACTGCGGCAGGAAGGCGGTGGCGAACAGCAGCAGCTTGGGATTGCTGATCCCGACCAGAAAGCCGCCGCGGAACAGTCGCGCGGGCGGCAGCGCCGGCAACGGCGCATCGGCCGATGCGGCGCGTGTGGTCAGCGCGCGAAAACCGAGCCATGCGAGATAGGCTGCCCCCGCATAGCGCAGCACGTCGAACAGGCCGGGTACGGCGGTCAGCAGCGCGGTCAGCCCCGCCGCGGATGCCGCCAGCACCCCGACCAGAGCCGTCAGGCACCCGGCCATCGCCGGCAAGCTGCCGCGCCAGCCCAGCGCCACGCTGCGGGAGAGGACATGGAGCATGTTCGGGCCGGGCGTGCCGCACAGCACGATCACGGCGGCCACGAACAGCAGCCAGTTATGCAGGGGCATCAGATCAGCGACGAACCCAGTCGGCGACGGCGGTGGCGACGGTGTTCGCGGCCTGATTGATCGCAGGGCCGGCGTTGTTCGCGTCGATCACGGTTACCGGCACGCGCGCTTCGAAGCGGCGCTTTTCGAAGGTCGTCGCGTTCACGCGCTGGAGCGTCGCGTCATAGACGACGACCGCTTCGTTGCGGGTTGCGTCGATGCCGAATTGTCGCAGTTCGCCCGACAGCTGCGCGCCGGGATCGGTGAAGCCCTGCCGCGGGCTGAGCACGACCATGTTCGCGCGCGAGGTCAGCGTGTCCGACAGCAGCCGCGCGAACAGGCGCGCGGGCGGTTCGACCCATTGCGCTTCCTTCACATAGGCGATGGTCGTCGGGCTGGACTGGACCGGCACGCGGGTCACCGCCAATTCCTGCGGGACGACCGGCACCTGCACGGTGATCGAGCGCGCAGCGGCCGAGTTCTGCGTCTGCCCGGCGGCGACCGGCGCGGCCGGGGTCAGCGTCAGCAGTGCGGGCGGCGGTTCCGCCCCGAAGCGGATGCACGCCGCGAGCGGCAGGAGCAGCAGAACCGAGAGCTTCTTCATGGCGGGCCTCATCCTCGTCTTCCGCGTCACTTCTTTTTCGGGTCGTAGTCGGGCAGCTTCGAGCGACCGACCAGCGCCGTGGCGCCGCCCTGATCGACCTTTTCCGCGACCGAGGCGAGCGCACCGGTCATCGCGCGCAGGTCGCCGACCAGCTGGTTCACCTGCGGGATCGTCTGCTTGCTGAACGCCTGCAGCCCCGGCTTCGCATCGCCGATCGCTTCGTTGAGCGTATCGGCGCTCTTCTGTGCGCTGGCGATGGTGCGATTAAGCTGCTGGATCGTGGGCTGGATGTCGTTGGCCAGCACGCCGTTGGTGGTCGCGGCCAGTTCGCCGATCTGTTGCGAGGCGACCCCGGCACGCTGGATGGCGATGCGGGTTTCGGCCAGCGTCGCGGCGATTTCGGGACCGCGATCGGCGAGCGCATCGGTCAGCCGGTTGGTGCTGTCGAGGATCGCGGCGATCGAGTTCTGGTTGCGGTCCGACAGCACGTCGGCCAGCCGTTCGGTCAGCGTCGTGACGCGTTCGAGCAGCTGCGGCGCGGAGCTGAGCAGCGCAGCGACGCCGCCGGCCTTGGGCGGAATGACCGGCACGCCCATCGGGCATTGCTGTTCGGGATTGGTTTCGGGGCAGGCGATCGGCGGGGCGCCCCGGACCGCGCCGTCGAGCGTAATGGTCGACACGCCGGTGAAGCTGCCGACGATGGTCGCGGTCGTGCCGAGCAGGACTGGGGTTTCGTCCTTGACCTTCAGCCGGACGCGCACGAATTGCGGATCCTTCGGCCACAGCGCGATATCTTCGACCTGACCGACCGGCACGCCCGAGAAGGAGACCGGCGAGCCCTTCGCGAGGCCGTCGACGGCCTGTTTGAAGAAGACGTCATATTCCTTTTCACGGCCGCCGCCGATGCGGGCGAGCCACACGGTGAACAGCGCCAGCATGACCAGCAGGATCAGCACCACCGCGCCGACAAGGACATGGTTCGACCGGGTTTCCATCAGCGCCTCTGGGCTTGCGGCGAGGCCGGTTCGGTTCCGGCATCGCGATTGTGGTCATGCGCCTTTGCAATGCGATCCTGTGCATCGGTGGCGGCACGGCCACGGGGTCCATTGAAATATTCCTGAATCCACGGGTGATCCAGCGCGAGCAATTCGTCGATCGTGCCGACGGCGATGACCTTTCTGTCCGCCAGCACCGCCACCCGGTCGCAGATGGCGTGCAGCGTGTCGAGGTCGTGGGTGATGAGGAAGACGGTAAGCCCCAACGTCTTCTGCAGCGAGGCGGTCAGTTCGTCGAACGCCGCCGCGCCGATCGGGTCCAATCCCGCGGTCGGTTCGTCGAGGAACAGCAGCTGCGGATCGAGCGCCAGCGCACGGGCGAGGCCGGCGCGCTTCTTCATCCCGCCCGACAGTTCGGACGGATATTTCGGGCCGGCATTGGCGGGCAGGCCGGTCATGACGACCTTGTACCCGGCGATCTCCTCCAGCAGCGCAGGCTTGAGCTTCGGGTAGAATTCCTTGAGCGGGACCTGCACGTTTTCCGCGACGGTCAGCGTGGAGAACAGCGCACCGCCCTGGAACAGCACGCCCCATTTCTTGCGGATCTCGGTCGCTTCGGTCTCTTCGCGGCCGATAGTGTTTTCGCCGAACACCTCGATCGTGCCGGCGGCAGGCGTTTGCAGCCCGATGATCGAGCGCATCAGCACCGACTTGCCGGTGCCCGACCCGCCGACGACGCCCAGGATTTCGCCCCGCCGCACGTCGAGGTCGAGATTTTCGTGAATGACCTGTTCGCCGAACTGGTTCTTGAGGCCGCGCACGCGGATGATGGCGTCGGTGTCGTCGCTCATATCCAGCCGATCCATGCGAAGAAGATGGCGAAGAAGGCGTCGAGCACGATCACGAGGAAAATCGCCTGCACCACCGCCGCGGTCGTGCGGTTGCCGACCTGTTCGGCGTCGCTTTCGACCTGCATCCCGTGGAAACAGCCCGAAATGCCGATGATCGCGCCGAATACCGGTGCCTTGATCAGGCCGATATAGAGGTCGGTGATGGGCACCACTTCGCGAATGCGGGTGACGAAGGTGATCGGCGGGATGCCAAGCTGCGCCCAGCTGAGCAGCCCGCCGCCGATGATCGCGATGATCGATGCGTAGAAGCCCAAGAGCAGCATCATCACGATCGCGGCGATGACGCGCGGCAGGACCAGCGCCTCCATCGGCGACACGCCGATGGTACGCATCGCGTCGATTTCCTCGGTCAGCTTCATCGTGCCGAGCTGCGCAGCGAAGGCCGATCCGGAGCGCCCGGCGACCATGATCGCGGTCATCAGCACGCCCAGTTCGCGGAAGGTCAGGCGCCCGATCAGGTTGATCGTGAACACCTCAGCGCCGAACTGGCGCAGCTGTACCGCGCCCTGCTGCGCGATGACCATGCCGATCAGGAAGCTCATCAGTCCGATGATGCCCAGCGCCGAGACGCCGACGACCTCGAAGCGCTGCACCGTCGCGTTGAAGCGGAAGCGGCGCGGATGGCGCAGCACGTTCAGGAAGGCGAGGACGGTCGCACCCATGAAGCCGAGCAGGCCGAGCAGCTGGCGGGCGCTGCCTGTGACCGCATCGCCGATCTCCTCCAGCGCGCGCAGGGGCGGGCTGAGCGCCTTGTCCTTGCGCACGACGGGATCGTCGGCGGCGGCCACCTGGTCGAAGAGATGCTGGCTGTCGGCGTTCAGCCCGTCGATCGTGACGTTGCGGTCGCGGGCGAAGCGGTGGATGACCCATGCGCCGACCGTATCGATGCGGTCGACCCCCGACAGGTCGATGCGGTCGACCTTGCCGTCATAGCCGCTCAGCCGGTCGGGCAGGTCGCCGACCGTGCTGAGCGACAGGTTGCCGGTGAACCGCAGCACGTCACCGCCATCGGTCCGGTCGTGCGAAAAATCGGCGGAAGCGCTCATCAATGGCATCCATCGGCGATTTGCGACGTCGCGGCAAGGTGGTACGCGCAAGCGCCATGGGCCACCGCGACCTCGCCATCTATGACATGGACAAGACCATCACCCGCGTCGCGACATGGACGCCGTTCCTGCGCCACGCGCTCAAGGAACGGGGGCGCGGCGCGCTGTGGCTGCTGCCCATCGCGGGCATCGCGGTCGCGGGCTATGCGCTGAAATTCTACGGTCGCGACCGGTTGAAGGAGATGACCCACCGCCTCGTGCTCGGCCGGGCGGTGCCCGATGCCCGGCTGATCGAAACGGCGCGCGCCTTTGCGCGAGCGACGGTCGCCACCGGTCTGCTCAACGGGGCGAAGGCACGGATCGAGGCGGACCGGGCGGAGGGGCGGATGCTGGTGCTCGCCACCGCATCCTACCGCTTCTACGCGCAGGAGATCGCACAGCTGCTGGGGTTCGACGCGGTGATCGCCACCGATTGCGCGCGGGGCGATACCGGCGACGTGCTGGCGCGGATCGACGGCGAGAATTGCTATGGCGCGGCCAAGCTGCGCGCGATCGAGGCGTGGGCGCAAGGGCAGGGCATCGCGCGCGGCGATGTCGCGGTACGCTTCTACAGCGACCATGTGTCCGACGCGCCGGTGTTCGAATGGGCGGACGAGCCGTTCCCGGTCAACGCCCATGCGCCGCTGAAAGCACTGGCACGCAGGCGCGGCTGGCCCGTGCTCGACTGGCGCAAGTGATGCGGCGGGGCGGGGCGGAGGAATGGCGCGGGTCGTCCTGAACGAAGGTCTGACCGCTTAAACGTTACGCGCGGCGAACGGTTCAATGTGCGGTTGCGGACTCTTTTGGGGGACCGGTCCCAGTCGCTCTATGTCACCCATATTCGTCACTCCCGCGAAGGCGGGAGTCCATAGACGCTGACGTCCCGATGTAGACGAACCGTCGGCGCATATGGATTCCCGCCTGCGCGGGAATGACGAAAAGATCTATGGCAATGGCTTACCGCTTCGCGCCCAGCCGCTTGGCGTTCGCCGTCGCCTTGGCATGGATCGGGGTCAGCGCGCGGCCGCCCGCGCCGATCATCCCGGCCGCCAGCCGCATCGCGCGGTCGTTGCTTGCCGCCACGCGCTTGGCCGAGGGCATGCGGCCGGCGGTGCCGAGCAACCACGCGTCCTGCATCGCCTGAAACCACAGGCCCTGCATCGCCGACATGTCGGCCGCCAGCGAGTCACCGGCCTTGGCGAAGGCGGTCGCCTTTTCGGTGACCATGCCGGTCAGTTCGACATGATCGGCGGTCCACGGATTGCGCATCCCGGCGTCGATCATCGGCATCCGCCGATCGATGACCACGGCGGAGGCGGCAAGCGTTTCCCAGAATTGCAGCCCGGTGCGCGCGGCATCGGTCCAGATCTGCCACCAGGCAGTCATCGGCGTCGGCATCGGTCAATTCCCTCGAACGGTCCGCCGCGAGCATGTGCAGCGTGAGCGATGTACGCGATGGCAAGGCTTTAGGCCACCCGCGACATCGTGCCTTGACCCGCATCCTGCCGCATTGCAGCAAGTGTCCCCATGACGACTCTGCCCCCCATCACGAACAATCCCGACATCCGCTTCCTCGGCCGGCTGCTGGGCGATGTCATCCGTACCTATGGCGGGGAGGCGCTGTTCAAGCGGATCGAGCATATCCGCTCCACCTCCGTCGACCGGCATCGCGGCGTGGCCGGGGCGGATACGATCGACCTGGGGCTGGACAGCCTCAGCCTCGACGACACCATCGCGTTCGTGCGCGGGTTCATGATGTTCTCGATGCTCGCCAATCTGGCCGAGGACCGGCAGGGCATCGCCGCCGAGCCGGGGGCGGATGTCGCCACCGCCATCGAGAAACTGAAGGCCGAGGGGATCGGCGCGGATGCGGTGCGGGCCTTGCTCGACCACGCCCTGATTGCGCCGGTGCTGACCGCGCACCCGACCGAGGTGCGGCGCAAGTCGATGATCGACCACAAGAACCGCATCGCCGACCTGATGGAACTGAAGGACCAGGGTCGCGACGAGACGCCGGAAGGCGACCGGGTGGACGAGGCGATCCTGCGCCAGATCGCGCTGCTGTGGCAGACCCGCGTGCTGCGGCGTGAGCGGCTGTACGTCGCCGACGAGGTGGAGACGGCGCTCAGCTATCTGCGCGACATCTTCCTGCCGACGCTCCCGGCGCTCTATGCCCGGTGGGAGCGGGTGCTGGGCGAGCGGCCGCCATCGTTCCTGAAGCCCGGCAGCTGGATCGGCGGCGATCGCGACGGCAACCCGTTCGTCGATGCCGCGGCGATGCGCCTGGCGCTGGCCAAGGCGGCGGAGGCGGTGCTCGGCTATTATCTGGACCAGCTCCACAGCCTGGGCGCCGAGCTGTCGATCTCGACCGAACATGTCGCCGTGGACGAGGCGATCGCGGCGCTGGCCGACAAGAGCGGCGACAATGCCGCATCCCGTGCCGACGAGCCGTTCCGTCGGGCGATCAGCGGTATCTATGCCCGGCTGGCGGCCACGCACCAGAAGCTGACCGGCAAGGCGGCGCCGCGTCCGGGCAACCTGACCGGCGAGCCCTATGCCGATCCGGCGGCGTTCCGCGCCGACCTCGCCACGCTGGCGCGCGGGCTGGTGCAGCAGGGCAATGGGCCGTTGTCGACCGGCGGGGCGCTCGGCCGGCTGATCCGTGCAGTCGAGACGTTCGGCTTCCACCTCGCCACGCTCGACATGCGCCAGAACAGCGTGATCCATGAGAGCGTCGTCGCCGAACTGCTGAAGGTCGCGGGCGTCGAGGACGATTATGTCGCGCTGGACGAGGAGGCGCGGGTGGCGCTGCTGCGGCGCGAGCTGGAAAGCCCGCGCCCGCTCGTCAGCCCCTATGCCGACTATTCGGAGCAGACCGCCTCCGAACTGGCGATCCTGCGCGAGGCGGCGGCGGCGCATGCCCGCTACGGCCGCGAGTGCATCCGCCACTACATCGTGTCGATGGCGCAGTCGGTGTCGGACCTGCTGGAGGTTCATCTGCTGCTGAAGGAATCGGGCCTGTACGTGCCGGGCGGGGAGCCGCAGGCGCATATCATGGCGATCCCGCTGTTCGAGACGGTCGCCGATCTGGAAGCCGCGCCCGACATCATGACCAAGTGGCTGGCGCTGCCCGAGGTCGCCGCCATCGCCCGCAAGCGGGGTCATCAGGAAGTGATGATCGGCTATTCCGATTCGAACAAGGATGGCGGTTACCTGACCTCGACGTGGCAGCTGTCGAAGGGGTCGACCGCGCTGGCGCCGGTGTTCGAGGAGGCGGGCATCGGCATGCAGCTGTTCCACGGGCGCGGCGGCGCGGTGGGGCGCGGCGGCGGGTCGTCTTTCGCCGCGATCCGGGCGCAGCCGCATGACACGGTGCAGGGCCGCATCCGCATCACCGAACAGGGCGAGGTGATCGCCGCCAAGTACGGCACGCGCGACAGTGCGGTGACGAATCTGGAGGCGATGACCTCGGCGACATTGCTCGCCAGCCTCGAACCCGAAATGCTGTCGCCCGCAGATGCAGCGCGCTTTGCGGCGGCAATGGACACGCTGTCGGATACCGCGTTCAAGACCTATCGCGGCCTCGTCTATGGCACCGAGGGGTTCACCACCTTCTTCCGCCAGGCGACTCCGATCGCCGAGATCGCCGGCCTGAAGATCGGATCGCGCCCGGCGAGCCGGAAGAAGTCGGACGCGATCGAGGATCTGCGTGCGATCCCGTGGGTGTTCAGCTGGGCACAGGCGCGGATCATGCTGCCGGGCTGGTACGGGGTCGGCGCGGCGCTGACCGGGTTCGAGGACAAGGGGTTGTTGCGCGAGATGGCGACCGCATGGCCGCTGTTCGCCGCGACGCTGGCCAATATGGAGATGGTGCTCGCCAAGTCCGACATGGACGTCGCCGCGCGCTATGCGGGTCTTGTCGAGGACAAGGCGCTGTCGGATGCGATCTTCGGCCGGATCCAGGGCGGCTGGCAGGCGACGCATGACGGGCTGTTGTCGGTCACGCGCCAGACCCGGCTGCTGGAGAAGAGTCCGGCGCTCGAGGCATCGATCCGGTTGCGCACGCCCTATATCGAGCCGCTGAACCTGTTGCAGATCGAGCTGCTGAAACGGCACCGCGCGGGCGAGGCGGATGCGCGGATCGGCGAGGGCATCCTGCTGTCGATCAACGCGATCGCGACGGCGCTGCGCAACAGCGGGTGAGCGGCAAAGTTCACTAAGTTCACACTCGCGCGCAGTTTGCTTACATGACCGGTGTGGAGCTTTTTGCGGCCAAAGTTCACTAAGTTCACACTAGTGGCGTTTTTGTGCGTCGTTGCATTTCTCGTCACCCCGGACCTGATCCGGGGTCCCGCTTCTTGTCCGACGTGAGAAGAAGGAGCGGGACCCCGGGTCAAGCCCGGGGTGACGTGTGGGGTGGGCTTGGGGAAGCGAAAGTTGACGGCTGGCGCTGGCGTTGCGCGCCGGGGTTGCTGGTCGTTCGACGATGGCAAAGAACCGCCGGAGCGTGGCAGGGCTTGGGGTTGTAGGAAAGCGGATGGGCGTTCGAGGCGCTTCGTCGCTGGTCTGCCGCGACGCCAAGGAAGAAGAAGGTTGGTTCACGCGGAGGCGCGGAGGCGCGGAGGGGTTGCGCTCTTGGTGATCGTTTTGCGAACGGGAGACCGCATTTCCCGTGGCAACCGTGGACGGAGGCCGCTGTCGCGGGTGACGTTGCGCAGGTCGCAACCCCTGCGCGCCTCCGCGCCTCCGCGTGAACCCATTCTTTCTCTTTCGAAGCGATGCGTTTCCCAACCGGGAGACCCCAGCCTTCGCTGGGGTGACGTTGATGGAAGTGCCCTATTCGAACTCCACCGCGATATTGTCGATCAGCCGCGTCGAACCCAGCCGCGCGGCGGCCAGCAACCGCGCGGGTTTGCCGCGCACCGGGTCGCGCAGCGTGTCGGCGTGGACCAGGGTGACGTAATCGGGTTCGAATCCGGCGCGGGTGAGCGTCGCGATCGCGGCGGACAGGGCGGTGGCGACGTCGTCGCCGCGCTCGATCGCGCGCTTCGCCTCGCCCATCGCGCGCGGCAGGGTGACGGCGCGGGCGCGTTCGGCCTCGTCGAGATAGATGTTGCGCGACGACAGAGCGAGGCCGTCATCCTCGCGCTGGGTCGGTACGCCGACGATTTCGACGCCCAGGTCGAGGTCGGCGGTCATCCGGCGGACGACGGCGAGCTGCTGGAAATCCTTTTCGCCGAACAGCGCGACGGCCGGGCGGACCTGCCCGAACAGTTTGGCGACCACGGTCGCGACGCCATCGAAATGGCCGGGGCGGTGCGCGCCGTCCAGCACCTCGCTGACGCCCGCCACGCTGACGTTCGTCGCGAAGCCCGACGGGTACATTTCCTCGACCTCGGGTGCCCACAGGATGTCGACGCCGGCGTCGGACAGCATCTGCGCATCGGTCGCCTCGCGCCGGGGATAGCGGGCAAGGTCTTCGTTCGGGCCGAACTGTTTCGGGTTCACGAAGATCGAGACGACCACGCGCGGGGCGAGGCGGCGGGCGGCATCGACCAGCGCCATGTGGCCGGCATGGAGCGCGCCCATGGTCGGCACCAGTGCCACGGCCTCGCCAGCCTCGGCAAACGAGCCAAGCGCTTCGCGAAGCGACTCCAGTCGACGGATAATTTGCACGGCCGATGGCCCTTCGATATGGACGGGGGAGGCGGCTTCTATGGGGCAAGCCGCTGCGGATCAACAAGCTTGGGTTAGTGCGCTTTGGACGAAGCTTCGGATCGGTTGCACGTCATCGTGTTCGCCAATGAAAAGGGCGGCACCGGCAAGTCGACGACGGCGGTCCACGTCGCCATCGCGCTGGCGGCGAAGGGCGCGCGCGTGGCGTGTTTCGACCTCGACCATCGCCAGCGCACGCTGGGCCGCTATCTCGACAATCGCGCCGAGACGATCAAGCGCACCGGGCGCGACCTGCCGATGCCGGTCTATGAGACGCATGACGGCGAGAGCATGGCGTGGTTCAACGACTGTCTCGGCCGGTTGGGCGAACATGCCGAATATATGGTGATCGACACGCCGGGCCGCGACGATCGCTTCGCGCGGATCGCCGTGACGAATGCCGATACGCTGGTCACGCCGATGAACGACAGCTTCGTCGATTTCGACCTGATCGGCCAAGTCGACCCCGACACGTTCAAGGTGACGCGGCCGAGCTTCTATTCCGAGCTGATCTGGGAAACGCGCAAGCATCGCGCGAAGATCGACGGGTCGACGATCGACTGGGTCGTGTTGCGCAACCGCTTGCAGCATATCGAGGCGCGCAACATGCGCCGCGTGTCGGAGGCGATCACCCAGCTGTCGAAGCGGGTCGGCTTCCGCGTCACGCCGGGCTTGTCGGAGCGCGTGATCTATCGCGAGCTGTTCCCCTCTGGCCTGACCATGCTCGACCGCAACGAATTCGGCGAGATGGGGCTGGCGCATGTCGCCGCGCGGCAGGAACTGCGCGAGATGATGGGCGGGTTGCAGCTGCCCGAACCGGCCGGTTCGCCGCTCGTCGCCTGACGACCGATGGTCAAGCTGGTCCTGATCGTCGCGCTGCTCGTCGCCTTCTGGCTGTGGCTGCGCGCCAAGCCGAAGAAGGTGGGGAGCGAGGCGGAGGCTCGGGCGATTTTGGGCGTGGGGGCGGATGCGAAGGTGGGCGAAATTCGCGCCGCGCATAAGCGGTTGATGCAGGCGGCGCATCCGGATCGGGGTGGGTCGGCGGATCTGGCTCGGCGGATTAATGCGGCTCGGGATGTTTTGCTGGGGCGGTTGCGGCATTAGTTCGTAGAGGAAGGTAGGGGTTCGCGCGGAGGCGCGGAGGCGCGGAGGGGGTTGCGTCCGGCGCGACGTCACCCGCGCCAGCGGCCTCTACGTACGATCGCAGCGAGCGATAGGGTCTCCCGGTCGCGGAAGGCTCGCCCGGCGCGCAACCTCCTCCGCGCCTCCGCGCCTCCGCGCGAACCCCTATCTTCTTCCAAAAAGACGACCCTACTCAGCCCGACCGCTTCGGCCTAAAGTCCGCGCCCCGTAACCGCCCAGGATTTGCCGCATGTCCCACCATTTCCACCCCAGTTCGCTGCGCGAGTATGATATTCGCGGCATCGTCGGGCGGACGCTGGGCGAGGCGGATGCGCGGGCGATCGGGCGGTGTTTTGCGACGTTGCTGCGCCGCGCGGGGGGTACGCGGGTGGTGGTCAGCCGCGACGGGCGGCTGTCGTCGCCGGCGCTGGAGGCGGCGCTGGTCGAAGGGCTGACGGCGAGCGGGGTCGATGTCGTCCGCATCGGCCTGGCCCCCACGCCGATGCTATATCATGCCGAAGCGATGCTGGAGGTCGATGGCGGCATACAGATAACCGGCAGCCATAATCCCGCCGATTACAATGGCTTCAAGATGGTGATGCAGCGGCGTCCGTTCTTTGGACCCGACATCCAGCGGATCGGGGCTATGGCGGCGGCGGGGGAATGGGACGACGGGCAAGGCTCCGTTTCGGACCATGATTTCACCGACACCTATGTCGGGCGCCTGATCGCGGGCTATGCCGGGGGCAGCTATCGCATCGGCTGGGACACGGGTAACGGGGCCGCCGGGCCGGTGATCGAGCGGCTGGTCCAGCTGTTGCCGGGGGAACATCACCTGCTGTTCACGGACGTCGACGGGCATTTTCCGAACCACCATCCCGATCCTACCGAGGTCGAGAATCTGGCCGATCTGCAACGACTTGTCGCCGAGAAGCAGCTCGATTTCGGACTGGCCTTCGACGGCGATGGCGACCGGATCGGTGCGGTCGACGGGCAGGGGCGGGTGCTGTGGGGCGATCAGCTGCTGATGATCCTCGCCGAACCGGCATTGCGGGAAACGCCGGGGGCGACGATCATTGCGGACGTGAAGGCCAGCCAGGCGCTGTTCGACCGCATCGCCGCATTGGGCGGTACGCCGCTGATGTGGAAGACCGGGCACAGCCCGATGAAGACCAAGATGCGCGAGACCGGCGCGCCGCTGGCGGCGGAAATGTCGGGGCATATCTTCTTCGGTGGCGAGGATTACGGGTTCGACGATGCGCCGTACGGGGCGGTGCGGCTGATCCGCGCGATCCACCTGAGCGGACGGTCGCTGAGCGAATTGCGCGATGCGATGCCGGCAATGGCGAACACGCCCGAGCTGCGCTTCCGGGTGAGCGAGGAGCGCAAGTTCGCGGTGATCGACGAAGTGCTGGCGCGGTTGGCGGCGGCGGGGGCGGAGGTGAACACCACCGATGGCGCGCGGGTGACGACGGCGGACGGATGGTGGCTGCTGCGCGCGTCGAACACGCAGGACGTGCTGACCGCGCGGGCCGAGGGGCGGGATCAGGCGGCGCTGGCGCGGTTGGTGGCGGAGGTCGACGCGCAGCTGGCGGCGTCGGGGGTGGTGCGGGGGTAGCCTCCCGTCACCCCGGACTTGATCCGGGGTCCCGCTTTTCAACTGGCGGTGGACGAAGAAGCGGGACCCCGGGTCGAGCCCGGGGTGACGAGGGGGTGGCTGCCCGGGGTGGCTTTTCCGCTGCCGAAGCGCCATTTGTGACCCATGGCCCAAGCGCAGATCATCCGTGTCGTCGACCTCGAAACCACGGGGCAGGCCCCGCCGGTGCATGGCGTGTGCGAAGTCGGCTGGCAGGATGTCGCGCTGGGCGAGGACGGGCGCTGGGAATTGTCGGGCGAGGGCGGGCAGCATTTCGTCAATCCCGGCCGCCCGATCCCGCCGGTGACGCAGGCGGTGCACCATATCCTCGACGAACAGGTCGCCGATGCGCCGTGGTGGCAGGATATCGCGCGCCGGGTGCTCGACCCCTATCCGCGCCGCATCGCGCTGGCGGCACATCGCGCGGATTTCGAACAGAAATTCTGTACCGCGCAGCTGACGCATGGTGCCGACTGGATCTGTACGTGGAAATGCGCGCTGCGGCTGTGGCCCGACAGCCCGGGCTTTTCGAACCAGATGCTGCGATACTGGCGCAAGCCCTATGGCATGGAGCATGAGCGCGGACTGCCCGCGCACCGGGCGTTTCCCGATGCCTATGTGACCGCGTTCCACCTGCGCGACATGCTGAACGAAGCGTCGATCGCGCAGCTGCTGGAATGGTCGCGCCAGCCCGGCTTGCTGCCGCGCGTGCGCTATGGCCCCGATCGCGGGCGGGCATGGACCGAGATCGACGACGACTCGCTCGAAGGGTTCCTGACCGACCGCGACGAGGACGTCCGCTTCACCGCCGAGACCGAACTGGCGCGGCGGCAGGGCGGCGGCGAGGTCAAGCGCAGCCGCAATGATTGGCTGCTGCTGTGATGCGGATGCAGGTGGTGCGGGTGCATTGTCCCGTGTCGGGCAATCTATTGGCGCGGCTGCAGGCGGGCGAGGCGGCGGCGCTGGCCGACGATGCGGTGCTGAGCGCGGTGATCGCGGTGATCCGGGGCAGCGACGTGCTGGGCGCGATCGGGCCGTATCGCGGGGTGTTCGAGCTGGGGTTCGGGCTGGAGAGCTTCGTGCCGCAGGCGGAGGCGGTGCCGACGACCGGGCGGGCGGGCGAGGCGGCGGTGGTGCCGACGGTGGTGGTGAAGAGCTATGCGCCTGAGGGGGCGGATATCGCGCGGGAGCTGGCGGCGATCGCGGCGGCGCATCCGTGGGAGATTCCGGTGATCGAGGTAGGGGTGGTGGGGTTGGTGGGTTAGTCCAGCCCATTCTCCGTTCGGTTCGAGCAGGTTCGAGCCTGTCGAGAAGCGGTAGTCGAGAACGCCCCGTTCGGGGCACCCCCTTCTCGACTTCGGTTCTCGACAGGCTCGAACCTGCGCTCGAAGCAAACGGGGATGGGACTGAGTTGCCCCTAGGCGACCGAGTTCTCGACGGACGCTTCTCGACAAGCTCGAAGCTGCTCGAACCGAACGGGTAGAGTTGAGAAGGGAGTGTTTCCCTGATGCGTTCCCGGCATGTAGCGCTTGCCGCATACGGCGCGTAGTAGCAGCGTCCGCACCTCATAAGTCCGAACCACCGCAGATGCCCAACGATCATCACGACGTCCATCGCCGCGAACTCCCGCCGCTGCCCGCGCTCGCCAGCTTCCTGGCGGCGGTCGAGACCAGCAGCTTTTCGCGCGCGGCGCAGCGGATGGCGCTGACGCAGAGTGCGATCAGCCGGCAGATCGCGCTGCTGGAGGACTGGCTGGGCGTGCCGTTGTTCGAACGGCGGGGGCGGCGGGTGACGCCGACGCCGGCGGCGTTGGCCTATGCCGAGGCGGTGGGTCCGGCGGTCGAGAAGCTGCGCAGCGCGACTCGGCGGCTGCTGACCCCCGTCGCCGACCGTGCGCTGACCATCGCGACGCTGCCCAGTTTCGGGATGCGCTGGCTGGCGCCCCGGCTGCCGGGGTTGAGCGCGCGGCATCCCGAATTGCTGGTGAACATCGCGGCCAGGTCCTATCCGTTCGATTTCGCCGAGGAACGCTTCGACGCGGCGATCCATTTCGGCCTGCCCGACTGGGCGGGGGCGGACCATGCGCTGCTGTTCCATGAGGATGTCGTGGCGGTGTGTTCGCCCGACTGGCTGGCGCGCCATCCGGTCGCGACGCCGGCCGACCTGCTACCGCATGCGCTGCTGTCGCTGGAGGCGCGGCCCGATGCATGGGCGCGGTGGTTCGCGGCGGCGGGCATGGCGGATGCGGCGATCGGCGATGGGCCGGTGTACGAGCATTTCCTGATGCTGGCGCACGCCGCGGCGGCGGGGATGGGGGTGGCGCTGATCCCGTCCTTCCTGATCCGGCCGGAGCTGGCATCGGGGGCGCTGGTCACGCCGCTCGACGTGGCGCTGCATGCGTCGGAGGCCTATTATCTGGTGTGGCCGCGTGGCGGCAGCCACAGTCCGCTGTTCGAGCGGTTTCGTGCGTGGTTGCTGGACGAGGCGCGGGCGGAGGCGTGAGCCCTTTATCCGGGGGCCCGCGCTTTAGAGCGGTTTCCGACCAGATTGAACCATCGTCATCGCCCTGCGGGCGCCCGCTTCGCGGCGGGGGGATTTCGCGCCGGGACGGCGTTGCTCGTCGGTCACGATGCGACTGCATCGCTCCCTCGTCGCGCCTTGCCCCGAACCGGAATTCCCTCCGTGCCGACGATCCAATCCGGTCGGAAACCGCTCTGGAAGGAAGAAGCGGGACCCCGGGTCAAGCCCGGGGTGACGGGGAGGGGAGCTACCCCGCCAGCACCCGGTCGATCAGCTCGACGGGATGCAGCGGGCGGCGGCCGGTCAGGCGTTTGGTCTGGCAGCGGCAGGAGAAGCCGGTGGCGAGCATCGCATCGTCCTGCGTCGCGTCCGCCCAGCTGAGCGCGAAGATGTCGCGCGACAGTTTCTGGTTCGCCGCTTCGTGGCCGAACAGCCCCGCCATGCCGCAACACCCCGTTTTGATTGGGGTGGCGGTGATGCCGAAGCCGGCCAGTGCCTGTGCCCAGGTCGCCAGCGCCTGCGGGCGGAGCGCCTGTTCGGTGCAGTGGCCGAGCAGGCGCTGGGCCGGGACGGTTTGCGTCGCGGTGGGTGCGCGGCCGTGGCTGACCGCTTCGGCGATGAGGGTTTCGAGGCCCGTCACGTCGACGCTGTCGCCGGTCATCTCGGCAAATTCCTGGCCGAACATCAGCGCGGTGGCGGCGTCCGGTCCGGTCAGCCGCACGCCCAGATCGGCCAGCGCGCGGGCTTCCGCCATCCGCCGGCGCGCGATGCGGGCGAAGCGGGTGCGTAGCCCCAGCAGGTACAGCACCTTGCCGTTGCTGCGCGGCGGCAGGCGCAGCACGCGATAGCCGCAGGCGGTCAGCACCCGGGCGGCGGCGGCGATGACGGGGCCGTCGAAGCTGGCGGTGAAGCTGTCTTCGACCAGCACGACCACGCGCGCGCGTTCCTCGGCCGGTAGCGCCTTGAGCTTTGCTGGCGAGGCGACTGGCGGCAGGGTGCCGGGGTCGGCGACAGCGAAGGGGGGCAGGTCGACATAGCCGAGCGTGCGTTCCAGCGCGGCGTGCGCCCGCTCGCTGTCGGCGACGCGGTTGGCGAGCCCCGGCATGGCGCGCGCGGCGGCGAGCATCGATTCCATCTGCGCGACGACGCGGTGGCGCAGCGGACGGGGGCGTTTGGCCCAGTGGCGTTCGGCGAAGCGAGACTTCATCACCGGCACGTCGACCTTGACCGGGCAGAGCGTGGTGCACGCCTTGCACGACAGGCAGGTGGCGAGCGAGGCATGGGTGTCGGCGGCCAGCGCGTCGCGTTCGGCGGCTTCGGCCGGGCTGGGTTGCGCGATCGAATCCAGCCGGGCCCAGGCACGCAGCAGCGAGGCGCGGCCCTTGGGCGATTGCGCGCGGTCGCGCGTTGCCTTGTAGGACGGGCACATCACGTCGAGCGAGTCCCAGGCGAAGCACGCGCCATTGCCGTTGCACGCGACCGCGCGGTCGAAGTCCTTCGCGCGGGCCGGATCGATTTGCCGGTCGGCTTCACCGCGCAAGGGCACGCCGTCGATCCGGTCGACGGGCTGCCCGGCGGGAGCGGCGAGCTTGCCGGGGTTGAAGCGGTTATGCGGGTCGAACGCGGCTTTCAGCGACTGCAATTCGGGATAGAGGCTGCCGAAGAACAGCGGCGAAAATTCGCCGCGATAGCCGCGACCATGTTCTCCCCAGAGCAGACCGCCATAGGCCTTGGTCAGGCGCGCCACTTCATCGGAGATCGGGCGGATCAGCGCCGCCTGTGCAGGATCGCGCAGGTCGAGGAACGGGCGGACGTGGAGGCAGCCGACATCGGCATGGCCGAACATGCCGTAGTTCAGGCCGTGGCCGTCGAGCAGCGCGCGGAACTCGGCGACGAAATCGGCGAGCTTTTCGGGCGGGACAGCGGTATCCTCGACGAACGGAATCCCCTGTCGCGCGCCGCCGAGCCGGGCGAGCAGCCCGACCGACTTTTCCCGCAGCGTCCAGAGCTGGCCGATGGCGGCATCGTCGCGGATGATGCGCATGTCGCCCTGCGGACCGATGGCGGTCAGTGCGGCGAGGCCGGCGTCGATCGTCGCGTTGTCGTCGGCGGCAAACTCGACGAAGTTCATCGCGGCGAGAGTCTGATCCTCGGAAGAGGATGCGGTGCCGGCCCGCTCCCCCACCCGACCACCCACAGCGTATTCTGACTGGGTGGTCGGGTGGGGGAGCGGGCCGGCACCGTGCTGATCCGGCTGTGCCGGATCAGACTTACCGACCACATCGCTCGCACCGCCGAGCAGCCCTTCGACGCTCGACCAGATGATATCGCTGCGCGCGACGCCCAGCACCTTGTCGTCGAGGATTTCGATCGCGACCGGATCGGCGGCGATCAGGCGCTGCACGTCGCGCATCGCGGTGTCGAACGCGGCGTAGCGGATGACCGCCAGCGCGCGCTTCTTCGGCTTATGGGCGACGCGTAGCGTGATCGAACGGGTGATCGCGAGCGTGCCTTCGGACCCGGCGAGCAGGAACCCGAGGAAGAAACGGTCGGCGGCCGCATCCCATGTCTTTTGCAGATTATAGCCGGTCAGACCGCGGTTCATGTCCGGGAAGATCGCGGCGATATCGTCGGCGCGGCTGGTGACGATGCGCAGCGCCTCGCGGTGGATGTCGGCGACGATGCCGCTACCGGCGGCGATCGCCTCGGCCTCGGCACGCGTCATCGGTTCGACGCGCCACGGCGTGCCGTCGGACAGGGTGACGTCGAGCGCGACGAGATAGTCCGACGTCTTGCCCCAGCGGCGCGATCCCTTGCCCGATGCATCGGTCGCGACCATGCCGCCGATCGTCGCGCGGCTGGCGGTCGACACCATCGGCGGGAAGAAGCGGCCATGGGGTTTGAGGAAGGCATTGAGCTGGTCGAGCACGACGCCCGGTTCGACGGTGATCGTATCCGTGTCGGGATCGAACGCGCCGATCCCCCGCATGTGGCGGGCGAAATCGACGATGATCCCGTCGTTCAGCGACTGGCCGTTGGTGCCGGTATTGCCGCCACGCGCCGTCAGCGACAGGCCGGTGTCGGCGAGTGCGCGCACCAGCAGCGTCACATCGTCGCCGCGGCACGGATAGAGGATCGCGGTCGGGCGAACCTGATAGATGCTGTTGTCGGTCGATGCGACCTGCCGCGCGCCGATGCCGTCCTCGGCATCGCCGGAAAAGCCCGCCTGATCCAGACGGCGCAGCAGATTGGCGACCGCCGCCATCAGGCCGCCGCGACCCCCCGCAAGGCTTCGCGGACCGTCATGATCGAGCGTGCCTCCATGTCGGCATAGAGCGCGAGTTCGTCCTGCACCGCATCGCCCATCGCGTCCTCGAACGCGGCACGGGCCGCCGATGCGGCATAGCTGCGCTGTTCGGTGCCGCCCAGGTTCGACTGGAAGATGCCGGCGGCGCTGACCGGCAGGAAATCCTCGTACACGATCGGCACGGCGCGGACATGGCCCGCCGCCACCCACGCATCGATATCGCCGGCCGGGCGAACCCCGCTGCCCACCAGCCGCTGCCCGGCGTCGGTCAGGTCGTAGCGGAACCAGGCGAGGCCCTGTTCGCGAAGTTCCTCGATCGTGTCGGGAAAGGCGGTGAAGGCGGTGGCGAGCCGTTCGGCATAGCTGGCCCCCTGCGACCCCTGTTCGCCGCGGGCGGTGGCCAGCAACCGGTCGTACAGCGCGCGGCCCTTGGGCGTCAGCGCGGCGCCGCGCTGTTCGATCTCGCCGAAGCGGGCGGTGTGCTGGCCGGGCTGGTCGCCGGGAAAGGTCACGTCCTCCTCGATTGCCTTGAAACTGGTCTGGCGCAGCAGGATCGGCACGGCGCGGGGCGGCGGCCCCTCGATCACCGCCTTCGCATCGATGCCGCGCGCCTGCATCGCGCGCTGTGCCGCATCGATGTCGAGCGTGCGCGGGGTCAGGTGGTTGATGTGCGGCCCGCGGAACGACACGACGTCGGCGATCAGCCGGTGGGCGTCGTGCAGCCGGTGATAGGTCGTGGCATCGACCCGTGCATCGCCGTGCCAGCGAAAGGTTTCGAGCAGTTCGGCGACGAAGCGGTCGGCGTCGGCATCGTCGAGCCCGCCCTCTGCCGCGTCCTTTTCGATCAGGCGGATCGCTTCGTCGGTGAAGATCCGGCGGGTCGACAGGATCGCTTCCGCCTCCGCCCGCAGCCCTTCGTCCTCGATCAGGTCGAGGCGCAGCAGTGAGGTGAAGACGCGGAACGGATTGGCGTTCAGCGCATCGTCGTCAACCGGACGGAAGGCGGTCGAATGGACCGGCACGCCCGCCACCGACAGGTCGTAATAGCCGACCGGATACATCCCCATCACCGCAAAGGCCCGGCGCATCATGTGCAGTTCGGCCGCAGTGCCCAGCCGGATCGCGCCGTGGCGCTCGACGTCCAGCCGGTCGAGTTCGCCGGCCATTTCCGCCGCGAGATCGGGGCGGGTGGCGAGTATCTCGGCATTCACCTCCGCCACGATCGACAGCAGGTCGCCGTAGAGCGGCACTTCGGCGCGGTACATCGCCGACATCGCTTCGGAAAAACGGGTGCGGATGGCGTCGGGATGGGTGAAGCGGTGGGTCATGGTCGCCTTCGAGATAGGATCGGGACGCGGCAAAGAGAATGGGGTGCCGATCCCGGTGCCGCGCAGGAGGATGGTCAGGGCTGGCCGGGTTCGACCACGGGCTTCAGCGCGTCCCAGTTACCCGCCGCGCTCCCCGCCTCGAAGCTCGCCATCGGATAGGCGCAGTAATCGGCGGCATAATAGGCGCTGGGGCGGTGGTTGCCCGAATCGCCGATGCCGCCGAACGGCTGCGCCCCCGCCGCGCCGGTGGTCGGGCGGTTGCGGTTGACCACCCCGGCGCGCGCCTCGACCACGAACCGCTCCCACAGCGCGTCGTCGGTGGTGAGCAGCCCGGCGGACAGGCCGAAGCGGGTGTCGTTGGCGGCGTCGATCGCGGCGTCGACGTCGGCGACGCGGATCACCTGCAGGACGGGGGCGAAAATCTCCTCGTCGGGCACCGCCACGCCGGTCACGTCGAGCAGCGCGGGAGTGACGAAGGCGGCGCTGCGTCCCTCGATCCCGCCGAAGCGCACGATGGCGCGGGCGCCGGCGGCCTCCAGCGCGGCGACTTGCGCGCGGGCGGTGGCGGCGGCGGCGTCGGAGATCAGCGGGCCGATATAGGGGTTTTCGTCCCAGCGGCCGATGGGCAGGCGCGGGATCAGCGCGGCGACCGCGTCGATGACCGCGTCGCCGAACGCGCCGTGCGGCACGATCAGGCGGCGGGCGCAGGAGCAGCGCTGGCCGGTGGTGATATAGGCCGACTGGACGATCAGGGCCGCGACTTCGGTCACGTCGCCGTCCCACGCGATCAGCGGGTTGTTGCCGCCCAGTTCCAGTGCGAGGATCACGTCGGGCCGGTCGGCGAAGGCGCGGCGGAAATGCGCGCCGGTCGTCGCCGATCCGGTGAACAGCAGCCCGTCGATATCGGCGGCGACCAGCGCCGCACCGGTTTCGCGCGCGCCCTGCACGACGCTCAGCACGCCGTCGGGCAGGCCGGCCTGGCCCCAAGCTTCCGCCATCGCCGCGCCGACCGCCGGGGTCAGTTCGGACGGCTTGAACACCACCGTGTTCCCGGCGAGCAGCGCCGGCACGATATGGCCATTGGGCAGGTGGCCGGGGAAGTTGTACGGCCCGAGCACCGCCATCACGCCGTGCGGGCGGTGGCGCAAGACGGACTCCCCGAACGGCATCGCGCTTCGCTTTTCACCGGCACGCTCGGCCTGTGCAGTGATCGACAGTTCGACCTTGCTGATCATCGTGCCGACTTCCTGCGTGGTTTCCCACAAGGGCTTGCCGGTTTCGCGCGCGATCAGTTCGGCGAGCGGTGCGGTGCGTTCTTTCAGCACGGCGGCATAGGCGCGGGCGATGGCCACGCGATCTTCGAGCGACGTACGCCGCCAGTCACGAAAGGCGGTGCGGGCGCGGGCGATAGCGGCGTCGACATCGGCGGCGCTGGCACTCGGGCCGGACCAGACGGTCTCGCCGGTCGCGGGGCAGGTGGAGGTCAGCATGCTCATGCCGCCTTAGCCATCGTCCCGCGCGCCGCGACGCAGGCGGCTTCCAGCCGCGTCACCGCCTCGGCAATTTCCTCCGCCGAGATCAGCAGCGAGGGGAGCAGGCGCACGCAATTCTCGCCGCCGCCCGCGACCAGAATGCCGTGGTCGCGCGCTACCCCCATGAACTCGCGATTATTGAAGATCATCTTCAGGCCGATCAACAGCCCCTTGCCGCGCACCTCCGCGATCACGTCGGGGAAGCGGGCGCGGAGCTCCTCCAGCCGTTCGAAGAAATTGGCGCTGGCGGCGCGGGCATGGGCGAGCGTGTCCTCGTTCGCGATCGTGTCGAACGCGGCGATGCCGACCGCCATCGCCAGCGGATTACCGCCGAAAGTCGTGCCATGGACACCCGGCGTCATGCCCTTCGCGGCCTCACTGGTGGCAAGACAGGCGCCGACCGGGAAGCCCGATCCCAGCGCCTTGGCCAGCGCCATTATGTCGGGCGCCGCGCCGTCGAACCACTGGTGCGCGAACAGCTTGCCGGTCCGGCCCATGCCGCTCTGCACCTCGTCATGGATCAGGAGGACGCCGTGATTGCGGGTCAGTTCGCGCAGGCGCAGCAGCCATTCGCCCGACAGCGCGCGCGCACCGCCTTCGCCCTGCACCGGTTCGACGATCACCGCCCCCGTGGTCGGGCTGGCGATCGCCGCCTCGATCGCCGCCGCGTCGTCGATCGACAGCTGGACGAAGCCCGGCAGGCGCGGGCCGCAACCCTCCATATAGCCGGCATTGCCCGATGCATTGATCGCGGCATAGGTGCGGCCGTGGAACGACCCGGCGAAACCGACGATATCGATCCGCTCGCTTTGGCCGTTTACATGGTGATAGCGCCGCGCGGTCTTGATCGCGCATTCGACCGCTTCGGTGCCGGTATTGGCGAAGAACACGCAGTCGGCAAAGGATGCCCCCACGAGCCGCTCGGCCAGCGCCTCCTGTCCCGGAATGCGGAAGATGTTGGAGACATGCCACAATTTGCCCGCCTGCTCCGTCAGCGCCGCGACGAGGGCGGGATGGGCATGGCCCAGTGCGTCGGTGGCGATGCCGGCCACGCAGTCGATATAGCGCCGCCCCTCGGTATCGATCAGCCACACGCCCTCGCCACGCTCCACCGCGATCGGCGCGCGGTTGTACAGGTTCATCAGGGCGTGCGTCATGGCGGTTCCTTCCGGTCGATCCGGGAATGGGCGCGTGGGCAATCCGTTCGGCGTGCCGCACCCGGGGGGTCGTATGCGCGGTCTAATGAACCCGTCGGGCCGGCCCCCGCAAACGCAATGGCGTCATCTGCTGATGACGGATCGGAATGAAGGGCACTGCGCAATCGGGCGAAGCATGGCGACCGCCCGGAATTTTCGGCATTGCCGGCAGGGACGTAGCGCCTACACCAGCGGCCATGTTCACGCCCGATCCCCATCCCCGCCCGCTCGGCAAGAGCGATATCCTCGTCTCCCCCCTCGCCTGGGGCATGTGGCGCTTTACCGGCGAGGTCGCGCCGGCGCGCGTGCTGGTGGAGGCGGCGCTGGAAGCAGGGATCACCCTGTTCGACACCGCCGACATCTATGGCGCGGATACGCCCGCCGGCTTCGGGTCGGCCGAGGCGCTGTTCGGGCAGGTGCTGGCCGAGGCGCCGTCGCTGCGCGACGCCATGGTCATCGCGACCAAGGGGGGCATCCGGCCGGGCAATCCCTATCGGTCGGATGCCGGCTATCTGCCGGAGGCGGTCGACGCCTCGCTTGGCCGGATGGGGATCGAGCGGATCGACCTGTACCAGATTCACCGCCGCGACTTCCTGACCCATCCGCAGGAGGTCGCGGCCAGCCTGACGCGCATGGTCGAGCAGGGCAAGGTGCGCGGGATCGGCGTGTCGAACCACAGCCCGGCGGAGGTCGATGCGCTCCAGGCGTTCCTCGACCTGCCGATTCTCAGCACTCAGCCGGAATTTTCGCCGCTGCATCCCCAGCCGCTGTTCGATGGGGTGCTGGACCAGGCGATGACGCGCGGGATGGCGGTGCTGGGCTGGTCGCCGCTGGGTGGCGGGCGGCTCAGCGGTGGCGATCATCCCGCCACGCTGCTGCTGCGTGATCACGGCCAGCGCTTCGACGTCGATGCCGCGACCGCCGCGCTGTCGTGGAGCATGGCCCATCCGGCGGGCGTCATCCCGATCGTCGGATCGCAGAATGCCGACCGCATCCGCGCCGCCGCCGGGGCGCTGCGCGTCAGCTGGACCCATGCCGAATGGTATGCCGTGTTGCAGGCGGGGATGGGCGCGACGCTGCCCTGACAGGGCGACGGCCGCACCCCTTGCGGGATGCGGCCGTGGTCGATGTGTCGAAAGATCAGTAGCCGGCGAGGGCGCGGTCCAGATTGATGCCCTTGGCCTGCCAGCCTGCGCGCGTGTTGCACTGGGTCCGGCGGAAACGCGATCCGACCTGTTCGGTAACGAAGCAGTAGCGTGCGTTCGGACCGGCCTTGTACGCGACGGCGGCCGGGCCGGCGGCCAGCGTGATCGTCGTCGCCATCGCGCTCGCACCGGCAACGCTGGTTGCGACGGGCGTCGGGACTTCGTTGGGTTCGGCGGCGAAGGCCGAGGTCGTGGCGACCAGGCCGAGGACGATCGAAGCGGCGAAACGGATGGCGGTCATGATGGTGGCTCCCTGAATTTTCCGGTTGGTTCCGGTGATGCCAACTACATTGCAGCCACCGTGCCAGTTTTTCACAGCAGGCAAATTCAATGGTTTAGCTTTCGACTACAGATGTAGCTGTGGGATGTGCCGCTATTAGGTCGGAAATTTCGCCAGAGTTTCGCGCAGGGGGTTCGGCCTCGATGAAAGCCGCAACATCATTCTGAAAATTCGTCACCCCGGGCTCGACCCTCGCGAACTGGTTTCGCTTGTAACCGCCTAGCGCCCGGCGCCCGCGCATGTCAGGATGAACGCCAAACGACCACAAGGGGGTATGAATGCGCGCTGGTGCCTGTCTGATCGCTCTGCTGCTTGCCACGACCGCCCATGCGCAGGAACCGGCCACCGGCTATCACCGTGCGCCCGATGCCATTGCGAAGATTTTGGAAACCCCGCCGACGCCGGGGGTCGCGGTCAGCCCCGACCATCGCACGCTGGCGATCCTCGGCCGCGAGAATTTGCCGAGCATCGCCAATCTGTCGAAGCCGATTCTGCGCCTTGCGGGCTATCGCATCGATCCGGCGACCAATGGGCAGGCGGAGATGCGCGTCCAGTGGCTGAACGCGCTGAGTTTCAAGGATATCACGACCGGCCGCAGCGTCGCGGTGAAGCTGCCCGCCGGCACGCGCTTCGCCGCGCCCGACTGGTCGCCCGATGGCGCGCGGATGGCGTTTTACGTGCAGGAGGCCAATGCGCTGTCGCTGTGGATCGCCGAGCGTGACGGCAGCGCGCGCATGGTTGCGCGGGGCTTGAACGGGACGTTCGGCACGCCGTTCGCGTGGACGCCCGACAGCAAGGCGCTGATCGCCTATATGGTCCCGACCGGCCGCGGCGCGGCGCCGGTCGCCGATCCGACCCCGACCGGGCCGGTGGTGCAGGAAAGCATGGGCCGGGTGTCGGCGGCGCGGACCTATGAGGATCTGTTGCGCAATGCCACCGACGAGGCGTTGTTCGACCATTATTTCACCGGACAGCTGGTCCGCGTCGACCTGACCGGCGCGATGCAGCCGATCGGCCAGCCGGGCCTGATGACCGATTTCAGCGTGTCGCCCGATGGCCGCTACCTGCTGACCGAGCGGCTGAAGCGCCCCTATTCTTATCTGCTGCCCGCCAGCTTCTTCCCGACCGAGATCGTGGTGGCGACGATCGATGGAACGCCGGTCAGGACGCTGGTCGACCGGCCGCTGGCCGACGACCTGCCGGTCGATTTCGACGCGACGTTCAAGGGCCCGCGCGAGACGACATGGCGCGCCGATGCGCCGGCGACCCTCGTCTGGGCGGAGGCGCTGGACGGCGGCGATCCCAAGGCGAAGGTGGCGTTCCACGACCGGGTGATGATGCAGGCCGCACCGTTCACCGCTGCTCCGGTCGAACTGGCGCAGACGCCGGCGCGCTTTGCGACGGTGTTCTGGGGCAATGACGATTTCGCGATGGTGGTCGACCGCGAATGGCGCACGCGCACCGAACATCGCCTGGGCGTCTCGCCCGGCCGTCCCGGGCCGGCACGCACGCTGCTGACCCGCAATTATCAGGATCAATATGGCGATCCCGGCTTTCCGATCACGCAAGAGAATGCGGCGGGCAAGCCGGTGATGCGCTTCACCCCCGCGCGCGACGCGGTGTACGTCACCGGCGACGGCGCGACCAAGGCCGGCGCCTTCCCGTTCCTGGGCGTGATGCCGGTCGCGGGCGGCGAACAGAAGCGGCTCTGGACCGCCAGGGCACCCTATTACGAAACCGTCGTCGCGCTGCTCGACGACAAGGGGCAGCGGATGCTGACGCGGCGCGAAAGCGCGAAGCTGGCCCCCAACTACATGCTGCGTCCGGTCAAGGGCGGCAGCGCGAAGCCGGTCACCGATTTCGCCGATCCCGCCCCCGCGCTGGCCGGCGTCACCCAGCGCACGATCACCTACAACCGCGCCGACGGCCTGCCGCTGTCGGGATCGCTCTATCTGCCCGCCGGCTATGATGCGAAGCGCGACGGGCCGCTGCCGACCCTGCTCTGGGCCTATCCGGCCGAATATACCGATGCGAAGGTCGCCGGGCAGACGGTCGACCAGGGCAATCGCTTCGTGCGGCCGCGCGGGATCAGCCATCTGTTCCTGCTGACCCAGGGCTATGCGATCCTCGACGATCCGTCGATGCCGATCATCGGCGAGAATGGCGCGGAGGCCAACGACACCTATGTCCAGCAGCTGCGCGCCGATGCGCAAGCCGCGGTCGATGCGGTGGTGAAGCTGGGCGTGTCGGACCGCGATCGCATGGCGGTCGGCGGGCACAGCTATGGCGCGTTCATGACCGCCAACCTGCTGGCGCATACCGACCTGTTCCGCGCCGGCATTGCCCGGTCGGGCGCGTATAACCGCACGCTGACCCCGTTCGGGTTCCAGGCGGAACAGCGCACCTATTGGCAGGCGACGTCGACCTATACCGAGATGAGCCCGTTCACCTATGCCAACAGGATCAAGGAGCCGATCCTGCTGATCCATGGTGCGGCGGACGACAATAGCGGCACCTTCCCGATCCAGTCGGAGCGGATGTACGCGGCGCTTAAAGGAAATGGCGCGACCGTGCGCTATGTCGTGCTGCCCAACGAGGCGCATGGCTATCGCGCGCTGGAATCGACCGAAGAGACGCTGTGGCAGATGACCGACTGGCTCGACCGGTATGTCAAGCCGAAGGTGGCGGCGGTGCCGGTGCAGAAATAGCGCCGGCATCCGACGATGGATACCGAATACTAAGCAGTTGAAATCGTTCTGGCGACAGAACAGTGTTTAGCAGTTGCGTAAATTCCGTAACTCGTTGCTGAGGATGGTCGGGAAAGTAAGGACTTTTCCGCCATTCCGTCGAATTGACGATATACCGATATTTAATCGCCGCCCCCCATCCTGTACGACAGGAAGCAGCGCCGGATGGGGGTCCTGGCTGAATGTCGTACCTGTTGGACATGATCGTCTCGCACCATGACCTGCCGGTGGTCCTGCTGGCATTGTTGCTGTGCATCGTCAGCGCGCTGTCCACCTTTGCCCAATTGCAGCGGTCGTTCGAATGCGTGGTCGAACGTCGCCTGCTGTGGCTGAGCTCGGCGGCGGTCACCGCCGGGGGCGGGGTGTGGTCGACCCATTTCATCGCGATGATCGCCTATCGCAGCCCGTTCGCGCTGCAGTTCGACCAGTTGCTGACCGCCGTTTCCGCGACGATCGCCATCGGCGCGTTCGGCATCGCCTTTGCCCTGTTGCGCCAGGCGCGGGGGTTGCCGCTGGTGATGCTGTGCGGGGCGGTCGCGACGCTGGGCATTCTCGGCATGCACCTGACCGGCATGGCGGCGATCGCCAATGCGATGGGCCACCGGGTCGATCACGGCATGATCGCCGGCGCGGTGCTGGTCGGATGGGTGCTGTTGTCGGCGGCGTTCGCGCTGTTCCTGCGGCTGGAAGGGCGGCAGCGGATGATCCTGCCCGCCGCCGGCATGGTGCTGGCGACGGTGACGATCCATTTCGTCGCGATGGCATCGGCGACGATGGGCCAGCATGGCGGGGCGGTGGCGCAGGCCGGCGGGCGGTCGCAATGGCTGGTGCTGTGGATCGTCGCGGCGGCGCTGCTGCTGGTCGCGCTGAGCGCGGTGGCATCGGTGCTCGACCGGTTCCTGACCGACCTGCGCGGGCTGGCCGATGCGACGTCCGAAGGACTGCTCATCACCAGCGACGACCGCATCCTCGACGCCAATGAACAGGCGTGCGCGCTGCTGGGCGTGGACCGCGCGGCGCTGGTCGGTACGTCGACCGCAGCGTGGTTCGAAACGGTCGCCCGCGACGCACTGCGCCCGCATCGCGGCGATGCGACCCGCGCCCGCATCCGCGGCAGCGAGATCGAGGACCAGCTGGTCGAGCTGACCGCGCGCGCCATCGAATATCGCGGTCGCGCCGCCACCGTCATCGCGATGCGCGACCTGACCGAAACCGCGCGGGCGCAGCGGGCGATCGAGCATCTGGCGTCGCACGATCCGCTGACCGGGCTGGTCAATCGCGCCGCGTTCGACACCGCGCTGCACGAAGCGGTGCGGGCCGACACGCCCTTTGCCCTGATCGCGGTCGATCTGGACCGGTTCAAGGCGGTCAACGACCTGTTCGGCCACGGCGCGGGCGATGCGATCCTGATCCGGGTGTCGCGCATCCTCGACGACTGCATCCGTCCGCAGGACCTGGTCGCGCGGATCGGCGGCGACGAATTCGTCGTCCTGCAACGCGATATCGCATCCCTGGACGATGCCCGCCGGCTGGCGGGCCGCATCCTGTCGGGCTTTGCCGCCGAGATGGATTCGACGCGCGATCCGATGGCGGTCGGATGCAGCCTGGGCGTCGTCACCTTTCCGCGCGATGGGACCGACCCGGAAACGCTGCGCCACAATGCCGATGTCGCGCTGTACCGTGCCAAACAGGACGGGCGCGGCACCGCATCCTTTTTCGACGACCGGATGGACCGGCAGGCGCGCGACCGCCGCAGCCTCGAACATGATCTGCGCCATGCGGTGTGCCGGGACGAATTGCAGCTGGTCTATCAGCCGCTGGTGTCGACCGCGGCGGGCGAGGTCGTCGGCTATGAGGCGCTGCTGCGCTGGGACCATCCCGAGCGCGGACAGGTGCCGCCGGCGATCTTCATTCCGGTCGCCGAGGAAGCGGGCACGATCATGGCGATCGGCGAATGGGCGCTGCGCCGAGCGTGCCGCGATGCCAGCGAATGGGCCGAACCGCTGACGCTGGCGGTGAACGTCTCCCCGGTGCAGCTGCGCGTGTCGACGCTGCCGATGGTGGTGCGCAGCGCGCTGGCCGACAGCGGACTGGCGCCCGGCCGGCTGGAGCTGGAAATTACCGAGACCGCGCTGCTGCGCGACCGGGACGTGTCGCTGGCGATCCTGCGCGAGATCCGGGCGCTGGGGGTGCGCATCGCGATGGACGATTTCGGCACCGGCTATTCGTCGCTCAGCAACCTGCGGCACTTTCCATTCGACAAGATCAAGATCGACAAGAGCTTCGTATCGGCGATGCACGAGGACGAGGCGGCTCGCTCGATCGTCCGGGCGATCGCTGGCCTCGGCAAGGGGCTGAACGTGCCGGTGGTCGCCGAAGGGGTCGAGAACGAGGTGCAGCGATCGATGGTGCAGGCCGAGGGCTGTGCGCTGGCGCAAGGCTATCTGTTCGGGCGGCCCGAAGCGATCCCGGCGCGGCGGATACAGACGGTGGTGCGGATGCGCCGCGCGTGAGCGGTGGTGGCAACGATGTTTGGGGGGACGTCAGATGATTGCATGGTTTTCGCGTAACGCGCCGATCCGGGTCAAATTCCGGGTGCTGGCATTGGTGTATCTGATGCTGTCGGGCGGGATTGCCGCGCTGGCGATCCTGGCGGCGTCGGGTTCGATGCTGGTCGCGCCGGGGGTGGTCGTCGGCGGGGCGCTGGCCGGCGTGGCGGCGATCGTCGGTGTGACCTTCGGCGCGTCGCGGCTGATCTGCACCCCCTATGTCACGACGGTCGTGCGGATGGAGGCGCTGGCGGCAGGCGATCTGGAAAGTCCGGTCGCCTATACCGCCAATCGTGACTGCGTCGGCCGCATTACCAAGGCGATGGCGACGTTCCGCGAAAGCGCGCTGGCGGCGATGGAGCGCGATACTCAGCGGCAGATGGTGGCGATCATGGGTGAGGGGCTGGGCAAGCTCGCCGCCGGCGACCTGACCGCGCGGATCGACGCCGACTTGCAGGAACCGTTCCTGTCGCTGCGCGACGATTTCAACGCCGCCGTCGCCTCGCTGCGTGCAACGATGCTGTCGGTGTCGACGGTGGCGGGCACCATCCACAAGGGCGCGAGCGAGATCAGCGCGGCATCGGACGACCTGTCGCAGCGTACCGAACAACAGGCCGCGAGCCTCGAACAAAGTGCCGCCGCGATGGAGCAGATCACCGCGACGATGCGCGAAAGCGCCGCCAGCGCAGCGCGCGCCGACACGATCGTCGGCACCGCGCGCAGCGAGGCGGTCGAGTCGGGCGAGGTCGTGCGCCGCGCGGTCGACGCGATGGGCCGGATCGAGCGGACGTCCGCCGAAATATCCGACATCATCGCGGTGATCGACGGCATCGCGTTCCAGACCAACTTGCTGGCGCTGAACGCCGGCGTGGAGGCGGCACGGGCGGGCGATGCGGGCAAGGGTTTTGCCGTGGTCGCTTCCGAAGTTAGGGCGCTGGCGCAGCGCTCGGCCGAGGCGGCGAAGGACGTGAAGCAGCGCATCACCGCATCGGTGGAAACGGTCGATAGCGGCGTCGCGCTGGTCAGCGAAACCGGCCGCTCGCTCGACCGGATCATCGCCCGGATCGGGGAGATCAGCACGCTGGTGGCGGATATCTCGGGCGCGGCGGTGCAGCAGTCGCAGGGCCTGTCGCAGGTCAATACCGCCGTGGCGGAAATGGACGGCGTGACCCAGCGCAATGCCGCAATGGTCGAACAGAGCACCGCCGCCGCACGCAGCCTGTCGTCCGAGGCCGATGCATTGTCGGGTGAGATCGCCCGCTTCCACCTGGGTGAGATGGTGGTCCGCGACCAGCGCGACACGGTGCAGCGCCTGCCGGTGCGCTCGGTGCCGCGCCCGGTTCCGCAGCGCATGGCGCGGGGCAATGCGGCGGTCGCGGTGGTGGAGGATGACTGGTCGGAATTCTGATGCCGGGGGGCATTGGTCTGGTGCGCTTCTTCGAGCCGCCGAAGGGTGAGGCTGACCGCTGCCCTGCCACCATCGTCACCCCGGACTTGATCCGGGGTCACGCTTCTCCTTTTTCGCACGGCCGGGGAAGCTCGACCCCGGATTACGTCCGGGGTGGCCGAAATAGGATGCGTGCCGGCTGGCTGATTCGCGCCGGAGGGTTGGTTCCCAGGCTTGGACTGCGCGGAATCACATTTGATTCGCTACCACTCGCAAACAATTTCGATGGATCGATTTCGGGCAGCGAATGGATGGCTGGCGCGTCCGCGATCAGAAATCGAGCAGGACGTGCCTCACCGCATTGTCAGCGGAGTTATGCGCAACGATCGGGGGCGCGACATGGCAAAGCCATGTCGTCGGTCGCCGCAGTCGGCGCCGGCCATGTCGTCTCCGAGAAGCTGAAATAGCCTCACTATTTCAGCGAGACGACTGGAGCGGGCGAAGGGACCGCACCATGCCCATCTTCTCGACCATCCGGTGACGCTCCGCTGACTGCCTCGCGACGGCCCCGCAAGCGTTCGGTGATGGCCTGTATGGTGGTCGGCGCATCGGTTTGGTCGATGGTGGCTGGTGCCTCGTCAGTGAGGTCGGGGGTATGATCCATGGGTGACGCTTTCGAGGGCGGTTGCGGCGACGATCATGGCGACGAGGCGTGCCCGATCTGCCGGGGTGAAGAACTCAACCCGGCCTTCCTCGCGCGTATCGAGCAGGCAGGCGCGCAGCCGGGGAAGACGATGACCTTCGACGAGGCGATGGAGTGGTTGCGCGCTCGCTGATCAGGCGGCGAGCGCCATTTGCTGCTTCACCCGATGGACGGTCGCGACACCGACCTTGAGCTTCTTGGCGGTGGCGTTGATGGAGACGCCCTTGGTGAGGGATCGCTTGATACGCTCGACCTTCTCGGCGTCGAGGGGCGGTCGGCCTGACCGTTTCGTGGATCGGGCCAACCCGGCCTTGATCCGTGAGATGATCATCTCGCGCTCGAAGTCGGCGAACACCGACAGCATGCCGAACATGGCGCGTCCGCTGGGCGTGCTGGTGTCGAGCGCCTGCTGGTGGAGATAGAGGTCCACGCCCTTGGCGTTGATCTCGGTGAGGAAGGTGACGAGATTCTGGAGGGAGCGCCCGAGCCGGTCCACGGCCCAGCTTGCCACCATGTCGATCTCGCGCCGCGCGACAGCCTTCATCAGCGCATCGTAGCCGGGGCGCTTGTCACGTCCCTTCGATCCGCTGATGCCATGATCGCAGAACTCGGCGACGACTTCCCAGCCAAGTCGTTCGGCGACGGCCATGAGTTCTCGACGCTGGTTCTCGGTGGTCTGGCTGTCCTGTGAGACGCGGGTGTAGAGGGCAACGCGCTTGGTCATTCCAGAATGACTCGCTCCAGTTCTGGAACGGGTCAAGCAGTTCATTTAGTTCGATTATTTCCCGTTCGTGTGAGAGCCTTCGACCGTCATCACCATGGAGGCGAGTATGGCGCGAACGACGATCCGGGATCAGCGTGGTTTTATCATCGGGCATATCGAGGACATGACGCAGGGGCGGCAGCGAGCATTCAACTTCGCGGGCCGCATCCTTGGCACTTACGACCCCACCACCGGCAAGACGGTCGATGACACCTTCCGCATCGTCGGGACCGGCAACCAGTTGATGGGGCTCATCGAACGGGCGAAGTGAAAACGGGGTGGTTGTCGGCGGTTGCCCAGTTTGTGCATTGAGCCGCGATTCAACGAGGCGCAAAGCAGTCGAGCTTCACCCGTCCAACGGTTGAGGAAGCGGATAGGCTGGCGGTGTCCAGCGCGGCCCCCTCCACAAGGGCAGCAGCCTCACCAGCCTATCCGCGACCTTTCTATCAGATGATGTGGCGGCGCGTCACTTGCGGGGCTTGCCCGCATCGCTGCGCTTCTCGCGCCAGCGGCCATCATCGTTCTTCGCGCGAGTCAGCCCTGCATTGGGTCCGGTCTTGACCTTCGGGCCACCCTTCGTGCGGTCGTTGCCATTGCTGTCGAACAGTCCCATCGGCGATACCTCCTTCGTGCTTCCAAGATATGCATGCCGGGTGGTGGTGCCAGCTTCCGCCGCATCATTTTCAACTGCTTTTCGAAATGGAGATGTCAATCGGCGTCCAAAAAGGACCCCCTATC
>NZ_LQQO01000033.1 GCF_001619955.1 Sphingomonas hankookensis | reverse complement strand
TGGCGGGGCGGCGTGGCGCACCGCCCGCCAATAGACCCAGGCGCTGCCCAGCAGGCTGGCCTGCATCACCCAGTACAGCGCCCTGTTGGCGAGGGCGGCGTCATAGGCGGCGGGCAGGTGCCATGCCCACAGCACGCTGGTGGAAAGCGCGAACGCGATGCTCGGGCTCGGCGCGCTACGTCCAGGCAGCGCGGCGGCCAGCAGCGGGGCGGCGACGCCGATCAGGAGCAGGTGGTGAAGCGTCCGGGCGGAGAACAGCGCCACCGACAGCGCGCATAGCGGCGACAGGAAAGCGATCCCCAGGACGATCGTCGCGACGATACCGCTCGACCGCCGCCTCGCTGGCAGGCGCGTGAACATCGCCGCCGAAAGTATCAGTAAAACAACGAGAAACAGATCGGTGTTCCACCGCCAATACCATGTCGCGGCGTCAGGCGCAGTACCGCAATAGCTGCCCAGTATATCGATCATTGCTTCCCCTCTTTTACACGTAACGCGTGCGACAATTCCCGGGTCCGTGACGGGTTTGAAACAAAATGTTGCTGCGATATTTTCCGGGGAACTCAGAATCTTGGCGGCGATGCGTGGTGATCGTTGCCGGACGCTGCAATAGTGATCGCATCAGGCGTAATCTGCTGATGGCGCCAGTTGCGGATATTGCGTCGGTTATACCTTATAACGCCGCACCTGCGGCCGACGCAGTGCGCGGAATCAACCTGCGTTGGTTAATTCCGTCCGCAAAATGCTGGAAACGCAACGGCTTGCCGTAAGCAGAATCGCGACCGGCGTTCGATCATCCTCCGTCGACCCAGTCCAACAGTCGGGTGACACAGGAGGATGTATGCGAGTTTCCCATACCCAGGCGCGTTCCGGCCGGTCGAACCGGTTGCTGAAGATCCTGCTCGGCACGACCATCTCCATCGGCGCCGCCACGGCGCAGCAGGCGGCCGCACAGACGCGCGTCGTCAGCGCCTGTAGCGGCGTCCAGCTGCCACGCTCGGTCGTGACCTATATCGTCGCACCGGTGGTGACCGGGATTACCGCGCCGATCGAGCAGACGGTGAACGGCATCCTGAACCTGCCGCTGCTCGGCGCCGTCCTGCCGCCGCTCAACACCAATGCGACCGGCCTGCTGAACCAGGCGGCGTCGGGCGCGCCGATCACGTTGCAGGTGCTCGACACCAACGGCAACATCGTCGGGCCGAACGACCAGTGCCAGATGACGGCCGATGCGATCAGCCTCGATAGCTCGGCCGGCCTGTCGATCGGCGGCAACCGGATTTCGGGCCTGGGCCTCGACGGTACGCCGTCCTTTGCCGCCGACGTCAACGCCATCGCCTTCGGCAACAACGCCCGCGCCGAAGCCGGTGCGACGGGCAGCATCGCCTTTGGCACCAATGCACAGGTGACGGCGGCGAACAGCGTCGCGCTGGGCGCCGGGTCGATTGCCGGGCGGGGGGCGCAGACCGGTTATACCGCGATCGGGCTGACCGGCACGCAGAACTCGGCCGGTGAAGTATCGGTCGGGACCGCGGGCGGCCTGCGGCAGATCACCAATGTCGCGGCGGGATCGGCGGCGACCGATGCGGCGACCGTGGGTCAGGTTACGGGCGTAGCCGATCGGGTCACCGCACTGGCCGCGAACACCATCGGCTATGACGACGCGACCCGGGCACGCGCGACGCTGGCCGGGGCGGGTGGCACCGTCCTCGCCAATGTCGGGGCAGGCGCGCTGAATGCGACGTCGACCGAGGCGGTGAACGGCGCGCAGCTGTTCGCGACCAACGGCCGCGTCGATGCGAACACCGCCGCGATCGGCGGTCTCGACACCCGGGTTACCGCCAATACCCAGACCATCGTCGCGCTGCAGGGGTCGACGGCCAACGCGGTTCGCTACGACGTCGATGCCGCCGGGGTCCGCACCGGCGGCGTCACGCTGGTCGGCACCACCCCCGGTGCGGCGGTTCGGCTCGGCAATGTCGATGCCGGCGCGCTGTCGGCGACCTCGACCGATGCGGTCAACGGGTCGCAGCTCTTCGCGACCGACCAGCGGTTGGGGGCGGCGGTCGCGTCGCTCGCGGCGCTCGACACGCAGGTCACCGCCAACACGTCGCAACTGGCGGCGCTCGGTGCCAGCGCGGTGCAGTATGACAATGTCGCCCGCGACCGGCTGACGCTGGGCGGTAGTGCGGGCACGGTGCTCGCGAACGTGGCGGCCGGCAGCGTGTCGGCCAATTCGACCGAGGCGGTGAACGGCGCGCAGCTGTTCGCGGTGAATGCCCAGGTCGCCGCCAATACCAATGCGATCGCCCAGATGGGGAACGGATCGCTCGGCCCGGTCCGCTATTCGACCGCCGCCACGCCGACCACCCCCAATGGCGGCACGGTGACCGACGACCTGACGCTGGTGGGCGCCAGCGGCGGGGCGGTGGCGCTCCACAATGTCGCCGGCGGGACCGTCGGCGCAGGGTCAACCGACGCGGTGAATGGGGACCAGCTGAACACCACCAACCAGGCAGTGGGCGTGCTAGCCGGACGGACGACGACGCTCGAAACCGTGGTCGCCGGCCAGACGACGCAGATCGCGGGCAACACGGCAGCGATCGCCGACTTGCAGGCCAACGTGACCGGCACGGGGTCGGCGGTGACCAATCTGACGACGCGGGTAGACGCCAATTCGACGGCGATCACCAATTTGCAGACGCAGGTCGGCAACCAGCCGCTGAAATATGCCGATGCGGCTTCGCCGACTACGCCGAATGGCGGTACGTTGACCGACGATGCAACCCTGGTGTCGGCCAGCGGCGGTGCGGTCGGGCTGCACAATCTCCGCGCAGGCAACGTCGCGATCGGTTCCACCGACGCCGTCAATGGCGGGCAGCTGGCCGAAACGAACCTGCAGGTTGCCGCGAACACCAGCGCCATCTCGACGCTGGCCAATTCGCTGGCGGGCAGCACGGTCAGCCCGATCCAGTACAGCAATCCGGACAGCCCGACCGCGTCGAACGGCGGCACGCTGACCAACGATGTCACGCTGGTCGGCGCCAATCCGGCTGCCGCGGTCACGCTGCACAATGTCGCAGCTGGCAGCGTTGCCGCCGGATCGACCGACGCGGTCAATGGCGGGCAGTTGTTCGCCGTGGCGCAGCAATCGTCGAACAGCCTGCAATATGACCGGGATGCGACCGGTGCCCGCACGAACCAGATCACGCTGGCCGGTGGAAATGCGGCGGCGCCGGTGACGATCGCCAATGTCGCCGCCGGTACGGTTGCCGCCGGTTCGACGCAGGCGGTGAATGGCGGGCAGCTCTATGCCGTCAACCAGACTGCGCAGGCGGCGCTGACATTGGGGGCGAATTCGGTTCAGTATGACGGGTCGGGCAACGTAACGCTGGGCAATGCGGCCGGTACGCCGGTGGCGCTGCGCAACGTCGCGGCCGGAACCGCGGCGACCGATGCGGTCAATCTGGGCCAGTTGCAGGCCGGGTTGCAAAGCGTCGCCAGCCAGACTGCGAACTATATCGACAGCCGGATCGCCGATATCGGGTTCGACCTGGGCACGTTGCGGCGCGACCTGAGCGCCGGATCGTCGGCCGCGATGGCAGTCGCCGCGCTGCCGCAGGCGATGGAGCCGGGCGCGACGATGATTGCGATGGGCGGCGGCACCTATCGCGGGCAATCGGCCATCGCATTCGGCGCATCGCGCGCCTTTGCCGATGGCCGCGCAGTGGTGAAGGTCGGCGGAACCTATGACAGCCGGGGATTTGGCGGTGCCAATGCCGGGGTCGGGTTCCAGTTCTGAACAGACAGACGCCGGGGCCTGACACGGCCCCGGCGTCCTTTTGCGGGAGGGCAATGGAATGGGACTGTTCCTGAACTGGCTGAAGCTGCACGCCACCGCCAGGCGGCCGCCCCGGACGGCCGGTCACGACTATCACGCGGCGCGATGTGAACAGGAACTTGCGATGGCCCGCACCGCGCGGTCGTCGGCCGCGGCGGACGCGCATCGCAAGCTGGCCGCCGCGCATCGATCGGCGTCTTAGCGGGAACGGGGCGGCAGCGTGGGCGACCGATGATCCCTAGACCGGATCGTCGTCGCCCGCGGCCGGCACATCCGTCCGGACGACAAGCTGCGACCGGGGCGTCGTATCGACCTGCAGGGTGAACACATCCGGCCGCGAATAATGGCCGGCGACGTCGAGGTCGTAGCGTCCGCGCACCACGTCGTCGAGGTCGACCGTCGCGGCCAGCACCCCTTCGCGACCGTGCAGCGGACCGGCGACGACCTCGCCCATCGGGTTCACGATGATGCTGCCGCCCTTGATCCGCTCGGTCGCCGGGTCTTCGCCGGCAAAGGCAGCATAGTCGTCCGGCGCATCGGCGCGGGTCATGTACTGGCACGCGCTGAGCATGAACATCCGCCCTTCATAGGCGATATGGCGCATCGACGCCTGCCAGATATCGCGTTCGTCCACGGTCGGCGCACACCATAGCTCGATGCCGCGCGCATACATCGCCTGCCGCAAGGGCGGCATGTAATTCTCCCAGCAGATCGCCGCGCCGATCCTGCCGACCGGCGTGTCCAGCACCGGAAGGGTCGATCCATCGCCCTGACCCCAGACCAGCCGTTCGCTGGCGGTCGGCATCAGCTTGCGATGCTTGCCGATCAGCGCCCCGTCCGGACCGAAGAAGAGCGCGGTGCAGTAGAGCGTCGTGCCGTCGCGTTCGATGACGCCGGTGACCAGATGGGCCTTCATGTCGGCCGCAAATCCGCCGATCGTGCGGACTTCCGGCCCGTCCATGTCGATCGCCGCGCGCCAGTAGCGTAGATAATCCTCGCGCCCCTGCGGCGTACGCGTGCCGACCCGGGCGCCGAAGTCGAGGCCCTTGGGATAGCCGCCGATATAGGCCTCCGGAAACACCGCGAGTTCGACGCCTTCGCCCTTGGCGGCGTCGCAATGCGCGGCCATCCGCTCCAGCGTGCGGGGGGTATCGAACAGGGTCGTTCCGGCCTGGACGACGGCGACGCGATGTTGGCGCATGCTGAGCTCCTTTGATGATGGCACCAATTTGACGCGGTCCACCGCATCGTTCAAACCGCATATCGCGATGCAGATTATCGGTCTCAACGATACCGCGCGGGTGGATTACAACCTGGTCACCGCGTTCCTGGCCATCTGGCGCGAACGCAGCGTGTCGCGTGCCGCCGCGCACCTGAACCTCAGCCAGTCCGCGGTGAGCGGATCGCTCGCCCGGTTGCGGCGGATGGTCGACGATCCGCTGTTCGTGCGCAGTCGTGACGGAATGCAGCCCACCCCCAGAGCGATCGAGATCGCGCCATCGCTCGAAGCGGCGCTGGCGCAGATGCACGATGCCTTGTCGCCGCAGCGGGCGTTCGCGCCGGCCGAGCTGGCGCGCGCGGTGACGATCGGCATGTCGGACGACTTCATGCTCGCCTGCGGGCCGGCGCTGCTGCACCGGGTCGCGGTCGCCGCGCCGCGTGCGTCGATCATCATCCGCCAGTGCAACCGCCAGACCATCGAGGACGATCTGGAATCCGGCCGGATCGAGCTGGCAATGGTCGCAAGCCCCGCCCGTCGCAGCCGGACGACCCGGCAGCTGGAAATCGGCACATCGGGCTATCGCTGCCTGGTCGATCCCGCGTGGGTCGACGTGCTGCACCCGATGACGCTCGACGCCTATGTCGGCCTGCCGCATGTCCTCGTCTCCTATTCCGGCCGATCGGGGGCGGTCGATCAGGCACTGGCGGCGATCGGGCGCACGCGCCATGTCGCCGCGGCGCTGACGCAATTCGCGGCATTGCCGTCCTTCCTGCTCGGATCGGCGCGGGTGGCGACGCTGCCGTCGCATGCCGCGCTTGCGCTGTGCCGTCACGCCCCGCTGCACAGTTTCGACCCGCCGATGGCGATGGAGCGCTATCCGGTAGCGCTGCTGTGGCGACGCGACCGGGACGCCGACCCGACCAGCGGCTGGCTGCGGGAGTTGCTGCGCGACGCCTGGCGGGAGGGCGGTGCGGAGCCGGCCGACGCGCGCTAGGCGGCTACCGGTTGCCGCGGTCGGCCATCGTGGGATGCGTTGCATCGGACCGGAGGTGGGGCAGGTAGTCGGCGGCTGGCGGATGCCATATCCATCGGAAATGGGTGCAACTGTCCTTCCCCACGGGCCCGAACCCCGCGCGACGGTACAATGCCTGCGCCCGGACATTGTCGCGGGCTACGTCCAGCAGGATCGCGGCACGCGCCGGAATGGCTTCGTCCATCAGACGGTTCAGTACGATCCGGCCGATGCCGTGGCCCTGCGCTTCGGCGACCAGCGCGAGGTCGACGACCAGCCAATGGCGGGCGTCACGAACCAGGCATATCCGGCCGACCGCCATCCCGTCGTACAGGATCATGCGTCGATCGGCGTCCGGATGCACCGTCGCGATATGATGTTCCTGCAATCGGTGCTGCTGGTCGAGCAGTTGGGCGAGCAACGCCGATGGCAGGTCGACGCCGGGCGGTGCACGCCAGTGGCCGGCATGGGCGTGGCGAATCACGGAAGTATCGGTGGCGCATTCGTGGCGGAAACGGATCCTGTCCGGTCGTATCTCTGCCCGGTCCTTCTTGCCCCATTCAGCCTGATCGTCGATGGTGGTCATGGAGAGGGGACCCGCTATGCATTTGATGACGCCCGAAGATTTTCTGCCGTGGGTCGGCAGGACGGTGAAGGTGAACACCCTGCCGCAATCGGTCGAGGTGCGGTTGGACCGCGTGGAGACGTCGCCGCGCCTGCCCGCCGGTCTCGACTTCCGGCAGCCCTTTTCGCTGGTCTTCGAAGCGCCGCTGAACGTCGTGTTGCTCGACCTTGCCTACGAATTCGATTGCGGGCGCGGCGGGCCGTACAGCATTTTCATCAGCCAGCGTCCGCCCCTGCGCGATCGTCGCATCTATCAGGCGGTATTCAACTGATTGGCAAATAGCCGGCACCCCGTCCCGCGGGACAGGATGCCGGCCGCTTGCTCAATCGCGTGGGGGGTAGAGGCCCTGAAGGCAGATGACCGCATTCATCGCCAGATAGGGCTGCATCAGCGACATGGGCTGGCTTGCACCGGCGATGCCGGTCGTACCTGCCGGGTTTCCGGCCAGGTTAACCGTCGTGGTGCCCGATCCTGCCGGAACATAGATCGCCGCGCCGCTGACGTTGGGATCGATCAGGTTGCCCAGACGGGCACCCGCGCTGGCGGTGGTGGTGCTGTCATCCACGGTATTGTCGGTGACAACGGCCATGCCGGGCTGCTCCGGAACGGCGTGGACGTGCGCGGGCATTTGCGTGGTAAGGATGGTGGTCTGCTCAGTGCCGCCCGTCTCACCTGCCTGATAGTTATGGCTGATTCCCGGCGCCTGGCCCGTGCCGACGGGAACGCGCCCGCCCAGATGGGGCAGCCCGAAGGTGCTGGTGCCATTGCCGCCATAGGTGTTGCCCAGCAGGGCGTAGACGGCATTATATTGCGCGATGCCGAGAATCTGCCCCTGGCATAGCGACCAGCCATAGGGGGCATAGCTGCCGGCGGTGAACATCACGTATCCGATGTAAGCTTCCATATCCGCTCCCTTTCGCGCGCCGCTGGTGCTTTCTTGGCGCGTCCGCCGATATTGTTGACTGCGCGAGACAGGAACACAAATCCATATCCGATCTATCGCGTAAGTATTCGGTATTATAGGATAGGCAGGATTGCTTGGTATAATATCCAGTTAATTTTGTATTTCTGAAGTGTAGCATTTTTGAAACCGGTATGTACCACACAGGATGCTGAGACCTTTATTTTGTAAAAGCCGATGATTCCTTAGCTATAACATTGACTCCGCCGGAAATTTGGCGTCGGGTGCGACGTCCATTGCCGAATGGCGATGTTCTCAGGGGCAAGCCGGGGGGCTATAGACCATGTTTGGCGCGTTTATTCGTGCGCTCGGCCGTGTCGTGAAGACCGGCGTCACTGTCGATACGGCGCCGGGAGTCGCTTTGTCGTCGGACCAATTTGCGTCGGATAAGACGGATGTCGCGTCGCGCGCCTCGCGTCGTATCGTGCGACCGGCGATCGCCCTGTCGGCGCTTGCCATCGCGGCGATGCCCTGCGCGGCGGCTGCCGAGAGCGCGGCGTGCACGGCCATCAATAACGGCGAATTGAACTACTCCGCCAATTTCAGTTCGACGGCTGCACCCAATCCTTCGGGGCGCGCCAAAGGCGTTTCCGCCACGGCCTCGGGAATCCGGTCGTCTGCTTATACGGCAGCGGGGGTCGCCTTTCCCGCCAGCTACAACGGCTTCAGTCCGACGCTTTACGATTTCGACGAGGGCGAGGTCATTCGGATGACCGTGCGGACCGATGCTCCGACGCAGCTGGCATCGACGAATGGTTTTACGGCATATCTGTATGTGTCGAACGCGAATACGGGCGCTTTTACGAACCAGTCCGCCAACATCAATGCGGTTGGCACAGCGACGCTGACCGTGACCACCACGGCCACGAGCAATGCGGTGCTTGCCCGGATCGGACGCGCGGGCACCAACGATCTCGGTGCCTTCACCGTATCCGCCACCTGTGTCGGCACGCCGCCCCCCGCGATCTCGGGCATCACGCCGACCTCCGGGCCGGCGGCCGGTGGAACCTCGGTCACCATCAACGGCAGCAACTTCACCGGCGTCGATCAGGTGCGGTTCGACACCACCCTCGTCTCGGTCACGCCGGCATCGGACACGCAGATCGTCGCCACCGCGCCCGCGCATGCGGCGGGCACGGTCGGCATCGCCGTCGTCAAGAACGGAACCGCCTCGGCGACCTTCACCGGCTATACCTATATCGCGGCACCGGCCGTGACGGCGGTCGCGCCCGCTTCGGGAGGAGCGGGAGGCGGCAACAGCGTGACCCTGACCGGCACCGGCTTCACGAACGCGACCGCCGTCAGTTTCGGCGGCAGCCCGGCGTCGAGCTATACCGTCAACAGCGCGACGCAGATCACCGCGACCGCGCCCGCCGGTTCGGGCACCGTCAATGTGACGGTCACCACGCCGGGCGGCACATCGGCGACCGGGTCGGGCAACCAGTATCGCTATGTCGCCGCACCGACGATCAGCGCGATCTCGCCGACCGGCGGGTCGAGCGGGGGTGGCACGCCGGTGACGATCACCGGCACCGACTTCGTCAGCGGCAACAGCTATAGCGCCAGCTTCGGCGCGACGACGGTCCCGGCAACCTATGCCAGCGCCACGACGCTGACCGCGACCACGCCGGCGGGGGCCGGCACCGTGGCGGTCGGCGTGACCGACACCACCGCCGGCCAGGCGAGCACGGGCAGCGTCAGCTACAGCTTCGCCGCGCCGACCGTGACCGCGCTGAGCGTCACCTCCGGCCCGGCCAATACGGCGCGCAACGTGGTGATCACCGGCACCAATTTCACCCCGGCCGCGACCGTGTCGATCGGCGGCACCGCCGCGACGGGCGTCACCTACACCAATGCGAACCAGCTCAGCGCGACGCTGCCCGCCAAGGCGGCGGGCACCTATGACGTGCAGGTCACCACCGGCAGCGTGACGAGCGCGGCCGGCCCGGGCACGCAATACAGCTATATCGCGGCGCCCACCATCACCGGTGCGACGCCGGGTTCGGGGACGACCGCCGGTGGCACCAGCGTGACGATCACCGGCACCGCGCTGACGGGGGCGAGCGCGGTGACCTTCGGCGGCAATGCGGCGACCAGCTTCGTGGTCACCGGCGATACGCAGATTACGGCGGTAACCCCGGCGGGCGCCGCGGGTGCGACGTCGATCGCGGTCACCACGCCGGGCGGCACCGCCACGCTGGCGAACGGCTATAGCTATGTCGTGCTCAACCCGCCCGCGGTGACCACGCAGCCGGCTGGCCAGACGGTCGCGGTCGGCGCGACGGCCAGCTTCACCGCTGGCGCCTCGGGCAGTCCGTCGCCCAGCGTCCAGTGGCAGGTGTCGAGCGACAGCGGCGCCAGCTTCACCAACATCGCCGGCGCGACCGCCGCCACCTATACCACCCCCGCGACGATAGCGGGCGACAATGGCCGCCAGTACCGTGCGGTCTTCACCAACAGCCAGGGCAGCGCGACCAGCAGCGCCGCGACCCTGACCGTCATCCAGGCGCCGACCGCCAACGCGCAGAGCGTGACCGCCACCTTCAACACCGCGACCGCCGTGACGCTGACGGGCAGCGACCCGAACACGCCGGCCCGGACGCTGACCTATGCTATTATCGGCAGCCCGCCGGCGCATGGCACGCTGAGCGGTACCTTGCCCAACCTCACTTATACGCCGTCCGCCAATTATATCGGGGCGGACAGCTTCACCTTCACCGTCTCCAACGGTCTCGCGACCTCCAGCGCCGCGACGGTGACGATCACCGTGGCGGGGCCGCCTGCGCCGGCCGCGCCTGTGCTGACCAGCCCGGCCAACGGATCGACGCTCAATACGGCGACACCGGTCGTGACCGGCGTCACCGCGGGCGGCACGACCGTCCAGATCTTCATCGACGGCACGCTTAACGGTAACGCGACCGTTTCGGGCGGCAATTTCAGCTACCCCGTGGTGAGCGCGCTGGGCCAGGGATCGCACAGCGTCTATGCGGTCGCCTCGGCATCGGGGGTGGCGTCGCCGGCCTCGAGCAGCAATGTCTTCATCATCGACACGGTCGCGCCCGCTACGCCGGTCATCACCGCGCCCGCCAATGGCGCGACGCTGGCCAACCGGCGGCCGGCGATCACCGGCACGGCGGAGAGCAATGCCAGCCTTACGATCCGGATCAACGGGGCGGCGGCCGGCACGACCCCCGCGACGGCGGGCGGCACGTACAGCTATGCGCCAGCGGTCGATCTGCCGCTGGGGGCCAATACGGTGTCGGTCACCGCGACCGACGCGGCGGGCAATGTCTCGCCGAACGCGACCAACAGCTTCACCATCGTCGCGCTTCCCACGGTCAGCGGCGTGACCCCGGCCGAGGGCGGTACGGCGGGCGGCACGACGATCACCGTCATCGGCACCAACTTCACCAGCGGCAGCACCGTCACGGTCGGCGGTACGCCCGCGACCGGCGTGACGATCGCCAGCGCGACCAGCCTGACGGCGATCACCCCGGCGGGCAGCGCCGGCCCCGCGACGGTGCAGGTCACCAATGCCGCCGGCGCCGGCACCACGACCGGCAGCTTCACCTATGTCGGCGCACCGACCGCGAGCGCGCAAGCCGTGTCGACCGCGTTTCAGACCGCGCGCAGCATCACCCTGGCGGGCACCGATTCCAACACGCCCGCGCGCACGCTGAGCTATGCGATCACCGCCGCGCCGGCCCGGGGTACGCTCAGCGGCACCGCGCCGAACCTGACCTATACGCCGGCCGCCGGCGCGCGCGGCACCGACAGCTTCACCTACACCGCCAGCAACGGGGTGAGCACCTCCGCGCCCGCGACGGTGACCGTGACGATCGGTGACCCGACGCTGACCATCGCCGCGCCGCCCGCGAGCGGGACGGTGGGCACGGCCTATACCGCCACGCTCAGCACGACGGGCGGCACCGCGCCCTATCGCTATGCGGTGACGGCGGGCGCCTTGCCCACCGGACTGACGCTGGCGGCCGACGGCACGCTGGCGGGCACGCCGACCAGCGCGGGGGCGTTTGCCTTCACCGTTACCGCCGAGGACTCGACCGGCGGCAATCCGCCGGTGGCCCAGTCGCAGGCCTTCACCATCACGATCGGGCGGGGGGCGCAGACCGTGCGCTTCACCTCGACCCCGCCCGCCGGCGCGATCGTCGGCGGTACCTATCTGGTCGCCGCGACCGCCAGCTCGGGGCTGACCCCGGCGATCGCCATCGATGCCGCCTCGCGCGCCATCTGCTCGATCACGGGCAACAGCGTGCGCTTCGACCAGGTCGGCACCTGCGTCGTCACCGCCAGCCAGGCGGGCGACACCAGCTTCGACCCCGCCACCCCGGTGCAGCAGAGCATCGCCATCGGCGCGCCGACCATCGCGCTCAGCCCCGCCACCCTGCCCACGCCGCAGGTCGGCATCGCCTATAGCCAGCGCCTCACCGCCAGCGGCGGCACCGCGCCTTATGGCTTCGCGGTGACGGCGGGCGCGCTGCCCACCGGGCTGACGCTGGCGAGCGACGGCACGCTGTCGGGCACGCCGAGCGCGGCCGGGAGCTTCACCTATACGATCACCGCGACCGACAGCGCGAGCGGCAGCGGCGCGCCCTTTGCCGGCCAGGCCAGCTATACGACCAGCGTCCAGCCGCCGGTGCTGACGCTGTCGCCCGCCGCGAACACGGCCACCGCGACCGCGCTGCCCGCCGCGACCGGCGGGACGGCGTACAGCCAGACCATCACCACCAGCGGCGGCATCGCGCCGTACGGCTATAGCGTCGTCGGCGGGGCGCTGCCGCCCGGGCTGACGCTGGCGAGCGGCGGGGTGATCTCGGGCACGCCGAGCGCGGCGGGGACGTTCACCGTCCGCCTCCGCGCGACCGACAGCGCAACTACGCCGTTCGGCGTCGAGGGGCTCTACGCCATCACCGTCGCCGCGCCGGCCATCGTCGTGACCCCGGCGACCCTGCCGTCCGCGACCGTCGGCCAAGCCTATGACCAGACCGTCACCGCCAGCGGTGCCGGGACCAGCTACAGCTATGCGGTCACCGCGGGCGCGCTGCCCCCCGGCGTCACGCTGGCCAGCGACGGCCGCCTGACGGGGACGCCGGGGGCGGGGGGCAGCTTCGCCTTCACGCTCACCGCGACAAACGCGGCGGGCTTCACGGGCGCGCGCGCCTATACGCTGAGCGTCACCGCCCCCACGCTGGCGCTCTCGCCCGCGAGCCTGCCGGCGGGAACGTCGGGCGTGACGTATAGCGCGACGCTGTCGACCTCGGGCGGGATCGCGCCGTACGGCTATGCGGTGACCGCCGGCGCATTGCCGGCGGGCGTGACCCTGTCGAGCAGCGGTGTGTTGGCGGGGACGCCGACGCAATCGGGGAGTTTCACCTTCAGCGTCACCGCGACCGACAGTTCGACGGGCTCGGGGCCGTACAGCGCGACGCGCAGCTACACCCTGGTGATCGGCGCGCCGGCGCTGACGCTGGCGCCGTCAACGCTGGCCAACGCGACGGTGGGTGCGGCGTATAGTCAGGCGCTGACCGCGAATGGCGGAACGGCACCGTACAGCTATGCCGTCACGGCGGGCGCGCTGCCGGCGGGGGTGACGCTTGGCACCAATGGTACGCTGAGCGGTACGCCGACCGCTGGTGGCAGCTACAGCTTCACCGTCACCGCGGCGGACGCGACCACGAGCGGCAATGGCGGGCCTTACACGGCCGCGCGCAGCTATACCCTGACGGTCGCGACCGCGACGGTGGCGTTGTCGCCGGCGAACTTGCCTGCGGGTGTGTCGGGAGCGGCGTATAGCGAGACGCTGTCGGCGACCGGTGGCACCGCGCCCTACAGCTATGTGGTCACCGCAGGCGCGTTGCCGACGGGGGTGACCTTGGCGAGCAATGGCACGCTGGCGGGTACGCCGACGCAGTCGGGCAGCTTCACGTTCAGCATCACCGCGACCGACAGTTCGACAGGGTCGGGTCCGTATAGCGCGACGCGCAGTTATACGCTGGTGATCGCAGTTCCGGCGCTGACGCTGGCCCCAACGACGCTCACCAATGCGACGGTGGGTGCGGCCTATAGTCAGGCGCTGACCGCGAGTGGCGGGACCGCGCCCTATAGCTATGCCGTCACGGCCGGTGCGCTACCGGCAGGCGTGACGCTTGGTACCAACGGTACGCTGAGCGGCACGCCGACCGCTGGTGGCAGCTACAGCTTCACGGTTACAGCAACCGATGCGACCACGCGTGCCAATGGCGGGCCCTACACCGCCGCACGCAACTACACGCTGACCGTCGCGGTCGCGACGGTGGCGCTGAGCCCGGCCAATCTGCCGGCGGGAACGTCTGGCGCTGCGTATAGCGAAACGCCGTCGGCGACTGGTGGCACCGCGCCATACAGCTATACCCTGACCGCCGGCGCCTTGCCGGCGGGTGTGACGCTGTCGAGCAGCGGGTCGCTTTCGGGGACGCCGACGCAGTCGGGTAGCTTCACCTTCAGCATCACCGCAACCGACAGTTCAACCGGTTCGGGGCCGTACAGCGCGACGCGTAGCTACACGCTCAGCATCGCGGCGCCTGCGCTGGCGCTGGCACCGGCGTCACTGGCCAATGCGACGGTGGGGGCGGCCTATAGCCAGGTACTCACCGCGAGCGGCGGGACCGCGCCCTATAGCTATGCCGTGACGGCGGGTGCGCTGCCGGCGGGCGTCACGCTTGGTACCAACGGCACGCTGAGCGGCACGCCCACCGCCGGCGGCAGCTACAGCTTCACCGTCACGGCGACCGACGCGACAGCGACTGGCAATGGTGGGCCTTATACGGCGAGCCGCAGCTATACGCTGAGTGTCGCGACCGCGACGGTGGCCTTTGGTCAGGCGAGCTTGCCGGCGGGTGTGTCGGGCAAGGCCTTTAGCGAGACGCTGTCTGCCACCGGTGGCACCGCGCCTTACAGCTATGTGGTCACCGCTGGCGCACTGCCGGTGGGCGTTACCTTGGCGAGCAACGGCACGCTGGCGGGGACGCCGACGCAGTCGGGCAGCTTTACCTTCAGCATCACCGCGACCGACAGCTCGACCGGCTCGGGTCCGTACAGCGCGACGCGCAGCTATACGCTCAGCATCGCGGCACCGGCGTTGGCGCTCGATCCGGCGACATTGGCCAATGCGACGGTGGGGGCGGCCTATAGTCAGGCGCTCACCGCGAGCGGCGGGACCGCGCCCTATAGCTATGCCGTCACGGCCGGTGCGCTACCGGCAGGGGTGACGCTTGGCACCAACGGTACGCTGAGCGGAACGCCCACCGCCGGCGGCAGCTATAGCTTTACCGTCACCGCGACCGACGCGACAGCGACTGGCAATGGTGGGCCTTATATGGCGAGCCGCAGCTATATGCTGAGTGTCGCGACCGCGACGGTGGCCTTTAGTCAGGCGAGCCTGCCGGCGGGCGTGTCGGGCACGGCCTTTAGCGAGACACTGTCGGCGATCGGTGGCACCGCGCCTTACAGCTATGCCGTGACGGGGGGGACCTTACCGGTGGGCGTCACCTTGGCGAGCAACGGCACGCTGGCGGGGACGCCAACGCAGTCGGGGAGCTTTACCTTCAGCATCACCGCGATCGACAGCTCGACCGGTTCGGGGCCGTATAGCGCGACGCGCAGCTATACGCTCAGCATCGCGGCACCGGCGTTGGCGCTCGATCCGGCGACATTGGCCAATGCGACGGTGGGGGCGGCCTATAGTCAGGCGCTCACCGCGAGCGGTGGGACGGCGCCCTATAGCTATGCCGTGACGGCGGGTGCGCTGCCGGCGGGCGTCACGCTCGGCACCAACGGCACGCTTAGCGGTACGCCGACCGCCGGTGGCAGCTATGGCTTCACCGTGACCGCGACGGATGCGACGGCGAGCGGCAATGGCGGGCCTTATACCGCCGCGCGCGGCTATACCCTGTTCGTGGCGGGCGCGAGAGTGGCGGTCGGGCCGGCGAGCCTGCCCGATGGACGCTATGAGGCGGCCTATAGCCAGACGCTCACCGCATCGGGCGGCACCGCGCCCTATCGCTATGCGGTCACCGACGGCGCGTTGCCGGCGGGGGTGACGCTGGCGGCCGATGGCACGCTGAGCGGAACGCCGAGCACGTTCGGGCGCTTCGCCTTCACCATGACCGCGACCGACAGCTCGACGGGGGCGGGGCCGTATAGCGGGGCCAAGGCCTATAGCCTGGTCATCGCCGCACCCGACGTGCCGGTCGCGGCCAATGTCAGCCTGGCGGTCGGTTACAATGCGGCGGCCACGGTGGTTCCGCTGAAGGTGAGCGGCGGTGCGGCGACCGGTGTCGCCATCGCCACCGCGCCCGCGCACGGCACCGCGACGGTCAACGGCACCGCGATCAGCTATACGCCGGCGGCCGGCTATGCCGGGGCCGACAGCTTCACCTATACCGCGTCGAATGCGGGCGGCGCCTCGGCCCCCGCGACGGTCAGCATCACGGTCGCGCAGCCGAGCCTGGCGCTCACCCCGGCGACGCTGCCGGCGGGCCAGGAGGATGTCGCCTATAGCCAACAACTGAGCACCAGCGGCGGCACCGCGCCCTATGCTTATGCGGTCACCGCCGGGCGGCTGCCGGCCGGGGTGACGCTGTCGACGGGCGGGTTGCTGGCGGGCACGCCGCAGGAGAGCGGGCGCTATACGGTCACCGTCACCGCGACCGACAGCTCGTCGGGCAATGGCCCCTTCACGGCGGCCAATGCCTATACGCTGGAGATCGCGCTGCCCGCCCCGCCGGTCGCTCGGCCGGGTTCCGCCGCGACCGGCGCCGCCACCACGGCGCAGAACGGCGCGGTGGCGATCGACCTGTCGGCGCTGGTCACCGGCGACTATCGCCAGATCCGCATCACCACCCAGCCGCAGCACGGCACGGTGTCGATCGACGGCGGCCAGCAGGGTGTGGCCGAGACGAGCCCGCGCATCACGCCACCGTCGCAGGGTCTGGTCGCTGCCGCCCGCCCGCAGGCCGCGACCGGGTCGAGCCCGCGCATCACCGCCACTTACACCCCCGAGCCGGGCTATATCGGCGAGGACGGCTTCGGCTATGTCGCGATCGGCGACGGCGGGACCTCGAACGAGGCGCGCATCGCGGTGACGGTGACCGGCAGCGCCCCCATCGCGCCCGCGGTCAAGGCCGGCGTCGCCAACGGCCAGACGCAGATCGTCGACCTGACCGGGACCGCGATCGGCGGTCCGTTCGTCGGCGCCGCCATCCTGTCGGTCACGCCGGCCGAGGGCGTCGAGGCGACGCTGGTCGAGAGCGGCAGCGTCGGCGACCGCCGCTATCAGCTGCGCATCACCCCGCGCGGCCGGTTCAGCGGCACCGCAACCGTCCGCTACACGCTGACCAACGCCTATGGCACCTCCGCCCCGGCCGTGGTCAGCATCAGCGTCGTCCAGCGCGCCGACCCGTCGCAGGACGCGACCGTCACCGGCATCTCGGCCGCGCAGGCTGAGGCGACGCGCCGCTTCGCACAGGCCCAGCTCGACAATTTCCAGCGCCGCAACGAGCAGCTGCACAATGGCGGCGCGGGCAGCATGGCCCGGCCGATGGGGATCAGCATCGCGGGCGGCAACAGCTTCGGCGGGCGCGATCCCGATCCGGCGTCGAGCGCGCTCGACGTGGCGATGCTGAAGTCGGAACATGCGACCGAGGTGATGGGGCGCGAGCGGGCGGCGGGGATCATCGCCATCGACGGCGACGGCCGCACGATGCCGGTCGCCGGCCTGGCGGCCGCACGCAGCGAACGGGGTCGGATGCTGCCGGGCGACCGTGCCGCCCCCGCAGGCGCGGACACGACCGATGCGATCGAAGGAACCGGCCGCCCGGTCGGATCGACCGCGCTCTGGTCGGGCGGGGCGATCCTGCTTGGTACGCAGGATGCGACGCGTGGTCGTGGCAAGCTGACCGTCTCCAGCGGCGGGCTCAGCAGCGGCGCCGACGTGAAGCTGTCCGAAACGCTGACGGTGGGCGTCGGCGGCGGCTATGGCGGCGAGCGGACCGAGGTCGGCCGCAACCAGGGTCGCGTCGACAGCAGCAGCTGGATGGGCGCGATCTATGGCAGCCTCGCCCCGGCCGATGGCCTGTTCCTTGACGGCGTCGCCGGCGCGGGGCGGCTGGCGTTCGATACGGTCCGAACCGTGACCGGCGGCAATGCTGTGGCGCGCGGCCATCGCAGCGGGACGATGCTCTTCGGTTCGCTGACCGGCGGCTTCGACCGGACCCGCGATACCCACGCCCTGTCGGCCTATGGCCGGGTCGACCTGCTGTCGGCCGATCTGAACCGCTACACCGAAACCGGAGTCGGCACCGCCAACCTGGTGTTCGACCGTCGCAACCTGACCTCGCTGTCCGGCGTGCTGGGCCTGCGCGGATCGTTCGTCACCGGGCGTTTCGTCCCGCGCCTGCGGGCGGAATGGCGGCACGAGTTCAGGAACGGCGGCGTCCAGGCGCTTGATTATGCCGATCTCGGCGGGTTCACCTATGCCATTCGCGGCGACGACTGGACCCGCGACAATGTCTCGGTCGAGCTTGGCACCGACTATGTCTTCGACAATGGCTGGCGCATCGGGCTGGGGCTAAGCGGTTCGCTGGGACAGGGCAGCCGCTACGCGACCGAGACGATCACGATCCGCAAGCAGTTCTGACCGGTCGGGATCGGGGGGTACGCCACGACGCATGGCGTACCCCCGGTCATCGATCGCTCCGGTCGCTAATCGTGGCGCAAGGCCCAGGCCGGCGCCGCCCGGCTGGCGCGGATCGCCTGTGCCAGTACCGTCAGGACCGCGATGGCGAGTGCGAGCAGCCCCGCTCCGACGAAGTACAGCAGCGACAAGGCGATCCGGTCCGCAAACCCCGCCAGCCACGCCCGCATCGCCAGATAGGCCAACGGCCACGCGATGACGTTGGCGATCAGGACCGGGCGCAGGAACTGGCCGAACAGCAGCCGGACGATGTCGCCCGACGACGCGCCCAGCGTCTTGCGAATGCCGATCTCGCGCGTCCTGCGCGCGGTGTTGAACGCGGCCAGTCCCCACAGGCCGATACAGGCGATGGCCACGGCCAGTCCGCCGCCGATCGCGAACAATCGCATGGCTTGTTCGTCGGCGCGGTAGAATTCTGCCAGCCGATCCTCGGCGGTCTGTGCGACAAAGGGCACGTCGGGGATCAACCGCCGCCACGTCGCCCGAACCCGGTCAAGCATCGCCGCCGGATCGCCGGTGAAGCGGATCGCGGCCACCGGCTTGGCCACGCCATCGCGGTTATACTGATAATAGGTCGCTTGGTCGGCGATCCGCGGCGTGAAGAATCGCAGCGTGTCGATCACCCCGACGATCGTGCGCGGCATGGCGCCGTCCACCGTCCGGCCGACCGCGTCGGCAGGCGAGCGGAACCCCAGCGCGGCCACCGCCGCACGGTTGAGGACGATGTTGCGCCCCTGCGGCCATCGGGTCCAGTCGCTCGCATCGTCGGAACGGTGGGCGTCGTCGAAGAACCGCCCGGCCAGCAGAGTCGGGCTGTAGGTCCGGAAGAATCCGGGCCCCACATTCTGCGCCATCACCGTCACCCCCGGGCCGGCATCGGCCGGCATCGCGATGATATCGACATTGGTCTCGCCATCGCCACCCGCGCCGGTGCCGCCTTCACCCACCGCTACCACCCCCGGCAATTGCCGGAATGCCGCCAGCACCGGACGCGCGCGATCGGCAAAGATCCGCTTGTCGGCCAGCGACGGTACCACCAGCAGCCCGTCCCGACGAAAGCCGAGATCGGCCTGTCGCAGATGTGCGACCTGCACCGACACGACGGCCGTACCGATGATGAACGCGATCGCCATCCCGAACTGGACGATCACCAACGCCTCGCGCAGTCGGTTGCCGGCGCGTCCGCCACCAGGACTGTGCGCGGCGGCCAGCACGGCGGCAGCGGGAAAGCGCGAGAGCAGCAGCGCGGGATACAGCCCGGCCAGCACCCCGATCACCAGCACCAGCACGATCAGGACCGGCACCACCAGTGCATAGGGAAAGGCGAGCGTCAGCCCGCCGGCTGCGTTCAACAGCGGCAGGCTCAGTTCGGCCAGCACCAGCCCGGCAAAAGCCGCGATCGCCACCGTCACCATCGCTTCGCCCAGAAACTGCCGGACCAGCGTAGCGCGGTCCGCGCCCAGCACCTTGCGCATCGCCACTTCGCGGGCGCGCAAGCCGGCACGGGCGGTGGCGAGGTTTACATAATTGACGACCGCGATCAGCAGCGTCAGCACCCCGACGATTCCGAGCGCCACGACGGTCAGCCGCCGCCCGCCGCTCTCCGCGCCCGGCGGTTCCAGGTGCATTCGCGTGATCGGCAGCAGCGACAACGCGATGACCTTGTCCGGCGTCGGCCCCAGATCCTGTTTCGCGCGTCGCCGGACGAACGCGGGCAGCTTCGCCGCAAACGCCCAGTCGTCGGCCGTATCGGCGAAGCGCAGATAGGTGCCGACATCCGCCGTACCCCATCGATACCAGGTCCATTGCGCGGGCGGCGGGGTACGCGGGATGGGTATCACGACCGACAGCTTCATGTCGCTATTGGCCGGCAGGTCGTCGAAAACGCCGACGACATGATAGCGCTCAGGCGCATCGACCGCGATGGTCAGCGTCTGGCCGATCGGGTCGCCATCGCCGAACAGCCGCTGTGCCTGACGGCGGCTGACCAGCGCGGCGGTCGGGTCGGACAGCGCGTCGCCGCCGCGCCCCTGGACGATCGGCAGGGCGAAGATGTCCAGAAAGGTAGGATCGACTTGCGCGACATCGGCACGGATAGCCTCGCCGTCGCGTAGGATCGTGCCGCCATCCGTGCCGCCACGAATGCGCGTGCCGACGACCCCCGGAAAATCCTGCCGCATCTGTTCCAGCATCCCGGCCATCGTACCGGGATAGGCACCGTTCAGCGGACTGCCCGGCAGATGCAGTTCGGTCTGGACCAGATAGATTTCGTCATGGTGCGGCAGCCATGTCTCGAAACTGGTTTCGAACCGGACGTAGAGCGCCAACACGCAGAACACCGCGATGCCGAGCGCCAGCCCGCCGATATTGAGGGTCGCGTACAGCTTGTGACGGACCAGCGAACGGTAGAGCGAAACCCAGGCGGAGCCGTTCATTCCTCGCCCTCCGTCATGGCGTGTCGGCCCCGGTGCCCGCCGATCCGGGCGGTTGCGTCTGTTGCATCTTCGGTCATCATGGACCCGGTTATCACTGTCCAGCTCCGGAAATGCCAAGTCGTTATGAATGAACCGCTTTCCTCCATCGACCTTGCCGATTCGGACGGGGCGTTGGACAGAATGTCCGGCGACGGACACCCGGTCGCCGCGTCAAGCGGCTGGAACATCCTGTTGATCGAGGATGATCCGGTCGTCGCCCGGACGACCAATATCCTGTTCCGCCTTGCCGGACACCGGGTCGAATTGGCCGGCCATCCCGACACAGCCTTTTCGTTGCTCGCGCGGCGTCGCTATGACGCGATCCTGCTCGACCTGAACTTCACGATGGGGCGTTCGGACGGGGCGGAGGGGCTGGCTTGCCTGCGCCGGATCATGGCCGGCGATCCGTCCGCCTGCGTCGTGGTCATCACCGCGCATAGCGGCATCCGCATCGCCATCGAAGCGATGCAGGCGGGTGCCCGCGATTTCGTGATGAAGCCGTGGCGTCGTGAGGTGCTGCTGGACAAGGTCGCCGGCGCGGTCGGCCGGTCCGTACGGCCGGCAGCGGGCCGTCCGACCGGGAATCAGGGTTCGTCCGGTCCCGTGCTGCTGGGTACGTCCGTGCAGATGGCGGCGATCCGCGATCTCGTCCGGCGGGTTGGGCCGACGATTGCGTCGGTCTGCATCTCCGGCAGGTCGGGGACGGGACGGTCGCTTGTCGCGGCGGCGGTGCATGCCGCGTCCGGCGATGCCGACCGGGTGCCGCTGCGCCTCGACCTCCGATCGGCCGAGGACTGGGCGTTGCTCGACGGCGCGAGCGGCACCGCGTTGTTGCGCCATGTCGATCGGCTGGATGCGGTGGGGCAGGGGCGGCTGTTCGATCGCCTGCCCCCGGGCCTGCGGGGTATCACTATCGTCGACGATGCCGCGCGGCTGCTGCCCGCGCTGCGGCGGCGGCTGTGCACGGTGGAGATTGCGGTGCCCCGCCTGATCGATCGGCGCGGCGATGCGGTGCTGCTCGCCCGCCATTTCGCGGCGGTGGCCGGGGAAAGCTATCGGCGGCCTGCGCCGGCCCTGACCCCGGCGGCGGAGGCGATGATCGCCGCGACCGATTGGCCGGACGAGGTACGCGGGCTGGCAATGGCGATCGAGCGTGCGGTGCTGCTGGCCGATGACGGCGTGATCGACGCGGCGGCGATCCGTCCAGCGGATGGCGATGCTCCGCCGCCTGTGCCGGGTACGCCCTTCGGTCTGGGCGATGCGGAACGGCTGCTTATCGCCGCTGCGCTCAAGGATCATCGCCACAACGTATCACGCGCGGCGACGGCGTTAGGGATCAGTCGCGGCACGCTGTACCGGCGCATGGCCCAATATGGCCTCTGACATCTCGCTCACTCACCGGGATCGTGCCGTGCTCGTCGCGGCCCTGCTGCTCGTGCTGTGCGGCGCGGCGATGGGCGGTGCGGCGGCGCATGGCCTGTGGCTGGCTTGCGGCGCGGCGCTGATGGTGGCGCTATGGCTCGGCGGGCATCTGCTCGGCCGGGTCCGGCAACCGCCGATTTCGCCGGCGGTAGCCGCGCCGGTGGAGCGCGACGGTATGATCGACCGCCTGCTGCTCGACGCCGCTCCCACGCCGCTGGTGTCGGTGGAGCAGGGAGTCGTCCGGGTGTTGAACCGCTCGGCCCGCACGCTCTTTGCCGCCGACGATCGCGTCGTTTCGGCACCCCCGGCGCTGTTCGACCGCACATCGACCCATGTCCGCTACGCTGCGCGGCATTGGCGGATGGATCGGGTCGCGGTCGGTCCGAACGACGTGGTCGCGCTGATCGATATCGAGAGCGAGGAACGGACCGCCGAGGCGCGGGCGAGCGCGGACATGGTGCGGGTGCTGGGGCATGAGATGCTGAACGGGCTGGTGCCGATCGTGTCGCTTGCCGAATGCGGGGTGGCCGCTGCCGATCCGCAGCGGGGCGATCCGGCATTGCTGCCGGAGATATTGTCGACCCTCGCCCGCCATGCCGAAGGGTTGCAGCGTTTCACCGAAGCCTATCGCGCGCTCGCCCGGCTGCCGCCGCCGTTCCGGCAGACGGTGTCGGTGGCGGAACTGGTCGACGACCTCGCGCGGCTCTTTGCCGGCCGCTGGCCCGACGCCCGCCTGACCGTCCGCGTCGGTCGCGATCTCTGCGCTGCGCTCGACCGCGATCAGCTGAACCAGGCGCTATGGGCGCTGCTGCAGAACGCGGTCGAGGCCGCCGAACCCGGCAACGCGGCCATCGTCCACCTCAACGCCTATGCCGCCCAGGGCAAGTTGATCCTGGAAATCCAGGACGAAGGCCCCGATTTCCCCACTGACACGTTGAAGATCCGTTGCCCATTCCACTCCACCAAACCCACCGGCACCGGCATCGGGCTCAGTCTGGCTCGGCAGATCGTGCAGGCCCATGGGGGCGTGCTGACGTTTTGCCGAACGGACGTGACGACGTTTTCCTGTACTGTCCCGCTGTAACGTGCGGCCCTATGAAGCAAACCGGTCGCGTGCCGCTCGGGCGGTTGGAGAAGGACGGATAGTCATGTTGATGACCCAGACGATGCGCTGGTTCGGGCCGAACGACCCGGTCCGGCTGCGCGACATCCGACAGGCGGGTGCGACCGGGATCGTGACCGCTCTGCACGAGGTGCCGAATGGCGCGGTGTGGGAGCGGGACGCGATCGCCGTGCGGAAAGCGATGATCGAGGACGCGGGGCTCGAATGGCGGGTGGTCGAAAGTCTGCCGGTCGACGAAGGGATCAAGACCCGTTCGGGCGACTGGGACCGGCTGATCGACCATTACCGCCGCAGCCTGACTCATCTCGCGGCGTGCGGCATCGACGTCGTGACCTACAACTTCATGCCGTTGCTCGACTGGACCCGAACCGATCTGGCGTGGGAGCTACCCTATGGCGCCCGGGCACTGCGGTTCGAAGCGGTGGCGGTCGCGGCATATGATATGTTCATCCTGAAGCGTCCCGGGGCCGAGGCGAGCTATTCGGACGCGATGCGCGCCGCAGCCGAGAAGCGCCACGCATCGATGGACGAACGGGCAAGGATCGCGCTGGAACGCACGATCATCGCCGGACTGCCGGGCAGCGAGGAGGGGTTCACGTCGCCCCAATTCCTGGCGGCGATCGAAACCTATGCCGGGATCGATGCGGCACGGCTACGCGACAATCATGTCGCGTTTCTGGAGGCGGTCTGTCCGGTCGCCGACGATCTCGGCATCCGACTGGTCGTGCATCCCGACGATCCGCCCTTCCCGATTTTCGGCCTGCCGCGCGTGGTCAGCACCGAGGCAGATGTGGCCGAGCTGTTCGCGCGCGTGCCGAACGCGTCGAACGGCCTGTGTTTCTGCACCGGATCGTTCGGCGTGCGTGCCGACAATGATCTGCCGGGCATGGTTGACCGGCTGGGCAGCCGGATCGGATTCCTTCACCTGCGATCGGTCGAGCGCGAGGCGGATGACGCGTTCCACGAAGCCGACCATCTGGGCGGGGACGCCGGCATGGCGGCAGTGGTGGCGGCGGTCCATCGCCTGTCGACCTGCGAAGGCCGCAGCATCCCGATGCGGCCCGATCACGGGCACCAGATGCTCGACGACCTGAACCGCACCGCCAATCCCGGCTATTCGCTGCTCGGCCGGATGCGGGGGCTGGCCGAATTGCGCGGGCTTGAACGCGGGATTGCGCACGGCGCGGCATCATAGCGTCGGCGGCGACCGCTTTCGTGGCCGACATCCGCCGACGCGCCGTACGCCTATCAGGACCGATCAAAGATCGATCGCGTACAGCGCATGATGCGCCAGGATGAAGAGCGTGCGCGACTCCTTGCCACCGATCAGTAGCTGGAGGGGGCGTTCGGGCACGTCGATGCGCCGTATTTCGCGACCGTCCTTGTCGTACACCCATATCTGCCCATTGGCGACGTACAGTTCGCCGCCCGGCCCGCGTACCACGCTTTCGCCGCCGCGCGGGGCGACGACGCGCAGGTCGGTCAGCGCACCGCCGGTCGTAACCCGGCCGCTATAGGTAAGGTTCTCCGATGCGTTGGTCAGGGTCACCCGCTCGCCCATCCGTGCGGTGACCAGCCCGTAGCTGTCGAGCGTGTCGGACCAGCGCCAGCCCTGATGATCGTCCGGCCCCTGGTTCCAGACGCGGAAGGCCGGGATCGCGACCGATCCGTCGGGGGAGACATAGGCTTGTCGCTTCGCCTCGGCCATCTTGCTGGTGAAGAAGCTCGACAGCGGCAGGAAGGCGTAGGTCTTCTGGTCGATACGATCGGCGAACTCGCCATTGGCCCAGACATTGACCGGCAGGGCGATGGCGTTCTCGGAGCGAAAGCTCGTGGCCGGGATGGCGCGGACATCGTCCGGTGCCCTAGGATCGATGCTGTAGACCGTCCCGTCCCGCCCGGCGCTGGAGAGGATCAGCAACCGTCCCGATCGATCGATGGTCAGGTTCACCGGGTCGAGGCTCGCCTGCGAAACGGTGGTGAGCCCTTCGGCGGCCGACCAGCCGTGAATGCGCTGATGGAACCGGTCGATGAAGTAGAGCTTGCCCTGCGCATCGATGGCGCCGCCGGCGATCGAATAGAAGCCGTCCGCCAATCGGGTCACGCCGGGTGTCGCCGGCACCGCAGCAACGGTGGCGGGGCGCGGCGTAGCGGCGGGCACGTCGAGCTTTGCGAATTCCCGCTCGCGTACTTCCTGTCCGGTGGTCAGGTCGCGGATCGCGTTCTCGAACGGATATTTGCTCGCCCGGACAAAGGTACCGCAGCCTTCGGTGTCGCAATGGGCATAGGCGCTTTCGGCATTCACATGGACGTTGCGGAAGCGGATGTCGCCCGAATTGACCAGCCGTACCGCCGTGTCCATCGGCTTGGCGGTCCGGGTGACGCGGTAGCCATGATAATTGGCGAACAGGATGTTGCGGCTGTTGTGGAACTCGGTCGACACCGCATAGACGCCGTCGCGCACCTCCTGTTCGGTCTGGGGGGCGAGAAACTCCCAATTCTCGACGTTGCGCAGCACGATCTCGTTCTTGAAATGATGCTCGGCCGACAGTTCATAGACATGGCCGGGCGTCTTCGTATCGCTGACATAGAAGCCGGTGGAGGCGAGCCCGTTCGGCGTCCAGATGGCGTTGAACGTGCCGCCGCCGCCATCGGTCACCCAGATGCTGGCCTTTTGCCCGTCCCAGCGCGCCTCGGGGTCGATCCCGCCGCCGCTCGCCTTGCCCTGGTTGTAGATGACCGGCCCGTGGATGCGGACGTCGTTGACCATTGACCCTTCGCCAGCGCGCCAGATAATGTTGGACGCACGGGGGTTCACGCCGCCGGCATAGAGACCGAGGCCGTAGACGATCGCGTTACCGCCCTTCGCGCTTTCCACCATCGCCTTGGCCGCGCCGACGCCGGCAAAGCGCGGGGCGTTGTCGGGCAGATAGAGCTGCGTCCGGTTCGGGTGGAGCGCGATCAGCACGCTGTCGGGGCGGAGCTTCAGCGTGTCGCTGATGCGGTAGCGGCCGGTCGGCAGGTACACGACGCGGTGCTTGTCCACCGCGCGTTGCAAGGCGGCCGTGTCGTCGGTCCGGTCGTCGCCCCTGGCACCGAGCGCGCGGGCGTTGGCCCATTCGCTGACCGGGGGCAGCAGCGGGAGCGCAGGGGCTGAACGCGCCGGAACCGTGGTCAGCGGGCTCATGGTAATGTCGGTCGCGGTCCTGCCCATCTCCCCGACCCGCGCGAGCTTCAGCCCGTGCGAAAAGTCGGCGACACGCCATTGCTGGCCGGCTCCGGCAATGGTGCGGCCGCTTTCCCGAAATCTTGCGAACACCGGCGTGTTGATGCCGATGGCGTTATCGAAGCCGACCTGGGTGAATACGCTCTGTTCGCTGGAGATGACGACGCCGGCATCGCGGACGTTTTCGAACCGCACATTCTTGCCCCAGAGTGAGTCCGAATAGCCGCGATCGATCTCGATCCCGACGGGTGTATCGCGGATCGCGACGTTGACCAGCGTCAGGTCGACCTCATGTTCGCGGATCGCGGCGTCGCGCTGGCCGGTAAACTCCGAATCGATCAGCGTGAACTGCCACGCCGGCGACGTCTTTTCGGTGACGATGCCATAGCGTCCGCCGAAGAAGCGCAGATTGTCGGCTTCGTTCCCCGCCTGGTAAATGCCGGCAAAACCCGAGCCGAGCCGGAAATCGATGTGGCGCAGAAAGCCGTGTTGCGCGACGCGGAAGCGCACCGCGACCGCACCGGCATTGCCCTCGCCGATCTCGAAATCGACATTGGCCAGCGCCGAATAGAAGGTGGTCGAGGTCGCGTCGAACACCGCGTCGTTGGCCGGCACGCTGGTGGGCGGCGGCACCGGCGGCTTGCCCGCACGATATTGATCCTCCCCGGTGAAGCTCAGCATCGCGCCGATGCCCGACGCATAGCCCGGCGTATGGTCGGCGAGCAGCAGCACGGGGCGGGTCGGACCGACGCCGAACATCCGCACGCCCGATCGCAGGAACAGGGTGCGCGAGATGCGATACCGGCCGGACGGAAGGAACACGACGCCGCCACCGCCGCTCTGCCGGTCGGCGGCGACCGCGTCGATCGCCCGCTGGATGGCGGCGGTATCGTCCGCGCGACCGTCGCCGATGCCGCGGACGGTCACCGCACGCGGATCGTCCGGGGCGGTAAGGAAGACCGACGTCGATTGCGCGGCGGCAGGCATGGGGGCGAGCAGGATCGCAGCGAACAGCAGGCTGTGCACCTTCATGGGGAAGCTCCGTCGATGGAGGAGCCCGGTGCAGGGATCGGCCCCGTACCGGGCAGGGGTCAGGCGGTGTGCGGCACCAGCGATTGTGCCGCGATCGCCACCTGTGTGCGGTTCTGCACGTTCAGCTTGCGCATCAGCGCGGTCATGTGCGCCTTCACCGTCGCCTCGGCGATGCCCAGGTCGTGTGCGATCTGCTTGTTGAACTGTCCGGAACGGACGCCGTGGAGCACCTTTGCCTCGGTCGGTGTCAGTCGCACCCGGGTGCCGACGTCGCGTGCCGATGGCTGTGCGGTTGCGAGCGCTACCATTGCTGCCCTTTCATTGCTCTCTCTCCCTCGTCATACGGATCTGACGCGCGGGCAAAGCCGCCGGAAGATCCTGCCATTACGTTCCGGTTGGTCCGGAATCGGTTGGACAGGTTTGAGTATGTCTGACTATAACTGCTTTGTTCAAGCGGTTTTTTCAATGAAGTCGGTTTGATCTGTTGGACAACTCGCGCAACAGCGAGGGCCATGGGGAGGGTGTGATGACGCAGCGGAATGTGCGTGGAGGGGCGGAATGACGGGTGGCGACGACCTGCGGCTGGCGGTGGCGGCAATCGCCGGGATCGCGCTGGCGATCATCCTGATCGTGCGTGGCCGGCTGCATCCTTTTATCGGCCTGTTGTGCGGCGCCTTCGCCGTCGGCCTGTTTGCCGGACTGCCGCTGATCGACACGGCGAAGGCGGTTCAGAAGGGCGTCGGCGATATCATCGGCGGCACCGGGCTGGTGGTGGCGCTCGGCCTGTCGCTCGGTGCGATGCTGCATCTGTCGGGCGCGGCATCGGCGCTGGCGACCAGTGCGCTGCGTCTCACCGGCCCGCGCGCCGCGCCATGGGCGACGCTGGGCATCGCCATCGTCATCGGCCTGCCGCTGTTCTTCGAAACGGGACTGGTGCTGCTGCTGCCGATCGTGGTCGCCGCCGCCAAGGAAATGGCGAGCGGAGCGACGGCGGAGGAGCGCGATGCGGCGAAGCTGCGGCTCATCATGCCGGCGCTTGCGGGGTTGGGCGTCGTCCATGCGCTGGTGCCGCCGCATCCCGGACCGCTGCTTGCGGTCGAGGCGCTGGGCGCCAATCTCGGCCTGACCATGCTCTATGGCGTGGCGATCGCCATTCCGATCGCGATCCTCGCCGGCCCGGTGCTGGCCCGGTTCGTCACACCCGGCATCCGGCTGACCGAACCGGTACTGAGCAACCCGGTGACCGATCTGGTCACCCCGTCGCGCGCCAGTGCGCTGTTCATCGTGCTGCTGCCGATCGTGCTGATCGCCAGCGGCGAACTGGCCAAGCTGGTCCCGGCGCTTGTGGATTCGGCGATCCTTGCGGCGGCGGCGAACCCGGTGCTGGCGCTACTGATCGCCAACCTCGTCGCGCTGCCGGTGCTGTTCGGGCGGCGGTTGAGCGAAGCGGCGATCCAAGAATCGATCTGGCACGAAACCATGGGTGCGGCCGGCGCGATCCTGCTGGCGATCGGGGCGGGCGGGGCATTGAAGCAAGTGCTGGTCAGCGCCGGCCTGTCCGACCTGCTCGCGCGACTGGTAATGATGTACCCGATCTCGCCGCTGCTGCTCGGATGGCTGGTCGCGGTCGGCATCCGCCTGGCGGCAGGGTCGGCGACGGTCGCCACCATCACCGCGGTCGGCGTGATGCCGGGCGTCGTCGCCGCCTCGGGCGCCTCGCCCGAACTGGTCGTGCTGGCGATCGGCGCGGGGTCGGTGTTCTTCAGCCATGTCAACGATCCGGGCTTCTGGCTGGTGAAGGGCTATATGGGCACCAGCACCGCTGATACGTTCCGCACCTGGTCCTTGCTGGAGACCGTGATTTCGGTCGCTGGACTCATCATGGTCGCAGGGTTGAGCTACATCGTCTGACCGGATGCAATGGAGATACGGAAGCGCGTGACGGGGGAACGACTGGCGGATCGCGCCTATACGGCGATCGTCCGCATCATCGACGAGGACGACCTCGCCCCCGGCGACCGGCTGCCGTCCGAGGCGCGGCTGGCGGAAATGTTCGGCATGTCGCGCACCATCGTGCGCGAGGCGCTGGTCCGCCTTGCCGCTGATGGCATCACCGAGGCGCGGCGCGGCGCCGGTTCCTATGTGAAGCGGCGCCCGTCCGAGCGGCTGGGCGCGCATGTCCCGCTCGACGGACTGGCCGCGACGCTCGGCACCTATGAGGTGCGCTTCGTGGTCGAGGCGGAGGCGGCACGGCTGGCGGCGCAGCGGCGGTCGCACCACGACCTCGAAGTGATCGAGAAGCGGCTGGCGGCACTACGCGGCGCGTTGCTGTCGAGCGCGCCGGCGCATGAAGAGGACTGGCAGCTTCACCGCGCCATTTCGGAGGCGACCGGCAACGACGCCTTCGTCGCGATCTTCGACCAGTTGCAGGAAGGCGTGATGCGCATCCTGCGCGCCGGCGTCGACATTTCCCGCGCCCGTCCGCCGCACGTGATCGAGGCGATGATGGAGGAGCATGACGCTATCGTCGACGCGATCCGCACGCAGGACGGCGACGGTGCCGCCCTGGCGATGCGCTGGCACCTGTCGCAGGGGCGCAAGCGGTTGATGCCGTAGGGGGGATCGAACCGCCCGACCCCAACGTCACCCCGGGCTTGACCCGGGGTCCCGCTTCTTCTCCGCCCGCCGCAGCAAGCGGGACCCCAACCTTCGCTGGGGTGACGTCTGGATCGAACGTTAGATCGCAGCCTCGCTCCGCACCCGACCCAGCACCGCATCACGCAGCCGCCTGACCGGCCACGAACAGGGCAGCACCACCGCCCTCTCGTCAACCGCAGGCCGTTCCAGCGTGGCAAGCTGGCTGTCGAGCAGGCTGGGCGGCATATAATGCCCCTTGCGCCGCCCAAGCCGCTCCGCGAAATCGGCCCGCTCGCCGTCGAGCAGCACGAACAGCAGCGGCACCCCCGCCGCCTGTTCCAGCCGCTCGCGATAGCTCCGCTTCAGCGCCGAACACGCCGCGACCGCCTGTCCCTCGCTGCGCACCGCATCGCCGATCGCGCTGCCGAGCCGGTCGAGCCACGGCCAGCGATCGGCATCGTCGAGCGGATGGCCGGCGCGCATCTTGGCGACGTTCGCCTCACCGTGGAACGCATCCCCTTCGAACCCCACGCAGTTCAGCCGATCCGCGAGCTTGCGCATCAGCGTCGACTTGCCGCAACCGCACACGCCCATGACGATGATGGCACTATGGCGCAGGGCAACGCGGGGCGGGGGCGATGACAGGTGATTCGTCCTTGCTGGCGACCCGGCCGGGTTCGTTCGTGCGTGCTGCCCGCTTCGGCGCGTGCTGACCACCACGACCTTGGTCGCGGTCACGCAGGCGCTGTGCAGTGCTAAGGCCGATAATGATAGAGCGGAAAGGAAGTTTCGATGGGCAGACTGGCATTCTCGATCTGGAGCGGCGTCATGCTCGCCGCGCTGCCCGTCGGTGCAGCCGCCATCGCCCAGCCGACGCGGGGACCATCGGTGTTTCAGAGTGCGCCGAACGATCCCCGCGCCGTCACGGTTCGGGCGAAGGGCGATGGCGTCGCCGACGACAGCGCCGCGCTCCAACAGGCGATCGATACCGCGTCGGCGAAGCCCGGCGGCGGGATCGTGTTCCTGCCCGCCGGCAAATACCGCATCACCCGCACGCTGTTCATCTGGCCGGGCGTGCGCGTGTTCGGCGTGGGACGAACGCGGCCGGTGCTGATGCTCGCGGCCAATACGCCCGGCTTCCAGCGCGGCGTCGGCACGATGGTGCTGTTCGCCGGCAACAATCCGCGCGGGGTGACGCTCGACAATTGGGGCAATCCGATCAAGGGCACGCCGACCGTCCCGGTGCCGCCGCCGAACAGCGTGCCGTTCGACGCCAGCATCGCCGACGCCAATTCGGGCACCTTCTATTCCGCGCTGTCGAACGTCGATTTCGAGATCGGCGAGGGTAATCCGGCGGCGACCGGCGTACGGCAACATACCGCCCAGCACACCTATCTGGCGCATATCGACTTCCGCCTCGGCTCGGCGCTGGCCGGGGTGTATCAGGTCGGCAATCTGGGCATGGACCTACGCTTCTTCGGCGGGCGTTATGGCATCCTCGCCGAAAAGACGTCGCCGGCATGGCAGTACACGCTGCTCGATTCGACCTTCGACGGACAGCGTGATGCGGCGATCCGCGAACATGACGCCAGCTTCACTCTCGTCAACACGCTGATCCGCAATACGCCGGTCGGCATCGACATCGACCGGGGCCATAGCGACCGCCTGTGGGGCAGCGACGTCCGGTTCGAAAATGTGTCGCAGGCCGGTGTCGTCATCAGCAACGAAGGCAGCGTCTTCACCCAGATCGGATTTGCCGGCGCGCTGGCCAGCAATACGCCGACCTTCGCCCGGTTTCGCGACAGCGGCCGCACGGTGGCGGGGAAGGGGGCGCGCTACCGCGTGGGCGAGTTCACCCATGGCTTGACCGTCGACGGCCTGAACCAGCCGGGCAGCTACCAGACGCGCTTCGACGCTGCCCCGATCACCAGCCTGCCCAAGCGTCGCGACCCGGCGATCCGCGCGCTGCCGCCGGTGTCGAGCTGGGTCGATGTCCGCACGCTGGGCGTGAAGGGCGACAACACGGCCGACGATACGCAGGCGATCCAGCGGGCAATCGACCGCAACCGCGTGCTCTATTTCCCCGCCGGCTTCTACCGCGTCACCCATACGCTGAAGCTCCGCCCCGATACCGTGTTGATCGGCCTGCATCCCGGGCTGACCCAGATCGTGCTGCCCGACGACCTGCCGAACTACCGCGACGTCGGCTCGCCCAAGGCGCTGATCGAAAGTGCGAAGGGCGGCGATGCGATCGTCAGCGGCGTCGGGCTGTTCACCGGCGGCGTCAATCCACGCGCGACCGCGATGCTGTGGCGGGCGGGCGAACGTTCGCTGGTCGACGATGTGAAGTTCCAGGGCGGGCACGGCACCACGCTGGCCGATGGCAGCCGGTTCGAACCTTATAACCCCAACCATACCGCCGACGCCGATGTGACCAAGCGGTGGGACGGGCAGTTTTCCAGCCTGTGGGTCACCGACAATGGCGGCGGCACCTTCAACGGGCTGTGGACGCCCAATACCTATGCCCATGCCGGGCTGTACGTGTCGAACACCAGCACGCCGGGCCATGTGTACGAAATGTCAGCCGAGCATCACGCCCGTGCCGAGATCGTGCTCGATGGCGTGCGCAACTGGAATTTCTATGCACCCCAGACCGAGGAGGAAGCGGGCGAGAGCCGCAATGCCGTCGCGCTGGAGGTGCGCAATTCGCGCAACATCCTGTTTGCCAATTTCCACGGCTATCGCGTCACCCGATCGATCCAGCCCGCCCCGGCGGCGGTCAAGCTGTACGGGTCGACCGATATCCGCTTCCGCAACGTCCATGTGAACGCGGAAAGCGGCTTTGCGACCTGCGACGACAATGGCTGCGGCACCTATTTGCGGGCGAGCAAATTCCCTTACGAGAATGCACTGACCGACGTGACGCGCGGCGGAAGCGTGCGGGAGCGCGAATTCGCGGTGCTCGATATCTCCGATGCGACCGGGACGATCCCGACCACAGCGACGATGGCGCCGGTCAGCAAGCTGGCGGACGGATTCTATTCGATCGGTGGCGGCGCGGTGGACCAGAGTGGCAAGCTGTATTTCATCGACCGCCAGTTCCAGCGCATTCATGGCTGGAGCGACCGGGACCGGCTGTCGGTCGTCGCAGACGCGCCGCTGGACGCGATCAATCTGGCGGTGGACGGGTCGAGCGACCTGCTGGTGATGTCGTCGGATGGACCCGAAACCACGGTCTATGCGATCGATCCCAAGACGCCGAACGCGGTTCGCCCGATCGCTCCGACAGCTGCACGGGGCGGACGCAGCGCCCGCGTCGCGCTGCCCGGCAGCTTCTGGAACAATGGCGAGTTCCGCGACCAATATGATCCGGCGCGCGACCATTTCACGACGCTGCCCGAAATGTTCGCGCGTGACATGGCCGCACCCAAGCCCCGCGAATATGTCTCGCCGGACGGCAGCTTGGTCCTGCCCGCCTGGCGCGTGTGGCAGCAGGGGCCGGCCAACCATCTCGGCTGGCGTTTCTCCGACCTGCTCGACACCTATGGCTGGATCACCGGCAAGGTCGGCGACCGGATCCACGTCATCAACGCGTCGGAGAACCGCACCTATAGCGGTTTGCTGGGCGCGGGCGGGGCGGTCAGCGACCTCAAACCCTTCGCCCCGCGCGGCGGGGAGAGCGTGGCGGCCGGTCCCGATGGCCGCGTCTATGTCGCGAATGGGCAAGTGTTCGTCTATGACGCCGCAGGTGTCGAGGTAGGCCGCATCGACGTTCCCGACCGTCCGCTCCAGCTATTGTTTGGGGGAGAGGATAAGCGGACACTGTACATCCTGACCCACCATGCGCTTTACTCTGCCCGTCCCTGACGACAGCTGATTGCCAATACCCAAGACCATGGTCGTAGATGTTAGCGCGAACAGTATCCGCTACATCTGATTCAACGGTCTGCTGCTGAAAAGTTGACGGACCGGCCATGAGCTTGGGGGTTGGATCATGTATCGTTTCTCGCCGGATCACCGTCGCCTGGGAACTGCGACGAGCCTGTTCGCACTGGCCTTCGTCCTCGGCACATCGCCGGCCGTCGCACAGGATAGTGCGAATGTCGCGACGGCTGCGCCGCAGGAGGCTCCCGCTGCCGATCAGGACCGGGATTCGTCCGAGATCGTGGTCACCGGAAGCCGCATCGTCGCCAACGGCTTCAATGCGCCGACGCCGACCACCGTGATCGGCGAGGAGCAGATCGCCAACAACGCCCAGCCCAACATCTTCAACACCATCCAGCAGTTGCCCTCGCTGCAGGGATCGACCGGCGCATCGACCGGCACGTTCAGCACGTCGAGCGGGACGCAGGGCCTCAGCTCCTTCTCGCTGCGCGGCCTGCAGCCGATCCGGACGCTGACCCTGCTCGACGGGCAGCGCGTCGTTGGTGCCAACGTCACCGGCGTGCCCGACATCAGCATGTTCCCGCAGCTGCTCGTGAAGCGGGTCGACATCGTCAATGGCGGTGCATCGGCGTCCTATGGCTCGGATGCGGTCGGCGGCGTGGTGAACTTCATCACCGATACCCGGTTCAAGGGGTTCAAGGCCAATGTGCTGGGCAGCATCACCACCTATGGCGATGACGAGACCGCGCTGGTGCAGGCCGCCTATGGCACGTCGCTGTTCGGCGACCGGCTGCACCTGATCGTCAGCGGCGAATATGATAATGAGGGCGGGGTGGGGCCTGGCAATTACGGCATCGACCTGGCCGGTCGTCGCGACTGGCATCGCGCCTCGACCTTGCTCAACACCGGCATCACCAACGGACCCGGGCCGCAGTTCATCTATTCCGATTTCGCGCAACCCTATCAGTACGCGAAATACGGCCTGATCAACAATGGCCCGCTACAGGGGATTGCGTTCGACGCGAACGGGACGCCGGTCAATTTCAACTATGGTTCGGGCGGCGTGCCGCTGGGCAATGGTCGCGTGTCGAACTGCTATCCGGGCAACAGCTTTTGCGTCGGTGGCGACCTGTCGGGTGCGCCGGGGTCGAGCGCGTCGCTCAAGTCCAAGCTGGAACGGATCAACGGTTATGGCCGGATCGGCTACGACCTCGACGCGACCAACGAGGTCTATGCGACCGTCAACATCGCGCAGGTGCAGACCAGCAACCAGCCCAGCCCGGGCTATAACCGTCCCAATCTGACCGTGCAGTGCGCCAACCCGTTCCTGCCGCAGCTGATCCGCGATCGCTGTGCCGCTGCCGGGATCACGTCGTTCAACTTCGGGTCGAGCAATGGGCAGCTGCCCAACCAGCTGGTCCAGACCGACCGCGACCAGTATCGCTTTGTCGTGGGCGCCAAGGGCAAGGTCGACCTGGCCGGCACCGGCTGGACCTATGACGCCTATTATCAGCACGGCACGACCAAGGTCGCGATCGATGTCGACCGCATCGTGCTCCAGCCCCGCTATGTCGCCGCGACCAATGCGGTGGTGCTGAACGGCGCGATCGTCTGCGCCGACGAACGCGCCCGCGCGCTGGGGTGCCAGCCGATCAACATCTTCGGCAATTTTCGGCCGAGCCAGGCGGCGCTCGACTATATCATGCCGCAGGCGGGGCCGCTCCAGCGCACGACGTTGAAGCAGGATGTCGTCAGCCTGAACTTCTCCGGCCAGCCGGTCGACCTGTGGGCCGGGCCGCTGTCGGTCGCATTCGGTGGCGAATATCGCCGCGAATATTATCGGGTGCGCGGTGACGCCTATGGCGCCGGAGTCGCGGCGGTCAGCCCGAACAATGCCCTCTATCCCGCCGACCCGCTGCTGAATTCGGCGCAGGGCAGCAACTGGGCGGCCGGCAACTATAAGAACGGCACCGGCAAGTACGACGTTCTCGAAGGGTTCGTCGAAGTCGATCTGCCGCTGTTCGACAGCGACGCCGCCGGGCGCGCCAACCTGAACGCCGCCGCGCGCCTGACCGATTACAGCACCTCGGGGACCATCTGGGCGTGGAAGGTCGGCGGTACGTGGAACACGCCGCTCGACGGCCTGACGTTGCGCGCGGTGACGTCGCGCGACGTCCGTGCGCCCAACCTGTCGGAACTGTTCGCCGCGCCGACCGTCACCACGCTGCCGAGCTTCAACGATCCGTTCCGCAACGTCGCGGTGCAGGTGTTCCAGAACACGGTCGGCAACCCCAATCTGAAGCCTGAAACCGCGCGCGATACCGAACTGGGCATCGTCTATTCACGGCCGTCGTGGCTGCCGGGGCTGAGCCTGTCGGTAGATTACTACCAGATCAAGCTGAGCGGCGTCGTCTCCAGCCTCTCGCCCGATCAGATCGTGCGCTTCTGCTTCGAAGGCGACCAGACCTTCTGCGGCGGGTTCCAGCTCGACGGGCCGCAGGGCAGCAATTTCGTCAATGTCCAGCCGTTCAACCTGGCATCGTGGAAGACGAGCGGCTTCAATCTCGAGGCGAGCTACCAATGGCGGCAGCCGCTGGGCCTGCCGGGCAACTTCACCGTCCGGGCGCTCGGCACCCATGTCCGCGATTTCATCGTCGATGCCGGGATCGCGGGCGTCGCCAAGCGGGACGATGCCGGCGCGAACAGCGGCGCCATCCCCGACTGGAAATGGCTGGCGACGCAAACCTATGACAGCGGCCGCTTCACGTTGACGGTGCAGGAACGCTGGTTCTCGGATGGCGTGTTCAATAACAACTATGTCGTCTGCCAGACGAACTGCCCGGTTTCGACCGGCAACTACAACACGGTCAATTTCAACAAGATGAAGGGCGAATTCTATCTCGACCTCGGCGCGTCGTTCAAGATTACCGACAATGCCGTCCTGTACGGCAAGATCGACAATGTGGCGGACAATGATCCGACCCCGTCGCCGCAGACCAATACCGGGCTCGACGTGAACCCGGCGCTCTACGACACGCTCGGGCGGACCTATCGCGCCGGGATCCGGTTCAACTTCTAGGACCGGAGTCCGGCTTCGGTCGCGCGATCCGCGCGACCTGACGCGACCGTGCCGTTGGCGAGGGAGCGCTATGGCACGTCGCTCGTTTCGGCACGACGCGCATTTTCGCGCATCGACGGAGTTTCCATGACCGACCCCACGACTGTCACCGAAAGCAACCCCAAGACCGGCCTGACCGACGCATTCCGGGAGCATTTTGCCGGCGACGCCCCGATCACGCAGAAGGCGACGAACTTCGCCAAGGCGCGGCCGTGGACCAGCGCCGCATTTGCCGGGGTCGCCGTCATGGCGGTGCTGAACAGCCTGCGCGGTCGCCGCTGAACCCGGCCACGGGAGGGCCGAAGCGTCCTCCCGTCGGTCGCAATCTTCAGAGCATCACGGAGGCCGGATGGGCAGGCGTTTGCCCTATCGTCCAATGCGCCCGTTGCCGCTAAACCGGCTTATCCACCTTAGCCGGAGCATCAACTGCCTGCCACCCCATTGATCCGACGCCGCGCCGGGTGCACACCGCGGGCATATTCGATTGATGGGACCTTCGATGCGTCATTTCGCCTCCGCCGCCTTGCTTCTGCTCATGTCGTCCACGGTACTCGCGCAAGGCACTGCGCCTTCGGCGACGCCCGCTACCGCGCTGCCGGCGTCCAGCCCCTTCGCGAAGGCCAGCACCTTGCCGTTCGAAGCGCCGCCGTTCGACCGGATCAAGAGCACCGATTACAAACCCGCGCTGCTCGCCGGGATGGCGGCACAGCGGGCGGAGATCAATGCGATCACCCGGGCGCGTAGCGCGCCGACGTTCGAAAACACCATCGCCGCGATGGAGCGGTCGGGACGCCTGCTCGAACGTGCCAGCCTGGCATTCTATGGCGTCGTCGGGGCGAATACCGACGACACGCTGCAACAGACGCAGGCCGACCTGGCGCCGGTGTTCGCCGCGCATCAGGATGCGATCAACCTCGATCCGGCACTTTTTGCGCGGGTGAAGACGCTGTACGACCAGCGCCGGACGCTGGGCCTCGACGCCGAACAGCTGCAGGTGCTGACCCTGACCTATCAGGGGATGGTCCGGGCCGGTGCGCAGCTGTCGCCGGCCGACAAGGCGACGCTCAGCCGGTACAATGGTCAGCTCTCGACGCTGGAGACGGCGTTCCAGCAAAAGCTGCTGGCGGCGGCGAAGGCCGGCGCACTGGTGGTCGACGACAAGGCAAAGCTCGCCGGATTGTCCGAGGGCGAGATCGCCGCCGCGGCCGCTGCGGCCAAGGATCGCGGGCTGGCCGGCAAATATGTGCTGACGTTGCAGAACACGACGCAACAGCCCGAACTGGCGACTCTCAAGGACCGGGCGACGCGCGAGGCACTGTTCAAGGCCAGCTGGACGCGGGCGGCGAAGGGCGATGCAAACGACACGCGCGCGACGATCGCGGATATCGCGCTGCTGCGCGCGCAGAAGGCGAAGCTGATCGGCTTTGCGACCTGGGCCGATTACGTGTTGCAGGACCAGATGGCGAAGACGCCGAAGACCGCGCTGGGGTTCATGCAGCAGCTGGGTACCCCGGTCGCCGCCGAACAGCGTCGCGAGGCGGCGGAGCTGCAGGCGCAGATCAAGGCGACCGGCGGCAATTTCGAACTGAAACCATGGGATTGGGATTTTTATTCGGAACAGGTCCGCAAGGCGAAATACGACCTGAACCAGGACGAGCTGAAGCCCTATTTCGAGATCAACAAGGTCCTGACCGACGGCGTCTTCTATGCCGCCAACCAGCTGTACGGCGTGACGTTCAAGCGCCGCACCGACCTGCCGGTCTATCACCCCGACGTCATGGTCTATGAAGTGAACGAAGCGAACGGCGCGTCCGTCGGCCTGATGTATTTCGATTTCTGGAAGCGCGACAACAAGAATGGCGGCGCGTGGATGTCGAACTTCGTCAACCAGTCGAAGCTGCTCGGCACCAAGCCGGTGATCTACAACGTCTCCAACTTCACCAAGCCGGCGGCGGGACAGCCCGGGCTCATCAGCTTCGACGACGTGACCACGATGTTCCACGAATTCGGCCACGCGTTGCATGGCCTGTTCGCGAACCAGACCTATCCAAGCATCTCGGGCACCAATACGGCGCGCGACTTCGTCGAATTCCCGTCGCAGTTCAACGAACATTGGGCACTCGATCCCAAGGTGCTGCCGAACTACGCGGTCAATTATCGCACCGGGCAGGTGATCCCGCAGGCGCTGGTGGACAAGATCAAGCGCGCCGCGACGTTCAATTCGGGCTATTCGTTCGGCGAAGCGCTGGCCGCGGCCGAGATGGACATGAGCTGGCATTCGCTGAGTGCGGTGCAGGGCAAGCAGAACCCCGATGCGTTCGAGGCACAGGCGCTGGCCGCCACCGGACTCGACATCGCCAACGTGCCGCCGCGCTATCGCTCGACCTATTTCCTGCACATCTGGGGCAACGGCTATTCGGCCGGCTATTACGCCTATAGCTGGACGAAGATGCTGAGCGCGAACGCGTTCAACTGGTTCGAGGAACATGGCGGGATGACCCGCGCCAACGGGCAGCGCTTCCGCGACATGATCCTGTCGAAGGGGCATACCGAGGATTACGCTACGATGTTCCGCAACTTCAACGGCGCCGATCCGCAGGTCGGTCCGTTGTTGAAGGACCTTGGGCTGAACGCGGATGGGTCGCGGATCAAGACGACCGGCTGATCAGGTATCGCGTAAAAATAGACCTTGGCAGGCACCAGTTTCGGCGACTGGTGCCTGCCGACCGGTCGCGCCGATAGAACCGGCGCTTCGAGAACATCACATAGTCCAATCCGAAACCGACAAAAGCCCACACCTATTTGTAACATACGTGCATGCTTGACAGTATGTTTGTTGGGTGGCAGCGTGCTTCTCAGGCCGCGGATGACGGCGTTGGGAGAGGGAATGATGAGGGGTTGGATTTTGCTGGCCGGCGCCAGTCTGGTCGCCGTTTCCGGTGCCGCGCAGGCCCAAGGGCAGGCGGCGTCGCCGTCCGATCCCGCAACCGCGCTGCAGGATGCGTCCGACGATAGCACGGGCGAGATCATCGTCACGGCGCAGCGCCGCAGCGAGCGTCTGCGCGACGTTCCGATCGCTATTACGGTCGTCGACGGCGCGTCGATCCGCGAAACCGGCGCGAACCAGCTGGCCGACATCACCCAGCGCGCGCCCAGTCTGAACTTTACCGCGACGCCCGGCGTGCCCAATTTCGCGATCCGCGGCGTCGGCACCAACTCGTTCGACTATGGCATTGAATCGGCGGTCGGCATTGCCGTGGACGACGTCAACATCACGCTCCCCCGCTTCGTGCCGCTCAATTCGCTGGCCGATGTCGAACGGGTGGAGGTGCTGCGCGGACCGCAGGGCCTGCTGTTCGGCAAGAACACCACCGCCGGCCTTATCTCGATCACGACCGCGCGTCCCGAACTCGGCAAGCTCGGGTCGAGCGGGCGGGTCCAGGTCGGCGAGCGCGATCAGGTGCAGTCGCAGGCGGTGGTCAATCTGCCGCTGGGGCAGAATGCCGCGCTGCGCGTCGTCGGTGGCTATCAATACCAGCGACCGGTGACGGAACTGGTTGGGCCGGGCCGGCTCGATCCCGTCCGCCGCTGGTTCGGCACGGCCAAGCTGCTCTGGGAACCGACCGACCGGTTGAGCCTGTACGCGATCGCCGATTACCAGAAGAACAGCGGGATCGAGGCCTATTCGACGATCCGCAAGTTCGGCGGCAACGACCCGACCCCGATCCCCGCCGTGCTGCGTCCGCTGGCGCCCGCCAACTTCGTTCGCGTGCAGAATGCTGCGCGCGGCGTCGTCGCGTCGCCGACGAACAACCGGACCGCGATCGGCAGCAACGATGTGGTGCGCGACGAACGCAGTTTCGGCGCGCAGTTCATCGCGTCCTACGATGCCGGGGCCGTCGCGATCACATCGGTCACCGCCTATCGCGACCTGACGGCGCGCGCGAACAACGATGTCGACCAGACGCCGATCCCGTTCTTCGACACCAACATCGCCAATTCGCAGTCGAACCAGTTTTCACAGGAGCTGCGCTTCAACAACAACGATCGCGGCTTCGTCGACTATACCGCCGGCCTCTATTATTTCCGGCAGCATATCGAAGCGCAGATCCTGCAGGCCGGGACGTTCGGGGTATTCCCGGCGAGCACGCCGGTCCGCTTGTCGCCGGTCAACGGCCAGTCGAATTTCGATTACGATACGAAGAGCTATGCCGCCTTCGCGCAGCTGACCTTCAACCTGACGCCGGAACTGCGCCTGATCGCCGGTGGCCGCTACACCCGCGACGAGATCGATTCGACGACCACCGTCACGCGGGTCGCCGGGGTGTGCAACCTGGTTACCTTCCTGTTGAGCGGTGGGCGCAACTGCGTCGGCACGCTGGCCGCGCCGATCACCGCCGCGCGGGGCGTCGCCGGCTTTTCGGGCCGGGCCGGGATCGAATATGCGATCGGCACGGCCAATCTCTACGCGACCTATACCCGTGGCTACAAAGGACCGGCGATCAGTTCGGCGGCCGGGGTCGCGTTCGCGGTCGATCCGGAAAAGGTCGATGCCTATGAAGTGGGCGTGAAGGCCGACCTGCTCGACCGTCGGCTCAGCCTGAACATCGCAGGGTTCATCAACGACTTCCGCGATTTCCAGGCGCAGGTGTTCGATCCAGCGCTGAACGGTGGTCTTGGCAGTTTCCGCACCGGCAATGCCAGCACGCTGAAGACGCGCGGGGTCGAGGCGGAGGCGACTGTGCGCCCGGCGCGCGGGTTCAGCCTGACGGGCGGCGTCACCTATCTCGACACCGAATATGGCGATTACAACGTCGCCTGTTACTTCGGGCAAACGGCGGCGCAGGGATGTTCGCTGCCGGGGCCGAGCTTCAACGCCGCCGGATCGCCGCTGGTCGGTGCGTCGAAATGGACGACGAGCCTGGCGGCCAGCGTCGATCAGCCGGTCGGCGATGCGCTGCGTCTCTTCGCCAATGCCGACTGGCGGTATCGCAGCAGCTTCTATTACGCGATCAACGATCCCAACACGATCCAGCCCGGCTTTTCGGTGGTCAATGCGACCGTCGGGATCGGCGATGTCGATGGCCGGGCGCGGGTCAGCGTGTTCGTGCGCAACCTGTTCGACCAGCGTTATGCCGCCGCGATCTTTCCGGGCAACTTCTCGGCGGGGCAATATGTCCAGTCGTTGCCCGACAACGCATTCCGCCGGATCGGCGCGGCGTTCGAGTGGCGCTTCTGAATCCTCCCCTGGGCGTCGGTGCTCCCGCTGGGACGCATCGACGCCTTTTTCCGAAGAGGCGGGAGGCGCAGGCGTGCCGGTCGCGACACGATCCTTTCCGGTCGATTTCCTGTGGGGTTCGGCAACCGCCGGCCATCAGGTCGAAGGCAACAACCGGAACAGCGATTGCTGGGCGCTGGAACACGCCCGGCCGTCGCTGTTCGCGGAACCCTCCGGCGATGCGGTCGACCAGTGGAACCGCTTCGACGACGACATGGCCCTCCTCGCCGCGATCGGTCTGAAGGCCTATCGCTTCGGGATCGAATGGGCGCGGATCGAGCCGGAGGAGGGGGTGTTCGCCCGCCCGGCGCTCGATCATTATCAGCGCTGCATCGATGCGTGTCACCGCCGTGGCATCACGCCGGTCGTGACCTTCCATCATTTCACGGTCCCGCTCTGGCTGGCACGCGCCGGCGGCATGACCAGCGATCGTTTTCCGGCGCTGTTCGCGCGCTATTGCGACCGGGTGACCCGGCACCTGCGCGGACTGGTCGTCGTATGCACCATCAACGAGCTGAACGTTCCGCTGGTCATCCGCCATGTGGCGCAGGTGCTGCTGGCGGGCGAGGCCGGCGCGGAACGACAGCGCGCGGCGGAGGCGGCGCTGGGCGGACCGATGAGGGGCAATTTCCTGTTCACGCCGCCTGAGGCATTGCTCGGCAAAGGCCTCGCCGCGCATGCGGCGGGTCGCGACGCGATTAAGTCGGTCATGCCGGAGGTGCAGGTCGGCATTACCCTGGCGCTGCAGGACGAACAGGCGGAGCCCGGCGCGGAACACATCCGCGACGCACGACTTGCCACGATGGTCGATCCGTTTCTCGACCGGGTTGCGGGAGACGACTTCATCGGCGTGCAGACCTATACCCGCATCACGTCCCGCGCGGACGGCACCCATGGCCCGCGCGCCGGTGAACCGGTGACGATCATGGGCTATGAGGACCGACCCGATGCGCTGGCGGCCGTCTGCCGCTATGTCTGGCAGCGGACGAATACCCCGATCATCGTCACCGAGAGCGGCTATGCGGGCATCGACGACGCACGGCGGGCGGCGTTCGTGAAGGAAGCGCTCGGCGCGTTGCACGGCGCGATGGCGGACGGGGTCGACGTGCGCGGCTATTTCTATTGGTCGCTGCTCGACAATTTCGAATGGTTGTCGGGCTATGGACCGAAGTTCGGGCTCATCGGCGTCGACCGTGCCACCCAGAGGCGGCAGATCAAGCCGTCCGCCCTGGCCTATGGCGCGATCGCGCGGGCAGGCGGGATCGATACGGGATCGACCGGGTCAGCTAGACTTGTCGCTCCCGGTATCGCTTCCCGTGCAAAGCTGACCTAGACCATGACCATGACGACTGCCGAGCCTTCCACCCCGACCAAGCCCGTCCGCCGCACGCAGGAACAGCGTACCGCCGATACCCGTGCCGCACTGTTCGCCGCCGCCGTGCAGACGATCGATCGACTGGGCTATGCCGGCGCCAACAACGCGTCGATCGCCGATGAGGCGGGGGTCAGTCGCGGGGCGATCACCCATCACTTCACCACCCGCGCCGCCTTCATGGCCGAAGTCGTCCATTGGGTGTTCGAGCAGGAAACGCGCATCTTCCGCGAACTGATGGAACAGGCGCACACCGGTTCGCGCGTCGCGGACTGGCCGGCGCTGCTGTGGGACGTGTTCTCCCGGCCTTCGGGCGTGGCGGTGATGGAAATCCTCGTCGCGTCGCGCAGCGATCCGGAACTCGCCGCGCTCGTCTTGCCGATGCAGGCCGAAGTCGAACGCACCGGTGCCGCCAACTTCCTGCAGACCATCGGTGGCAAGCAGCTCGACATGTCGGCGATCCGCCTGGTCGTATGGGCGGTTCGCGGGATGACGATGGGGCGGACCTTCATCGGCGATCCGCAGGGCATGGAGAATGCCGTGGCGCTATTTTCCCGCCTAATCGACCAGGCAGTCCCGAGCGGCCGTTTCGAGGATATGGCCAAGCTGTAAACCTACGTGCATGCTTGCACGTTTATGAAAGTCGTGTAGCCTCGTCCGATCGCAAACTGGCGATCGGGAGAGGAATGATGACGATCCGACCCATATTGGCGGCGGCGCTGGTGTTCGGCTGCACGCCCGCGATGGGCCAGACGAAGGACGACGCCGACGCCCGCGCGGCGGCGACCGAGGCGCAGATGCGCCAGGACGAGCGGACGGTGCTGACGCACGGCCTCTGGGCGATCCCGCTGATCCCGGGCGTCGTGATCCCGCCGGAGGCGGTGACCGGGGCCGGTTATGTGTCGGGCATCCCCCGGCTCGGCGTACCCGCGCTGTTCGAAACCGATGCCAGCCTGGGCGTGTCCTATATCGCCGGGTTGCGCGGGGACGGTGCGACCGCGCTGCCCTCCGGCATGGCGATGGGCGCGACGTGGAACGCCGATCTGATGCGGCGCGGCGGCGCGATGATCGCCGACGAGGCGCGCGCCAAGGGCTTCAATACGTTGCTGGGCGGCGGGATCAACCTGATCCGCGACCCGCGCAACGGCCGTACGTTCGAATATATGGGCGAGGATCCGCTCCATTCCGGCCTGCTCGGCGGAGCGGCGGTCGCGGGTATCCAGTCGCGCCATGTCCTCGCCACCGTCAAGCATTTCGCGCTCAACGCGCAGGAAAGCGGCCGCCATGTGGTCGACAGCGTGATCGGCGACGACGCCTTTCGCATGAGCGACCTGCTGGCGTTCCAGATCGCGATCGAGGAAGGGCGACCGGGTGCGGTCATGTGCGCGTACAACCGCGTCAACGGCGCGCAGGCGTGTGGCAGCAATTACCTCCTCAACCAGGTCCTGAAGCGCGACTGGCGCTATCCCGGCTTCGTCATGTCCGACTGGGGTGCGGTCCGCGCGACCGACTTCGCGCTGGCGGGCCTCGACCAGCAATCGGGCGCGCAGATCGACAAAGGGCGCTGGCTGGCCGCGCCGCTGGCCGCGGCGGCGGCGCGCGATCCCGCTTATGCCGCGCGGGTGCGCGACATGAACCGGCGCATCCTCCGTTCGATCTACGCGGTCGGGCTCGACCGGAACCCGCCGGTCAAGGCGCCGATCGACTTCGCCGCCAATGCGGCGGTCGCGCGCGCGGTCGCCGACGAAGCCATCGTCCTGCTGCGCAACCAGAACGCTCTGCTGCCGCTGTCGAAGTCGGTGAAGTCGATCGCGATCATCGGCGGCCATGCCGATGCGGGCGTACTGTCGGGCGGCGGATCGACCCAGGTGGAGGCCGTTGGTGGCCCCGCCGTATCGATCCCGATGGGCGGCGAAGGGCCGCTCGCCAAGTACAATAACCAGACCTACGCCCCGTCGTCGCCCATGGCCGCGATCCGCGCGCTCGCGCCTAGTGCCAGCGTTACCTATCGCGACGGCCGCTACCTGACCGACGCCGTCGCCGCCGCGCGTACCGCCGAGATCGCGATCGTGTTCGCGACGCAGTGGATGCGGGAGGGGGCGGACGTGCCCGACCTGTCGCTGCCCGAGGGGCAGGACGCGCTGATCGCCGCCGTCGCCGCCGCGAACCCCAGGACGATCGTCGTGCTCGAGACCGGGGGACCGGTGCTGATGCCGTGGCTGGAGCGGACGCCGGCGGTGGTCGAGGCCTGGTATCCGGGCATCCGTGGGGGCGAGGCGATCGCCGGGGTGCTGTTCGGCGATACCAATCCGTCGGGCCGGTTGCCGGTGAGCTTCCCGGCGTCGACCGCCGACCTGCCGCGCCCGGAACTGCCCTATGCCGGCGACAGCGACGCCGCCTTTGCCAAGGCCGATGCCGCCGGCCAGCGGTTCCCGATCGACTACGACATCGAGGGCGCCGATGTCGGCTATCGCTGGCATGCGCGCACGGGGCGGGCGCCGCTCTACGCCTTCGGTCATGGGCTGAGCTATACCAGCTTCGACCATTCGGCACCGGCGGTCACCGCGGGCACCAAGCCACGGGCGCGGCTGACCGTGCGCAACACCGGTACGCGGGCGGGACGCGACGTGCCGCAGCTCTATCTGGTCTCGACCCCCGGCGGGACGACCCGTCGCCTCGCCGGCTTTGCGCAGGCGATGCTCCAGCCCGGCGAGGCGCGAACGCTGGATATCGCGATCGAGCCGCGCATCCTCGCCGACCGGCGCGATGGCGCGTGGGTGTTGCGCGGCGGTCGCTATGGCTTTGCGGTCGGGCGGTCGGCGAGCGATCTCGGCCCGGTGACCTATGTGACGCTGCGGGAGCGCCGCTGGAACTGAGACAGGCTGGGGGAAGGCGACGCCCGATGACCGCGGAGATTCTCGCACCGGGCGCCGCGGCTCCCGGCCGGCCTGATCCGTTCGCTCAGTTCGCTTCCTCCGCCGCCAACCGCCGCAGTTCCGGTTTGAAGATCTTGCCGACGGCGGTCAGCGGCAGGGCCGGCAGGATCCGCACCCCCTTCGGCCGGGCCGCGCGTTCGTCGATCGCCGCTTCGGCAAAGGCCAGCAGCGCCGCTTCGTCGACCATCGCATCGGGGCGAAGCTGGACGAAGGCGACCGGCACCTCGCCGGCATGGGCATCGGGGCGACCGACGGCGGCGGCCAGCAGGACGGCGGGATGGCCGCTCAGCGCCTCCTCGATCACCGCCGGGTCGATATTGTGGCCGCCGCGGATGATCAGGTCCTTGGCCCGGCCGGTCAGCCACAGATAGCCGTCGGCATCGATCCGTGCGAGATCGCCGGTGTTCAGCCAGCGTCGACCATCGGGATGGTCGATCCATATCCCCCGGTCATGCGCTACCGACCGGTAGCCTATGAACACATTGTCGCCCGATATCGCCAGCGCGCCGACCTCGCCGACCGCCGCATCGCGCACCCAGCGGCCATCGTCGTCGAGGATCATCGGCCGGGCACGCTGTCCCGGCAGCACGCGGCCGATCGACCCCGGCCGGCGATCGTCCGCCGGATTGAGGCTGGTCGCGCACGTCCCCTCGGTCAGGCCATAGCCTTCGAGGACCGGCACGCCGAGCGCACGCTCCGCCACGGCATGCTGCGCCGCCGACAGCGGTGCCGCGCCGCAGATCGCGAAGCGCAGCGATGCGGCGGCACCCTCGGGCTTGGGAATCTGCGCCAGCGCCGACAGCAGGGTCGGCACCGCACTGAAGCTGGTAATGCCGAAGCGATCGACCAGCGGCCAGAAGCCGGCGAGCAGCCCTGGCGTGCGAAACCCCATCGCGGTCGCCAACACCACCTCGCCCCCGATCGCGAAGGGCAGCAGGCCCGACACCATCGCCGCATTGACATGGAACATCGGCAGGCCGCTCAGCATCGCATCGCCTTCGCCGAGCAGGCCGGTAACGGCGGTCGCGATCTGCGCGACATTGGCCAGTTCGTTGGCATGGCTGCGCCGGGCGATCTTGGGCAGGCCGGTCGTGCCGCCGGTGCAGAACCACGAGGAATCGTCGCTCGACCGCGCGTCTGCGAACCGCAGCCGGTCCCGGTCCGATGCAGTGCAAAGCGCATCGAAGTCATGAACGGCGACCGTCCCCGCGCACACCGCCGACGCGGGACTGTCGACCAGGATCAGGTGGCTGAGCGACGGCACGGCCGACAGGACTGCCTCGAGTTCGCTGGGCGAAGGGGTGATGGCGGACGCCTGCGTGACCAGCACGCTTGCGCCCGCTTCACGCAGGATGGCCGCCAGCGTTGCGACACCCAGCGCGGGGTTGAGCGGAAGGGCGATCCCGACCGCCTCCGCTCCCCACAGGGCGACATGCGTTTCGGAAAGGTTGGGCAGGGCAAAGGCGACCACGCTGGTCCGGTCGACGCCGAGCAGGTGGAGACCATTGGCGAAGGCGGTAATGCGCCCCACCAGCTCTGCGTAGGTCCACGCTGCAACCTCGTCCCCCTCGGGCGAGGCAATGAAGCGGAGCGCGGTCCGCCCGGCGAAGCGGTCGGCCGATGCGGCGATCAGGCGGTAGCTGTTCTGGAGCATGGTCAGCGGGCGATGGCAGGGCGGCCGATCGCGCGGGACGCGGTCAGGCCGGACGACCGACAAAGGCTTTCCGGGGCGGCGAGTGCGTCCTGCCGGTCGAACTGGGCCACATAGGGCACCAGCCGCACGCTTTCGCCGCAGCGTCGTGCAGGGACAACCATTCCTCCCATCGGATGTGCCGCCATACCTATCTCCTCTCCATCGCGCGCCCGATAGCGTCGTCGATTGAAGGACTACTCCCGCGATTGCAGGCCGGTCAATATTTCTTCCTGCATGAAGGAAGAAAATTCGGGTGCGCCGGCCGGCTGATTGCGGGTAGGTCGTGACGGAACGCGGGGAGGAGAGCGACATGGGCGGGCGAACGCCGCAGGCGAAGCGACGGCAGATCTCGCGCGGGACGATCCTCGATGCGGCCGAGCGACTGTTCGCCGCGCATGGCCGGGACGGCGTGACGTTGAAGGCGATTGCGGCGGCGGCCGATGTCGATGCGGCGCTGGTACGCTATTATTTCGGCGACAAGGAAGCCGTGTTTCACGAGATGTTCGAACGTCGCGCGGTCGTCCTGAACGGCGAACGCCATGCGGCGATGGACCGCATGGAGGCGCGCTGCGGCGACGCGATCACGGTGCGCGATGCGCTCGACACCTTCCTGCGCCCGATGTTCGAAACGGCGTTCAATCGCGGGCAGGGCTGGGCCGATTTTGCGGCGATCGCCGCCACGATCAATTCGTCGCGGGCCGGCGGCGCGGCGGTCATGCGCGATAATTTCGATCCGATCGTCCAGCGGTTCATCGGCCACCTGCGCCGCGCCGCGCCGAGCGTACCCGACAAGGTACTGTATCGTTATTTCGATCACCTGACCGGGGCACTGACCCACTGCATCGCCCAGACCGGACGCATCGATACGCTGTCGGGCGGGCAGGTGCTGTCGAACGATATGGACGACGCATTATCAAGCCTGCTGACGATCTTCGACGCCGGGTTCGCCGCGCTGCAAGCCGGGGACTAGCGCCGACCTGCCTCCGCGGGATGGCGGCATCTGCCGAAGTCGGCACCCGTGTCGACGGTACATCGGATCAGCGGTGCGGGTCGAGGCAGGCCACGTATCGCCCTGCCGAGCGGAGCACGATTGCCTTCGCCGCCGTCTCGATGTCCTGACCCGCGAACGCACCGTACATCCGATCGAAATCGATCCCGGCGATACGATCGGCGATCCCGCTGACCGTTGCGGCTGGCAGGGGCAGCATGTTGGGATAGCTCCACATGAAGGATACCGCGTCGCCGCCCGGCGTGATCTGCAGAATGTCTCCCGCCAGCAGCATATCGTCCGCGCCCCGCCAGTGCAGCACCGTCCCGCCGGGAAAGTGGCCGCCCAGACGAAGCAGCCGAACGTCGCCGGGCAAGTCCAGCGTTTCGCCCTCCCAGAACCGAAGATACGGACTCGGCCGCATGACCCATTCGCGGTCGGCGGCATGCACGAAGACGGGAGCGTCGAACGCCGCCGCCCAGTCCTGCATCGTGGTGTAGTAATGCGGATGGGACAGGGCGATGGCGTGAAGACCGCCCAGCGCCGTGATCAGCCGTGTCGTGGCACTATCGAGGTTGGCGATACAGTCCCACAGGATGTTGCCGCCGGGCGACGTCAACAGGAACGCCCGCTGCCCGATGGCGAAGCGCGGCGTCGTTTCGATGCTGAACAAGCCCGGCCGATGTTCGCGCCACTGGTTGCTGTGCCGCGCGGCGATCCGTTCCCGGTCGGTCCAGTGCTGTCCGGAGCGGGGAACATATTGGCGTTCGTCGGTGCAGATCGCGCAATGCCCGGGCGGGCCGCCATCGCGTTCGTACGACGTGCCGCAGGTTGCGCAGACATGGATCATGGTCGTCTCCTCCTTGCCCGCCGCATCTACCGTTCGAAGAGGTGCCGGGGCAGGCCGCGCAGCAGCAGCGCCAGCAGCACCAGGTCGAACGCGACGATGCCGGACGTTACCAGGAATGCCGTCGGCATCCATTCGCCCGCGCCACCTGCCGCGACCATGAAATACACCGTCGCGATCACGGCGGTGCCGAGCGCGCCGCCGATCTGCTGCACCGTCTTGTGCATCGCGCCGGCCACCCCGGCATGGTTGCGATCGACGCGGGCAAGCGTGATCGGGCCCAGCGGTCCGCTCAGGCTCCCCATGCCGATCCCGGCGACCAGCAGCAACGCACCGATCCCCGCCGGGGACAACGCCAGCCGGACCGCCAGCGCCGTGGCAAGACAGCCGGCCGCCATCACGATCGCCCCGATGATCGGCACGCGCCGCCCGTGCCGGGGCAGCGCCTTGCGTCCGATCTGGCTGATCCCCGCCATGACCCCCAGACCGAAGGGGATATGGAGCAACGCGACGTCGATCGGCGTATAGCCAAGGCCGCGCTGCAACGTCAGGCTGAAGGTCAGCAGGAAGCCGCCCGAAGCGATGGCGAACCCCATGGTCGCGGTCAGCCCGATGCGGAAGCTACGATCGGAGAACAGCGCCGGCTCGATCAGGGCGGACCCGAGCCGCGCCCGCCGCCTGCCTTCGTAGCGCCAGAACCCCCACCACAGCGCGATGCTGGCAAGGCCCAGCGCGGCGGTCCACCACGGCCATCCCGCCGCGCGCCCCTCGATCAGCGGCAGCAGCAGCGCGCCGAGCGCGGCGAACAGCAGCAGCGACCCCGGCACGTCCGGGCGCAGCGCTTGGCCCGAACGGCCCGGTGGCAGCAAGGTCAGCCCGGCGACCAGCGCCAGCATACCGAAGGGCAGGTTGATCAGGAACACGCTGCGCCAGCCGAGCCCCAACGGACTCCATTCGATCAGCAGCCCGCCTAGAACCGGCCCGCCGATCGCCGCCAGCCCGCCGATGACGCCGAACGCCGCCAGCCGCGCGATGCGTTCGGTCGGCGTGTAGAGCAACTGGATCAGGGCGACACCCTGCGGCGCCATCACCGCCGCGGCGGCCCCTTGCGCGAGGCGCGCGACCGCCAGCGAGGCGCCGTCGGTCGCCAGCCCGCACGCCATCGACGCGACGGTGAACCCGACCACCCCCACCACGAACATCCGCGCATAGCCGAACAGGTCGCCCAGCCGCCCGCCGACGATCAGCAGCACGGCAAAGGTCAGGAAATAGCCCGAAACCACCCATTGCATCACATGGTCGGACGCGCCGAGGCCGTTCTGGATGGCGGGCAGGGCGGTGTTGACGATCGTCGAATCGACCACGTCCATGACGAACGCCACCAGCACCGTCGCGAACGCCAGCGTGCGCTGCCGGCCGGTCAGCCGATCCGAAACCGCTCTTGCTACCATCAGATCGATCCTCGCTTGACAGGGTCGCAGGTCATGGCGATACCACGTATCAGAATGCAAGTTCTAATTAAGCCGGCAAACCGGTCGATGGGTTAGGGAGAGGATTCGGATGACCGCCGACACAGGACAGATGGGATTACGCCGCCCGGGCATCGGGCAGGGGCTGACCGTCATCATCGCCGGCTTCCTGCCGATCCTCGCCATCGTATCGCTGTTCCCGGCGGTCCCGTCGATCATCGACCATTTCGCCGCCGAGCCGACCGCCGCGTGGAAGGTGCCGGCGATGGTGTCGGCGCCGGGGCTGACCATCGCGATCTTCGCGCTGTTCGCCGGGATCCTCGTCGACCGGTTTGGCCGGCGCAAATTGCTGCTGGCGGCGACATTGCTGTTCGGGGTGTTCGGAACGGCGCCGTTCTTCCTGAACGATCTGAATGCGATCTACGCCTCGCGGCTCCTGCTGGGCATTGCCGAAGCCGCGATCCTGACCACGATGAATACGCTGATCGGCGATTATTGGGATGAAAAGGGGCGGCGCAACTGGCTGACGCTGCAGGGGCTGGCCGGACCGTTCCTCGCCAGCGGCGTCATCCTGGCGTCGGGGTTCCTTACCGGCCTGCGCTGGAACGGGATCTTCCTGATCTATCTGATCGCCTTCCCGACGTTCCTCGCCGCTGCCAAGTTCCTGTATGAGCCGACCAGCGACGCCACCGCACGCAAGATGCTGGGCATCGGCGCCGAACCGGCGCGCAGTCCCTTTCCGGCGGCATCGGTCGCGATCATCGGCGCGGTCACGCTGTTCGCGTCGGCGCTCTATTATGTCTTCATCATCAACGGCGGCATGGCGTTCCGCGAAGTCGGCATCCAGTCGTCGCAGGAACTGAGCAAGCTGACCTTCATCCCCAGCCTGTTCGTCATGGTCGGGTCGGCGATCTTCTGGGCGACCGGCCGTGCGCGTCCGGTGGTGCAACTCGGCATCTTCCTGTCGCTGATCGGTGGCGGGCTGGCGATGATCGGGCTGGCGCCCGACTGGCGCTGGATGGTCGCGGGGCTGGTCGTGCAGCAGACCGGCGCCGGCATGGCCGTGCCGACGCTGATCGCCTGGGCACAGACCAAGCTGCCCTTCGAACATCGCGGGCGCGGCATGGGCGTGTGGACCGCCTGCTTCTTCTTCGGGCAATTCTCCAGTCCGTTCCTGGTGTCGCTGTTCCGCGTCCAGACGGGCGCGATGCAGGGCGCGTTCCTGATCATGGGCGCGGCCGGCGTCGTCGGCGCGGTCGCGGCCTTCCTTCTCGCGGTGACGCGGCATGGCGGGGACAACCCTGCCCAGCCGGCGGTCGCCTGATCCACCCCCATTGCAGGACGATGGTCATGACGATCAAACGGGGCGTCAGCCTCTACAGCTACCAGAACGAAACCTTTCTCGGCAAAATGACGCTGGAGGACTGCATCCGCACCAGCGTCGAACTGGGCGCACCGGGGATCGAGGTGATCGGCGAACAGACCTTCTGGGGCTGGCCGGAAGCGGGCGTGGCCGACGAAAAGATCGCCGAATGGCACCAGCTGATCGCGAAGTACGGCGCGGTGCCGGTCGCCCACGACTTCATGCTCGATTACAAGCGGTACAAGGGCCGCGAGATGCCGTTCGACGAACAGGTCGCGAGCATCCGCAAGGACATCGACTTCGGCGCGCGCCTCGGCGTGAAATATCTCCGCGCCCTCGTCTCGATCGCCCCCGACGTGCTGGTCGCGGCGGCACCCTATGCCGAGGAGAAGGGCGTCAAGCTGCTGATCGAGGTGCACGCCCCGCTGCATTTCGATCACCCGTGGATCGTCCGCCATGCCGAGGCTTTCGAGAAGTCGGGCAGCGATGCGCTGGGCTTTCTGCCCGACATGGGCATGTTCCTCACCGCCTTTCCGCCGGTGTGGAAGGAACGCTTCATCCGCAACGGCGTGCCGCAACACATCGCCGACTATATCGTGAAGGCGTATGAGGACCGGGTCCTGAGCGAATATGTCATCCTGAACGTGCGCGACATGGGCGGCACCGGACCCGCACTGGCCATGGCCGAAACGCTGCGCCACAATGCCGCCTACGAGCCGAAGCGGATGCTCGATTACATGCACCGTATCCATCACATCCACGGCAAATTCTATCAGATGGATGCCGATCTGGTCGAACCGTCGATCGACTATGCCAGGATCGTGGGCGTGCTGAACCAGGGCGGCTATGACGGCTATATCTGTTCGGAATATGAAGGAAATCGCTGGATCGAGGACGCGTACGAGGTCGACTCGGTCGAACAGGTCCGCCGGCATCAGGAGATGCTGAAGCGCCTGATCGATGCCCCCGCCACCAACGCCATCGCTGCCTGAAGGACACCGACATGTTCGATAACAAGATGATCGTGGACGACAGCCTGAAGGCGACCGACGACGGCTTCAGCATCGAGGCGCGGCTTCCCTATTATCGCGGCCTCGGCGTCTCGATGATCGAGAATGTCGCGGTCAGCGTCGATGGCGAACCGGTGCCGCGCGACGACATCACCGTGACCCTGCGCGGCCGGACCTGGACGCTCGACCAGATGGAGAGCGAATATGGCGACCGCTGGAACTTCGGCGAGAAGGCCGTGGTCGGCGTGAAGCGCAGCGGCGGACTGACGCCCGGTGACCATCGCATCGAGCTGGCCGAGACGATGCGGATCTCCTACCTGCCGTTCGTGCCGACGACCAAGGATGCGAAGACGCTGACGCTGCGCTGACGGGCCTTTGCGGCGCGAGTGCGGGGGCGGGTCCTACAGGACGCCGCCCCCATTTCGTTGGCCAAAAGCCCGTCACCCCAGCGAAAGCTGGGGTCTCCCCGTAATAGCACGTCGCGTCCGACAGGGATGAAGCCTGACCTGACCTGCAACGGGGCTTGCCCGGACAGTTCCCCGATCGTCACTCCTGCGTAGGTGGGAGGCCGTAAACGTCAGTGTGGCGACGTGAAACGAAACGGGTGCGCCCATGGATTTTCGACTGTGCGAGACCTTTGCGACAGTCCACTCCCTATCCACCGACCCGCCCGTACCCCCGCGCAGGCGGGGGTCCAGACCGCGCGATTGACGCGGCAACCAAAGCATACGGCGTACCCCCGCGGAGGCGGGGACCCAGAGCCACATTCGCAAGCCATGGTTTTGTTTGGCCCTGGACCCCCGCCTGCGCGGGGGTACGCGACAACCGCGCCGCCGGAGAGTGCGTGGCATAGCTGGGCCCCCCGCCTGCGCGGGAATAACGACCATGGACGCATGCCGATCGCGCCCGGCAGGAACGGCATGCCGCCCCCAAATCACGCCGGCCGCGCGATCGCCGGATAGCGTGCGATCACCACCATCTGCGCAACCAGACACGCTACGATCGGCGCATAATACAGCCACCGCAGCCCGGTTACGACCTCGCCGCCGCCCTTGCCGGGCACATAGCCGATGCTTGCCAGGCCGAACGCGACCAGCGCACCGCCGACCGCCATGCCGATCTTGGTCGACAGGCTGATGCCCGACGACAGCAGCCCTTCGTTGCGCGTGCCGGTCAGCTGTTCGTGATATTCGATCGCCTCCGCCGCCATCGCAAAGATCGCGGTCATGGTGATGCTCAGCAGCACCGATCCCAGCAGGTAGAGCGTCAGGAACCCGGCGGTCGATCCTTCGACCAGCGGCAGCGCGGCGAACAGCGGCAATGCCGCCAGCAGCGCGATCAGGTTGCCGCGCCGCATCCCCAGCCGCTTGAAATAGGGCGGGGCGATGACCGATCCGATCAACAGCGTGCCCGATACCGCCGGCAGCAGGATCGAGATCATCCACGGCTTGCCCAGTACGTTGATCGCGAAGAACGGCGTGATCGCCAGCACCGCGCCGAACCGGACGAAATTGAGCAGCGCGAACAGGAACACGGTGTTCCACGCCCGGTTGCCCAGCATCGCGCGCACCTGCGGCCAGATCGCCTGGGCGACCGGCGGTTCGACGGCATGGACCTGTTCGGGACAGCGCAGCAGGTTGAGCGTCGTCACGGTGGTGATCAGGCCGAACAGCCCGCCGACGATCAGGAACCCCAGCCGCTGATCGCCACCCCCCAGTGCTCCCACCAGCGGCATGGTCGCGGCGGTGGCGACGATGACCGAGATCGCGGTGCCGGCGGCGCGCAGGCTGCCGAGCGTCAGCCGCTCGCCATTGCGGTTGGTCATCATCGGCAGCAGCGCGCCATAGGGAATGTTGATCGCCGAAAACAGGATGCCGAGCGCGGCGAAGGTCGCGATCGCCCAGAGCAGCCGGCCATTCTCGCCCAGCGGCGGCATCCAGAAGGTCGCGGCGCACAGCAGCCCGAATGGGATCGCGCCCCATTTGAACCACGGCCGCGCCCGTCCGCTGCGCCCACGCGTCCGGTCGACCAGCACCCCGATCACCGGATCGATCGCGGCATCGGCCAGTCGCGACACCAGCAGCAACGTGCCGACCGCCGCCGCCGGCAGCAGCGCGACATCGGTGTAGAAGAACAGCAGGAACGCGCCCACCATGTTCCACGACAGGCCGAACCCGAAGTCGCCCAGCCCGTAAGCGAGCTTGGCCGATCGCCGCAGCGGCGGCGAAGCAAGCGGAAGGTCTTCCCGCATCGCCTGCATGACTTAACGCTCCGCTACGGTACGGGAGCGGCGGGGAGCGCGCGGCTCCCCGGCGGCGAGCGGCCTTTGGGCGGATGCGGCAACGGTCATCTTCTTTCACTCCGGGCGGCACCGACGCTGCGGTGCCTGGCGGGATGTGCCCGCTAGCAGACTGGGATCAGAGCGCGCCTTCCTTCAGCATCGACACCGCCGTCGCACAGGCGCGCGCCGTCAGCGCCATGTAGGTCAGCGACGGGTTCTGGCAGGCCGAGGACGACATCTGCGCGCCGTCGGTGACGAACAGGTTGGCGACGTCGTGCGCCTGGCTCCACTTGTTCAGCACGCTGGTGCGGGGATCATGGCCCATCCGCGCGCCGCCCATCTCGTGAATCGCGGAACCGCCGGGGCTGGGCTGGTCGAGGCCCATGATCACATGGCCGCCGGCTGCGGTCAGCATCGCCGCGGCTTCCGCCTTCGCATCGGCCAGCGCGGCGCGTTCCTCCGCGCCATGTTCGAACGCGATGCGCAGCGCGGGCAGGCCGATCGAATCCTTCACCGTCGGGTCGAGCGTGATGCGGTTGGTCGCGCGCGGGATCGAATCGGCAAAGGCGACCAGCACCATCCGCCACGGACCCGGCTCGCGCAGGCCGTTCTTGTAGTCCGCGCCGATCCCGGCATCGCGCTTGCCCCGCGTCCATGCCGCGCGGAACGCGCCACCCTGATAGGAAAAGCCGCGCGTGTGTCCGTTGCCGTCGATGGTGCCGAGGTTGCGGAAGCGGGGGATGACGACGCCGGTCGGGCGGTTGCCGAAATAGGTATGGTCCTCGAACCCCGGCATGATCGCGATGCCGGCAACGGTTTGCGCATGGTCCATGATATGGGTGCCGAGCACGCCGCTCGAATTGGCGAGGCCGTTCGGGTTGGCTTCGGTCGCCGAGCGCAGCAGCACGCCGACGCTGTTGAATGATCCCGCATTCAGGAACACGATTCGTGCCGTCGCCCGTTTGCGCTCGCCGCTCTTGGTATCGATGAAGCGCACGCCGGTCGCGCGGCCGGTGGCGGGGTCATGCTCGATCGCCTCGACCGCCGCATCGGTGATCAGCGTCAGGTTGCCGGTCTTCTGCGCCGCCGGCAGCGTCGAACTCTGCGTCGAGAAATAGGCGCCATAGGAACAGCCGCGCGGGCAGATCGAGCGATATTGGCACGCCGCGCGACCTTGATCGGGCCTGGCCTCGGTCAGGTTCGCGTTGCGCCCGACCGTCAGCCGCCGTCCGGGCCAGCGCTCACCGATCACCGATCGCACATGTTGCTCGACCGGGTTCAGCGCCATCGGTGGCAGGAAGCGGCCATCGGGCAGCTGCGGCAGCCCCTCCGCCATGCCCGCCACGCCGACGAACTCCTCGACCTTGTCATACCACGGCGCAATATCGGCATAGCGGATCGGCCAGTCGGTGCCGTGCCCGTCGCGGCGATTGGCGTCGAAGTCGTAATCCGACCAGCGATAGCATTGCCGCCCCCAGGACAGCGATCGTCCGCCCAAGCCGTGGCTGCGCCACCAGTTGAACTGGGTATCGCCGTCGGTCGTGTACGGGTTCTCGCGGTCGTTGACGAAGCGGTCCTGGGTGAATTCGGTGAAATGCCGGTTCTTGCGCTGGAACGCATAGTCGGTCTCGTACAGCGCGGCGTCGCCCAGTCCCCGGAACTCCAGATCCCACGGCGCCTTCGTCTCGTTCACATAGCCCGCGCCATGTTCGATCATCGCCCCGCGTTCGAGCATCAGGACCTTCAGCCCCGCCTCGGTCAGCTCCTTGGCCGCCCAGCCGCCGGTAATTCCCGACCCGATCACGATCGCGTCGAACAATGCATCGCTCATCAGCTGAACTCCACCGCGGTCCAGTCGCTCGACCATGCGCGACTGCCGGGAACAAAGGGGAGGTCCGGTTCCCATTTCCCGGGGACCAGCTCATATTGCAGCTCGCGCGAGCCGCCGGTTTCCGACGTGTAATAGGCGGTGAGGATCAGCGCCTTCAGCTTCTTCCACGGCGATTCGGGCGCATCGCGATCGGCCTGTGCAAAGGCTTCCGCATCGATCGCACCGACCGCCGCCTGCCGCCGGGCAGGGGTGGCGGCCAGGAAGTCGCCCTGCGCGCGCGAGTCGAGCTGCCATTCGAGCCAGTCGAGATAGTCGAGCGTGCCGTCCTGCCGCAGGTGGCGCGCCATGGTCGCGGGCAACGCCGCCCCCGCCGCCGGTGCCCGCGTCCCGTCGAGGCCGTGCGCGAGGCCGAGAATTACGAAGTCATGTGCACCGATATCGCCGGCGCCGGGCGTCGCGGTGCGCGGGATGACGGTCTGCGCGACGTGGCGCAGCATCAGGCGCTGGCGATCGGTCACCCCTTCCGCCGCATCGTCCATCCGTATCGCGGCAACGGGTATCCCCACCGCCAGCGCGAACAGCGCGGCACCGCCCAGCGTCTCGCGCCGGGTCCAGCCCTTTTCGGCCATGACGCTCCTCATCCTCGTCCCGCGCACCGACGAATGTGGCGCTTATCAGAATTATTATTCTGATTTGAACGTGGATCGGTGCCGTTGTCAAGCGGCCCCGTGGCTTCCCTTCGGCGCGGTGCGCAAATAGGCGGCGAGCATGTCGCCGAGGTCGTTCTTTAACTGATTCCAGTCGCCTTCGCCCGCCGCGTCGAGCGACGAACCGAACCCCAGATAGCGAGCGATCGCGGCATAGACGATGCGGAAACCGGCATCGGCGGCATGGCGCGGATCGGGGTGGCGGATTTCCTTCTCGCACGTCAGCAGCGCGTCGATCACCGCCTCGCTGGTCCGCGAATAGCTGCGCTTGCCGATCGAGGCGATGACCGGATCGCCGCTCGCGCGCAGCATCAGCGGACGCATCACCTCGGCATAGCGGCGCAGCACGTCCGCGATCGAATCGACCAGGTCGTGCACCATGTCGATCAGGTCGCCGCCGCGTTCCTGCACCCCCGCGATCGCCGCCAGCATGTCGGTATCGACTCGCTCCAGCACGCGCAGCTGCACGACATGGACCAGGTCCTCCTTGCTGTCGAACCGGCAATAGATCGATCCGATCGAAACCTTCCCGTGCTTCGCCACCTCGTTCAGCGTGAATTCGTCCGATCCGCGCTGCTTCATCAGTTCCTCGGCGGTCGTCAGCATCCGCTCGAAGCTGGCCTTGCTGCGCCCCTGCTGCGGCGCGCGCGCCTTCGCCATGATCGTTTCGATATCCATCGGCACCCCATTGACAGCCCCCGGAACGACGGCATATCAGAATAACAGTTCTAATTTCAGTTTAGTCCACCCGGCATCGGGCGGCAACCGCGCACCGCGACAAGCGGGCGTGAAAAGGGAGAGGTCGGATGCGTTTCTCGGTGTTCCTCAATGCACGTTCGATGGCGCCGGAGCAGGACCGGGCGCTGATACACAACCTGACCAGCCACGCCGAACGCGCCGCCGCGCTGGGTTTCGACGCGCTGTTCCTGCCGGACCATCACTTCAACGGCTATATGCCGATCGCCAGCGACAGCTACATGTTCGCGGCGTATCTGGCGGCGAAATTCCCGCACATGCATTTCGGCTTTTCCGTGACCTCGGTGCCGCTCCACCATCCGGTCCGCTTCGTCGAGCGTATCAACATCCTCGACCAGCTGACCGACGGCAAGCTGCTGGTCGGCGTCGGATCGGGCACCACGCCCGAGGAGATGATCGGCTTCGGCGTCGATTACCGCGATGCCGGCGCGATTTCCGAAAAGAACCTGGCCATCGCCGAACAGCTCTGGGCCAAGACGATGGACGACCCGGCGGTCGAAATCGACAACGGCCCGCACCAGGGCCGCGTCCTGCAACGCATCGCGCCGGCCGCCTATAGCGAGGGCCATGCCCGGCTGATGCCGGTGGCGATGAAGGAATCGAGCGCCCGGCGCGCCGCCGAGAACGCATGGCCGGCGTTCATCCCCGCCTTTACCCCGCCCAAGATCGGCGGGACCGAGCCGATGACCCATGTCGCCAAATTCTTCGGCATCTATCGCACGATGCTGGAGGAGGCGGGGCATAGCGCCGACAAGATTGCCCGCGCGCTCGACTGGACGACGCACACCTATCAGCTGGTTCATGTCGCCGACAGCGACGAACAGGCCCGCGACGAGATGATGGCGATCCTGCGCGCCTATCAGGACGCGATCGAGCGTGAAGCGGAATTCAACGCCCGCGCCGAATCGAACGACGCGAACAAGAAGACCGACCGGACACCCAACGCGCTGACCGAGGACTGGATCGGTACCTGGTGCCTGTACGGATCGCCCGAAACGGTGATCGAGCACCTCAAGCCCTACGAAGAACTCGGCATCGGCAACATCCTGTGCGGCACGACCACCGGACCGCTGACCGACGAACGGCTGCGGCTGGGCGACCAGACGCTCCGGCTGCTGTCGGAAAAGGTAATGCCCGCGTTCAGGAAGGCGTAACGGCGATGGCACGACACATCGTTGGCATCGGCGGCACCTTCCGCCCGCGATCGTCGAGCGAGATGCTCGTGCGGGCGGTGCTGACCGAATGCGAGGAACTGGGCGCACGGACGACGATGTTCGACGGCCCGGCACTGGCGGCGCTACCCCATTTCAACCCCGAACGGCCCGAGCGTACGCCCGAGCAGGCGGCGTTCGTCGCGGCGTTGCGCGCGGCGGACGGCCTGGTGATCGGCACGCCCGGTTATCATGGCGGGGTGTCGGGCGTGGTCAAGAACGCGATCGACCTGCTGGAGGATCTGCGCGGCGACGACCGCGTCTATTTCGACGGGATGCCGGTCGGGCTGATCGTATCGGCGGCGGGATGGCAGGCGGGCGGCGTCACGCTGGCTGCGCTGCGTGGGATCGTCCACGCGATGCGCGGCTGGCCGACCCCCGCCGGCATCGCGATCAACTCCATCGCGCAAAAGCCGTTCGCTGCCGACGGTGCCCTGGCCGATAACGGCATCGGCGGACAGATTGCGACCATGGCGCGGCAGATCATGGCCTTTCGGCTGGAGCCGGTGGCGTGATCCCGCTGACCCTCGCCGAACAGGCCAGCCTGACCGCCGGTGCGTCGATGTGGCGCACGGCCGCGATCCCGCACGCCGACATCCCGTCGCTGCACCTGAGCGACGGGCCGATGGGCATTGCCAGCGGGCGCGTGGACGAACGCGATGTCGCGCGGCTGTCGCCCTGCGCCACGGCACTGGGCGCCAGCTTCGACCTGTCGCTGATCGAACGGATCGGCGCGCTGGTCGGCGGCGAAGCGATACGCTGCACCGTCGACATGGTGCTGGCCCCCAACGTCAATCTGGCGCGCAGCCCGCTGGCCGGCCGCGCGTTCGAATATTATTCGGAAGACCCGCTGCTGACCGGCCTTGCCGGGGCGGCGTGGACGCGCGGACTGCAATCGACCGGCACCGGTGCCTGCGTGAAGCATCTGGTGTGCAACGACAGCGAAACCGACCGCGACCGGATGAACGCCGTCGTCGGCGAACGTGCGCTGCGTGAAATCTATCTGTTGCCCTTCGAATTGTGCGCGGCGGCCGGGGCGGGGGCGATGCTCACCGCCTATAACCGGGTCAACGGGACCTGGTGCGCCGAACACGGCCACATCTCGACCATCGTCAAACGGGAATGGGGCTTCGATGGTCCGTTCATCAGTGACTGGTTCGGCACCCATTCGACCGCCGGCAGCCTGAATGGCGGGCTGGATATCGAGATGCCCGGCCCCGCGCGCTTCGTCGGCGCAAAGGCGGTCGGCGCGGTGGAGGCAGGGGACGTAGCGGCGGAACGTGTGGCCGATGCCGCCGATCGCGCCGCGCGCGCCGGGCGGCGCTGGTCGGGGACCAAGACGCCGCCGACCGAAGATGCCGACGCGCTCCTCGTCGAGGCGGCGGCCGCCGGCATGGTGCTGCTGCGCAACGAGGGCGATCTGCTGCCGCTCGTCCCCGGCCGACATGCCCGCATCGCCGTCATCGGCCCCAATGCCGCCGCGCCCTGCTATCAGGGCGGCACCTTTGCCAAGATTGCGCTGTCCCCCGACGCGCTGCGACCGCTCGATGCGATCCGCGCGCGCTATGGCGATGCCGCCATCGTCTATGAACCGGGCGTCGATCCGCAACCGCGCCTGCCGTCGATGCCGGTCACGCCGCGCGACGGTGAAGCGCGGGGGATGACCGTCGATTATTTCGCCGACACCGACCTGACCGGCGATCCGATCTTTCGCGAGGTCCGCGATACCAATTCGCTCGTGTGGTTTGTCGGCGTCCATGACGAAGGGGTGTTCGATCGTCCCGCCGGCGTGCGGGCCAGCGGCTGGTTCACCGCAAAGGCGGACGGCGCGCACCGTTTCTATGTCGGCGCGACCGGTGCCGTGCGGATGCGGGTCGATGGCCGCGTCGTCCACGACCACGCCGAACGCATGGCGGCGTCGGACGTCATGGGGTCGCTGAAACGCGGCGATGCCGACAGCGTCGAGGTGCAGCTTGCCGCCGGTCAGCGGGTGCTGGTCGAGGTCGAATTCACCTATGACGGCGCGCGGGTCCATGGCCTGTGGTACGGCATCCGGACTCCCGACAGCGCGGCCGCGATGCTGGCGCGTGCGGTCGATGCGGCGCGGACCGCCGATGCGGTGATCCTGATGGTCGGCGAAACGTCGGACTCCAGCGTCGAGAGCAAGGACCGCGCCGATTCCGCGCTGGCCGCGGATCAGGTCGCGCTGATCGAGGCGGTGTGCGCCGCGAACCGCAACGTCGCGATCGTCGCCAATATCGGGCATGCCTTCGATGCCGGCTGGGGCGACCGCGCTTCGGCGTTGCTCTCCGCCTGGTATCCGGGGGAGGGGTTCGGCCCCGCCCTGGCCGCCGTGCTGGCGGGCGACAGCGAGCCGGGCGGGCGTCTGCCGGTGACGCTGGCGCGCAGCGAAGGCGACTATCCGGCGTTGTCCCTGCAACCCGATGCCACCGGCGACCTGCGCTATGACGACGACGTGCTGGTCGGCTATCGCGGGCTGGTCGCGCGCGGGCGGACGCCGCTTCATGCCTTTGGCGCCGGGCGGGGCTATACCCGGTTCGACTGGATCGATGCGACGACCGATGGCGGCGACGTGCTCGTCACGCTGCGCAATATCGGGTCGCGGTCGGGTAGCGAGGTCGTCCAGCTCTACCGCCACGATCCCGAATTCGCGCTGGTTGGTTTTGCGAAGGTTACGCTTGCGCCCGGGGAAACGGGCGTCGTTCGCGTGACGCCCGAACCGCGCCTGTTCCGCATCTGGCAGGGGCAGGGGTGGCAGGATCGCGCGGCCACCGCGCGCGTCTCCGTCGGCCCCGCCAGCGACCATCTGCCCTTCACCCTGGAGATTGCGCTATGAACCGTCTTGTCGCCTCCGCGCTGATCGCGACGACGCTGGTCGCATCGACCGTCGCCGCCCGGCCGCGCTCGTCGGAAACCGAACGCAACCGGGCGATCGTCTCTGCCTTTGCCGAGCAATTCTATGGCCGTCGCGACGTTGCCGGCGCGTTCGAGAAGTTCGTGGTGGCCGACTATATCCAGCATAATCCAGGCATTCCCGACGGGCGCGCCGCCGCGATCGCTGCGCTGGCGCAAAAGTTTGCGACGCCGGGCGCGCGCTTCGACGTGAAACGGATCATCGTCGATGGCGATCTGGCCGTCATCCACCTGCACGGCCGGACCGATCCGGCCAGTCCCGGCGGTGCGGTCGCCGACATCTACCGGCTGAAGGACGGCAAGATCGTCGAGCATTGGGACGTGATCCAGCCGATGCCGACCACGGCGCGCAATCCGCATCCGATGTTCTGACGACCGCCGAAATTAAATCGACCCGGCGCTCGATTCAGCCGCTTGACCTGACCAATAAATAGAATACCAATTCTAGTTCTGAACGAGGGGCGGATACGCCTCCGATATCATGGAGAGGGGATCGTATGACGACGTTCCGCCGCATCGCCAGCATGGCGCTTGCTAGCACTGCACTCGGGCTGGTCGCTCCGGCATGGGCGCAGACCGCCGAACCGACCGGCGCCACGCCGCCGACCACGGCGAACGACACCACCGTCGGCCAGGGCGACGACAACCAGCTCGAGGAAATCGTCGTCACCGCGACCAAGGTCACGACCCGGCTGCAGGACACGCCGATCGCGATCCGCGCCGTCAGCGGTGCCGACCTGACCAAGGCGGCGGTGACCGACGTCAGCGGGCTGCAGCGTCTCGCCCCCGATCTCGGCATCACGCCCGACTCGGTCTTCACCAAGATCGCGATCCGCGGCGTGTCCAGCCAGGACATTTCCGAAAGCGCCGACCCGGCGCTCACCGTGTCGATCGACGGTGAATATGTGAACCGACCCGTGGCACTCAACGCCAACTTCTTCGACCTCGAACGCATCGAGGTGCTGCGCGGGCCGCAGGGGACGCTGTTCGGCCGCAACTCGACCGCCGGTGCACTGAACATCGTCGCGGCGAAGCCGGTGCTGGGCAGCTTCGAAGGGTCGGCGACCGCGGGCTATGGCAATTACAACGCGATCTACGCAACCGGTGCGGTCAACGTGCCGCTGGGGAATGACGTCGCGATCCGCATCGCCGGGCTGCACAACGAACATGACGGCTATGTCGACAATGGCGCATTGGCCGGTCGGGGCGATGACGCCAATGTCGATGCAGTGCGCGGCAGCATCCTGTTGGCGCCCGGCGCGCTCGAAGTGTATCTGGCCGGCGAATATGTCGACGTGAACCAGACCGGCCCGGTCCAATATGGCCTTCCGGTCAATACGGCCACGCCGGGGCTTACCGAACTGCCGGCGTCGGTCGCGCCGCCCGCTACCTATACGACGCTGTCGCAACGCCTGGTACCGAGCTTCGTCGATCTGCCCCAGACGTTCGATCCGGCGAGCTTCCCGCTCGGCCGTCGCGGCAATTTCAAGAGCCAGCAATATGCGGTGCGGGGCCGGGTCGCTTACGACTTCGGGCCGGCGACGCTGACCTATATCGGCGGCTATCGCCACGTCGACAATCAGGTGATCCTGCCGCAGAACGGGTTCCTGCCCGAACAGTTCACCTTCTATAACGACCGTTACGACACCCGCACCCACAGCCACGAAGTCCGGCTGAACGGTGGGGCGCAGGGCAGTTTCGTCTGGCAGGTCGGCGGCTTCTATTTCCATGAGAACCAGATCATCGCGCGCGGCCTGTACCTGCCGCTCGCCAGCGCCTTCGCCAACTTCTTCTATCGCCCCTATGTGAAGTCGGAATCCAAGTCCGCCTTTGCCCAGGCGACCTATTGGGTCGTCCCCGATACGCTGAGCTTCACCGGCGGCGTGCGCTATACCGACGACAAGAAGAACGCCGAATACATCAACTACGGCTTCTTCCGGACGCAGAATATGGTTCGTCCGCCGTCGGACGGCAGCGGCCCCGGCGCGGTGTTCCGCTTCCCGACCTATGCGGAAGACAAGGTCACCTGGACCGCCGGCGTCGAATATAAGCCGGCGCGCGACAATCTGCTCTATGCGAAGGTCAGCACCGGGTTCAAAAGCGGCGGCTTCGATCTTGTCGGCGCGTTCAATGCGGAAAACCTGACCGCCTATGAAATCGGATCGAAGAACCGGTTCCTGAACAACACGCTAGAGTTCAACGCATCCGCGTTCTACTATGATTACCAGGACCAGCAGGTGCAGGTCTATATCGACACAACCGTCGGCGCGCGCACGTTCAATGCGGGCAAGAGCCGGGTATGGGGTATCGAAACCGACACCACGATCAAGCTGTCGCCGAATGACCGGGTGAGCCTGATCGTCAACTATATCGATGCCAAGTTGCAGGAATTCGCCGGCATCCCGGCGCCGACGCTGACCAATCCGCCGACGAACGTCCCGCGGCTGACGCTGGATCTGGCGGGCAACACCGCACCGCAGGCGCCGAAATGGACGATCGGGATCAACTACAACAAGTCGATCGACCTCGGGCAAGGGTATGAACTGGTCGCCAACGGGTTCAGCCGGTTCAAGTCGGAATATTATCTGACCGCATTCAACTATCGTGGCGACCGGGTCGAAGCGTTCACCACCACCGACCTCAGCCTCGAACTGAAGCTGCCGGGCGATGCGCTCAGCATCCAGGGCTATGTCCGCAACGTCGAGAACAACCGGGTGAAGACCTATGCCGGGTTCACCGGCGGCGGGATCAACATCTACAACTGGAACTTCGGCCAGCCGCGCACCTATGGCGTGCAGGGCACGTTCCGCTTCTGACACCCCCCCGACTGGGCCGGCATCGCGAATGCCGGCCCCCATTCTTCTCCATGGAGGCGAGCATGGCCCGCGTTTCTGAAATCCGCTTCGTCGGCTATGCCGTTCCCGATCTTGCCGCCGAACGCCGCTTCTATGCCGATGTGTGGGGCCTGACCGAGGTCCCGAGCGACGACGAGATGGTCTATTTCGCGGCCGAAGGGACCGACGAAAAATACGTCGTCCGCCTGCGCGAGGATGCGATGCAGCGGATCGACGTCATCGGCTGGGCGGCCGAAACGCGCGCCGATGTCGATGCGCTGTTCGAACAGGTGAAGGCCAATGACGGCAAGATCATCAGCGAGCCGCACGAGCTGGACACGCTCGGCGGCGGCTATGGCTTCCGCTTCTTCGACCCCAACGGCTTCACGCTGCAGATTTCGGCGGATGTCGAGCGCGGCAGCAAACGCGAACTTGCCAAGGGCGAGGCGATCCCGGTCAAGATCAGCCATGTCGTCATGCACTCGCCCGACCACAAGGCGCTGGTCGCGTGGTATGAAAAGGCGCTGGGTTTCCGCGTGTCGGACTGGCTGGGTGACTTCATGTGCTTCATGCGCTGCAACAGCTGGCACCACCGGCTGGCGTTCCTGCCCGGGCCGCCCTGCTTCAACCATGTCGCCTATGACGTGCTGACGATGGACGACATGATGCGCGGCGTCGGCCGGCTCAAGCGCAACGATGTCGACATCAAATGGGGGCCGGGTCGCCATACGGCGGGCAACAACACGTTCAGTTACTTCACGACGCCCAACAATAACGTCGTCGAATACACATCCGAGCTGGAGGAGGTCGATGACGACCATCACCAGCATCAGGTCCACATTCCAAAGCCCGAAACGATGGATCAATGGGGCAGCGGCATCGGGGGTCCGCAGACCATGCCCAAGCCTTCGCCCGATGCCGGGCTTTGGCAGGCGGCAGTGGCGTAAGCATCATGGCGCTCTACGAACCCTTCCCCAACTACATCTGGAACCTGTCGGTCGCGATCGCGATGGAGAGCGGTGCGCAACTCGGTGAAATCATCGATATGTGCCGGCTGCTGAAGGACGCCACCACCAATGGTGCCGATGCCGGCACGCCCCAATTCATGGCGGCGTGGGCAGCGATGGGCGCCAAGCTGATCGAACTGGGCGCCGAAGACGAGGCGAAGGGGCGCGCCTTCTCCGCTTCGAACAAGCTGGAGCGGGCGTCGCTATACCTGTTCACTGCCGAGCGGATGCAGGGCCACGGCGCGCCGGGTCGCAAGGAGACGTACGCCAAGGCACGCGAAGCGTTCGACCGGTCGACGGTGCTGGGCAAGCTGCACCGCGAACGGGTCGAGATTCCGCTCGAAACCGGCACGATGCCGGCCCTCTACACCCGCGCCCCGGGCGTGGGCCGCAAGCCTGTCGTCGTGTTCTGCAACGGGCTGGACAGCTGCAAGGAACTGCTGTTCTGGACCCGCCTGCCGCATGAACTGGCACGGCGGGGCATCTCGACCCTGTGCGTCGACCAGCCCGGCTCTGGCGAGGCGCTGCGGTTGCAGGACCTGCCCGTCGATCCGCACAGCGAACACTGGGCGAGCAGGGCGGTCGACTGGCTGGAGCAGCAGAGCGATGTCGATCCGAAGCGGATCGGAATGACCGGCATTTCGCTGGGCGGCCACTTTGCCCCGCGCGCGGTCGCCTATGAACCGCGCTTTTCCAGCGGCGCCGTCTGGGGTGCCAACCACAATTGGCGCGAGGTGCAGGACAAGCGCATGGCCCGCGAGGGTGAGAACCCGGTCCCGCATTACTGGAAACACGTCCACTGGGCGTTCGGTGCCCAGGACCAGGACGATTTCCTGGCGAAGTCGGCAGCGATGAACCTCAATGGTCACATGGACCGGATCACGGTTCCGTTCCTCGTGACCCACGGGGCGAACGATCGCCAGATCAACGTCGCCTACGCCGACGACCTGTATGACCAACTCGTCAACAGCCCACGCCGCGAGAAGGTGATCTTCACCGCCCGCGAAGGGGGTGTGGAGCATGTCGGCGCCGACAATATGGCGTACGGCCGCGATCTGTTGGCCGACTGGTTCGTCGAAACGCTGGGCGGGCGGGCCGCATGACCCGCCGCATCGTCGACCTGTCGATCGCGATCGATCCGGACGTCGTTACCGACCCCCCGTTCATGCGCCCGACCATTACCCGGCAGACCCATGCCGAAACCGTCGCGGAAGCGGCGATGTTCTTCCCCGGTATCACGGCAGAGGCGATGGCGGGGGGGCAGGGCTTTGCCGCGTCGGAAACGCTGACGCTGAGCACTCACAACGGCACGCATCTCGACGCGCCATGGCATTATCATCCGACGCAGGATGGCGGGAAGCCGGCGCTGACCATCGACGAGGTGCCATTGGAATGGTGCCTGCAACCCGGCGTGAAGCTCGACTTCCGCCATCTGCCCGATGGGCATGTGGTCACGGCAGCGGAGGTGGAGGCAGAGCTCGAACGCGTCGGCCACGACCTGCAACCGCTCGACATCGTGCTGGTGAACACCGCAGCCGGTGCGGCGCTGGGACGCGCGGACTTTCTGGGGAAGGGTTGTGGCATGGGCTATGAGGCGACCTTGTACCTGACTTCTCGCGGGGTCCGGGTAACCGGCACCGATGCGTGGAGCTGGGACGCGCCGTTCAGTCATACCGCCGCCAAGGTGGCGGAAACCGGCGACTATTCGCTGGTATGGGAAGGGCACAAGGCGGGCCGCGACATCGGCTATTGCCACATGGAGAAGCTGACCAATCTCGACCGGCTGCCCGCGACCGGCTTCACCGTGTCGTGTTTGCCGGTCAAGGTGAAGCGTGGCTCGGCGGGCTGGTGCCGCGCTATCGCGATCTTCGAGGACGACCAATGAGGCTCGCGACCCGCGCCGATGGCAGCCGCGACGGAACGCTGGTGGTGGTGTCCGACGACGCCGCACGTTGCCTGCCTGCCGACATGACCTTGCAGGCGGCGCTCGACGACTGGGGCCGGGCCGAGCCGGTGCTGCGGGCGCTGGCCGAGCGACTGGCGGCGGGGCAGGGTGACTTGCTTGACCAGGAGACGCTGCTCGCACCCTTGCCGCGCGCATGGCAATGGCTCGACGGATCGGCGTTCCCGACCCATGGCGAACTGATGCAGCAGGCGTTCAACCTGCCGCCGATCGAGACGGACAAGCCGTTGATGTACCAGGGCATGTCGCATCGCTTTTTGTCGGCGACGCAGGACGTGCCGTTCCCGAGCGAGGCGGACGGCATCGACTTCGAGGGCGAGTTCGCGGTCGTTACCGGCGACGTCCCGATGGGATGCAGGGCGGACGACGCGCTTGCGCACGTTCGACTGATCCTCCTGCTCAACGACTGGTCGCTGCGGACCATCGCACCGATCGAGATGAAGACCGGTTTCGGGTGGGTACAGGCGAAACCCGCCTGTTCGGTCGCCTCGTTCGCGGTCACGCCAGATGCACTGGGCGACGCATGGCGGAACGGCCGCGTCTGCCTGCCGCTGACCGTCGAGATCAACGGCGAATGGTTCGGCAGTCCGATCGGTGACGCGATGGCCTATGGTTTCGAGGAACTGATTGCCCACGCTGCGCGCACCCGCGATCTACCCGCCGGAACCATTATCGGATCGGGCACCGTTTCCAACGCGAACCATGCGGAGGTCGGATCGACCTGCCTGTCCGAGCGCCGCGCCATCGACGTCATTGCCGGACGGTCGATGACTCCCTTCCTTCGCTTCGGCGACCGCGTGACGATGCGCGCAGCAGATGCTTTCGGCGTCATCGATCAGCGGATCGTGAAGGCCTGAGCCGCGGATGCGCCTCTTTCCGCCTCCGAAGCAGCCATCGAGGGCGGCGTGACAAGCGGATACTCGCCCGGGCGACGACGAGGAGGACGAGAGGTAACGGTGACCCAGGGGTCCCGGCGCAACTGGCGATGCCGCTTGCGGCAAATTTCGGTGCCGAATGGTCGTAGCGTCGGCAGTTGTTACGAGTGAGAAGCGCCGGACCTGCAGGAATAATGCGGGACGGAACTTGAGGAGAGAGACATGTTGCAATCATCCGGGAAACATCCGGTGCGGCGGTTCGAGAATCTGCGCTGCGCATCGATGGCGTTGACTACCATGACCATCTTCGTGGGGTCGTTCTGGCTGGCGGGAATCCTGTTCTGAACGCTGGCCAACGCGCTGCACGGACATCGTCGAACTTGCTTTCCGCGCCGAACGCCGTAAACAATACCGAACAAAATAGCGGGAATGACCCCGCCAGGCATACGGACGCGATCAGCGTTACGGGGCCGTAGAATGGGAAGAGTCCTATGTCTGCGGTCTATCCACTATCCTCCTGTATTGAATGGCAGTTTGCCGAAGCGGGCGACCTTGCCGCGCGCCTGCGCGCCGTCAAGGACGCCGGGCTCGACCTCGCCGAATTTCATCTGTGGCGGGACAAGCCAATCGAGGCGATGGCCGAAGCACTTGCCGATACCGGCATGCGGCTGACCAGCCTGTGCGTCGACCCGCGCAAATCGATCGTCGACCCGACCGAGCGCGACGCGATGGTGACTGCCGTGCGCGAAACGATCGAGGCAACGGCGATCCTCGGCAAACCCAACCTGATCGTGGCATCGGGCTTTCGCGTCGACGGATTGAGCGAGGAAGAGCATTTCGCCAACGCCGTGACCGCGCTGCGCGCTGCCGCCGATGCGGCGGAAGAGGCCGGCGTGATGCTGCTGCTCGAACCGCTCAACACGCGGCTGTTCGCGACCATGTATCTGGTCAGCACCAAGCTCGGCCTCGACCTGGTCGAGGCGGTGAACAGCCCGAACCTGCGGTTGCTGTACGACGTCTGGCACAGCGCGGTGATGGGTGAGGATATGGCGACTGTATTGGCTGGTCGCATCCACCTTGTCGGCCATGTGCAGGTGGCTGACATGCCCGATCGCAACGAACCGGGCACCGGTACGCTGGATTGGGCCGAGGTCATGCGGACGCTGCGGGCGGTCGGATATGACGGGGCGATCGGCCTCGAATATTTTCCGACGATACCGATGGCGCAGTCGCTCGATCAGTCGCGGCGGATGCTTGCCGGTTAATGGCGAGCCGTACTCTCCTGTCTTCGGTGCGTCCAAACGCGCCCGTCAATCCTGGATTCAAGCATGCACAGCGATCAATTCGCGATCAGCCTCGACCTGATCAACCGTCATTATCAAGAACCCAATCGAAACCGCTACGAAAGCAAGTATTTTTGGGAAGAGCTCTACCCGCTGATCGGTGCGGCGGGGTTTCGGTCGGTCGAGATTCCTTACGAACCGGTGTGGCAGTTCGGCGGGCGCAGCGGCGTCCCGATGAACCGCTATTGCATCAACGCCAAATATGAGAATGCCGACAATTATCGTGCCGCGCTGGCGAAGGGCGATATCGATCGGGTTACCGGCGTGACGTTCGATTCGAACCTGTTCCTGCGCAACGCCAACCTCGACTTCTACTTCGGTGCGACCGGCCATTTCGCGGGCGAGGCGCTGGCGCATGCCGCCGATCTGAAGGCCGATTACCTCGCGATCAGTCCGTCGGGCTATTACGGGCGCATCGCTCATTACCATCCCGATCTGGCGGACAAGCTCGCATCCTTCACCGATCGCGTGGCTACTCTGCTCGGCGGCCTCGCAGAAAAGGCTCGGGCGGCGGGCGTCGCGCTGGTGGTGCGCAACGAATATTGGAGCGTGTTCCGTGGCGACCGCATCTTGACGCTGCTGGAACGGCTGCCGGACGACGTGAAGCTGGATGTCGATACCGCCAGCCTGACCATCGCCGGGATCGATCCGGCGGCCTTCATCACCGCGCACCGCGAGCGGATCGGGTGCGTCCACCTGACCGACACGGCGTTCGTGGACGATACGGAGACGTGGAAGACTCCCAATCCGGAGTTCCCCGAGCACCGCGCGACGCAGGTTTTCCGCGATCCGGGTACTGGTAATGTCGATCTGCCGGCTATCGTCGGCCTACTCGGCCAGCTGGGCTATGCCGGACCGATCATCTGCAGCGCCCGCCAGACGCGCGACCCGTTCCGGGCATTGCTGCGCACGCGCGCGTTCCTGAGCCATCTCCAGAATTAAGCCGGACGGAGTCTCCGCGATGCCCAATATCCGCTATGCCAATATGTGCCATTGGAAGAGCATTCCCTATCGGCAGATCAATAACTTCCGAGAGTTCTACTACGAAGACAAGACCAATACCGCCTATTATTCGGACTGGGATACGATCCTGAAATATCAGGCGGCGCTCGGTTTCGACGGGATCGAGATCGCTCCGTGGGATCTGGCCGACATCCTGCCGCTGTTCGGGTCGCCCGAAGCCTTCACCGCCTTTGCAAAGGATCGCGGGGTCGAGGTCATCGGCATGTTCCACGGCGCGCATGCCTCGCATCAGGCCGATCATTTCGATGAAGCGGTTCGTTCGGTGTCAATCGGCGTCCAAAAAGGACCCCCTATC
>NZ_LQQO01000032.1 GCF_001619955.1 Sphingomonas hankookensis | reverse complement strand
TGCTGGTCGCGCAGACCCGCCACGTCCGCTCGACCGATCTGGGGTTCCAGCGGCAGTCGCTGCTGGTGTTGACCTCGATGGTCGATCCGGCGGTGCCGATCGATCGCAAGGCGTCGATCATGACCGCGATCCGCGCGCTGCCGCAAGTCCGCGACGCGACCATCGCCAACGCCGCGATCGGTGGCAGCGGGGAAGCCAACAACACCAACGTGCCACTGCCCGGTGTGGCTGGGCCGGGGCCCTCGCTGACCTGGGTGCTGGTATCGCCGCGCTTCTTCGAAACCCATGGCACGCGGCTGCTCGCCGGGCGCTGGTTCGACAATGCCCATGGGGCCGACGATACGACCGGGCGCAAGGCGGAGCAGGGCATGAACATCGTCATCAACCGCCGCGCATTGTCGACCCTGCGCTTCAGGACGCCGCAGGAGGCGATCGGCAAGACGCTGGGCGGCGATCGTCCACGTACCATCATCGGCGTGATCGACGATATGCGCTTCGACAGCCCGCGCGCGCCGCTGCCGCCGACCTATTATCTCTATAACAGCCGGGGGGAGACGATCGCCACCTCGGTCGTGACGATCCGCGTGGCCGGCGATCCGCGCACCGCGCTGAAAAGCCTGGAGGGATTGTGGCAGCGGATGGTGCCGCAGGTGCCTTATAACGCGCAGACCGCCGACCAGCGACTGACCGATTTCTACGAAGCCGACGACCGCGCGACGCGGCTGTTCGGGATCGGGGCGGGCCTTGCCGTGCTGATCGGCTGCGTCGGGCTATGGGGCCTTGCCTCGTTCAACACCGCGCGGCGGACGCGCGAGATCGGCATCCGCAAGACGCTGGGCGCGTCGTCGGGCGATATCGTGAAGCTGCTCGTCGGGCAGTTCCTGCGGCCCGTGCTGATCGCGAACCTCGTCGCCTGGCCGCTGGCCTTCCTCGCGATGCGGACATGGCTGGCGGGGTTCGAGGATGCGATCGCACTGTCGCCGCTGTTCTTCATCGGCGCCAGCGTGGTGGCGGTCGCGGTCGCGGTGCTGACCGTGCTGGGCCAGTCGCTCCGCGCAAGCCGGGCGGCCCCGGCCTGGGCGCTGCGGCACGATTGACGAGGGCGGGGCGTGGTTGGTGGCCACGCCCGCGCCTTATCCGGAGCATGGTTGCGGCGATACTGATTACCCTTTCCCGGTGGGGGCCGGTTATCGGCAAAGAATCGATACAGCGCGGTTGGAGGTCATGATCTGCTGGCCGGCTGTCACGCCGGCCGGTTGCCTGGCCGGACAGCCGTAACAGGCACCGGAATCCAGATTAGATCACAGCGGCCAATCACGAATTTCTAATGTTCAGGAGGCACACATCACGCTGTGTTCAGCAAGGGTAAGATGCTGATATATAACAGATATGATCCCGTCATACGGCGGTAGGCACGATCGGTACGACATCCTACGCCGTATGACGCCTGAATAGCGCGAAAACGACCTTGTGCTGCGTCGCATGACCGTCTTTCTATCGGCTCCGTATCGTGTCGCCGCCGCTCATTCGGATGGCGGGCATCGCAACCGGGAGCAGCAGCATGAACAGTCCCTCAACCCTGACGTCGTTCGACGCGGCATGAGCGCCGCCCCCCGCAAGCCGATGATCTCGGTGACCATGAGCTGGGAGGATCGTGAGATTTTCGAGGCGGAGTCACAGCGGGCCGGCGAGCATCTCACCGCGACGATGCTGCGCCTCGCCAAGCTCGGTCTGGCACAACAGGAAGTAACGCCGGCAGCCGCCTTGCCACACGGCCTGACGGGTGGCGAGCCGGTGCCGCGGTTGCCGGCGAATACCGCTGCGATTCCGTCTACCGACCTCGTTGCAACGGCATCTCCCGGCACGGCCGTCACCGCCCCGCTTCGCCCGCGTGACGAACCGATCGTCGGCAGTGCCATTCCGCGCCGTCATGACCGCTCGACGGAACTGCCGTGGTGGATGCCGATACCCGCGACCGCAGCCCCAGTGGGTTCGGACAAGGCGCGGTGGGCAGGGGTCGGTGTCCTGTCGACCTTGCTGGCGCTGATGCTCATCCCCGCCAACGGCATGGCCGCGGCGGCGGTCAGCCAGGTGGCGCTCGGCACGCCCGGCGACGGTATCGCCGCCTCCAACCTGTTGTTCGAACGGTACAGCAAGCGGGCAGGGCCGTTGCGCCACTGGAACGCGACTGCACGAGTGGCCGACAACGCTGCGCGGGTGAAGGCTTGCACGGATCGCGCCGACCGGTTCGCCGACTATCGGCGGCTGACGACGTGTGAGATTTTCGTCTCCGGTCGCAAGCGCGCGATCGAGATCGGGCAGGGCATCGTCGACTGATGCTGACCCCGGCCGTCGTCCGCTCCGCATCGGGTGCCGCCAGCTACTATGCCGCCGACAATTACTACACCGATGGGCAGGCCACCGAGGCCAGTCTGTGGGCGGGGCAGGGGGCCGAGGTGCTGGGGCTGGACGGATCGGTCGGGCATCAGCAATTTGAGGCGATACTGGCCGGCAGACTGCCGGATGGCGAAACCATCCCGGCGGGTGCCAACGGCAAGCACCGCGCCGGCCTCGACTTCACCTTTTCCGCGCCCAAATCGATGTCGCTGCTGGCCTATGTCGGCGGCGACGTCCGGCTGCTCGATGCGCACATGGCGGCGGTGCGGACGACGCTGGGATGGATGGAGGCGAACCTTGCCGAAACGCGGGTCAGTCGCGACGGCCGGCAGGAGGTGGTGAGAAGCGGCAATCTGGTCGTCGCGCTGTTCCAGCACGATACCAGTCGCGCACTCGACCCGCAGGCGCATATCCATGCGATCATCGCCAATGCGACCAGGGCACCCGATGGCAGCTGGCGGGCGCTGCATAATGACGCGTTATGGGCCGGCTATACCGCCGCCGCCTCGGTCTACAACGCGACGTTGCGCGCGGCCGTCCAGCAGCTCGGCTATGCCACCGAGCGCGTCGCGAAGCACGGCCAGTTCGAGATCACCGGCGTGCCCCGCGACGTGATCGAGCAGTTTTCGATCCGCTCGGCGGAGATCGACGCCGGCATGGCGGCGATGCAGCATCGTACGCCCGAGGCACGCTCGGCGGTGACGCTGAGCACGCGGGCAGCCAAGCCGGCCGAACTCGACCGTGACGTGCTGCGCGCACAGTGGGGCGAGCGGGCGCGGGGGGCGGGTATCGATCTGCCGGCGATGGTGGCGGTCGCACAGAGAAATGGTCCGGGTCGGGCGACGGCGTGGGAACGTCTCGTTCGGGGGGCGGGCGGCATCGCCGCGCAGGGGATCGCGCTGGCGGAGAAGCTTGGCATTCGGATCGGTCCCGGCCCCGATCCGCTGGTCCCCGAGCGTGCCGGACGCCTGCGTCCCGACGCCTTCGTCGCGGCACATGCTGTGGCGAGCGCGATCCGCCATCTCGGCGAACGAGAGGCGGCGTTTCCGGCGCGCGATGTGCTGAAGGTCGCGCTCGACATGGGCGCGCCGGTCGCGGTCGCGGCGGTAGAGCAGCGGATCGCCTTGCTCGCGACACGCGGGTTGCTGATCGCGGGCAATGACGGCCTGATGATGACGACGACCCAGGCGCTTGGGATCGAGCGCAACATCGTCGCGGGCGTCTGCGCCGGTCGTGATGCCGTGCCTGCGATCATCGCCGCGAACGAGGCCGGGGCACGTATCCAACAGGCAGCGGTCGATGCGATGGACCGTCGGCTCAACAAGGGACAGCTGGCGGCGGCGACGACCATCCTGACCACCCGCGACCGCGTTGTCGCGGTGCAGGGTGTGGCGGGCGCGGGCAAATCGTCGATGCTGAAACCCGTCGTCGCCATCGCGAGGACTGAAGGGCGGCAGGTGATCGGCCTTGCCGTTCAGAACAGCGTCGCCCGCCGGCTCGGCGCGGATACCGGCGTGGCGGCGCGCACGATCGCGTCGTTCCTGCGCGACCATGAATTCCGGCCGGGTATGTCGCTGCGTGGCGCGGTGCTGATCGTCGATGAGGCGTCGATGATCGACAACCGCACAATGGAACGCCTGGTCGACGTGGCGCAGGCGCACGCCGTCGACCGGCTCGTACTGGTCGGCGACCGCAAGCAGCTGGGCGCGGTGCAGGCGGGCAAGCCGTTCGACGTCATCCTGCGTGCCGGCAGCCGCACCGCGGTCATGGACGAGAATGTCCGCGCGACGACGCCGCGAATGCGTGACATCCATGCCGCGGCACAGGCCGGCGACGTGCCCGCGCTGATGCAATTGCTAAAGCCCGACACCATCGAGGCACCGGGTACCGCCGCCGCGGTCGTCGCCGATCGCTGGATGGCGTTGTCGATGCAGGACCGGACCCGTACCGGCATCTATGCATCGGGCAGGCAGTTGCGTGCCGCGATCAACGGCGAGGTCCAGCAGCGGCGAATGGCGGCGGGCGAGCTCGGGCGCACCCCTGCCAGGTTCGGCGTGCTGTCGCCGGTACATCTGACCCGCGAGGAGCAGCGGCTGCCCGAGTATTATGCGCGTGATCGCATCGTCGAATTCAGCCGTGGCGTGGTCGCGCAAGGCATCCGTCCTGGCTTCGCGGTGGTGACGGGTGTGACGGGCGACGTCGTCACCCTGCGCCGCCCCGATGGCCGGCACGAGCAATTCCGTCCGGCAAGGCTGGCCGCCAACCGCGTCGACGATTTCGTGCGGGTGTACGAGCGGCAGGACATTACCCTGTACGCAGGCGATCCGGTACGCTGGACCGCCAACGACCACGATCGCGGGCTGGTCAATGCCGATACCGCGCGGCTGTCGCAGGTCGCTCTCGACGCGCTGACCGTGACGACCTCGGACGGGCGTGAGTTGCGTCTGGAGCGCGGTGATCCGATGCTCAAGCGGCTCGACCTCGCCTACGCAACTAGCACCCATGCCGCGCAGGGGGCGACCAGCGATCTGGGTATCGTCGCGGCGGACAGTCGCGAGGGCAAACTTATCACCACCAGCCTGTTGCGGGTGCTGGCCACCCGCATGCGCGAGGGGGTGACGCTGGTCGTCGACGATGGCCGGCGACTGGAAAAGGTAGCGGGCAGGCAGGCGGGCGAGAAAACGGCGGCAAGCGATGTGCCGGGGCAGGGAAATGCAGGGGAATCAACCGAAGCACCAATCCGGCTGCCGGATCCGTCGCCGCGCGACGCGGAGGCGATTGGCGCCTATGCGCGGGCTTTCATCGCCATAGAAACGGCCCGAGGTAACCGCGAATGGCCCGATCGCGCCGACGTGCGCGCGATGCATGCCGGCGCCGACATGCTCGAACGGCTGCGGCGGGGCGGGGCCGAGGATGTGCGGGTCATACTTGATCGGACCCCCGACCTTGCCCGTGAGATCGCGACCGGCGGGACGGAGCGGACGTGGCGCGCCTGGATGGAGGAGGGGCGGGTGCGCGGCGCTGGCGGACCCGATCATGCCGCTCGCTTCGTCGCCGACTGGCGTGCCGCTTCCGCTGAGCGCGCCGCCGCGGTCGGTCGGGATGCGACCGGCCAAGCGGAACGCAAGGTGGCGCGGCTGATCGAGCGTATGGAAAAACAGCCTGCGCTGGAGCGGGCGCTGGCAAAGCAGGTTCCCGAGCGACAACTCGTGATCGATCTTTCGGGTATGAGCCGTTCGCGTGACATGGAGCTTGGCCTGTGATCGGAGATGGCGTCGGAGCGGCACGATGGACCGGTTCATGTTACTGTTCGCGTCTGGCTCGCTGGAGATAGCCCATGTTTTCCGGAAAGGACGATCTGCGCGGCGTGGCAAGCAGTTGCGTGCGTCGGCCCTACAAGCTGTTTGAAGCGCTCCTCGACAATGCTTTGGGCGACAGGGTTCGGGCGGACGGAGCATGCGGGGTCGATCTGTGGTGCGCCATTGCCGGCGTGACGTGGCAGGGACCTGGCGACCAGGAAGTCCGTTTTTCCTTTCGGCAGGCAGGCGATGTCGTGGCGTGGGTCCGTGAGGAAGCTGACGGCTTCGACTGGTATTGCAGCGGTGAACCCGGAAACGTCGCCGACTGGATCGCGCGGATATTGGGACAGTCGGGATGGGCACCGCTGCCGTCGCCAAATGTCGGGCTGGCGCAGGAGGGTGACGCGCAACAGGATCGGCCGATCTAACCTCTCGGCCTCTATTGAGCCGAACCCACGTTATAAAGGGCTGCCCTTCTGCCTCGCCGCAGACTGACAGCCTTCTATGCCAGCAGATCACTGGCCACGACGATGGTGTGGGGGGGGATGGCCCGCCGGTCAGTGACGGACGTTCGTAACGGGGATCGCGACGTCCACCTGCACTAGCGCGGCATCCGTGGTGTAAAGCTCGGCACCCAACTCTATCGCCAGCGCGAGGCAGGCGCGATCGCCCAGCGACAGCCCAAGCGGACGCGTGGCCGGACGCAGGTCGCCGATCGTCATCGCCTGTGCCGTCGACAGGGGCCGGACGTCGAGGTGCAGCCCGCCCAGCACTTCCTGCACTTCGGCAAGCGTCAGGCCACGCTCGCGCAGCTTCGACACCACCTCGCCCAAATTGGTCGCGCCGATCACCGATCGCGTCAGGACGGTTGCGACCCGATCCGCGCCTGACTCTTCATTCAGCAGGCAGAGCAGGGCGGATGCATCGAGTACGATCCGGTTACTCACGTTCTGCCTCGGCGCGACGATCCGCGATCAGTTCGTCCGACAGGTTCGTACCTTCGGGTATGTAGCGGCGAAGGATGGCCCGTGCATTTTCTAGTGCCTTGTTGATCGATCGTACCCGAAGTTCGCCGTGGGCGATATCGACCATGACGGTATCGCCAGCGCTGATACCCAGTTCGCGACGCATTGCTGCTGGTATTACCAGCTTGCCCCCTTCGACAATGCGAACCCGTTGTGCCTCCAAGACCATGATCCTTTGTAGGTATCAATAGCATTATTAGTACCAAGGATGAGCACAGGTGTCACCTTGTCGTTTGATATGAATAATAAGGGTATACCCCAATAGAACATCATGCTGAAACACCCGGAACCGTTCGATCAGGGTCGTTTGTAGTGAACTTGAACACTTCCCACAAACGGTCTAGAGCCTGATCGAACAGAAAGGGGACTGCGATGGCCTTGTTTGGCTATGCCCGCGTGTCGAGCGACGATCAGGACTTGCGCGTGCAGGAAACCGCCTTGCGCGGGGCGGGGTGTCAGGCGATCCGGTCGGAAAAGAAGTCCGCCACCGGCCGAACCGGGCGCAGCGAGTTGCAGGTCCTGCTCGACTTTCTGCGCGAAGGCGACACGCTGGTCGTCACCCGGATCGACCGGCTCGCGCGGTCGATGAAGGATCTGCAGGATATCGTGCACGAGTTGAAGGGGCGGGGCGTCGCGCTGAAGGCCACCGAACAGCCGATCGACACCGGCACGGCAGCGGGCAAGGCGTTTCTCGACATGCTGGGCGTCTTTGCCGAGTTCGAGACGAACCTGCGCCGCGAACGCCAGGCAGAGGGGATCGCGGCGGCCAAGGCGCGGGGCGTCTACAAGGGCGGCAAGCCGCGCATCGATCCGGAGGCGGTGCGGACGCTGGCGGCAAAGGGCATGCGCCCGGCGCATATCGCGCGCGAACTGGGGATTTCGCGCGGCACGGTGTATCGGTTTTTGCCAGCGCTATCAGCTCCACCGAAAGGCTCCGCTGCCGATCCACCAGATGCCGGGACTGAACACCTAGATGATTTATTGACCTAAGCCCTCGGAGTCGGTCCATTCTTTGTGAAAAATTCCCGGTTGGATGATGCGCGAAGAATAATTTACGCGCCTAACACCCATCTCGCGGGGCATTCTGCCCCAACGCCGGTCGACAGGCGTCTTTTCCAGAGCGACAGACAGGAACCTGCTTGACCATGCCCATGATCGTACCTGTCATTCTTTCCGGCGGATCGGGCACGCGCCTATGGCCGATGTCGACCCCGGAAACGCCCAAGCAGATGCTGGCGCTGACGGCGGAAGCGACCATGCTGCAACTTACGGCGACCCGTGCCATCGGGGATGGGTTCGCCGCCCCGATCGTCGTTGCCAACGCCCGCCACGCCGACATGATCGACAGCCAGTTGGGGGCGGTCGGCGCCGCGCCGCGCGCGCTTATCCTCGAACCCGCAGGACGGAACACTGCACCCGCGATCGCGCTGGCGGCGCTGGCGGCCGAGACGCCCGATGCGGTGCTATTGGTAATGCCGTCAGACCATGTGATCGCCGACGTCGCGGCATTCCACGCCGCGGTACAGCGTGCGCTGCCGAAGGTCCAGGAAGGGTGGCTCGCTACCTTCGGGATTTCGCCTGATGCACCGGAGACCGGCTATGGCTGGATCCAGGCCGGCGAAGCGATTGCCGATGGCGTGCACCGTGTCGCGCGCTTCGTTGAAAAGCCACCGCTCGACGCGGCACAGGCCATGCTGGCGGCCGGCGATCACGTCTGGAACGGCGGCATCTTCCTGTTCCGTGCCGATCGCTATCTGGCCGAACTGGGCCAGCATGAACCCGACATGCTGGCCGCCTGCCAGCGTGCGATGGATCAGGCCGAGCGCACCGGCAACCGCATCGCCCCCGACGCCGCCGCCTTTGCTGCCGCACCGTCGCAGTCGATCGACTATGCCGTCATGGAAAAGGCCGATCGCGTCGTCGTCGTCCCGGTCGCGATGGGTTGGAACGACCTGGGCAGCTGGGACGCGCTGCACGCGATCAGCGAGCGGGACGAAACCGGCAACGCGCATCGCGGCGAAGTGCTGGCGATCGACACGCGCGACTGCCTGGTGCGCACCGACGGCGTGCGGATCCGCATGGTCGGCGTGTCCGACCTGATCGTCGTGGCCAGCGGCAACGACCTGCTGATCCTGCCGCGCGGGCGCAGCCAGGACGTCAAGAAACTGGTCGAAGCCCTGAAATAACCTTTACGCGGCGGGCCGAGCGCCCGCCGATCCTGCCGGAGTATCCCATGAAGCAACTGGTAGCCTTCGACCTCGACGGCACGCTGGCCGAGAGCAAGCAGCAACTGACCGAGGCGATGGGCGAAGCGCTCGCCGACCTGCTGGGCGTCGCGCATGTCGCGATCATTTCGGGCGGCGACTGGCCGCAGTTCGAAAAGCAGGTGGCGACCCGCCTGCCCCAGCGCGCCGACCTGTCGCGGCTGTGGATGATGCCGACCAGCGGCACGAAGCTCTACACTTGGGGCGATGGCCGCTGGAACACGGTCTATGCCGACCTGTTCGACGATGCGACCAAGGCCAAGATTCTGGAAGCGTTCGATGCAGCGCTGGAGGCGACCGGCTTCGTCCCCGAACAGACCTGGGGCGAGCGGATCGAGGATCGCGGCAGCCAGATCACCTTCTCGGCACTGGGCCAGCAGGCCCCGATCGATGCCAAGGAACATTGGGACCCCAAGTTCGAGAAGCGCAAGATCATCCAGGCTGACCTGAAGCAGCGCCTGCCGGGCCTGTCGATCAACATGGGCGGCGCGACGTCGATCGATATCACGAAGGAAGGCGTCGACAAGGCGACCGGCCTTGCCAAGCTGGCCGACATCAGCGGGATTGCGACCGACGACATGCTGTTCATCGGCGATGCCATCTTCCCCGGCGGCAATGACTATGCGCCGAAGGCCGCCGGCATGGACACGGTGAAGATCCGCGACCCGCAGGAAACGCTGGCCGTGATCGAGGCGATCGTCGCCTGCCAGAAGTGACCCGTGCCACCTGTCCCGCAAGCGTGTGGGGCGGGGTTGGCTTGAGCTGCTGACCATTCCTGAACCACTTTGCTGGGCGTTATTCAGCAGGCAGGAGGGTGATGATCGCCGGTTCCACGTCGATGCAATCGCCTGTCTGGCGCAGCCCTCTTCTGTGGTATTCCCGCCAAGCGCTTTCAGTCCGCCCTCCACCGGCTTTCCATCTATGCTGCACATGGCTGAAGCATTGGCCGATTCCACCAATGTGATCCTCATAGTCTTCGTAAATATCGCTGAATGAAAACTCGCTAAAATTGCTCAGATCGATTTTCGATCGTGCTGAAATTATTCAGCAATATAAAATTTATTAGCAGGAGCGGGATTTGAAGGAGGCGATCATTTTTTCCAGCAAGGGCATGGATGAGGATGTCGCCTTTACCGGATATCGCCAGTTTTACGCCCAAGGCGCAGACGTGGAGCGGCTGAATGGGCCTTTTCACGCTAATGTATCAGGCTGGCGATTTCGGAACCTGCTATTGTTTGACCGACATTTGTCGGGCGTCGCGCATATTCGCGAAGAACGGGTGGGAGCCGATGGCTTTGACCATATCGTCCTCCATCATGTCCTGTCGGGCACGTTATTAGGTCAATCGCGCAGTGGATTCGGGCCGGCGGGCCCGGGCGATATCGTCTTTCTCGACACGCGTCTCGGCCATCGGACTGAGGCTCATGACCTGCACATGATTACGGTAAGTATTGCACGAGACCTGGTATTGGCCGCGTTGGGCAGTCTTGGTGCGTTGCATGGGCTGGTTGCGCGCTTACCCGAAACCGCCATGCTCAGTGACTTCCTGCAATCGCTGGTCCGCAATGCTCCAGCACTCGACGATCGGCATGACGGAGCTTTTGCCCGAGCGCTGATCGAGTTGCTGCCGACCGCCCTTGGTGGCCCCCGAAACTTGGCGATCAAGGCGCGACGGCAGGATCATCTGCGGCGGGAAGCAGTCGAACAGCTAATCGATCGGGAGATCGCCGATCCGAATCTGACGGGCTCGGCGATTGCCGAGCGGGTGGGCGTGTCACGCGCGACGCTATACCGGCTGTACGAGCGCAGTGGTGGGATAGCGCGGCATGTTCGCCGTCGCCGGGTCGATGCGGTTCGCCGTGCGCTGGAGGTTTCGGCGGAGGTGGATTTGGAGGAATTGGCGCAGACTTACGGACTGGGCGATGCGCAGGCGCTGATCCGGGCTTTCAAGGCGGATCAGGGGATAGATCCTACCGCCTATCGCGCCAGCGTTCGTCATCATCGGAGCAACCCGGTCGAAACGGGTACGCGCCGTTGGAATGGCTGGATGCACGAGTTGGATTGAGTACATTGCCCTGCAAGAGAACGCGTTCATCCATGGCGCCGTCGAGCAACCCAAGCCGCGCCGCAGCCAATCAGGCAGGTCGCGCTCAAAACCCATCCAATCGCCGCTGCCAGTCCGGTCGGTCCTGCGATCATCTGGCTTGCCAGGCCTACCGCCCACGGACCGAGCGCGGTGCCGAGCAACGTGACGACCGTCAAGAAGATCGCCGTACCTTCGATCCGGAGCGTGGAAGGAATACGCGCCTGAAGTCCGATCAGGGCGTTGACCAACGCGATCGACAGCCCCGCTACCGCCACGGCCAGTGCCATAAGCGCTGCGGCCAAGCTCGTCATCTGGGTCAGTGGCCAGAGCGCGAACGCACATAGCGCCAATCCCAGGAGCATGAGAGCGGGAGCGGCATCGCGCTTCTCCCGTCTGAGACGGTCGGCGAGCGTGCCGCCCAGTGCATGGCCCCCGGCGCCCGCTGCCATCATCACCACGCCGACATATAAGCCCGCCTGGGATGGGGTTAGCCCATGCAGGCGGATCAACAAGCTGGCCGACCAGCTGGTCAGCGATTGCAACGCCAGCACCGCGCATCCGGCCGCCAGGATAAGCGGCAGCAGCACGGGGCGGTCGGTGGTCATTTGCTTCAGCGCTTCTCCCAATCGTCCGTGCCGATCCTCGCGCTGCCCCACCGGTTCGCCGAGGCGCAGCACAAGCAGCGCGAGCGGAATGCCGAGCAGCCCGGCGCTCGCAAAGGTCAATCGCCACGGTGCGATCGGCAGCGCCGACAGGGCGAACAAAGCCAAAAGTCCCCCGCCCCCGATCATTGCCAGCCCCCGCCCCAATGCGGCACCTGCGGTGAAAAAGCCTATCCCTCGCCCGCGATGTGCCGGCACCATCGTGACGACAATCAGCTCCATTGCGGCAGGGGCAATCGCGGCCTGTGCCAGCCCAAGCAGCATCCGTGCAGGAATCAGCGTCTCAACCGAACCTGCCAGCCCGCAGGCGAGCGTGGCCATGCTCGATCCCAGCACTGCAAACACGAGTATCCGCGTGATCGGCCAGGCCCGTACGAGCAGGATCATTGGTATCAAGGCCGCACCATTGACGATGGCGAAGGCGGGCCCCTGTAACAACCCGATCGCTGCGTCGCCCAAGCCCAGATCGCCCTTGATGGGTTCTATCAGGACCGATGGCAGGAAGCGGGTACCCGCGGCAAGCATATGGATCAGCGCCATCACTATGGCGACGCGGTAGCCATCAGACGGAGAAGAGAGAGGCAAGCAAATCCCTTTTGCGTTAGCGACTTGCCGGCGGTCCTTAGGTGGCGTGGCCGGTCGCGGCCACCTCCAGCATGAGAGGCTCATGGATCCCGATCCGGATCTGCTCCAGGCCATAGGGAACAAGTAGTGGCGTGACGTTCTCCAGCGCACCTTGCAGCCAAGATGCGCGATATTCTGGAGCGATGATTACCGGCATGATGGGGGCGGGCTCGTCGCCGATACAGCCAAGCATCGCGAAATAGCGCGCATTCCCTATCTGGCGCCATAATCCCGCTACGGTGAACAGCGGTTGGTCCTCCAACGTGAACCACGCTGCCCGCATGTCCCCGCCATGGCGACCGACGAGGGTCGCGGTGCAAGCGGTCAGTGGGATCAGACAGCGCCTTTCCGGCTGTTCGGCCAGCTTGCGCCACCAAGGCAGCGACAGGCTGAGGATCCGGGTCGTCGGCCAACACGTCTCGCCCCCGCTGATATCCCATCGTTGGGTATCGAGGCTTAGGCCTTCTGTCCCTTGGCGGATGACGAAGGCAGGATGACCGGGCAGGAGATTTTGCAGGTGCGAGCGCCCGCTCCAGGATATCTGGTGCTGCCAGGTGATGTCGAACGCCGCACATAGTTCGCGTGCGCTGTGGTCCAGCCTTGCGAGATCCGTGATGGGTTGCCGTGTTCGAACCATTGGGCGGGACGCAGCGATCACGAAAGGGCAGACCACAGCCATTTGCGGCGTGTCCGCGAATAACGACGTCGAATCGACTGGCAGAGCAGGATATGCCGGCGATGGTCGTTTTCCAGCATGACGACCCCGAACAGGACGAACACTGTTTTCCACTGACGCGTCCGGGCAAAGGGACGGGACAGCGACACCTTGGGAAAGCGCAGGATCACGTTTGTTTCTTTTATTAGGAGATGCGCGACTGAACGGGACGGGATGCCGTCACTACGGCTGTCCCCGCCCGATCAAACCAATCTAAATCAAGGAAAAGATCATGCCCATGTCGTCCGGGCCGCTGTCTCACCTATGAGACAGTCGGGTTCGGAAGACATGTCGACCCGATCAATCGAGTGCCGGGCTGAGTATCCGACGAACCACTCGCGTCAGGATCGGACAACCAAAGCCGATATCCGTATCGAAGCATTTGAGACGCGCTTTCGACACGTGGCTTCAGCAGGCTCAGCGACTGGTCCGGAGCAACGCTTTCGTTTCGCTGCGATTTCGTACCGGTGGTGGCCGGTCCTACCCCGCCAACCGCTCTGGCCCGTCCCGCCCCCGCACCGGCAGCGGCCCCGGTCGGCCGAGCAGATAGCCCTGCGCCTCGTCGCAGCCCTGTTCGCGCAGGAAGGCGAGCTGTTCGGGCGTTTCCACCCCCTCGGCCAGCACCGGAATGTCGAGGCTCTCGCCCAAGGTCAGCACCGCGCGGACGATCGCCGCCGATTGCGGCGCGCCGTTCAGTTCGGCCATGAACGACCGGTCGAGCTTGATCTTGTCGAACGGGAACGACCGGAGCGTCGACAGCGACGAATAGCCGGTGCCGAAATCGTCCATCGCCACCGACACGCCGATCGCCTTGAGCTGGCGCAGGATATGGATGGTGCGCACCGGATCGGCGATCATCGCGGTTTCGGTAATCTCCAGCTCGAGCCGCGCGGGCGACAGGCCGGTGTCGAGCAGTACCTGCTGCACCAGGCGCGGCAGGTCGACATGGCCGAGCTGTACCGGTGACAGGTTGACCGCGATGCGATGCGGTTCGGCCCAGCTGGCCGCCGTGGCACAGGCGGTGCGCAACACCCATTCGCCGATCGCGAGGATCAATCCGGACTGTTCCGCCAGCGGAATGAAGTTTGCCGGCGACACGCTGCTGCCATCCGCACGGGTCCAGCGCAGCAGCGCCTCATATCCGGTGATGGCGCCGGTCCCGACCGATTCCTGCACCTGCCAGTGCAGCGAGAATTCGCCGCGATCGATCGCGGTGCGCAGTTCCTTCACCATCCGCCGCCGCAGCCGCACCGTCTTGTCCATTTCCTCTTCGTAGAAACAGGCATCGGTCGCGATCGACGCCTTGGCACGGTACATCGCCAGGTCGGCATTGTTGATCAGCGTCGAAAGTTCGGTCGCGTCGCGCGGCCAGAGGGCAACGCCGAGGCTCATCCCGCAACTGGCCTCGATCCCGCTGTGTTCGATCATCACCGGGGCGGTGATCGCATCGCGCAGCCGGTCGATCAGCTGCGCGGCGTCGTCGGGTTCGGTAACCGGCATCACCGCGACGAATTCGTCGCCGCCCAGGCGCGCGATGAACTCGCCGGGGAGGAGAGCGGCCTTCATCCGTTCGCCGATGCGCGTCAGCAGCTGGTCGCCCGCCGCATGGCCGTGCATGTCGTTCACTTCCTTGAACCGATCAAGGTCGATCGACAGCAGGGCGACGGCACGGTGCGTGCTGTCGGGACCGGTTTGGCGCGCCAGCCATTCGAGGAACGAGGTGCGGTTGGGCAGGCCGGTCAGGCTGTCGTTGCGCGCCAGATGGGCGATGCGGCGTTCCTGCGCGATGCGGGCGCGCAGGTCGCGGATCGAATAGATGGTCTGCGGACAGGCACGCCGCTGGTCGAAGCGGACCGCGATCTCGACCGGGATGTCGGTGCCGTCGTGCGCGGTCAGTGACAGCTGGGCGATGCGGTCGGGATCGGCGGTGGCGATGTCGGGAATCCAGCGCGCCAGCGGCTGTCCGATCACCGCCGCGTCGCCACCGACCAGCGCGGTAAGGGCGGCGTTGACCGCCAGCACCTTGCCGCCCTGCACGATCACCATGCCGTCGACATTGCTCTCCAGCAGCTCGCGCAGGCGGCGGCGGGTGTCGGCGCGCGCCTGCGCGTCGAGGATATAGGTGGCAAGGCCAGTACCCACGACCAGCGTGCCGACCCCGGCGACCGCGATCGCCATCACGATCGTCGCGGTACTCGATCCGACCTGACCGATCGCCGGGGAGAACGGGGTGACGATCATCGCCGCCATGCCGGTGAAGTGCAGCAGCACGATGCTGGCCACCATCAGGCCGGTCGCCCACCACGGCCCGGCAAAGCGCCCGGTGGCCCGCGCCCGATCGAACGCTAGCGCGCCCAGCGCCACCGCGAACAGCACCGATAGCGCGACATAGCCGTGCGACCAGCGCACCATGCCGCGCGCGACGAATGCCTGCATCCCGACATAATGCATCACGCTGACCGTCAGCCCGAACAGCGCGCCGCCCAGCGCGGCCGACGGGTGCCAGCGCCGGGTGGTCAGGTGCAGCGCGCCGGCGCTGCCAAAGATCGCGAGCAGCAGCGATATGCCGGTCAGCCGCGGTTCGTACGCGACCTCTACGCCGGGCTGATAAGCGATCATCGCGATGAAATGGGTGCACCAGATCGTGGCCCCCGTCGCCGCCCCGCCCAGGAACACCCACGCCATGCGCGTGCCGCGTTCGGCATGGCGGATACGGTCGAGCAACCGGATGGTGATCATCGACCCGACAAGGCAGAACCATGCCGCCAGCCCGACCAGCGCAAGGTTATGCTCTTCGGTCAGGCAAGTAAGGAAACGCATATGCCGGACTCCATTCATCCGGCCGTTACGCTTACGTTTCTAAATGAAACGTTATCCCATGGGGGATAGCGGTATCAGGGGTACGGTTCGGTACAAAGGCGGAATGTCGCGGAACGTTTTTCGGGGTGATCGATCAGGCCCCCGCCGCCGCGGCGGGACCATGCGCGGCGGCGAAGCGGGTCAGCGGCGGGCCAGCGCCTTCATCGCGTCGAGCGCGATCTGGCGGCCCACCGCATAGGGGCCGGCGTCGGGGGCGGTCGCGCGGACGAAGCCGTGTTCGCCCGCGACCCACGGCATCGGGCGCGGGGCGGGGCGGCCGGCGCTGACGCCGCGGGCCACCACCTGTCCGCTGGCAAGGTCACGGGCGACGATCCGCCAGCGGCCGTCGTTCATCGCCACGACCTCCAGCGTCCATTCCGCCTTGTCCAGCAGCGCGCGGGTCTCGATCGCCTGGACATTGGTCGTGTCGGCGCCCAGCGCCCCGGTGCGCAGGATCGCGGTCCGGTCGATCAGGCGGACGCCGGCCCCCGACAGGCCGTCGGCAAGGCCGCGCTCCATGTCGAAATCGGCGCCTTCGTCGGCCGCTGCCGCGCGCGCGCCGCTGTCCTGTGCGCGGGTGGTGCTGCGCAGTTCGGCGTCGAGATGGCCCGGTTCCCGCTCGACATGCAGCGTCGCCACGTCCTCGTGTCCCGTCTCGACCTCGGCGGTCAGTTCGCGGTTCCACAGCAAGGCGACGCGCGGTCGGCCGGCGCGGGCATAGGCGGCGGCAAAGCGGTCGATCGCCGCGCGGTCGGGATCGGCGACGGGCGGGGCTGCGTCCATCGTCATGGGCTGGCCGGCGCGCATCCCCTGTCCGGGGGGCGGCCATCGGCGGGCGTCCGTCGCGCCACTGGCCATGGGCCGGCGTGGTAGCGAGCAGCAGCGCGAACAGCGGGAGAAGGTGGGTGCGCATCACTGGTCGCTGCGCAGTTCGATCAGATAATGCGCGACCGCGTTGGTGGCGGTCGAGCGTTCCTGATAGGTCGCCATCGACAGCGGCGCGATATGCACCACCTTCCAGACCGAAGTCGGCTCGGTCGGCGCCTGTCCGGCGTCGAGGAAGGACGAGCGTACCTCGACCACCAGTGGGTCCTTGGTACAATTCACCAGGCGCGCCATCACCTCCAGCGTGTCGGTCGGGGTGCGACGGGCGAACAGCCCCTCGACCACCACCTTCTTCCACACCCGGTCGTTCATCTGCACCGCATCCAGCGAGACGGGGGTCATCGCGCGCGGCACATTGGCGACCAGCGCCGGGCCGACCGGCGCCTGCGCCCGCCGCGCCGCGCCGATCCGGCACTTCAGCGGCCGGTTCTCCCGCGCGGCGACCGGGGTTTCGGGCACCAGCCCCGACAACAGCAGCGCGGCGGCGCCCAGCGCCACAGTGGCAACCGGCGCGATCCTCACAGCTGCTGCCCTTCCAATGCGGTGCGGAACGCCTTGTTCTTCAGGATCACCGGCTTCTTGCGGGACTGCGATGCGGCGACGCCGGCATCCTCACCGACCACCGCCTCGCCATAGACGGCGGGACGCGAGCGCAGCCACACGATGCCGCACCCCTTGGCATCGGCGCGCATGTTCATGCCCTTCAGCTCGACCGGGCCTTTTTCACCGGCATAGGCGACGTTGTAGGTCCAGTCGGGCGACGCTGCCTTGGCCGTGCCGATCATGATCCGATCGGGCAGGCCGTCCCAAGCGCGGATGTCGGCATTGGTCTTCATCGCGCTGGAAAAGATCGAGAGGGCAAGGCCGGCCATCGCCATATAGCCGCCGCCATCGCCGCCCATCAGCCCCTGCGTCATCAGCGCGGTGTCGACGCCGTCGGTCCCTTCCTTCCAGTTCGCCTTGCCATTCATCAGCCCGTCGATCGCGCGGCCGCCGCGGGTCGTCGCCTGGTAGGTGACGCTGCTCGCCTCGATGAGCGGCAGGGTGACCGGCGTGCCGGCGGGGCCATGGGTGACGGTGGCCAGCGTTTCGGGATAGGCCTCGCCGGCCTGGAACAGCAGCTTCTGTGCCTGTGCCCCGTCGCGCGCCTTGACCGGGCCGTTGCCCAGTTCGGCGATGAACAGGATATTGTCGCCCTCGGCCGGGGCGGTCAGGCCCTTTTGCGCCTTGGCCGCCAGCTCGAAATATTCGCGCGCCTTGCCATCGTTGCGCCCTTCGCAGCGGCGGCTCCACCCCTGGAGATAGTTCATCGCGGCGAAGTCGCTCTGGAACTCCTCGGCATCGGACAGCGTGTCCATCCGTTCGGCATTGTCGAACGAGATGCGCGCATTCTGGTAATCGCCGTCGCGCAGGTACAGCAGGCCGCGATAATAATAGGCCATGGCGCGCTCGTACGGCTCGCCCTTGTAATCCTTGTTCGATTCATTGTGGAACACCGACCGCGCGGTCGCCGCCTGCGGATTGTTGGCATAGATCGTCTCGATCCGGCCCAGCGCCTGGTCGAACGCCCATGCCGCATCCTTGTAGAAGCCGCCCTCGAACGCGGCGAGGCCGAGACGCTGGAAATTCAGCACCGCGTTGCGTTCCCCGCCCGGTATAGAGCGTGCGGTAGAGCGGGCGCAGCGGTTCGGGGCGCGCATCGGCATAGGCGGCGATCTGGTCGGGATAGGGACCCTCGCCATATTTGGCGCGCAGCTCGCGCATCCGGCGCTCCTCCGCCTTGGGGGCAGCCTTGGCCGCCTTGGCCGCTTCCTTGGCGGCAGCCGGATCGACAGCGGCGGGTGCTGCGGCATCCTGCAGCGGTGTGGCGAGCGACGGCGTGGCCAGCAGCGCGATCAGGCTGGCGGCGGTGATGAAACGACGCATGTAAATCCCCCCGGATCAGGTTCAACGATAGACGACGTCGTCACCCGCGGCGCGCAGGATGACGTAGGGTTGGCTGGTCCACGGCAGGTCGCCGGTTTCAAGGTCGACCAGTTCGAACACGACCTGCGTCCGACGCTGGACCAGGCCCGATTTCATGTCGCGGGAATCGAGCGAGCTCATCTTGCCGACCAGCTGGTAGTCGACACCCGACACGCCCTGCGTCATGCCGCGGGTGCCGGTGTCGGCGACGCCGGTGCGCTTCAGCTCGCGCTCGCGCATCACGATGTCCATCGATTCCCGGCTGACGAAGCGGATGCGCCCGGCGGCGGCACGGCTGAGGCTGGCGCGCAGCGCGCCGGTCACCATGTCGCGGTCGATCCGCTGCGAGCTGTCGTTGTAGAATTTCTCGCTGTCGACGACGATGCGCGGCGGGGTGGGCGTGCCGACGATGTCGGGCCGCGACAGCAGGTCGCGCACGATCTGGTCGGCGATCATGTCGATGTCGCGCGATTCCAGCCCGACGCCGAAGATCGCGCCGCGCCCGGTCGGGTCCAGTTCGGTCGCCTGCGTGCCGCGCCGGTTGCGCTGGGCCGATGCGCCGTCGGCCGGCGTCAGGGCGGCCAGCATGACCGCCGCAATCATCAACGAACTCCGCATCCTGCTCCCCCCAAATCCGGGGGCATCATCCCGCACGAGGGCAATGCGCGACATACACCGAAGCATGTAGGCCAAATGGGGTATGCCATATCCCCGGCCCATGCGGCCCAGCAGCGCGACCAGGTCCGACTGGCGCGACACCCCGGTCTTTAGGAAGATGTGCCGCAGATGGACGCGCAGCGTCGCCGGGCGGCAGTCGCGCGCGGCGGCGGCGGATTCGAGCGAATGCCCGGCCATCAGCAGCGTCGCCAGCGTGGTTTCGGCGGGCGTCAGCCCGAACGCCTCCTGCCACAGCTGGGGCGCAGGGGCGGGGCGGCGATTGGGGGCGAGCAGCGTCGCCACCGCGACCCCCGCCGGCGCATGGAGCAGTCGCGTCGCCCACGGGATCGGCCGGACGATCAGGATCAGCGTGTCGCCCCCGCGGCGGAACCGCACCGCTGCCGCCGCCGGCGCGACCCGTGCCGTGGCGCGGGCAAGCGCGGCGTCGATCCGGGCCTGTTCGCCCGGCGCCCCGCTCCACGGTGCCGCGCCCAGCAGCGCATCGAACGCCGCCGTGGTGGACAGCGTCCGCCCGTCACGGTCGATCAGCGCCATCGCATCGTCGCGGTGGTCGACCTGCCCCTGCCAATAGGCGTCGCGCGCCGGTTCCGCCCCCTCCCGCTCGCGCACAGTTTCCGTGATCGCGACGACATCCGTCCCTGCCATTTTCCGGTTCCCCCGAACCATTTGCCCCGTGGACAACGGTAGCGGGAGCGGTGTGTCGACGCTGGCGGCAAGGTGTCGCAAAGCGTCGCATTGCGTGGCGTCAGGCCGGTTCGATGCGGTCCTGTGCCAGCATATCCAGTGCCTTGCCGATCGCGGCGTCGCCGGGATAGCGCGCGCGGATGCGCCGGACGAAGCCCGCCGCGCCCCAGCGTTCGCCGCGCGCACGGGCATCGTTCAGGACCGCCAGCAGCGCCGCCCGGTCCCCCGCCATCGCCGCGACGAACGCGGACCAGCTATGGTCTGGCCGGTCGGTATTCTGGGTAAAGGCCGCCGCGCGGCTGAGGATCACGGCATAGGTCGCGGCATGATCGCCGCTGCGGTCGGCGGCAAGCGTGCGCCCGAGCGCCGCGCTATAGGTCGCCAGTTCCGGTTCGGCGCGCAGCCGGGCGCGTTCGGTGAGGTGGCGGACATAGCCCGCGACATCGCCCTCGGCCAGCGCGACGACGCTCAGGCAGTCCTGCACGCTGGCGAGGTCGGGATGCCGCGTCGCCAGCATCGCGAACACCGCGTCCGCTTCCCCCCGGCGGCCCGCCGACCACAGGCCCCAGCCATAATCCGCCAGGATGTGCGGTGCGCCGGGGGACAGGGTGCGCGCGGCGTCGAACTCGCGCATCGCCGCCGCATCCTCGCCATTGTCGGCCAGGATATTGGCGTACCACAGATGCGCCAGCGGGTCGTTCGCCCCGTGGGCGATGGCGCGGCGGAACAGCGTGCCGGCGCGGGCGGGATCGCGATACCACCAATAGGCGATGACCCCGTCGACCCGGTCGGCGACCACCGACGCCGGGTCGATCGCCCGAGCCGCCGCCGCTGCCGCCTGTGCCCGGCCCAGCGCCTGCGCATCGCCGGCCGATCCGAATTCGCGGGCCAGCAGCCATGCCTCGGCCAGCGCCTCGTGCGTCGGGGCGTGGTCGGGGTGGCGGCGGGCGATGGCGGTCAACGTCGCGATCGCCGCGCGCAGCCGGGGGGCGGCACGCATCGCCACATCGTCGCGCGCGGCGACATAGCGGGCGTGCGATGCGGTGTCGAAACCGGGGGCGGGACGCTCCCGCTGCCATCCGCCAAGCGTCACCGCGCCGCCGCCCAGCAGTAGTGCCACCGCCGCGACCAAAGGCCAGCGGCGGCGGGGACGGGCAGGAGCGGGGGCGGGCAGATCGGGGGCTGCGGGTGCGGGCGCAGGGGGTTCGGCTACGGGCGCTTCGGACGGGTCGTCCGGTACAGGGTCGGGCAGCGCGCCCTGTCCGGCGCGCCATGCGTCCAGCTCTGTGGCCAGCGCATAGGCGCTGCGTGCCTTGCCGCCGGGCAGGGCATGGACCGGCAGGGCGCGTTCGCGTGCCCAGCGGATCGCGGTCGACCGGTCGCGCCCCAGATAGGCCGCGATCGATTTCCACCCCTCGATCCGCTCCGGCCCCCCGGCCTGTCCCATCGCGCGCCCCATTGCACACTGCCCCCGCAGCGATTGGCCCCAGCGATACCGGGGGTCGGCCGACCGGTCCAGAGGGCGCGGGACCGGCCAAAGTTCACAAAGTTCACACCCGCACGCGGTTTGCGCGGCATGCGGTTCGAGGGCGGGCAGGCCAGGAGCGAAGCGATTGTGACGTGGGAGTGCCGTGTAGGAAAGCGATCAATTTCACGCGTTATCAACTGTTGATAACGTCATGTATCTGGCCGCGAGGAGACTGGCGATGATTAGCGCGGACCTGGGAAAGCAGCTGGAAGGATTCGTGGCGAAACTGGTCGCCGAGGGGCGCTATAATTCGAAGAGCGAGGTGCTGCGCGAGGGGGGCCGGCTGATACAGGATCGCGAGGCGCGTCTCGCCGCACTCGATGCGTCGATCGCGCGGGGGATCGCCGATGCCGATGCGGGGCGGGTTCGTGACCTTGATGTCGTTTTCGACGAACTGATTGCGGCCTTGGAGCAAAGGGCTGGCGCGAAAGCCGGATGAAGATCGTCGTCACACCAAGGGCACAGACTGGTCCCAGGCATATCGTGCTGCGCTTTTCAAATTTCAGGCCGTACCCCCCGCCTGTGCGGGGGTACGGCCGCAAGGTCAATTGATCCTGAAACCTGGCCGCGAGGTCGACCGGGCATCGGGACCGCGCTGACCACCCATAGCCCTACATGTCGACAGGTCGACCTGTCGCCTGCGCCGCCATGCCCCGCACATCGACCCGCGCCTTCAACCGGGCCCCCAAGAGCGCGGTGCCGCTGATCTTGCGCTGTACGAACAGCGTTTCGACATGCGGTACGTGCCAGGTCGCGCGGTCGGCGGCGAGGGCCTTTGCCTCCTCGCGCACTACCGGCACGAAGGCGCGGTCGCCGAAGTCGAACGGGCCGGGCCGCGCCATCGCGTCGTCGATCGCGGCGATGATCCGGTCGACCGCCGCACGGTGCGCGCGCACCGCTGCTGCCCCCAGGAACCCGGTTTCGACCGCCACGTCGCGGATCGTATCGCGGTCGCGCGCCAGACCGGCGGCGATCAGGCGGCGGTAGGCATCGGCGGTATCGGGCGGCACCCGCCGCGTCGCGCCGAAGTCGAGCAGGACGATGCGGCCGCTATCCGCCTGCCAGCGATAATTGGCGAAATTGGGGTCGGTCTGCATCTCGCCGAATTCGAACAGTTCGCGCAGGCAGAGGTCGATCAGCGCGGTCATCGCGGCGTCGCGCGTCGCCTGTGGCGCGGTGGCCAGCCCTTCGATCGGGGCGCCGTCGAGATAGTCCATGGCGAGGATACGGGTGGTGGTCAGCGCCTCGATGGGCCGCGGCACGGCATAGCGCGGGTCGCCGTCGAGCCTTGTCGCATAGCGGCGCATCGCGTCCGCCTCGCGCGCATAATCGGCTTCGTCGGCCAGCTGGCGCTTGGCCTCTGCAAGCAGCGGCTTGAGGTCGAGTTCGCGCGGCAACAGGTTCGATACGCGCAGCAGCGTGGCGACATTATCAACGTCGGCGTCGATGCTTTCGCGGACGCCGGGATATTGCACCTTGATCGCGAGGCGCCGGCCATCGGCCAGCTCGGCGCGGTGGACCTGCCCGATCGAGGCGGCGGCGATTGGGTTCGCGTCGAACTTTGCGAGCTTGCCGCGCCAGTCCGGCCCCCATTCGGCGATCAGCAGCCGGTCGAGCTGCGCGGGGGGCATGGTCTGCCCCTGATTGCGCAAGCTTGCGAGGATGGTGGCCAGTTCGGGCGGCAACAGGTCGCCCGCATCCATCGAAATCATCTGCCCCAGCTTCATCGCCGCGCCGCGCAGGTGCGACAGCCGGTCGGCCATCCGCTTCGCATTGGCGGGTGTGAGAATCAGGTCGCCCATGCGCGGGCGTTCCCCGCTGGCGATGCGGCGTGCGCCCTCGGCCAGCATCCCGCCCGCGATCCCGCCGGCAAGGCGTCCGAAACCGGACAGGCGCGACAGGCGGCCGCTGGGCACGGCGCAGCCGGGGCGAAGAGGTTCGTCGGTCATGGGGAGTGGAGCGAGCGGGCGGGGGAAGGGTTCCGGTGCGTGCCCGAAGGGGCGGGGGGCGTCCGCTAAGACAGCGTTATCCCCTTTGCGTTGATTTATTTTGTAAAAGGGATAACCGTGCGGCCATGTTGGACCTGAACGCGCAGCAGACCCGGCAGCTGATCGATTGCGAGCAGCTCTATGCCACCTATCGCGACACGACGCGCGAACTGACCATGCGCTATGTCGGGTCGATGACGTGGAAGACGGTCAAGGAGCGGACCTATCTATACCGCAAGATCGATGGCGTCTGGAAAAGCCTGGGCGCAGAGGATGATCGCACGCGCGAAGCCCATGCCGCCTTCCATGCCGGGCGCGATACGTTACGCGAACGCCGCGACCGGCTCGACCAGCGGCTGCGCGAGATGGCCCCGGTCAACCGGGCGCTGCGCCTCGGCCGGGTGCCGCTTACTTCGGCACGGATCCTCCGTCGGCTCGACCGCGAAGGGGTGCTGGGCCGCGGGATGAAGATCGTCGGCACCCATGCACTCTATGCCTATGAGATGATGGGCGGGGTGCAACTGGGCGAGGAGGCGATGACCACGATGGACATCGACATCCTGTACGATGCGCGCCGGTCGTTGAAGATCGTCGGTGATGTGCGCGCGGACGGGCTGATCGGGCTGTTACAGGGGCTGGATGGCAGCTTTCGTGCGACCGAACCGGGCAGTTTTCGGGCGGTCAACGATGCGGGCTATATGGTCGACCTGATTACCCCGGCGACGCGGTTTCCGGCCGATGCGCGTGCGCCTCCGCGGATCGGGGAGCCGGCGGACGATCTGGTGGCGGTGGAGATTGCCGGGCTGGCGTGGCTGGAAAATGTGCCGGTGGTCGAACGGATCGTCATCGACGAACGGGGATTGCCGCTGTGGATGGCGGTGCCCGATCCCCGCGCGTTCCTGTGCCACAAACTGTGGGTTGCCGGTCGGGCCGATCGCGACGTGATGAAGCAGCGCCGCGACAGGCTTCAGGCGGAGACGCTGGCGCGGATGCTGGCGACGCGCTTGCCGGCGATGCGGATCGACGATCCGGCGCTGGCCGCCGTGCCGAAGGCGCTGCGCGAACCGGGGGCCGCGCTGCTGGCGTCGTTCGCCGGGGGCGATGCGGCGGGGTGGGACGATTGATCCCACGCCCGCCGCGCGTCGCTCAGAACGACGCCGACACCGTGACGCCATAGGTGCGCGGGTCGCCGGGCTGGCCGACGATCAGGCCGGTATTGCCCGACTGGGTCGCCAGCAGCTCGTAGTAATTCTGGTCGAAGGCGTTGCGCAGCCACAGGAACGCATTCCACCCGGCATCGGCGCGGTAGCCGAGGCGGAAGTTCGCGATGCTATAGCCGTCGATATAGGTGTAGGCCGAGGGCGAGGGATTGGACGAGAAGCGCGAGCGATAGCTGCCGTCGAAGCCGAGATAGGCATTGCCGTCGGTGTCGCCGAGCTTCGCCGGCAGGGTATATTCGGCGCCATAGCTGAACGCCCATTTCGAGATGCCGGGCAGGCGCTGTCCGGACACGTCGCATGCCGAGGGGCTGACGCCGCCGGGGGTGCCCGCCGGGCTGGTCTGCTGGCCGGTTGCCGGTGCGGTGCCGCCCGACAGTTCGGGCGGGCAGGGGGCGTCGGTGAAGCGGACGTACTTCGCATCGGTATAGGCGGCGTTGGCGTAGAGATTCAGCCGCTCGGTCGGGCGGAAGGCGGTGTCGAGTTCGATCCCGCGCGTCCTGACCGCTTCCGCATTGGCGAGGTAGCCGCGCAGCACGCCGAGCTGTCCGTTGGTCACCGTCGCCTGATAATCGGCGATGTCGGTCCAGAAGGCGGCTAGGTTGGCGGTGACGCGCCGGTCGAGCCACTGGGTCTTCAGCCCCAGTTCGTAATGGTTGACCCGTTCGGGCTTCACCTGTGCCGCCGCGAGGATCGGGTTGTTGTTCGCATCGAGCGGCAGGCCCGACAGGTTGATGCCGCCCGACTTATAGCTGCGGGCATAGGTCGCATACGCATGGACGTCGCGCGCCACGTCATAGGCGATGGTGACGTCGCCCGATGCGTTCCAGTCGTCGAAATCGGGGCGATAGCTTTGCGGGGCCAGCACGCCGCAACGGTCGCGCGTCACGCTGCTGGCGGCCTGCGACGCCGCCGAACAGTTGAGCAGCGCGCCGGTGCCGGTAGTGATCACCGACACGTAATCGCCGGTCTTCTTGTCGTAATTCACCCGCAGCCCCGGCGCGATCGACAGCGCGTCGGTCAGGTGCCACGTCAGCTTGCCGAACACCGCCGCGCTGGTGTTCGAAAAGCCGATGGTGTTGCGCGCGGTCAGGCCGTTCAGCACCGCCGGGTTGGCCGCATTCGCGCCGGTCGGGTTGAGCAGGAAGCGCGACGCCGCCGGCCCCTGTACCTGCAGCCCCTGCGTATCGATCGTCTGGTGGAAATAGAACAGGCCGGCGACGTAATCGACCGCGCGACGGCCGTTCGACGCGATGCGCAGTTCCTGGCTCCATTGGCGCTGCTGCGACGGATTGGCCGATACGGTGGTGATCGGCAGGCCGGTAAAATCGCGGTCGTTCGACGGGTCCCAGTTCCAGAACCGCCACGCACTGACCGAGGTCAGCGTCGCCGCGCCCAGATCGAGATTGCCGACCAGCGAGACCCCGCCCAGCTCCTGTCGCGCGCGCAGCGGGGTGTCGAGGTCGGTCAGCCGGTCGAACGCGTCGGTCGAGGGCGCGGCATAGCCGAACGCGCCGGCAAGGGCCGCATATTGGCGGCTGAGCGGGCGCTGCGTCGTGCCGGTGCGGACATAGATCTGCGCGCAGCAATCGGGGTTCTGGTGCCCGTAATCGCCGTACAGCGTCACATCGAGGTTCGCGGCGGGCTTCCACAGCAACTGCCCGCGCACGCTCTGATTGTCCTGTGCATTGGCATAGCCGCCCAGTACGGTGTTGCGGATCGTGCCGCGCCGCGAGGTGACCGAGGCGGAGATGCGCGCCGCCAGCGTGTCGCCGATGATCGGGCCGGAGGCGGATGCCTTTGCCTGGATGAAGTCGTAATTGCCGGTGGTCAGCTCGACGCGCGCTTCGGGGGTGAAGCTGGGCTTGCGCGTGGTGATGTTGATCGCGCCGGCCGTCGTGTTCTTGCCGTACAGCGTCCCCTGCGGCCCGCGCAGGATTTCGATCCGTTCGGTGTCGGTGAAGTCGAACGTCGCCGATGCGATCCGGCTGTAATAGACCCCGTCGACATAAATGCCGACACCCTGTTCGATGCCGTCATTGGTCAGGCCGAACGGCGCGCCCAGCCCCCGGATATTGGCGGCCGAATTGCGCGGGTTGGTCGAATAGAATTGCAGCGTGGGTTGCAGCTGCGTCAGGCGGTTGACGTTGTACGCCCCAGTGTCCGCCAGCGTCGTGCCGCCGACCACCGACATCGCGATCGGCACCTGCTGCACCGTTTCGGCGCGACGGCGGGCGGTCACGACGATCTCGCCCGTGTCGGCAGGCGCGAGGCGGCCGGTATCGGCGCGGGGTTCCTCCTCCGGTGCCTGTACGACCGGTTCGGGGGGCGGCGATGCTTGCGCGGCGACCTGCGCCAGAATCAGCGCCAACGACAATGCCATGCGTAATCTCCCTGTCTTTGGTGGGAGAATGGCGCAGGCTCTTATGCCTAGCAATAGCGTGGGGATTTAGCGCGCCCTAGTTTGGCTTTGGGGAAGCGGCACGCGCACAAGCTTTCAAAAAAGCGATAATCTACCATGTTTGTAGAAGGTTAAATACATAACCTTTATTATAGATACCGAAGCCGATGCCATGCTAAGGATTGGTGATGCACCGCGACGACCTTTGCCACGCGATCCGCGAGCGGCTCGAACGGCTGCCGGATCCCTATGCCGCGCATTACGGCGTGGTGCCGCCACCCCCGCCCGAGGGTGCGATACCGCTCGGGCAGGGGCTGGCCGACCATGGCCGGGCGGTGGCGGCACTGGCACGGGTCGACCTGCTCGCCGGGGAGATGGCTGACCCCTATATGGTCAGCCGCCTGCTCACCCGGCGCGAAGCGGTGAGCAGTTCGTCGATCGAGGGGACGTACAGCACGCTCGACGAGCTGCTCTCGCTCGAGGAGGAGGCGGACGACGGCGACCGCGCCGCCGCGCGGCAGGTGCGCGATTATGCGCTGATCCTCGACCGGCTCGTGCCGCAGGCGGCGGCGCAGGGGCCGGTATTCTTCACGCCCGCCCTGATTGCCGAGCTGCACCGGGCGGTGGTGCAGGGCGACCCCGGCTATCGCGACGCGCCCGGCGCCTTGCGGGAATGCGTCGTGTGGATCGGAGGACCGCGCGCCGACATCGCCTATTCGCGCTACAACCCGACTCCGCCGGCGCGGATCGAGGCATGCCTGGACGACACCATAGCCTATCTGCGCAGCGAGGGGATGCAGGGCATGACGCAGAGCCTGATCGAGCGCATGGCGATTGCCCATGCCCATTTCGAGGCGGTGCATCCGTTTCGTGACGGCAATGGCCGGGTCGGGCGGCTGCTGCTGCCGCTGATGATGGCGGCGGACGGCACGGTACCGTTGTACCTGTCGCCCTATATCGAGGCGCATCGACAGGCCTATTACAACGCGCTGGCGGCGGCGCAGCAGCGGCTCGACTGGGGCGCGATGGTCACGTTTCTGGCCGATGCGGTCACGGGCACGGTCGACGAGCTGATGGCGACGCGCGCGGCACTGGTCGCGCTGGTGACGGCATGGCGGGGGCGGCGGCGCTATCGCGGCGGGTCGGCGGCGCTGCGCACGCTGGCCCTGCTGCCCGACTATCCGGTTCTGACCGCCCGGCGGCTTGGGGAGCGGTTGGGCGTGTCGCCGCCGGCGGCGAATGTGGCGATCGAGCAACTGGTCGCGGCGGATGTGCTGCGCGAGCGGACCGGCTATCGCCGCAACCGGGTGTTCGTGGCGCATGAGGTGCTGCGGGTACTCAACCGGCCGTTCGGGGTGCTGCCGATCGTGGATCAGGCATAGCCCACCCCGATCCGCCGCACCGCGCCCGCGCGGCGGCGCAGCAGCGCACGGACATGGGCGAGGGCGGCATCCTCGCTGACGAACGCGCGCACCAGGCGTTGCCCCGCCCGCCCGATGCGGCCCCATTGCGTCTCGACCAGCAGTATGCCGAACAGGTCGCGATAGACGACCACCCGCCAGCGCCGGGCAATGCCGCGTGCGGAATCGCGGGCGGTCAGTTCGATCGGCATGAACGGCAGCTCCATGGCGGCACTATCGCGTAGGCGCGCGTGCGTGTCGCATGGATTGTCTGAATCAGTGCGGCGCGATCGATCGACCGGGTGAATCAACGGCGGCGGCGCAGCCGGGCGGCGTGGAGAATGTCGACGGTGCGGCCATGCCCGCGCCATCCAGCGCGCACCATCTGTCCGACCCGCTTGCCATGCAGCAGTAGCGGCAGCGCGAGCAGCGCCACGGGAAAGAAGGCGAGCGCCAGCGGCGATCCTTCGAGCGCCGCCGCCATCGTGCAGGAGAGGGCGAGCAGCGCCAGCCCGGCCCCCTTCCAGCGCAGGTCGCGACGGGTCATGCGGCGCTGTTCCCATCGGCGATCAGCCGCGTCGCGGCTGCGGCCAGCACCGCCGCCATGCCGGTGGCGTCGGCATCGCGCCCGCCATGCCACAGCAGCAGGTCGGCGGGGGCCTCCGCCTCCTGCAACAGCGCGCCGCGCATGTCGGTCATGTCGAACGACAGGCCGATCGCCGGATCGTGCAGTCGCGCGGCGGCGGCGCGCGCGCGGCCGATCATCGCCGGCGACCCGTCGATGCCGCGCCCCTCGATCGCGGTGAAGCCCATCGCGCGGGCATGGCGCGCGACCTCGATCAGCAGCGTGCCACAGGCGCAATCGGCATCGACGATCCGCACCGCATGGCGACGGGCGTCGCGCAGGTCCTGCAACGCGGCGACGATCTGCGGCCAGCGCGGGTCGGCGCGTACCGCGCGGCGAATGGGGGCCAGACGCGGCGCGATGCGCTGCGCGGCGGGAGCGATGCGGGCGGTGGTCCTCATGCCGCCACCCGTTCGCCATCGGTGAGCGGCGCGAAGGACACGCACGGGACCAGCGGCGCGGTCGCCATGCACAGCGTGGCATGGAGCATCTGGCATTCGCCGCGCGCATAGCCGATCGCGGCATCGCGCGAGACGAACCGTCCTTCGAGGCGGTGGCCGCTGTCCTGCACCAGCCAGTGGCCGGCGGCGTCCTGCCCGACATGGATGGTTGCCGGTTCGTCAGGCTCCGGATCGGGTTCGCGTGACATGTAATCTGTCTTCCAAAGGTCGGGCGTCCTGCACCCGCCGCCTTCAGCTATGCCCCGCCGTATTGGGTTTCGAGAGCGATTCCAGACAATTGCATAGCGCACGCATAGTGCGGCGCGGTGATTATGCCGACGCTATGCGAAAGCGGGAAATCGCTCTCGTCTTGCTATGCCGCGCCCGATAGCTGGTGTGCCACGTTGGAGAGGGAGACGTGGCATGGAGCGATGGCGAACCCGCCGGGCCGACCGGACCTTGCGGCTGTTGGGGCTGGTGTTGCTGGTGGTGGCGGGAGCTGCGCTGTACTGGCTCTACGCGCTCCATGTGCCGCCGCAATCGGCGGGGCTGCTCGCCTATGGGCTGGGCGCGGTCGCCTATATCGGGGCGAGCAGCGGCGCGGCATCGGTGATCCTGGGGCGGCATCTGTTCGACGAGGTGACGATCAGCCCGCGTTGGGGACGACGGACCCATACTGATTAGACCCCATGACTGCCGGAGCCTTGGAGGCT